>NZ_CM128247.1:0-1368333 GCF_052828525.1 Vannielia sp. SX4
CCACATCAGGAACATGGTGCCGCCGACCAGCGTGATGACGCAGGAGGCGATGAAGAAGAGGCCCGGATCGGCCACGAAGGGCACGCCGTCGGCGGAGCCGTTCTGCAGCGACACGGCGAGGCCGTAGGCCTGGAAGGTCGCCAGCGCCACGGTGCCGTAGCGGGTGTATTGGTTGATCTTCTTGCGGCCCTGCTCGCCCTCTTTCTTCAGCTGCTCCAGCGCCGGCACCATGGCCGTAAGAAGCTGCACGATGATCGAGGCGGAGATGTAGGGCATGATGCCGAGGGCAAAGATGCCCATCCGGCCGATGGCGCCGCCGGTGAACATGTTGAGCACGCCGCCGAGGCCCTGCGTCGCCTGCTCCATGAAGGCCCGCAGCGCGGTGCCGTCGATGCCGGGGACGGGAATGTAGGTGCCGAGGCGATAGATGATCAGCAGCCCGATGGTGAAGAAGATCCGCTGCCGAAGCTCCGGGGCCTTGCCGATGGCCCCCCAGCTCATGTTGGCGGCCATTTGCTCTGCTGCTGATGCCATGGGGTGTGCTCTTTTCGTTATGCCGATGCGCCGCCGGGCCCTGTCAGGACCGGCGGCGCATGTGTGTCATTAGCCATGTAGGGGCCAGCGCCGCCTTGGGCAACCGTGTTACTCGGCGGCCTGCGCGGTCGTGACCGAAAGCGAGCCGCCGGCTTTTTCGACGGCCTCGATGGCCGACTTGGAAGCACCGGTGACGGAAAGCGCGACCTTGGCGGTCAGCTCGCCCTTGGCGAGGATGCGCACACCGTCGAGCTTGCGGCGCACGAGGCCGGAAGCCACCAGTGCGTCTTCGTCGATGGTGCCCTTGGCGTCGAGCTTCTTGGCGTCGATGAATTTCTGGATCAGGCCGAGGTTGATCACGGCGAACTTCTTGCGGTTCGGCTTGTTGAAGCCGCGCTTGGGAAGACGCTGGTAGATCGGCATCTGGCCGCCCTCGTAGCCATTGATGGCCACACCCGAACGCGACTTCTGACCTTTGATACCACGGCCAGCGGTTTTGCCTTTGCCGGAGCCGGGGCCACGGCCCACGCGCTTTTTGTTAAAGGTCGAGCCGTCGGCGGGACGGAGTTCATTGAGTTTCATGTCGCTTCTCCTTGGCCGGACGCGCCCCCGAAGCGATATGGGCGGCCACGGCATTTTTGGTTTGGGTCTTGGGTCGTGAATCGGGCCCATTCCGGGCCACCGGGGGCGTATAGCGGCGGCGGGCGGGGCGTTCAAGCCTTTCCTCGCTGGGGTTCGGCCCGCCCGCGAGGGACTTGTCCGCGCCCACCGCCGTGGTTTTTAGGGCTTGGCCACGTGCCAGACACCACCCACGCCGTCACCGGTCATGTCGCCCGGCTCCGCGTCACCGGCCCAGAGGTAGAGCGGCGCGCCGTTGTAGGTGATCTGCTTGGTGCCGTCGCGGCGCTCAGTCAGGGCGAAGCCCTCGGGCAGAGACGCGCCCTCTTCGGCCAGCACGGGCGGCCAGCTGCCGGCGCAACCATCGTAGCAGGTGGAGGTCGAGCCATCGTCGTTGTCGAAGGTGTAGAGGGTCATCTGCGCGTCATCGACCAGAACGGCGGCGCCGTCGATCTCGGCGCTGCCGACGGGCGCGCCGCCGTGGCCATCGGCCAGGGCCGCGCCGGGGATGAGAAGGAGGGCGAGAAGGGAAAGCTTGGTCATCTGAATGTCTCCGTGTCTATGCCAAGTGGGCGCCTGCGCTGTGCAGACACCTCCCTTACGCCCCGGCTTCGCGATTTATTCGGCAGGTTTGCGAATTTTCTTTTGGGTCATTTTTTGTGCGCTTGTCGCAATCACGGCCCAACAAGCGGGCAATGCGCGAACCGGCGCATAAAATGGCAGCTTGCGGAAAGATTGCCGCTTTTCTTTGCGCCCCTCCGAGGCTCTTTGCCCTGCAACCAAACCGAGGAGGGGACAGAGATGGTTGGTGCAGATACCGCCTGGATCATTGTTGCAACGGCTCTGGTGCTGCTGATGACGCTGCCGGGGCTGGCGCTGTTTTACGGCGGGCTGGTGCGCGCGCGGAACGTGCTCAGCGTGTTCATGCATTGCTACGCGATTGCCTGCCTGATGAGCGTGCTCTGGCTGGTGGCGGGCTACTCCATCGCCTTTGGCGAGGCCACGAGCTGGTGGGGCGGCTATGACAAGATGTTCCTCGCGGGCATCACCACCGACAGCCTCGCAGGCACCCTGCCCGAAGTGCTGTTCTTCGCTTTCCAGATGACCTTTGCGATCATCACCCCGGCGTTGATCGTTGGCGCCTATGTAGAGAGGATCGGCTTTGGCTTCGTGCTCCTCTTCTCCGGCCTCTGGATGCTGCTGTGCTACGCGCCGGTGGTGCACTGGATCTGGGGCGGCGGGTTTCTGGCCGATGGCGGGATCTTCGGTGAGACCGGAGTGAAGGACTTTGCCGGCGGGATCGTGGTGCATGAGACGGCGGGCATTGCCGCGCTGATCCTCGCCGCGGTGCTGGGCCGCCGGAAGGATGACAACAAGCCGCCGCACAACCCCGGTTACGTGGTGATCGGTGCCTCGCTGCTCTGGGTCGGCTGGTTCGGCTTCAACGGCGGCTCGCAGCTTGCGGCGGACGGTGGCGCGGCGATGGCCCTGACCGTCACCCACCTGAGCGCTGCAACGGCGACGCTGACTTGGGCGCTCTGGGAGAAGATCAAGTATGGGAAGGCCTCAGTTGTCGGCGCGGTGACCGGCACCATCGCGGGCCTAGCCTCCATCACCCCGGCTTCGGGCTTCGTGGGACCAGTGGAGGCGCTGATCATCGGCGGCGTCGCGGGCATACTCTGCCAAGAAGCGGTGGGGCTGATCCGCAACAAGATCCGCATCGACGATACGCTCGATGTGATGGCGGTGCATGGCGTGGGTGGCATCTTCGGCACCATCATGATCGCCGTCTTCGGCGCTGGCAGCTGGGCCGCGCAGCTGGGCAGCCTCGTGATCGTCGGCATCTTCACCACGGTCGTGACCTTTGCGCTGATCTACATTTGCCGCCTCGTCACCCCGCTGCGGGTGGATGAAGAGACCGAGTTCAACGGGCTCGACCTCGCGGTGCATGGCGAAAGCGCCTACGATCACGCCTCCTGAGGCCCCTGCAAATGCGCAACGCCCCGGCCGGATCGTGCCGGGGCGTTTGCCGTTCATTGACTTTCAACCCATTGCCCCTCATATGGCCCCCAGTGCCGCACCCGACGCGTGAGCGGGGCAGCGGGCGCCATAGCGGCCCGCACGGCAGTTTCTACCAACATGGTTCCCACATCACGCGGGGGGGCAGACGCCACGCGGTCCTTCGGGCAATCCGGCCCGGGAGAGACGCAGTTGGCGCAACCCGTGAGTGATCCCCGGCCACAAGGGGCCGGGACGCTTTGCACGTGCGAGGGCAATAGGGCCCCCGCCGAAAGGACATTCTTTTGGATTTCGACATGCTGGGCCTTCCGCCCAAACTGCTCGCCAACCTGGCCGAGCTGAACATCACCAAGCCGACCCCGATCCAGACCAAGGCTATCCCCCACGCGCTCAACGGGCGCGATGTGATGGGCCTTGCCCAGACCGGCACCGGCAAGACCGCCGCCTTTGGCCTGCCGCTGCTGGCCACCCTGCTGCGGATCGAGGGGCGCCCTGCCCCAAAGACCACCCGTGGCCTGATTCTGGCGCCGACCCGCGAGCTTGCCACCCAGATCCTCGACAACCTGCGCGCATATGCCGATGGCACCCAGGTGCGGGTGCAACTTGTCGTGGGGGGCAAATCGCTCAACGCGCAGGCCGACCGGCTGAACCGTGGCTGTGACTTGCTGGTCGCTACACCGGGCCGGCTGATCGACCTGATCGAGCGCAAGGCGATCCGACTGAACGAGACCCGCTTCCTGGTGCTCGACGAGGCCGACCAGATGCTCGACATGGGCTTCATCCACGCGCTGCGCCAGATCGCGCCGCTGCTGCCGAAGGACCGGCAGACCATGCTCTTTTCGGCCACCATGCCGAAGCTGATGGAAGAGCTGGCCCAGAGCTACCTGACCGACCCGGTGAAGGTGGAAACCGCCCCTCCGGGCAAGCCCGCCGAGAAGATCGACCAATGCGTGCATTTCGTCCAGCAGGACGACAAGCTGCCGCTGCTGATCGAGCACCTGGCCCAGCACCCGACCGAGGCAGCGCTGGTCTTTGCTCGCACCAAGCACGGCGCCGAGCGGCTGAAGAAGAAGCTGGAGCAGGCCGGTTTTGCCGCTGGCTCGATTCACGGCAACAAGAGCCAGGGCCAGCGCGACCGCGCCCTTAGCGCCTTCCGCGAAGGCGAGCTTCTGGTGCTGGTCGCCACCGATGTGGCGGCGCGGGGCATCGACATTCCGGCGGTGCGCTACGTGTATAACTACGAGCTGCCGAACGTGCCGGACAACTACGTGCACCGCATCGGCCGGACCGCCCGCGCAGGGCGCGACGGCACCGCCGTAGCTTATTGCGCGCCGGTCGAGATGGGCGAGTTGAAGGACATTCAGAAGGTCATCGGTCGCGAGATCACCGTGGCCTCCGGCGAAAGCTGGGTGCCCGAGAAACGCCCGGCCCGCTCCGGCAAGGGCGGTGGCGGCGGTGGCCGTCGTCGTAGTGGCGGCGGCGGTGGTGGCGGACGGGGCAAGCCCGCGCATGCTGCTGCCCCCTCGGCCAAGCCACAGGGCCAGAAGCGCCGCAGGCCCCGGCGCCGGGGCAAAGCCGCCTCCTGAACAACAAAACGCCCCGGGTCATCCCCGGGGTGTTTCGCGTTTATGGGCCGTGAGGCGGCTCAGGTTTCCATCTCGTGGTACCAGTCGCCAAACTTGACCTCGGAGGTGTCGGCCACGAGAGCGGCAAAGGCCTCGGGGTCCTGCGTGCCGTCATCCCGCCCGCGATAGTGGTAGGGATAGACGTAGGTCGGCGCGAACTCCTTCACCGCGGAGGCGGCCTGCTCGGCGGTCATGGTGAAGGGCAGGTTCATGCAGACGAAGGCGAGGTCGATATCCTCCAGCGCGCGCATCTCGGGGATGTCCTCGGTGTCGCCCGAGACATAGGTGCGGAAGCCGTCGATGGTGAGCACGTAGCCGTTGTCACGCCCCTCGGGGTGAAAGTCCGTGCGGCCCTCGGTGATGTTGTAGGCCGGGATCGCGTCGATCGCGACGCCGTTCCACTCGGTGCTCTCGCCGTTGGCCAGCACCTCGTCGGGGGCCATGTCGCCCAGCTTTTCGGCCACCGCCGGGTTGGTGATCAGGTGGGCCTCGCCCTTGATCGCGGCCAGCGTCTCGGCGTTGAAGTGGTCGCCGTGCTCGTGGGTGACGAGGATGAGATCGGGCGCGGGGAAGTCGGCGTAGGCGGCGGCATCACCCACCGGGTCGACGTAGATGGTGCCTGCGGGACTCTCCATCACGAAGCTGGCGTGATCGACCGGGTGGATGGTGATCGAACCGTTCGCGGTTTCGAACATGTCGCCGCCATGCGCCTCGGCGCGGGCGGCATAGGGCAGAACGGTGATGGCCCCGGCGCTGGCAGCGACGGTGGCCAGGAAGGTACGTCTGGTCTGGGTCATTTCGAGCTGTCCTCTCCTGTTGATGACAGGAGAGATAGGGCGGCTGACCCTGCGGCAAATGACTTTTTCGTAAGTCAGGCGCCGCTTCTGTGCGGATAGGCGAAGATCAGCCGCGAGTCTGGCGCAGGTAATCGGACCAATGCGGGCAGGGCTGAGACTTGAGGCCACGGGTCATGAGGGCGACAAGAGCGAAGAGGCGGGACATGGGAGTCTCCAGAATGGTTGCTTTTCAGGCAGCCAGATACGCCGGATGCCTGTCGGGCGACCACAGTTGAAACCGCAATGCCGCATTGCAGAAAATGCAGGGCTTGGCGGGGTGCGTGGCCCCTACCGGAACAGAGGAGAGTCCGTTTTCACCACGCCCTGATAGCACTCCAGCCCGCGCCGAGCGATCTCGCCCTCGACGGCGCGGCGCTCATAGGCGTTCTCGATCTTCTCCTGCCCATGTTGGAGCTGGCAGAGATACTGGTCGGGATAGGCCATCACCGCATCGGCGCCCCGGTCCTTGGAGCAGGCGGCGAGAGCGAGAGGGAGAAGAAGGATGAGGCGGGTCATGGGGCTGCTCGGTTTTGTTGGTTCGTTTTGGTCACCCTACAGCGAGCGTGAAACGAAAACACCCCGGCTCTTGCGAACCGAGGTGCTCTATTCTGGTCGGCGGATGATCCGCCGGATCGCTTAGCCGCGCTCTTCGATGATCTCGACGAGGTGCGGGATCTTGGCGACCATGCCGCGGATCGAGGGGGTATCCTCCAGCTCGCGGGTGCGGTGCATCTTGTTCAGGCCCAGCCCGATCAGCGTTTTGCGCTGGATCTCGGGGCGGCGGATCGGGGAGCCGATCTGCTTGACGACGATCGTTTTAGCCATGTCTCGCTCTCCTTACGCTTCAGCGGCTTCTTCGGCCGGCGCGTCTTCGGGCTTCTTGAGGATGTCGGCCACCTTCTTGCCGCGACGCTGCGCGACCATGCGGGGGCTGTTTTCCTTCGTCAGGCCGTCGAGCGTGGCGCGGATCATGTTGTAGGGGTTCTGCGAACCGATCGACTTGGCGACCACGTCCTGCACGCCGAGCATCTCGAAGACGGCACGCATCGGACCACCGGCGATGATACCGGTACCGGTCGGCGCGGTGCGCATCACGACGCGGCCAGCGCCCCAACGACCTTCGATGTCGTGGTGCAGGGTGCGGCCCTCACGGAGCGGCACGCGGATCATCTGGCGCTTGGCCTGCTCGGTGGCCTTGCGGATCGCCTCGGGCACCTCTTTGGCCTTGCCCTTGCCGAAGCCCACGCGGCCCTTCTGGTCGCCGACCACGACGAGCGCGGCGAAGCCGAAGTTCTTGCCGCCCTTGGTCGTCTTCGACACGCGGTTGATCGCCACGAGGCGATCGGCGAACTCGGGGGTTTCCTCACGGTCGCGGCGCGGGCCGCGGCGGTTGTTGTCACGTTCTGCCATCTATGGCGTCCTTTTCATGGTCGGCGCTTGGGCCGGTTGTCTCCAATCGCGGTGGACCTGATTTTCATCAGGTGCCCCGGATCATCGGAGGGGCAAAATGCGCTGCCCCTCGCAGGTCTTGTCGGATGGGCCGGAGCCCACCGCTTAGATCTTCAGACCACCCTCACGGGCAGCATCGGCGAGCGCCTTGACCTTGCCGTGGAACAGGAAGCCGCCACGGTCGAAATAGGCCTCTTCGACGCCGGCCTTCTTTGCACGCTCGGCAATCGCGGCGCCCACCTTGGTGGCGGCCTCCACGTTGTTCTTGCCGACCACGCCCAGATCCTTCTCCAGAGTGGAGGCGGAGGCCAGGGTCACGCCCTGCACGTCGTCGATCAGCTGCACGCTGATGTTCTTGTTCGAGCGGTGGACGGAGAGCCGCACGCGGCCCGCGTTCACCTTGCGAAGCTTGCTCCGGACGCGCATGCGGCGCTTCTGGAACAGTTGGCGTTTGGTGTTTGCCATGTGTCCGGTCCTTACCTCTTGCCTTCCTTGCGGAAGATGTACTCGTCTTTGTACTTGATGCCTTTGCCTTTGTAGGGCTCCGGCTTCCGCCATTCGCGGATGTTAGCCGCGACTTGGCCGACGAGCTGCTGGTCTGCGCCTTCAACGATGATC
Organism: Vannielia sp. SX4; assembly: GCF_052828525.1. The sequence continues at coordinate 7,700 of NZ_CM128247.1, forward strand.
TCGGTCTGCTTGGGGCAGGTCACGGTCACACCTTGGGGCACGTCGAAGTTGACTTCGTGCGAGTAGCCCAGCGACAGCTTCAGGGTGTTGCCCTGCATCTGCGCCCGGTAACCCACGCCGTTGATCTCCAGCTCCTTCTTGAAGCCGTCGGTCACGCCCTGGACGAGGTTGGCCACCATCGTGCGGCTCATGCCCCACTGCTGGCGGGCACGCTTGGAGCTGCCACGCGGCTGCACCGAAACGGCATTGTCCTCGACCGAAAGGGTCACGTCGTCAGTTGCGGTGAAGGTCCGGGCGCCTTTGGGGCCCTTCACTTCGATGGTCTGGCCGGACACCGCCGCGGAAACACCGCTGGGCAGCTCGACCGGTTTTTTACCAATACGAGACATTGCAGGGCCTCCTTAGAAGACGGTGCAAAGCACCTCTCCGCCAACATTGGCAGAGCGGGCATTTGCATCGGACATGACGCCGCGCGAGGTCGAGACGATGGAGACGCCAAGGCCCTGACGGACCGAGGGGATGTCGCCGACGCCCATGTAAACCCGACGACCGGGCTTGGACACGCGCTTGAGTTCACGGATCACCGGGGTGCCTTCGTAGTATTTCAGGCTGATCTCGATTTCCGGGTGGGCGGTGCCTTCAACCGGCTCGTAGCCGCGGATGAAGCCTTCGTCGGCCAGAACATCGAGAACCCAGGCACGCAGCTTGGAAGCGGGCGTGCGGACGGTGGACTTGCCACGCATCTGCGCGTTGCGGATGCGGGTCAGCATATCGCCGAGAGGATCGTTCATCTCATACCCTCCTTACCAGGACGACTTGACCATGCCGGGGATCTGGCCGTTGGAGGCCAGCTCGCGCAGCATGATACGAGACATCTTGAGTTTACGGTAATACGCCTTCGGACGACCGGTGAGCTGGCACCGGTTGTGCAGGCGGGTGGCCGAGGAGTTGCGGGGCAGTTTGGCCAGCTTCAGCCGGGCCTTGAACCGCTCTTCCATCGGTTTGCTCTCGTCATTCGCGATCTCTTTCAGAGCGGCACGCTTGGCGGCATATTTCTCCACCAGCTTCTGACGCTTCTTCTCGCGTTCGATCATTGCTTTTTTTGCCATGGTCGTTTCCTCAGCTGGTGAAGGGCATGTTGAATTGCTTCAACAGCGCCTTGGCTTCCGCATCCGTCTGAGCGGTGGTGCAGATGATGATGTCCATGCCCCAGACTTCGTCGACCTTGTCGAACTCGATCTCGGGGAAGACGATGTGCTCTTTCATGCCCATGGCGTAGTTGCCACGGCCGTCAAAGCTTTTGCCCGACACGCCGCGGAAGTCGCGGATACGGGGCATGGCGATGGTGATGAGACGGTCGAAGAATTCGTACATACGCTCGCCGCGCAGGGTCACCTTGGCGCCCAGCGGCATCTCTTCACGCACACGGAAGCCGGCGATGGATTTCTTGGCCTTGGTCACCATGGCCTGCTGGCCGGCGATCTTGGTCAGGTCTTCCTGGGCCGACTTGGCCTTCTTGCTGTCGCGCACGGCTTCGGCACCACAGCCGATGTTGAGCACGATCTTGTCGAGACGCGGGATCTGCATGTCGTTCTTGTAGCCGAACTCTTCTTTCAGAGCGGCACGAACGGTGTCAGCGTAGAACGTCTTGAGACGGGGGGTGTAGCTGGCGGCATCAAGCATCGATCACGTCTCCCGTGGTCTTGGCGTAGCGCACTTTCTTGCCATCCTGATCCTTGAAACCCACGCGCGTGGCTTTGCCGTTGGCATCCACGTAGGAGAGGTTCGAAAGATCGATCGGCATGGCGAGAGGCACGCGGCCGCCCTGGGTGTTCTGGCCCTGGCGCTGGTGACGGATGGCCATGTTCAGCCCTTCCACCACGGCCTTGCCGGCCTTCGGGTCAACCGACTGGATCTCGCCGGTCTTGCCCTTGTCCTTGCCGGTGAGCACGACAACCGTGTCACCCTTTTTCAGTTTCGCGGCCATCTTACAGCACCTCCGGGGCGAGCGAGATGATCTTCATGAAGTTCTTCGAGCGAAGCTCGCGAACGACTGGGCCGAAGATACGGGTCCCGACAGGCTCGTTGTTGTTGTTGAGGATGACGGCGGCATTGCGATCGAAGCGGATCGCGGTGCCGTCTTCGCGGCGCACTTCCTTGGCGGTGCGAACGACAACGGCTTTACGCACGTCGCCTTTCTTCACGCGGCCGCGCGGGATGGCTTCCTTCACGGAGACGACGATGATGTCGCCTACCGAAGCGTATTTACGCTTGGAACCACCCAGGACCTTGATGCACTGAACCCGGCGGGCGCCGGAGTTGTCAGCAACATCCAGATTGGTCTGCATCTGGATCATTAGGTTTCTCCCGACCTATGGGGGCTTTTCTTGTTAGCTCCCCCAGGGTTTCGCTCAAACCGAAAGGTCTGGCAGCTTAGGCTGTCAGAACCTCCCAGCGTTTCGTCTTCGACTTCGGCGCGCATTCCTGAATGCGCACGGTGTCGCCCACCTTGAAGGTGTTCTGCTCGTCATGAGCACGGTATTTCTTGGACTTCCGGACGGTCTTGTGCAGCAGCGGGTGCTTGAAGCGGCGCTCGACGAGCACGGTCACGGTCTGTTCGTTCTGGTCGCTGGTCACGACGCCTTGCAGGATACGCTTGGGCATCTGTTACGCCTCCGCCTTGGCTTTTTCGTTGAGGATCGTCTTCACACGGGCCACGTCACGACGGACCTGGCGCATGCGGGCGGTGTTTTCGATCTGGCCGCCGGCCTGCTGGAAACGCAGGTTGAAGGCTTCTTTCTTGAGGTCGACAAGAGCATCGCGGAGCTGGTCCGGCGTCTTGTCACGCAGTTCCTGGGCGTTCATCGCCTATTTCCTTTTTCAACATTCACCGGAGGGCCCCGCATCATGGGTGACCCCGCGCCCGGTGGAGTTCACGTGGTGAAGGCCCGCCCTATAGGGGGGAATCAACGGCGTGGCAAGGGGTTTTGGCCGTTACTGCCCGCGGCCGGCGAATATGGCGAGCAACGCGGGGCTCCGCAGCGCGATGCCAAGCCACATGAAGAGCCCGAGATAGACCCCGAAGAGGGTGTGGGAAGCAAGCGGCATTTCGGCCCGGAGCTGGCTGGCGATGGCACCGCCGAGCAGCCCCGTCATCAGGATGCCGCCTAGCATGGCCGTGCGCGGGTAGAGCACCAGAAGCGTGAACGCCAGTTCCATCAACCCGATCAGCAGGAGGTATTTGACCGGGTAGCCGATCTGCTCCAGCGGCGCGCGGGCAGCCTCCAGCCTGAGCAGCTTCGGCGCGACGGAGGCCCCAAGCATGAAGAGAGCGAAGAGGGCAAGGATGATCCAGCCAGCGAGTTTCATGGAAGGCCTCCGGTTTGTGGCATTGGCTACCATCCATTTGCGTTGATCTCAACCCTTATTGCGGTCGGTCCGGACTTCCCCCGCTGCGGGCCGGGTGCTAACCCAGCCTCAACCCCAACACCGGAGGCCCCCATGCCCGAAATCTCCTCCCTCTTCGTCACCCGCCTGTACCGTGCGGCCCTCTCAGAGCATGGTCCGAAGGTTGATCAGGACGAGTTGGAAGCGAGTTGCTTCACCATCGCCGAGGATGACGAGGCTGGGCAGGAGTGGTGTGAGGAGAACGGCTATCCGGGCTACACCTCCTACGCCTCCCTCTCCGACCTCCCCTGGCGCTTTCCGATCTTCAAGGCGCTGGCCAAGTCACTCGACGCCCACGTCGCCGCCTTCACTGAAGACCTGCAACTCGACCTCGACGGCCGGGCGCTGGTGCTCGAAGACCTCTGGATCAACATCCTCCCCGAGGGCGGCTCCCACAGCTCCCACATCCACCCCCACGCGGTGATCTCGGGCACCACCTACGTGTCGATGCCCGAGGGCACGTCGGCGCTGAAGCTGGAAGACCCCCGCTCCGCCCGCATGATGGCCGCCCCGATGCGCCGGAAGGGCTGCCGAGAGGAGCTGAAGCGGTTCGTGTCGGTGGCCCCGGCTGTCGGCGACGTGCTGCTCTGGGAAAGCTGGCTCCGGCATGAGGTGCCGATGAACATGGCCGAGGAGGAGCGGGTCTCGGTGAGTTTCAATTATCGGTGGGAGTGAGGATGCATTTGCGGCGACACGGCTCAGAATTCATAATCATATTTATGGTTCATTATTTTCAAGTATATAAATAGTGCCGATGCAATGAGAAGAAAAGTGAAGCCAACCAGCATCACGAGCCATACGTCAGCACCTTCGCTTAGCTGGCTGAACGCAGCAGACCCTGAGCCATCCGGTGTCCAATCAATATGCCGAATTCTGGGCCAGCCAAAAGTGGAATATGCTGAACCTAGAAGTGTGATGAAAAAGATGCCGCGACAAACTGTATATATGAAACGGGTCGCGGTCGGAGTATGGATCGCGATATACATCATTGTTCCGGTGGCGCAGATCAAAATTGGCACGAGAACAGAGAGAACCAATTTAACACCAATTCTATCAATGGCGCTAAGTAACGAAACTGGAACTAAGTATAGCGCCACCAACAAGACAGCCGTTATCACCCCACCGGTAACTGCTATGCCGAGCGCAAGGCGTTTATTATAGTTCGCCTCAGGCTTAGCTGGAACTGGCACCAGTCGGCTCATTGAACTTTCTCAGAGACCATCTAACTTTCCTAACCGCTGAAAAGGTCAGTAGAGAGAAGAATACTGCCAGTGCACTAGGAAGTAATCCCACCACACCGCTGGAGTTAGCTGCGCCCAAAAACAAGAAGAATGAGACCAAACCAACCGCAAGCAGCGCCAACGCAACGGCATCAATCGCGACTATGACCCAAGCAGGAATCTTGGGAGCATTTTGAGTGAAAGGCAACTCTTGTCTAAGGGGGCGACGTGACTGTATTGCCAACCTAGTCAACTCAGCGCTCAGGTCTTTCGAGAAAGAGTAATATGCCGGCCCAACAGCTGAAAGTGAAACATCCCGAACCACTGCAATTGACCTAGCGTGCGTATCAGTGAGTGCAGGTTGCCTCAGGTCATGGGCCTCTTGAACAAGCCTAGCCAAAGCCATACGTTTCCTCCCCAACTACAAATATCTCTGACCCGCTTATCGAGCTAAGTTGTTGTTTCGCGGACTCTGCCTTCGTTCTTGACTTCTCAAGTTCAGCAATGAGTTTCTCTATGTCGTCCAAGTCCAGCGCGAGACTGATTTCCTGCGGGCGCCCTTGACTGCCATCAGTGAGGTAGTGAATCCTTAGGACTTGACCAATAATCGCGCCCATCATTGCTTCTCGATCATCATCGAACACCGGGCGAACGTCGGTCACTACGTTTCCAGATTCAAAAACTTTTTCGTAATCAGTGCTGAGCTGCAGTGCCTTTGCGGGCAGTTTGATGCTAGGGCACTGTAGAAGTTGGATCAGATCATCTCTGCATGAAACGAACCATTCGTGCACAGCTTCGGGCAACTCTGCATGAGCGATCCCTTCAATCAATCCATCTATCACCTCGGCCTCAGAGACTTTCTCTGTGCGCCTAAAGGTTGCGAGAGAAACCAGTTGAGAGCACAGTGCCCGCGAGACTTCATCCTCTCCTGTGATGCGCAGTATTTCCTTCAGCAAGGAAGAAACGCGGATGGAAGGAACCGCGATCTTGATGAGTTCGGCGGCAGCTTGCTTGAACTTTGGCACAGGCAGTTCCGACAGAGCGACCATAGCCCTTTGTGCTGATACCGGGATCTGAAGGTATCCTATTTGGCCACTTCTACTCATTTCGAGCGCTTGGGAAGTTCATGATCAACCCTTAGTATGGACTCTATGAGTTAGAATCCAGTCATACCCACGTTGTCAATGAATCTCTTACCCACCGACAATGGAAGGTTAAAGAGGGCCAGTTCAAGCTGGCCCTCCTCATAGTTCACCAATCTTCGCGAACGATGGTCCGGGTCTTGATCGGCAGCTTCATCGCGGCGAGGCGCAGGGCTTCGCGGGCGACTTCATCGCTGACGCCGTCGATCTCGAACATCACGCGGCCGGGCTTAACCTTGGCGGCCCAGAAATCCACCGAGCCCTTACCTTTACCCATCCGGACTTCAACCGGCTTGGAGGTGACGGGCAGATCGGGGAAGATCCGGATCCAGACGCGGCCCTGACGCTTCATGTGACGCGTCATGGCACGGCGGGCAGCCTCGATCTGGCGCGCGGTGATGCGCTCAGGCTCGATCGCCTTCAGGCCGTAGGTGCCGAAGTTCAGGTCAGACCCGCCCTTCGCCTCGCCCTTGATGCGGCCCTTGTGCATCTTGCGGAATTTAGTGCGTTTGGGTTGCAGCATTCTTCCGTCTCCTTACCGGTCGCGGCGGGGGCGCGGGCCGCCGCCTTCCTGGAGCTCCTGGGCTTTGCGATCACGAGCCGAAGGATCGTGCTCCATGATCTCGCCTTTGAAGATCCAGACCTTGATGCCGATGATGCCGTAGGGCGTGGAGCCTTCGGCGTGGGCATAGTCGATGTCGGCGCGCAGGGTGTGAAGCGGCACGCGGCCTTCACGATACCACTCGGTCCGGGCGATCTCGGCACCGCCAAGGCGGCCCGCGACGTTGACCCGGATACCAAGGGCACCCATGCGCATGGCGTTCTGAACCGAGCGCTTCATGGCACGGCGGAACGACACCCGGCGCTCGAGCTGCTGCGCGATGCTTTCGGCCACCAGGGCGGCGTCCAGCTCGGGCTTACGAACCTCGACGATGTTGAGGTGCAGCTCGCTGTCGGTCATGTTCGCCAGCTTCTTGCGCAGGGTTTCGATATCGGCGCCTTTTTTGCCGATGATCACGCCCGGACGCGCGGTGTGCACGGTCACCCGGCACTTGCGGTGCGGGCGCTCGATGATCACACGGCTGACGCCGGCCTGCTTGCACTCTTCCTCGATGAACTCGCGGATCGCGATGTCTTCGAGCAGAAGGTTGCCGTAGTCCTTGGTGTCGGCGTACCAGCGGCTGTCCCAGGTGCGGTTCACCTGAAGCCGCATGCCGATCGGATTGACTTTCTGACCCATCAGGCTTGCTCCTCGATCTGGCGGACCTTGATGGTCAGTTCAGCAAACGGCTTGACGATGCGGCCGAAGCGGCCACGTGCACGCGGACGACCGCGCTTCATCGTCATGTTCTTGCCGACCCAGGCCTCAGCGACGATCAGCTCGTCGACGTCCAGGTTGTGGTTGTTCTCGGCGTTGGCGATGGCGGACTGAAGGCATTTCTTCACGTCCACGGCGATCCGCTTCTTGGAGAAGGTGAGATCGGCCAGGGCCTTCTCGACCTTCTTGCCGCGGATCATCGCAGCGACGAGGTTCAGCTTTTGCGGCGAGGTCCGAAGCATGCGGGCCTTGGCCAGCGCCTCGTTGTCTTCCACGCGGCGGGGATTCTTGTCCTTGCCCATGGTTACTTCCTCTTCGCTTTCTTGTCTGCGGCGTGGCCGTAGTAGGTGCGAGTCGGCGAATACTCACCGAACTTCTGGCCGATCATGTCCTCGGTCACGTTGACCGGGATATGCTTTTTGCCGTTGTAGACGCCAAAGGTGAGCCCCACGAATTGGGGCAGGATGGTGGAGCGGCGCGACCAGATCTTGATGACCTCGTTGCGGCCCGACTCGCGGGATTTCTCGGCCTTCTTGAGGACATAGCTGTCGACAAACGGGCCTTTCCAAACAGAACGCGACATGTGTTAGCGACCCTTCTTCCTGGCGTGACGCGAGCGGATGATCAGCTTCTGCGACGCCTTGTTCTTGTCACGGGTGCGGCGACCCTTGGTGTCCTTGCCCCACGGGGTAACCGGGGTACGGCCACCGGAGGTGCGGCCTTCACCACCACCATGGGGGTGGTCGATCGGGTTCATCGCGACGCCGCGCACGGAGGGGCGCTTGCCCATGTGGCGGACGCGGCCGGCCTTGCCGAGGTTCTGGTTCGAGTTGTCGGGGTTCGACACGGCACCAACGGTGGCCATGCATTCCTGACGCACGAGACGCAGCTCGCCGGAGCTGAGGCGGATCTGGGCGTAGCCACCGTCACGGCCGACGAACTGGGCGTAGGTGCCCGCGGCGCGTGCGATCTGGCCACCCTTGCCGGGCTTCAGCTCGATGTTGTGAATGATGGTGCCGATCGGCATGCCGATGAACTGCATCGCGTTGCCCGGCTTCACGTCGGCCTTGGCCGAAGAGACCACCTTGTCACCAACGGCGAGGCGCTGGGGGGCAAGGATGTAGGCCTGCTCGCCGTCCTCATACTTGATGAGGGCGATGAAGGCGGTGCGGTTGGGATCGTATTCGATCCGCTCGACGGTCGCCGAAACGTCCATCTTGGTGCGCTTGAAATCAACGATGCGATAGAGACGCTTCGCCCCGCCGCCACGACGGCGGGCGGTGATCCGTCCGGTGTTGTTCCGGCCGCCCTTCTTGGTCAGGCCCTCGGTGAGGGACTTGACCGGACGTCCTTTCCACAGCTCCGAACGGTCGATCAGAACCAGCCCACGCTGGCCCGGCGTCGTCGGTTTGTACGACTTGAGTGCCATGTTAACTGTCTTCCGTTTTCTGTGCGGGCGGCGCAGCGCTGCCCTGATGTTATAGGCCCCCGTAGGTGCCCAGTTTGTGCTCCGCCCTGACCGTTGCCGACCAAAACCAAAGCCCCGGACGAATCCGGGGCTCTCGCGGATGCGCCCTGTTAAGAGAGGTGCGCCCTCAGGTCAAGCACCTGCGGCAAGAATAATCAACGGATGAAGGGCACATCGGCCGAAAAGCCTCCTCGTGAGGGGTGGCCGTGGCAGCTCTGCGAGCACCTCTGCCCCGGCTTCGGCTGCGCGGGGTGGTCCCGATACCGCGCGTTTTCATTACGTCGCCCCAGCCCGACCGTCGGCCCGATGTTTCCGCAAGCAGGCCACAGTCGTGCCCGAACGGACTGACAGCGTAACTGCACCATAGGCGAGGGGCTCTCCATGACCATTGAACTCATCCAAGACCCGGACACCTGCCAGCTGGTGTTCAGCGTTCGCGCGGGCGGCCTGCTGCCCGGCGCGAGAGCGGCCAACATGATGTCGGACCTCGAAGCCGTTCTGCCGATCATCGCCGAGGCCGTAGAGCAGGGCGAGCACTACTACTATGCGATCGACGCTAGCGGCAAATGGCGGCCCGAGCAGGGAGAGTTCAACCCGCTGGGCCACGCGCCGAACGTCGCCGCCTGGGGCCAGCTGCTAAAGTTCCCCGACCTCTTCGCGCGGATGGAAGCCTGGTTCGGCGAGGTCGAGAAGCTGCTGGCCTCGCGTCAGGGTGACGGGATCTTCGAACATGACGAAATCCACTTCGCCGAGCTGACCGTTTCCACCTTTGCCCTGGCCCACCGCCGCTTCGTGCCGGCCTACACCCGGATCATGGCCCAGTGGGATATGGACCACGAGGTGAACCAGGAAGAGGTTATCGCCGGGCTGATCCGCTCCCACGGGATCACACCCGAAACCGAGGAGTTGCTTTACGTCCGGACCGTTGAGGTGCCGGGCCAGGTGGGCGAGGGCCAGGTGATCGGCCTGCTCGACGAGCTGAACGCCCATTACGGCGACTTCACCACCTCGCCGCTGTTCCATCGGATCGTGGAGGCGATGCACCACGGCGACCGCGAGGCCCGCCTTGCCGCCATCACCGAGGTGATCCGCCGCCGCAAGACCAACCCTGAGGCCAGGCTGAAGGCAGTGCACCCGTGGGAGCCCTTCACCTACGGCTGCCCGCCGGAGCTGACACAGGCCGCCGCCCGGCTCTGGGCAGAGTTGGAAAAGGCCGCGGGGCCGCTGCCGAAGCAGGCGTAACACGTCAGACGGCCCGTGCCCGCCAAACGAGGAAACAAAAAGGCCCCGCCGAAGCGGGGCCTTTAAGTATGTGCATGGTGATGGGCTTTTTGCCCACCGACCGCGGCTCAGAGCCCGGTGCTTACGTCAATCGTGTTGCCCTCTTCGAGCGTCACGTAGGCCTTCTTCACGTCCTTGCGCTTGCCGGGCTGGCCGCGGAAGCGCTTGGTCTTGCCCTTGGTGATGGTCGTGTTCACGGCCTTCACCTTCACACCGAAGAGCGCCTCGACGGCCTCCTTAATCTGGGGCTTGTTCGCGTCGATGGCGACCTCGAAGACCACGCCGTTCGCCTCGGAGGCCATGGTGGCCTTCTCGGTGATGACGGGCTTCACGATCACGTCGTAATGTTCTGCCTTGGCGCTCATTTCAGACGGGCCTCCAGGGCTTCGACACCGGCCTTGGTGAGGACCAGGGTGTCACGCTTCAGGATGTCGTAGACGTTGGCGCCCATCGAGGGCAGCACGTCCACGCCGGCGAGGTTGGCAGCGGCCTTGGTGAAGTTCTCGTTCAGCTCGGCGCCATCGATGATGAGCACCTTCTTCCAGCCGAGTTCTTTCACCTGCTTGGCGAGCACCGAGGTCTTGGCTTCGGCCATGACGGCCTCGTCCAGCACCACCAGCTTGCCCTCTGCCGCCTTGGCGGAGAGAGCGTGCTTCAGACCGAGGGCACGGATCTTCTTGGGAAGATCGTGGCCGTGGCTGCGCGGGGTCGGACCCTTGTAGATACCACCCTTGCGGAAGATCGGCGCGTTGCGGTCACCATGGCGTGCGCCGCCGGTGCCCTTCTGGCGATAGATCTTCTTGGTCGAGTAGCTCGTCTCGGAGCGGGTCTTGACCTTGTGCGTACCGGCCTGCGCCTTGTTGCGCTGCCAGCGGACGACACGGTGCAGGATGTCGGCGCGGGGCTCGAGGCCAAAGACCTCATCGCCCAGATCGACCGACCCGGCTTTGCCGCCGTCCAGTTTGATCACGTCGAGTTTCATTCGTCACCGTCCTTCTTCTCGTCGGCTGCGGGGGCATCGCCCTCGTCGGCCTTGTCGGCTTCGATCGATGCTTCAGCCTCTTGCAGCGCGGCAGCTTCGGCGGCCGCAGCCTCCTCGGCCAGGCGCTTCTCTTCGGCTTCGGCCTCGGCGGCAGCGGCGGCGGCGGCTTCTTCAGCGGCCTTCGCGGCTTCCTCGGCGGCGGACTTCAGCGCGGCGGGGAGAATGGCGTTCTCGGGGAACGGCTTCTTCACCGCATCCTTGATCGTCACCCAGCCACCCTTGGAGCCCGGAACGGCGCCCTTGACCATGATCAGGCCACGGTCGCTGTCGGTGCGGACGACCTGAAGGTTCTGGGTGGTCACGCGGGCGGCGCCCATGTGACCGGCCATCTTCTTGCCCTTGAACACGCGGCCCGGGTCCTGACACTGACCGGTGGAGCCGTGCGAACGGTGGGAGATCGACACACCGTGGGAGGCCCGCAGACCACCGAAGTTGTGCCGCTTCATCGCACCGGCAAAGCCCTTACCGATCGAGGTGCCGGAGACATCCACGAACTGACCTTCAAAGTAGTGGTCGGCGGTGATTTCCTCGCCCACCTCGATCAGGTTCTCGGGGTCCACGCGGAACTCGGCCAGCTTGCGCTTGGGGGCCACCTTGGCCGCCGCGAATACACCGCGCATCGGCGCGGAGGTGCGCTTGGCCTTGGCCGTGCCAGCGCCGAGCTGAACGGCGGAGTAGCCGTCGGTCTCGGCGGTGCGCTTGGCCACCACCTGCAGGTTGTCGAGTTGCAGAACCGTCACCGGGATCTGCTTGCCATCTTCCATGAAGAGCCGGGTCATGCCGACCTTCTTTGCGATCACTCCAGAGCGCAACATACCAATGCCCTCCCTTAGACCGAGATCTGAACGTCCACGCCGGCAGCGAGGTCGAGCTTCATAAGCGCGTCCACGGTCTGCGGGGTGGGGTCGATGATGTCGAGCAGACGCTTGTGGGTGCGGATCTCCCACTGGTCACGGCTCTTCTTGTCGATGTGTGGGCCGCGCAGAACGGTGAACTTCTCGATCTTGTTCGGCAGCGGGATGGGCCCGCGCACCTGCGCGCCGGTCCGCTTGGCGGTGTTCACGATTTCCTGGGTGCTGGCATCCAGCACGCGGTAATCGAACGCCTTCAGGCGGATACGGATATTCTGGCTTTGAATGGCCATTTTTGCGTTCCTTTACGATTGAGAGGAGGGGCGAAAGACCCGCCCCTCTTCGAACCGGTTTCAAGTATTGCCGGCGACCCAAACCGCCGGCGCTCTTATTTGATCGTCGAGATCACTCGATGATCTTGGAGACGACGCCTGCGCCGACGGTACGGCCGCCTTCGCGGATGGCGAAGCGGAGGCCGTCTTCCATCGCGATCGGGGCGATCAGCTCAACGGTGAACGACACGTTGTCGCCCGGCATCACCATCTCGGTGCCCTCTTTCAGGGTCACCGTCCCGGTCACGTCCGTGGTGCGGAAGTAGAACTGCGGGCGGTAGTTGGCGAAGAACGGGGTGTGACGGCCACCTTCCTCTTTGGTGAGGATGTAGGCTTCGGCCTCGAACTTCGTGTGCGGGGTCACCGAGCCGGGCTTGCAGAGCACCTGGCCCCGCTCGACGCCTTCACGGTCCACACCACGCAGCAGGGCGCCGATGTTGTCGCCAGCTTCACCGCGGTCCAGCAGCTTGCGGAACATTTCCACGCCGGTGCAGGTGGTCTTGGTGGTGTCGCGGATGCCGACGATCTCGATCTCGTCGCCCACGTTGATCACGCCACGCTCGACACGGCCGGTCACAACGGTACCGCGGCCGGAGATCGAGAACACGTCCTCGATCGGCATCAGGAAGGGCTGGTCGACGGCACGCTCGGGCGTGTCGATGTAGTCGTCCACGGCCTTCATCAGCTCGGCGATCTTCTCGGAACCGATGTTGTCGTCACGGCCTTCCAGAGCGGCCAGGGCGGAGCCTGCCACGATCGGGATATCGTCGCCGGGGTAGTCGTAGCTGGAGAGCAGCTCGCGCACTTCCATCTCGACGAGCTCCAGGAGCTCCTCGTCGTCCACCTGGTCGACCTTGTTGAGGAACACGACCATCTTCGGGATGCCGACCTGGCGGCCCAGCAGGATGTGCTCGCGGGTCTGCGGCATGGGGCCGTCAGCGGCGTTCACAACCAGGATCGCGCCGTCCATCTGGGCAGCACCGGTGATCATGTTCTTCACGTAGTCGGCGTGGCCGGGGCAGTCGACGTGGGCGTAGTGACGCGCGTCGGTCTCGTACTCCACGTGGGCGGTCGAGATGGTGATGCCGCGGGCCTTCTCTTCGGGCGCGCCGTCGATCTCGTCATAGGCCTTGAAGTCGCCAAACTGCTTGGTGATCGCAGCCGTCAGCGTCGTCTTGCCGTGGTCCACGTGACCGATCGTGCCGATGTTCACATGCGGTTTCGTGCGTTCAAACTTTTCCTTAGCCATGATGGCCTCCTTGTCTGTCGGGAGGGTGCGCGATGGGTGCGCACCCTACGTTGTGGATCAGGCGTATTTGGCCTGGATTTCTTCGCTGATGTTCTGCGGCACCGGCTCGTAGTGGTCGAACTGCATGGTGAAGTTCGCCCGGCCCGAGGACATGGAGCGCAGGTTGTTGATGTAGCCGAACATGTTGGCCAGCGGCACGAAGGCGTCGATCGCGATCGCGTTGCCGCGGGTGTCCTGACCCTGCACCTGCCCACGACGGCTGGTGAGGTCGCCGATGATACCGCCGGTGTACTCTTCCGGGGTGATCACCTCCACCTTCATGATCGGCTCGAGCAGCTTGGCGCCGGCCTTCTTGAGACCTTCGCGCATGCACATCCGCGACGCGATTTCGAACGCCAGCACGCTGGAGTCCACGTCGTGGAACTTACCGTCGATCAGCGCCACCTTGAAGTCGATCACCGGGAAGCCAGCGAGCGGACCGGAGTCCATGACCGACTGGATGCCCTTCTCGACGCCGGGGATGTATTCCTTCGGCACCGAACCACCGATGATGCGGCTCTCGAAGGAGTAGCCTTCGCCCGGCTCGGTTGGGGAGATGATCATCTTCACCTCGGCGAACTGACCCGAACCACCCGACTGTTTCTTGTGGGTGTAGGTGTGCTCGATCTCGTGACCGATGGTCTCACGGTAAGCCACCTGCGGCGCACCGATGTTGGCCTCGACCTTGAACTCGCGCTTCAGGCGGTCGACGAGGATATCGAGGTGAAGTTCGCCCATGCCCTTCATGATGGTCTGACCGGACTCGATGTCGGTCTCCACGCGGAAGGAGGGGTCTTCGGCGGCCAGACGGCCCAGACCCTGGCTCATCTTCTCCTGGTCGGCCTTGGTTTTGGGCTCGACGGCGATCTCGATGACCGGATCGGGGAAGGTCATGGTTTCCAGCACGACCGGATCGTTCTGGGCGCAGAGGGTATCACCAGTGGTGGTGTCCTTCAGACCGGCCAGAGCGATGATGTCGCCGGCAAATGCCTCTTCGATCTCTTCGCGGTTGTTGGAGTGCATCATCATCATACGACCGATGCGCTCTTTCTTGCCCTTGGTCGAGTTCAGGATGCTGTCGCCCTTGTTCATCTTGCCCGAGTAGATCCGGGTGAAGGTCAGGGAGCCAACGAAGGGGTCGTTCATGATTTTGAACGCCAGACCGGCGAAGGGCATGTCGTCGTCCGCGCGGCGGGCGATGTTACGCACTTCTTCCTCGTCGCCGGGCTTGAAGCCCATGTAGTCGACCACGTCGAGCGGGCTCGGCAGATAGTCGATCACGGCGTTGAGCAGCGGCTGAACACCCTTGTTCTTGAAGGCGGAGCCGCCGAGCACGGGCACGAAGTGCAGCGCGAGGGTACCCTTGCGGAGCAGCTTGCGCAGCGTGGCCACATCGGGCTCGTTGCCCTCGAGGTATTCCATCATGGCGTCGTCGTCTTCTTCGACGGCGGCCTCGATCATCTTGCCGCGCCACTCGTCGGCCATGTCCTTGAGGCTGTCACGGATCGGGGCCTTCACCCACGATGCGCCAAGGTCTTCACCCTGCCACAGCCACTCTTCCATGGTCACGAGGTCGATCAGACCTTCGAGCTCGTTCTCGGCACCGATCGGAATGCCAACAGGCACGGCGCGGGCGCCGGTGCGGTCTTCGATCATGCGGACGCAGTTGAAGAAGTCGGCGCCGATCTTGTCCATCTTGTTGACGAACACCATGCGCGGAACCTTGTAGCGGTCAGCCTGGCGCCACACGGTCTCGGTCTGGGGCTCAACACCGGCGTTGGCGTCGAGCACGCAGACGGCACCATCGAGCACGGCGAGCGAACGCTCGACTTCGATGGTGAAGTCAACGTGGCCGGGGGTGTCGATGATGTTCAGGCGGTGCTTCGGGCTGTCAGGCTCGGTGCCGTTCTCGGTGCGCTCCCAGAAGGTGGTGGTCGCAGCCGAGGTGATGGTGATCCCGCGTTCCTGCTCCTGCTCCATCCAGTCCATCGTTGCGGCGCCGTCATGCACCTCACCGATGTTGTGGCTCTTGCCGGTGTAGAACAGGATCCGCTCGGAGCAAGTGGTCTTGCCGGCGTCGATGTGCGCCATGATGCCGAAGTTGCGGTATCGGTCGAGGGGGTAGTCGCGGGCCATTGGATGGGTCCTCAGGTGTGTGCTTGGGTTACCAGCGGTAGTGGCTGAACGCCTTGTTGGCGTCGGCCATCTTGTGGGTGTCTTCGCGCTTCTTCACGGCGGTGCCACGAGATTGGACAGCGTCGATCAGCTCACCGGCCAGACGCTCTTCCATGGTGTTCTCGTTGCGGTTCCGGGCGGCGATGATGAGCCAGCGGATGGCCAGCGCTTCGCGACGCTCGGGGCGCACTTCGACGGGCACCTGGTAGGTGGCGCCACCAACCCGGCGGGAACGAACCTCAACCGACGGCTTGATGTTGTCGAGGGCCTCTTCGAACACCTCGATGGGCGACCGCTTCAGCTTGGTCTCAACCCGGTCGAGCGCGTTGTAGACGATGCGCTCGGCGACCGACTTCTTGCCGTCGATCATCAGGTTGTTCATGAATTTCGTCAGGACCTTGTCGCCAAATTTGGCGTCAGGCAGGACTTCGCGCTTCTCGGCGGCGTGACGACGGGACATTTCGAGTTCCTCTTACTTCGGACGCTTGGCGCCGTACTTCGAGCGGCGCTGCTTGCGGTCTTTGACGCCCTGGGTGTCGAGCACCCCGCGCAGGATGTGGTAACGAACGCCGGGAAGGTCTTTCACACGGCCGCCACGGATCAGAACCACGGAGTGCTCCTGAAGGTTGTGGCTTTCACCGGGAATGTAGCTGATGACCTCGTAGCCGTTGGTCAGGCGCACCTTGGCAACCTTCCGCATGGCCGAGTTCGGCTTCTTCGGCGTGGTGGTGTAGACGCGGGTGCATACACCACGCTTCTGCGGGCACCCTTCAAGGTGCATCGACTTGGATCGTTTGACTTTCGGCTGCCGCGGCTTGCGGATCAGCTGTTGGATCGTGGGCATTCCGGTGTTCCCCGTCTCGCTCGTTCGTTCATCTCTGGCGCGGGCTGTGCACCGCCCGGCGCCGGTTCAGGTCTTGCGCGAGTGGCGGAATGCCAAACGCAAATACCGCTCCCGTTCCCTCTGCCGGGAACGACGCGGTGGAATCTCAGAGGATCGAGGCGCTGCCGCCTGGATCGTGGCCACTTCGATTTTGATACGGAATTCCGCGCAGGGGTTTGCCCGCACGTGTCCCGTGAGCGCGGCGTATAGGGGGAGTCGGGTGGCCTGTCAACACCTGCGGGCCCTTGCGGAGCAGGCCGGCAAGGTTTGACCGGCTTCGCGCCACACAAGCTGGCCAGGGGGGCCGTGGCACTGGCATCGGGGCGGCGTCAGCCAAGCTGCACCCGGGGCCGACGTGGCGGCCTGCGCCCTTGCCCTGCCGCGCCCCTCCCCCTACCCTGCCGCCCGGGCAGTGCGCCAGAGCGAAGGACAGGTAACACCGTGCAAATTCTAGGACTTTGTCGCTTCTCCTACCCCTGTTTCGGCGGCTTCCGGCGCGAGCATGCGACCATTCAGGACCGGATCGACTTCTTGTATGGCGCGGAACGGCTGGAGGAGCGGTTTCGCTACTTCGAGACCTTCACCCTGCCAGGCCTTCGGCTGCAAACCGATGAAGACTTCAAGTTCGTCGTGCTCACCGGCAACCAGCTCCCCAAGGCGTTTGACGAGCGCCTGAAGGATATGCTGGCCACCCTGCCGCAAGCCCGGCTGGTGCAATACGAGCCGATGAATCACAGGGAAGCCTGCCTGAAGGCGATGCAGGAGCATATCGATCCGCAGGGCGGTGTGTGCGGCCAGTTCCGGCTCGATGACGATGACGGGGTGAGCTACCGCTTTGTCGAGCGCTTCCGCGAGGCCTTCGACGATGGCCACGAGATCATGAAGCGCGAGCATAAGTTCGCGGTGGATTTCAATCAGGGCTACACCGTCTGCATTGATGAGGAGGGTATCCGCGCCTGCGCCCAGCAGCGGCAATACTGGACCCCGGCGCTCGGCGTTTACATCCGCCCGCACATCGACAAGACGGTCGTGCACTTCCGGCACGATACGATCTGGCGACAGATGACCACCCTCACCTATACCGGCGAAGACATGTTCGTGCGTGGGCTCAACTCGACCAACGGTACGCCTTTCAAGAAGAAGGACTTCGAGGAGATGGTGCCGATCGAGGGTGAGGTGGCGCGGGCGCTGTCAAAGAACTTCGGGATCACCGAGGAGGCGCTTGCGAAATTTCACGACGCCGAATCGAAAGCCTCCGCTCGCGCAGGTAGGTAAAGAGCCCCGCGCCGATCACCACCGCGCTGCCCAGCAGGGTCAGCGGGCCGGGGAAGTCGCCGAAGGCGAGGAAGCCTAGGATCAGCGCCCAGACGAGGCCGGTGTAGCGGAAGGGCGCGACGAACCCCATGTCGCCCACCCGCACGGCCGTTACCGAGAAGAGGTAGGCGAAGAGGATCGAAACCACCGATCCGCCAAGCGCCAGCGCCGAGGGGCCGCTGACCGGCACCCACGGCTCGAAGAGGGCTACGAGCCCGGCCGCCGCTCCGACAGAGAAGGCGGTGACGGTCGCCACGGTCAGCGAAGGGAGCGCACCGCTCATCTTGCGGGTCAGCACATCGCGCGCCACGACGGCAACCACCGCCGCCAGCGCCCAGATCGAATAGCTGGTGAAGCCATCGCCTCCTGGCTGGACGATCAGCAGCACCCCGGCGAAGCCCACGAGAATGGCTGACATGCGCCAAATCCCGATTGCCTCGCCAAAGAACAGCGCCCCGGCCAGTGTGACCATTAGCGGCGCGGCCTGAAGGATCGCCGTCGCGTTGGCGAGCGGCATGTTGTAGAGCGCGGTCAGGAAAAACAGCGCTGCAAGGATCTCTGTCAGGCTGCGAAGAGCGAGGAGCCCCGCGTCACGACGTGCCATCCGGAAACGCAAGGCCTCGCGCCACCATGCCATCAGGGCCAGAAGCGGCGTGGCTGCCAAGCCGCGCAAGAAGACCGTCTGCATCAATGGCAGGTCTTCGGCGAGGGATTTTATGAAGGTGTCGTTGATGGTGAAGGCCGCCATCGAGGCGGTCATCAGCACCGCGCCACGGAGGTTTTCTGCTAGGTCGGCCATGCCGCAGCGGTAGGCGGATTATGTGACAAGCGCAAGCGTTTGCGCGAGGGGCGGCCTACTTAAGTTGGCTGTCCTTGGAGCCGCGGCGGTTGATGCCGGCCCGGGCCTCGAACCGTCCGTCCCGCTCCTGCTGGCAGTCGATGCACAGCTTGACGCCCGGAATAGCCAGACGGCGCTTTTCGGGGATCTCTTCTTCGCACTCGGCGCAATGGGTCAGGCTCTCGCCCTGCGGCGCGCGCTTGGCTTTCATCCGTTGCAGTTCATCGCTGATCGAAGCCTCGATCTGTTCGCTCACCGCTCCGTCCTTTGCCCATCCACCGGCCATTCTCCCGCCTCCTTTCGCGCTCCGCTGCCAGATCACCATCTTAGCCCAGATCGCCGGGTTTCCACAGCCCCGACCCTATTTCCACTTCCCAGCGGCGGGTTGGCGCGGCACCATCAGGCCGTGGGAAGATGGTGTGAGTCCATGATCTGAGGACTTGCAAAATGTACTATACGTACCGTTTCTTTAACGACCCAGACCGAAAGCGGCTCGCATTGTGGCAGCTCAACCGAATGCCGACGCATTGGTATGTGGCGCTTGCGGTGGCCTTGGGAGCGACACTGATGTTCTACAACCTCGCCCCGCCCGACCCTGACATTGCCCGGCATGAGGCGAGCGTTCGCTCTGCGCTGGCCTGCTCGCTCGCAGCTGCGGCTTTGCTTTCACTCCTGACAGGGCTCGTCCACCACGGGCGCAGGCGGCGGGCCGGGGTGATGCTCATGGGCACGGCGACTGCGGCCAATGCGGCGATCTTTACCGGTTACGCCGCGCTCTTCGGTCTCTTCGGGTTTTGACCGCTGAACGAGAAAGGGCCCCGCATCGCTGCGGGGCCCCTCTTGATTTGTAGTGCGATAACCGGGCCTTACCGGCTCTCGGGCGTATCCACCAGCGTGTCGAACTCGTCGCCACCCACGATGTCATCGTCCATCGGGGCCGCCAGCGCTGCCGCGGCTTCCGCCTCGGCCTGACGCGCGTCGATCACCTTCTGGTCGCGCTCGGTGGCAATGCGGCGCACCTTCTGGGTCGCACCACCGGTGCCCGCCGGAATGAGGCGGCCCACGATGATGTTTTCCTTCAGGCCCACGAGCTTGTCGCGCTTGCCCTGCACCGAAGCCTCGGTGAGCACGCGGGTCGTCTCCTGGAACGAAGCCGCGGAGACGAAGCTGCGGGTCTGGAGCGAGGCCTTAGTGATCCCGAGCAGGATCGGCTCGCCCTGGGCCTCGCGGCCCCCCTTCTTCAGCGCCTTCTCGTTGGCCGCGTCAAACTCGGCCTTGTCCACGTGCTCGCCTTTCAGCAGCGTCGTGTCGCCCGAGTCGAGGATCTCCCACTTCTGGAGCATCTGCCGGACGATGACCTCGATGTGCTTGTCGTTAATCTTCACACCCTGAAGGCGATAAACGTCCTGCACCTCGTCGATCATGTACTCGGCCAGAGCCTCGACACCCATGATGGACAGGATGTCATGCGGCGCCGGGTTGCCGTCCATGATGTAGTCACCCTTCTGCACGAAGTCGCCTTCCTGCACCGGGATGTGCTTGCCCTTGGGCACCATGTACTCGATCGGCTCCTGGCTCTCGTCACCCGGTACGATGGAGATCCGGCGCTTGTTCTTGTAGTCGCGCCCGAACTTCACGTAGCCGTCGGCTTCGGCGATGATCGCGTGGTCCTTGGGACGGCGAGCTTCGAAGAGTTCGGCCACACGCGGCAGACCACCGGTGATGTCCTTCGTCTTCGCGCCTTCCCGCGGGATACGCGCCACAACGTCACCGGCCTTCACCTCCTGCTGGTCTTCGACCGACAGAATGGCATCAACCGACATCGGGTAGGTCACCGGGTTGCCCGCATCATTGCGGACCGGCTCGCCATCCTCGCCGACGATCAGGATCTCGGGCTTCAGCTCGTTGCCCTTGGGCGCGGTGCGCCAGTCGATCACGATCTTCTGGGTCATGCCGGTGGCATCGTCGGTCTCGTCACGCACGGCGATGCCGGTCGTGAGGTCGACAAACTTGGCGGTACCGGCCTTCTCGGCGATGATCGGCAGGGTGTACGGGTCCCACTCGAAGAGCTTGTCGCCGCGGGCCACCTTCTGCCCCTCGGTCACGAAGACCTTGGTGCCGTAGGTCACCTTGTGGCTGGCGCGCTCGGTGCCGTTCTCGTCGATGATGGCAACCTGCATGTTCCGGCCCATCACGATCTGCTCGCCCGCCTCGTTCTCGAGGAGGTTGGCGTTGCGCAGCTCGATGGTGCCTTCCTGCGAAGCTTCCTGGAACGACTGCTGGCCACCCTGGGCCACGCCGCCGATGTGGAAGGTCCGCATGGTCAGCTGGGTGCCGGGCTCACCGATCGACTGGGCGGCGATGATGCCGACAGCCTCGCCGGTGTTGACCATCGTGCCGCGGGCAAGGTCACGCCCGTAACACATGGCGCAAACGCCCTCTTCGGCCTCACAGGTCAGCGGCGACCGCATGCGCACGGTGGCGACATTGGCCTGCTCGACCATATCGGCCTTGCGCTCGTCGATCAGCTCGTTGCGGGCAACGATCACCTCTTCGGTCGACGGGTTCACGATATCCTCGGCCGCGACACGGCCCAGGATACGCTCGGCCAGCGAGCTCACCACCTCGCCGTCGTTGACGGCGGCGGCAGCGGTGATCGCCCGCTCGGTGCCGCAGTCGTGCTGACGGATGATACAGTCCTGTGCCACGTCCACCAGACGGCGGGTCAGATAACCTGAGTTCGCCGTCTTAAGAGCGGTGTCCGACAGACCCTTACGGGCACCGTGGGTGGAGTTGAAGTACTCCAGCACGGTCAGGCCTTCTTTGAAGTTCGAGATGATCGGCGTCTCGATGATCTCGCCCGAGGGCTTGGCCATCAGGCCGCGCATCCCGCCGAGCTGCTTCATCTGCGTGACCGAGCCCCGGGCGCCGGAGTGGGCCATCATGTACACCGAGTTCGGCTCCGCTTCGGCGCCGTTCTCGTCTTTCTTCGCAGCCGAGATGGTTTCCATCATGGCGTCGGTGACGCGGTCGTTACACTTCGACCAGGCATCGACCACCTTGTTGTACTTCTCGCCCTGAGTGATCAGGCCGTCCATGTACTGCTGCTCGAAGTCCTTCACCTGCTCGCGGGTGTCGTCCACGATGGTCCACTTGTTGTCGGGGATCACCATGTCGTCCTTGCCGAACGAGATACCGGCGCGGAAGGCCTCCTTGAAGCCCATGCTCATGATCTGGTCACAGAAGATGACCGACTCCTTCTGGCCGCAGTAGCGGTAGACGGTGTCGATGACCTGCTGCACTTCTTTTTTCCGCAACAGGCGGTTGACCAGCTCGAAGGGTGCCTTGGCATTGAGCGGCAGCAGCGCACCGAGGCGCACACGGCCCGGCGTGGTGTCGAACCGCTGGTAGACCTCTTGGCCTTCGTCGTCGATCTGCTTGACGCGGGCCTTGATCTTGGAGTGCAGGTGCACTTCGCCGGCGTTCAGCGCGTGCTCCACCTCTTCGACCGAGCCGAAGACCATGCCTTCGCCCTTCATGCCTTCGCGCTCCATCGAGATGTAATAGAGGCCAAGGATCATGTCCTGCGAGGGAACGATGATCGGCGCGCCGTTTGCGGGCGACAGCACGTTGTTGGTCGACATCATCAGCACGCGGGCTTCCAGCTGGGCTTCCAGCGAAAGCGGCACGTGAACGGCCATCTGGTCACCGTCGAAGTCAGCGTTGAACGCCGAACAGACGAGCGGGTGCAGCTGGATCGCCTTGCCTTCGATCAGCATCGGCTCGAAGGCCTGAATGCCGAGGCGGTGGAGCGTGGGCGCGCGGTTGAGAAGCACCGGGTGCTCGCGGATCACCTCGTCGAGGATATCCCACACCTCGGGGCGCTCTTTCTCGACCAGCTTCTTCGCCTGCTTCACGGTGCTCGAAAGGCCCTTGGCCTCCAGACGCGAGTAGATGAAGGGCTTGAACAGCTCGAGCGCCATCTTCTTGGGCAGGCCGCACTGGTGCAGCTTCAGCTCGGGGCCGGTCACAATGACCGAACGACCCGAGAAGTCGACCCGCTTACCCAGAAGGTTCTGGCGGAAGCGGCCCTGCTTGCCCTTGAGCATGTCGGAGAGCGACTTCAGCGGACGCTTGTTGGCACCGGTGATGGTGCGGCCACGGCGACCGTTGTCGAACAGAGCGTCGACCGACTCCTGCAGCATCCGCTTTTCGTTGCGGATGATGATGTCGGGCGCGCGCAGCTCGATCAGGCGCTTCAGACGGTTGTTCCGGTTGATGACCCGGCGATACAGGTCATTCAGGTCGGAGGTCGCAAAGCGGCCACCGTCCAGCGGCACCAGCGGGCGCAACTCGGGCGGAATGACCGGGATCACGGTGAGCACCATCCACTCGGGACGATTGCCGGACTCGAGGAAGCTCTCGACGATCTTCAGACGCTTGATGATCTTCTTGGGCTTCAGCTCGCCGGTGGCCTCCTTGAGGTCGGCGCGCAGCTGTTCGGCCTCGCCTTCGAGGTCGATCTGGCTGAGCATCTCGCGGATCGCCTCGGCGCCGATGTTTGCCGAGAAGGCATCCATGCCGTAGGCGTCTTGGGCATCCATGTACTCCTCTTCGGTCATCAGCTGACCGTAGGTGAGATCGGTGAGGCCCGGCTCGATAACCACGTAGTTCTCGAAGTAGAGAATCCGCTCGAGATCACGCAGGGTCATGTCCAGCATGAGGCCGATCCGGGAGGGGAGCGACTTCAGGAACCAGATGTGCGCGACCGGGGCGGCCAGCTCGATGTGGCCCATGCGCTCACGGCGGACCTTTTGCAGCGTGACTTCCACACCGCATTTCTCGCAGACGACGCCGCGATACTTCATCCGCTTGTACTTGCCGCAAAGGCACTCGTAGTCCTTGATCGGCCCAAAGATACGGGCGCAGAACAGGCCGTCACGCTCGGGCTTGAAGGTCCGGTAGTTGATCGTTTCGGGTTTCTTGATCTCACCGAAAGACCAAGAGAGAATCCGCTCGGGCGAGGCCAGCGAGACCTTGATCTCGTCAAACACCTTCGGCGGGGTGAGCGGGTTGAACGGGTTGTTCGTCAGTTCCTGGTTCATCTTGATTTCCTCAAAGCTGTGCGGTTGGGGCGAGGGTCACGGGCGAACCCGTCACTCCTCTCCCTCCGCATCCAGGAGTTCCATGTTCAGGCCGAGGCCGCGGACTTCCTTGACGAGCACGTTGAAGCTCTCGGGAATGCCCGCCTCGAAGTTGTCCTCGCCCTTGACGATCGACTCATAGACCTTGGTCCGGCCGGCCACGTCGTCCGACTTCACGGTCAGCATCTCCTGCAGGGTGTAGGCGGCGCCGTAGGCCTCGAGGGCCCAGACTTCCATCTCACCGAAGCGCTGACCGCCGAACTGGGCCTTACCACCGAGCGGCTGCTGGGTGACGAGGCTGTACGGGCCGGTGGAGCGTGCGTGGATCTTGTCATCGACAAGGTGGTGCAGCTTCAGCAGGTACTTGATGCCCACGGTGACCGAGCGGGCAAACTGCTCGCCGGTGCGCCCGTCGAACAGAACCGACTGGCCGCTTTCGTTGAAGCCCGCGCGCTTGAGCGCATCGTTCACGTCCACTTCCTTGGCACCATCGAAGACCGGGGTGGCGATCGGCACACCGCGGGTCACATTGCCCGCCGCTTCGAGGATCAGGCCCTCGTCGAGCGACTGGATGTGCTCCTCGTATGCCTCTTCGCCATAGGCGATCTTCATGGCGTCACGCACAGGGGTCATGTCGCCGGAGCGGCGGTATTCACCCAGAGCCTCGTCCACCTGGATACCGAGGCCGCGAGAGGCCCAGCCCATGTGGGTTTCAAGGATCTGACCCACGTTCATCCGCGAGGGCACGCCCAGCGGGTTGAGCACGAAGTCGACCGGCGTACCGTCACCGAGGAAGGGCATGTCTTCCACGGGCACGACCCGCGAAATAACACCCTTGTTCCCGTGGCGACCGGCCATCTTGTCGCCCGGCTGAAGCTTGCGCTTCACTGCGATGAAGACCTTGACCATCTTCATCACGCCCGGGGGCAGATCGTCGCCGCGGCGAACCTTCTCGACCTTGTCCTCGAAGCGGGCATCGAGCACGCGCTTCTGCGCTTCGTACTGCTCGTGCAGCGCCTCGACCATCTGGGCCTCGGCCTCGTCACCCAGCGCAAGCTGCCACCACTGACCCTTGCTCAGAGCTTCCAGAAGCTCCTCGTCGATGGTCGCATTGGCCTTCACGCCTTTCGGGCCTTTCACGGCCACCTTGCCCAGGATCATGTCCTTCAGGCGGGCGTAGATGTTGCGGTCGAGGATCGCGAGCTCGTCGTCCCGGTCACGTGCGAGGCGCTCGACTTCTTCACGCTCGATCTGAAGCGCGCGCTCGTCCTTCTCCACGCCGTGGCGGTTGAAGACGCGGACTTCCACGACCGTGCCGAAGTCACCCGGCGGCAAGCGAAGCGAAGTGTCACGCACGTCGCTGGCCTTTTCGCCGAAGATGGCGCGGAGCAGCTTCTCTTCCGGGGTCATCGGGCTCTCGCCCTTCGGAGTGATTTTGCCCACGAGGATGTCACCGGGGCCCACTTCGGCACCGATGTAGACGATCCCGGCCTCGTCGAGGTTGCGCAGGGCCTCCTCGCCGACGTTGGGAATGTCGCGGGTGATCTCTTCCGGCCCAAGCTTGGTGTCACGGGCGGCCACTTCGAACTCTTCGATGTGGACTGAGGTGAACACGTCATCCTTGGCGATGCGCTCGGAGATGAGGATGGAGTCCTCGTAGTTGTAGCCATTCCACGGCATGAAGGCGACGACGACGTTCTTGCCGAGCGCCAGTTCACCCATGTCGGTGGAGGGGCCATCGGCGATGACTTCGCCCTTCACCACGGTGTCGCCCACCTTCACCAGCGGACGCTGGTTGATACAGGTGTTCTGGTTCGACCGCTGGAACTTGCGCAGACGGTAGATATCGACGCCCGGATCGCCCGGCTCGAGATCTTCGGTCGCGCGCACAACGATCCGCTGGGCATCGACCTGGTCGATGATCCCGCCGCGGAACGCCTGAATGGCGGCGCCGGAGTCGATGGCCACCTTGCGCTCGATGCCGGTGCCGACAAGCGGCGCCTCGGCCTGCAGCAGCGGCACGGCCTGCTTCTGCATGTTCGAGCCCATCAGTGCGCGGTTGGCATCGTCGTTCTCGAGGAAGGGGATGAGCGAGGCGGCGACCGAAACCAGCTGTTTCGGCGACACGTCGATCAGGTCCACGTTCTCGTTGGGCGCGAGGGTGTATTCACCCGACTGGCGGGTGTTGACCATCTCGTTGGTGAACTTGCCGTTCTCGTCCAGCGAAGCGTTGGCCTGCGCCACCGTGTGGCGCATCTCTTCGGTGGCCGACATGTAGTGCACTTCATCGGTCACCTGGCCGTTTTCGACGCGGCGATAGGGAGTTTCGATGAAGCCATACTTGTTGACCCGCGCAAAGCTGGCAAGGTTGTTGATCAGGCCGATGTTCGGGCCTTCCGGCGTTTCAATCGGGCACATCCGGCCATAGTGGGTCGGGTGAACGTCGCGCACCTCGAAGCCGGCACGCTCGCGGGTCAGGCCGCCCGGGCCAAGCGCCGAAAGGCGACGCTTGTGGGAGACTTCCGAGAGCGGGTTGGTCTGGTCCATGAACTGCGACAGCTGCGAGGAACCGAAGAACTCTCGCACTGCGGCGGCGGCGGGCTTGGCGTTGATCAGATCCTGCGGCATGACCGTGTCGATCTCGACGGAGCTCATGCGCTCCTTGATCGCCCGCTCCATGCGGAGCAGACCCACGCGATACTGGTTTTCCATCAGCTCGCCGACCGAACGGACGCGGCGGTTGCCGAGGTGGTCGATGTCGTCGACCTCGCCCTTGCCGTCGCGCAGCTCGACCAGCGCCTTGATGCAGGCCACGATATCCTCGCGGCGCAGCGTGCGCTGGGTGTCCTCGGCGTCGAGGTCGAGACGCATGTTCATCTTCACCCGGCCCACAGCGCTGAGGTCGTAGCGTTCGGAGTCGAAGAACAGGCTGTCGAACAGGGTGCTGGCGGCTTCAACGGTGGGCGGCTCGCCGGGGCGCATGACGCGGTAGATATCCATGAGCGCGGTGTCGCGGTTCATGTTCTTGTCGGCGGCCATGGTGTTGCGGATGTAGGCACCCACGTTGATGCCGTCGATGTCGAGCACCGGAATGTCGGTGATGCCCGCGTCGATCAGCTCCTTCAGGGTGCCGCCGGTGACTTCACCATCCTTGTCGGTTTCCCAGGTCAGCTCATCGCCGGCTTCCACGTAGATGGCGCCGGTTTCTTCGTTGATGATGTCCTTGGCAACGAACTTGCCCACGATGCGGTCGAAGGGCACTAGCAGATCGGTGATCTCACCATCGTCGATGATCTTCTTCACCGCGCGGGGGGTCACCTTCTTGCCGGCCTCGGCAATGACTTCACCGGTCTTGGCGTCGACGAGGTCATAGGCCGGGCGCGTGCCACGAACGCGCTCGGGGAAGAACTTGGTCACCCAGCCCTTGTTCTTCTTCAGCTTGTAGCTGACCGTCTCGTAGTAGGCGTCCATGATCGCCTCCTGATCCAGCCCGAGGGCGTAGAGCAGGGTGGTCACCGGCAGTTTGCGGCGACGGTCGATCCGGGCGAAGACAATGTCCTTGGCGTCGAACTCGAAGTCCAGCCAAGAGCCACGGTAGGGAATGATCCGGCAGGCAAAGAGCAGCTTGCCCGAGGCGTGGGTCTTGCCCTTGTCGTGGTCGAAGAACACGCCGGGGGAGCGGTGCATCTGGGAGACGATCACGCGCTCGGTGCCGTTCACCACAAAAGTGCCGTTGGGCGTCATCAGGGGCATGTCGCCCATGAACACGTCCTGCTCCTTGATGTCCTTGACCGACTTGGCGCCGGTGTCCTCATCGACATCGAACACGATCAGGCGCAGGGTCACCTTCAGCGGGGCGCTGTAGGTCATGTCGCGCTGCTGGCATTCTTCAACGTCGTACTTGGGCTTCTCCAGCTCGTATTTCACGAACTCGAGAACCGCCGTCTCGTTGAAATCCTTGATCGGGAAAACGCCCTGAAAGACGCCCATGATCCCTTCGCCATCGGTGGGCGCAGGCTGATCGCCGGACTTCAGGAACAGGTCGTAGGAAGATTTCTGAACCTCAATCAGGTTCGGCATCTCCAGAACTTCGCGGATTTTGCCGTAATACCGGCGGAAACGTTTGTGGCCGAGGAGAGTCGTCGCCATCTGGTCGTGTACCTTTCGTCTGTCGCCGCGCACATCCCGCCGGGGCACCGGGAGGTCGGCTCACGAATGAAGGTGCGTCCGGGATCCATACCTGCGTGCCGTCCCACCGGCACGCGCCCGATCCATTCGAACGCGCCTTGGAAAAACCCTTCGCAAAGGGGCTTGCCGAGACGCATTCGGCTGGACCCGGATTTTGCCCGGATCCAGCCAATTCTCTATCGGGCCACCCGCGCGGGGCGGCGTCCGATCACTTGAGCTCCACCTCGGCGCCAGCAGCTTCGAGCTTGCCCTTGATGTCTTCGGCTTCGGCCTTGTCGACGCCCTCTTTGACGGCTTTGCCGCCGGCTTCGACCAGTTCCTTGGCTTCTTTGAGGCCCAGGCCGGTGATGGCGCGGACTTCTTTGATGACGTTGATCTTCTGGGCGCCAGCGGCCTTCAGGATCACGTCGAACTCGGTTTTCTCTTCAGCCGCGGCACCACCGGCGTCGCCAGCCGGACCAGCCATCATCACAGCGCCGCCGGCGGCGGGCTCGATGCCGTACTCGTCCTTGAGGATGGTTTTCAGTTCTTGGGCTTCGAGAAGGGTCAGACCCACGATCTCTTCAGCAAGTTTTTTCAGATCAGCCATTTTTCGCTTTCCGTCTGTCTAGATGTGTTCCAACGCGAGGTAATCAACCCCTACGTGGCTCTCATTCGTTGCCTTACGCGGCCTTCTCTTCGATGGTCGAAAGGATGGACGCGATATTCGAAGCAGGTGCGCCAATGGCGCCGGCGATGTTGGAAGCAGGCGCACCGATGCAGCCCACGATGGAAGCAATGAGCTCCTCGCGGGACGGCATGGCGGCGACGGCTTTCACACCAGCGACGTCCAGAGCGGTCTCACCCATCGCACCGCCGAGGATCTCGAGCTTCGAGTTATCCTTGGCGAACTTATCCACGACCTTGGCCGCAGCCACGGGGTCTTCGGAATAGGTGAGAACGGTCATACCCGTCAGAAGATCGGCGATGCTGGCGCAAGGCTTCCCTTCCAGGGCGATCTTGGCGAGCCTGTTCTTGGCGACGCGGACCGACCCGCCAGCTTCACGCATTTGCGCGCGCAGGTCCTGCATCTCGGCAACCGTGAGACCCTCGTAGTGGGAGACCACAACGACGCCAGAGCTTTCGAAAATCTGGCCGAGTTCCTCGACCACTTTCTCTTTCTGGGCTCTATCCACAGTTTCACTCCAATTTGGGCAGGTTCATTCCCCGCCCGGCTCATTTTTGCTGGCCGAGGCCAACACTCAGGTCCGTATTACGGGGCTGAAGCCAAGTTCGCCCGAGAGAAGCCTCGCGGGAAAACATGTTCTGACCCGTCTCAGGCAGGAAATTAAGGCGTTCGGATGAGCGCCACCCACCGTCTTGGACGAAACGCAAAACAGCGCACGACGAATCGCACGCTGGCTTGCAGGGGCGGTTTAGTCGGCGCGCGCCGCGAGGGCAAGGGCTTGAGCCTCACGACGCCGCGATTTTCTGTGCGGGGCGGAGCTTCGTGGTCCGTCGCGCGGGCAGCGTCCGGTGGCCGTCCGCTTGCGGCTGACATCTATCAAGCGCCGTATCACACAAGCGCGAGCCCTTAAAACGCGCCACAAATTTTCCTTAATGCCGCGTTAACCCTCCGCACACACCGGCGCCCTCCCCCTTGTTGCGCCCGTGCGAGCAGCGAAGGCGCAAAGCCATACCCACCGGGTATATCGACCCGATCATCGTCACCGGCGACATGCTCGCCGCGATCTCCGGCAACCCTGTGTTGACCGGGAACCAGGGCGATGCAAACTTCGCCCTGTCCCTGCCCGGCACCGCTGCCCTCGGCACCTCCTCCGATCTCTATCGCCTTGTCTGGGTGCAAAACGTCAACGGCAGCGCCACCAGTTTCTCCAACGGTCAGGGCTGGCGGATCGAGGCCTACGACCCCAGCAAGGACAATGACGGCGACGCGGCAACCGGCAATGGTGGCTGGCAGGTAGTGCCGGGGATGAACAACCTGAACGCTCAGGGCGACATGTATCAGGGTCTCGCCGATGGAGATGAGTACATCATCCTCACCGGCGGCAGCAAAAAGGTGCTGTTCGACATCAACGGCGGCCTGCCCACCACGCCCACCACGCTGGTCTATCCCGGCAGCGGCCAGAACGGCGACCCGGCGCAGGGCAACAACAACGGCAAGCTGGAGTTCGAGGACGCCTACAATGCGCTGACCCCGGCCTGTTTCTTGCCCGGCACCCGCATCGCCACCGCCTCCGGCCCCCGCGCGATTGAAAGCCTGCGGCCCGGCGAGATGATCCTGACGCTCGACCACGGCCCACGCCCGCTGCGGATGCTCCTCACCCGTTCGATCTCACTCGACGAAGCCGGTCCTACCGCTGCGCCTGTGTTGATCCCGGCGGGCAGCCTCGCGCCCGGCTTACCCGAGCGCCCCCTCGCCTGCTCGCCTCAGCACCGCCTGCTCGAAACGAGCGCAGAACAAAGCCTTGTGGCCGCCAAGGCCTTGCTCGGCAGTTCCGGTGCGCACAGCGCCCCGGCATCAGGCCGCGTGACCTACCTGAACGTGGTGATGGATCGCCATGAGATCATTTTCGCCGAAGGCGTCGCGGTCGAAAGCTTCTACCCCGGCCCCGTCGCGCTCGAAGGGCTGAGCCCCCTCCAGAAACTGCGGCTCTCGGCCATCCTGCCTGCGCAACCTGCCCCCGCGCGGCCCTTCGGGAAAACCGGGCAATGGGCGCGGCGCCTCGCTGAGAGCCCCGACCAGTTCCAGCCTCTCGGCATGGCCGCCACGGCCTGAAAAAACCGGGCGGCGGGTGAGAGGCATACTCACTCCGCCCGCCGCCACATGAGTTACATCGCCATGACCCGCCGGATCTTGGCCATCGCGCTCTCCAACTCCTCTTGGTAGCGGATCGGTTCGAAGAAGTTGCCCCGGTCGTCGAAGAGCAGCACGAAGGCCGAGTGGTCCATCGTGTAGTCTCCGCCCTCCAGCGGCACCTTCGCCGCAAAGACCCGGAAGGCGCGGATCGCCTTGTCGATCTCTTCGCGGCTGCCCGAGACTCCGACCAAGCCGGGCACCCAGCCCACGTAGTCGGCCATCATCTCCACCGTGTCCCGCTCCGGGTCCACCGTTACGAAATAGGTGCGCAGCGGGGCCTCGCCTGCCTCCGCCAGTTCCGCCTGCCACAGGTCGATGTCGCTCAGCGTGGTCGGGCACACCTCAGGGCAATGGGCAAAGCCGAAGAACACCGCCGTGGGCGCACCGCGTAGCGTGTCTTCGGTAAAGGGCTGCCCATCGGTGCCCTGCAGCGCGTAGTCGCCATGCCCGAGATCGATCGCCGCTTCTTCATCCAGCTTGGGGGCCAGAAGCGTGAACCATGCCACCGCAAGGAGGGCCAGCGCAGCCAGCCCTCCCGCGATGATGGCGGTCATTGTCCGCCCGGTCATCAGTTGTGCCCGTGGCCGGAGTGGTCATGCCCACCCGCGCCAATCTCGCCACGCGGCTTGATCGGGAAGCTCACCACCACTTTTCCGGCGTTCTGAAACTCGAGCTCCACGTCGGCGCTTGTACCTGCCTCCATCGGCCCGGCCAGCTCCATGAACATGATGTGATAGCCACCCGGCTTCAGCTCCACCGTCTCCCCGGCCCGGATCGGCAGCCCCTCGGCCAGCTCGCGCATTTTCATCACGTCGCCCTCCATGGCCATCTCGTGCACTTCCATCCGGCCTGCGGCGGCGGAAGTCGCGCCCACCAGCACGTCATCCTCGCTGCCGGTGTTGGTGATGGTCAGGAAGCCTCCGGCGACCGGCTGGTTGGGCAGGGTCGCGGCGGCGGCCGGCGCGGTGATCTCCAGCGCGCCGAGCGTCACTTTCTCCGCCATGCCGTGGCCCGAATGGGCGTACTCGCCGCCATCCCCGGCCACCAGCGTCAGCTTCGGGGCGGGGTTGGGCACATCATGCGAGCCGGTGGTGTCGGTCCAGTCGGCCACGCCGTTGGCGCAGGTCTGGACGGCAGGGAAGTAGAGCACCTCTCCACCGGCAAACTGCTTGCCGACTGCGCCGCGAAGCGTGAACTCGTCGTACCAGCCATCCTCGAGATTGCCGCCGGACCAGATGACCGCGCGCACCCCTGCGGTCATCTCCGTGCCGTGGTTGTCATAGGGCAATTCATAGGCCCCGATCTCGGTGCTCAGCTCCCAGCCCGCCTTTGGCATCGGCTTTACCGCGTAAACCCCCTCGGGGATCTCGATCCGCAACGTATGGGTCGCTTCGCCAGCGCAGCCATGCGGCACCCGCAGGGTGATCTTCGTGGTCGCGCCTACAGCGGCCTCCTTCTGCTCGAGGGTTGCGTGTGCCTGCGCCGCACCGGCAAGCAGGCCAAGGCCGAACGCGGCCAGCGTGATGTGTTTGAACATGTCAGTCTCCATGAGAATCCGGGCGCGGGGGACATCCTCGCGCCATGTGTTTCAGTCGTTCGGAAAGCTCAGGAGAGGTGCGGCGGCCCGCGCGTGGTGACGTGAGAGGCAATGTGCTGCGGCCCGCGCAGCAGATCGGCGCCGCGCGCCTCGGGAATCACCCACACGATCCGTTCGCCACGGTCGGGCGAGGCCAGCATGGGCGCGGTCGGCACCTTGTTACAGAATGGGCAGTGGTAGCCTCCCGCGGCATCCAGATCGCCGCAAAGGTCGTCTGCGGTCATCCCCAGATCGCGCAGCTCGGCGGCGGCCACGGCCTCTTCGGAGGGCGGGCCCATGTGATGCGCAGAGACCGCGCCGAAGACCGCCAGCATCAATGCGGCGGCCCAGGCAATCACGGTCTGGCGAAAGGCGCGGGTCATGACGGATCAATGCCGCAGGGCGCTGCGAAAGAAAAGCGCCGCTTTTGCCGCAGCCCGGCAGGCCCAGGAGCGAAGGCGGCCCCGCTCAAGCCCCCGGTCGCGGCAGGACGCCGATCCGCAAGCGGCTCTTCCAGCCGCCCGTGCGCGAAACCCCGCGCGGGTCGCTAAGGGGCCAGCGCCAGACCGGCGCCGGCAGCACCGTCAGGCACCACGGGGGGCCGCCGAAAAACTCGAACACCAGCTGGTCGGTAGAGGCCTCCAGCACGCGGAAATTGCCGGTCGTGTAGGCCGCGCCAAGAGTGACCGACTCCACCGTGCCGCCGGGCTCCAGAAGCGACAGATGTAGCGCGTCCTCCTGCGAGATATCGTCGGTGCTTGCGAGCAGCAGTGTTGCATCGTCCATCGCCCAGGCGGCCTCAGCGATCACCCCGGCCACCTCCCAGCACTCCGCGCCGCGCCGCGCCAAAGCACGAGGCATCTCGCCGGGAAGTGGCTCCAGCCGGAGGTCGCCAAGCGGCTCCATTCAGAAGAAGAAGTAATCGACCCCGATGGCCGCCAGTGCGCCGCCCACGAAGGCCCCGACCGCCACGCAAACCGGGGCGCCCGGCCCGCAGGCCAGCCCAGCCGCCGCACCGCCGATGATGCCCCCGCCAATTCCGGCGCCAGTGACCGCGCCCTCATGCACAAGAGCCTCGCCTTTGTCCTCCGCAGTGGCCACCACATAGACCGACACCGCAAGCGACAGCACAAGCAGCCCGCGCCCGGCGCGCGAGACAGTGCGCATCCGCGCGGTGATCGCCGGGTTGGACTTACCCGCAGATTCCACAATCGCGGCGTAGACCTGGTTCTGCTGCGCCGTCGATAGCGCGTTGAAGTTGGCATTGGGGCCGAACAGCTGCAGGGTCTTGCGGGCGATCATCTCGTTGAGGGTCTTGCCCTGGCTCTTCAGCGACTCCGCCAGCGCCCGCCCGAGCGGGGTGGAACGGCCGCGCAGGGAGTCCATGACCGTGTTGCGCACGGTGTTGGCCTCTGTCGCCGCCTGCCGCCACGTGATCTCGCCCATCGTGGCCTTGCGCCGCAACTCCTCGGCCATCGCCCGAACCTGACGGTCGTAGAGTGCCCGGGTCGAGCCATCGATGGCGCCATGTGCGCCGAGGTTGGCAAGCTCTCCGTGCAGTCCCCGGATCGCGCTCTCGAAGGCGTCGCGGTCTTCGGGGTTGCTCACCAGCCCCCAGCCATAGGATGCGTCAGCCATAGCGGTCCTCTTTCCGGCACACCGGCCGCACGTTGGCCGGTGATCCGAAGATCGGCGGGATGCGGTGCGGAATCAAGAGCGGCCACGGCACCGGGGCGGCTTTCGCCTCTAGATCGACGCATACCACGGCGCTACAAAAGAAAAAGGGCGAGCCAATCGGCCCGCCCCTCTCAGATCATTCGCTGTCCGGGCTCAGTTGCCCAGCGCGTTGTCCACTTCGATGCTCACGCCCGGACCCATGGTCGAAGAGATCGCGATCTTCTTCATGTAGGTGCCCTTGGCGCCGGTCGGCTTGGCTTTGGAGACGGCGTCCACGAAAGCGCGAACGTTCTCGATCAGCTTGGCTTCGTCGAACGAGGCCTTGCCGATCCCGGCGTGAACCACGCCAGCCTTCTCGGCCTTGAACTGAACCTCACCGCCCTTGGCGGCTTCCACGGCTTCCTTCACGTCCATCGTGACGGTGCCGACCTTGGGGTTCGGCATCAGGTTGCGCGGGCCAAGCACCTTACCCAGACGGCCGACGATCGGCATCATGTCGGGGGTGGCGATGCAGCGATCAAAGTCGATCTTGCCGCCCTGAACGGTTTCCATCAGGTCTTCGGCGCCCACAACGTCGGCACCGGCTGCCTTGGCCTCATCGGCCTTTTCGCCACGGGCGAAGACGGCCACGCGGACCTCTTTGCCGGTGCCGTTCGGCAGAGAAACCTTGCCGCGGACCATTTGGTCGGCGTGGCGCGGATCGACGCCGAGGTTCATTGCGATCTCGACGGTTTCGTCGAACTTGGCGCTGGCGTTGCCCTTCACGAGGGCGACGGCCTCTTCCACGCTGAGGTCGTGCTTGCCTTCAAAGGCCTCACGGGCGGCGCGAGTGCGTTTTCCGAGTTTTGCCATCTTACTTCACCTCGATGCCCATGGAGTTCGCGGAACCGACGATGATCTTCATCGCGGCCTCGATATCGGTCGCGTTCAGATCCTTCATCTTGGCTTCGGCGATCTCGCGCACCTGCTTGACGGTGACGGAACCCACGGTCTGGCGCGACGGGGTGTTGGCCCCGGATTTCACCTTGGCGGCCTTCTTCAGGTAGTAAGACGCGGGGGGCGTCTTGATATCCATCGAGAAGGATTTGTCCTGGTAGTAGGTGATCACGGTCGGGCAGGGCGCACCCGGCTCCATCTCCTGCGTCTTGGCGTTGAACGCCTTGCAGAATTCCATGATGTTGATGCCGCGCTGACCCAACGCCGGGCCGACCGGCGGAGAGGGGTTTGCTTGTCCGGCGGGCACCTGAAGCTTCATGGTGCCGGCAATCTTCTTGGCCATAAGGGCCTCCTTTGCTCAACGGCGGCACAACGCGATGGGCCGCCTTCATGTTGACGTGGTCTGGATTGGCACCCGCGAGCGCCGCCCCTCCCATGCGATTCGGCCCCGCCGGGATGACGGGGGACGAAGGAAGCCGCTGCATAGGGCCTTTCGCGCCCTGCGTCAAACCCCTGTGACGCAGGCGATCCGCAGCGACAAAGTTCAACCTCGTATGACGCCACGGCACGCCACGCGCCGCAACAAAGCCACAAATCGGCCCCGAACCCGCCGGACCCGGTCGTATTGTGGTTAATAAGGGAACAAACACTTCAGTGGAGCCGGGGACATGATCCACACCGAGACCGAGGCACATCCGCCCGCGGGCACATGGCTTGCCGTCAGCTACCGGCTGGATGACATTCGCCACGCCACCCCCGGCCGCACCACGCCCCACGAGTTTTGCGAAGAGGCGATGGTGCTGATCGAGGCCTCGCTGGAGATGGCGGACCTCGGCCATTCCACCGGCACGCAGGAGATGCCCAGCAGCGACGAGCCGGGCGCACTCTGGATCAGCTTTTCCGTTTCCGACCCTGTGCGCGCCGAACGGGTGATCCGCAAAACCGTGCGTGGCACCAGCTACGGCGGCTTCGCAGCCATTTCGCGGGCCGATCCGGCCCGCGCCTGAGGTTTCCCTCAAGCGCTGCAGATCAGGGCTTGCTCCTGCCCGCGGCAGCAGGCCCATTCCGCGCATGACTAAAGATCTCTCTGCCGAAGACGCCCGCCTGCTGACCGAAACACTTGCGCTGATCCCTGTACAGGATCAGATCCAGATGGACAGTCGCGACCGGAAGCGGCTGCGCCAGCCCATCTCGAAGGTCACGCCTGAAACCTTCTTCCTTTGGCATCTCAGCGAGCACCTGATCTTTGAAGAAGAGACAGACCCGGCACTGAGGAAGCAGGGCGTGCGGCTGCGCCCGGTGGGCGTACATCCTGAAGGGCGTCTCTCAGAGGCTGAGATCGCCGCGGAGGAAGCCCGCCTCGGCGTGGCGCTCCCGCAGCCATGGCGCGCCATCTACCGCCACTTCAACGGCGGCTGGAACAACACTCTGCACTGGGGCGACCCGGCGCACCCGCGCGATACCGAGCCGCTTGCCCTCATTAGCCGCTGCGAAAGCCTGCCGCTGCAAGAGGTCGCTCCCCTGCGCGATCTGATGAGCCCCGACCGCCCGGAGCTGGACCTCTCGCTCATCGATCCCCGCCTAATCGCCATCGGCTATCACCAGAGCGAGGCCATGCTGCTCGATTACCGCGCCGGCCCGGACCCTCGAGTGGGTCATGCCTATATCGACGAGTTCAGCGACGACCCTCTGCCAACATGGGAAGAGGAGGCCTTCTGGTGGCCCAACATGCGGGTCTATTTCGCCGGCCTCTACCTGCAAGACCGGGCGGTGTAAGCCCTCAATGCAAAGGGCCGCCCCAAACGGAACGGCCCCGCAGGGTGGGCAGTCAGCCCACCGCCATGTTTCGCGTCACACCTGCTTGGAGACCTGCGTGAACTCCAGTTCGACCGGAGTGGCACGGCCAAAGATCGACACCGTGACCTTCAGGCGCTGGCCTTCGTCATCGACTTCCTCCACGTTGCCGCTGAAGCCCTCAAAGGGCCCGTCGGTCACGTTCACGTTCTCGCCGACCTCGAAGGTGATCAGGCTGCGCGGCGCGGCCTCGCCCTCTTCGACGCGGCCAAGGATCGCCTGAACCTCGGCATCGCGCATCGGCATCGGGCGGCCCTGCGGCCCCAGAAAGCCGGTGACCCGGTTGATTGAGGTGATCAGGTGATAGCCCGCATCGCTCATGTCCATCCGGACCAGCACGTAACCCGGCATGAAGCGCCGCTCGGCAGTCACCTTCTTGCCCCGGCGCACCTCGATGACCTCTTCGGTCGGCACCAGAACCTCTTCGATCTCTTCGGTGAGGCCGGCAGCCTCCGCATCCGTCCGGATCTGCTCGGCCACCTTCTTCTCGAAGTTCGAGAGAACCGCCACCGAATACCACCGCTTTGCCATGTCAAACCTGCTTGTCTCTGGCCCCGCTCGGGGCGCGTCAATCCGACTCCCCGATAAAAAACGGGCGCGCCGTCGATTCGGGCGCGCCATGTTTTCGGGGATTGCTGGCGGGATACTCTCCCCGCCTTCCGATTTCAAGTCCGTAGGGTGCGCATTGATGGCGCACCCGCCCGCCGGCCTCAGCCGAACAGGCCGAGGATCTGGGTCAGGCCGGTGCGGATCAGCCAGTCGACGAGGAAGAAGAACACGCCCGTGAGGATCGCCATGATGAAGACCATGACGGTCGTCAGCACCACCTCGCGGCGGGTCGGCCAGACGACCTTGCCCACCTCGGTGCGGACCTGCTGGATGAACTGAAGCGGATTGGCGCGGGCCATGGGTGCTCTTTCCTCGGGTGTTCGTTCGGGGCCACTTACGGGCTTCGCGTGGCGATTTCAAGGCCAGCGGTGCCGCCTGGCGCATCACCGGCTCGTAGGGTGGGCAAACTGCCCACCGCGCTCACCGGCCCCGAACGGCCCTGATCAATACACCGGGTAGGCCGTCGCCGTGCCCGCCGCGCGGTCGATCACCACGATCCGCCAGCCATCGGTCACGGCGATCACCTTGCCGTCAGGCAGGTATTCGAACCCTTGGGTCTTCTCGAACCAGCCGGGCAGGTCGTCCACCCCCAGCGTCAGGGGCGCGCCGCCGCCGACCGGGATGAAGCTCACCTTGCCGCCGTCGCCCGCCACGATCTCGGAGCCGTCGGGGCTGATTTCGGCGTAATCGGCATTGGTGCGTTGCAGGTCGAGCATGGTCACCTCGCCCGCGGCATCCGTCACCATCGGGTCGCTGCCCGGCTTGAGGTAAAACACCTGATCGCCCACGCCCCGGATGTCATCGAAGTTCGAGGCGCTGTACCAACTCGTGGTGGCATCGAATGTGCCGGCCTCAAGATCGATCTTCAGCAGCTTCGCGGCGTAGGCATCGTGCTTCTTGCGGAAGATCTCCTTGTCGAGCCCCTTCAGGTCGTTGGAGGGCTGCTCCTTGGTCTCGTCTTCGGTCTTTTCTTGCCGGGTGATCGCGTAGAGCATCGTGCCATCGTCGCTCAGTCCCGCGCTGTCGATCGGGTAGCCCTCGGGCGTGCTCACCGTCTTGGTCTGTGCACCGGTCGCCGCGTCGATCACGGCAATCTCGCTGCCGCCGGAGCTGCCCTTCCAAATCACGATCCGCTGCGCCTCGGGCCGGAAGGCCATGTCGCGCACCCGTTGGATTTCCCATTTCTTGCTCATGTCGGCGGCGGCATAGGCGGTCAGCATGTCATCGCTGTCGAGCACGTAGACGAGGCTGCCATCTGCGGAGTGATCCATCCACACAGGCATCGCCGGGCTCCAGATCCGGTCCTTCACCTCGAAGGTGGCAGCGTCGATCACGTAGATCACACGGTTGTCTCCGCCCGCCAGCAGGGTGGCGCCATCGGGGCTGAGGCTGAAGCCGCCAAGCCCGCCGGACGGCAGGTTGGCCGCAGCGGGCAGGGCGAGGCTGGCAGAAAGGGCAACGGCAGCGGCAATCCGCTGGAGGGCGCGCGTCATGGCAATGTCTCCGGTCTAATGACTTGTTTCAACGCGGCGGAGGCTGGCAGCCGCACCCGGCCCGGTCAAGGCCGGAAATCCCTCAGGCGCTTGCCGCCTCGGGCTTGAACCGGCTGGGCGCGCAACCGAACATCCGGCTGAACTCGCGGCTGAACTGGGTGGGGCTCTCGTAGCCCACCGCAAAGGCCGCCTGGCTCACACCCTGCCCCCCGGCCTCGATCAGCCGCCGCGCCTCCATCAGGCGCATCTTCTTCTGAAACTGCAGCGGCGTGGTGCCGGTCAGCGCCTTGAATTGCGCATGGAAAGTGGTCTCCGACATTCCCGCGCCCCGTGCCAGCTCGGGCACCCTGAGTTGCGCGTCATAGGTGCGCCGGATTTCCGCCGTGGCGCGGGCAATGCGGGCGGCGTGAGAGGCAGGCCGGGCCAGCTCGCGCAGCGCCGGGCCGTGGCAGGAGTTCAGCAGCCAGTAATGCAGCTCCCGCTTGATCAGCGGGGCGAGCTGCGGAATGGCAGCCGGTGTGTTCTTCAGCCGGAACAGCCGTGCCATCGCGCCGAGCACCGCCTCATCCGCCTCGCCGGTGCTGATCACGGGCCCAACAGCGCCCTCGTCCGCACCGTCGATCTCTGCGGCGATCTCGTGCAGCAGCGGCGGGTCGATCCGCAGGCCCAGAGAGGTGTAGGGCGCTTCCAGAATCCGCGCCTGCGTTGGCAGGTGAAAGCTGATGACAGAGCTTTGCCCTGCGGCAAACCGCAGCGGCCGCTCGCCGTGCCAGACCTCCTTCACCCCCTCCATCACAAGACAGAGCACCGGCTCGTAGACCACCGGCTCAACTGGGGTGGGCGCCCGCCGGCGC
The DNA here is from genome assembly GCF_052828525.1 of Vannielia sp. SX4. The sequence continues at coordinate 47,490 of NZ_CM128247.1, forward strand.
ATCACGCTCAGTCCCTCCACCGGGGTGGCAGCCAGCTCCCGGCCTGCGTTCTCGCGGTCGGCATGGTCACGCAGTTCGGCAATCAGGGCACGGTCGATCATCGGCATCTCCATGACCCGAAGATGTGCCGATGGGCGGCCAAGTCAAAAGGGGCCGGGATCGGGTTGCGGAGGAATAGGCAGGTCCGACGGCGAATGCGGCAGGCCACCCGGTACGGCGCGGCCCAGATCAACGCCTATCGGATCAAACAAGGAGTTCCCACATGACCCGCATCGCTCTCATCACCGGCGGCAGCCGGGGCCTTGGCCGCGCCATCGCCACCCACCTCGCCCGCGCCGGGGTCTCACCCATCATCACTTACCACTCCAATGCCAAGGCCGCCGAAGAGGCACTGGCCGAGGCCCGCGCCGCGGGGGTGCAGGCCGCCGCCCTCCGGCTCGACACCGAGGACACCGCCAGCTTTGGCGACTTCGCTGAAGCCCTGCCGCAAACCCTCGCCGAACTGGGCGGGGAGAGCCTGAACGCATTGGTCAACAACGCAGGCTACGGCGCCCATGCCACCTTCGAGCAAACCTCGGAGACCGACTTCGACGCCATGATGCAGGTCCACGTGAAAGGCCCGTTCTTCCTGACCCAGGCTCTGCTGCCGCTGCTCGCCGATGGCGGGCAGGTGCTCAACGTCTCCTCCGGCCTCACCCGGTTCAGCTATCCGGGCTTTGCCGCCTATGCGACCGCCAAGGGCGCAGTGGAGGTGATGACCCACTACATGGCCCGCGAATTCGGTCCGCGCGGCATCGCCGTCAACACCCTGGCGCCCGGCGCGATCGAAACCGACTTCGGCGGCGGCATCGTGCGCGACGACCCGGAGATGAACGCGCGGATGGCGGAGATTTCGGCCATGGGCCGGGCCGGTCTGCCGGGTGACATCGGCGGCGCGGTGGCTGCCCTGCTCGCTGGAAAGACCAACTGGATCACCGGCCAGCGGATCGAGGCCTCCGGTGGCGCGCTGCTCTGAACGCAGGCGGCACCCATGGGCGCCCGGCTTCGGGCGCCCCTCACTCGGCCGGGGTCATCGCTCCGGCCGGGGCTGCGTCACGGGCCATTGCGCGGCGCTTCAGCACCGCCCAGACCAACCCCACGACCGCCATCGAAACATAGCCATCCACCGCATAGTGGTAGCCGGTGTAAACCGAGAGGAACATCACCAGCGCGAGGTAGAGGAACCCCGGCAGCGCCAGCCACCGGCTGCGCTCGGCAAGGTAGAGCGCCGCCACAGAGGCCACAGCCACATGCACGCTGGGGAAGGCCGAGATACCCGGCCCGATGAAGTTCTTGCCCTTGGAGTAGAGCTGCCACAGGGCGTCCTGCGTCATCCCGATCGTGGTGTGCTCGATGCCGCCATCGTTCAGAACGGTGATCAGCCCACCAAACCGCTCGCCGCCGAGTAGCCTGTCATAGAAGATCGGTCCGACCGAGAGGCCGGAGAGCGCCAGCACGTTGCCGATGAAGACCCATGCCACGAGGAAGAGGATCAGAAAGCGCTTCACGCGCGCCTTGTCACTGTCGACCAGGACAAGCAGGAAGGGGAAGAGCAGCGCCCAGACGCCCCAGATCTTTGTGTAGGCCAGAAACAGCTTCTGCCCTTCGCCCATGCCGATCAGCGCATGGGTCCACTCCCATGGCACACCGCCGTGGATCGCCTCGTCGAGATCGGCAAGGAAAGGGTCGGCGTAGAAGGGCATCAGCATCGGGAAGGCGCTCTTCATCATCGTGAAGCCCGATTGCATGAGCACACAGGCGATGAACACCTTCAGCAACGCCGCGCCGCGCAGGCGGATGCGTTGCCAGCCGATCACGAAGAACAGGCCAATGACCACTGGGAAGATGCCAAGCAGCACATCGCGGATGAAGTAGAAGAACTTCTGCCCGCCGCCCACCGCAGGGGTCGCTGCAGAGAGCAGGTCCACCCCGAAGCTGACGACGATGCCCGACAGGATCATGTAGATGAAGGCAAAGCGCAGAAACCACGAAATCTCGCTCGCGGCAAAGGGCTCGTCGGCCCCCTTGCGCAGATGTCCAATCGCGTTGCCAAACATGGCCAAACCCCTCGATAGCCCCAGTCACCCGGTTCCCGGGCGTCAACCTTCCAGCGTTGGTGCCTGCAAAATCAGATGGTTTCGGGGCTCAAATCGGCCAATTCCAGGGCAGGCCGCACCGATTGCCTGCGCCGCGCCACGGCCCATGTGGCGAGGATCACCGCTATCGAGGCATAGCCATCCACTGCGTAGTGCCAGCCCAGATGCACCGACAAAAACAGGAAGACCGCGGTGATCGCCACCGAGAGCGGCGCCAGCCAGCGGGCGCGTTCGTAGAGGTAGAGTGAGACCACGCAGGCCATGCCCACATGCACGCTGGGAAAGGCCGAAATGCCCGAGCCCACGCCCTGCGCCCCGCTGGCATAGACGCCCCAGAGAAAATCCTGCACCTGCCCGGTCATGCTGGCCGAGATGCCGCTGGCCGCGAGCGCCTCGATCAGCCCGGCAAAACGGTCGCCGCCCAAGAGCCTGTCATAGTAGATCGGCCCGGCAGAAAGGCCGCCCAGCGCCAGAACCGAGCCGAGCATCGCCCAGCCCACCGCGTAGAGCAGCAGAAACCGGGCCACCCGGGCGCGGTCGCCGTCGAAGAGGACGAGGATCACCGGCAGATACATCGCCGGCACGATCCACGCCCCCATGTAGATCGCCACCGCCACAGCGGGCGGTATCCACGTGCCGATGGCATGGGTCAGCACGTAGGGGTCCACGCCGAGGTGCAGCGCCCGGTCCAGCGCGGCAAGTGGCGGATCGGCCCAGAACGGCATGGCATAGGGCAGGGAGGTTTTGACCATGGTGAAGGTCAGGAAGAACAGGTTGCAGACCATGAGCACCAGAAAGGCCCTCGGCAGCCGGGCCATGACCTCGCCCCGCGGCAGCACAAAGAACAGCGCGACGACGCCCGCGATCAGCCACCAGCACTTCTGCATAAAATAGATCGCCGTCGCCGGAAGGGCGGCCACGAGGCCGCCGATCAGCGCCACCGGATCATCGCGCACGAGGGCGACAAAGGCGATGCCCGCCAGAAAGTAGATCGCCACGAATCTCAGGAAGTTGCGCATTAACTGCCCGCCTGTTTCTGCCCCTCGTTCCGCCGCGCGATTGCGGCCGGTGTCACCACCTCCGCCCCGCGACCGTTTTCCGCCACCCTAGCCGCGCAACCCTTTCCGGACTATTGACTTTCCCTTCCCTGATTGAGTTAAGAGCCTGAGTGTTGCCCTTTCTCCCAGTGAAAGTTCCACCACCGCGATGGATAAAATACCGATGACCCGCGCGGGCCATACCGCGCTCGATACCGAACTGAAGCAGCTCAAGAGCGTTGAGCGGCCGGCGATCATCAAAGCGATCGCCGAGGCCCGTGAGCATGGCGATTTGAGCGAAAATGCCGAGTATCACTCCGCCAAGGAGAAGCAGAGCTTCATCGAAGGCCGGATCAAGGAGATCGAGGGCGTGCTCTCGCTCGCCGAGGTGATCGACCCGGCCAAGCTTTCGGGCTCCATCAAGTTCGGCGCGACGGTCACGGTGGTCGATGAGGACACCGACGAGGAGAAGAGCTGGCAGATCGTCGGCGAGCACGAGGCCGACATCGAGCGCGGCCTGCTCAACATCAAGTCTCCCATCGCCCGCGCCCTGATCGGCAAGGACGAGGGCGACTCTGTCGAGGTTCGTACGCCGGGCGGCGAAAAGAGCTACGAAGTCCTGAGCATCAAATACGTCTGACGGGAGCCTGCGGGGGGTGAGCGAGGCCGAGAACAGCAGCATGACGCAGCAGCCTGTGCGGCTCGAACCCGCCCCCATGCGCAGCGCCCAGGGCGCCGCCTCCGAGCCCGCGCGCGGCTTCGGCTCCGCCGAGTTCATCGGCATCGGCCTGACCCTGCTCTGGGGCCTGCTGGTCGGCAGCTTCTTCCTGCTGGTGCCGGGTGGCGACGGCGGGTTCGACCCGATCATCTTTGTAATGACCCTCTTTGCCATCTTCATGCCCGTGGCGCTGATCTGGATCGGCGTCTCGGCGGCCAAGAGCAGCAAGATCATGCGCGAAGAGAGCGCCCGGCTGACGGCGGCCGTGGATGCCCTGCGCTCCAGCTACGTCAGCAGCGCCTCGGGCGAGCGGACTGACCCACGTGCAAGCGCCGTCGAGCGCAAGCTCGAAGAACTGGTGACAGCCCAACGCAACGCCGAGGCCGCGCTGTCGCGCATCGCCTCCCGCGCCGGGCTGGCCGCCGAAGTGCCGCTGCCCGGCAAACCCGCCCTCTCGCGCCCCGAGCCCGCCCCCGAGGCAGAGGCCCAGCCCGCCTTCGACCTCGGCACCCCGGCCGTCACCGGAGCCGCGCCGATCTCGGTCGAGGAGTTCACCCGCGCGTTGAACTTCCCCGAGAACGAGAAGGACAAGGCCGGCTTTGCCGCGCTCCGTAAGGCGCTGCGCGACCCGACTATCTCGGGCTTGGTGCACTCAGCGCAGGATGTGCTCACCCTGCTCTCCGAAGATGGCATCTACATGGATGACCTTTCGCCTGCACCCGCCCGCCCGGCTGTGTGGCGCAAATTCGGGCAGGGCCGCCGCGGCGAGGAGATCGCCGGGATGGACGGCGTCCGCGACCGCTCCTGCCTTGCGCTCACCTCCGGCCGCATGCGCGCCGACCCGATCTTCCGCGACGCGGTCCACCACTTCCTGCGCAAGTTCGACCAGACCTTCGCCGCCTTCTCCGAAACCGCCTCCGACACCGAGATCATCGCTGTGAGCGAAACCCGCACCGCCCGAGCCTTCATGCTGCTCGGCAAGGTCTCGGGGACGTTCGACTAGAGCCGCGTGCGGCCAGCGCGCGCCGTCGACTCTCCATCCAACACCACACACGATTCGCCGCGACCCGCGTCGCGGCGAATCGTGCTATGGTTGTGGCGGGAAGGCCTCGGATCTTCAGAAGGACGACCACATTGTTAAAGATTCACAGATTGAACACCTTCACCACCCGCCCATTGCTCGCAGCACTGTCCGCCCTTGCTCTCAGTCTCGGCCCGGTCAACGCACAGGATGAAACCGATGATCGCCATCCGGGCAGCGACGAGATCGACGGGCTCAGAACCTCGACCGATTTTCCGGAGACAACGGGCAGCGGCGAGATCGACAGCTTCGTCAACCCTTCGGCGCGCAGCTATCCCTTTCCCGCCAAGGGCAGGGACTTGCCAGAAGGCGTCTACTGGCGCGCCACCGGCCACGGCAACGCCAGCCGAAAACGCGACATGAGCGCTGCGCGGTTCGACCCCGACTCCGGCAACTGGACATGGCGCTACCCTGCAAGTTCAGGCCTCAGTGGCGACGAACGCAGCCTGATCTGGAATGTTCCCCTCTACGCGCCAATGTCAGGCCTCGTGGTGGGCTGCTGGAATGCAGCCGTGGATGGCACCGACCCCCTCGAAGCGAACTGTGGCAGCAATGGCCCCGGCCCGTGCCAAAGGCCCGGCGGAGGCAACAATCTGCGCATCTGGAACCCCGACGAAGGCCGAATGTTCTTCCTCGGGCACCTCAGGCAGGGCAGCGTGCCTCAACGGCTCTGCCCGCACGGCCGCACCGAGATGGCGGACGCCTCCGACAAGTCCGGCCCCCTCGGCATGACGCCCGAACTGGCCAACACCCTGCCCTTCCCGCGTGTCGAGGAGGGCGATCTTGTCGGGCGCGTCGGCAACTCCGGGCGATCCTCCGGGCCCCACCTGCACATTGACCTCCTCGAATGCGAAACCCCGCTTCGGGATATAAGGGATGACTGCAGGGTAGCGCCCATGCGCTTCAACGAGGCCGATATCGCCGTGCAGCCCTCGGGGCGGGACGTGGTGGAAGAGGATTGGGTGGCTCTTGACGGCCCGATTCCCGTGACATCACCGTTTCGCCTAGTGCGGCCCGACCGGGGGATAGGTGGCCTTTCCGCCCCCGCCGCGCTCTCTGCCACGACCGAAGTAAACGCACGTATCGTGGTGGTCATGGAGGTCAACAATCCCGCCGAGCCGGTAAACGAGTTCGACTGGTTTATCAGTAATCCGGTGCGCGACGAGGATTTCGACCGTCTCCTTACGACGGAGTTCCAAGTGCAGGGCAATTGCCCCACCGGCGTGAAGAACGTCGAGGTGACGACGCCCCAAGGCACGTTAACAAGGAGCTTTCCAACCAGCACCGCGAGTTTCAACCTCACCCAGAGCTTCTTGGCCTTCGACCGTACTGAGGTTAGTGATCTCTGCCTCGCCTTAGCGACGGAGCAGTCAGAAAGCCCGCTCTGCAGCCAGGGGCCAGATCAATGCCTCTCCACTATCAATATCGATTTCGTCGGCGGTGAAGACGGGCCCGACAGCACGGTGGGCTTCCGCATGACTTGCCATGACGGAACCTCCATCGAGCGCGAGGTTGTGCCGCGGCTCGATCTCCAGTGCGGCCTCGTGCCTTTTGGCCATATCGAGTAAGGCGGACCGCGTCCCGCCGCTGCTCCAGCAAAAGAAAAGAGGGCGGATTTCTCCGCCCTCTGCTGTCTGCGTCACGAGGGAAATCGTGGCTCAGTTGAACGAGTACACCAGGCTCACACCGAAGGTGTTGTCGGTGTCCTTGAAGCCCGGCAGCGGGTCGCTGTGGTACTCGGTCAGCACCGAGGTCCGCAGGGCCAGAGCCTTCGACACCGCCACGCTCAGGGCGAGGTCGTTGTAAACCACGGTATCGGAGTCCGACGAGATCACATCGGTATCCATGGTCAGGTAAACAGTGTCGGTCAGCTTGTGCGCGTAGTCCGAGGACACGCCCCACGCCACTTCGTCCACTTCACCGGCGGCAATGTCGTTCAGCTCGGCAAAGCGGTAGCCCGGACCGGCCTGAACCGACCACTGCTTGGTCTCGTCGTTCAGGATCCGATAACCAACACCGAAGCTGGCGAAGGTGTCGGTCTTGTAGGACGAGAATTCGTCAACCGAGCCCTGCACTTTGGCAAAGCCATAGAAATCGGGGTTGAAGTCACGGGTGTACTCCAGGCCGTAGAAGAGGCTCTCTTCCGACTTCACGCCCTTGTCCTCGCCGTAAGCATAGCTGAGGTTCAGCTCGATGCCGTTCTGGCCCCAGACGTAGCCGAGGTCGGTGCCGATGCCGAGGTCGAAGCTCTCGGTGTTGCCCGACGAGGCGATGCCGCGCAGCGCGAAGGAGCCGGCAAACCCTTGGGGGCGGCCTTCGTTGCCAAAGCGGTCGAGGTCGCGCTCGGCGTCATCCTCGATGGCTTCGATAAGATCTTCATTGCGCTCGGCGGCAACGGAGGTGCCGCCCACGATGTCCTGGGCAATCGCGGAAGTCGCGGACAGCGCCGCAACAAGGGTGACGATGCCAGCGCCAAGTTTCGTTGCTTTTTCCATGGGTTTTCCTTTCCAGGGTTCATGATCCCCACCCGGAGCGGGCAGGAGCATCTCTGCTGAGCCGGTAGATAGGAAAGGGCTTATCGTGAGTGAAATTCTAAATAATCACGGATAAAAGCAGTTTTGCTCACGACATAAAATCCTCAATGATTTCCGAGGATTTCCACGGTTTCACCGCCATTCGCTTCGACCAGGGCCTCTAGGACAGCCTCTTGATCGGCGTCCAGCTGTGTCGCCGTTGCAACAAGTGCCGCCTCCGCAAGCTCCCGCACCTCCTCATCCAGATCATCCCGCCAGATCGACCAGACCGGGTAGGGAAAGATCGGCGCGTTCGGAACAAGGTGCAGCCGCTTCTCATCCAGATAGCGCTTCACATAGCGGGCGGGCAGGTAGGCCGCCTTGCGCCGCTGGGCGATGTAATCGGCAGCCATTGCCCCGAGCGCGAGGGTGAGGCCGGAATTGGTCAGCTCGGGCAGTTCGGTTGCGTGCGCGTGAAGAAACTCCGGACCCCAGTCCACGAAGACGTAGTCGGCGGCGATGTCCTTCAGCTCCGCCTCCCATGAGGCGACCAGAACCAGTTCTTCCTCCATCACCTGCCGGGCCGTTAGGCCGGGGCGCAGTTGAGGGGTGTACATCAACGCCGCCTGCACCACACCTTCGATGAGAAAGCGCGTCAGCCTGTCCGGCATCCCCAATTCACCGCGCAGGTTCAGTTCAGGCATCTCGGCCTGCATCCTGTCCATCCAGCGAAAGCCAAGGCGCGGCCAAAGCGAGTACTGGGCGCCGATGGTCAGGGATCTGGTGTAGCCCTCCGGCATCCCGATCTGCTGCCGCGCCTCCTCCCAGATCTTGATCAGCGATAGGGCATAGCGCTCAAACTCGCGGCCCGCAGAGGTCAGCTCCGCACCCGCCTTGGAGCGGGTGAACAGCACCTTGCCCAGCGAATCCTCCAACCGCTGGATACGCAGGCTCACCGCAGATTGCGTGACGAACAGGCGTTCGCTTGCGTTCACGAAAGACCCGGTGGCTGCGACCTCAAGGAAGGTTCGGATCAGGCTGATATCCATGTCGTCTCTCCCCGGGCCCTGCCGCAAGCGTGAATCACAAGGCCCGTCGTTGCAACCCGTGGGGCCGGACTTGCCCTGCCCCTTCTACAGCCCCGCTACCGCCTGCCCGGCGGCCACGCCGCTGGCCCAGGCCCACTGAAAGTTGTAGCCGCCGAGCCAGCCGGTCACATCCACGGCCTCGCCCACAAAGTAGAGGCCTGGCACCTTCTTCGCTTCCATCGTCTTGCTCGAAAGTTCGGCGGTCGAAACGCCCCCTGCCGTGACCTCCGCCTTGGCATAACCCTCGGTGCCGTCAGGCCAGACTTCGAGCGCTTCCAGCAAGCCCGCCGCCCGCTCCAGCTCGCGGTCGGGCGCATTGCCCATCTCCGTCGCAAGTCCGGCCCGCTCCGCCAGCGCCTCTGCGAGCCGTGCAGGCAGATGCTCCGAAAGCGCCGCCTTCAGCCCGGCCCTCGGCGCCCTCGCCCGTGCCGCCTTCAGCCGCTCCAGCGCGCCCGGCAGCAGGTTCAGCCGCACCGCATCGCCGGGGAGCCAATAGCTCGACACCTGCAAGATCGCCGGGCCGGAAAGCCCCCTGTGGGTGAATAGCGTGGCCTCTTCGAAGGAGACCCCGTTCACCGTCGCGACCGAGGGCACCGCCACCCCCGCAATGGTGGTGAAGAGCCGGTCGCGCTCCGGCAGGGTGAAAGGCACCAGCGCGGGGCGCGGCTCCACCATCTCCAGCCCGAACTGCCCGGCAATTTCATAGGCCCGCCCGCTCGCCCCCATCTTCGGGATCGACGGGCCGCCGGTGGCTACGATCAGCTGTGGCGCCCGCGCACCCGCGACCTCGAAATGCCCATCGCGATGCCTCACCGCCGTGCCACTCACGCCCAGCCGGGTCTCGACGCCGCCCTTTGCACATTCCGTCTCCAGCATCGCCACGATCTGGCGCGCGGAGCCATCGCAAAAGAGCTGGCCCAGCGTCTTCTCGTGCCACGCGATGCCATAGCGATCCACGAGATCGATGAAATTCCACTGCGTGTAGCGGCTCAGAGCGGACTTGGCGAAATGCGGGTTCTCCGAGAGGTAACACCCCGGCTCGATCCCGAGGTTGGTAAAGTTGCAGCGCCCCCCGCCCGAGATCAGGATCTTCTTGCCCGCCTTCTCGGCATGGTCCAGCAGCAGCACCCGCGCCCCGGCCTGCCCGGCGGTGGCCGCCGCCATCAGCCCGGCGCCGCCTGCGCCCAATATGATCACGTCGTAAGTCATGCGGGCCGTCTAAACCGCCCCGCCCACCTGCGAAACACCCTAAGGTGCGCATTCATGGCGCACTTCCCACCCGCGCCACCATCGTTAGCGCCCGCCGGAAGCCCAGCACCGGGGCCAGCACGCCCGCGCGCACCTCGCCCCGTGCCTCGAAGCCGCAGCGCTCGTACAGCGCCCGCGCCCTGTCGTTGCCTTCCACCACATCGAGGCGCACCTCTCCGCAACCGCGCCGCGCCGCCTCTGCCTTGACCGCCCCGATCAGCGCCGTGCCCACGCCCTTACCTCGGGCGTTTTCGGCCACGAAGATCCCGTCCATCAGCAATTGCCCGGCCGCCAGCTCCCGCTCGAACAGCTCCAGCAGCGGCCCGCGCCAAGCTGCACCAAACCAGCCGTAATGCCGCGCCATGTCGGCGAAGTCCCCAGCCATGAAACCGCCCTCCGGCGTTTTGTAACCGGCAACACCCAGCAGCACCCCATTCTCAACCGCGCATATCGCAAACCCCGGCTGGACGATTTGCGCGATGAAGCTCAGCGCCTTGCGTTCGGGCCAGAGAATGCGCCCCAGCTTGCCTCGGAACGCACCCCAGAACAGCCGCGCCACCTCGTCCCTCTGGATTTCATCGAAGCCGGGCAGGATCTGCATCAGAGGCCGAGCGCGGCGTAGGGGATGAACCGCACCGGATCGCCCCGTTTCACCTCAAGGGCCCCGTCCGGCAACTCGACCAGTCCTCCGGCCCAGCTGAGCCCGCTGATCCGCCCCGAGCCCTCGGAGCCGAAGACCTCCACGCCCTGCGGCCCCATCCGGGCGCGCAAATATTCCCGCCGCCCCGGCTTCTTGCGTTTCTCGAAGGCCGCCGGCACGGCAAAGCCCTCCGGCTCCAGCCAGCGCCCGCCGGCCAACACTTCCAGCGCGGGGCGGGCAAAGAGCGCCGCCGTAACCAGCGCCGCCACGGGGTTGCCCGGCAGGCCGAAGAGCGGCACGCCCTGCCAGCGCCCCAGCGCCAGCGGGCGTCCCGGTTTGAGCGCAATGCGCCACGCGGTCAGGTCGCCTTCCTCGCGTAGCAGGGCCGAGAGATGGTCCTCATCCCCCGCCGAGGCGCCACCCGATGTCAGGATCACATCCACGCCCGAGCCCGTCAGCGCCGTCCGCAGCGCATCGCGGTCATCGCCCACGCGGCCAAGGTCCACCGCCACATGCCCCCAGCCCTGCGCCATCGCCAGCAGCATCGGGCGGTTGGCGTCATGGGTCTGATGCGCCCCCTGCGCCGCGCCCGGCTCCACGATCTCGTCGCCGGTCGAGAGCACACCCACCCGGAGCCGCTGGGCCACCTGCACCTCTGCCACGCCCGTGGCCGCGATCAACGCCACATCCGGCGCACGGAGCCTGTGGCCGGGCTCAAAGAGCGCATCCTGCGCCGCTACATCCTCCCCCGCCTTGCGGGTGTTGGCGCGGGGCTTCGGCCTCCGATCGAAGGCCACGCGTGCCCCATCGGTCGCCACGTCTTCGTCGAGCACCACGGTATCGACGCCTTCGGGCAGGAGCGCCCCGGTCAATATCCGCAGCGCCTCGCCCGCAGGCACCACCCCGTCAAACGGCGCACCGGCTGCCGCGCGGCCCTCGGCCACCGGCATCTCGATCCGCCCGCCCGCATCCGGTGCGGGCACCCCGCCGTGGGCAAAGCCCCAACCGTCCACCGCCGCATTCGCTCCCGGCGGGTTGGACCGCTCCGCCCGAACCTGCGCCGCCACGATCCGCCCCGCCGCCGCGCCCACTGGCACTGTCTCGGTGCCAACCGCCGTGCCGAGCGAAGCCCTGAGCCGCGCCTGCGCCTCCTCCACCGGCACCCAGTCAACGCCCGCAGGCAGGGCAAAGCAGTCGTCCCGCAACGCAGGCGGCTGCAACCCTCGGAGGGCGGGACTGGTGCTGCCATCCGGCAAAACGCCAAGGATCCACCCCTCCTCCGGCGCCTGCACATCCAACATCGTTCCCAGCTCTTCCGGCGCCATCGCCGCCAGCCGCTCCGCCACCCGCAGCACCTGCTCGCGGTCCGGGATCTCGTCGCGGGTCGCCCTCGGCGGTAGCACCAGCGATGGCCATATCTCCACCAGCGCCACCGGCGCGCCGTCCAGCGGCTCGAACGGCCAGACCTTCGCCCCCAGCTTCCGCCGCAGCCGCGCCAACACCGGCAGCCCGGTGAGCACCTGAGAGCCGACCGACCCGGCCCCGCTCATCTGCCAGCAGGTGAAGGCCCCCTTGGCCAGCCGCTCCACCACCCGCCGCTCCGGGAAGTCGTTGCGATACCCGTCCTTCCGCCTTGGCAGCCCTTCGATCTCGCGCTTCAGCCCGTTTCCCCAGAACGGCCCGTCACCCCCGCCGACAGCCCGGTTTACCGAACCGGCAAGATCGAACCGGTTGCTCTCGCCGCCCCGGTCCTCGATCCGCGCCTCGATCCAGTCCCAAAGCGCCAGTGGGTCGCCCTGCCCGCAGACCGCCCTTGCAAACCCCGCCGGGTAGCCGAACGGAAAGTCGAAGCCCGCCATCACCCGCCGGCCCTGCGCCACCTCCTCGGCCAGCAGGCGGCCCAGGGCGTCTTCGGCCACCTCCCGGTTGCGCACATATTCCGCCGTCGCCGCCTCGCCCCGCCGCGCCACTCCGATCCAGATCGCATCCTTTCGCGGCTTGGCCCCGGTATCGACACCGCCCGACCAGTCCACCATGACGAAGGTGTCAAACATCACCGTCCCCATAGGTCGCGGCTTCCTCGGCCTTCGGCGCAAGCCCAACCTCCCGCAACACGAAATCCGCAATCGCCGCCGTATCATCGAGGTCGAACACCGGCGCGCCAACCTCCACCGGCACGTCACTGGCCACCGCGACGATCCCGTCATCCTCCAGCGCCAGCAAGCCCGCCCCGGTCTCCGCCCTGTGCGCCTCGATCCGTTTGTGGCGCTCGCGCTTGTAACCCTCCACCAGCACCAAATCGACCGGCCCGAGCTTGGCCAGCAGCGCATCCAGGTCGGGCGCCGGGCCTTCATGCATCAGCGCCCAGCGCGCTCCGCTGGCCACCAACACCTCTCGCGCGCCCGCCTTGCGGTGCCGCCAGCTGTCCTTGCCCTCCTGATCGGGGTCGAAGGCATGATGCGCGTGCTTGATGGTGCTCACCGTGAGACCGCGCCCAGTGATCTCCGTCACCAGCCGCTCCATCAGCCCGGTCTTGCCGCTGTTTTTCCACCCGACGACGCCGAAAACCCTCACAGCATCAACTCCGCGCGGGCGAGGTCTTCCGGCGTGTTCACGTTGAAGAAGGCGTCCGAAGACCCAAAGACCACCTCGCGCCCGTCATGCCGCTCGGTCCATTGCACCACCTTGCGGACACCATCTCCCAGCGCCGCCTCCAGATCGTCGGCCAGCGCCACTGGCCAGAGGCCGAAGGTCGGCTGCCGCCGCACCCGGCCGGCCTCGCGAACGGCTGCCAGAACGGGTGAAGTTCCGGCCGCCCCGGTCTGCAGCCGTTCCACCAGATCGCTCGGGAAGAAGGGCGTATCCGCCGCAACGCTCACCACGTGGTCCGCTCCCTGAGCCTCCGCCCATCGCATTCCCGCCAGCACCCCGGCCAACGGCCCGGCGAAGCCCTCGACCGGGTCGGCCACCACATCCAGCCCGAAGGCATCAAAGCGCGCCGCGTCGCCATTGGCGTTCAAGCACATCGCCTCCACCTGCGGCGCAAACCGACGGGTGACGCGCGCCAGCAGGCTCACCCCGCCAAGGTCCAGCAGCCCCTTGTCGCCGCCGCCCATCCGCCGGGCTTGCCCGCCCGCAAGGATCACACCCGCAACCTTCATGCCGCCCTCCAGCGCTCCAGCCGCGCCCGGAAGTCCTCAGGGCTCACGCCCTCCGGCAGGGCTTTATCCGGCACCATGATCAAGCCCCCGGCCATGAAAATGCCCGTCGCGTTCCCGATGTCGCGAGCTTCCTCAACCAGCGCCCAACTGCCCTGCCACCGAACCCGCTGCCCGGCTTGTAAAATCCCCTCCGGCCCGATCCGCAGCGTATAGCCGCCATCGCCGTCCTGTAACCGAAGTGCCATTTCCAGGTCTCTGCGCCTGCCCCAAACGAACGGGAGCCAGCTCAGACCGGCCCAGAAAACCGCACCCACCCCGAAGAACAGCCCCGCCTCCGGAGGCAGCCCCCAGTCGTCGATGTGGATGAGCATTGCGCATATGCCGATCACCAACCCACAGCCGATGAGCATAAAAACCCAAAGCGGCCAGCCTTCCCGGCCTCCAAGGGCAATAGCGCGGCTCATCTCCTCCCGTGAAAGCCTGCAATGAAATTCCAAAGTCTCCGGCAACGCGCTCACCCTGCCACCCTCCAACTTTCCAGCCGCGCACGAAAGTCCGGCCCGCCCATGCCCTCTGGCAAGGCCTCATCCGGCACCGGCATGCTGGTCGCGCCCATTCGGATCGCGGTGCCGCCGGGGATTTCGAGCACCGCGCCAATTCCCGGCCATTTGCTGAAGCTCTGCCCGAGCGCCGAGCGCGAGTCTATTCCATCCGGGCCAAAACGGCTCACCACTTCGCCCGCTTTTTCTGCGGCCTCCTCGTGTGCCGCCAAGATCCCGCGAAGCTGCTGCTTCCATGTGACTTGCCAGAGCGCCAACCCGGCCAAAAACCCGGCGCTGCCGAAGAAGATCGCAAACGCCGGAACTTTGGTGTCGTATAGGCTCCCCGCGACCACCACCGCGAAGCCGATGGCAACGCCGACGGCCACCCAAATCGGAATCCACCACGCCGGGCGCTGGCCTCGCCCCTTGCCCGCAGCCCCCGCGTTGATAGCCGCCTCAAGGAGCGCGGGAGACACCCGGTATCGGCATTCGATCTCGCTCATTCCGGCCACTCCAGCCGCTCCTCACCCGACAGGCAGACGAACCGCTCGCCGCGCATCCGGCCCACCAGCGTCAGCCCCACCTGCCGCGCGATCTCCACGCCCCAGGCGGTGAACCCCGAGCGCGAAACCAGCGCCGGAATGCCCATCAGGGCGCATTTGATCACCATCTCGCTCGTCAGCCGCCCTGTGGTGTAGAGCAGCTTGTCGCCCGCCGTCGCGCCCTCGCGCAGCATCCAGCCTGCCACCTTGTCCACCGCGTTGTGGCGGCCCACGTCCTCCATGTAAACGAGCGGCCGCGGGCCCTCGCAGAGCACCGTGCCGTGGATCGCTCCTGCCTCAAGGTAAAGGCTCGGCGTCGTGTTGATCTCCTTCGCCAGCGCATAGAGGTCGGTCACCTTCACCCGCGCGGGCGGTAGGGTCAGGCCTTCCAGCCCCTCCATCATATCGCCGAACACGGTGCCCACCGCGCAGCCGCTTGTGCGCACCTTCTTAGAGAGCTTGGCCTCGTAGTCCGTCTCGCCCACCGTTCGAACCACCACCACGCCCAATTCCTCGTCGTAATCCACCTGCTCCAGCTCACCCGCCCGCAGCATGCCCTGGTTAGCGAGGAAGCCGACGCCCAGAAGCTCCGGGTGGTCGCCGATGGTCATGGCGGTCACGATCTCGGTGCGGTTGAGGTAGATCGTAAGCGGCCGCTCCTCGACCACCCGCATCTCCACCTCCTGGCCCTCATGGTCGCGCCCGACCACGCGACGGGTCAGCCCCTCCGCCTCGATGTCAGGAGCCACCAGGTAATTACTTGACGTGCTCAAGTTTGCTGCCATCCTCTGCTTCACGGGCCTCACACCGGCTCATGCTAGAGGCCCGCAATGCCATCCACCACACCGAAAAAAGCCTATGTCTCCGGCTTCAGCGCCGGGCTGCCCTTCCTGATCGTCGTCATCCCCTTCGGCGCGATCTTCGGTGTGATCGGCATGGAGGCCGGGCTGAACCTTGTCGAAGTGATGGGCTTTTCGGTGCTGGTCATCGCAGGCGGGGCGCAGATCACCGCGCTGCAACTGATGCAGGACAACGCGCCCACCGTGATCGTGCTGGCCACCGCGCTGGCGGTGAACGCCCGGATGGCAATGTACTCCGCCTCCATGGCGCCCCACGTCGGCACCGCGCCGATGTGGCAGAAGGCGCTGATCAGCTACCTGCTGGTCGATCAGAGCTATGCCGCGTCGGTGCTCAAGTATGAAGAAAAGCCCCAGTGGAACGTGGCCACCAAAGTCGCCTACTTCCTCGGCACCATCACCCCTGTCGCGCCGATGTGGTATCTCGGCACGCTGGCCGGGGCACTGGCGGGGCAGGCGATCCCCGAAAGCTGGTCGCTCGATGTGGCGGTGCCGCTGGCCTTTCTGGCCATCGTCGCGCCGGGGCTGCGCACCGTGGCCCATATGGCCGCCGCCTTCACCGCGCTGGTGGGCTCACTGCTGCTGGCCTGGCTGCCGTTCTCGCTCGGCGTCATCGCCGCCGGGATGCTCGGCATGGTGGCCGGCGCCGAGGTCGAGAAGGCCATCGCACGGAGGGCCCCGCAGTGAACGACTACCCGATCTGGCTCATCATCGCCGTGCTGGCGGTGGGGACCTTCCTGATCCGCTTCAGCTTTATTGGCCTCACCGGCGACCGCCCGCTGCCGCCCGCCCTGCTGCGCTACCTGCGCTACACGCCCTTCGCCGTGCTGCCCGCCCTTTTGGCCCCCATGCTGGCATGGCCCGCCGCAACCGATGGCGTCACTGACCCGGCCCGCCTTCTGGCAGCAGCGGCCACCGTGCTCGTCGGCTGGCGGATGAAATCGCTGCTCTTCGCCGTGCTCGCCGGGCTGGCGGTGTTCTACGGCGCCGTGGCGTTGGGGCTGTGATCCCGCCTCAGCGGTAGAACTCCGGGTTCGGCGTCACGTAGCCGCCCTCTTCCTCCACCGGATCGCGGAAGACCTCGGTTTTCACGCCGGGGATGCGAGCGAAATCCTCCATCACGTTCTTCGGATACCACGTCTGTTTCACATGCCCGAATCCGGGGAGTTGCCGCAGGATCGCGGTGGTCGACTTGGCGCATTGCGCCTTGGGCACCGCGCCGTTGTTCTGCACCAGCGCCAGCGCCCGCTGTGCGACCTCGGGGCTGACCCGCACCTCCTGGGTGATCACCCTCCATTCCGGACGCGCGTGGTAGTCGATATAAAACGCCATGACCCGTGGGTTCGCGCCGATCACCACGTCATTGCGCTCGGGCACCTGCTCGCTCTTGAAGCTCCCGGCCGGGTCCCAGATCACCCGCTCGCTGCCGTTCACGATCAGCCCGGTATGGCCACCGGCCTCGCTCTCGTTGTTGATGACGGTGACAAGGGTGAGCGACGGCGGGGCCGGATGTTTATAGCGCGCCCGCGCCACCTGATCGTCAGGTGCCCAAACAGGCTCCGCACCCCCGCAGGCCGCCAGAACCAGCGGCAGGACAATCGCCACCCACAGATGCTTCATGAAATCCGGCCTCCAGCCCTGCTACACGCGCAGGGGGAGTTTAGCCGCTCGTCAGCCGTTGACCAGAGCGAGGAAGACCAGGAACACGAGGATCACCACCACCGACTTGGTGACAAAGCTCATGAACCCGTCAAAGGTCTTTTCCTGAGCGCTGATGTCCATCTCGCCATGCTTGTGCTCGGCCATGGGTCTCTCCCGAAATTCCGTTTCGATCCCGCCAATAGCGCAAACACCCTGCCGGGGTAAAGATGCGGTGCGCCGGGCAAATCGGCGCAGCCAGTGTTAGGGAGGGGTTCAGGCGTGGCCCGCGTCGCCGCTCAGAAGGCGCGGGTCGACCCCGAGGGAATCGAGCGCCTTGGTCCATTTGTCGGCATTGCCCGTGCCAAAGACGATCTCTGGCGTGGCATCGCATGTGAGCCACCCATTGCGGGTGATCTCGCCCTCGAGCTGTCCCGGCCCCCAGCCGGAATAGCCCAGCGCCAGAATCGCATCGCGCGGGCCGGTGCCGCGCGCCATGTCTTCCAGGATGTCCACCGTCGCGGTCATGCCAAAGCTCAGGCTCACCTCCAGCGTGGCCCCTTCGCTGCGGTAGTCGGTCGAATGCAGCACGAATCCCCGCCCATGCTCCACCGGCCCGCCCACGTAAATCGGGGTACGGGCGCGGCTCGGGGCCAGCTCGATCCCGCTGGCGATGTCGAGCTGCTTGAGCAGGTCCTGAAAGGTCAGGTCTTCGGCGGTGCGGTTCACGATCAGGCCCATCGCCGCCTCGTCCGAGTAGGCGCAGATGTAAATCACCGCCCGCTCGAATCGCGGATCGCCCATGCCGGGCATGGCAATCAGCAGCTTGCCGGTCAGGTCCAGATCTTCAGTCGGTGCATCGGGCATGGTGCCATGATGGAATGCGCCGGGGCGCGGCGCAAGCCGCCCGTGCGGCCCATCCGCCACGCTCCGACCGCTCTCGCCCAAACGTGATTTCACCGGAGCGGCGCCCCGCCTATTCTCCGCGCTCATGAAAGCCCTCCTTGCCGTCGCTCTCGCGCTTGCCGCCCTCCTCGCCCCCGCCCACGCTGGCACCTTTGGTGCCACGCCGGGCGAGGTCGTGCGCGCCGAGGTGCTGCCCGGCTGGACCACCAAGCGCGGCACCCGCATGGCTGCTCTCCGCCTGACTCTCGCCCCGGGGTGGAAGACCTATTGGCGCGCCCCTGGCGAAACCGGCATCCCGCCCAGCTTCGATTGGGGCGCTTCCCGCAACCTCGCCCGCGTCACCCTGCACTGGCCCTCGCCGCGGGTGTTTGACGAAGGCGGCGTGCGCACCATCGGCTACAAGCGCGAGCTGGTGCTGCCGATCGAGATCACCCCCGCCAAGCCCGGCGCGCCGGTAGAACTGGCCGCCAATGTCGAGCTTGGGGTCTGCGAACATATCTGCGTGCCCGCCTCGCTCGCCTTCAGTGCCACCCTCTCCGGCGCGGGCCGCCCTGACCCGGCGATCGAGGCCGCGCTCTCTGCCCGCCCGCTCTCGGCCCGCGAGGCCGGTCTGACGGGCGTCACCTGCGCGGTCGATCCCATCTCCGATGGCGTCCGCGTCACCGCCCGCATCCCGTCGCAGCGCATCGGCGGGCGCACCGTGGCCGTGATCGAGCCGGGCAACCCGCGCATCTGGGCCTCCGAAACAGAGACACGTCGTGACGGCCCTACCCTGCTGGCCTCCGCCGACCTTGTGCCCCCCACCGGGCAGGCGATGGCGCTCTCGCGCAAGACCCTACGGGTGACGCTTCTGGGCGAGGGCCGCGCCATCGATATTCAAGGCTGCCCCAGCCCCTAGGCTGGGCAATCTAGCCCGCCTTTCCTTGACCGAAAGGCCAAGGCCCCTTACGTCTCTGCCATCCAATGGAGACCCGAGTCATGAGCAACACCCTCGCAGCCATCGCCCTTCCCGCGCTTTGCTCCGAGGTCTCTCATGCCCGCCATCTCCCTCTCCGCCGTTCCGCTCACCGCACCTGACGGCACCGCCCTTACCCCGCCCCTCACCCTGAGCTTCGGCCCCGAACGCACCGGCCTTGTCGGGCCGAACGGCGCGGGCAAAAGCACCCTGCTAGCCCTGCTCGCCTCCGGCACGCCCGGCGCGGGCCAGATCGACCGTCAGGCGACAGCCGGCCAGCTTCTTCAAAGCTGGCCCGACCTCGCCCAACCTGTCGCCGCCGCCCTTGGCCAAGCCGAACCGCTGGCCCGCCTTGCCCGGATCGAGGCCGGCACGCCCGCGCCCGACGATCTCGACCGCGCCGACTGGCACCTGCCCGCCCGGATAGACGATGCCCTCTCCCGCGCGGGCCTGCCTGGGCTCGATCCTTCGCGCGCCCTCGCCACCCTCTCCGGTGGCCAGCGCACCCGCATCGGCCTCGCACGCCTGCTGCTCGACGCGCCCGACATCCTGCTGATGGACGAGCCGACCAACAACCTCGACGCTGAAGGCCGCACGCTGGTGGCAGAGATCATCGCCACATGGCCCGGCGGCGTGATTGTGGCGAGCCACGACCGGGCGCTGCTGGAACGGATGGACCGGATCGTCGAGATCACACCGCAGGGCATCCACGTCACCGGCGGCGGCTGGCAGGCTCACCTCGCCGAGCGCGATGCCCGCCGCAGCCGCGAAGCGGAGGCGCTGGACCGCGCCAAGCGGGAGGAGGCCCGCGTTTCCCGCGAGCTTCAGGCCGCGCGGGAGAAGGCGGCGCAACGAGCGCAGGCCGGCAAGAAACTGCGCGCCTCCGGCTCCCAGCCCAAGGTGCTCACCGATGCAATGGCTGACCGTGCAGGCCGGACCCAAGGCACCGACCGCCGCCGCGCCGAGCGGCTCGAAGCCGCCGCACAGGCCGCGCGGGAGGCCGCCGCAGCTCACATCAGCCCCGCACGCGCCCTCTCCATCGAGGCCGAGGCAACGCGCGGCGGGGCCACCGTGCTGCGGCTCGAGGCGCTCACAGTTACGCGGGGCGATTTCTCTCTCGGCCCGATTACCGCCCATCTCGCCGCAGGCGAGCGCGTGGCACTCACGGGGCCGAACGGCGCAGGCAAAAGCACCCTGATCGCCGCCCTGCGCGGGCTGGTGCAACCAGCATCGGGCCGCCTAGCGGTGACCCCCGCCACCGCCACGCTCGACCAGCACGCGGGCGATCTCGACCCCGCCCGCAGCCTGTTGGCCAACCTACGCAACCTGCATCCTGAAATGGAAACCAACGCCGCGCACGCGCTACTCGCCCGCTACGGCTTTCGCGGCGCAGCGTCCGAAACCCCGGTCGCCCGCCTCTCCGGCGGCGAGAAGCTCCGCGCCGCGCTCGCCGTCACGCTCGGCGGTACCCCGCCCGCCTTGCTGCTTCTGGACGAGCCGACCAACCACCTCGATATCGAAACCGTGGAACTGCTCGAAGCGGCCCTGCGCAGCTACGTCGGCGCCCTGCTGGTGGCGAGCCACGATACGGCTTTCATCGCCAACATCGGCCTAAACAGAGAGATCCCCCTATAGGTCGGGACTTGTCCTGACTCGTCGCCATCTCGCAACAGCGACGAACAACCCTCAGGTCGCCCGGCGCCCCACGGCCAGCAGCGCCAGCGCCCCCAGTGCAAAGCCCAGCACCACCAGCGCCAGCGCACCGGCCAAGAACAGCCCCAAGGCCGCTGAAAGCCCGCTGGCTGGCACCAGCACCGCAAGCCCCGGCCAGACCGCGCCTGTCGCCACCGTCCACCCCAGCGTCGCGGCAAACCACGCCGCCACGGCCAGCGCCACCAGCGCCACCACGCCCGACACGCCCCGCGCACCGCCCCTGAACTGCCCGGCCCGGCGCAGCGCCTGAAACTGCCGCCGCACGTCCTGCTGCATCGCCAGCAACGAGGGCACCACCAGCAGCACCAGCACCATGCCGAACCCGAGGCCGAAGACCAGCGTCACCACCGTCGGCTTCAGGAACTGCGCCTGGCTCGATGGCTCGTACAGCAGCGGCGCGAGGCCGATCACCGTGGTCAGCGTGGTCAGCAGCACCGGACGCAGCCGGTCGCAAGCGCCGTCGATGATCGCCGGAAACAGCCCGCGCTCTCGGCTGTACTCATCCACCGTCGTCACCAGAACGATGGAGTCGTTGATGATGATCCCCGACATCCCGATCAGCCCGACGACAGAGAACATGCTCAGCGGCAACTGCCAGATCTGGTGCCCCCAGATCGCCCCGATCAGGCCAAAGGGGATGACCGCCATGATCAGCATGGGCCGCGTCCAGCTGGAGAAGATCCACGCCAGCACAAGGTAGATCCCGATCATGCAGGCCCCGAAGCCCAGCAGCGCGTCGGAGAGAAACTCGTTCTCCTGCTCCGCCAGCCCGCTCATCTGGGTCGCCACGCCAAACTCCTCCTCCAGCCCCGGCAGGATCACTTCCTGCACCTGAAGCATGATCTCCGAGGCCCGCGCGGCATTGCCGTCATCCAGATCACCGGTGACAGACACGAGCCGGATGCCGTTCTCGCGGTCGATGGTCGAGAAGCCGGTCTGGCGGCTCACCTTCACGATATCGGCCAGCGGCACATAGGCCCCTTCCGGCGTGCGCATCATCGTGCGGTCGAGGAAATCGGCAGTCAGTTCCCGATCCGGCAGTTCCACCCGGATCGCCGCGCTCCTCGGGCCGTCCGGGTAGGTGGCCGCTTCGATCCCGCCCAGCCGGTTGCGCAGGACCGAGCCCAGCGCATCGATGGAGAAGCCCAGCTCCTGCCCCTGCGGCGTGAGATCGAGGATCAGCTCTTCCTTGTCATAGCTCAGCGTGTCTTCCAGCGCGGAGACCTCGCCAAACTGCGCGAGCTGCCGCTTCAGAGCCTCGGCGGCCTCCTTCAGGCGGCCCACCGAGGCGCCCGAGAGCTGCACGTCAATCGCATCGCCGCCCGGCCCGCCGCGCCAGCCGCGAAAGCTGATGACCTCCGAGAGCGGGTGCCGCTCCACGCTGTCCTGCAACTCGGTCACGAAGGTCGAGCTGGAATAGGGCCGCAGGTCGGGGTCGATCAGCTCGATGGCGATAGAACCGAGCAGGTCTTCATCCTTGTTATCCACACCGCTCAGGCCACGCCCGGTGTTTCCGCCGATCTCGGCCACCGCATAGGCCACCGGGTTGCGCCCGTATTCAGCCTCATACTTTTCGCCCAAGGTCTCCACGGCGGCCTGAAACATCCGCATCTGGGCGATGGTGTCGGCCCGGTCGGCGCCCGGCGCCATGGCAAAATTGCCCTCAACCCGGCCTTCCTCCGGCGCGGAGAAGAACCGCCATTGCACGTTGCCCCGCACCAGCTCGCCCACTTGCACCGCAAGCAGCACCACCACCGCCGCCAGCACCGGATACCGCGCCCAGACCACGCCGCGCATCAACCCGCGGAAGAGATGGTCGCGCACCCATGAGAACCCTTTGTTGAACTGCCGCGACGGCCAGTCATACCACGCCGCCTTTTTCTGGTTGGCAGCAATGGCATGGGCCATGTGGTTGGGCAGGATCACAAAGCATTCGACCAGCGAGGCAATGAGCACGGTGATGACGGTAAAGGGAATATCGGCAATCATCTCGCCAAACCGCCCCTCGATCACCGTCAGGCCGGCAAAGGCGATCACGGTGGTGATCGTGGCGCTGAACACCGGGCCGAACATGCGGATCGCCGCGTTTTCTGAAGCCTGAAACGGCCCTTCCCCCAGCCTTCGCGCTCTGAAGTCGGCATGCTCACCAACCACGATGGCATCGTCCACCACGATCCCAAGGGTGATCAGCAGGGCAAACAGCGAGATCATGTTCAGCGTCAGCCCGGCCGCCCACATGATCGCGATGGCCGCGAACATCGAAACCGGGATGCCCATCGCCACCCAGAAGGCCGTCCGCGCGTTGAGGAACAGGAACAGCAGGCCCAGCACCAGCGCGAGGCCCATCAGCCCGTTCTCGATCAGAATGTTCAGCCGCCCCTCGATCGCCTCGCTGCGGGTGCGGATCAGGTCAATCTCCACGCCCGCCGGCAACGTTCGCTCCAGATCGGCGGCAACCTCCTCCACCGTGGCCTGAATCCGGATCGCATCGCCCTGCACCGAGCGGTCGACCCGCACGCTCACAGCCGGGTTGGGGCCAACGTAATAGGTGCGCTCCCGGTCGACGCCCTCGACCCTGATCTGCGCCACGTCGCCAATGGTCAGGTCGGGCTTCAGGACAATTCCGGCAATCTGGTCGGGGCTGCGCTTGGCCACGCCCGTTCGCACCCGTGCCGCGCCGCCGCTCACATCGCCCGCCGGGTCGGCCTCGGCCTCGGCGGCGATGGCATCGGCGATCTCGCGCATGGTGATATCGTTGTTGATCAGTTGCGCCGAGGGCACCTCGATGATCACCTCCGGCGCCGCCACGCCCCTGAGCGTGGTGCGCGTCACCCCGGCCTCGAAGAGCCGGGCCACGAACTCGTCGGCATAGCGCGCAAGCAGCTCCACGCCGACCGGGCCGGTGATGATCACATCGGTCACCCGGTCGCGCCACGCCGAGCGGGTGACAACCGGATCGTCGGCCTCTTCGGGCAGGTTGGTCACGGCATCCACGGCCTGCTGCACGTCTTCCGCCGCGCGCGCCATGTCGTAATTGGCCTCGAACTCCAGCCTGATGCTCGCCCCGCCCTCGCGCGAGGTGCTGTCGCTCTCCTCCACCCCGTCCACGGCCAGCAGCGCTGGCTCCAGCACGGCGACGATCCCGCTGTCTACATCCTCCGCGCCCGCGCCGTCCCATGTGACGCTCACGCGCACCGAGTCGAGCACGATATCGGGGAAGAACTGCGCCCGCATCCGCGGGAAGGCGGCAATACCCGCCGCGATCATCAACACCAGCACGAGGTTGGCCGCCGTCCTGTGGCGGGTGAAATAGCTCAGAAAGCCAGTGGCGCGGGCCGGGGTGCTGAGCTTGCTGCGTGCCATTGCCTGCCTACCCCTACCCGCCCATCCGGCTTTCGATCCGCTCCACCGTCTCCGCCGGAACGCGATCCTGCGAAAGCTGGGCCAGAACGCGCTCCTTGGCCTCGGCGGGCATCCGGTTGTTGCCCTCGATGAAGGCGATGAGCTTGGCGCGGCGCTCCGGGCTCAGCTCCACTAGTTCCTCGCGGGTCGGCTCGGCAGGAGCAGCCGCAGGGGCGGCATCGCCCAGCGCGCGGGCGCGAATGCCGGGGCCAACCAGCGGGCTGCGCTCGGCCACGATCAGGGCGCCCGCATGGCCCTCGGCCCGGATGATGATTTCGTCGCCCTGCCGCCGCAGCACTTCCACCTGCGCCAATTCCAGCCGTTCCTCGGCGTTTAGCACCAGCACGGTGCCTGCGGCATCCACCGCCGTGGCAGGCACCACGGCCACACCTTCCAACGCTGGCTCCTCGATGCTGACAGTCACAAAATCGCCGGGCCGGAAGCCTGCGCTCTCGGTCAGATCTGCATAAATCACCCGACCGGTCTGGCCTTCGCCCACCGCGCCGCTCACCCGGTCCAGCCGCCCCTCGGCCACGAGGTCGAGGCCCGAAACGTCGAGCCGCACCTGCATCGCCGCCGGAATCAGCCGCCCATCCTCGCCCAGCAGCCGGGCATATTGCGCCGTGCTGAGCCGGAAGGAGACCTCCAGCGCATCGGGATCGATCAGCGAGGCCATCAACTCGTTGGCCGCCACCAGCCCGCCCTCGACCACCGCCACATCGGCCAGCGTGCCACTGAAACTTGCGCGAATTTCATGGTCGGCAAGGTCGCGCTCGGCATTGGCCAGCGCGATATTGGCCCGGCTCACCCCGTTGCGGCCCACATCCACCCTGCTCTGCGCCGAGGCCACCGCCTGCCGCTTGCTGAGCACCGCCTGATCGGCGGAGGCGGCGGCCAGTTGCGCCTCTTCCACCGCCGCGGCAGAGCCGACGCCGCGCTCACGCAGACTCTCCTGACGCACCAGCGCCTGGGCGCGCAGCTCGGCCTGCCGCTCGGCGGCGGCCTGATCGTCGCGCGCCAGCACCAGCGCGCGCTCGGCATCGGCCAGCTCGGCCTCCGCCTCGGCCACATCGGTCCGGGCGTTATCCAGCGCGGCTTCGGCGTTTACCGGGTCGATCCGCGCCAGAAGCTCGCCCGCTTCCACGCTGCCCCCCTCGGTGAAAGCCTCCGAAAGCTCCACGATCCGCCCGCCCACGGCTGCGCGGATATCGAGCGTGCGCTCGCTGAGCACTTCGCCGAAGGCAGTCATCACCGGCACCGCGCGACCCGGCTCAAGCACCACCACGTTGACGCCAGCCACCCGCTCCCGCGCCGGCCGCGACCCGGCCTCGCGGTTCATCCGCTCTTCGACCGCCCCCCAAAAGCTCGCCCCCGCCACGGCCAGAAGCCCCAGCGTGACCGATAAAAGGAACAGCCCCACGAGGGAGCGACGCAGAAAATTCATCCGGACTCTCGGTTGTTACAGGCCGCGTAAACCCTAGCCCTGACCCGAATTCAGGCAAAGCCACAAGGATGTTACGCAGCCCCTTGCGGTTTCCGTCACTTTATTTTCGCCCATTGCGCAAAAAATGTGACAGTCGCTGCCAATCCGCCCCTACTTCCGCCGCAGGTGCTCATCGAGCCGAGGCATGATCTCGACGAAGTTGCAGGGCTTGTGGCGGTAGTCGAGCTGCTTTGCGAGGATCTCGTCCCATGCGTCCTTGCAGGCGCCGGGCGAGCCGGGCAGGGCAAAGAGATATGTGCCCATCGCAACACCCCCGGTGGCCCGCGACTGCACCGCGCTGGTGCCGATCTTGGCCATCGAGACATGGGTGAAGACCGTGCCGAAGGCGTCGATCTCCTTTTCGTACACCTCCCGGTGCGCCTCCACCGTCACGTCGCGGCCGGTCAGCCCGGTGCCGCCGGTCGAGATCACCACGTCAATCGCCGCATCCGCACACCATGCCCGGAGCTGTGCCGCGATCTCCGCCCGCTCGTCCGGCAAGATCTTCCGGTCCGCCAGCACATGCCCCGCCGTCTCGATCCGGCCCGCCAGCACATCCCCCGAGCGGTCCTCCGCAAGGCTGCGGGTGTCGCTCACCGTCAGCACCGCAATCCGCACGGGGATGAATTCTCTCTCGCTCATGGTGTCTCCAGCCGCGCCTTTACCGTCAGCAAATCGGCCCATGCGTGGCGCTTCATCTCCGCCCGCCGCAGCAGGAAGGAGGGGTGGAACATCGGCATCACCGGAACGCCCGCAAACTCTTGCCAATTGCCACGGAGCCGGGTGATCCCCCGCTTGCCGAGGAGCGACCCGCAGGCCGGGTTGCCCATAAGCACGATCAGCTCGGGTGCAGCCAGTTCGATATGCCGCTCCACGAAGGGGCGCATCATCGCCAGCTCTTTCGGCTCCGGGTCACGGTTCTGCGGCGGGCGCCATGGCACCACGTTGGTGATGTAGAGCGCCGCCGCCGCGTCCTCGGCATCGCGCGCCAGCCCGATGGCAGCAAACATCCTGTCCAGCAACTGGCCGGAGCGCCCGACGAAGGGCTTGCCCTGCGCATCCTCTTCCGCGCCCGGGCCCTCGCCGATCACCATCACCCGCGCCTCGGGCCGGCCATCGGCAAAAACGAAATTCCGCGCGCCGCGCTTCAGCTCACAATGAGGGAAGGCCTCCTGCGCCGCCGCCAGCGCCTCGAGGCTCCCGGCCGCCGCTGCCATGGCCCTGGCCTCGGCGACCACATCGACCTCTGGCACCACCACCGGCGCATGGGGCTCGGGCTTCGCCGCCGCAGGGGCCGCCTTCGGCTCCGGCTTTACCTCGAAACGGTCCACCGGCGCTTCGCCAATGGCATCCACCGCGCCCAGCTCCACCTGCCAGGCCAGCGCCGCGAGCATCGCCTCTCTGCTGAATTCCCCGTCCATGCCGCAGGCTTACCCCATGTTGCCGCCCCACGCGAGCCTGCTATAGATGGGCGCGAATTTTCGGGGGACCATCATGACCTTGCGCGCAAAGCACCTCCTCGGCATCGCCAGCCTCGCCCCCGACGAGATCACCGCCATCCTTGACCTTGCCGAGCATTACGCTGCGCTGAATGCGTCGCCCGACAAGCACGGCGATGCCCTGCGCGGGCTCACACAGATCAACATGTTCTTCGAGAACTCCACCCGCACCCAAGCCAGCTTCGAGTTGGCCGGCAAGCGGCTGGGGGCCGATGTGATGAACATGGCCATGCAGGCCAGCTCGATCAAAAAGGGCGAAACCCTGCTCGACACCGCGCTCACCCTCAACGCCATGCACCCCGACCTCCTGGTGGTTCGCCACCCGCATTCCGGTGCGGTCGACCTGCTGGCGCAAAAGGTCAATTGCGCCGTCCTCAACGCGGGCGATGGCCGCCACGAGCACCCCACCCAGGCCCTGCTCGACGCGCTGACCATCCGCCGCCACAAGGGCCGGCTGCACCGCTTGACCGTCGCAATCTGCGGCGATGTCGCCCACAGCCGCGTGGCGCGGTCCAACATCATGCTGCTGAACCGGATGGAGGCCCGCGTTCGCCTCGTCGGCCCGCCCACGCTGATGCCCTCCGCCTTCCGCGAGCTGGGCTGCGAAGTGACGCATGACATGGCCGAGGGCCTGAAGGGCGCCGATGTGGTGATGATGCTCCGCCTCCAGCGCGAGCGAATGGATGGCGGCTTCATCCCCTCCGAGCGCGAGTATTTCCACCGCTACGGCCTCGACGCCGAGAAACTCGCCCACGCCGCGCCCGATGCCATCGTCATGCACCCCGGCCCGATGAACCGCGGCGTGGAGATCGACAGCGCCACCGCCGATGACCCCACCCGCTCGGTCATCACTGAACAGGTCGAAATGGGCGTCGCCGTCCGCATGGCCGCAATGGACCTGCTGGCCCGCAACCTCAAGGCGGCCCGCGCGGCATGACGGAGCTCGGCACCTTCCACCGTATTCGCGATATTCGTGGCACCTGGCCGAACGAGGCACAGGACTTCACCCCTTGGCTCGCAAGCCAGCTCCCCCTCCTGTCCGAAGCACTCGGGATGGGCTCGGAAGGGCTGGAGCTGGAGGCCACAGAGGTCCCCGTAGGCAAGTATCGCGCCGATATCGTCTGCCGCGATCTCAATCAGGCCGGAGAGGCCACGGTGCTTATCGAAAACCAGTATGGCCACTCCGACCACGACCACTTCGGCAAGCTGCTCACCTATGCCAGCGGCCTCAAGGCGGCAACCGTGGTGCTGATCTGCGAGCACCTGCGCGAAGAGCACCGCACGGCTATGACCTGGCTGAACTCGATCACCGCCGACGACCACCGCTTCTTCGCCGTCGAACTGGAGCTTTGGCGCATAGACAACAGCCCCATTGCGCCCCGCTTCAACGTGGTGGTCGAGCCGGACGACTGGGCGCGGATGGCCGAAGAGAGCAAGCGCGCCGAGGCTCGCGGCCCGCTCACCGGCTTGCAGCAGCTCTACATGGAATTCTGGGCGACTTTCCGCGAGCACTTCCTTGGCCGCTCCGAGGCCTCGGACGATCTACCATTGCGACCGCGAAAGCCTCTTCCGCAGCACTGGACTGGCTTTGCCATCGGGCGTTCGGGCTTTGAGCTGATCGCCACGGCGAATAGCCAAGAGCGCTGGATAAAAGCTGAACTTGCCCTTTCAACGCCACGGTCGAAAGAGTGGTTTTTTGCTCTGCTGCAGCAGCGCGAGGACATTGAGGAGGAGCTCGGCTACAAGCTCTCGTGGGAAGAACTCTCCGGGGTAGTAAAACGTGTGTGCGCCTACAAACACAACGAAGACCCCACGGACCAATCCCGCTGGCCCGAGCAGCACGAATGGCTCTACGACCGGTTGCGCGACCTCTATCTTGCCTTCCACGACCCGGTGAAGGCGCTGTGAGCGTGGTACCCCCGGCAAGTTGGACCCCCTCCTTCCGGAACTTCCTCCTCCGTTTCTTCCTCGTCGGCCTGCTGACTTCGCTGGCCTACGCACTGCTGCCCACCGGCCTGCGCGAGGCTGATCCGCTGACCTTCTGGCTCACCCTGCTTGTCACCCTCTTTCTCAGCCCACTGCTCTGGGGCTTCGTCTTTGACGATCACCTGCGCTGGATGCGCCACCGCCGCGAGCGCTGGGAGCTGCTGCACGACAGGCTGCGTCTCCACGATGGCACCGGGGAGGCCACAGACCTGATGCTGCATGAAATCAGCGCCGCCAAACCCACCCTCTTCGGCGGCGTGCGGATCACCCGCACCGATGGCCGCAGCCTGATCGCCCGCTACATCCCCCGCCCGCGCGCGATGGCCGGGGCGATCACCACGGCCCGCGCCACGCATGGGGCATCCGCATGACCGGAATTGAAGCCCACCTCGCGCCCGGCGAAACCCTGCTCTGGCAGGGCAAACCCGCTCACATCCGGCTTGGCGGCGCCTACAAGGTCATCGCTGCCTTCGGCTGGCTATCGCTCCTGACCTTCGCCTTCTTCCTGCTGATCGGACTGGCGCACATGGATGAAATGGAGGGAGCCTTCGGCTTCTGGCTCACCTTTCTCCTGCTTTCCGCCACGCTCTTCGCAGTCTTCGCCCTCTTCGCGCCCTACTGGGGCAAGCGGGTGGCCCGGCGGGTGCGCTACGGGGTCAGCGAAAGCCGCGCGCTGGTGCTGGTGGGTAGCGGCAACCTGATCCGCCACCGGATCACCGCAAAGGGAAAAATCGAGCGCCACGACCGGGGCAAACACGGCTGGGATCTCATCTTCCACTTCCCCGCACCGCGAACGGTGCAGGATGCCTCCGGCCAGCCCCGCACCATCCGCCCCCGCCCCACCGGCTTTCATGGCCTGACCGGGGCGGAGGCCAAACTGGCCGAGGCCGCGCTGCACGCTATCCGGGGGCGGCCATGAGCAGCACACCTCCGGGCTGGCAGGGCATCCTCGAACGGGGGGAGCGCATACTCTGGCAGGGGCGGCCCGGGCGGGGGATGAAGCTCCGCGAAGGCGACCTGCCAGAGAGTCTCTTTGGCCTCGGCTTCACCGCCGTTCCGGTGCTCTGGCTGATCAATGCTGGCGCCGACGGCTTCGGGCGGCTCGGCACGCCCGGCGTCTTCCTGCTGGTCGCGCCCCTGTTCCTCGCAATCGGCCTCTACAAGACCGTGCTCAAGTACCCGTGGCGCGTCTTCCTGCGCCGCAAAACCTTCTACACGCTGACCAATCGCCGGGGCATCATCGCGACTGACCCGCTGGGCATGAAGGAGCTGAAGAGCTACGCGATCACCCCGCAGATCGAGCTGGAACCGGGGCGCCGCGGCGATGACATCTGGTTCGCCCGCGAAAAGCTGGGCAGCAGGCGCCATAGCCCGGTCCGCAAGATCGGCTTCGAGCAGATCGAAAATGGCCGCAAGGTGATCGCACTCGCCCGCGCCGCCCTGGCGGAGCGTGAGACGCAAGACAAGGAGGTCACGCCATGAGCAAACATCCCCCGGGCTGGGAAGGGATCCTCGACGACGATGAAGAGATCCTCTGGCAGGGCCGCCCGAACGGTGGAGTCGTCGTCCGCTCCAAGGACGCCTTCGAGAGCCTCTTCGGCCTGTTCTTCGCCGGCTTCGCGGTGTTCTGGATCTCGATGGCCTCCTCCATGCGCCCGCCCTCCAACGCGCCCTTCGTCTTCCAGATCTTCCCGCTCTTCGGCCTGCCCTTCCTCGCCATCGGCCTCTACATGGTGTTCGGCAAATACTTCTGGCGCGCCTACGTGCGGCGGCACACCAACTACACCCTGACCAACAAGCGCGGCTTCATCGCCACCGAGGTCTTCGGCAATCGCAAGCTCAAGAGCTACCCGCTGACCGACCGGCTGGAATTGGAGCAGACCGCACAGGGCGATACGCTGTGGATCGCCTCCCAACAGTTCACCCGCCGCAACAAGAACGGGTTCAACCGCACCTACACCAAACGCATCGGCTTCGAGTTGATCGAAGACGGCGGGCGGGTGATGGGGCTTGCCCGCAAGGCGGTGGGGGAGGTGAAATGAGCGGCCAGCACCTCCCTGGCAGCCCCGGTCTTTGCACCGATGGAAAACGCCCTTAAGGAAGCTCCATGACCTGCACATTCTTCACCAACGTCACCCTGATCGACCCCGAGGCGCTGACCGAGGCACCGGGCCACCTGCTGGTGAAGGACGGCGTGATCGCCGATCTGGCCACGGGGCCGATGGCGGCGCCCGAGGGGACCGAGGTGGTTGACGGCGGTGGCAAGGTGCTGGCACCGGGGATTGTCGACATCGGCGTGAAGATCTGCGAACCGGGCGAGCGCCACAAGGAATCGTTCAAATCCGCAGGCGCGGCGGCTGCGGCGGGCGGTGTGACCACTATCATCATGCGCCCCGATACCCTCCCCGCGATCGACAGCCCCGAGACGCTGGAGTTCGTCACCCGCCGCGCTGCCGAGGCCGCACCTGTGACTATCCGCGCCATGGCAACGCTGACGAAAAACCGCGAAGGCCGCGAAATGGCCGAGCTGTCCTTCCTGAAGGACGCTGGCGCGCTGGCCTTTTCGGACGGGGACAAGGTGGTGGCCGACACCAAGGTGCTCGCCCGCGCCCTCTCCTATGCCCGCGAGCTGGATGCGCTGGTGGTGGGCCACCCGCAGGAACCGACCCTGTCAAAGGGTGCCGCCGCGACCTCCGGCAAACTGGCGACCCTGATGGGCCTGCCCGCCGTCAGCCCGATGGCCGAGCGCATGGGTGTGGACCGCGATATCGCGATGGTCGAGATGACCGGCGCGCGCTACCACTTCGACCAGCTCTCCGCCGCCCGCGCACTGCCGCCGCTGGAGCGGGCCAAGGCCAACGGCTTCGACATCACCGCAGGCGTCTCGATCCATCATCTCACGCTCAACGTGAACGACCTCTCCGAGTATCGCACCTTCTTCAAGCTTAAGCCGCCGCTGCGTGACGAGGAGGACCGTCTGGCGATGGTCGAGGCAGTCGGCTCCGGCCTGATTGACGTGATCTCGTCAATGCACACCCCGCAGGACGAAGAGAGCAAACGCCTGCCCTTCGAAGAGGCCGCCTCCGGCGCGGTCGCGCTCGAAACCCTGTTGCCCGCCGCCATGCGGCTCTACCACTCCGGTGCGCTGTCGCTGCCCCAGCTCTTCCGCGCCCTCGCGCTGAACCCGGCCAACCGCCTCAGGCTGCCCTCCGGCCGCCTCGCCAAAGGCGCTCCCGCCGATCTTGTGCTCTTCGACCCCTCCGCGCCCTTCCAACTCGATCGCAGCAACCTGCGCTCCAAGTCCAAGAACACCCCCTTCGACGGCGCCCGGATGGAGGGCCGCGTTTTGGGCACTTGGGTCGCCGGAAAGCGCGTCCACCAGTAGGTCAGAGCTTGTCCCGATCCACCGGAGCCGGGATTAAACCCAGCCCAACAGGCTCTCCCCGATCGCATCAGCCAGCGCCTCGATATGATCGGGCCGCTCATTGAGGCAAGGAATGTACGTAAACTCCTCGCCCCCCGCGTGCTCAAAGCTCTCGCGGATCTCGCCTTCGATCTCCTCCAGCGTCTCGATGCAATCGGCACTGAACGCCGGGGCCACAACGGCGATCTTCTTCACCCCCGCCTTCGCCCGCGCGGCGACCTCTTCCACCGTGTAGGGGCGCAGCCAGTCTTCCGGGCCAAACTGGCTCTGGAACGTGGTGATCACCTTCTCCTCCGGCAGCCCGAGCCGTTGCCGCAGCAGCCGCGTCGTCTTCTGGCACTGGCAGTGGTAGGGGTCACCCTCCATCAGGTAGCGCTTCGGCATCCCGTGGTAGCTGCACACGAGCAGCTCCGCATCGCCCATGCCCTCCGCCACCGAGGCCGCCAGCGCGTCGATATAGCTCTCCCGGTCAAAGTAGGCCGGCACCGTCCGCACCGCCGGTTGCCACTTCTCCTTCATCAGCGCCCGGAAGAACTGGTCATTCGCCGTCGCTGTCGTCGGCCCCGCGTATTGCGGATAGAGCGGGAAGAACACGATCTTGTCGCAGCCCGCTGCCACCATCTCGCGGACCTTGCTCTCGGTCGAGGGGTTGCCGTAGCGCATGCAGAAGTCGACCATCACCCTGTCGCCATACTGCTGCTCCAAGCGCGTGCGCAGCGCCTCGGTCTGCGCGATGGTGATCACCATCAGCGGCGACATGTCCTTGGCCTTGTCCCAAATCAGCTCGTAATTCTTACCGCTACTGAAGGGCCGCTTGGTCAGGATGATCCCCTTGAGGATCGGCTGCCATTTCCATGCCGGATAATCGATCACCCGCTTGTCGCTCAAAAACTCGTTCAGATAGCGCCGCATGTCCCAATAGCCGGGGCTGTCCGGCGTGCCGAGATTGGCGATCAGAACGCCCACCTTGCGGGGCTTCACGGGCGGATGGTCGGGCGGCAGGTGGCTCACGGGCTGTCCTCGCGTTTGGGTTTGCCTAGGCTTAGTGCCCCCGGCGCAAGGGTCAATGCGTCACCTCTTCCCACCGTCCTCGCCGCGCTCCTCGGTGCCCAGCGCATCGGCCAGCCGGGCGGTGGCCGAACCGGGGCGCAGTGGCTGCGGCTGGTTCGGGCCGGGCGACCACCCGGTAAGGAAAACAGTCTCGAACTCGGCCCGAATGCGCCCATCCGCCGCCGCACCCGCCTCCAGGAGAGCAGCCGCGCGCAGCAACACCGCCCGCCGCGTTGGCACCCGCAGCCGGGCCTCCATCGCATTGGCCTCGCCCATCGCCCGCAGGTCGCGCATCAGCGCCAGACCGCCCGAATAACTCACATCCAGCGGCAGCGCATCGGCCACCGGCAGCACAAGGCCCGCCCGCTGGAGCAGCGCACCGAGGTCACGGATCTCGCCCATCGGCAGCACCCTCGGGCTGAGTCCGCCAGTCTCCGCCGCCTCGGCCTCTGCCAGCGCCGCCCGCAGCCCTGCCAGCGTCTCGCCGCCCAGCATCGCCCCAATGAACAGCCCATCCGGCGCCAGCCCGCGCCGCGCCTGCACCAGCTGCCCCACAGGGTCGGAGGCCCAGTGCAGCGCCATGCCGTGGATCACGAGGTCATGTGCACCCTCGTCGATCCCCAGCACCTCATCGTCGCCGATCACCTTCGCCTCGGGGAAGGCCTCGCCCCAGATTTGCGGAAAACCGGTCACAACGCAGGGCGCTGTAAAGGTTCTGTTAACCTCGCTGAGTCTTTCCTTGATCTCATCGATGGCCTGCGCGTGCAGGAACAGCGCGTCGCGGCGGGCGCGGAGGCGATTGCGGGCAAGGGCCTTGCGGTCGGTCAGTCTGGGCGGCTGGGCCATGAGCGGCTTATCTCGGAGGGCGCGGGCCGATGCAACGGTTACTGCAAGCGATCTACCCCAACCAATGCCTCTCCTGCGGCGAGGTGACAGGCTCCGATGCCGGGCTCTGTGCCACCTGCTGGCGCGACACCGCCTTCATCTCCGGCCTCACCTGCCACCTCTGCGGCGCCCCCCTTCCCGGCGATGACGACCCCGACGACGCGCCCGATCTCACCTGCGACGACTGCCTTGCCATCGCCCGGCCCTGGGCTCGCGGCGCGGCGGCCATGCTCTACCGCGGCAACGGTCGGCGGCTGGTGCTGGCGCTCAAGGGCCACGACCGGGCCGATCTCGCCCACGCCGTCGCACCCTGGCTCGCCCGCGCCGCCGCGCCGCTGCACGAGCCGGGCATGCTCATCGCGCCGGTGCCGCTCCACTGGCTGCGCCTCTTCAAACGCCGCTACAACCAATCCGCCCTGCTCGCCCGCGCCCTCGCCCGCGCGTTCGAGGCGCCGTTCTGCCCCGATTTGCTCATCCGTGCCCGCGCCACGCCCCGGCAGGAGGGGCTCGGCGCGGCGGCCCGCTTTGCCAACATGGCCGAGGCCATTCGCCCCCACCCCAAACGCCGCCATCGCATGGCGGCCCGCAAGGTGCTGCTGGTCGATGATGTCATGACCTCCGGCGCGACGCTGGCCGCCTGCACCGAGGCCTGCCTTGCCTCCGGCGCCACCGAGGTGCGGGTTGTCACACTGGCACGAACGGTCAAGGACACCTAAGTATGGCCGGAACCCGAAAGGACCAGCCATGCCCACCCCCATCGAAATCTACACCACGCCGATCTGCGGTTTTTGCATTAGAGCCAAGCGCCTGCTGACCGAGAAAGGCGTCGAATTCACCGAGATCGACCTCTTCGAGGAGCCCGGCCGCCGCTCAGAGATGATGGACCGTGCCGGCGGGCGCCACACCGTGCCGCAAATCTTCATCGGCGAAACCCACGTCGGCGGCAGCGATGATCTCTTCGCGCTCGAAAGTGCCGGCAAGCTCGACCCGATGCTCGCCGCCTGATGCGCGCCGCCCTCCTCCAGCTCACCAGCTCCGACGACCCGGCAGCCAACCTCGATACGGTTCTGCCCATGATCGAGCAGGCCGTGGGGGAGGGGGCCGAGCTGATCTGCACGCCCGAGGTCACCAACTGCGTCTCCGCCAGCCGCGCCCGCCAGATGGCGGTGCTGAAGCCAGAGGCGGACGACCCGACCCTCGCCGCCTTCCGCGAGGCCGCCGCGCGGCACGGCAGGCACCTCCTGCTCGGTTCCATCGGCCTCAAGACCGGAGACGCCGATGGCCGCTTCGCCAACCGCAGCTTCCTGATCGGCCCTGCAGGCGACATCCTCGCACGCTACGACAAGATCCACATGTTCGACGTGCAGGTATCGGAGACCGAAACCTACCGTGAAAGCGCAGGCTACAGGCCCGGAAACGTCTCTGTTCTGGCCGAAACGCCGCTTGCCAAGATCGGACTGACCATCTGCTACGATGTCCGCTTCCCCCACCTCCATCGCGGCCTCGCCAAGGCCGGGGCGCAGATCATCACCGTGCCCGCCGCCTTCTCGCCCGGCACCGGCCCAGCCCATTGGCAGCCGCTGCTGCAGGCCCGCGCCATCGAGACGGGCTGCTTCGTGCTCGCCCCCGCCCAATGCGGCACCCACAGCGCCACCGAGGGCCGCACCCGCAGCAGCCACGGGCACAGCCTCGTGGTGTCGCCCTGGGGCGAGGTTCTGGCCGATGGCGGCACCGCTCCGGGTGTGATCACAGTTGACCTCGACCTGTCACATGTGGACGATGCGCGCCGTAAGATCCCCGCACTGACCCATGATCGCCCTTTCGAAGGCCCCTGACCCTGCATGGCTGTTGAAACCTCCGATACCCTCGCCGTTGCGCTCTTCTCGGAGCTGCTCACCGCCGAGCAGCTGGCGCGCAACCGCATGTCGAAGGCGCTGCCCAAGGGCATGGAGATCAGCCATTTCTCAGTGCTGAACCACCTCGCCCATATCAATGAAGAGCGCAGCCCCGCCCAGCTGGCACAGGCCTTTCACCTGACGCGCGGGGCCATGACCAACACGCTGAACAAGCTCGAATGGGCCGGTTACGTGCATATCCGGCCCGATTGGGATGACGCGCGGCGCAAGATGGTCTCCATCAGCCCCTCGGGCCGCGCGGCGCGCGATGCGGCGATTGCCTCGGTCAGCCCGGTCATCGCCGCCATCGTCTCCGAAATCGGCAGCGAGCGGGTTCGCGCCATGCTCCCCGTGATGCGCGAGTTGCGCCAGAAGCTCGGCTCACGCGAAGAGCCCTGACGCACCAGCCTTGCGGCCTCCGGGCTGGATGAGCCCCCCTAGAAACTTGTCTTGCAGGCCTGCGCCACCGGCGCCCATTTCTGAACCGGGATGCCGTTCTTCGCCAGCACCAGCGTCTTGTCGATCGAAAGCCGTGAGGCGTCCCTTGCCCGAGGCGCACCTGCTGCGACCTTCTCCAAGTCGCGCACCGCTGCGCTGACCTTCTTCGCGCCGTGGCGCTTTTGCAGCTCAGCCATCAGGCAGGTGCGGCCGCGCCGGTCGGCATCGCTCCACATCCCGCCTTTCTGGCCGAGAAGCGCGTTAACGCGCACCATCACCGCCTCGTCAGCGGCCTCGTAACGTTGCATCAGGTCGGCAGACGCCGGCGCGGCCACCATCAGGAGGGCCGCGATCAGGGCAAATTTGCGCATGTGGGTAAACTCTAGGGTTTCACGCTGGCGGTGACGTAATTGACGCTCAGGTCACGGTCGCTCAGGCTCCAGCTCCAGGCGATTGGATTGAAGACAAATCCTTTCCGGTCGACCGGGTCAAGCCCGGCGTTGCGGATCAGCTCATAAAGCTCATCCGGGGTGATGAACTTTCGCCAGTCGTGGGTGCCCTTCGGCAGCCACCGCATCACCCATTCGGCGCCCACGATGGCCATCGCAAAGCTCTTCGGGTTGCGGTTGATCGTGGAGCAAATCATCAGCCCGCCGGGCTTGAGCAGTCTCTGACACGCCTCGATATAGTCCGGCGGCGAGGCAACGTGCTCCACCACCTCCATGTTCAGCACCACGTCAAACTGCTCACCCGCCTCCGCAAGCGCCTCTGCCGTGGTATGGCGATAGTCGATCTCCAGCCCCGATTGCTCTGCATGCACCTGTGCCACCGGGATATTGCCAGCGGCGGCATCGGCGCCCACCACCTCGGCCCCCATCCGCGCCATCGGCTCCGCCAGCAGCCCGCCGCCGCAGCCGATATCGAGGATGCGCAGCCCCGAAAAAGGCTCTATTCCGGCCCGATCGCGCTCAAACTCGGCGGCGATCTGGTCGCAGATATAGTCCAGCCGGCAGGGGTTGAGCATGTGCAGCGGCTTGAATTTCCCCTCCGGGTCCCACCACTCCGCCGCCATCGCCTCGAACTTCGCCAGCTCCGCCGGGTCTGCCGTATCGACCGTCATCGAAAAACTCCTTCTCAACCCCATGGTCCCGGGCCACGCCACGCTATATAGCTCAGGGATGGACAGGAACGCGGGTCATAACAGCGCATACCGCCACCTCTACCCGGCGATCAGCCCGTTCGACCAGCGGATGATCGACATGCCGGGCGGCCACTCGATCTATGTCGAGCAATGCGGCAACCCCAAGGGCATCCCGGCGGTCGTGCTTCACGGCGGCCCCGGCGGCGGCTGTTCGCCCGCCATGCGCCGTTACTTCGACCCCGATATCTACCGCGTGGTCCTATTCGACCAGCGCGGCTGCGGCCGCTCCCGGCCCTTCGCCTCGGTCGAGAACAACACGACGCAGGACCTGATCGCCGATATTGAGCGCATCCGCGAGACCCTCGGCATCGACCGCTGGGTGGTGTTCGGCGGCAGCTGGGGCGCCACGCTCTCGCTGCTCTATGCGCAGGCCCACCCGGCGCACACCGCCTACCTCGTGCTGCGCGGCGTCTTTCTGATGACCCAGCGCGAGCTGCAATGGTTCTACGGCGGCGGCGCGGCCCGGTTCTTCCCCGATGTCTGGAAGCGCTTCACCGAGCTGATCCCCGAGGCCGAGCAGGGCGACCTCATCGCCGCCTACCACCGCCGCCTGTTCTCCGGCGACCTGATGGAAGAGACCCGCCTCGCCCAACGC
Source organism: Vannielia sp. SX4 (assembly GCF_052828525.1). Next base: position 86,122 of record NZ_CM128247.1, read on the forward strand.
TGGGCAGGCTGGGAGAACGCCCTCGCCTCCATGGAAAGCCACGCTCATATGGGCGAGGGCAGCGGCAGTTACGCCCGCGCCTTTGCCCGGATCGAGAACCACTATTTCACCAACGCGGGCTTCCTGCGCGAAGACGGCCAGATCCTTTCGGACATGCCCGAAATCGCCCACATCCCCGGAACGGTGGTGCAAGGCCGCTACGACATGATCTGCCCCCCCGAGGCCGCCCAGACCCTCGCCGACCGCTGGCCGCGCGGCACCCTCAAGATGATCCCCAACGCCGGCCACGCGCTTTCGGAGCCGGGCATTTCGGCAGAACTCGTGCGAACCACGCGCGGCATCGCCAAGGCGCCGGAGCTCTACGGGTTCTGATCCGCACGGCGTCTTGGCAGAACACATAGATCTGGAATAGTTCAGGTAGGGCGCCGCCTGCTTACACGACCTATTGGATGTACTGCGACCTCAGGACTCTTAGGCTCTTTCGTTGTTTTCTACCTTCAATTATGGCTGCGCCAATATTGAAGTTTTGACAGAGCCACGTGAACACATCACATTGGCACTGAACGAATTTAGTTTTCTTCGGATATTTCAGGCATGACTAAAACCCAGATCGGGAAATTGCACGGCCTGAGTCCGCATTCAACTATTCTAACCCTGCTCCTGTGCGCCGCTTGTCGAGGTGATGGCACAGAAGCGTCAGAAGTCGATGCGACGCCAGAAACCTTGATGACCGCGCTCATGACCGCGAGCGGCGGCGACACGATTGTTCTGTCGGATGGAACCTACTCGAACATTACGCTGAGCCGCGACTACAGCTCCGAGCTGACGATCGTCGCCGAGAATCCGCTGGGCGCAGTCGTCGAAAACCTGTCGATCCCCGGCGGGAGCAATATCCGGATCGAGGGACTTCAGGTTGACAACATGCCCCGCGTCGATGGCGGAGCGCATCACATCACCTATGTTGATAACCTGTTCACCAACGGGGTCTATTTCATCGACGCGTCTCATGTGGCGCTTGATGGTAATGAGATCATCGGCAATGTGAACGGTGTGATCCTGAACAGCGTGTCCCATTTCGAACTCACAGACAACCTGATCCGCGATGCCGTCAGTGATCTGCTGCGGATTACCGGCGACTCCCACCACGGGCTCATCGAGAACAACAAGCTCCACGATGTGCATGCCGTGCGGCCGCATCACCCCGACCTCATCCAGATGTTCTCCTATAACGGCGCTACGCCCCATGACATCACCATCAGAGGCAATCATCTTTATGACGACCCCGACACCGGCGACGTCTACGGCCAGGGCATCTTTCTCAGCGACCCCTCCGGCTCCGGCTACTACAACATCCTGATCGAGCAGAACATCATCAACGTCGGCTCACCGAACTCGATCTACATCAATGGCGGCCAGTCGAATGTCGTGATCCAGGACAACTCGCTCATCCCATGGCCGGGAGCGGGCGGTGCGATGATCATCCTCGCCGCGAAATCCGGCATGAGCAATGCCGGCACGACCGTGAAGGGCAATGCCGTCAGGGTGATCGACAACCAGACCGGCGCTGCGACCGTGGGCGACAACTACGTCTATGGTCGAGATGCCGACCTCACGACGCTCTTCTCCGGCGATGGCGACGACTGGCAAGACTTCATTCCCGTCGAAGGCTCGCCCATCGACTTCGGATCCGGATACGGTGCTGAAACGCGGCTGGCAGAAATGGCAGGACATGGTGGTAAAGAAAACTGAACGCCCTCTAAGTCTCAAAGGATAGAAGTGAACAAAGTAGATTCACCAAGGGTTTCCGTTATCCTGCCCGCGCACAATCGCGAAGCCACCATTCGCAGGGCAGTGGACAGCGTTCTCGCACAATCCTTCAAGAATTTCGAACTCCTGCTCGTCGACGACGCGTCCATAGACAGCACCCCAGAGATCCTGCAGTCCTACGCACGCGACTCGCGTGTCCGTGTTATCGTTAGCGAAAAAAACCTTGGTGGAGCAGGCGCCCGAAACCTTGGGATATCAGAGGCGCGTGCCGAACTTATCGCGTTTCAGGACAGCGACGACTACTGGATGCCCGACAAACTTGCGGAGCAAGTCAAGGCGTTGGAGTCAGCAGCCGACGTTGGGCTATGCTACTGCGGTGCGCTATACTCCGGCGGCATCGGAAAAGCCTACTACCTTCCATCCCATCCATTCAGCCATTACGACGGTGACATGTCTCGGAAGGTTCTGGACAGCAGCCCAGCCAGTACGCAGACGATACTCGTACGCCGAACGTTGCTTGAGTCATGCGGCAACTTTGATCCAGACCTTAAGCGTTATCAGGATTGGGACCTCGTGATCCGGCTAGCACAGGCGAGCCACTTTGTCTTCATTGAGAAGCCCTTGGCAGTTGTTTACGATACACCCGGTAACATCTCTTCTGTTTCTGTAAACGACGCGATCTTTCGCAGCCGTCTACTCGAAAAGTACGCGACGCTTTTTGAGTCTGCACCTAAAGCGCGGGCGCGCCATCACTACATCGCTGGCCGGGTCTGGCAAAAAGCCGGCCAACCTGCGAAAGCCGCGTCCGCATTTGCCAAGTCGATCCAAGCAAGTCCGGGTTCAAAGGCAGTATTTCTTTGGTTTATCACGTGGTTGCATGGTTTTCGCGGCACACGCGGCTGATGCTGAGCAAGCAACGTTCGGCCGCACTCGCCCCATACAAATTGACTAGCAGTATGCTTCAAATGTCCAGCGTTGTCGTTCGGGTAGCGCTAGTGACAATCACAAGTAACTTAGGGCCGCAAATTTAAGAATGCCTTGATTAGCGGCTTACCCAAAGGTCATCCTTTCGTTGTTAAAGTAAGATTCGGCTTTCGTTCCGGCTCAGTTGTTGGCTCCGCCTAGGAGGAAAACTTTAGAAAGGCACGTATCTCGGGCATTATATCCATGCATACATTGGCAGACCACTCCGAAGGTCGCGACAATAATCTGAACCTGATGAGGGCCGTCGCCGCAACGGCCGTGCTCGTCAGCCATGCGTATCCCATAACGCAAGGGTCAGGCACTGCTGAGCCCTTGACTGCCTTGCTCGGCTATTCGCTCGGGACGCTCTCGGTCATGGTCTTCTTCGTGATCTCCGGCTTTCTAATTGCGCGCAGCTTCATTCACACATCAACACGGACCGGATTTGTGGTTGCGCGATTTCTTCGTTTGTGGCCGGGGCTGATCGTCTGTACGGTTCTAGTGGCACTGGCCCTTGGGACGCTCTGCACCGATCTGACACTTTCTGCCTATCTGTCTGACCCGGCCACTTGGACGTTTATCCTGCGTGATATTGGCCTGTTCTCCATCCAGTTCCAACTGCCGGGTGTTTACGAGGAACTTCCTTACACTGACGTAGTGGGCTCGATCTGGACTCTCCCTTACGAAGTATTGTGCTACATAGGTCTATTCGCCCTCGGCGTAGCCGGCCTACTTTCTCGGCCAAGACTCTTAGCTGCCGTCATGCTCCTCGGCCTCTCAGTTGCCCTCCTTTCCTATGCGATCCCAACGGACCTGCACCCTGTAACCTCCAAATTACTTAGGCTCTCGTTGCCCTTTTTCACCGGGGTTTGCGCCTACGTCTGGCGCGATCGTATCCCATTGACGCTTTGGGCCGTCGTCCCTCTGTGCGCTTTGGCTTGGCTGCTGAGATCTGGCCCTCCTTACCTCTATGCACCAGTGTTCGCCGTAGCCCTCGCTTACGCCGTGTTCTGGGTTGCCTATGTCCCAGGAGGACTGCTGCGTAGGTATAACCGGCTTGGGGACTACTCTTACGGCATCTATATCTACGCTTTCCCACTTCAGGGATTTGTCGTCTGGGCCTTCGGGCCGATGAGCCCGATGACAAATGCAGTGCTTGCCCTTCCCCTCACACTCGTCTTCGCAGTATTGTCGTGGCATCTGGTTGAGCAACCGGCCATGCAGATGCGCGGTACCGTGACGAGGTGGCTTACGCTCGGTCGGGAAGCCGATGCGCCCGAGTTCGGGTCAGGTCCAACTCTCGACAGGAAACCCGGCGAATGAATGGCCAGCCCGATATTTCGATTGTGATACCGGTCTGGAACAGGGAAGAGAGTCTGGTCCGCGCGCTCGATAGCTTGCCCCGCGATGCGTCGAACAGGTTTGAGGTTATCGTGGTTGACGACGGCTCGACCGACAACTCCCGCGCCGTGGCAGAGGTCGCTTTGGCCGAATGGCCCAATGCGCAAGTGATCCACCAAAAGAACGCGGGCGCGGGAGCTGCGCGCAACGCTGGAGCGGCCCTGGCTCGCGGCAAATACATTGCCTTCTTAGACAGCGACGACCACTGGTTCCACTGGACAGTTGATTGCTGCGTTGAAGCCGTGGCTGTGGCGGGCGGGTCGGCCCTAATCTTCCTTCGAAACCTTGATTTTGCCGCCGGAACTTCGGCGCGACCAGACGCAGACCGAACCCTAAAAGCCGAGCGTTTCTCGGACTTTTCAAGGGCAGTATGCGGCGCTCCGACCATGCGCTTTGCCACTTGCAACGTGATGATCCGGCGCGACGTATTCGAGGCCATCGGTGGCTTTTTCCCAATGTTGCGGTGCTCCGAGGACACAGACCTGTTTCTCCGCGTTCCTAATGACGCTGGATGCACTGTCGTCCAAGCTCCAGCCTTGGTCGCGCACGAGATCGGAGGGGATGACAGCCTGACTGGCAACCTTGATCGCATAAAGGAAGGCGTCGAGTTCCTCCTGAAGCGAGAAAGAAGTGGGCGATATCCGGCGTCGGGTGAACGAGAAGCCAAGAGAGTTTTAGCGAAGACGGTCAGTACTGTGGTGCTGCGCGCCTTTGCCGGCGGCAGAACTGGAACCGCCTACGCCTTTTACCTCCGCCATCTACCGCGCTTGTTGCAAGGGCGTGAGTGGCATTGGCTATTTCGTTTGCCGCTAATCCCGTTACTCCACATGCTGCGCCCGAAGAACTTTGCCTTCCGTTTTCGGCCCGAGTGACCGCGATTGGAGTCCTACCCGTGTGCCTAGTCGATTTTCCCGTGCCCCCTCTTGGTATTCATGTGGCTCCTAATGCGCCACTTGATAACCCTGCCAACGGGATCAGGACGAAAATCATGTGCCAATCTCTTTCAGCGTTAACAAAGGCGGTATGGAGTCCAGCCCATGTTTCGCCTTCATGGCGAGTTACATAGGATTTAATTGGAGAACGGAATGTCCCTTGTGTCGATCGGATTGCCTGTGTGGAACGGCGAACGCTATCTCGCGGATGCGCTGGACGCCATCCTGGCTCAAGACTTTGACGACTTTGAAGTGCTTGTGTCCGACAATGCCTCTACAGACCGGACACAAGAGATCGCCCAAGACTACGCCGCCCGTGACACACGGATCACCTACCATCGACAGAAACGCAATCTCGGAGCCGCTGCCAACTTCAATTACACGTTCCATCATACCTCAGCGCCTTTGTTTCGTTGGGCGTCCTATGATGATGCGATGGCACCAGAATACCTCTCGACCTGTGTTTCTGCGCTCCAGCAAGATAGCTCCGGAGCCGTGTTGGCTTACCCAGGGACGATGCGGATAGATGAGAACGGCCGCAGTATCGGCCCCTACAGCGCGGAGGTGCGTAAAGGTGGTGCGACAGCCTCCGAACGCTTGGCCCAGATGATCGGGCCAGGCGATCCATTGCAATCCATGATACACATGTGCTTTCCGGTCTTCGGCTTAATACGGCGCGATGTTCTTGAGGGTACGAGCCTCATCGCCAACATGCCGAGATCCGACAAGCTACTTCTGGTCGAACTCGCTCTTGCCGGCCCTTTTGTCGATGTGGAGCCGTTGCTTTTTCTCCGGCGCGAGCACGAGAGTGGTTCAGTCATTTCTGCAGAGCAAGCTGCGACGGGCGCTGACCGTGAGAGACTTCTCGCGGCATGGTTCGACCCGAGTCGCGGCAATTTCTTTCCCGCCACTTTGAGCCGGCTCGGTCTGGGCTATCTGCGCGCCACCCTCCGCGCGCCGCAACCACTGGGAGAACGACTTCGTTCCCTGAAGGTCGTGGCCGGGTGGGCCGCCCGCCATGCGCGCGCACTCGGGGGCGAGGCCAAGATCGTAATCCGTGAGCGGTTGCAGGCCATGATTTACAAGTTGACGGGAAGACGCGCTAATGGGCGAACACGATGACGGTGGAGAGCAGAAACACCGTAGGGCGTTTCGCGGTCAACTTGACCAGCACAATTCTGACCTCATTCGTCAACATCGCGATGCTGATCTGGGTCAACCATTACCTGCTGCATCGCATCTCGCCCGAGGAGTACAGCCTGATCCCAATCGTTAATTCCCTAGTGGTCTTCGCGGAACTTTTCCGAAACATCCTAGCCGGCGGGATAACACGTTTCATGGTCGAAGCCGAAGCGCGTGACGACCAGACCGAACTGGCCCGAATCGTGTCCTCGATGACCGTTCTTCTGGTTCCATCGGCGTTCCTCTTGGCTGCTCTCGGCGCTCTCGGGCTCTGGCATATCGACACTCTGATCGAGGTCGCCACCCCATTCCGCGACGATGCCCGGCTCATGCTTGGGCTCATGACCGCGTACTTGGCGCTTGAAATTGCGGCCGCACCATTCAGCAATGGGTTGGTCGTCCACATGCGGTTCGTGACCTTCAACCTGATCACCTTGGGCGCTCTTCTTATCCGCGTGGCCTTGATCTTCTTGCTACTCTTTATGGTGAGCGCCAAGGCGGTATGGGTAATCCTTGCTCTCGTCCTGGCCAATGCGTTCGGCCTTGCAGTGCGCGTGTTTTTTACCCTCCGCATTTTGCCGGGTGCTCGCTTTCGGGCTGGGTTAGTCTCGGGACAGACGCTTCGTACCCTCATATCTTTCAGTGGCTGGACCGCAGTTCAGAGCCTAGGCACGATCGTACAACGCGCGGCTCCTGCCCTGATCCTGAACCGTATGGCGGATGCTGTTGCGGTGACCGCCTTTCACATTGGCAGCCTGCCCGATACCCAGATCCGCAAACTCGTAGCCATGGCCGCGACAACTGCCCAACCATCGCTAACCAGTCTCCACGCGACCGGTCAAAGTGAAACTCTTCAATCTCTTTACTACCGTGGTGGACGATATCACCTATGGGCCGCGCTATTCTTGACGCCACCACTCATCGTCTTCGCGACCCCTCTGGTTATCCTTTATGCCGGAGCGGCCTATGCCGACACGGCGACGGTGCTCGTGGCGCTCCTGATCGTCTACCCACTAGGGTGGGGCAGCGCCATGTTCTATCAGATCGCTTATGCTATCGGACAAATCCGTGACTTCAATCTGCGTAATCTGGTCCTGATCCTGTCCAGCCTAGGGCTGTTGTGGCTGTTCACAGTGCCTCTGGAGATGGGTGCTATCGGGGCGGCCTACGGGTTCGCAATCGCCTTTGCGGTCGTGCACGTACTGGTGATTTGGCCAGGCGGGCTCAAACTTATTCAAGGTCGGTGGCGTGAGTTCTTCATGCGCACCATGATCCCTGGAACGTTACCGTTTGCCGCATCACTCGCATGCTGCGCTCTTTACCAGTCCATTGCGCCAATCCATGGTTGGGGCGGTTTCATACTTGGTAGCTTGTTCTCCTTTGCTGCCTATCTGCTAGCGCTGCTTGGTTTCTCCATGGATGAAACCGACAGGAAACTCGTGGAGAAGTTGGCGGTACGCCTGCGATTGCATCGGCGGCTAACATGATGCTCCTCACCGTGCACACGGGCGTCCGACGGAACGCCCGGAAACCGACACTCGAATTGTTGGCAATACCTCGAGCCAAGTACTCTGAGACTACCGCCAAGCTCCTGCCCTTTGCTAAGAATGCCCCCGGTGCCGCACTGGGCACAGTAGGCCCTGCTTACTCCGGAGAGCAGTTGCGGAACCCCAAATATCTGAGTTTCCGCCCGTCGGCCCTCTCGCCGTTTCGACCACAGCTCTTGCCAAAGTACTCTGAATGGCCGGGGAGAACCGCGCCGCTTTGCCAGCCACTGATTCGCTTTGCACATAGCATGTTCTCCAATACGACCATCAGAGCGACATGACATTGACTTACACAAGTACTACCAGTTCGAGCCCTATAGCACTGTCGTCGCCCCCCGCGCGTCGCGGAATTCTGGTTCTGTTTCTCGTGGTGATTTTGCTGCCGATCTCGTTCGAACTCGCCGGTCTGCGCCTAACACCACTTAAACTGTTCCTGCTGGTGACGGTGATACCGCTATTCATCCAAACGTACAGCGAAGTCGACAAAGGCCCCTCATGGGTGGACATCTTTATCTTCCTGCATGTCGCATGGGTCTTTCTGGCGCTTGTGGTCGCACATGGAGTTCTGCGCATACCCTATGCCGGCATCACCGCGATTGAAGTCGTGGGAGGATATCTCTTGGGGCGACTGACGATACGAAGTTACGCCGACTATCGTTGGTTGATCCAAGCGCTGGTGATCGTCTTAGTCTTACTGCTGCCATTTGCAGTCATCGAACTTCTGACGGGGCGCATTGTCATAGCAGACGCCCTTCGACCTTTTTTCGATACGCCATTTCGGGGCTACAGTGCTTATGGTCGGCTTGGCTTTGAGCGGGTCTATGGCACATTTGATCACCCAATCATGTTCGGGTTGTTCTGTTCCTTCGTGTTCGCGAACGCCTGGATGACGTTGAGAAGCGCGAGCTACGCGCGGGCGATTATCATGGGGTTGGCGTTTCTGATGACGGCGATGTCTCTGTCGTCAGCTCCCCTGCTCGCGATCGCCCTGCAACTCATGGTGATAATATGGGCTATCGTCACGAAGGGTGCCTGGAAGACGCTAATTGTCCTAGCCGTCCTTGGCTATGTGATCATTGATGCTTTATCAAACCGAACGCCGGTGACGATCCTGATCGACCTAGCAACCTTCAACCCCACCACGGGCTGGATCCGGATCGCGACGTTTGACTACGGTATGCTGTCGGTAAGGGCCAACCCTGTTTTCGGAATTGGTCTGGGTGACTGGCCACGCCCCGAGTGGCTCACGAGTTCCGTCGATAATTTCTGGTTGCTGACTGCCATGCGCTATGGCTTGCCAGCCTTGGCCTTCTATTGCGTGTCTCTGGCGCTTCATGTGCTTGCCATCCTTCGAACGCCGTTAGAAAGCGAGGAAGCCAAATCCGCCCGTATCGGCTACCTGATAGTTCTTGGTTCTCTTGTGCTGGTTTTGATGACCGTCCACGTCTGGGGAGCAGTTGCTGTCTTCTGCGCATTCTATATTGGTGCAGGCTCTTGGCTCTGCACGGGAGAAACCAAGGCTGCGCCCGAAAAAGCAACTGGCGAGGCAAACGCGCAGGATCGTACCCCACCGCGCTACACGAGATTCAAGTCGCGCGATCCCGGATCGTGAGCTCAAAACCACTTCACCGCACTCCTCTTAACAACCGAAGTAAGGCGACGACGCGAAGTCTGGCACTATGAGCACGGAGGTCGAGTGTACCAACTCTTCTTCGCAACTTTAAGCTAAGAGCGTTTCAACCATCCGCTGGGCTGCGGAACTAAAGAAAGCAATCTCCGCTCTGACAAGGAGCAAACAGAGCGAGCGAGGGGGATGCAAACGAACACTGAGCGCAGCGTGAATGCTCCAATCGAGGCCTCCAATCAGCGCACCGCCCAGAGCTTTGCGTTATGCGTCAACTAGATAGAAGCTAAACTGGCAGAGATGAGCATTTGCTGCCTCCGTAGCCAGCTTTCTGGTTGCGGTTCACACGTTGCAGCTATCCGCGCATACCTTCACCCCGACGAGCAAAGTTCCGCCTTCCGAGGGAACTCAAAATTGCCCCCGTTTGGCCTGCGTGCTAGCCACGAACCGCCACATTGTAGTCCTAGCCAGTACTAACGACAAAAACCACAACCTTTAACTGTGCGTTTGTACTCAGGGTCTACGAACAGGAAGTGTGTAGCATCTACGTGGACAAGTAATCCGGCGGTTCCAGCTTTCGCGATCACCGCCTTTCATAAAGCACGATCCCGCCACTCGGTATCGTTCAAGCGTCCGGCCAGTAGAGGCTTTGGAGGCCAAAGCAACCCATGAGGCGAGGCGCTTCACGGGGCGGAGTTTCTTTGGCCAAGGGTTAACGATGTCTGCGGATCACCACGATTGCCGCAGCAGCTAAATCGAGGGATGCATGGCTACCTTTACGGTTTCGAACAATACCGAATTGAACGCGGCCCTGAATACCGCGAGCGGCGGCGACACGATTGTTCTGTCGGATGGAACCTACTCGAACATTACGCTGAGCCGCGACTACAGCTCCGAGCTGACGATCGTCGCCGAGAATCCGCTGGGCGCAGTCGTCGAAAACCTGTCGATCCCCGGCGGGAGCAATATCCGGATCGAGGGACTTCAGGTTGACAACATGCCCCGCGTCGATGGCGGAGCGCATCACATCACCTATGTTGATAACCTGTTCACCAACGGGGTCTATTTCATCGACGCGTCTCATGTGGCGCTTGATGGTAATGAGATCATCGGCAATGTGAACGGTGTGATCCTGAACAGCGTGTCCCATTTCGAACTCACAGACAACCTGATCCGCGATGCCGTCAGTGATCTGCTGCGGATTACCGGCGACTCCCACCACGGGCTCATCGAGAACAACAAGCTCCACGATGTGCATGCCGTGCGGCCGCATCACCCCGACCTCATCCAGATGTTCTCCTATAACGGCGCTACGCCCCATGACATCACCATCAGAGGCAATCATCTTTATGACGACCCCGACACCGGCGACGTCTACGGCCAGGGCATCTTTCTCAGCGACCCCTCCGGCTCCGGCTACTACAACATCCTGATCGAGCAGAACATCATCAACGTCGGCTCACCGAACTCGATCTACATCAATGGCGGCCAGTCGAATGTCGTGATCCAGGACAACTCGCTCATCCCATGGCCGGGAGCGGGCGGTGCGATGATCATCCTCGCCGCGAAATCCGGCATGAGCAATGCCGGCACGACCGTGAAGGGCAATGCCGTCAGGGTGATCGACAACCAGACCGGCGCTGCGACCGTGGGCGACAACTACGTCTATGGTCGAGATGCCGACCTCACGACGCTCTTCTCCGGCGATGGCGACGACTGGCAAGACTTCATTCCCGTCGAAGGCTCGCCCATCGACTTCGGATCCGGATACGGTGCTGAAGAGCTTCTTCAGGCCTTGCTCGACGGGGACTCACTGCCTTCCGACCCCGATCCGACCCCGGACCCCGATCCCGAGCCTGACCCCGATCCGGAACCCGAGCCCGAGCCCGAGCCCGAATCTGACGTTCACTTCGAAATCGTCGAAGGCGCCGCCTTCAGCATGGTCGGAACCGCCACCTTTGACGACACCTCCGACGTTGTCGAAATCGCGGCCACACCGGAGCTGCAAATGGCGGCAGGCACGATCTCCTTCTCGTTCGAGGCGGCGACGGTCAACGGCATGCAAGGCCTGCTGACCCGCGACGCCAGCTACTATGCTGGCGGCGGCAATCACCTTGCCGTCTATCTCAACGGGAGCACCCTCACCATCCGCTTCCAGGATGGCACGAGCGATCACATCGTCACGGTTCCCGGCTTTCAGGCCAATACCGAATATGAGCTGATGATCACCTTCGACGGCACCACCACCACGGTGCTGCTGGATGGTGTGGTGGTCGACACCACCAACTTCGGCATGAGCTGGGTGGACAACACCGAGTACCTGCAGGTCGGCGGCCTCGGCTGGGGGAGCCAAACCGGCGCAGCCGGGTTCTCCGATCCTTTCAACGGAACGATCACCAATCTCGTTGTCACCGAGGGCGTTCACTCCTCGGCAGAGATTGCCGACATGATCGCTGGCACGGTCGATGAGCAGCCCGGCGGCGACCCGAGCGCTGGCCTTGTTCTGACCGGCACCGATGGCGCTGATGTGCTCACCGGCGGGATCGGGGATGACCTCCTGAACGGTGGCAACCCCGATGTTCTGACCCGCGTGGACGGTGCCGACACCTTCATTGGTGGCGAAGGCAACGACACGGTTAGCTTCGAAGGCTCCTACGGCAAGCTCTTGGCCGACCTCATGAACCCTTCGATGAATGCCGGGGCAGCCGAAGGCGACACCTTCGACAGCATCGAGAACATCATCGGCAGTCAGGGCAGTGACAATCTGCGCGGCGATAACGGTGACAACGCGCTCTATGGCGGCGCCAACGGCGACCTGCTCTATGGCCGTGCCGGCAATGATATCCTCGTTGGCGGTGATGGCAGCGATGTCCTCAGCGGCGGCGCAGGGGCCGACGTCCTCGACGGTGGCGACGGGCGCGACAGGGCGAACTACGTCTACTCCAAGGTCGATCTGGTCATCGACCTTGAGGACTCCTCGCGCAACACCGGCGAAGCCAGAGGCGATACCTACATCTCCATCGAAGATGTCGCCGGCGGTCATGGCGGAGACGAGATCTCCGGCACAGATAGCGCCAACCGCCTTTACGGCTTTGCAGGTGACGATCACCTCTTCGGCCGCGGCGGCAACGATATACTGATCGGCGGCGCCCACAGCGACACGCTCGATGGTGGCGCCGGGAACGACAGCCTGCGTGGCGGCTCCCATGCCGACATCTTCGTCTTCAACGATGGCTCCGACACGGTCGAGGACTTCGACTTCGCCGATGGGGATGTGCTCCACATCGAACAGGTCGCAATCGGCGCCGTTGCCGGAATGTCGGGCGCTGAGGTCGTCGATACCTTTGGCGCGCTGGTCGACGGCAATGCCGTGCTGGACTTCGGCAATGGCGACGTGATCACGCTGGATGGGGTCGCCGACCTCTTCACATTGGCCGACCACGTCTTCGTCGTATAAGCGCTCATCCCGCCCCTTAGCGGGGGCGGGCCGAACCGGAATCGAAAACTTGCCCGAAACGTCAAAACGGCGTTTCAGGCAAAATTCGTTGAATTGCGCGCGCCGACATGGAAGTATTTTCCAAGATCGACATTTTTTCTTTTCCAGATTGCTCGCCCGGAGCGACTATCGATTTGAGCACCGCAGCCGATAAGGCCATCGAGCCACACTGCAAAAGCGCGCCCGGCACCGCCTCGGAACAGGCGAGCCCCTCGGTGCCTGTCGTTTCAATCATCGTGGTGAGCTACAACACCCGCGATATGACGCTGGCGTGCATCCGTTCGGTGCTCGACCAAACCACCTGCCCTTTCGATCTCTTGGTCTACGACAATGCCTCGCAGGATGGCTCCGCAGACGCCATTGCCGAGGCCTTCCCCGACGTTCGCCTGATCGCGGATGACACCAACCACGGCTTCGCGAAGGCCAACAACATCGCCGCGCAGCTGGTGACCGGCGAATACCTCCTGCTGTTGAACCCGGACACCATCGTGTTGGACGGCGCCATCGACGCACTCGTCTCCTTCGCCCGCGCCCGCCCGGAGGCGCGGATCTGGGGCGGCCGAACGCTCTACGGCGACCGCAGTCTCAATCCCACCAATTGCTGGGGCCGCATGTCGCTCTGGAGCGTGACCACACAAGCACTCGGGCTCTCCAGCCTGTTCCGCCGGAGCGCCCTCTTCAACCCAGAAGCCTACGGCGGCTGGAAGCGCGACAGCGAGCGCGAGATCGACATCGTCTCGGGCTGCTTCTTCCTCATCAAGCGCGACTTCTGGAACACTCTCGGCGGTTTCGACCCGGCCTTTACGATGTACGGCGAAGAGGCCGACCTGTGCCTGCGCGCCCGCGCAATGGGCGCCCGGCCGCGGATGACCCCTGACGCGGAAATCGTCCATTACGTCGGCGCATCCTCTAAAGTGCGCGCTGCCAAACTGGTGATGCTTCTCAAGGCCAAGACCACCCTCATCCGCCGCCACTTTCCCCGCTGGCAAAGGCCCGCCGGCACGATCCTGCTGGCGAGTTGGCCGCTCTCCCGCATGCTGGCCACCGGCGTGCTCGCCCGCCTCCTCCGCTCGCAACGCTGGCGCGACGCTCACAACGCCTGGCGCGACGTGTGGCAGCAACGCGGCAACTGGCGCGGGGGGTACGAGTGATGCACAGGCAAGGCGGCCTGAAACAAAAGCAGAAGGCACAGCCACGATGAAGATACTGGTTGCGATCGCCAATTACGGCGACACCAGCGGAAAGTTCATACATCAGCTCATCGACAGCTATCGCAGCTTCAGTTGCGAGGTCGACATCGTTGCGCTTTCCAACGTCGAGAAGGAGGTGGCCGAAGGCGTCGAAGTCCGTGTCGGGCTCCCCATCTCCAACCCGTGGTCCCTGCCGTTCTCGCACCGAGATCTCTTTGCCGAACGGCAAGATGACTACGACCTGTTCATCTACTCAGAAGACGACACCCTGATCACGGAAGCGCATGTCGACGCGTTTCTGGAAGCCCAGGAAGCCCTCCCAGAGGGCTACATCGCCGGCTTTGTCAGGCATGAGATCGATCACTCTGGCGAATGGCACTACTCCATCGTGCATGGCCATTAACATTGGGAACCAGCTCAAAATTCAAAGCTAACGGCGATTTCTTTGTGCACCACACTAATAGCCATTCGGCAGCCTACATCTTAACGCGCGGCATCGGCTCAATTTCTAACGTCGCACAAAAAGAAAAAGACTGTCTGTTGCACCATTGAGTACGCAGCCGGGTAGTTCGCGAGGACCGGGACGGTTCTGTCCGGCCCGATCTGAACCCCACCGAATCGTTCACGCATGAATCCGCAACCGATAGATGCGGATACGCCGAAGATATCACGCAATGGCTGTAACGCGCGAGTGCATTTCGACCCATACCTAGGTCGCAAGGATCGCAATCATATGATTGGTGCATGATTATGGCATGATTCTCGCGATATCGACGCGCACCTGTTTGAGTTAGCGCCGTTCCGCCGTATTGTTTCAGAGACCGATTTTTTCTTGCATTTCCTGGATGGACGGCCGCCGTGACTGCTTCTAACGACTTTGTATCATTCATCCATGGTTTTGACTGGACGTTCCAAGGCACCGACGGCGTGGTTTACGACTTCGACGCGGCCAGGAGGGGCCCTTAGCTGTAGCTGCAACCATCCGACAGCAACCAAAATATCTTGAAAAGGCCTTTATTCATTCGCAACAATTCAAGCACCGGTTTTATTGGAGTATTATTCGATGAAGATTGCCATTCTTGCCGGCGGTAAGGGCACTCGCCTCGCTGAGGAAACAGTCATCCGCCCCAAACCGATGGTCGAGATCGGCGGCAAGCCGATCCTCTGGCACATCATGAATATCTACTCGCATTACGGGTACAACGATTTCGCCGTCGCGCTCGGTTACAAGGGCGATTACATCAAGCGCTACTTCGCGGAGTACGGCACGCTTTCGGGCAACCTTACCATCAACCTCGGCGCCCCCGAGCCGCTGGTGCGCCACGACCAGGCCCACGCACCCTGGACGGTCGACCTGATCGAAACCGGCGACGAAACCCTCACGGGCGGGCGCGTCAAACGGCTCAAGCCCTACCTGAACGACGAGACCTTCATGCTCACATGGGGCGATGGCGTGTCGGACGTGAACCTCGACAAGCTCCTCGCCTTCCACCGCAGCCACGGCAAACTCGCCACCATCACTGCCGTCCGCCCGCAGGCGCGCTACGGCCACATGCGCTTCGAAGGCGATCAGGTCACCGCCTTCGAGGAAAAGCCCCAAACCGCCGAAGGCTGGATCAACGGTGCCTTTTTCGTGCTCGAACCGCAGGTGCTCGATTACATCGAGGGCGATATGGTCATGTTCGAGCACGCCCCGCTCGAAAACCTCGCCAAGGATGGCCAACTGATGGCCTATCGTCACGAGGGGTTCTGGGCAGCGATGGACACGCTGCGCGACAAGCACACGCTGCAAAAGCTGTGGGACTCCGGTGAAAAGCCCTGGGCTGTCTGGGAGAAAAAGTGATGCGCGTATTGGTAACCGGCCACCGAGGCTACATCGGCACTGTCCTCACCCCCATGCTCACCGCCGCCGGCCACGAGGTCGCGGGCATCGATAGCGACCTTTACGAGCGTTGCACCTTCGCCGCCGGCGGGGAGATGCCCGAGGTGCCGACCCTGCTCAAGGACATCCGCGAGGTCACCCCGGCCGACCTGCTCGGCTTCGATGCCGTGCTGCACCTCGCCGCCCTCTCCAATGACCCGCTCGGAGATTTCCGCCCGCAAACCACCTATGACATCAACTTCGAAGGCACGATGAACGTCGCCCGCGCCGCCAAGGCCGCCGGGGTCGAGCGCTTTGTGTTCTCCTCCTCTTGCTCCAACTACGGCGCGGGCGGGGCCGATTTCATCGACGAGAACGGCGCCTTCAATCCGGTCACCCCCTACGGCGAAAGCAAGGTCAAATCCGAGCTTGCGCTGGCGGAACTGGCCGATGACAGCTTCTGTCCGACCTACCTGCGCTCGGCCACCGCCTATGGCGTCAGCCCGCGCATCCGCTTCGATCTGGTGCTGAACAACCTGGTCGCCTGGGCTGTGACCACCGGCAATATCCACATGAAGTCCGATGGTACCCCCTGGCGCCCGATCACCCATATCGAGGACATCTCCCGCGCCTTCTGCGCCACGCTGGAAACGCCGGTTGAGAAAATCCGCAATGAGGCGTTCAACGTCGGCGTCACCGAGCACAACTACCAGATCAAGGAACTGGCCGAGATCGTCGCCGCCGTGGTCCCCGGTTGCGAGGTCACCTTTGCCGACGATGCCGGCCCGGACAAACGCAGCTACCGCGTGAACTGCGACAAGATCCAGCGGGTCATGCCCTCCTTCAAGCCCCAGTGGGATGCAAAGAAGGGCGCACAAACGCTCTACGAGGCCTACAAGGCCGTCGACCTGACGCTCGAAGAGTTTGAAGGCCCGCGCTACCAGCGTATCGGCCACATCAAGAAGCTGATCGCCGACGATGTGATCGACACCTCGCTCCAGCACACCGAAAGCGCCCGCGCCGCACGCGCCGATGCCGCCACCCAGAGCCTGCCCGCCGATTTCGTAGCGGACGCCGCCGAGGTCTCGTGCATCTCCTGTGGCACCAAGGGCCTCCAGCCAATCCTCGACCTCGGCCTGATGCCCCGCTCCGATGGTCTGCTGGATGAAACCGGTCTCGCCCACCGCGAGTCCCTCGTGCCGCTGCGCCTCGGCTACTGCCCCGGCTGCACCCTCGTTCAACTGCTCGAGACCCGCCCGCCCGAGGAAATGTTCGGTGACGATTATCTCTACTTCTCCTCCTTCTCCGAAGACCTGCTGAAGCACAGCCGCGAGAACGCGCTGGAGCTGATCCAGATGCGCGGCCTCACCGGCGACAGCCTCGTCGCCGAGATCGCCTCGAATGACGGCTACCTGCTCCAGAACTTCAAGGAAAAGGGCGTGCCCGTGCTGGGCATTGACCCGGCCCTGCAGCCGGCCACCGCCGCCCGCGAAAAGGGCATCGAAACCATCAACGACTTCTTTGGCAAAAAGCTGGCCCAAGGCCTCGCCGATGAGGGCCGCAAGGCCGATGTGATCATCGCCAACAACGTCGTTGCCCATGTCGCCGACCAGAACGACCTCGTCGCTGGCATGGCCGCGCTGCTCAAGGAAGACGGCATCGTTTCGGTCGAGTTCCCCTACGTGCGCGACCTCATCGACTTCATCGAGTTCGACACGATCTACCACGAGCACCTGTGCTACTTCTCCGTCGGCTCGGCCAAGACCCTCTTCGCCCGCCACGGGCTCTACCTGAATGACGTGCGCCGCCTGCCGATCCACGGCGGCTCGCTGCGGCTCTACTTCGGCAAAACCGACCAGCCCTCCGAGGCCGTCGCCACCATCCTCGCCGAAGAGGCCGCGCTGGGGCTCGATACCTTCGCCTATTACGAAACCTTCGGCGAGCGCGTCCGCGAGTTCCGCCGCAAGGCGCGTGACCTGATCGGTGGCCTGCGCGCCGAGGGCAAGCGCATCGCGGCCTATGGCGCGGCGGCGAAGGGCACCATCATGCTCAACTTCCTCGATCTCAACAGCCGGCTGATCGAATACGCGGTCGACAAGAACGTGCACAAGCAGGGCAAATACATGCCCGGCGTGCGCGTCCGCATCGACGACCCCGAAAAGCTGAAGTCCGACAAGCCGGATTACGTGATGATCCTGCCGTGGAACTTCCGCGACGAGATCATCCGCCAGCAGCAGGAGTTTCTCGCAGGCGGCGGCAAGTTCGTCGTCCCGATCCCCGAGTTGGAGATCGTGGGCCAGTCGTGAGCGAAACCGGCATGACACCTCCCACCAAGCCCTGCCCGGCCTGCGGCGGCACCGCCCTGACCGAGATCTACCGGCTGGATGCGATCCCGGTGCAAAGCTGCATCCTGCTCGACACAGCGGAGGAGGCACGCGATTTTCCTCGTGCGCCCCTGGTGCTCGATTTCTGCGCCGATTGCGGCTTCGTCTTCAACCGCGCCTTCGATCTGGCCAAGGTCGATTACGCGTCGACCACCGAAGAGAGCCAGCACTTCTCGGGCACCTTTAACCGTTTCGCGCAGGAGCTGGCCGCCGAGGTCGCCTCGCTCTACGACCTGAAGGGCAAGCGCACGCTCGAAATCGGCTGCGGCAAGGGCGAGTTTCTACAAGAGCTGGCCCGCCAAACCGGCACCCAAGGGCTGGGCGTCGACCCCGGCTTCATCCCCGAGCGCCTTCCCGGCGCCGACGGGCAGGAGATCGCCTTCCAGCGCGAGTATTTCGACCCGGCCACCATCGCCGACACGCCCGATTTCGTCGTCTGCCGCCACACGCTGGAGCATATCCCCGAGGTCGGCAAGCTGATGGACGATATCGCCGAGGTGCTAAAGGGCCGCCGCGATGTGGGCATCTTTTTCGAGACCCCGGATGTGCGCCGCGTGCTCGATGAGGGCGCCTTCTGGGATATCTACTACGAGCACTGCTCCTACTTCACCCTCGGCAGCCACGCCCGCCTGTTCCGCCATGCCGGGATGGATGTGACCAAGCTCTACCTCGCCTACGACGACCAATACATCATCCAGTATGCCGAGCCCTCCACCGGCCGCCCGCCGCTGGACAATGAGGATGATCTCACCGCCGTGCGCGCCCTCGCCGCCGCCTTCCCCGCCAAGGTGGCCGAGGTCCGCGCGCATTGGACCGACTTCGTCAAAACCCGCCACGCCGAGGGCAAGCGCGTTGCCATCTGGGGCGGCGGCTCCAAGGGCGTGTCCTTCCTCACCACCAACAGCCTCGGCCCCGAGGTCGCGCAGGTGATCGACATCAACCCCCACAAGCAAGGCAAGTACCTGCCCGGCACCGGCCACCTCGTCTGGTCGCCTGATGACCTGCCCGGCACGCCCCCCGACACGGTGGTCGTGATGAACCCGATCTACCTGCCCGAGATCGGCGCACAGCTCAAATCCATGGGCCTCACACCCGAACTGGTGGCGGTGTAACCATGAGCCTCGCCAGCCACTGCCCCGTCTGCAACACGCCCGCGCCCGGCCCGGTCTTTGCGCTCGGCAATGTCCCGATCATCTGCAACCAGCTCTGGCCCGACACCGATGCCGCCCGCGCTGCCCCGGCGGGCGACGTGACCCTCGTCATCTGCCCGGCTTGCGCCTTCGTCTGGAACGCCGACTTCGACCCGGCAAAAATGCACTATGCCCCCGGCTACGAGAACGCGTTGCACTTCTCGCCCCGCTTTCAGGCCTTCGCCGAAGAGCTCGCCGCCGGCCTCGTCAGCCGCTTCGATTTGCACGGCAAGCACGTCATCGAGATCGGCTGCGGCGACGGCCACTTCCTCGACCTCATGGCGCAGCACGGCGCCGCCACCGCCACCGGCTTCGACCCGTCGATGGAGGGCAAGGAAACCCCCTTCACCGCCCGCGAGGGTGTCGAGATCGTGCCTGAGTACTTCCGCTCCGACCAACTCGAGCGCCCCTTCGATGCCATCCTCTGCCGCCACGTGCTCGAACACCTCGATACGCCGTTGGCGCTGATGCAAGACATCCGCCGCGCCATCGGCCCCCGCGACGTGCCAATCTACTTCGAGGTGCCCAACGCCGGGTGGATGCTCGAAACCGTCTCGATGTGGGATGTGATCTACGAGCACGTCGGCTACTGGACCGCCGCCTCCATCACCACCCTGATGCGCCGCGCAGGCTTCGTGCCGACCTCGGTGCAGGCAGGCTACGGCGACCAGTTCCTGATGGTCGAGGCCCGCCCCGCCACGCCCAACCCCGCCTACCTCGATCCCGGCGCGGCCCAAGTGCAGCAAACCGCCCGCGCCTTCGGGCAGGCCGCCAACGCCGAGCTCGAAGCCTGGCGCAGCCGCCTCTCCAAGCTCGACGGCAAAGCCGTGATCTGGGGCGCAGGCTCCAAGGGCATCACCTTCGCCAACGCGCTCGGCACCCAGGCCGCCGCCCCCCTCGCCGCCCTCGTCGACCTCAACCCCCGCAAACACCGCCTCACCGCCCCCGGCATCGCCCTCCCCGTCATCGCCCCCGATACCCTCACCACCCTCGCCCCCGATCTCGTGCTGATCTCGAACGCGCTCTACGAGGCCGAGATCTCCGCGCAGGTCCGCGCCATGGGCCTCACCCCCGACTTCGCGGTGCTGGCAGGATAGGAGGCCCGCGTGGCCGACCACTTTTTACAGTTACCACAACACATGCGTACATCCGGCGTTGATTGATCGGATCGATTCTGGCCTGCCCACGGTCAATCGCCTCACTAATTTCTAAGCAACCGCGCCAGAATACCACGTTCATCCGAAGCGATTTCAACCAATTGCATAACAATTCCGCGGGCGCGTCGCGGTACTGTCTCGAATGCAGCCGCAGTAGCGGGTCCCTCGCACAACTGTGCTTCACAAATCCGACTGTGCCATTGCAGCAATGCCCGAATGCTGTACTGTTTTTTGGGAGAAATTTTGATGCCATGTCGCTGGAACCCAAGTTTTACCTAAAGGTCTTCCGGAGCCGTTTCCCGCTCTTCTTCACCGTGTTCGTCGCGGTGGTGGCTATTGGCGTGGCGTTGGCGATCACGCTGCCCAAGGTCTACCGCGCCCATGCGTCCCTGCTGGTCGAGGGTTCCCAGATCCCCAGCGATCTGGCCTCCTCCACCGTCCGGACCGATCTTGCCGAGCAGGTCCAAGTCATCCGCCAACGCCTCCTGACGCGCGACAACCTGCTCGACATCGCCTACCGCTTCGAGCTCTACGCCGACCGCCCCGATATGCAACCCGACGAGATCGTGGCCGACATGCGCAAACGGGTCCGGATGGATCTTGCCGCCGGGCGGCAGCAGGCCACCGTCGTTCATCTCACGGCCGAGGCCGACAACGGTGAGACCGCCGCCGAGGTCGCCAATGATCTCGTCACGCAGGTTCTCAAACAGGACGCCTCCTTCCGGACTGATGTCGCGACCGACACGCTCGCCTTCTTCCAGAAGGAAGTGGCCCGCCTCGGCGAGCAGCTGGACGAGGTGAACCGCCGCATCCTCGAGTTCAAGAACGCAAATATCGACGCCCTGCCTGAAACGCTGGACTACCGCCTCGGACGGCAAGCCCTGCTGCAGGAGCGGCTGGCGCAGACCCGGCGTGAAATTTCGCAGCTCAAGGATCAACGCCGCCGGCTCGTCGAACTCTATGAGCGCACCGGGCAGGTCGCGCTGCCGACCGAGCGGAGCCAGAGCCCCGAGGAGGTGGAACTTGCAGAGTTGCAATCTCAACTCCGGGCGGCGCGCGCGGTTCTCAGCGAAACGAACCCCAAGGTCACGATGCTGAAGAGCCGGATCGCGCAGCTGGAGGCTACCATCAGCGGGCGCGAGCCGGAGGCCGCCGAGGAAGAGAGCGAAGACCCGTCCAGCGGCGTGATTGAGGCCCAATTGGTGGAGATCGACAGCCAGATCGAAACGCTCGAAAACGATGCCGCCGCGCTGAGCGAAGAGATTGCCGAACTTCAGAGCACCATCGAGCGCTCGCCGTCCAACGCGATCACGCTGACCGCGATGGAGCGGGAACGCGATAACATCCAGGGCCAGTATGATGCCGCGGTCGAGCGTCTGTCTGCGGCAGCGACTGGCGAACGGATCGAGGTGCTCTCCAAGGGGCAGCGACTCTCGGTGATCGAGCATGCCGTGGTCCCGAACTCGCCTGCACCTCCCGGCAAAACGCTGATCGTGCTGGGCGCCATGGCTGCCGGGCTGCTACTGGGCCTCACCGCCGTGGTGCTGGTTGAAATCCTGTTCCCCCGGCTACGCCGCCCTGTGGAGCTGACCCGCAAGCTCGGCATCACCCCCCTTGGCACGCTGCCCTATGTCGAAGCGCCCGGTGAGGCCTGGCGTCGAAACGGCGTGCGGTTCGCTGTGCTGGCACTTGTCTGCGCCGGGATCGGGGGCGGGCTCTGGGCGGTGGACCAGATGGTCATGCCGCTGGATCAGCTGGTGGAAATTGTCCGCGCGAAGGTGGAGCTGTGAGCCAGTCCCACCCCGCGCCTAAAAAGGATCGCTAGCGCGATGGAGAAACTTCAGGCCGCAATCGACGAGGCCCGCAAACGCCGGAGCGACGGGGCGTCCGCCACGGATCGCAGCCGCTCGGAGCCGGCGACGCTTCCGGTGGGCTGGGCTGAGCTGCCGGAGTTCCGGCCGCAAGCCAACAGGTTGTCACGCAGCCGGATCGTCGCCAACTCGAACAACTCGGCGCGCGTTGCCGTTGACATGCTGCGCACCCGGCTGCTTCGGCTGATGCAGGAGAACAACTGGAAGCGGGTCATGATCACCTCGCCCAATCCCGGTTGCGGCAAAACGACCGTGGCCGCGAACCTTGCTTTGGCTATGCAACGGCAACAAGAGCGCCGCGCACTGCTGATGGATCTGGATTTTGCAGGCTCCAGCCTCGCCAGAACGCTCGGTCTTGAGCCACAGCATGATGTGAGTGACCTGCTCGAAGGCACCGTAAGCCCGTCTGAACAGATGGTGCGCATCGGTGACAACCTCGCCATCTCGGCCAATCGCGCCAGTCGCCACGACAAGGACGAGGTGCTGAAGACCGGTCAGGCCGCCGATGTGCTCGACGCGCTGGAGAAGGAACTCGACCTCGGGATCATGATCTTCGACTTCCCGCCATTCTTCGCCAATGACAGCGCCATTGCGGGGGCCAGCTTTGTGGATTGCGCCATTATCATCGGCGCCGCCGAGCAGACCTCGATTCATGATATCGACATGACCGAGCGCGATCTCTCTCAATACACCAATATCGCGGGCGTGGTGCTGAACAAATGCCGTTATAGCAGTGGCGCGGCGGATTCCTACAATTACCCCTATCGGTAAAAGCGCGCCCTAACCCACGGGTTCACCAAAGCAAAAGGGCGCGCCTTGGCACGCCCTTTGTATCTCCTATGTCTGTCGCGCTCAGGCGAAGGCGGCGGGGCCGCTCTTGCCCTGACGGCGACCGAGGTAGAACAACCCGGCAAGCGCCATGAGCATCACAGGCAGGGCCGGCGGGATCGGCGCCGGCGAGGGCGTATCCAGCGGGACCAGAACCTTGGCCTTGACGATGAGGTCGGAGGCCACGGTGTCGCCGTAGTCGATGGCAACGCCACTCTCCAGCCAAACACGGAGGCTCGAACCCTGGTCGAAGTCCACGCGCTGAGCGATCGTGTCCCAGCTCAGAACGCCGCCCGAAATGATGCCATACACCGTGAAGAACACGCCGGAACCGGAGTGGTTGGAGGCCTGGTCGTCAGGCGCCGTAAACACGAGGTTCACGGCGATGTCGTAAACGTTGGCGCTCAGTCCACCAGACATCACCGTCCACTCGATGAAGTTGGCGAGACGGATCACCTGGTTTTGGAAGTCGAAGGTCAGGTCCACCGGGCCCGACGCGGCAAAACCTGCATCCACCCCACAGTTCGAGGTACAGCTGCCGGAGGTCACGGCAATGGAAGACTGGTCTGCGTCCAGAGTGAAGGTCGGATAGGTCGTCGCTTCTGCGACGTTGCCGAAGGTTGTAGCTGCGCCAAGGGCACCAATCGCAACAACACTACGGAAGAAGGCTCTTATGTTCAGCACAATTATTCCCCAGCAAGACAAAATCAATTGAGTCCAATTTGGCTGAATTAAGGAATTTTGTAAAGATTATTGTACGCTCACGATCAACAAGAACAGCCTCCAAATGCGGCTCTGGCCTTAATCACATGAATCCACATGTTTTCGGTAGGTTAGCGCATTCACGCGCGTCGCGTTTGCCTCGGCTTTGCCACGGATGAACGCTCTTTGAGCACTGAGAGAATGAACAGCACACCGAAAACCGCGCCAAAAGAGACGACAGTCGATGCCATCGACACAGCGATTCCCTGCACGACCGGAAGGCTTGCGACCATAATCGAATAGGCAAGAACGCCCCAGAACACCGCCGCCGAAACTGCCAGAGCGAGCATCACTGCCGCCTGACCGCATCGTGAACTTATTTGATCTTCTGGTCTCATAGTCGCCGCTTCTTGCCCCGAGTCTGCCCGCGAAGTGATCTTCCTGACCTAGTGTGATATGACATTAACCACAATCTAGACCATCGGGTTCCACTAAACCTATCCGCGATAAAGTTAACGATTGGTTTATTTTAGCGTGCAACACGACAGTTTCAGATTTCCCGCTTAAGGCGAGTATTGTCCAGCGAAATATCCGGTATCATGGATTAAATTTTGAATCCAAGCGCTTGGAGTACCATCCAGCGCATACGAACAAGGCGCTGACGGGCCAGCGTGGCTAGAGCGGCTTTCCGCTCATCGGGTGCGAGTGAATCGGCGCGAACGATCCGAGGCGCGTGGATCACAACGCTTACCGGCATCATCAACGCGCGCCCAAACCACCGTGCCCGCGCAGCAAGGCCTGTGCCGTTCAGCCCGAAGGCCTCCTGCGTGACCCGGTGCCACTTGCGCCGCAAAGCTGCCCAGTCGCGTCGGGATGGGTGCCCAACCCGCAGGGCCGATTCGTACACCAGGGTGTAGCCAGCCGCCGTTGCGCGGTGCGACCAGTCGTAATCCTCGCTCACACCGGCGCGGAACCCGCCGATTTTGTCAAAGACGCCACGATGCGTCACAAGATTGCCCGACCCCGAGAAGCCTTGCTTCTCGATGTAGCTTTTGAAGTCGAAGGCAAAGACGGTCTCAAACGCCTCCGCGCCCGAGCGTGGAGGAGGGGTTTCGTCGAACACGTACACGTGGCCACCCACAAGGTCGGCCCGGCCCGCAACACGGCGCGCAACCTCGACCCAGTCGTCATCAGGCAGGCAATCGCTGTCGATAAAGAAGAACCGGTCGGCCGTTGTTTCCTCGACACCGCGGTTCCGCGCATGCGCGGCACCTTTCTTTTTCTCCACCACCAGCCGAAATGGCGGCATCACCTCGGGTGGCGTGTCTGAGGCGTTGTCGACGACGATCGCATCGATCCCGTCATCGATCTGCGGCAGCAGAGCGGCCATGCACCGGTTGAGGCGCTCCTGGTCATTATAGTGTGGGATGACGATCGCCGCGTCAGGCTTGGTCACGGCTCCCTCCGGCTCTGATTCCGGCGCGGGCCTTGGGGCGGGCAGATCGGGTGGTGCCTGCGGCAGTGTCTCGGCTCTCTCGTCACTCTGCGGCTTGGCGGAAGTGCTGCGCGCGAAAAAACCGGATGCTCCCGGCCTCCGCCGGGAGCGCGGACTCGATCATCAACCCATCGGCAAGCATTTCCCCAATCACCCCTTCATCAATCACCTGCAAACCGTCACTGGCCGCGTAGACCAGTGCCAGCTCGCACATCTTGTTCACCAGCCGTGGCACCCCTTCACTCGTCTTAAACACGCCAGCCAAGGCGCCTTCAGTAAATTCCTCGCCGGTCCCGCCCACGTGCTTCAGCCGGTGGCGCACGTAATCGGCAACGCCGTCCTCATCGAGCGACTCCAGATGATAGAAGACTGAAACGCGCTGCGCGAACTGCCGCAACTCGGGCAAGGCCAGCAGCTCCCGCAACTCCGGCTGCCCAACCAGAACGAGCTGAATCAGTCCATCCTTTCCGGAGTTCATGTTGGTGAGCATCCGCAGCTCCTCGAGCTGCTCCGCACCAAGGTTCTGGGCCTCATCTATAATAAGGGCCACCCTGCGGCCCTCTCCGTATTCGTTCAGGACGAACTCCTGAAACGCCTTGAAAATCGCGATCGGATCCCCGGACGGGGGCAGGGCAATGTCGAGCGCGTGGGCGATCCACCCCATCAGCGCACCCTGGTTCGCATGCGCGTTCGAGATCAGCCCAACCGTCACATCGCCCCCGACCGAGCGCAGAAGCTTCTGGAGCAGCGTGGTCTTGCCCGCGCCCACCTCCCCGGTGAGCACTGTCACAGGTGCGCGCGACATCAACCCGTACTCCAATACCTGGTAAGCCCGCTTGTGCAGCGGCGACCAGAACAGAAAATCGGGATCCGGGAGCAGGGAAAACGGGCTCTCGGAGAAACCAAAATGGGTTTCAAGCAATTCAGCGGTCAAAACATCGTTCCATTACCAGTCATTTCCACCCGGCGCCCTTGTGCGTCGCCTCTCACGCCCCACAAGATGCACCTGCGGCACAACCCTCCCCCAGCCAGAAGCCTAGGCTCACGAAAAAGTATTCACAACGAATCATTGCAAATTAAGTCCATTTCGCCTGTTCTACCTTCGTCACCTGGGAGTTTGGCAACATATGGGTTTCTGCGCGGCAGAAAAATGTATGTAGCTGGCAAGTATCTGGGGGAACGCAGATACTGCCGACCTCCGAAATTCTTTGATTATACTTTTCGACTTACGTGAAACGAGCGTGAATTTGTATTTGGAGAGAGTGGAATGTGTTTGTCTGTTTTTCGCCAAGGGATTTTTCTAAGAGACGGGCTGACCAGGGGGGCTATGGCACGCGGAATTTCCGATGTGCACCTAGGGAGCTGCGGGATTTGAAGTCATGAAGCATCATATCAAGCAAGAGAGTTGCGCTGCCGAGGCCGTCGTGTTTGACGGTAACATGCTGCTTGCAAAGGCACCCGGCATTTATCGCATTGTTCTGAAACGTATTTTTGATGTCGCCGTGGTGCTGTTTCTCGCACCGACCGCGATTGCCATCATCCTCATTTGCTCCGCGATCATCGCGATGGACGGTCACAACCCGTTCTACTCTCAGATCCGCATTGGCCGTGGCGGGCGCCGCTTCCGCATGTGGAAGCTGCGCAGCATGAAAGTCAACTCCGGCGCCCTCTTCCGCAAGCACCTCGCTGAGAACCCCGAAGCGAAGCGCGAGTGGACGCTGAACCAGAAGCTCACCAATGATCCGCGCATCACGAAAATCGGCGCGCTGATCCGGAAATGCTCGATCGACGAGCTGCCGCAGCTCTTCAACGTCCTCACCGGGTCGATGTCCCTCGTTGGGCCGCGCCCGATGATGGAAGATCAGCGGTCGCTTTATCACGGTCGCGGCTATTTCAAATTGCGCCCGGGACTCACCGGCTATTGGCAGATTTCAGATCGCCATACTTCTGAATTCACGGATCGCGTGTTTTATGACGAGAAATACAACCGAGAATTGAGCTTTTTGGTCGATATGCGAATTCTGGTCAAAACGATCGGGGTCGTTTTCCGCTGCACCGGAGTCTGAGCGCGCGCCGCACAGCGCGCCCTCACCCCCCCTTCGCCTGCCCCCTCTGTCGCCCAAAGCACGCGCCTTCAGAAAAATTTCGTCCAAGCGGGCGTCTTCCACGTGCGTTCTGGCGTCATTCATGGAAAGTTCCGGGCAACAGGCGCAGAAGCAGCGGTATTTGAGGCTATGAAAAACTTCTATCGGATCTGTATTGCAATCATGCTGACGCTGGTGGCCACCATGGCCGCGGCGCAGTCCGAGTACAGGGTCAGGGCCGGCGATACGCTGGTCATCGAGGTGCTCGAAGATCCCACGCTCAACCGCAGTGTCGTCGTGCTGCCAGACGGGCGCTTCAGCTTCCCCATGGCCGGCACGATCCCCGCGGCCGGGCGCAACATCGGCCAGATCCGCGAGGCCGTGACCCAAGCCATCTCCAGCAGCTTCGCCGCCACGCCCAACGTCTACGTCGGCGTGCAGCCCGCACCGCCCACGCCCCGCACTCCGCGCGCGCCTGCCCCCGCTCCGATGATCACTGTCTACCTGATGGGCGAGGTCGAGAAGAGCGGCCCCATCTCCGTGCCGCCGGGCACCACCTTCCTGCAGGCCCTGTCGCAGTCCGGTGGAATCACCCCCTTCGGCGCAACCAAGCGCGTGCAACTCCGGCGCACCAACCCCACCACGCGGGCCCAGAAGGTCTATCGCATCAACTATCGGGCGCTCTCCAACGGCGCGGCCCTGAGCCGCGACATCGTGCTGACCGAGGGCGATGTGATCCTGGTGCCTGAGCGCCGGCTTTTCGAGTAGGATGTTCCCATGTCGACCGGCAAGAGGCTCTCCAGCGGCGTAGCAGCCGCGGCGATGCTCGTCGCGTCTTGCCTGCCGTCTCACGCGCAGGACGAGGGCGGCCTGCTTGCCACTGCAACGGTCGGTCTCGGCGTTCTGCATGATGAAGACGGCACCCGCGCCCGCAACGAGCTGGGCTTCACGCTCTCCAGCTCCACCCGCCGCGCCAGCCTCTCCTTCAGCCTCAGCGGTGCGCTCGAATATCCCGATGCCGAAGATGATCTCACGCTCGAAGATCCGACACTGGCGCTGGCCTACAAGCTCACCGGTGCCAACGCCTCCCTCGCGTTTGATGCCGCCTATCGGCAGGTCGAGATCAGCACGCTGGTCTTCGACGAAGAGCTCGACCCCACCGCGCCAATCACCGACACCGGCTATCGCACAACCGCTAACCTCGGCGCGGAGCTGACATTCGGCATCGAGGCGCCCTTCGGCGGCACGGTCGGCCTCGGCCTGCGCGAGGTGGCCTACCACGAGACCGACTCTCCCGCGCTCTTCGACTACGACACCCGCAACGCCGACCTCGCCCTGCGCTTCACCGTCGATCCCCGGATCGAGTTGAGCCTGACCGGCAGCTACGAGGATATCGAGTCTGAAGGGGCGGGGCGCGACCGCACCACCACTGCCGCCGGGCTGGGCGCGGAATTTCAGATCAACAAGAGCCTGACCGCCAGCCTGAACCTCCGCCACACCGAGATCGAAACCAGCGCCGGGGGCGGCCCGGTCACCCGCCAGAGCGGCCCCGAGTGGGATGCCGCCCTCGTGCGCACCCTGCCAGATGGCGCGCTCACCTTCGATCTGGCAAGCACCGTCACCTCGCTCGGGCGGCGGCACGAGGCCAACATCTCGGGGACCCGCGAGTTTCCCGCCGCGCGCCTCGCATGGTCCGTCGGCCTCTCCCAAGCCAGCGATGGCGAGGTGGATGGCCTCTTTTCCCTGTCATGGACCCGCGATGGCAAGCGCGGCAGCTTCCAGGCCCTCGCCGAGCGCGATGTCCGCGCAAGCACCTTCGGCGACGAGGCACTCGTCGACCGCCTAAGCCTCGGCTACCGCCGCAACCTGACCGAGCTTTCAGGCCTCACAACCTCGCTGACCTACCGCCGCACCGACTATCTGGACCCGGCAGCCGATACGGTCGAACAGATGGAGTTCGGCCTCGGCTTCACCCGCAGCCTGACAGAACGCGCGGACCTCACGGCCCGGTTCTCCCATGCCCGCAGCCGGTCGGGCACGCAGGATGCCATGTCAGAGAACACAATCTACCTCGGCGTGCAGCGCAACTTCTCCTGGCGGCCCTAGCGGCGCCGCGGCGCAGCGGCGATAAAGCCCTTCAGCCCTTCGATCAGCGCGGCATGGCTCGCGCCCGGCTCCTTCGGCAATGCCTCCGGCGCCGTTTCCGCCAAAAGCGCGGGCAGCTCCGTCACCTCCCAGCAGACACGCACCGCCGTGCCCTTCTCCAACGCCCGCGCGGTGGCGGCCTGGTGATCGTTTCGGTGCTCGCCCAGCCCCGCCATCCGCGGCACGATGATCAGCGGGCGGCGATAGCGCTTTGCCGCGAGGATCGTGCCAATCCCCGCATGGGCAACCACCACCCGCGCCCGGCTGAAGATCTCGGCGAACTCGGCCGGGGGCAGCATCCCGCGCGGGGCAAGGTTGGCGCAAGTCACCCGCCCGCTCCCCACCTGCGCAATCACCTCTTCACTCGTGGTCGCCGCCCAGGCGTCCATCGCCTCCACCAGTCGCGGAAAGCCAAGCTGCGTGCCCACCGTCAGGAAAATCACAGAACAGCCCCGAAATATCCCGCGCCGCTCTCCTCCGCCACATGCGGCCATTGGCTGAGCCAGAGATCGGCCACCCGCCGCGCCATCTTGCCCGAGAGAGACATCTCCTCGGCATTCGCCACCGAGTCGACCCATATCGTCCGCGCGCCAAAGAGCTTGCCCAGCGCCAGCGCCGTCACCCCCGGCAGCGCCCCGGTGGAGATCACGATATCGGGCCTGCACCGCCTGAGCGCGCTCCCGATGCGCCAGCCCACCAACGGCAGCCGCCAGAGATCGCTGCGGCTGAAGTCCGGCACGATCACTGCGGGGCTCGCGCCAAACTCCTCCGGCAACCCGGCCAGCGTGGTGGCATAGGTCACCTCGCAGCCCTCGAAAGCGGGCCGCATCTCCATCAGCTGCTGCCAATGCCCCCCGCCGGAGGCAAGGGCGAGGATCCGCGTCCTGCGCGGCGCCTCAACAGCGGTCATAGATGTCTTCGTAACGCTTGATGTCGTCCTCCCCGAGGTAGGCACCGGTCTGCACCTCGATCAGGTACATCGGCACCTTGCCCGGGTTCGCCATCCGGTGCACCGCGCCGATCGGGATGTAGACACAGCCGTTCTCCGGCACCATCTTCACCTCTTCGCCCACCGTCACCTCGGCGGTGCCGCCGACAACGACCCAATGCTCGGCCCGGTGCACGTGCGATTGGAGCGAGAGCACGCCGCCCGGCTTCACACAGATACGCTTCACCTGAAAGCGTTCGCCCACCACCAGCGACTCGTACCAGCCCCATGGGCGGTGATAGCGCGGGTATTCCTCGGCCATCACCCGGTCTTCCGCCGCGAGTTGCTCCAGCGCACCGGGGATCTCCGCCAGCTTGCTCCGGTCCGCCACCAGCACCCCGTCGCGCATCGCCACGGCCACCACGTTCTTCAGCCCTACGCCGAGCACCCGCATCGATGGCTCATCGCAGCGCAGCAGGCTGTCGTCGCAATCCACCGCCGTTGCGGCGCCAGAGGTCGCCACGCCGCGCGCATCGCGCGGTAGCAGCTCCCAAACGGCATCCCAGCCGCCCAGGTCCGAACAGGCCGCGCCCAGCGTCAAAGACCGGGCGCCCGGCAGCTTGTCGACGACGGTATCAGCAAAGCTGCGCACCTCCATCTCCGCAATGGCCTCGCCGCCATAGCGGAAAAAGCCATGCTCCGCCTTTCCGCTCTCCAACGCCCGGCGGCACTGCTCCAGCAGCTCCGGCGCATGCGCCTTGTAAGCGGCGATCAGGTCACTCTTGCGAATGAGCCCCATCCGGGCGCCCTCGTCTCCACCGTGCCCGCCAGCCTCGTCCGGCTCGACGATGCGAATGGCGCGTCCGCCGACGCGGGCCACCGTCTTCAACCCGGTCTCTTCCGCCGCCGCACCGGAGAAGGTCACCAGTTTGCCCGTCCGCGCCACCTCGGCCCCGGCTCGCACCGCCTCGCGAAAGGCCGCCGCGCTGCCGGCAAAATGGTTGATCCCGGTGATGAACAGCAGCGCATCCGGGTCGGCATCGCTCTTCAGCGCCGCAAGCAGCACCGCCGCCGCCGTGCCCCGGCCCTCCGGCTCCACCAGCACGCTGGTGTCCCAAGCGCCCGCCGCCCGGGCCTGATCCATCGCCAGAAACCTGAATTCTTCGGTCGTCGCCACCATGGGCGCGCCAAAGCCCTCTCCCGCAAGCCGGGTCAGCATCTCCTGATAGGGCGTGCGTGCGCCAAGAAAGGGCGCGAACTGTTTTGGAAAGGTCTTGCGCGAGGTCGGCCAGAGCCGTGTGCCTTGGCCGCCACCGAGGATGATCGGATGTATCGTCATGGTCTGTCTCGCTTTCTCTGAAAAGGTTGAAGAAAAATCCTGCTCGTAATTCCTTGGTTAAATGCCTGTAATCCTGCCCCTCACATCGGGATGAAGCCCTGCAACTCCGGCAAAGCCTCCCGCATGAGCGCCCGGATGCGTGTCTCCGCCTCCGCCATCGCGCCAGCGTCCTCTCCCTCGATCGGCGTGACAAAGCGCACAAAGCCGCCGTCGCGCCGCCCTTTCGTGATCCCATCCGCCAGCACACCGAACTTGACGGCCACATCGTTGACCATCCGGCTGCCGCGCTGCTCGAACCAGTAGTAGACAAGCTGATGCTCGGTGCCTTTGGTGATCACCGCGCGGATCGCGTCGAAGCGGCCGTATCCGGTGCCCTCCATGTCAAGCGGGCGGGTGCCGAACTCGCTCACCTCCCAGCCATCGGCGGGCAGGCAGATTTCCGGCGAATGGATCGCCGCGCTGCCAGTCTGGTCGATGTAATACGAAGAGAAGATCTGCACCGGCACCGCGCCCACGGGGCTGAAATAGGTGAGATGCAGGTAATCATCCGGGGCGATCACCCGTTCGACCCTCGGGTCGAGCGCGCCGCGCACGCCGGTCCACTCGCCCAGCCGCTCGGGGAAGCGGTCAAAACTGGCCCGCGCCGGGGGCGGCCCGCCCGGCCCGCCGAGGGTAAACACCAACAGGCTCGCCACGGCGCCCGCAACGGCCACCGCGATGAACCCGCGCCCCGGCCGGGCCGAAAGCGCCCGCGTGGCCAGCGCGCCGGTGCCGGACAGGTCGAGGTCAAACAACCGCCGCGCCCCGCCCCCGCCGCTCACGAAGCGCAGCAGCAGCATGAAGACCGCCAGCAAGGCGATGGAGGCGAGCAAGATCGCCCAGCCCTCGAAGGCATGCAAAAACCCCTCTGCCGCCTCGATGCCCGAGCGGTTCACGATCCACGCGGTGATGGCGATGCGGATCGAATTCATCCCGATCGCCAGCGGCACGGAAAAAGCCACCAGCGCCAGCCGCCGCCACACCGGCTCCCGGCTGATCGCCGCCAGCAGCACCGCAAAGCTGATCACCGGAAACAGGTATTGCAGCCCGGCGCAGGCCTCGGCCACCTGCAAGCGGTAGACCCCAAGGTCGATGATGTTGCCGTCCAGATAAACCGAAAGGCCCATGCCCCGGATCAGGTCGGTCGCGAATTCCGAGGCAACGAACTGGAGCGAGGTCGTAAGCTTCCAGTAAAAGAACTGCGGCAGCGGCAGCATCAGCACCAGCAGCGCAACCGGCAGCCAGAGCCGCCGTGCGCGCGGCCAGCCCAGCGCCACAACCAGCACTCCGGCCACCCAGAGGATGATCCCGTAGGCCGCAATATCGGCAATCCGCCCGAAGCTGCCAATCAGCCCGAAGCCGAGGCCCATTGCTACCAGCAACACGCCGGGCCAGATCGGGCGGGGCGGCAGCGCGGCCAGCTCCGCCGGTTCGTCGCGCATCCGCCGCAGCCCGATCCAGAGCGCCATCAGCACCACCACCGGGCCATGCGTGTAGGCTGGTGTCATCCAGCTTTCGCCCAACTCCTGCAGCCCGATCCCGAAAACCGGCAACGCCGTCAGCACCAGCAGCGCAAGGCCGCCTGCGCCGAGGGCAAAGCCGCCGGGCCGGGCGCCTGTTGCGCCGCCCGCCCGCACGGAGGCCGCAGCGCCGCTCAATTGCCTTCCCTCTGCATCGCGGGCAGCGCGGCAAGGCCCTCGCTCGCAGCCGTCGCCAGTGCCGGGTCAGTGGTTTCGGCCAAGGCAATCGCCGCCTCATACCGTGGCCGGGCTTCCTCGACCCGGCCCAGCGCCACGAGAACCTCGGCCGCATGCAACTGCGCCTCGGCATCGGTCGGCAACGCATCGGCCGCCGTCAGCAGGGCAGGGGCCGCGGCCTCGTAATCGCCCCGTCGAAAGGCGATCCAGCCATAGGTTTCCAGAAACTGCGGCACCTCGCTGCCCGCCAGCGGCGCGGCCAGCTCAGCCGCCCGTTCAAGGCTTTCGGCGTCGTCGCGAGCGGTCGATAGCAGCGTGGCAAGGTTGTTACGCACCGGTGCGCTTTGCGGGTGATCGGCCAGCAGCGCCTCGTAAATCTCAATCGCCTCATCCGCTTCGCCCTGCCCATCGTAGTGCAGCGCCAGTTCCCAGCGCAGCAGATCAGACCCCGGAATTGCCTCCAGCGCCGCCCGCAGCATCGCCCCGGCGGCCTCGGCATCTTCCTGGCGCTGATGCACCCGCAACAAATCCAGCCACAGCCGCTCGACCTGCGGGTCATCATCGATCAGCGCCGTATAGATCTCGACCGCGCGGTCATAGTCCTGCCGCGTGGTGGCCAGGGCCGCCGCTGCAGCCCGCAATTCGCGGTTATCCGGAAAATACTCCAGCCCAAGCTCGATCACCGCCTCGGCCCGCTCAGCCTCGCCTACCGCAAGGTTGGCCCGGGCAATCGCGGCATAGGTCACCGCAGAGCCCGCGCCTTCCGCCGACCGCCCCGCAAGGTAAGCCATCGCCACATCGAGGTCCTGCTCCGCCACCAGCCGGTCAAAGTGGATACGATCCGCCGCCAGCAGCGCCGCCACCGTGCCAAGCTCCTGCAGCCGTGTCTCGATGCCCTCGGCAAGGCTCCACTGGGCAGTCACCCGGTAGTAGTCGCCCAGCAAAATCAGCAGCCCCTCGTGGCGCGGCGCGCGGGTCAGCGCGGTCGTGACAACCTCGATAGCCGCACCGTCGTTCCCCGCTTCCGAGAGCAGCTTGGCATAGCGCAACCCGATCTCGGGCGCATAGCCCGAGGCCTCGAAGGCCCGCGCCTGCATCTGCCGGGCCAGTTCCGGTTGCCCGGTCGCCGCGTGGGCCTGCCCGATGAGCGAGAGAGTCTGCGGGTCATCCGGGCGGGCGGCCTGCGCCGCCGCCAGCACCCGCTGCGCCGCCTTCGCTTGGCCCCGCTCCAGCAGCCATGCCGCCAGCGTCTGCCCGGCCTCCACGTGGCGCGGGTTGGCCGCCAGCAACTGCCGCAACACCTCCTCCGCCTCGCCGCGCGCGCCGGTGCCGTCGAGGATCTGCGCCATCAGGAACATCGCCACGCTTGCATCTTCGCCGGTCTCGGTGGCACGTGCAGCGACCTCGCGCACTTCCTGCAGCGCCACATCGACCTGCCCGCTCTCAAAAAGGATCGCCGCGCGCAGCAGCCGGTACTCATCCGCCGCCGTGTCTCCGGCCAGCAGCTTGTCCAGCTCCACCAGAGCCGCCTCCGGGCCGCGATACTGCGCCAGAAAGTTCACCAGCGGCAGCCGCGCTTCGGTGTCCGCGTCCTCTGGCAAATCGCGCAGCGCCGCCTCGGCCCCGTCCAGATCGCCTTGGCCAAGGTGCCAGTCCACCAGCATCTCGCGGATCGGCTGGCTCTCGGGGTAGACCTCCAGCATGCGGGCAAAATGCGGAACGATCTCGTCTTTCCGGTCGAGCCGGTAGAGGAGCTGCAGGCGCGTCGTCAGCAGCTGGATATCGCGCGGGTACACCCCCAGCCCGTAATCCAGCGCCTCGATCGCATCCTCAAGCCGCCCGCCCCGCACATGCCCGTCGACAATCGCCTGATGCAGCGGCAGCAGGTCTTCGGAGCCGTCCCGAAGCGCCCGTAGCCGCTCGTGGGCCGTCTCCCGCACCTCGGGCTGCTCCTTGGCCACGGCATCGGCATAGGCCAAAACCGCTTGCCGCGCCTTCACGCGCGGATCATCTGGTGCAATCCGCGCCGCCTGCTCCGTGCGGGTCCGTGCGTCATCCCACTCCCAGTCCTCGAGATTGGCGGCCGAGAGCGCCAGCAGCGCGTCCAGGTTCTCCGGGTCCTGCTCCACCGCCCGCTTCAGATGGGCCAGCGCGCCATTGCGGTCGCCGGTGCGCTCCAGCAAGGCCGCCAGCGCCAGCCTTGCGTCCAGCCGGTTTGGCTCCCGGTCGAGCACGTTCATGAACTCCACCCGCGCCCGGGCATCATCCCCTTCGGCAAGGTAGGTCTGCGCCCGCTCCATATGCTCGGCTGCGGCTTCCTCGTCGCTCTTGCAAGCACCCAAAGCCAGCAGCGCAACGCCCAGCACCACCGCTCGCGCCGCGCATTTCAGACCGGACCCGCCCGCAGCCGGGTGTTTCATCGTCTCACTACGTAACATCCCTACCCCTCGCCCCCGCGAGAGACTTTGATGGAGAGAGGCTCCGAGCCGGATTCCATCGCCAAAAAAGCCCTTTGCAGACCTGAGCACCGGTGCTCTCACCAGCTCGTTTTCTGCCCGCAATCGTCAAAGTAAATTGAAAATCCAATGTCAGTTAAACTCACCGAATAACCCTGCGCGGCACCCCCTCACGAGTCAACGAATTTGTCCCAATCCTAAGAGGGGCTCGCAGCCATGTGTTCCTGCACGTGTTTATAGCTTTCAGCGGGGCCGAATTTCGCGCCGATGTAAGCACATCGGGAAGATCGGCCGCCAAGCGTCCGCGGCAACTGAAAAACCATTATTTAACAACCCTTTGCGAAGATCACTGTGGGGCAAAAATGCCTCGCCATAAGGCACCGCGCACCAACCCACAAAGGAGCAAAACGGCCAATGCGTTAATCCACTCCTTTCGATTCAACCATTTGGTGTGCGAATTCCCCCAAATCCCTTGACTGAATCAAAGAAACGTTTTCCCCTCTTTCCACACCATCGTGCACGTTTCCCACCGCAACCGCCGCAAGATCCGGCAGAATCAGAATCGGCCATCGCCGTGCCGCACCCGCAAATCGCCACCCACGACTCAATTCACCACCACAGTCGAAAGCGCCCCAATTGTGTCTTGTGTGATTTGCGTTAGGGTGGGCGCCGTAGCGATTTTTGTTCAAGTCAATTTTCGCCCGAGCGTTTTCGGGCTGACGATCCGGTGCGTGAAGCAAAAGGCACAAGCATGAAATTACTGGCAGCCGGGCACAGTCACCTGTCCGCACTCATACGCGCTCACTACGCGCTGCTGCACAGAGACGAGCTCCCCGACGAGGTGGAAGCCTACTTCATGCGCCTCAACACAAAAGCCAATGAGCCCAACTTCAGCTCGGGGCCCCGCGAGATCACGCCCAACCTCAAGAAAAGGATTACCTTCGTCCTGAAGCGTGAAGCCCCCGATGAGGTGGTCCTCGCGACGATGGGCAACGAGTACAACAGCATTGCCCTGCTGCAGCATCCCGAACCCTTCGACTTTGAAACCCCGTTTGGGCCGGAAGCCCGCCTCCTCGGCGCAGACCCAATCCCCTACAGCGCCATCCGCCGGTTCGTTGAAGATCGGGCGCGGATCAACGTGGGCCTGTTCATCAACACCTTCGCTGAGGTCTATGGTGGCCCGATCAAGGTGCTCCCACCACCGCCGCCAAACCCGAGCGAGGCGCACATCCGCAACAATCCCGGCAGTTTTGCCGAGCGTGTAAAGGAGCACGGCGTCTCGCCGGCCCCCCTCCGCCTCAAGATCTGGCGACTATACGTCGATATATTGCGGCAACTGGCGGAAGACGCCGGGCCGAGGCGCGTCGAAGTCGCCGACCTGCCCGCCGAGATCTTCGATGACAACGGCTTTCTGGCAGAGCGCTACTGGCACCGCGACCCGACCCACGGCAACGCCACCTACGGCCACGAGGTCTACCGTCACCTCATGGCACGCCATGGGATTGAGCTTCCGGACCCCCGCATCCACGAAGTTGCGGAGGACTGATCGAGCATGGGCAAAACACCCTACTCCGACCTTCCCGACCACGCCTTCTGGTCCAAGGCGCATCAGGTCGACGACATGCGCGAGATCGACCCGGTCGTCTCAGCCGGTTTCGAGCTGACGCCGGACATGAAGATCGCCACCGCTGGCAGCTGCTTTGCCCAGCACATCTCCCGCCACCTGCGCGCGCAGGGCTACAACTACCTCGTCACCGAAAAGGCTCACCCCCTGCTGACCGAAGGGATCGCGCATGAGCACGGCTATGGCGTGTTCACCGCCCGCTTTGGCAACATCTACACCGCCCGCCAACTGCTGCAGCTCGTCCGGCGGGCCTATCGCGAGTTCACGCCGCTCGAGCAATGCTGGGAGCGGGAAGACGGCACCCTGATCGATCCCTTCCGGCCCAACATCCAGCCGGGCGGCTTCCTTTCCCGCGGCGAGTTCGACGAGCAGCGCGCCCTGCACTTCGCCGCGGTCCGCAAGATGATCGAAACCGCCGATGTCTTCGTCTTCACCCTCGGCCTGACCGAAGCCTGGAGAGACAAGCGCGACGGCGCGATCTTTCCCGTCGTGCCCGGCGCCGTGGGCGGAACTTTCGATCCGGGCAAGTTCGAGTTCGTCAATTTCGAGGTCGACCGGGTCGTCAGCGATTTCGAGTCCTTCGTCTCCTTCATGCGGGCCCGCAACCCGAGGGTGCGGATATTGCTTACCGTCTCCCCGGTACCGCTGGTCGCCACGGCCCGTGCCGATCGCAGCGTGATCACCTCCACCTGCTATTCCAAGGCCGTGCTGCGCGTGGCCGCCGAGCGGTTGGAGCGCGAGGTGGAGAATTGCTTCTATTTCCCGGCCTACGAGGTCATCACCTCAAGTTTCTCACGCGGTCGCTACTACGCCGAGGATTTTCGCGAAGTGCGCGAATCCGGCGTTGCCCATGTGATGTCCCTGTTCATGCGCCACTACACCCGCGCCACCCCGCCAGCCACGGCGCGCGGGGCGGATGATGCGGCCGAACGGGCGCGCAGGTTTACCGCAGAGGTCGAGAAAGACCTCGATGTTATTTGTGATGAAGAGTTGCTGGTACCGAGGGAGCCTTAGAAACATGAAGCCATTCGCACCCGAAATGACAACGGCGCATCAGGTCGTCGGGCTGTATTCCTTCCCCAAGAGCGGAAACACTTGGCTGCGCGCCCTCATCGCCGCGCTCGTCGGAGTCCCGAATGATCCGGGCTCGCTCCAGCGGTATCTGACCGATACTCACTACGGAAAGGTCATGGAAAACCCCTGGTCCTTCAATGGCGCGGATTGGTATTTCTACAAGTCGCACCACAAGCAGCTTCTGACCGAAGATGAGGGCCAGCCCTTCACGACCGACAAGGTGATCTACATCTACCGCCACCCGTTGGATGTGTTCATGTCCTACCTCAACTTCGTGTCGCGCAACGTCTCGCCCAAGGCCGGGCGCAGCCTGCCGTTTCAATTCGACAGCGTCGAAAGCCTCACGCCGGAGCAATTCGAGGAGCTGTTCGCGATCTTCTGCGAGCACGTCACCCTGTTTCCACAAAACCGGGCTTTCGGTTCAGTCTTCGAGCACATCGACAGTTTCATGGCCCTCAAACGCAGTGGCCTCGACGTGCATGTGATGCGCTACGAAGACCTGATCGACGATTTCCGGCTCACGGCCCGCAAGATGTGCCTGTTCCTCGGTTTTCGCGGTGTGAATCTGAAAAAGGTCTTCGAAGACGCCGATGAACGCACCGCCCGGAATGGCAAGTTTTTCTGGAAGCGGCAGAAGGACAATTACCTCAATTACCTCTCTTCGGAGCAGGTGAACCAATTCTACACGCGCCACGCCGTAAAGATGCGCGAGTTGGGCTACTGAAAGAGAAAGCGCATGGAGACAGTCTTCATCACCGGGGGGGCGGGCTTTATCGGGTCTCGATTGACCGGTCTGCTCGCGCAGCGCTACAGGGTGGTCGCCTACGATAGTCTCCTGCCTCAGGTCCATGAGGGCAATCCCGATAACCGCGCGCGCTTCGAAGCGGCGGGCGGCAAGCTGATCCAGGGCGATATCCGCGACCGGGCGGCGCTACAGGATGCCCTCGCTCAGGTGGCCCCCGCAATCGTCGTGCACCTCGCCTCCGAGACAGGAACCGGCCAGTCCTACGATTTCGTCGGCCGCTATTGCGAGGTCAATGTCGGCGGCACCGCCAACCTTGTCGAGGCCATCCGCGCCGTCGGCAGCGTGCGCCGGGTGCTCCTCGCCAGTTCCCGAGCCGTCTATGGCGAGGGGGCCTGCGTCGGCCCTGATGGCCGCCCCGCCGCCGCGGTCGAACGTCGCCCGGCAGACATTGCCTCGGGCGACTATGCCCCCCATGACGCCACCGGCCTGCGGTTGAGCCCGGTGCCCACCGATGCCGTTGCCTGCCCTGTCGCCCCCACATCCATCTACGCATCCACCAAGCTTATGCAGGAGTTTCTGCTGCGTCAGGCATTCTGGGGCACCCCCGTCGGTGTAGGCGTGTTGCGCATGCAAAACGTCTTCGGCGAAGGCCAGTCGCTGAACAATCCCTACACCGGCGTCCTCTCCATCTTCGTCCGCCAGATCCAAGAGGGGCTGGCCCTGCGGCTCTACGAGGATGGCAACGCAGTGCGCGATTTCATCCATGTCGACGATGTCGCCCGCGCCTTCCTCGCGCTGGCCGAAGTGCCCCAACTCCCCGAACGCGCGATCGACATCGGCTCAGGCGAAACCGTCAGCCTGCTCGATGTGTCCCGCCGCCTTCTGGCTCTGCTCGGCGCCGCCCCCGACCGCTTTGAAATCACCGGCGAGTTCCGCCCGGGTGACATCCGCCATGCCGTTGCAGACATTTCCGCTGCAAGGACCATGCTGGGCTGGCGCCCGCAGGTATCACTCGAAGCCGGGCTCCAGCGGCTTGTGGAGTGGTCCAGAGTCCCGGCGGTCTGACCCCATCCAGCCAGCCCCCAGCCCCTGCGGCATGCAATTGAAAGTAGCGCGATCATGAGCAAAACCGCAGCAATCTTCACGATCGGGGCCAATCTGGATGACAGTGAAGACATGCTCTATTTCCTCCGCCGCCTCTCCCATGAGGTGGATCGCCTCATCGTGGTCACCGGCCACAAGGGCACGAGCGAAACCCTGACGCGCCGCCTCGACCCGATCGGCAGCGCCCGGATCGAGGTAATCGGCTTCAACGGCGCAATCCACAGCGTCTTCGGCGGCTACCAATCCGGCCTCGCCCACCTCGGAGAGGCCGCGCACGCGCACGATGCCCTCATCATGACGGGAAACCACGCAATCGGCCTGATCGACCCGGAGGAGGGCGCGTTGCGGCGTCTGGCGCTCGGGGTCGGCGGTGTCTGGGCCCCCTATTGGACCAACCCCCAACTCGAGCCGCGCCTGCTATCCCGCCCCGGCTTCGACCGTGCCCCAAGCCCTGACCTCCTGATCCTCGGCAAAGACGCCCTCGGCCATGCAGGCCTTCTGGCAGAGCTCGCCCGTCTGCAGCCCGCCCGTGACTTCTGGGACGAGTACAACCAATGCACCCTGCCGCTCGCCAAGTATCTCGATCAAAACGGCATTCCGCTCGAATTCCCCTTCGAGTCCGCCGAGTTAGAGACGGTCTCACCCGCCCTCTTCGAGATCGACACCATCATCAGACCCGGCGCCACGGTCATGCCCCGCGCCCTGCTCTTTCTCGATCCCCTCCTCCACGACCTGAACGCGATCAAACTGCGCGACGCGCTCGACCGGCTTGAGGGCATCAACCCAGATCTCTACACCCTCGTCACCCGGTTCTGCCTGCGCCAACTGCCGGCGCGCGACTTCTGTGCCATCACCGATCAATACGAGGTTCTGCCTAGCCAGGCTGCCCAGCCAGACAAGGCCGGATGGGCTTTCGGCACCGTCGCCGTCTTCATCCACGCCTTCTACGCCGAGATGATGCCCGAGTTCTGGGTGCGCATCTGCCATCTGCCCTGCAAGGCCCACCTCTTCATCTCCACCGCCACCGACGAGGACCTCACAGCCATCGAGAGCTTTCTCGACGGGCAGGGCTGGCCCGCCGGCCTGCGCACGGTCCGCAAGGTGCAAGTGAACCGTGGCCGCGACATGTCTTCGCTCTTCATCACCTTCCGCGATATCGCCCTCTCTGGCGAGTTCGAGGTGGCGCTGCGGCTGCACTCCAAGCGCACGCCACAGGTATCCCGGCGGGTCGGGGAGAGCTTCAAGGAGCATCTCTTCGACAACCTCGTTGAAAGCCCCGGATACGTCTCCAACCTGCTGGACCAGTTCGAGGCGCACCCTGATGTCGGCCTCGTCATCCCCCCCGTGGTCCACATCGGCTTCGCCACCCTCGGCCACTCATGGCACAACAACCGCCGCCCACTGCAGGAGCTCGCCCGCGACATGGGCATCAAGCTCCAGCTCGATCCCTTCACCCCCGTCACCGCCTACGGCACCATGTTTTGGTTCCGCATCCCGGCCCTCGCCCGGATGTTCGAGTGGAACTGGCTCTGGGATGATTACAACCGCGAGCCCTTCCATATCGATGGCGGGCTGGCCCACGTGCAGGAGCGGCTGATCGGGCTTTGCGTGCAGGATGCAGGCTACCGCACCGTCTCGGTGATGAGCACACGGCAGGCCGCGCGGAACTACGCCAAGCTGGAATACAAGCTCCAGATGCTCGCGGGCCACATGCCCACCGGCAACGTCCTGATGCAGCGCGACCACCTGCGCCGCACCAGCCTCGGCCTCAAGCACAGGCTCCGGCTCCGGCTCGAACGCGTCTATGGCCGCGTTCTCCAGCGCTTCCCCGGCGTCCACGGCGTGCTCCGCCCCACCGCCCGGCTCGTTCGCAAACTGCTGTCCTGACCCGCCGGTTCGCGCCGCCCCACCAATCCCTCTTGCGATTCGCGCCGCACGGGCCTATATCCCCCTCAACAGCGGCAGCGTCGGCCTCCACCCCCGATGCTCCACCGGAAAATCCGACGGGCCGCAGCGCCCGTTTTTTTGTGCCTGAAAGTCACACCCCTATGACCGACCTCATCGCCAAGACCGGAATGGATCAGCGCATG
Source organism: Vannielia sp. SX4 (assembly GCF_052828525.1). The sequence goes on from NZ_CM128247.1 coordinate 129,037, forward strand.
GCCGAGATTGTCCAGCCCGTCATCGAGGGCATGGGCTTCGAGCTGGTGCGCCTGCGCCTGATGGGCGGCAAAACGGCCAACCTCCAGATCATGGCCGAAAAGCCCGAAGGCGGGATCGAGGTGGATGACTGCGCCCGCATCTCCACCGCCGTCTCCGCCGTGCTCGACGTGGAAGACCCGATCGAGGACGAATATACGCTCGAAGTGAGCAGCCCCGGCATCGACCGCCCCCTGACCCGGCTCAAGGATTTTGACCGCTGGGAGGGCTACGAGGCCAAGATCGAGACCACCGAGATGATCGACGGGCGCCGCCGCTTCAAGGGCGAGCTTCAGGGCACCGAAGGCAACGAGGTGCTTATCGAGATCGAAGACCACGGCAAACCCGTGACCATCGGCCTAGAGTTCGACTGGCTCTCCGACGCCAAGCTCGTGCTCACCGATGACCTCATCCGCGACGTGCTGCGCCACCGCAAGGACGCAGGCCATGTCGATGAAACCCAATTTGACGAGGTGCAAACCCTCATGGACGGTCAGGAGGACAACTGATGGCCATTACTTCCGCAAACCAGCTGGAGCTGCTGCAAACCGCCGAGGCCGTGGCCCGCGAAAAGATGATCGATCCGGGTCTCGTGATCGAGGCGATGGAAGAGAGCCTCGCGCGCGCCGCCAAGTCGCGCTACGGCGCCGAGATGGACATCCGCGTGAGCATCGACCGCAAGACCGGCCGTGCCACCTTCACCCGCATCCGCACCGTCAAGGGCGAGCCGGAGCTGGAGAACTACCAGGCCGAGATGACCCTCGAGGCCGCCGCCCAGACCCTTGGCACCAAGGGCAAGGATTACATCGTCGTTTCCGGCATGTCGCAGCCCGAGGCCGAGGATGAAGAGCCGCAGCCGATCCGCCGGTTCCTCCTGCGCACCCCCTCCGATCTGGACCGCGCCCTTGCCGAGGGCGTCGATCAGGATACTGCCCCCACCGATGGCGACGAGCTGGTCGATGAGGTTCCGCCCGTCGAGATGGGCCGGATCGCCGCGCAGTCGGCCAAGCAGGTCATCCTGCAAAAGGTCCGCGAAGCCGAGCGTGACCGCCAGTACGAAGAGTTCAAGGACCGCGCCGGCACCATCATCAACGGTCTGGTGAAGCGCGAAGAGTATGGCAACGTCATCGTCGATATCGGCGCGGGCGAGGCTGTGCTGCGCCGCAACGAGAAGATCGGGCGCGAAAGCTACCGCCCCGGCGACCGCATCCGTGTGTATATCAAGGACGTGCGCCGCGAGCAGCGTGGCCCGCAGATCTTCCTGTCGCGCACCGCGCCCGAGTTCATGGCCGAGCTCTTCAAGATGGAAGTGCCCGAGATCTACGACGGCATCATCGAGATCAAGGCCGTCGCCCGTGATCCCGGCTCCCGCGCCAAGATCGCCGTCATCTCCTACGATGGCAGCATCGACCCGGTCGGTGCCTGTGTGGGTATGCGCGGCTCCCGCGTGCAGGCCGTGGTCAACGAGCTGCAAGGCGAGAAGATCGACATCATCCCGTGGAACGACGATCAGCCAACCTTCCTCGTCAACGCCCTCCAGCCCGCCGAGGTCTCCAAGGTCGTGCTCGATGAAGAGGCTGGCAAGATCGAGGTCGTGGTGCCCGACGAGCAGCTTTCGCTCGCCATCGGCCGCCGTGGCCAGAACGTGCGCCTCGCTTCGCAGCTGACCGGGCTGGATATCGACATCCTGACCGAAGAAGAAGAGAGCGCCCGCCGTCAGGCCGAGTTCGAAGAGCGCACCAAGCTCTTCATGGATACGCTCGATCTGGATGAGTTCTTCGCCCAGCTTCTGGTGTCCGAGGGCTTCACCTCGCTCGAAGAGGTCGCCTATGTCGAGCTCGACGAGCTTCTGGTGATCGACGGCGTCGACGAAGGCACCGCAGGCGAGCTTCAGGCCCGCGCTCGCGACTATCTCGACGAGCAGAACCGCAAGGCGCTCGAGCACGCCCGCGAGCTTGGCGTCGAAGACAGCCTCGTGAACTTCGAAGGCCTGACGCCCCAGATGATCGAGGCGCTGGCCGAAGATGGGGTAAAAACCCTCGAAGACTTCGCCACCTGCGCCGACTGGGAGCTGGCCGGCGGCTGGACCACCGTCGACGGCGAGCGCGTGAAGGACGATGGCATCCTCGAGAAGTTCGAGCTCTCGCTCGAAGAGGCGCAAGACATGGTCATGTCCGCCCGGATCGCCCTTGGATGGGTCGACCCTGCCGAGCTGGCCGCCGAGGACGAGGGCGAAGACGCGCCCGCAGAAGAAGAGGAGGCCGGAGCCTGATCTCAGGCTCCGGACACCGGCCTGAGCCGCGGCGGACGCAATACAACAAAGGGTGAAACGCCCGAACGCAAGTGCATTGCAACGGGCGAGGTGCGCCCTATATCTCACCTCGTCCGTTTCGTCGTGGGGCCCTCCGGCGAGATCGTTCCCGACATTTCGGCCAAACTGCCGGGCCGCGGCATCTGGGTTTCGCCCAGCCGCGCCGCGCTTGAGAAGGCGGTGAAGAAAAAGCTCTTCGCCCGCGCCGCCAAGGCTCCGGTCGAGGTGCCAGAGGATCTGGTCGAGACGGTCGAGCGCCTGCTGGTCAAGCGGGTGACGGACGGCATCGCCCTCGCCCGCAAGTCGGGCCGCGCGGTGGCGGGATACGAAAAGGTAAAAGGCTGGCTCCTGACCGAGGAGGCGCGACTGCTGATCCAAGCCTCCGATGGCTCCGAGCGGGGCAAGTCGAAGCTCAGCTCTCCGCCCGGAAAGGGCACCTTCCTGGGCTGCCTGACCGCAAACGAAATCGGTTTGGCATTCGGCAGGGAACATGTGATACACGCCGCTCTTGCGTCTGGTGGACTCACGAAGCGTGTTGTAGAAGACGCCGCAAAGCTTGGCGCTTTGCGCGAAGAAAGCGGGGATACGCCCCGGAAAGGACGAACATCGCATGAGCGATAGTGACGGCAAAAAGACCCTTGGGCTGCGCGGCGGCCCGCGCTCCGGACAAGTGAAGCAGAGCTTCTCGCACGGACGCACGAAAAACGTCGTGGTGGAAACCAAGCGCAAGCGCGTTGTGGTACCCAAGCCCGGTGCGCCCACGGCTGGCGCCGGCGCCGCTGCTGCAGCGGGTGCCGCTTCCGATCCGTCCAAGCGCCCCGCAGGCATCTCCGACGCCGAGATGGAGCGCCGGCTGAAGGCCCTCGCCGCCGCCAAGGCGACCGAGGCCGAAGAGGCCAAGCGCCGCGAGGCCGAAGAGAAAGAGCGCGAGGCCGAGCGCCAGCGCCGCCGTGAAGAGGCCGAGGCGAAGGAGCGTGAAGAGCGCGAACGTCAGGAAGCCCTGAAGGCGAAAGAAGAGGAAGACGCCCGCAAGAAGCGCGAGGCCGAAGAGGCGAAGGCCCGCGAAAAGGCAGAGCGTAACGCGCCGCCCGCCGCTGCTGCCGCCGCCCAGCCCGGCCCGGCCCCTGCCGAGGATGGCGCCCGTGGCGGTGGCAACCGCCCCGCCCCCCGTCGGGACGACCGCGACAACCGCGACAACAACCGTGACAACCGGGGCAAAGGCTCCCGCGATGACGGCGGCCGCCGCTCCGGCAAGCTCACCCTGAACCAGGCGCTCTCAGGCGGCGAAGGCGGGCGTCAGCGCTCGCTGGCCGCGATGAAACGCAAGCAGGAGCGCGCCCGCCAGAAGGCTCTCGGCGGCGGTGACAACCGCGAGAAGGTCGTGCGCGACGTTCAGCTGCCCGAAACCATCGTCGTCTCCGAGCTGGCCAACCGCATGGCCGAGCGCGTCGCCGAGGTGGTGAAGGCGCTCATGCAGAACGGCATGATGGTCTCCCAGAACCAGGTGATCGACGCCGACACCGCCGAGCTGATCATCGAAGAGTTCGGCCACAAGGTCGTCCGCGTGTCGGACGCCGACGTGGAGCAGGTCATCGAGACCGCCGACGACAAGGAAGAAGATCTCAAGCCGCGCGCGCCCGTGATCACCATCATGGGCCACGTCGACCACGGCAAAACCTCGCTGCTCGATGCCATCCGCGACGCCAAGGTCGTGGCCGGCGAGGCAGGCGGGATCACCCAGCACATCGGTGCCTATCAGGTGACCACCGAGAGCGGCGCCGTCCTGTCGTTCCTCGACACGCCCGGCCACGCCGCCTTTACGTCCATGCGTGCCCGCGGTGCGCAGGTGACCGATATCGTGGTGCTCGTTGTGGCCGCCGATGACGCGGTGATGCCGCAGACCATCGAAGCCATCAACCACGCCAAGGCCGCCGGTGTGCCGATGATCGTGGCGATCAACAAGATCGATCTGCCCGCCGCCAACGCCCAGAAGGTCCGCACCGATCTGCTTCAGCACGAAGTGATCGTCGAGGCCATGTCGGGCGATGTGCAGGATGTCGAGGTCTCCGCCCACACCGGGCAGGGCCTTGATGAACTGCTCGAAGCCATCGCGCTTCAGGCCGAGGTGCTCGAACTCAAGGCCAACCCCGAGCGCGCCGCGCAGGGTGCCGTGATCGAAGCCCAGCTCGATGTGGGCCGCGGCCCCGTCGCCACCGTTCTGGTGCAGAACGGCACGCTCAAGCAGGGCGACATCTTCGTCGTCGGCGAGCAGTGGGGTAAGGTCCGTGCGCTGGTCAACGACAAGGGCGAGCGGGTGGCCGAGGCAGGCCCCTCCGTGCCCGTCGAGGTGCTTGGCCTCAACGGCACCCCCGAGGCGGGCGACGTGCTCAACGTGGTCTCCTCCGAGGCGCAGGCACGTGAGATCGCCGAGTACCGCGAGAATGCCGCCAAGGAAAAACGCGCCGCCGCCGGTGCCGCGACCACCCTTGAGCAGCTGATGCAGAAGGCCAAGGACGACAAGGACGTCTCCGAGCTTCCCATCGTGGTGAAGGCCGACGTGCAGGGTTCTGCCGAAGCGATCATCCAGGCGATGGAGAAGATCGGCAACGACGAGGTCCGTGTGCGCGTGCTGCACTACGGCGTCGGCGCCATCACCGAGAGCGACATCGGCCTTGCCGAAGCCTCTGGTGCGCCGGTCATCGGCTTCAACGTCCGGGCCAATGCGCCCGCACGTCAGGCCGCCAACCAGAAGGGCGTCGAGATCCGCTACTACTCGGTGATCTACGACCTCGTGGACGACGTGAAAGCCGCCGCGTCCGGCCTGCTCTCCGCCGAGATCCAAGAGGATTTCATCGGCTACGCGCAGATCCGCGAAGTCTTCAAGGTCACCGGCGTCGGCAAGGTTGCCGGCTGTCTTGTGACCGAGGGCGTTGCCCGCCGCTCCGCCGGCGTCCGCCTGCTGCGCGACGACGTGGTGATCCACGAAGGCACGCTGAAGACCCTCAAGCGCTTCAAGGACGAGGTGTCCGAGGTCATCTCCGGTCAGGAATGCGGCATGGCCTTCGAGAACTACGACGACATCCGCGAAGGCGATGTCATCGAGATCTTCACCCGCAAGGAAGTCGAGCGCACGCTCTAGGCGCTCGATCTGTCAAGACATCGATCAAGGATTTGACCGGGGCCACGCGCCCCGGTCTGCCTTTGTGGCGGGGGCTGTCACGTCCTCAACCCGCTATTTGAGGTCTGCAGTTCTCGGATCACGACGGCGGACTCGGTGCTGAACTTGCTGATACCGGCCATAACAGGCGCGGCTTGGGGCCAACGCCTCCTGCCATCAGCGCACCGCCCCGGCGCCTCACCCAGCTCCCAAACAGCAAAACGCCCGCGTCGTCCCCAACGCGGGCTGTCCAAACGTCTCAAACTGGCGGGCTTGCTCAGGCGGCGACGGCATCCACCGGACGGCCGGTAAAGTCCCGTGCGCCCACACGCACCACAACCCGTCCGTCAGCGAGCGCCTTCACAAAGGTGCCCTGAACCGAAACACAGCTTCCCAGAACGATTGTACGTAGCATGTTCACTCCCCGCGGTGGCTTAACCTTGGGTGAAGCTAGCCGATAATCGTTTAAGGATCACTTACAATCTGAACGTGCATTCTGGAATTCCGCCCAAATTTCGGGCACTTCGCGGAAATCCGCGCATCGATTCCGGTCAAATGCCTTGGGAAAGGCCCGGCAACGCCCCGGTCAAAGCCAGTCGCGCAGAATCGGAATCAGCGGCACATCCGCGGGCGGCATCGGGTAGTCGCGCAGCTCACTCGCCCGCGCCCACTTCAGCACCTGCCCCTCGCGCCCCTGCGGGGTGCCGCCCCACTTGCGGCAGGCAAACAGCGGCATCAACAGATGAAAGTCGTCATAGCCATGCGAGGCAAAGGTGAGCGGCGCAAGGCAACTCTGCCATGTCTCGATCCCGAGCTCCTCATGCAGCTCGCGGATCAGCGCCGCCTCCGGCGTCTCCCCCGGCTCCACCTTGCCGCCCGGAAACTCCCAAAGCCCGGCCATGCTCTTGCCCTCGGGGCGCTGCGCCAGCAACACCCGCCCGTCCACGTCAATCAGCGCGACGGCAGCAACCAGAACAACCTTCACGACCGATAATCGGCGTTGATCGAGATGTATTGATGCGTCAGGTCACAGGTCCAGGCGGTGAACCGGCCCTTGCCCAGCCCCATGTCGACCCGGATGACCAGCTCGGGCAGCTTCATGTAGCCCGCGCCCTGCTCCTCGGAGTAGCCCGGTGCAACCCAGCCGTTCTCGGCCACCAGCACCTCGCCGAACTTGATGGTCAGCTTGTCGCGGTCAGCCTCGGCGCCGCTCTTGCCCACAGCCATCACGATCCGGCCCCAGTTCGGGTCTTCGCCCGCAATCGCGGTCTTCACCAGCGGCGAGTTGGCGATGCTCATCGCCACCCGCTTGGCATCGGCATCATGGGCCGCGCCGGTGACCTTCACGGCCACGAACTTGGTTGCGCCCTCGCCGTCCTTCACCACCTGATGGGCGAGGTCTTTCATCACCTCGGCCAGTGCCGCCTCGAACTCCTCGCTCTGGTCGCACTCCACGCCCGAGGCGCCGGTCGCGGCGCAGATCAGCGTGTCGGAGGTCGAGGTATCGCCATCCACCGTGATCGCATTGAAGGTGGTCTCGTTGTGGCAGCTCACCATGCTCTGCAGCGCATCGCGGCTGATCTTCGCATCGGTGAAGATATACACCAGCATCGTCGCCATATCCGGCGCAATCATGCCCGAGCCCTTGGCGATCCCGGCAATCTTCACCGTCCCGCCCTTCAGCGCCACCTCGCGGGTGGAGCCCTTGGCAAAGGTATCGGTGGTCATGATCGCCTTGGCCGCCAGCTCGATGCCGCCTTCGTCGAGGCCGTCTACCAGCTCCCCGAGCTTGCCGGTGATCCGGTCATGCGGCAGCCGCTCGCCGATCACCCCGGTCGAGGCGGTGAACACGCGAGCCTTAGGCACATCCGCCGCTTCGGCCACGGCGGCGCAGATCGCCTCCACGCTCTCCTGCCCGGCCCCGCCGGTGAAGGCGTTGGAGTTGCCGGAGTTCACCAGAATGGCCGCCCCCGCGTCGCTCACCTTGCGGATCTTCGCCTCGCAGTCCCGCACCGGGGCGGAGCGGGTGGCCGAACGGGTGAACACACCCGCCACCACGCTGCCCGGGTCGAGCAGGGCCAGCATCACGTCGAGCCGGCCCTTGTAGCGCACCCCGGCCTCTACAGCGGCAAACTTCACCCCCCCGATCACTGGCAGATCGGGGAAGCTCTCGGGCGCCAGCGGCGAAACGGGGTACTTGCCCATCAGTCCTCCAAAAGGCTGAAGTCGTTGAGAACGGCAGCCGGGATCTCGCCCTCGGCCTTTTCCACACCGGCCTTCTCCACGGCGGAGGCAATCACCTCGTCCACGGCGGCGCGCTGCACCTCTTCGGTCAGCTGGTCCTTTACCGCGGCCATGTCGGGCTTGTCCTTCAGGCGGGTCTCGTTGAGCTTGATCACGTGCCAGCCGAACTGGGTCTGCACCGGGGCGCTCACCTCACCGGCCTTCATCGCCATCACGGCAGTCTCGAACTCGGGCACCATCATGCCGGCACCAAACCAGCCCAGCGCGCCGCCATTGGGGCCGGAGGGGCCGGTGGATTTGACCTTGGCCACCTCGGCAAAATCGGCGCCGCCCTCGACCTCTTCCTTCACCGCCTGTGCCTCTTCCTCGGTTTCCACGAGGATGTGGGCGGCGTTCCACTCGCGCTGCGGCTCGGCATCGGCATAAAGCTCGTTGTACTTGGCCTCCAGCGCCTCATCGGTCACGGCGGCCATCGCAGCGGCCTCCAGCACGTCGCCGGCGAGGTAGCCGCTGCGCTGGTTTTCCAGCACCAGAACGGTCTCCTTGCTCGGCTCACCGGCCTCGCTGGCCAGCGCAGTCTGCTGCACCAGCTGCTCGAGGATCCCCTCCCAGAGCACCTCCGGCGGCAGCTGGGCGTATTGCTCGGGCAGGCTCTTGCGCGCCACGATCATGTGGCCAACGGTAATGTCCACACCGGCCACGGTCGCCACAACGGTCTCTGCGGTCACGTCAGTTGCAGCCTCTGCCGCCGCCTCGGGGGCCGCCTCTTCCGCTTCCTGCGCCATCGCACCGGCACCGAGGCCAACGGCCAGCATGGCACCCAGTGCGATCATCTTGGGGAAGGTCATACATCTACTCCTGCTCAGCCGCCCCTGCGGCGGCGTTGACACTATGGGTCTCGGGTCTTACATCGCCTTGTGTTCCAAGGCGCAAGCCCGTTTCTCTGCCCGCGTTTCTATGGGGGCAGGCGAAGGGCGGCAAGCGCGATCAGCCACACAAAACCGTCAAGGCAGGGCGAGCGGAGAGAATATGCTGGGTCTGGGTACCGTCGCGAAAAAGGTCTTTGGCACCGCCAATGACCGCAAGATCAAGTCCACCCGTCCGCTGGTCGAAAAGATCAACGCGCTGGAGCCGGAGTTCGAAAAACTCTCCGACGAAGGGCTGAAGGAAAAGACCGAAGAGCTGGCCAAGCGGGCGATGGGCGGCGAGAGCCTCGATGCCCTGCTGCCCGAGGCCTTCGCCAACTGCCGCGAGGCCGCCAAGCGGGCGCTCGGCCTGCGCGCCTTCGACGTGCAGCTGATGGGCGGCATCTTCCTGCACGAGGGCAACATCGCCGAGATGAAGACCGGCGAGGGCAAGACCCTCGTGGCCACCTTCCCGGCCTACCTCAACGCACTCACCGGCAAGGGCGTGCACGTGGTCACCGTCAACGACTACCTCGCCAAGCGCGATGCCGAGTGGATGAGCAAGGTCTACGGCGCCCTCGGCCTGACCACCGGCGTCGTCTACCCGCAGCAGCCCGACGGCGAGAAGAAGGCGGCCTACGCCTGCGACATCACCTACGCCACCAACAACGAGCTGGGCTTCGACTACCTGCGCGACAACATGAAGTCCGAGCTGAGCCAGATGTATCAGCGCGACCATAACTTCGCGATCGTCGACGAGGTGGACTCCATCCTGATCGACGAGGCCCGGACGCCCCTCATCATCTCCGGCCCCTCGCAGGACCGCTCCGAGCTCTACATGACCCTCGATGGCGTGATCCCCTCGCTGACCGACGAGCACTACACCAAGGACGAGAAAACCCGAAACGTCACCCTCACCGACGAGGGCAACGAGTATCTCGAGGGCCGGCTTCACGCCGAGGGCATCCTGCCGGAAGACCAGTCGCTCTACGACCCGGAGAGCACGACCATCGTCCACCACGCCACGCAGGCGCTGAAGGCCCACAAGCTCTTCCAGAAGGACAAGGATTACATCGTCCGCAACGGCGAGGTGATGCTGATCGACGAGTTCACCGGCCGGATGATGGCCGGGCGGCGCCTGTCGGATGGTCTGCACCAGGCGATCGAGGCGAAGGAAGGCTGCGAGATCCAGCCCGAGAACGTCACCATGGCCTCCGTGACCTTCCAGAACTACTTCCGCCTCTACAACAAGCTCGGCGGCATGACCGGCACCGCGCTCACCGAGGCCGACGAATTTGCCGAGATCTACAAGCTCGGCGTTGTCGAGGTGCCCACCAACAAGCCCATCGCCCGGAAAGACGACCACGATGCGGTCTATCGGACGACGAAAGAGAAGTACGACGCCATCGTCGAGCGCATCCGCAAGGCCAATGAAAAGGGCCAGCCGGTGCTGCTGGGCACGACCTCCATCGAGAAATCCGAGATCCTGAGCCAGTTGCTCGAAAAGGCCGGCATCAAGCATAACGTGCTGAACGCCCGCCAGCACGAGCAGGAGGCCCAGATCGTCGCCGACGCTGGCAAGCTGGGGGCGGTGACCATCGCCACCAACATGGCCGGTCGCGGGACCGACATCAAACTGGGCGGCAACGTCGAATTCAAGGTGATGGAGGCCATCGCCGCCGATCCCGAGGGCGACACCGAAGAGATCCGCGCCCGCATTGAAGAGGCGCACAAGACCGATGAAGAGGCGGTGAAGGAGGCAGGCGGCCTCTTCGTGCTGGCCTCCGAACGGCACGAGAGCCGCCGGATCGACAACCAGCTGCGCGGCCGCTCCGGCCGTCAGGGCGACCCGGGCCGCACCTCCTTCTATCTCTCGCTCGAAGATGACCTGATGCGCATCTTCGGCTCCGAGCGTCTCGATGCCGTGCTCTCCAAGCTCGGCATGAAAGAGGGCGAGGCGATCATCCACCCCTGGGTGAACAAGTCGCTCGAACGCGCGCAGGCAAAGGTCGAGGGCCGCAACTTCGACATCCGCAAACAACTGCTCAAGTTCGACGACGTGATGAACGACCAGCGGAAGGTCATCTTCAAGCAGCGCCGCGAGATCATGGAGAGCCAGGACCTCTCCGAGATCGTTTCCGATATGCGCCACGAGGTGGTCGACGAGCTGGTGGACGAGTACATGCCGCCCAAGACCTACGCCGACCAGTGGGAGGCCGAAAAGCTCTACGCGGCGCTGATCGAAAAGCTCAACATCGACGTGCCGGTGATCGACTGGGCGCAGGAAGAGGGCGTCGACCAAGACGAGATCGCCGAGCGCATCGAGAAGGCCTCCGACGAGATGATGGCGTCCAAGGCCGCGCAGTTCGGCCCCGACACCATGCGCAACATCGAAAAGCAGGTTCTGCTGCAAACCATCGATGGCAAATGGCGCGAGCACCTGCTGACCCTAGAGCACCTCCGCTCGGTCATCGGCTTCCGCGGCTATGCCCAGCGCGACCCTCTGAACGAGTACAAGACCGAGGCATTCCAGCTCTTCGAGGGCATGCTCGACAGTCTCCGTGAGGAGGTCAGCCAGAAGCTGGCCCAGATCCGTCCGCTGACGGAAGAGGAGCAGGCCCAGATGATGCAGCAGCTCGCCTCGCAGCATCCCGGCCTTGCCGCGGCTTCCGCCGACGCCGCCGAGGCTGATACCGCCGAGGCCGCAGCCCCGCAGGCGGGCGAGGGCGCCTTTCCCGGCGCCATCCCGGGCTTCGACGAGGCCGACCCCAACACTTGGGGCAATCCGGGCCGGAATGACGCCTGCCCCTGCGGTTCCGGCAAGAAGTTCAAGCATTGCCACGGCGCACTCACCTGAGATTGCCCACCAGAGCGAAACAACAAATGGGGCGGCGATAAGGCCGCCCCTTTTGCGTTTTCCCATATGTCGCGGCCTTTTCGGCCCGCGCCCTCAACATCCTGCAACGCCCTGGCCCCGCCACGGCCACAAATGGCCCATTCGCGCCCCGTCCGCGCCCAACTCTGTCGTTAAATGTTTCCCCCATAATCCCCGATTGGGTGACGGGATGGGTGACGGAGGGAACGATGAAGATTGAGTCAAAGCTGAAAAAGCGGCTGATGACGGCTGGCTCGGTGTTTGCAATTGCACTGGGCACCGGTTTCGTGATGCAGCAGGTCGGGCCGATGGCCGATGCCTTCACCGATGACGCACCGCAGGAGGTGGTCTCCAAGGCCCCCGCCGACCCCGCGGGCGCGCTCCAGCCGCTCTCCAGCGCCCGTCAGGAGCGCACGGCAGCCGAGGCCGCCTCCCAGAAGCGCACCGCCCCCACTGAGGCCACAGAGGCCCGGTTCTCCGCCCCGGCCCCCGCCGAGGAAGAGGCCGCCCTTGCGCCCGCACCGCAACTCGCCAAGCCCGCCGAGCAGCCCGCCGTGGGCGTGACCCGCTCCGCCTCCGTGCTGCCCATGCCTGCGCTGCAATCGCGCACGCCCTCCGAGCCGGTGCCCGAGGCCGCCGCCGCGCCCGCGACTGGCGAGGCCACCGACACCGGCGAAACCGAAACCGCGCAGGATTGCACCGTGTCGCTCAGCGCCAAGCCGCAGCCCGCCGCCATGGTTCGCCTCGCGCTCACCGCGCCCTGCAACCCCGGCGAGCTCGTGACCTTCACCCACGGCCCGCTCACCTTTACCGAGGTGACCAACAACGAGGGCGGTCTCGTGGTCGATGTGCCCGCACTTGCCGCCAATGCGAGCTTCGAGGCCAGCTTCCCCCTTGGCGAGCGCGCCACCGCCCTCGCCCTCGTGCCCGGCGTGGACGACTTCAATCGCACCGCCCTCTCCTGGGAGGGCACCGGCGGCGTCGCGCTTCATGCCTTCGAGAACGGCGCCGAATTCGGCACCGAGGGCCATGTCGATGCCTCCGCCCCCGCAGGCCCCTCCCGCGCCACGGCAGGTGAAGGCGGCTTCATCACCCTTCTGGGCGCCGCCGACGCGCCCCGCGCCCGCATGGCCGAGGTTTATAGCTACCCGCTCGCCGCAGGCGGCTCCGTCAGCCTCACCGTCGAGGCCGAGGTGACCGCCGCCAACTGCGGCCGCGAGGTGCAGGCCAAGGTGCTCCGCAAGGGCGCCGATGGCTTTGCGCCCCACGCGCTCTCGGTCACCATGCCCGGCTGCGAGGCCGAGGGCGAGTTCCTGGTCTTCTCCGGCATCCTGCCCGAGATCCGGCTCGCCTCCGCCGAGTAACCGGCCCGCACCATCGCACCAACAAGGTGCGTCGCCGCAGCGGCGCCCTTTCGCGTTACAGGTAGCCCTCCGCCCGAAAGCTCAGCTCACTCGCCCGCCCCACGATCAGGTGGTCGTGCAGCGTGATCCCCAGCGCATCCGCCGCCTCGCGGATCTTCTCCGTCATCTCGATATCGGCCGCCGAGGGCGTCGGGTCGCCGCTCGGATGGTTGTGCACGAGGATCAGCGCCGAGGCATTCACTTCCAGCGCCCGCTTCACCACCTCGCGCGGGTAGACCGGCACATGATCCACCGTGCCTCGCGCCTGCTCCTCATCGGCAATCAGCACGTTGCGCCGGTCGAGGTAGAGCACGCGGAACTGCTCGGTCTCCCTATGGCCCATGCTGGCGCGGCAATAGTCCAGCAGCTGCGCCCAGCTCGAGATCACCTGCTTGTCCAGCACCTTGGAGCGGGCCAGCCGGTGCGCCGCGGCCTCCACGATCTTCAGCTCCGCAATCACCGCATCGCCCACCTCCGGCACATCGCGCAGCCGGGCTACCGGGGCCGAGAGCACGCCGTTGAAGTCTCTGAACCGCTCCAGCAGGGCGCGGGCCAGCGGCTTCACGTCCCGGCGCGGGATGGCCCTGAACAGCACCAACTCCAGAATCTCGTAGTCCGGCAGCGCCGCCGCGCCACCCGCCATGAACCGTTCCCGCAGCCGCTTGCGATGATCCTTGATGTAGCTCGGCAGCTTGCCCGCGGGCAGGGCGGCGGCCACCTCTTCGGCCTCATCCGGGTCGAACAGCGGCATCGGGGCTTCATGGAAGGCGCGTGTCATGCCGCGACTGTGACACGCACATGGTGAATCAACGGTTAACACCGCCTGGCCCCGCGCCTAATCTCCCGGCATGAACATGCTCGCCGCCGCCCTCGCGCTCCTCCTCGCCGCCTCACCGCTCTCTGCCGCCAGCCTCCTCGGCACATGGAACTGTCAGGCCAGCGAAGGGAACGCCGCCCTTGGCCGCACCGTCACCTACAACGCCGATGGCAGTTTCACCGGGCGGCAGGCCTTCCGCATCAAGCTGCGCTACAAAGGCAAGACCGGCTCCTCCAAGATCGCCTTCTCGGCAGCCGGGCGCTACGTGGTCAAAGGCAACGTGCTGGCCGAGCGGGTCGAGCGCACTTTCGCGCCCACCGTCACCGTGACCACCGAGGGCAAGGCCACCCGCCTGCGCGGCCCCGAGGCCGACAGGGCGCGTCGGCAGGTCGACCAGCCGCACCACGTCCGCTACGTCGTCCGCAAGCTGACAGATACCCGCCTGACGCTCGAATACGTCTCGCCCTCCGGCAAGAAGGCCGACAACCTCCGCATGTCCTGCCGCCGCACCAATGGCTAGGCCCGCGCTCGCCGCGCTCCTCCTGCTATCACTTGCCGCCTGCCGCGACGATCCGCAGGTCGCGCTGCTCACCGGTGACTGGCTCTGCACCTCCCAGCCGGGCGATTACACGATGGAGCGTCAGGTAAGCTACGGCGAGGGCGGCACGCTATCCGGCCGGACCGATGTGCAAAGCACCGATGGCGGCACCCCGGTTGCCATGCAGTTCAGCTTTTCCGGCACGTGGGAGCTTTCCGAGGGCGCCCTGACCGAGCACTACGAAACCCACCGCCTGATGCGCTTTGCCGAGGCCGGGCAAAACGTGCCGCTGGCCGAGCTGCCCTCCGGCATGATCACCGAGGACGAAACCGCACTCGCCAACCAACTCGCCCGCTACCGGATCGAAGAGATCAGCGCGAACGCCCTGCGCCTGCGCGACACCGATCAGGGCATCGAGACGACCTGCACCCCCGCGTAGGGCGAGGCTCGCCCCGACCACCCAACGCGCGCCCCCAGAACGCAAAAGGGCGCGCCACTCCCGGCGCGCCCCTTGGCTCGGGTGGATGCCACCCTCAGCCCTTCATCCCGTCCCAGAAGCTCTTCACCTTGGAGAAGAAGCTGGAGGTCTCCGGGTTGTTGTCCTTCGCCAGCCCCTCGAACTCCTTCAAGAGTTCCTTCTGGCGGCTGGTCAGGTTCACCGGGGTCTCCACCGAAAGCTCGATGAACATATCCCCATTGCCCGCACCCCGCAGCGGCGGCATGCCCTTGCCGCGCAGGCGCATCTGTTTTCCGCCCTGCGCGCCCGCCGGAATCTTCACCCGGCTGCGGCCACCGTCGATGGTGGGCACCTCGATGTCACCGCCCAGCGCGGCGGCAATCATGCTCACCGGCACCCGGCAGAAGAGGTCCGGGCCCTCGCGCTCGAACAGTGGATGCGGCTCCACCTCGATGAAGATGTAGAGGTCGCCCGCAGGCCCGCCCCGCAGCCCGGCCTCGCCCTCACCGGCAAGCCGGATGCGCGTGCCGGTCTCGACACCAGCGGGGATGTTCACGCTCAAAGAGCGGTCTTTCTCCACCCGGCCCTGGCCGCCACAGGCCTTGCAGGGGTTCTTGATGTGCTGGCCAAGGCCGCCACAGGTCGGGCAGGTGCGCTCCACCGTAAAGAAGCCCTGCTGCGCGCGCACCTTGCCCATGCCCGAGCAGGTCGGGCAGGTGGTGGGCTCCGCGCCGCCCTCGGCGCCGCTGCCCTCGCAGGTGTCGCATTGCACCGAGGTCGGCACGTTGATCGTTTTCTGCGTGCCCTTGTAGGCCTGCTCCAGCTTGATCCGCAGGTTGTAGCGCAGGTCGCTGCCGCGCGCCGCGCGCCGGCCCCCGCCACCGGGGCGGCCACGGCCACCCATGAAGTCGCCAAAGAGGTCGTCGAACACGTCGCTGAACGCAGAGGCGAAATCGCCCTGCTGGTTGAAGCCGCCGCCCTGTCCGGGGCGCGGGCCGCCGCCCTCGAAGGCCGCATGCCCAAAGCGGTCGTAGGCCGCCTTGCGCTCGGGGTCCTTCAGCGCGTCATAGGCCTCGTTGACCTCCTTGAACTGGTCTTCGGCCTTGGGGTTGTCGGCGTTGCGGTCGGGGTGCAGCTCCTTGGCCTTCTTGCGATAGGCCTTCTTGATCTCGTCGCCCGACGCGCCGCGCTCAACGCCCAGCACCTCGTAGAAATCGCGTTTTGCCATCTGATCGCCCTTTCCCTTGAACCGCGAAGACCGGCCCGGTTTCCCGGACCGGCCTATCCCGGGTTACATCAACGTGCGATCAGGCACGCTTGTCGTCGTCGAGGTCTTCAAAGTCGGCGTCCACGATGTCGTCATCCACACCGCGGGGGCCATCCTCGGCGTCTTCGGGCTCGGCCTCACCGGCCTTCTCCTGCTCCGCCTTGTAGATCGCCTCGCCGAGCTTCATCGCGGCTTCGGTGAGGTTCTGGATGCCCGACTTGATCTTGCCGGCGTCCTCGGCCTCCAGCGCCTCTTCCAGCGGGCCCATGGCCAGCTCGATGGCTTCCACCGTCGAGGCGTCGACCTTGTCGCCGTGCTCCTCGAGCGATTTCTTGGTGGAGTGCAGCAGGCTCTCGCCCTGGTTCTTGGTCTCCACCAGCTCCTTGCGGGCCTTGTCGGCCTCGGCATTGTCCTCGGCGTCCTTGACCATCTTCTCGATGTCGTCGTCGCTGAGACCGCCCGAAGCCTGGATGGTGATCTGCTGCTCCTTGCCGGTCGCCTTGTCCTTGGCGCCCACCGACACGATGCCGTTGGCGTCGATGTCGAAGGTCACTTCGATCTGCGGCATGCCGCGCGGGGCAGGCGGGATCTCTTCGAGGTTGAACTGGCCGAGCATCTTGTTGTCGCTCGCCATCTCGCGCTCACCTTGGAAGACCCGGATCGTCACCGCGTTCTGGTTGTCTTCGGCGGTCGAGAAGATCTGGCTCTTCTTGGTCGGGATCGTGGTGTTGCGGTCGATCAGGCGGGTGAACACGCCACCCAGCGTCTCGATGCCCAGCGAAAGCGGGGTCACGTCGAGCAGCACAACGTCCTTCACGTCGCCCTGCAGCACGCCGGCCTGAATCGCGGCACCCATCGCCACAACCTCATCGGGGTTCACACCCTTGTGCGGCTCCTTGCCGAAGAACTTGGTGACCTCTTCGATCACCTTCGGCATCCGGGTCATACCACCCACCAGCACGACCTCGTCGATGTCGCCGGTGCTCAGCGCGGCATCCTTCAGCGCGGCCTGGCACGGCTTGATCGAGGCCTTGATCAGATCGCCCACGAGGCTCTCCAGCTTGGCACGGGTCAGCTTCATGACCATGTGCAGCGGGGCGCCATCGGAACCCATGCTGATGAACGGCTGGTTGATCTCGGTCTGGCTCGCGCTCGACAGTTCGATCTTGGCCTTTTCCGAGGCTTCCTTCAGACGCTGCAGCGCCATCTTGTCCTTGGTCAGGTCAACGCCGTTCTCTTTTTTGAACTCGTCGGCCAGGTAGTTGACGATCCGCATATCGAAGTCTTCACCACCAAGGAACGTGTCGCCGTTGGTGGATTTCACTTCAAACAGGCCATCGTCGATCTCGAGGATGGTCACGTCGAACGTACCGCCGCCAAGGTCGTAAACGGCGATGGTCTTGCTGTCTTTCTTGTCGAGGCCATAGGCCAGCGCGGCGGCGGTCGGCTCATTGATGATCCGCAGCACTTCGAGGCCCGCGATCTTGCCGGCGTCCTTGGTCGCCTGACGCTGCGCATCGTTGAAGTAGGCCGGAACGGTGATCACCGCCTGCGTCACGTCTTCGCCAAGGTAGCCCTCGGCGGTCTCTTTCATCTTGCCGAGAATGAACGCGGAGATCTGGCTGGGCGAATACTTCTCGCCGCGCGAGTCGACCCATGCGTCGCCATTGCCGCCATCAACGATGTTGAACGGCATGTTCTTCTTGTCCTTCGCCAGATCCGAGTCGTCGAACCGGCGACCGATCAGGCGCTTCACGCCAAAGATCGTGTTTTCGGGGTTGGTCACGGCCTGCCGTTTGGCGGCTTGGCCGACAAGGCGTTCACCCTCGGTGAAGGCCACAATCGAGGGCGTCGTGCGCGCACCCTCAGCGTTTTCGATCACCTTGGGCTGCGAGCCGTCCATGATGGCGACACAGCTGTTCGTGGTCCCAAGGTCAATACCGATGACTTTAGCCATTATACTCTACCTCTTCATTCGGCGATGTTGTGGGCAACAGGTCCTCTGAGAGGCCCCTGACACCCGATCCCAAGTGGCCGGGGTTGGGCCCCCGACCGAGCTTCGAAGGGTATATAAGGAGGCGGTTGCGCGGCTGCAACACATGTGAAGGGATGAATCTGTGGGAAAATCACATGGATTGGAGCCAATGACCGGATTCTTGGGCAATCTCGCAGAGGGGTTCGAGCCGCAACCGCAGCTTGTGAGCGCCCTGCTGGCGCTGCGCCCCCTGTGCGAGGACGATCGCGCGCCGCTGGCAAAGGCCGCCGCCGACCCGCAAATCTGGGCCGGCCACCCCGCCACCGAGCGTTGGCGGCCCGAGGTCTTCGGCCCCTATTTCGACATGCTGCTTGCCTCCGGCACCGCCCTGACTGTGCGCGAGGCGCCCACAGACCGCGTCATCGGCACCTCCCGCTACTACGCCACCACTGACGCGCCGCGCGTGCCCTCCGTCGGCTTCACCTTTCTGACCCGCGATCACTGGGGCGGCGGCACCAACTTCGAGCTGAAGCGGCTGATGTTCGGCCATGCCTTCGCGGCCTCCGAGACCGTCTGGCTCCACATCGACCCCGGCAACATCCGCTCGCAAACCGCCACGGGCAGGCTCGGCGCGGTGCACGATCACGATGCGATGCTCGATTACGGCACCGGCCCCGGCCTGCGCCAATGCTGGCGGCTGGACCGCGCCGCGTGGGAGCATGTGCTGGCAGAGCGGGCATGACAGCCCCGCTCGATTTTCACGGGATTCGTCTCTATCCCGGCCTGATCGACCGCCCGGCGCAGGAGGCACTGGTCGCCGCGCTGCGCCGCGTCGCCGAGGCCGCGCCGATGTTTCACCCCGAAACCCGGTTCGGAAAGAAGATGTCGGTCAAGATGACCTCGGCGGGCGCCTTCGGCTGGGTCTCCGACCGTCGCGGCTATCGCTACGAGCCGCGCCATCCTTCGGGCGTCGCATGGCCGCCCATCCCGCCCGAGGTGCTCGCCATCTGGCGGCAGGTCAGCGGCGTGGACCGCGCCCCCGAGTGCTGCCTCGTCAACTACTACTCCGAAAGCGCCCGCATGGGCCTGCATCAGGATATCGACGAGAGCGACTTCTCCATGCCCGTGGTCTCCATCTCGCTGGGAGACGATGCCCTCTTCCGCGTCGGCGGCCTCGCCCGCTCCGACCCGACCGCCTCCACATGGCTCCACTCCGGCGATGTCTGCGTGCTCGCAGGCGAGGCCCGCCGCGCCTTCCACGGCATCGACCGCCTCAAGCCCGGCACCTCCACGCTCCTGCCCCAAGGCGGCCGCCTCAACGTGACCCTCCGCGTCGTCACCTGAGCCGCTCATCCGCCCTTCGAGGCGTCTTCGCACCCGCCCCGGCGCGGCACCCGCACAGGGGCGATGACCGGGCGCAGCCCGCGAAGAGCCGCCCCCTTCCAATCCCCCGCCGCCCCCGCCATCTTCCCGCCCGAGGGAGGCCACCATGAAAATCACCAAAGTCACCAGCCACGTGCTGCGCTACGACCTGCCGGAACCGCTCGGCTACTCGCAGCAGTATTACCACCAGCGCACCGCCCATCTGGTGGAGGTCGAGACCGACGAGGGCGTCACCGGCTGGGGCGAATGCTTCGGCGCGGGCAACGTGGCACTCGCCAACCGCGCCATCGTCGAGCAAGTCATCCAACCCATGGTGCTGGACATGGACCCGCTGGACCGGGACGTGATCTGGCACAAGGTCTACAACCTGCTGCGCGACCACGGGCAGAAGGGGATGCCCATGCAATCGCTCTCCGGCGTCGATATCGCGCTCTGGGATATCGCCGGCAAGGTCGCCGGCCTGCCACTCTGCCAGATGGTCGGTGGCCGCCACCGCACCCGCCTGCCGGTCTACGGCTACGGCATGATGCTCCGCCCCGAGCCTGCCGACGAGTTGGTCGCCCGCTTCCCCGATGAGGCCGCCGCCATCAAGGGCATGGGTTTCGCCGCCACCAAGATGAAAGTCGGCCTCGGCCCGCGCGACGACATCCGCCTGATCGAAGCCGTCCGCCGCGGCGTGGGCGACGACTTCCGCTTCATGGTCGATGCCAACCACTGCTACACCACCGCCGATGCCTTCTACGTCGGCCGCGCGATGGAGGAGTTCGCGCCCTACTGGTTCGAGGAGCCCGTCGCGCCGGAGGATTACGACGGCTACCGCGAGCTGCGCACCGGGCTGACGACCAACATCTCGGGCGGCGAGATCGAGTTCAACCGCTGGGGCTGGCGCTCGTTGCTGGAGGCCCGCGCGCTCGACATCGCCCAGCCCGAGGTCTGCGCCCTTGGCGGCATCACCGAGTATCTCCGCGTGCTCGCGCTCTGCCACGCCCATTTCACGCCTGTCGTGAACCACGTCTGGGGCTCGGCCATCGCGGTCGCCTGCAACCTCCACCTGCTCGCCGCCATGCCGCCCCTGCCCGGAGGGCTCTTCCCGTGGGAGCCGATGCTGGAGTTCGACACGACCGACAACAAGTTCCGCGACGACCTGCTCGAAGAGCCGCTCGACATTCAGGGCCAGGTCGCCCGCACCGGCGGCTATGCGGCGGTCCCCGAAGGGCCGGGCCTCGGCGTCTCGCCCGACCGAGGTTTCATCGCCGCCTACGAGGTCGCGCGGTGAGCGCGGCGGGTTAACTTAACCAAGGCGGGCGAATATCGCGTATGCATAAGATGTGCATGGGATGTGCATCAGTTGTGCATCAGCTTTTATTGGGGTTAACGCCGTTTCCGGCCAAATCCCTGCCCCACCGCACGGTGGCCCCACGCAGCCGCCTCAGCGCTTGGCGTTCCAGCTCATCGAGACCCGCTTGCGGGTAAAGAACTCGCCCAGCAGCCCCAGCATGATCAGCGTGAGCGACAGCAGCACCGGATAGGTGATCGAGCTGTAATGCGGGTTGTAATTGATAAAGGCGAACCCCCGCGCCTGATCGATCGTGTGGAACAGCGGGTTCCAGTCGAAGAACGGCAGCATGTAGGCCGGCAGGCTGTTGGCGAGAAACATCTTGCCCGAGGCCACCATGTTGGCCCGCGAGTAAATGCTTGAAATGATTGAGACCGCATCCGGAGCCCAAGGCTTGATCGACAGAAACAGCATGCCCACCGCAACGCCCGAGAACCACGCCAGCAGGAACATCGCAAAGGTGCCCATCGGGTCGTAAAACTCGATCGGGTTGATCGCCACGTGGTAGATGAACAGCACCATCGAGGCCGAGAGCAGCTGCGTGTAAAGGCTCGCCAAGGCCGCCGAGCAGATCGCCACCAGCGTGTTCATCGGCGCGTGCTTCATCATCGCCGAGGCCGGCCCCTCCGAGCCCACAACCGCGCCCATCGCCTTGATATGCGTCATGAACATGAAGATCCCGCTCATGATGTAGAGCACGAAATCCCCGCGCACGGCGTTCTTCTTCATGCCTAGAATGGTGAACATGAAGTAGAAAATGCCCACCAGAATGACCGTCTGGAGCATGTTCATCACAAGGCCCCACACGGCATTGCCGCTGCCCTTGCGCACCTCGCGCACCGTGGCGTGATAGATCAGCTCCAGCATCGCCAGAGCCGAGCCGTAGGGCGTTCTTGGGGTTTGCTTCTCGAACATCTGCCTGTGCCGCCTCTTGGCGCTGCCTGCCCGGCAACCTTGCACGCAAAACTTGCCGAAACTTTGACGCCAAACCATAAGGGGCGCGGACCGGCAGTCAATTGACGGAGCCGCGAGGTGAAGGAGAGAACGATGGATTTCGACCGTTTGGTCACAGTGATGCGCCGGCTGGCGCTCGAAGCGGGCGCCAAGATCATGGAGATCTACGAGGCCGACGACTTCGAGGTGAAGGCGAAATCCGATGAAAGCCCCGTGACGGAGGCCGATGAAGCCGCCGATGCCCTCATCGGCGCGGGCCTGCGCGAGGCCTTCCCCGATGTGCTGGTGGTGACCGAGGAGCAAGCCGGCACCCATACCGAATCCGCCGATGCCTTCCTCATCGTCGATCCGCTCGACGGCACCAAGGAGTTCATCAATCGGCGCGGCGATTTCACGGTGAACATCGCCTATGTCGAAAACGGCGTGCCCCTGCGTGGCGTGGTCTATGCCCCTGCAAAACAGCGGCTTTTTTACACCCTCGCCTCCGGCCAGTCGGTCGAGGAAACCGGCACCCACGCTCCCGGCGAGCCGGGCGAGCAGGTGCCGATGCATGTGTCAGAGCCCGACAATACCGCGCTTCTGGTGGTGGCTTCCAAGTCGCACCGCGATCAGGCCACGGATGATTACATCAACCTCTACCAAGTGGCCGACATGAAGAGCGCGGGCAGCAGCCTCAAGTTCTGCCTCGTCGCCACCGGCGAGGCCGATCTCTACCCCCGCCTTGGCCGCACGATGGAGTGGGACACCGCCGCAGGCGATGCCGTGCTGCGCGGCGCGGGTGGCAAGATGGTCCGCTTCGACGACCACACCCCCTTCACCTACGGCAAACCGGGCTACGAGAACCCGTTCTTCATCGCCTATTCGCCCGACGTGGCGCTCAAGCAGGGCTAGCGCTTGTCCTTCCTCATCGTCATCCCCGCCCGCTACGCCTCGCAGCGCTACCCCGGCAAACCGCTGGCTACCCTCCGGGGCGCGTCCGGCATCGAGAAGAGCCTGATCCAGCGCAGTTGGGAGGCCGCGCAGGCGGTCGAGGGCAGCCCCCGCGTGGTGGTCGCCACCGATGATGACCGCATCCGCATGGCGGCGGAGGCCTTCGGCGCCGAGGTGGTGATGACCTCGTCCGAGGCCCGCAATGGCACCGAGCGCTGCGCCGAGGCCGTGGCCAACATGGGCGAGAGCTTCGATGTCGTGGTGAACCTGCAAGGCGATGCCCCGCTGACCCCGGCGTGGTTCATCACCGATCTGGTCGCCGCCGCCCGCGCCGAGCCTACTGCTGAAATCGCCACGCCCGTGCTGCGCTGCGACGGCGCCGCGCTGAATGCCTTTCTGGCCGACCGCAAGGCAGGCCGCGTCGGCGGCACCACCGCTGTCTTCGGGCATGACCGCTCCGCGCTCTACTTCTCCAAGGAGGTGATCCCCTTCACCTCCGAGGCCTACGCGCCCGAGGCCGCAACCCCGGTGTTCCACCATGTCGGCGTCTACGCCTACCGCCCCGATGCCCTCGCCGCCTACCCCTCCTGGCCCGTCGGGCCGCTGGAAACGCTGGAGGGGCTGGAGCAACTCCGCTTTCTGGAGCAGGGCCGCCGGGTGCTTTGCGTCGAGGTCGAGGGGCGCGGGCGCGCCTTCTGGGAGCTGAACAACCCCGAAGATGCCCCCCGGATCGAGGCCATGCTGGCGCAGATGGGCGTTGAATGAGTGAGGGCGCGGCGGCGGGCGAGGCAGAAGAGGCCGGGCCGCAGGCCAGCGTCATCATCGTCAGCCGGGGCCGCGCTGCCGAACTGCGCCGCAACCTCCCCGCCTTCCGCTTCCAGACCCACCGCGACTTCGAGCTGATCCTCGTGGCCGACCCGGCCGGCCTCGCCGTCGCGCGGGAGCTTAATCTTTCTCAGCGTATGAAGTTGGTAGAGTTCGACGAGGCCAACATCTCGGCGGCCCGCAACCTTGGCCTCGCACAGGCGGCCGCCCCGCTGGTGGCCTTCATCGACGATGACGCCACACCCGAACCGCCCTGGCTTTCACGCCTTCTGGCGCCGTTCAGTGACCCGTCGGTGATTGCCAGCACCGGTTTCGTGCGCGGCCGAAACGGAATTTCCATGCAATGGCAAGGGGTTGCAACAGACGAGACCGGCGCAGACATCGCGCTCGACGTTAACGAGTTGGAAACCACGCTTTGGCCCAGCGCGCGTTGCGTCAAGACTCACGGAACCAACTGCGCCTTTCGCCGCTCTGCCCTCGCCGCCATCGGCGGGTTCGACCCAGCCTTCCGCTTCTTTCTCGACGAAACCGATGTCACCCATCGCCTCGCGCCTTCGGGTGGCCAAACCGCCATCGTCCCCCGCGCGCAAGTGCACCACGGCTTTGCCGCCAACGCCTCCCGCCGCGCCAACCGCGCGCCCACCGACCTGCACCAGATCGGCCGCTCCGCCGCGCTCTTTCTGCGCCGCCACTGCCCCGCGCCGCGCCGCGCCGAGGCGCTGGACACCCTGCGCCAAGGGCAAGCCGAGCGGGTCGCGCGCTACCGCAAGCAGGGCCGCCTGAGCGCCGCCGAGGAGGCCCCGCTCATGGCCTCGCTCGAGGCGGGCATCACCGAAGGCATGGCCGCCCCCCTCACGGATCCTGCCCCGCTGACCGCCGCCGAAAGCCCCTTCAAACCCTTCCCCCAAGGCTCCGGCCCCACTGCGCACGAACTGCGCAGCTGCGGCCTCATCGGCTTCCGCCGCGCGCTCGCCCGCGCCCGCGCCGATGCCGCCTCCGGCCAAAAGGTCATCACGCTCCTCCGCCTGTCCCGCACGCCCCGCAAACACGCCAGCTGGTTCGATCCTGCGGGCGTCTGGGTCCAGCGCGGCGGCCTCTTTGGCCGCTCCCTGCGCAGCGACCCGCCCTTCCGCCTCTGGCGCCGCGCCGCCCGGATTGCCCGCGAGCGGGCACGGATTGCCACTTTTCGCAGCCCCGAGAGCTGACCTTCGCCCAAATCGCGGGCCATAGGCCAACAAGCGCCCGTGAATCCCGCCCCGAGTGCAACAAAATGGGGCGCTTGGCTGTTTCTTCCTCACGGGTTTACGCCTATCGTCTCGGCCAACAGTGCCACGCCCTGGCGAAGCCCATGTGATTGAAGCAGATTGAAGAGACCAAAATGAAAAAAGTGACCAAGGCGATCTTCCCGGTGGCGGGGCTCGGAACACGATTTCTCCCGGCGACCAAATCCATCCCCAAGGAGATCATGACCCTGGTTGACCGACCGCTGATCCAATACGCCATCGACGAGGCGCGCGCGGCGGGGATCAAGGAGTTCATCTTCGTCACCTCGCGCGGCAAAGGCGCGCTGGAGGATTACTTCGACCATGCCCCCGTGCTGGAGCAGGAACTGCGCAAGAAGGGCAAGGACCAACTCATGGAGGTGCTCAAGAACACCAACATGGAAAGCGGCGCCATTGCCTACATCCGCCAGCACAAGGCGCTCGGCCTCGGTCACGCGGTCTGGTGCGCCCGCCGCCTGATCGGCAACGAGCCCTTCGCCGTGATCCTCCCCGATGACGTGATCGCCGCCGAAAAGCCCTGCCTTCAGCAGATGGTCGAGGCGCATAATGAGACCGGCGGTTGCATGGTCGCCGCGATGGAAGTGCCGCAATCCAAGGCCGGCGCTTATGGTCTTCTGGCGGTCGAAGAAGACAACGGCAGCCTCGTGAAGGTCTCCGGCATGGTCGAAAAGCCCAAGCCCGAGGATGCCCCCTCCAACCTCGCCGTGATCGGCCGCTACATCCTCACCCCCAAGGTGCTGAACAACCTCAACAAGAAGCACAAGGGCACCGGCGGCGAGATCCAACTCACCGACGCCATCGCCGAGGAGATCGGCGGCAAAGAGGGCGTCTACGGCTACCGTTTCAACGGCGAGCGCTTTGACTGCGGCTCCAAGGCAGGCTTCCTGCAGGCCACCGTGTCCTTCGGGCTTGGCCGCGACGAGCTGCGCGACGAGCTCTGGGGCTACCTGCAAGAGCTGGTGGCCAGCGAGAAAGCCGCCCAGTAAAGGCCCGCCCCGATGGCTGAGCATGTTCTGGTCACAGGGGGCGCAGGCTTTATCGGCGCCCATGCCTGCAAGGCGCTGAAGGCGGCGGGCTATGTGCCCGTAGCCTTCGACAACCTCTCCACCGGTTGGCGTGATGCGGTCAAGTTCGGCCCGCTCCACGAGGGCGACCTGCTGGACCGCGCCAGCATCGACGCCGCCTTTGCCACCTATCGCCCCGTGGCGGTGATGCACTTCGCCGCGCTGTCACTGGTGGGCGAGAGCATGCGCGATCCCGGCAAATACTGGCGCGAGAACGTGACCGGCGCGGCCAACCTCGCCGATGCTGCCGTGGCCGCCGGATGCCTCAACTTCGTCTTCTCCTCCACCTGCGCCACCTACGGCGATCAGGATGGCGTTTTGCTGAATGAGGAGACCGAGCAGAAGCCGATCAATGCCTACGGCAGCTCCAAGCTCGCCATCGAGCAACTGCTGGGCGATTTCGAGGCCGCCCACGGGCTGCGCTCGGTGATCTTCCGCTACTTCAACGTCGCCGGGTCGGACCCGGAGGCCGAGGTGGGCGAGCAGCACCTGCCCGAGACCCACCTGATCCCCCTGATGCTCGATGCCATCGCCGGCAAACGCGAGGCGCTCACAATCTACGGCACCGATTACAACACGCCCGACGGCACCTGCATCCGCGACTACGTGCATGTCTCCGATCTGGTCGATGCTCATGTGAAGGGGCTGGAGTGGCTCAAGTCGGGCCGCGAGAGCCGGGTCTTCTGCCTTGGCTCGGGCGATGGCTTCTCGGTCCGCGAGGTGGTGGATGCCAGCCGCGCCGTGACCAACCGCGAGGTGCCGATGATCGAGGGCGCGCGCCGCCCCGGCGATGCCACCGCACTGGTCTCCGGCAGCCGCCGCGCGGTCGAAGAGCTGGGCTGGGCGCCGCAGCGCTCCGACATGGCCACCATGATCGCCGACGCATGGCGCTGGCATCAGTCCGCGCCCTATGAACGCTGAGCCTTCCTCCTCCAAACGGCCCCGCTGCCTTGATCTGTCACGGCTGGTCTCCCGTGTCGGGCGCGGGCCGCTTACCGGGGTGGACCGGGTCGAACGCGCCTATCTCGACAGGCTGCTGGCCGAAGACGCGCCGCTCTTTGCCCTGATCCGTCAGCCGCTCTCCTTCGCCCTGCTCGACCGCGAGGGCGTGGCGCTGCTGGCCGAGCGGCTGGACGGGGGCGGGCAATGGGGCCGGGCCGACCTGCGCGGCCTGCTCAACCGGCGGCTCAACGCGCTCCAGCGCCGGGTGCATGCCGATATCCGCAGGCTCGCCCGCGCCTCCTGCCCCCGACCCCGCCTGAGCGCCATGCTGGCGCGGCACCTGCCGAATGGCACGCGCTACCTCAACGTGGGCCACTCCAACCTCACCGAGCGGGTGCTCACCGCCTTCCGCGCGCAGGGCGCCGAGATCACCGTGCTGATCCACGACATGATCCCGCTCGATTACCCGCAGTATCAGCGCGAGGGTCAGCCCGAAACATTCGAGGCTGCCATGCGGCGTGTCAGCCGCCACGCCACCCGGCTGATCTGCAACTCCGAAGATACCCGCAGCCGCACCGCCCATTGGTTCGGCCAGTTCGGGCGAATGCCCGAGGCCACGGTGGCCCTGCTCGGGGTAGAACGCCCCGCACCCCGGCCCGGCGACCTGCCCGAAGGATTGCCGACCGACACCCCCTATTTCTTGACCACTGGCACCATCGAGCCGCGCAAGAACCACGCGCTCCTGCTCGATGCATGGGAGAAACTCGCCGACATGCCCGGCAAAACGCCCGCGCTCTTCATCATCGGCAGCCGGGGCTGGAACAACGAGGCCGTCTTCGCCCGGCTCGACGCCCTGCGCGAAACCGGCGCACCAATTCACGAGCTGCCCGGCCTCTCCGATGGGGCCGTCGCCGCGCTCACCGCAGGCGCATGCGCCGCGCTCTTCCCCTCCCACGCCGAAGGCTTCGGCCTGCCGCCCGCCGAAGCACTCGCCCTCGGCACCCCGGCGCTGGCCAATAACCTGCCGGTTTACCGTGAATTTCTCGGGGAATTGCCAGTTTACCTGAATGGGAACGATAGCTATCTATGGGCCAAGACCATTTATGAAATGGCAACAACGAACGGTGCGGGGCCGTCGGACGAGGTGGAGTTGGCGACGCTCCCTACGTGGGAGTCGCATTTCAACACAGTTTTAAGCGTGACCTGATACCGCGGTTCCGCCATGCCCCCGGGGCGAAGGATTGAGTTGGGCGCTTTGAGATCATACCGCTTGCGGCTCCAGCGGAAACGCTGGCGCATCCGCGCGTTGCGCAAGCGGCGTGAGCTATCCTCAGTGGCCAACCGCAGCGCCGCCGTCCGCCCAGGCGATGTGCTCGCCTTCGTCACCCTGCGCAACGAGCGCATCCGCCTGCCCTATTTTCTGGACTATTACCGCAAGCTCGGCATCGCGCATTTCTTCATCGTCGATAACGGCTCCGATGATGGCTCACGCGAGTATCTCGCCGATCAGGGCGATGTCTCGCTCTGGACCACCGAGCACAGCTACAAACGCGCCCGCTTCGGAGTCGACTGGCTCAACTGGCTGCAACGCAGATACGCCCACGGGCATTGGGCGCTTGTGGTCGATGTCGATGAGTTCTTCGTCTACCCGTTCTGCGATACCCGGCCCATCCGCGCCCTGACCGACTGGCTCGATGCCTCCTCGATCAAGTCGTTCTCGGCCATGCTGCTCGACATGTATCCAAAGGGCCCGCTCGATGCGCTGCCCTACAGCGAGGGGCAGAACCCGCTCGAGATCGCCAGCTATTTCGACAGCGGCAATTACCAGATCACCCGCAACGCCATGTATGGCAACCTGTGGATTCAGGGCGGCCCCCGCGCTCGTGCCTTCTTTGGCGACGCCCCCGAGCGGGCGCCCGCGCTCAACAAGATCCCGCTGGTGAAGTGGGACCGCAGCTACACCTACGTCAGCTCCACCCACATGCTGCTCCCCCGCGGCCTGAACCTGACCTATGACGAGTGGGGCGGCGAGAAGGCATCCGGCATCCTGCTCCACGCCAAGTTTCTCGACACCTTCTCGGCCAAGTCCGAGGAGGAGCTGGAGCGCGGCCAGCACTATGCGGCCAGCCATGAGTACAAGGCCTACGCCCGCGTGCTGCGCGACAATCCCGATTTCTGGACCAAGTGGAGCGAGCGCTACATCAACTGGCGGCAGCTCGAAATTCTCGGGCTGATGTCCAAGGGGAACTGGGCCTGATGGTCGGCTTCGTGATGCTCGTGCATACCGCGCTCGACCGCGCCAGCCAGACTGCCCGGCACTGGGCCACCAGCGGCTGCCCCATCGTCATCCATTGCGACAAGAAGGTGCCGCGCAAGGCCTACGACAAGCTCACCGCCTCGCTCGCCGATCTCGACAACGTCAGCTTCGCGCCGCGCTACCTCTGCGAGTGGGGCACATGGAACATCGTCGCCGCCACCCAGAAGGCGGCGGAGATCATGCTGGAGCAGCACCCCGAGGTCAGCCACGTCTACCTCGCCTCCGGCTCCTGCCTGCCGCTCCGCCCGGTGCAGGAGCTGCGCGCCTACCTCAAGGCCCGCCCGCGCACCGACTTTATCGAAAGCGTCACCATCGAAGACGTGACGTGGACCAAGGGCGGCTTCGACAGCGAGCGGTTTACCCTGCGCTTCCCCTTCTCGTGGAAGAAGCAGCGCTTCCTGTTCGACCGGTACGTCGCCCTGCAACGGGCCGTGCGGTTCAAACGCAGGGTGCCCAAAGGGCTGGTGCCGCACCTCGGCTCGCAATGGTGGTGCCTCTCGCGCCCGACCCTCGAGGCTATCCTCACCGATCCCGACCGCCCGCTCTACGACCGCTATTTCAAGCGCGTCTGGATCCCCGACGAGAGCTACTTTCAATCCATCGTTCGGGTCTATTCCAACGATGTGGAGAGCCGCTCGTTGACGCTCTCCAAGTTCGACTTTCAGGGCAAACCGCACATCTTCTACGACGATCACCTGCAGCTCCTGCGCCGGTCCGACTGCTTCGTCGCCCGCAAGATCTGGCCGCAGGCCAACCGGCTCTATGCCTCCTTCCTGTCGAACGACCCAAAGGTCACCAAGAACGCCGAGCCGAACCCGTCCAAGATCGACCGGCTCTTTGCCAAGGCCGTCGACCGCCGCACGCTGGGCCGCCCCGGCCTCTACATGCAGAGCCGCTTCCCCAACCGCGACTGGGAGAACGGCAAGACCTCGGAGTCCTACTCGGTGTTCGAGGGCTTTTCCGAGCTGTTCTCGAACTTCGATACATGGCTGGGTAAAACCGCCGGCGGGCGGGTGCATGGCCACCTCTTCGCCCCCGACAGGGTCAATTACGCGGGCGGCGAGCCAACCTACAACGGCAACCTGCCCGACAGCGCCCTGCTGCGCGACCACAACCCCGAGGCCTTCCTGACCAGCCTGATCTGGAACACCCGCGGCGAGCGGCAGATGTTCCAGTTTGGTCCGGGCGACAGCCAGAAGATCGAGTGGTTCATCGCCACCGATCCCAAGGCGCAGATCTCGGTCATCACCGGAGCCTGGGCGATTGGCCTGTTCAAGCTGGGCATCAACTCCTCGGTCGTCCGCAAGGAGGCCGCGCGGCTGCAATCCATCGAGGCCGAGCACATGCGTACCCTGCGCTCGCCCTACGCCAAGGCGCGGGTCCGGATCTGGACGCTGGCGGAATTCATCGAAGACCCGATGAACAACCTCCAGACCATCATGGACGATATCATGCCCGGCGCCCGCCGCCGCCTCACCGCAGCGCCGCTGATGCATGATCTCAACGGCTTCGGCCGCTTCCTGCAAACCCTGAAGAACCAGGGGATGAACCCCTATCTTGCCGGCGATTTCCCGGTCGATCCCGCGCTGGTGCCCACCTCCGCCGACGCCCAGCGCCCCTATCTGGTAAAGAAGTGACCCCGCAATGAGTGCCCGTTTCGACTACTTCGTGATCTTCGGCGAGATGCGCACGGGCTCCAACTATCTGGAAGAGAACATCAACAGGTTCGACGGGCTGCACTGCTACGGCGAGGCCTTCAATCCGCACTTCGTCGGGCATCACAACACCAAGGAACTTTTCGACATGACCCTCGCCGCGCGCGAGGCCGACCCGCTCCGCCTGATCGACCGGATGAAGAAGAACACCAAGGGCCTGCCCGGCTTCCGCTTCTTCCACGATCACGACCCCCGCGTGCTGGAAGCCTGCCTGCCGGACCCGCTCTGCGCCAAGGTCATCCTAACTCGCAACCCGCTGGAGAGCTACGTCAGCCGGAAGATCGCCGCCGAGACCGGCCAGTGGCGGCTGACCGATGCCAAGCACCGGCGTGACGCGAAGATCCGGTTCGATGGCGCAGAGTTCGAGGAGCTGGTGGCCGAGCTTCAGGCGTTTCAACTCCTGCTCCAGCACGAAATGCAGATCACCGGGCAAACCGGCTTCTACATCGCGTATGAAGATATCAACGACCTTGGCGTGCTGAACGGCCTCGCACGGTTTCTGGGCTGCGAGGCTCCGCTCGAAGAGCTTTCGACCAAGCTAAAAAAGCAAAACCCCGGCGGGCTGGATGAAAAGGTCGCCAACTTCGACGAGATGCAGGCCGCGCTCGCGAAGATCGACACGTTCGGACTCACCCGCACGCCCAACTTCGAGCCTCGTCGCGGCGGGGTAGTGCCCACCTACCTCGCCTGCGCCAAAAGCCCGATTCTGCACATGCCGGTGAAAGGCACGGCGCTGGGGCCGGTGGAGGCGTGGATGGCCGCGCTCGACGGGGTGGAGACCGATGCGCTGCAACGCGGCTTCAACCAAAAAACCCTTCGCCAATGGCGACGGCAGAACAAGGGCGGCCGCAGTTTCTCGGTCGTTGCCCACCCGCTGGAACGGGCGCACCGCGTGTTCTGCCATCACATCCTGCGGGCCGAGGGCGAGGAGGCCTTCGTCAAGATTCGCCGCACCCTGCGCGAAGGCTACAAGGTGCCCCTGCCCGAGGGTGAGCCGGGCGAAGATTATGACACCGCCGCCCATCACGCCGCCTTTCTCGCCTACCTGAAGTTCCTAAAGGCCAACCTCGCCGGGCAGACCGGCGTGCGGATCGATGCGGCATGGGCCAGCCAGGCGGCGGTGATTCAGGGATTTGCCGAACTGGGCCAGCCCGACATGGTGATCCGCGAAGATCAGCTGACGCTCGGGCTGTCACAGCTTCTGGCGCAGTGCGAGATTGAAAGCTCAGTAGCCCCGGAGCCGCCGGAAGAGGCCGGTGCGATGCTACTGGACGCGATTCTCGATGACGATATCGAGCAGGCGGCAATCGATGCCTACCAGCGCGATTACTTAGCGTTCGGATTCAAACGGCTGCGCAACAGCTAGTCGAGGCCGCTCAGGCCGCCTGTTCGCCAGGCGCTTCTGTCAGGATGGTGTGCAGTGTCGAGGGCGCATCATTGGCGCGCAGCTTGCCGCAAACGCCCGCGTCCCTCAGCGTGCGCGACACCAGCGCCAGCGCCTTGAGGTGATCCACGCCCGAATCCTGCGGCGCAAAGAGGGCAAACACCAAATCCACCGGCTGCCGGTCCACCGAGTCGAAATCCACCGGCTTCTCGATCCGGAAGAACACGCCCACGACCGAGTCCAGCCCCTCAAGCCGCGCATGCGGCAGGGCAACGCCCCGGCCCACACCGGTGGGGCCGAGGCTTTCACGTTCCATGAGCGCATCGACAGAGCGCTGGGATTCCATCCCATAGGCGGCGTGAGCCTGCTCGGCGAGCTGCTGAAACAGCCGCTTCTTGCTGCTCACGCCCTGCAAGACCTTCACGGCCTCAGGCTTGAGGATTTCTCGCAGTTCCATGCTCTGCCCGGCCTTCCCGCCCCTCCAGCGGGGCGCCACTCATTCCTGTTGGGTGTCGATCCAGCCAATGTTCCCGTCGTCCCGACGGTACACCACGTTGACACCACTATGCCCTTCATTGCGGAAAACCAGAACCGGCGCGCCTTGGAGCTCCATCTGCATCACAGCCTCACCGACAGACAGCGAAGGCACGCGGGCCTCCATCTCTGCGATGATCATCGGCTGGAGGCTATCCGGCTCCTCGGTGTCGGTGTCTTCCGATGCGGCGAGGATATACGAGGAGGCACCGATGAATTCAACCGGCTGCGTGCGCTCCTTGTGGTGGTCCTTGAGGCGGCGTTTGTAGCGCCTGAGTTGCTTTTCCATCTTGTCGCAACACAGCTCGAAAGCGGAGTAGATCTCGGCCGCATGGGCCTTGGCAGAGGCGGTGAGGCCGGTCGAAAGGTGAATGGTCGACTCGCACACGAACTCGTGGGCGCTCTTAGAGAAGACAACGTTCGCGTCGGTCGGACGCTCCGCGTATTTGTCCACGACTGCACCGAGGCCGGACTGCACGTGAGTTTGCAGAGCTTCACCGATGTCGATCTGTTTTCCGCTGATCTGGTAGCGCATGGCACCTCCTGGGGTCTTCTTCTGGGTCTTCATCCCATCGGCGGAAGCACGGCACAGCGCCATGCGTGCCGGTGGGCAATCACTATGTAATGCGGCGTTGTGTGGATTTCACCGAGTTCGGCGCTGCTCCGCTGATTTGGTCAGCAGGCGGCGTCGATTTGCGGAGGACGGTATGTTCAGGCATTTTCTGTATTTGGCGACAGTTCGCCGCGAGATGTCAACTCCATCCTCTCTCAACCTTTCACAGATCGCCTCGTCCGAGAGCACCGAATCGCGCTCTTCCGAAGCCACGAGTCGGGCGATGGCGAGCTGCGCCGCATGGCTCGAAACCGGCTTGCCCGGCCCGGCGGTGAGGGCTGCGGGAAAGAGGCTATCCAGCTCGATGATCTCGCCCCGCCAGAGCATCGTCTTGCCCGCAATCGCACGGCCTACGGTCGACTTGTGCAGCGAGAGTCGCTCCGCAATCGCAGAGCGGGTCAGCGGTGCCAGCGCCTTGCTTCGCCCTGTGAAATAGCCCGCCTGCGCATCCACCACCGCCCTGCCCACCGCCAGCAGGGTCTTGCCCCGGTATTTGACGGCGGCAATCAGGTCTCGGGCGTCCCTGAAGTGGTTGGTGGCCATGTCCCCCCGCGCCGCCGCCAGCTCGCTGTCGATCTTCAGCCGCGGCGCGTGGTCGTTGACCAGCTCCACCTCCAGCGCTGCGTCCTTGCCTTCCGACACCACCAGCTCGGGCACACGGATGATCGGGTCTGCCGTGTCGAACGCCCGGCCCGGTGACGGGTCCAGCGAGCGCACCAGCTCGGTGATCTCCTCGGCCTCCTCTTCGGTCAGGCCCAGGGCAGGGCCGATCAGGTTGGTCTGGCCCTTGGTGAAATAGGGCAGCCCGGTCAGGATCAGCTGGATCCGCTCGCCCGAAAGCCCGGCATCCAGCATTTGCAGCCGCACACTGTCGATCAGGCTGAACGCGCCGATCCCCGCAGGCTCGCAGGCCTGCAACGCCCGCACCGCCTGCATCGCCCGGATCTCGGGGATGCCATGGTCCCGCGCCACGGCCTGCGCGTCGGGCTGGGTCAGAAAGCCGTTTTCATCGAGGTCATAGGCGAGGTTCATCGCCGCCTCGGCCACATCGGCGGGCAGGTCCATCAGGGCGATCTGGCTACACAGATGCTCGCCAAGGCTCGGCGTGGCCGCCACCGTCTGCAAGGCCACGTCATAGGCGCTGAGGCTGGCACCCGAGATACCCGAGGCGGCATCCATCGGCGTGTAGATCAAAAACGGGTTTTCCGAGGCCGCCTCGGCGATCATCTCCTCCAGCACCACCCCGCCCAGCGCCAGCACCGCAACCGATTGCTGCAGCGCCGGAGAGATGGCGAGCCGTTGGGTCTGACGAAGTTCAAGCCGGGTTTGCGGGCCGCTCACCTCAGCCCGCCTTACATGATGCGGAAGCTGTCGCCGAGGTAAACCCGGCGCACGTTCTCATCCTTCACCACCTCATCGGCGGTGCCGCTCATCAGGATCTTGCCGTCATGCAGGATGTAGGCGCGATCAACCGTTTCCAGCGTCTCCCGCACGTTGTGATCGGTGATCAGCACGCCGATGCCGCGGGTCTTCAGGTCGGCCACGAGGTGCCGGATCTCCCCCACCGAGATCGGGTCGACCCCGGCGAATGGCTCGTCGAGCAGCAGGTATTTCGGGTCGGCGGCGAGGCAGCGGGCAATCTCCACCCGGCGGCGCTCACCGCCCGAAAGGGCGAGGGCAGGTGCGCGGCGCAGGTGCTCGATGGCGAATTCCGAGAGCAGCTCCTCCAGCCGCTCGCGCCGCTTGTGGCGGTCACTCTCGGCGATCTCCAAAATCGCCATGATGTTGTCTTCCACGTTCAGCCCGCGAAAGATCGACATTTCCTGCGGCAGGTAGCCGATGCCAAGCTTGGCGCGGCGATACATCGGCAGGCTTGTCACCTCGCGCCCGTCGATGGTGATATGGCCGCTTTCCGGCACGATCAGCCCGGCGATGGTGTAAAAGCAGGTCGTCTTGCCCGACCCATTGGGGCCGAGCAGGCCCACAACCTCGCCACGGCCCAACTCCATGCTGACATCGCGGATCACGAGACGTTTGCGGTAGCTCTTGCGCATGTTCACCACGCGCAAACCGCCCTCGCCTCCGGCCACCCGCAAGCCGGGCTTGGTATCGGCCTTGCTGTCGCTCAATTTTCCGCGTCCGACCGGAAGACGGTGCGCACGCGGCCTTCCATCACGCCGGTCCCCTTGTCGAGGTCGACCACCAGCTTCTGGCCAGAAAGCGCGTTCTGGCCCTGCGTCAGCAGCACATCGCCGGTCATCACGATCTCGCTCGAGCCAATGGTATACACCGCCTCGCGGGCCTCTGCCGCCTCGGCCCCGCTCACCAGCGTGACGCCCCCGGTGGCGTGCAAACGGCTGACCTTGCCGGTCGCGCTTTCGCCGCCCTCGTATTCCACCTCGACCATCGCAGCCGCCAGCCGCATCTCGCCCTGGCCCACCTCGACATTGCCGCGGAACACGGCCTTGCCGGTCTCCTGGTTGATCTGAAGCTGATCGGCGGCGATCTCGACGGGCAGCGAACTGTCATGCTTCAGCGCCCCGAAGGCCACGTTCGCACCCTGCGCCAGCACCGGGCCGGAAAGCCCGGCAAAAGCCGCGAGGCACCCGGCCAGAAAGAGGCGTTTGAAAGTCGCGCGTTTGAAAGTCACGGAGAAAAATTCCTATTCGCTTGGCGGGGTGTATACCAGTTTCACCCCTCCGTTGAAAACCAGAAGGTAGCCGCTGGCCTCGTCGCCCTCTTCGGCGCGGGCAAGCCGCATGCTGCCCGCGTCCAGCACACCGGCGGGGCCCTCGGCCTGCACCGGGCCGGGCGATTCGATCTCGGTGCGCTCCAGCGCGGTGGTGATCTCTTCTGAGGTCACGCGATAGCCCGTGGGGGTAGTGATGATGACGCCGCCGTTCAGCACCGCCTGCCCCGCCTCGGTGTCGATCTGCCCCGAGAGCGATGAAAGCTCATAGGTCGCGCCGCCCTCTGTTTCGAGCTTGGCGCTCAGATCGGTCGCCGAGACGAGGTGCTCGTTGTCAGGGTCCGGCCGGGCGGTAGAGGCGGCGATGGATATCGCCGAGCCATCGCGGGTGACGCCCGAGTAGTTGGGGGCCGAGATGCGCTGCTCGCGTGCCAACTCGTTCACATCCACATCGGCGTAGGGGATCGAGCGGGTCGGGTCGACGGTGCGCGCGACAAGAAAGAGCGTGGAGAGCATCGCCAGCGCCGCCAGCGGCAGCACGATCTTGGCCATCGAGACGAAGCGGGAATAGCTGTTGTCGTAAACCGACATGACCGCGCCCTCAGGCCACCCCCGCGCGCAAGCAATCGTGGATGTGCAGCAGCCCCTCCGCCCGGCCCTCTGGCGAGAGCACAAAGAGGCAGGTGATCTTCCGGCCATTCATCAGCGCAAGCGCCTCGGCGGCAAGCGCGTCGGGGCCGATGGTCAGGGGGTTCTCTGTCATGACTTCATCCACGGTATGATCCAGAAGCCCCGACATGTGCCGGCGCAAGTCACCGTCGGTGACGATACCGTGAAGCCTACCATCCTGCGCCGCCACGCCCACCACGCCAAAACCGCTCTGGCTCATGGTAAGCAGGGCCTCGCTCATCGGCGTTCCGGGAGCGGCAAGAGGCAGCGCATCGGCCCCGTGCATGAGGTCGCGCACCTTTGCCAGCCGGGCGCCCAGCTTGCCGCCCGGGTGAAAGTCGCGGAACTTTTCGGGCGTGAAGCGGCGGTGCTTCATCAGCGCCACGGCCAGCGCATCGCCCAGCGCCAGTGTCATCGTGGTGGAGGTCGTCGGCACGATCCCCTCCTCGCAGGCCTCCTCGGCGCGGGGCAGGACAATCGCGCAATCGGCCCGTTTCAGCAGCGTGCTCTCCGGGTTCGAGGCCACCCCGATCAGCGGAATGCCGAAGCGCCGGGTGTGGGCGATCATGTCGGCCAGCTCGGGAGTTTCGCCGGAGTTGGAGAGCAGCAGCGCCACATCGCCCGCGCTCATCATGCCAAGGTCGCCGTGGCTGGCCTCGGCGGGGTGGACGAAGTGCGCAGGCGTGCCGGTAGAGGCAAAGGTGGCGGCGAGCTTGCGGGCGATATGCCCCGACTTGCCCATCCCGCTCACAATCACCCGTCCCGGCGCGGCGAGGATCATCTCGCAGGCCTCGGCAAATCCCGGCCCAAGGCCATCGGCAAGGCGTCTCAGCCCCTCGGTTTCGAGGGCGATCACCCGCTTGCCCGCTTCGATGAGCGTGGCCGGGTCGATGGGCGGATGGGAGGTCATCGCGGCAGCCTAATGGGCGAATATGTCGATTTCGGGCCAGCCGGCGAGGTCCAGCTTGGCACGCGTGGGCAGAAACCCGAAGCAGCTCTGCGCCAGCTCCATCCGCCCCTCGCGCTCCAGCCGCTCGTTCAGCACGTCGCGCAGCTGGTGCAGGTGCAGCACATCGGAGGCGGCGTAGCTCTGCTGCGCCTCGGTCAGTTCCGGCGCGCCCCAGTCAGAGCTTTGTTGCTGCTTCGAGATATCCACCCCGATCAGCTCCTGGCAGAGGTATTTCAGCCCGTGCCGGTCGGTGAAGGTGCGCACCAGCTTGGAGGCGATCTTGGTGCAATAGACCGGCGCGGCCAGCGCGCCGAAGGCATTGTACATCGCGGCAATGTCGAAGCGCCCGAAGTGGAAGAGCTTCAGCACCTCGGGGTTCTCCAGCATGGCGCAGAGGTTCGGCGCCTCAGTCTGCCCCTTCTCGATCTGCACCAGATGCGCCTCTCCGTCACCGCCCGACATCTGCACAAGGCACAGCCGGTCCCGGTGCGGGTTGAGGCCCATGGTCTCGCAGTCGATGGCCACCAATGGGCCAAGGTCCAACCCTTCGGGGAGGTCGTTCTTGTAGAGATGGGTCTTTGCCACGATGCGCTGCCTCTTTTGCCGTTTGAGCCGAAATAGGCCCTTCGCCGTGCGAAATCAAATGCCGCCGCAGCGTGGGCCGCTACTCGGGGAAGAACTTGGCCATTTCCGCCTCGAAACGGCTCCAGCTCAT
The DNA here is from genome assembly GCF_052828525.1 of Vannielia sp. SX4. The sequence continues at coordinate 167,325 of NZ_CM128247.1, forward strand.
CGTCGCCTTGTTGCCCGCGTGGCCGTGGTAATGCGACTTGCCCGAAGAGGTCGGCAGCCCGGCCCAGATGGTCGCGAGCCGGTTCATAAAGGTCTTGCGCGGCATGGTCCCCGCGAGCAGCTCGGCCAGCCCCGCCTCCCGCAGGAGCTGGTCGGCCAGCGCATCCTGCACTTCGGGGCTGAACCCGGTCTCAGGCGCCGCGCCGATATGGTCCACGAGGCGGCGCAGGGTCACGGGGATGAACTGGTAACGCCCGATGGCGTGGTTCTGGCCCGGCGTGTCCTCGATCCACTGGTAGATCTCGCCGATGGTCATCTCTGTCGGGCGGCTTGGTGGCTTGACGCGCGCACTCAGTACCACCGCATCATACCCCGCCGCCCCGGCCTCCGCCTCGGCGATCAGCCCTCGAATCCACTCGGAATAAACCGCCTCGGTCGTCCAGCCCCGGCGCGGGCTGACCCGGACGGCCCCGGTCCCCCTGTCCGGCAACGGGGCAAAGAACCCGCCCTCTTGCACCCCGGCAAACAGGCTCGGCCCGGCGCCTGCATCCGCCCCGGCCCGCGCACCCAAGGGCCGTGCGCCACCAAAGATCGGGTCGGCGGCCTCTGCTGCGCCAAGCCAGCACAGGCAGAGCATAAGGGCCAGCCAGCCCCGGCGGATATGCATGCGATCAAGCATCGAGCCTCGTTCTGAGCGCACCGTCGCCCGCCAGAAACCAGAAAAGCCTTGAGGTTCGGTTACCCGCGCAGAATCGCCCACGCCAAAATCGAAGGCCCCCGAAACGCAGAGCGCTCGGGGGCCTTTCGACGTTGGTGCCCAGGAGAGGACTCGAACCTCCACGTCCATACAGACACCAGCACCTGAAGCTGGCGCGTCTACCAATTCCGCCACCTGGGCAGGTGTCGTGAGAGGGGCAGATATATGCGCCGAACGGGGGTGTCAACCACAGTTCTGCGGCCATTCGCGCCTTGCCCGGTGGGGCGCAGGAAGCTATCAGCAATTCAGCCAGCAAGGGAGACATCCGTTATGTCGAAGCTCGTTACCATCTATGGCGGTTCCGGCTTTCTGGGGCGCTACATCGCCCGCAGGCTGGCCAAGCAGGGATGGCGGGTGCGCGCGGCGGTGCGCCGCCCCAACGAGGCCCTCTTCCTCAAGCCCTACGGCGTTGTCGGCCAGGTCGAGCCGATCTTTTGTAACATCCGCGATGATGCCTCCGTGGCCGCCGCGATGCAGGGCGCTGATGTAGTGATCAACTGCGTCGGCGTGGGCGGTACCTACGGCAAGAACAACATGGACGCCGTGCATATCGATGGCGCGGGCCGGATCGCGCGCATCGCGGCGGAGCAGGGCGTTGCCCGCATGGTCCACGTCTCTGCCATCGGTGCAGATGCCGAGGGGCCCAGCGCTTACTACCAGACCAAGGGCAAGGGCGAAGAGGCGGTGAAGGCGGGCTTTGCCGAGGCAGTGATTCTGCGCCCCTCGCTGATGTTCGGTCCCGAGGACGGCTTCATCAACCTCTACGCCTCGATGGCCCGCTTCGGGCCGTTCCTGCCGGTCATCGGCGCGGAGACCCGGGTGCAGCCCGTCTTCGTCGATGACGTGGCCGCCGCCGCCGAAAAGGCGGCGCTGGGCGAGGTAGAGGCCGGCACCTACGAGCTGGGTGGCCCCGAGGTGCTGACCATCCGCGCGCTGGTCGAGAAGGTTCTGGGCATCATCCGTCGCAAGAAAATCATCATCCCCCAACCCGCCTTCGTCGCGCGCCTGATGGCAGGCTCGCTCGACATGGCGCAAACCGTGACCGGCGGGCTCTTCACCAACTCCCTGATCAACCGCGATCAGGTGAAGAGCCTCGGGGTCGACAACGTGGTGGCCGAGGGCGCCAGCGGGCTGGAGAGCCTCGGCATCACCCCCACCCCGATGGAGGCGGAACTGCCCGACTACATGTGGAAGTACCGGCCCTCCGGCCAGTATGACGCGATCAAGGAGTCGGCGGGCAAACTGAAGGCCTGAGGCGGCGGGTCAGACGTAGGCCCACCACAGCAGGAACAGGCCGAGGATCACCCGGTAGATCACGTAGGGCGTGAAGCTCACCGACTTCAGCAGGCGCATCATCAGCGTGAGCGCGAGCAGTGCAGAAATGAAGGCGAAGAAGGCGGCGATGGCTGCATCCTTCGCTGCCTGCGCATCGGCGGTGGCCACCACTTCCGCGCCGAGCAACACACCGGAGGCCGCGATCGTGGGGATCGACATCAACATCGCCAGCTTGGCGCCGTCTTCCCGCTTGTAGCCGAGGCTGCGGGCGGCGGTGATGGTGATGCCCGAGCGCGAGGTGCCGGGGATCAGGGCGACCGCCTGCCAGAGCCCCATGATCAGCGCATCCTTCAGGCTCCAGTCCGTGCTCTCCTTCACCTCGGCCCCCTTCTGGTCGGCCCAGTAGAGAACGAGCCCGAAGATCAGCATCGTCCAGCCGATCACCGCAACCGAGCGCAACTGGTCGTCCAGCCCGGTCAGCTTGAGGACGAGGCCAAAGAGGATCACGGGAATCGTTGCGAGGATCAGCAGCCATGCCAGTCGCGCGCCGGGGGTGTCGACCTTGCCCTGCGCGAGCCGGAGCGTGCCTCCGGCGGCAGCGGCAACATCCTGCCGGAAATAGAGAATGACGGCAAAAAGGGTGCCGACATGAACTGCCACATCAATAACCTGCCCTTGGTCCTCCATTCCGGTGAGGCCGGGCAAAAGGATGAGGTGCCCCGAGGAGGAGATCGGCAGAAACTCTGTAATGCCTTGAATTATCGCGACAATCAGGAGTTGCCAGAGTTCCATGCTGCCCTGCCCGGCTGGTTTTTTTGCAGCCTACAGAACAGGCAGACAGAGGGAAGCGCGAAAATAGGTAAACTGTGCTGACACAAAATCTGGGGAGTTGACGCAGTCCGGGCCAGACGGCAGCCCAAAAACGCAAAATTAGGTCAGCACATCTGACTTTTATTCCCTTCGCTATCCGTGTAGGCAGGCGACGAAACGTAAGGAGACGTCATGGCCAAGCAGCCCATGCTGAAATTCGTCGAGCTAGAACGCCAGATGCCCGAGAAGCGGGAGGCCAACGTACGCTCGAATGATTTCAAAGAAATTTACGCGGAGTTTGCGGCAGAGCGTGCCGAGGCGCAGTCGAGCCGGTGCAGCCAGTGTGGCGTGCCCTACTGCCAGAGCCACTGCCCGCTGCACAACAACATCCCCGACTGGCTTCGCCTCACCGCGACCGGGCGGTTGAAGGAAGCCTACGAGATCAGCCAGGCGACCAACACCTTCCCCGAGATCTGCGGCCGCATCTGCCCGCAGGATCGTCTCTGCGAAGGCAACTGCGTCATCGAGCAGTCCGGCCACGGCACGGTGACGATCGGGTCGGTGGAGAAGTACATCACTGATACCGCGTGGGAAAACGGCTGGGTCGAGCCGCCGAAGCCGCTCGAGGAGCGCCCCGAGAGCGTGGGCATTATCGGTGCGGGCCCAGGTGGCCTTGCCGCCGCCGACATGCTGCGCCGCGCTGGCGTTCAGGTCACGGTCTATGACCGTTACGATCGCGCAGGCGGCCTGCTGACCTACGGCATCCCCGGCTTCAAGCTGGAGAAAGACGTTGTGATGCGCCGCAACAAGCAACTCGAAGACGGCGGCGTGACCTTCAAGCTCAACTGCAACGTGGGTGAGGATATCTCTTTCGAGGACATCCAGAAGGCCCACGGCGCGATCATCATCGCCACCGGCGTCTACAAGACCCGCGAGCTTCAGGCTCCCGGTGTGGGTGCCAAGGGCATCGTGAAAGCCATTGATTTCCTTACCGCTTCCAACAAGAAGAGCTTTGGCGACGCGGTTGCCGAGTTCGAGGATGGCACGCTCAACGCCGAGGGAAAGAACGTGGTCGTCATCGGCGGCGGCGACACCGCGATGGACTGCGTGCGCACCTCCATCCGGCAGGGCGCGACCAGCGTGAAATGCCTCTACCGCCGCGACCGGGCCAACATGCCCGGCTCGCAGCGCGAGGTGGCCAATGCCGAGGAAGAGGGCGTCGAGTTCGTTTGGCTCTCCGCGCCCAAGGGTTTCACCGGCGATGCGACCGTCGAAGGCGTGATGGTGCAGAAGATGCGCCTTGGCGCCCCCGATGCCTCCGGCCGCCAAAGCCCTGAGATCATTGAAGGCTCCGACTACGTCGAGAAGGCCGATCTTGTCATTCAGGCGCTCGGCTTCGAGCCCGAGGATCTGCCCACGCTCTGGGATCAGCCCGAGCTTCAGGTGACCCGCTGGGGCACCGTGAAGGCCGACTTCCTGACCCATGAGACCCCGATGGAAAACGTCTATGCGGTGGGAGATATCCAGCGCGGCGCTTCGCTCGTGGTCTGGGCCATCCGCGATGGCCGCGAGGCCGCCGAGGCCATCCTTGAGAAGTTCGATGCCGCCCGTGCGGTGGCTGCAGAATAAGGGCTGAAACGGCGAAAGGTCGTATGCAGAACTGATGCACAACCGATGCACATCCCATGCATACGCAGGGTGTTAAAGGTCAGCATCAGTGACGCAACGGCTTGGCGGCCCGGCCCGACCGGAAAGGTCAGCATCGCTGACGCTGAGACGCGAAAGAGTTAAGAGACGGTGAAAACGATCACGCCCCTCCTGCCCGCTGCCCTCGCCCTGCTCACCGCAGGCGGAGCCGCTGCGCAATCCACCAGCCCGCCCGCGGGTTGCTCGGGCTTTCTGACCGTCCACACCCGCGCCTGCACGGTCTCGCACTACTGGCGCTGCGATGATGCGCCAGAGGGCACCACATGGGAGGTCAGCCATGACCTCGACGGGCCGACAAGCATGCATGTGTACGACCGCGAATTTCAGTGGGTCGATGCCTTCTACTTCAACAGCGGCACCACCGAGCGGCTGTTCGAGCCGGGACCGGACCCGATCAGCATGAGCGAACTACTGGAGCAGGGGGTGGATACCTACGATTTCACCACCATCGAGCAGACCGGCGAAGAGGCGGTGAAGCTCAACACCAAGGGCCGCGACGAGACCACCGGCAACACCGAGGTGATCGACGGCGTGACCCTGCTCACTGTCACCGTCAACTCGGAGACCCGCGACGAGAACGGCGATCTCGTCTTTGCGGCCACCGGCAAGCAATACGTCTTTGCCGACGAACGGCTCTTCATGCTCGGGCAGGAGAGCTACTTCGACGGTGAGGAGCAGTGGCAGGAAGATAACACGCCGCGGGAGTTCATCTTCCCCGGCGAAAAGGGGTTCAGCGATTTCAGGCCCCGCTACGGATGTAACGCGCTACAGGCGAGCTTCGTGCCGCCAGTCAGCCAGTGAAGGAGACACCCATGACCAAATACGATGAGGCCTGGGCTGCCGAACATGAGCAGCACCGCAAGTGGCTCAGCGAAAACGGCATGTACCACGAGACCGAGGAGAAAAGCTCCTGCGGCGTGGGTCTGGTTGTGTCGATCGACGGCTCACCCAGCCGCAAGGTGGTGGAGAACGGGATCGAGGCGCTGAAGGCGATCTGGCACCGGGGCGCGGTGGATGCCGATGGCAAAACCGGCGACGGCGCGGGCATCCACGTGGAGATCCCGGTCAACTTCTTCTACGACCAGATCGAGCGCACCGGCCACGTGCCAGACAAGAACAAGCTCATCGCCGTTGGCCAGATCTTCCTGCCGCGCACCGATTTCGGCGCGCAGGAGCGGGCGCGGACCATCGTGGAGGCCGAGGTGCTCCGCATGGGCTATTACATCTACGGCTGGCGCCACGTGCCGGTGGATATCTCCTGCCTTGGCGAGAAGGCCAATGCCACCCGCCCCGAGATCGAGCAGATCCTGATTTCGAACATCAAGGGTGTGGATGAAGAGACCTTCGAGCGCGAGCTCTACGTGATCCGTCGGCGGATCGAGAAGGCCGCCGCTGCCGCGCATCTGCCTGCCTTCTACGTGTGCTCGCTCTCCTGCCGGAGCATCATCTACAAGGGCATGATGCTGGCCGAGCAGGTGGCCGAATTCTACCCCGACCTGATGGACGAGCGCTTCGAGAGCACCTTTGCGATCTACCACCAGCGCTACTCCACCAACACCTTCCCGCAGTGGTGGCTCGCCCAGCCGTTCCGCATGCTGGCCCACAATGGTGAGATCAACACCATCAAGGGCAACATGAACTGGATGAAGAGCCATGAGATCCGCATGGCCTCGTCGACCTTTGGCGAGCTGGCCGAAGACATCAAGCCGATCATCCCGCAGGGCGCCTCCGACTCCGCCGCGCTGGATTCGGTCTTTGAGGTGCTGGTGCGCGCCGGGCGCTCCGCGCCGATGGCCAAGACCATGCTGGTGCCCGAAAGCTGGAGCAAGCAGGCGGTCGAGCTGCCCGAGGCGTGGCGCGACATGTACAGCTACTGCAACTCGGTGATGGAGCCGTGGGATGGCCCCGCCGCTCTCGCCATGACCGATGGCCGCTGGGTCTGCGCCGGCCTCGACCGGAACGGGCTGCGCCCGATGCGCTACGTCGTCACCGGCGACGGGCTGCTGATCGCCGGTTCCGAGGCCGGGATGGTCACCATCGACGAGTCGGTGGTGCGTGAGAAGGGCGCGCTTGGCCCGGGGCAGATGATTGCCGTGGACACCAAGAAGGGTCTGCTGTTCCACGACGTGGAGATCAAGGACAAGCTCTCCCGCGCCCTGCCCTTCGGTGAGTGGGTCGGCAAGATCAACGATCTCGACGAGGCGATGGTCGGCATCGAGGAGAAGCCGCTGTTCTCCGGCGACCAGCTGCGCAAGCGGCAGATCGCGGCGGGCTACTCGATTGAAGACCTTGAGCAAATCCTCGCGCCGATGGCCGAGGACGGCAAGGAGATGGTCGCCAGCATGGGCGATGACACGCCCTCTGCCGTGCTCTCCAAGAAGTATCGGCCCCTGAGCCACTTCTTCCGCCAGAACTTCAGCCAGGTCACCAACCCGCCGATCGACTCCCTGCGCGAATACCGGGTGATGAGCCTGAAAACGCGCTTCGGCAACCTGAAGAACGTGCTGGATGAAGACAGCAGCCAGACCGAGATCATCGTGCTGGAGAGCCCCTTCGTCGGCAACACGCAGTTCGAAGAGCTGGTGAAGCACTTCAACGCCGAGATGTGCGAGATCGATTGTACCTTCCCGCGCGACGGCGGGGCGCATGCCCTGCAAGAGGGGCTGGAGCGCATCCGCGCCGAGGCGCAGGATGCCGTGCGTTCGGGCTCGGGCCACATCGTGCTGACCGATCAGCATTCGAGCGAAGACAAGATCGCCATGCCGATGATCCTCGCCACCAGCGCCGTCCACAGCGGGCTGACGAGCAAGGGCCTTCGGACCTTCTGCTCGCTTGGCGTACGCTCGGCAGAGTGCCTCGATCCGCATTACTTCGCGGTGCTCATCGGCTGCGGCGCGACCATCGTGAACGCCTATCTGGCCGAAGACAGCCTCGCCGACCGGATCGAGCGCGGCCTGCTCGACATGACCCTGACCGAAGCGGTCAAAAGCTACCGCGAGGCCATCGACCAGGGCCTGCTGAAGATCATGTCGAAGATGGGCATCTCGGTGGTCTCCTCCTATCGCGGCGGGCTGAACTTCGAGGCCGTGGGCCTCTCCCGTGCGATGGTGGCCGAATTCTTCCCCGGCATGACCAGCCGCATCAGCGGCATCGGCGTGCCCGGCATCCAGAAAAAGGCCGAAGAGATCCACGCCCACGGCTGGCTCAAGGGCGCGACCCCGGTGCTGCCGGTCGGCGGTTTCTACAAGGCCCGGCGCTCGGGCGAGACCCATGCTTGGGAAGCCTCGTCGATGCACCTGCTGCAAAGCGCCTGCGACCGCGGCTCCTTTGAGCTCTGGAAGCAGTACAGCGCCAAGATGCAAGCCAACCCGCCGATCCACCTGCGCGACCTGCTGGCGATCAAGCCGCTGGGCAACCCGATCCCCGTGGAGGAGGTCGAGAGCGTCACCGCGATCCGCAAGCGGTTCGTGACGCCGGGCATGTCGCTGGGCGCGCTCAGCCCCGAAGCGCACAAGACCCTCAACGTCGCGATGAACCGGATCGGCGCCAAGTCGGACTCCGGCGAGGGCGGCGAGGATCCGGCGCACTTCGTGCCCGAGCCGAACGGCGACAACCCCTCCGCCAAGATCAAGCAGGTGGCCTCCGGGCGCTTTGGCGTGACCGCCGAATACCTGAACCACTGTGAGGAACTGGAGATCAAGGTCGCCCAGGGCGCCAAGCCCGGCGAAGGCGGCCAGCTGCCCGGCATGAAGGTCACCGACCTGATCGCCCGGCTGCGGCACTCCACCAAGGGCGTGACCCTCATCAGCCCGCCGCCGCACCACGACATCTACTCGATCGAGGACCTCGCGCAGCTGATCTACGACCTCAAGCAGATCAACCCGACGGTGAAGGTGACGGTCAAGCTCGTCGCCTCCTCCGGCGTCGGCACGATTGCGGCAGGCGTGGCGAAAGCCAAGGCCGACAACATCCTGATCTCGGGCCACAACGGCGGCACGGGTGCGAGCCCAGCGACCTCCATCAAATACGCCGGCCTGCCGTGGGAGATGGGGCTGACCGAGGCGCATCAGGTGCTCTCGCTCAACAACCTCCGCTCCCGCATCACCCTGCGGACGGACGGCGGGCTGCGCACGGGCCGCGATATCGTCATGGCCGCCATGATGGGCGCTGAGGAATACGGCATCGGCACCGCCGCGCTGATCGCGATGGGCTGCATCATGGTCCGGCAATGCCAGAGCAACACCTGCCCGGTTGGCGTGTGTACCCAGCGCGATGACCTGCGGGCCAAGTTCACCGGCAACGCCGACAAGGTGGTGCACCTCATCACCTTCTACGCGCAGGAAGTGCGGGAGATCCTCGCCTCCATCGGGGCTCGCAGCCTTGCCGAGGTGATCGGCCGGGCCGACCTGCTCGGTCAGGTCAGCCGTGGCTCTGCCCACCTCGACGACCTCGACCTGAACCCGCTGCTGATCTGCGTCGATGGCGCCGACAAGGTGGATTACACGGTCGAGCGGTCGCGCAATGCGGTGCCCGACACGCTGGACGCCCAGATCGTGCAGGATGCCAAGCGGTTCCTGCGGGACGGCGAGAAGATGCAGCTGCAATACGCGGTGCAAAACACGCATCGGACGGTCGGCACCCGCACCTCCAGCCACATCGTGCAGAACTTCGGCATGCGCAACGCCTTCCTCCCCGATCACCTGACGGTCAAGCTCTCGGGCTCCGCCGGACAATCGCTCGGGGCGTTCGCGGCGCCGGGGCTGAAGCTGGAGGTCGCGGGCGATGCCAACGACTACGTCGGCAAGGGCCTGAGCGGCGGTACCATCGTGGTGCGGCCAACCATGTCGAGCCCGCTGGAGGCGAGCTCGAACACCATCATCGGCAACACCGTGCTCTACGGCGCGACCGACGGCTACCTCTATGCCGCGGGCCGGGCGGGCGAGCGCTTTGCGGTGCGGAACTCCGGCGCCAAGACGGTGATCGAGGGCTGCGGCTCCAACGGCTGTGAATATATGACCGGCGGCCTCGCAGTGATCCTCGGCACCATCGGCGCCAACTTCGGCGCGGGCATGACCGGCGGCATGGCCTATCTCTACGATCCGGATGGCAAGGCAGCCGACATGATGAACATGGAGACGCTGGTGACCAACCCGGTCACGGTCGACCACTGGATCGAGCAGTTGCACGAGATGGTCTCCAACCATCTCAAGGAAACCAAGAGCCGCAAGGCCGAGGCGATCCTGCAACATTGGGAGAGCGAGCTGCCGAACTTCATCCAGGTTTGCCCGAAGGAGATGCTCGACAAGCTGAGCCACCCGCTGACGCTCGAAAAAGGCGCTGTTCCGGCGGAATAGAGCCTTTCACGCGGGGTGGGTCGCCCCCATTCCGCGCGCGGGGCGGCCTCCGGGCTGCCCCCGCCCGCGCGCCGCAGGGTGCCTGACGGGTTTTCCAACCCGCAGCGGCGGCGTATAGCAATCAGGATGGCGAAAGCGAGCAAGACAGCGAAGGCCCCGGCCAAACGGAGCCGCCCCAAGCCGCCGGCGGTGCGCCGGGCCTGGCGGTGGTTTCTGCGCCGTCTGGCGCTGGTGCTGGCGGTGCCGGTGCTGCTGGTGTTTCTCGCCATCCTGCTCTTCGCCTTCGTCGACCCGCCGACGACCCACACCATCTGGTCCGAAAAGCGCCGCCTCGGCGATGTGGACCGGCAGTGGATCGGCATCGAAGAGGTCGCCCCCGCCGCCGTGCGCGCGGTGGTCGCCGCCGAGGATGCCAACTACTGCCTGCACTGGGGCTTCGACGTGGACGCGATCCGCGATGCGCTGGAAGACGGCGGCACGCGCGGCGCCTCGACCATCAGCCAGCAGACGGTGAAGAACGTGTTTCTCTGGCAAGGGCGCAGCTGGCTGCGCAAGGCGCTGGAGGCGCTGATCACCCCGGCGGCAGAGGCGGTCTGGAGCAAGCGGCGCATTCTTGAAATCTACATCAACGTGGCCGAGTTCGATGAGGGGGTATTTGGCATCGATGCCGCCGCGCATCACTACTTCGGCGTGCCCCCCGGCAAGCTCTCGCCGATGCAGGGCGCCCTGCTCGCCAGCGTGCTGCCCAACCCCAAGGGCCGCTCGGCCTCGCGCCCCTCGACCAGCCAACGCAAACGCGCGGCGCGGATCGCCGATGGCGCCGCCACCATCGCCGCCGACGGGCGGGCCGCCTGTTTCGAGGATTGAAGGTTCTTTGATTGAAGGCGGGGCCTTGGCCGCGTTATCACGGGGCAATTCACCAAGTTCCCGGGGGAGCCCATGAGCAGCCGCCTTTACCACGTTCCACTCTCACCCTTCTGCCGCAAGGTGCGCCTTGTGATGGCGGAAAAGCGGCTGGAGGTGGAGCTGGTCGAAGAGCGCTACTGGGAGGCGGAGCCCGACTTTCTGCGCCGCAACCCGGCGGGCAAGGTGCCGGTGCTGCGGCTCGACGGGCAGATGATGGCCGAGAGCCAGCCGATCTGCGAATACCTCGAAGAGCGCCACCCCGAGCCGCCGCTGATGCCCAAGGATGCCGAGGGCCGCTACGAGGTGCGCCGCATCTGCGCGTGGTTCGACGACAAGTTTCACCACGAAGTCACCGCCAACCTGCTCTACGAACGCGTGAACAAGAAGGTCACCGGACAGGGCTACCCCGAAAGCCGCAACGTGAAGGCCGGGGCCAAGGCGATCAAGTATCACCTCGACTATATGAGCTGGCTGCTCGACCAACGCCGCTGGCTGGCGGGCGACTCCCTGAGCCTCGCCGATTTTGCCGCCGCCGCGCATCTGAGCGCACTCGATTACATCTCCGACGTGGACTGGAACCGCAGCGAGAACGTCAAGGACTGGTACGCCAAGATCAAATCGCGCCCCGCCTTCCGCGGGCTTCTGGCCGACCAGGTGCCGGGCTTCCCGCCGCCGCCGCATTATGCCGACCTGGATTTCTGATCGGCAGCGTCGGAGTGGGGGCCAGCCCGTTGCGCCGAAGGCGCACCATAGGTGCGACACCCCTCGGGAATATTTTCAGCAAGAAAATGGGGCGGGCTGGTGAAAGATGCGATCGTCTCGCGTGCGCTGGAAGAGGGGTTCTCGCTCTGCCGCGTGGCGCGGGCGGCACCGTTTGACCGAGTGCCAGAGTGGCTGAGAGCCTTCTTGCGGGAGGGCCGCCATGGCGAGATGGCGTGGATGGAAAAGCGCCTTGAGTGGCGGGAGGATCCCACGGCGCTCTGGCCCGAGGCGCGGAGCATTCTGGTGCTGGGCGAGAGCTACGGGCCGGAGTTCGACCCGTTGCCTCTGCTGGAGGAACGCGAGCGCGGGCTGATCTCGGCCTACGCGCGGGGGCGTGACTACCACGATATCGTCAAGAAGCGGCTGAAGCGGCTGGGGCGCTGGCTGATTGAGGAGTTCGGCGGCGAAATCAAGGTTTTCGTCGATACCGCCCCGGTGGCCGAGAAGCCGCTGGCGCAGGCAGCGGGGCTGGGCTGGCAGGGCAAACACACCAATCTTGTGAGCCGGGAGATGGGCTCGTGGTTCTTTATCGGCTCGGTGTTCACCACGCTTGAAATCGAGCCTGATCCTGCAGAAACCGACCATTGCGGCGGGTGCAGGCGGTGCCTCGACATCTGCCCGACAAGCGCCTTTCCGGCGCCCTACCAGCTCGATGCGCGGCGCTGCATCTCTTACCTGACCATCGAGCACGCCGGGCCGGTGGATGAGGCCTTGCGCGGCAAGCTGGGCAACCGGATTTACGGCTGCGACGATTGCCTCGCCGTCTGCCCGTGGAATAAGTTCGCTGTAGAGGCGGCGGACCTGCGGTATCACGGCGGGGCCGAGACAGACTTGCCCGCGCTGGAGGAGCTGGCCGCGCTGGATGATGCGGCCTTCCGGGCGCGGTTCTCCGGCTCCCCGATCAAGCGGATCGGGCGGGGGCGGTTTGTGCGCAATGTGCTTTATGCGATCGGCAACTCGGGCGCGGCGCGGCTCAGGCCGGTGGCGCAGGGGTTGTGTGACGATGAAGACCCGGTGGTAGCAGATGCAGCGCGCTGGGCGGTGGCAGAGCTCTCGTAGAGCGGGGCTTTGCCCGCCTCAATCCGGCGCCAGCATATACCCTTCGCCGCGCACGGTTTGCAGATAGCGCGGCTGCTTGGGGTCGGCCTCGATCTTCCGCCGCAACCGGGTGATCTGCACGTCCACCGCCCGTTCCTGCGCCTGCCCGCCATCGCGGCCGAGGTCTTCCACCAGTTTGGAGCGGGTCACGGCACTCCCGGGTTGGGTCGAGAAAATCCGCATGAGGGCGCTTTCGGTCGCCGTCAGCCGCACCATCTCCTCGCCTTTCCACATCTCGCCGCGGGCCACGTCGTAGCGGACCGGGCCGAGGGAGAGCACCTTGGGGCCGGTATCCACCGCCACCTCGCTCGGCACCCGTCGCAGGATGGCGTTGATCCGCAGCAGCAGTTCCTTGGGCTCGAAGGGCTTGGGCAGATAATCATCCGCCCCGGCCTCCAGCCCGGCGATCCGATCTTCGGTCTCGCCCTTGGCGGTGAGCAGCAGGATCGGGGTGGCGAGGCTCTCGCGCAGGCTGCGGGTCAGCTCGACCCCGGTCTCGCCCGGCATCATCACGTCCATCACGATCAGGTCAAACTCCAGCCCGGCCAAAAGGCGGCGGGCGTGGGCGGCATCGCGGGCGGAGGTGGTGATGAACCCGTGGCGCAGGAGGAACTTTTGCAGCAGGCCGCGAATACGCTCGTCATCATCCACGATCAGCAGATGGGCATCACACTGGTCGACTGGAGTCATCAATTCCCCTCCTTGAGCGCGGTATAATGGTGCCGCAGCTCGGGGTCCATCATGGCCTCCAGCACGGCGCGAAAGCCAATCACGGCTTCGGGACCGGCCTGCCGGAAGGCGTGGCGCATCCGGTCGCGCTGGGCATCCGAGAGGCGGCGCTCCAGTTGGGTGCCTGCCTCGGTCAGGTGCAGGTGGCGCTCGCGCCGGTCCTGCCGGCCCACCCGGCTCTCCACCAGCCCGTCCTCGATCAGGGTGCGCAGCACCCGGTTGAGCGATTGCTTGGTCACGCCCAGGATCGACAGCAGGTTGTTGACGGTGGTGCCCGGCGAGCGATGGATGAAATGCACCGCCCGGTGATGCGCCCGGCCATAGCCCAGCTCTTCGAGGATCCGGTCAGGATCGGCGGTGAAACCACGATAGGCGAAGAACATCGCCTCGATTCCCTTCCGCAGCTGCTCGTCGGTCAGAAACAGCAGGCTTTCGCTTGTCGCCGGGTTGCCGGGGCCGTCGGCCATAGTGTTGTCCTTGCTGGATTTCTCCTCTTGGGGCGAGACAATACGTCAGCCTTGTTGACTTTCCAAGCGCGGATCGGTAGTGAGTCGCAGGTTTTGCGCAAGAAAATGTCCGATGCGGACGTAACTAGCGCAACAAATGCAAATTGGAGGGAGCGAGATGGCTGGAGCCTACGATGACCGCGACGGCAAGATCTGGATGGACGGCAAGCTGGTGGACTGGCGCAGCGCCAACGTACATCTGCTCACTCACGGGCTGCATTACGCCTCCAGCGTGTTCGAGGGCGAGCGGTGCTACAACGGCAAGATCTTCGAAAGCCGCAAGCACTCCGAGCGTCTGATCGCCTCGGCCAAGTGGCTCGACTTCGAGATCCCCTACACCGTGGACGAGCTGGAAGCGGCGAAATACGAGATGCTCAAGGCCAACGGCTGGACCGACGCGTACGTGCGCGCCGTCGCATGGCGCGGGTCGGGCGAAGACATGGGCGTGTCGTCGATCCGCAACCCCGTCCGCGTGGCCGTGGCCGGCTGGGAGTGGGGCAACTACTACGGCGACGCAAAGATGAAGGGCGCCAAGCTCGATGTTGCCAAGTGGAAGCGCCCCTCGCCGGAGACGATCCCGGTGCACGCCAAGGCCGCCGGGCTCTACATGATCTGCACCATGAGCAAGCACGAGGCCGAGGCCAAAGGCTGCTCGGACGCGCTCTTTATGGATTACCGAGGCTACGTGGCCGAGGCGACCGGCGCCAATATCTTCTTCGTGAAGGACGGCGAGGTGCACACGCCCAAGCCCGACTGCTTCCTCAACGGCATCACCCGGCAGACCGTGATCGGCATGCTGGAGGACCGCCAGATCAAAGTCCACGAGCGGCACATCATGCCCGAGGAGCTGGAAGGCTTCGAGCAGTGCTGGCTCACCGGCACCGCCGCCGAGGTCACTCCCGTGGGCCAGATCGGCGACTGGAAATTCGAGGTCGGCGCGCTCTGCCGAGAGATGAGCGACAGCTACGAGAAGCTGGTGCGGAGCTGAGGCTGGCAGCGGCCCGCAACGGTCGCCGCTCTTAACCGGATCGAAAGGCGGTGCTGGGAGACTGGCACCGCCTTTTTCATGCCGGAGCGCCCTCATGTGGGCCAAGCAGCTTCTTTACGGGATCTTTCTCGCCGCCGTGGTCGCCCTGCCCTCGGCGCTTGCGCTTGGCTATTACAAGATAACCGGCGACCCTTCCCTGCGCCCACTCGCGCAGAGCATCGAGTCGGTCGTCTTTGGCGGCACGCTGGGCGAGACCCGCGATCTCAAGGTCGAGCTGCGGCTGCACACCCCGTCGCAGGAGCGCGGGTTCCGGATGGCGCGGCAGATCCAGCGCAGCTTTACCGCCAAGGGGATCGACGCGCAGGTGTTTGTCATCAGCGCGGCGGCAGGCGAGCCGGCCAATGTGGCCTTCGTCGTTCACCGCAACCGGATCGGCCCCTTCCCGCTGTCGCGCGCCTCCGATGGCATCCAGGCGGCGGTCTCGGCCTATCACATGACGGTCGGGCGCGCGGCGGAGTGATTTGCGGTCGCACCCGCCGGGCGGACGTGATCTAAGGGCGGCAGACCCGAACAGATTTGCAGTATGAAACCCCTCGTCGGAATCTCGCTCACGCTGGGCGCGATCTTTCTCTTTTCCATCATGGGCGCACTGGTGAAGGCGGCCGAAGGCGTACCGGTCGGCCAGACGGTGTTTTTCCGCGCGGGCTGCGGCCTGCCGGTGATCGTCGCATGGCTCTGGCTGCGGGGCGACATGCCAGAGGGGCTCAAGGTGCAAAGCGTCAGGAGCCACGCGATCCGTGCGATTGTCGGCTCCGGCGCAATGGGGCTGGGCTTTCTGGGGCTGCGCTACCTGCCACTGCCCGAGGTCACGGCACTGCGCTTCATCACCCCGATCCTCATCGTGATCTTCGCCGCCATCCTGCTGCGCGAGCGGGTGCGCCTGCTGCGGATCACCGCCGTCGCCGTGGGGCTGGTGGGCGTGCTCATCATCATGTGGCCCCGCCTCTCGCTCGATGGCGGGGAGCGGGAGTTCATCGGCACGGTGATGATCCTCTCCTCCGCGCTGCTGGCCTCGCTGGCGCAGATCTTCGTCAAGGCGATGGCCTCGAAAGAGAGCACCGCCGCCATCGTCTTCTACTTCTCGGCCACCGCCACCACCCTATCGCTTCTGACGATCCCCTGGGGTTGGGTCTGGCCGACGCCGCTGGAATGGGCGCTGCTCATCGGCGCGGGGCTGACCGGCGGCGCGGGGCAGATCCTCGTCACCTCCTCCTACCGCTTCGCCGATGCCTCGTTGCTCGCGCCCTATACCTACAGTTCGATGATTTGGGCGCTGGTGATCGGCTTTTTCGTGTTCAATGAGGTGCCGACCCTGCAAATGCTGGCCGGTGCGGCGCTGGTGATCTGCGCAGGCGCCTTCATCGTTTGGCGCGAGCAGCAGCTCGGCAAGGACCGGGCCGCGCGCGGCAAGATCAACGCGACGATGAAGTAACACTCATAGCAGCGTGCGCTCAACCACCCAGAAGGCGGCCACGGCGGCAATGGCCAGCGAGGCGGGGATGGCGATGAACCGGCGATACCATGGCTTGCGGCCGAACCAGTAGCCGACCGTCAGGAAGGCCACGGCAATCACCGTCAGTTGCCCGATCTCGACCCCGATGTTGAAGCCGATCAACCCGGTCAAAAAGCGCGCGGGCTCCAGCCCCACGTCACCGAGCACATAGGCAAAGCCCAGCCCGTGCAGCAGGCCGAAGGCTGTCACCACCACCACCCGCCACCAGCCGAGCCGCCCGCCAAAGATGTTTTCGACCGCGACATAAACGATAGAGGCGGCAATCAGCGGCTCCACCACCGTCGCCGGGATCACCACGATCTTCAGGCTCGCCAGCGCGAGCGTGACCGTATGGGCTAGTGTGAAGGCCGAGATCTGCCAGACCAGCGGTCGCATCTGGAGCGAAAAGAAGAACAGCCCGAGCACGAAGAGGATGTGATCCAGCCCTTTGGGGATGATGTGCTCGAAGCCCACCACAATGTAGCGGCTGAAGAGGGCGGCCCAGCCCTCGGTCACGATCTCGCCGCTCCGGGGCAGCGGCTGGCTCACCGTGCCGGGGTTGAGAAAGTCCGAGTAGGCATCTTCCCCGCCGCCGACCTGCCGCAGGATCAGCGGGCCAAAGCCCGAGGTCCAGCCCACCGTCACCGGCGCGTCACCGGGCGGCAGCGCGCCCGTGATCACGGCGCGCCCATCGCGCGGCAGGCTTTCATCGGGCACGTCGGCAATGGTGATATCGGTCAGCTCCAGCGTCACCGGCGCGTCGCCCGCGCGCACGTCAAAATCCGCCCGCAGGGTAGGCCAGGCCTCAAAGAACCTCTGGGCAAGCTCTTCGGCGGGCAGGGCGCGCAGCGCGTCATACTCCGCCGCTTCGGGCGCATCATCGGTGTTTTCGCCGGTGGATTGGTCGATCCCCGCGAGCATGGCCTCGGTGTTCAGCGAGAGTTCGAGCGTCACTGTTTCAGCCGAAACCGTCACATCCGCCACCGAGGGGTTCAACTCGTGGGCGGCGCTCGCGGAGGCGTGGGTTGACAGCAGAAGGGCAAGTGCCAGTGTCTGTAGGATGTTCATGCGTCTCGCCTCACTCGCCATGTGCCTCAGCGCCGCGCTGCCTGCTGCGGCCCATGAGTTCTGGATTTCGCCCGATGCCTATGCGGTCCCGGTTGGCGGCACGCTATCGGCGGAGTTCCGGGTAGGGCAAGAGTTCAAGGGCGCCGGATACGTCTTTGTGCCCGGCCGCTCCGAACGCTTCGAGGTGGTCACGCCCGAGGGCGTGGTGGAGGTGACGCCGCGGGTTGGGGACCGCCCCGCGCTCAACATCCCGGCCCCCGCCGAAGGGCTCAACGTGGTGGTCCACAAGACCGGCGAGTTGAGCCTCACCTACAAGGACATGGCCCAGTTCCGCCGGTTCATCGAGCACAAGGATTGGGCCGGGTTAGAGACGGTTCATCGCGAGCGCGGCCTGCCGGAAGAACGCTTCAAGGAGGCCTACCGCCGCTACGCCAAGAGCCTCATCGCCGTGGGCAATGCCGAAGGGGCAGACCGCGCGATGGGCCTCGAGATCGAGATCGTCGCGGTCAAGAACCCCTATGTCGACGACCTCTCCGGCGGCATGGTGGTGGATGTCATCTACGACGGCGCCGCGCGGGCCGATGCGCAGGTGGAGATTCTCGACAAGGCCTCCTACGGCACGGTCGAGGTCACCCAGATCCGCACCGATGCCACCGGGCGCGCGGTGTTCCCGGTCACGCCGGGGCATGAATACCTCGTCGATAGCGTGGTTGTGCGGGCCGAGCCGAACGACGATGCCGAGGCCGGGCCCGTCTGGCGCTCGCTCTGGGCCTCGCTCACCTTCCGCGTCCCCGAGTAGCTTGCGGGCGCGCGCCCGGCGCGGCAGGGTAGCGCCATGACGACCGCCCTCTTTACCCATGACGATTGTCTCCGGCACCTCACGCCCCCCGGCCACCCCGAGCGGATGGCCCGTCTGGAGGCGATTCTCGAAGTGCTCGAAACCCCCGAGTTCGCCGCGCTGGACTGGCACGATTGCCCGCTCGCCGACCGCGCCGAGCTGCTGCGCGTCCACCCCGAGGCCCATGTGGCCGCGGTGGAGCGGGCGGTGGAGGCCGCGGGGGATGGCTGGGCCTCGATCGACGCCGACACCCACGTGATGGCCGGCTCGCTCAACGCCGCGCTGCGCGGCGCGGGCGGCTGCGTGGCCGCCGTGGAGCGGGTGATGAGCGGCGCGGCGCAAAACGCCTTCGTCGCCGCAAGGCCACCGGGACACCACGCCGAAAAGACCACGCCGATGGGCTTCTGCCTCTTCGGAAACGTCTCTATTGCAGCCAAAAACGCGCTCGACGCGCATGGGCTCTCCCGCGTCGCCGTGATGGATTTCGACGTCCACCATGGCAACGGCACGCAGGACTTACTGTGGGACGAGACCCGCTGCCTCTTCATCTCCACCCACCAGTCGCCGCTGTACCCCGGCACAGGCGCCCAGCATGAGACCGGGGCCGACAACAACGTGATGAACGTGCCTCTTCCGCCCGAGACAGGGAGCCAGGGCTTCAGGCGGGTGATGGAGGCCGAGGTGCTGCCCGCACTCAACGATTTTGCGCCCGAGTTGCTTCTGATCTCCGCCGGATTCGATGCCCACCGCGCCGACCCGCTGGCCCAGCTGAACCTTGTGGAGGAAGATTTCGCATGGGCGACCGAGCGGCTCTGCGATGTGGCCGATGCGCACGCTTGGGGCCGGGTGGTCTCGACCCTCGAGGGCGGATATGATCTGGAGGCGCTGGCCGCGAGCACGGCGGCGCATGTGAAAGTGCTGATGAAACGGGGCGCAAGATGAACGACAAACCGGTGGCAGAGATGAGCTTCGAGGAGGCAATCCGCGAGCTGGAGGCGGTGGTGAGCCGCCTTGAGGGCGGCGAGGTGCCGCTGGAGGATTCGATTGCTCTTTACCAACGCGGCTCTGAGCTGCGGGCCAAATGCGATGCGCTGCTGAAGGCCGCCGAGGAGAAGGTCGCCAAGATCACCACCGACGCCGATGGCAATGCGGCGGGCACCGCCCCGCTGGATGTCGACTAAGGCCGTTTTGCCGTGAAACAGAGACTTTCCGAGGCGCAGCAACTCGCCAGCGCCGCGATTTCTGCCGCGTTGCCCAAGGGCGGCACCGTGGCCGAGGCGATGGCTTATGCCTGCGCTGGTGGCAAGGGGCTGCGGGCGCTTCTGGTGGTCGAATCGGCGCGGCTGCACGGCATGGAAGCCAAGGCCGGGCCGGTGGCCGGAGCCATCGAGGCGCTCCACGCCTACTCCCTCATCCACGATGATTTGCCCTGCATGGATGACGACGATCTCCGGCGCGGCCAGCCCACCGTGCATCGTAAGTGGGATGAGGCCACCGCCGTGCTGGCGGGGGATGCGCTGCAATCGCTCGCCTTTCAACTCATCGCGGAGGCCGATCTGCCCGCGGAGGCCCGTATTGCGCTGGTGCATAGCCTTTCCGAGGCCGCAGGCGTGCGCGGCATGGTCGGCGGGCAGGCCGCCGATATCGCCGCCGAAACCGCCGAAACGCCGCTGACCCTTCCCGAGATCGAGGCCCTGCAAGCGGGCAAGACCGGCGCGCTCATCACTTGGTCGGCGCTGGCCGGGCCGCGCATGGCAGGGCAAGACTCTGCCGGGCTGCGACACTATGGCGATGCGGTTGGACGGGCTTTTCAAATCTTTGATGACATATTGGATGTAGAGGGCAGCGCCGAGGCCGTCGGCAAGGCGGTCGGCAAGGATGCGGCCCGGGGCAAGGCGACCTTCGTGTCGCTCCTCGGGTTGGAGCCCGCGCGCAAGCGTGCCGCCGATCTGGTCGAGGAAGCCGTCGCGGCGCTGGAGCCCTACGGGCAGGAGGCCGAAACGTTGCGGGAGCTTGCGCGTTTCGTTATTGCCCGCCGCAGTTAGGAGGCCCCGATGAGCCAAAGCCCAGCCACGCCCACGCTCGACCGTGTGAACGGGCCCGCCGCCCTGCGCCAGATGAGCGACGCCGAGCTGAAACAGGTCGCCGGGGAGCTGCGGGCCGAAACAATCGATGCCGTCAGCCAGACCGGCGGCCACCTTGGCGCGGGCCTCGGCGTGGTGGAGCTGACGGTGGCGCTGCACGCGGTCTTCGACACGCCCCGCGACCGGCTGATCTGGGACGTGAGCCACCAGTGCTACCCCCACAAGATCCTCACCGGCCGCCGCGACCGCATCCGCACCCTACGCCAGAAAGACGGGCTGAGCGGCTTCACCAAGCGGACCGAAAGCCCCTACGACCCCTTCGGCGCGGCCCATAGCTCCACCTCCATCAGCGCCGCCCTCGGCTTTGCCGTGGCGCATGATCTCGGCGCCCCCGCCGACCCGCCGCTGGGCGATGCGATTGCCGTCATCGGTGACGGCGCGATGAGTGCGGGGATGGCCTATGAGGCGATGAACAACGCGGGCCACCTCGGCAAACGGCTCTTCGTGGTGCTGAACGACAACGAGATGAGCATCGCCCCGCCCACCGGCGCGATGAGCGCCTACCTCAGCCGCCTCTATGCCGGCGCCCCGTTTCAGGAGTTCAAGGCCGCCGCCAAGGGCGCGGTCTCGCTACTGCCCAGCCCGTTTCAGGAGGGCGCGCGGCGGGCCAAGGAACTGCTGAAGAGCGTCACCGTGGGCGGCACGATGTTCGAGGAGCTGGGTTTCTCCTACGTTGGCCCGATTGACGGGCACGATATGGAGCAGCTTCTGCCGGTGCTTCGCACGGTCAAGGCGCGGGCAGACGGCCCGGTGTTGATCCATGTGATCACAAAGAAGGGCAAGGGCTACGCGCCCGCGGAGACGGCGGCAGACAAAGGCCATGGCGTTGCCCGGTTCGATGTGATCACAGGCGAGCAGAAGAAGGCGCCGAGCAATGCGCCGAGCTACACCAAGGTCTTCGCGCAAAGCCTGATCCAAGAGGCCGAGGACGATCCGCTGATTACCGCCGTCACCGCCGCCATGCCCGATGGCACCGGGCTGGACCTTGTCGGCAAGCGCTTTCCGACCCGCGTGTTCGACGTGGGCATCGCCGAGCAACACGCCGTCACCTTCGCCGCCGGTCAGGCTGCTGGCGGGCTCAAACCCTTCTGCGCGATCTACTCCACCTTCCTGCAGCGCGGCTACGACCAGGTGGTGCATGACGTGGCGATCCAGCGCCTTCCCGTGCGCTTTGCCATCGACCGCGCGGGGCTGGTGGGGGCCGATGGCGCCACCCACGCGGGCGCGTTCGACGTGGCCTTCATGGCCAACCTGCCCGGCATGGTGGTCATGGCCGCCGCCGACGAGGCCGAGCTGCGCCACATGGTCGCCACCGCCGCCGCGCATGACGAGGGGCCCATCGCCTTCCGATACCCGCGCGGCGAGGGCACCGGGGTAGATATGCCGGAGCGCGGCGTGCCGCTCGAAATCGGCAAGGGCCGGATCATCCAAGAGGGCAAACGCGTGGCGCTGCTGTCCTTCGGCGCCCGGCTCTCCGAGGTGATCACCGCCGCCGAGGCGCTGGCCGCCAAGGGCATCACGCCCACCATCGCCGACGCCCGCTTTGCCAAACCGCTGGACCGCGAGCTGTGCCTGCGGCTCGCCGCCGAGCATGAGGCCGTGATTACAATCGAGGAGGGCGCAGTGGGCGGCTTCGGCAGCCATGTCGCCCAGCTCTATGCCGAGGAAGGTGTGTTCGACCGCGGGCTGAAGTTCCGCTCGATGGTCCTGCCCGATATTTTCATCGATCAGGCCAGCCCGCGTGACATGTGGTCGGTTGCGGCCCTCAATGCCGAGGACATCGAGGCCAAGGTGCTCAGCGTGCTCGACGTGGCGAAGATCAGCTCGAAACGGGCTTGAACAGAGCCTGTTTCAGCTCAGCAGCCAGTAAATCGCCCCACCGGCCACGCCGATCCAGAGGTAGCCGAGCAGGGTATAGAGCCCGTCGCGCACCAGCAGACCAATGGCCAGAAGGCTGATGGCAACCGCAAAGAGCGATGTGACCATCGGCAGAAGTTCGAGGAAGGGGATCACGACGCAGATCAGCGTGATCACAAGCGCGGTGATCAGGTTGGCCGGGCGCGAGACCAATGGGCTGAGTCGCTTGCGCGAGTGATCGTCGATCCAGCGGCAGGGCTTGCGCATCCAATCCACCGCCCCCGCCAGCCGCTCGCCTGCCACGTTGCGGCGGGTTAGCCAGCCGGGCAGCCAAAGGTGGGTACGGCCCATCAGCTTTTGCACGATCACCAACGCAATCAGCGTGGCCCCGATGGTCGGCAGTCCGGGGATGCCCGAAAGCGGCGTGACGAGAATCAGCGCCGGAATCAGCACGAGCGGCGCGAAGGCGCGCATCCCGATCTCTTCCAGCAAGTCCTTGATAGATACTGTTTCGGCCTCGGAGAGCCGGTCCAGCGCCTCCAGCACGTCGCTCAGCGAGCGGATCTCATGCGTCGCGGAGGAGCGCGGCGAGCCCTTCCCGGTAGGTCGGGAAGAGGAGTTCCACTCCAAGGTCTCGCTTGATCCGGTCATTCCTCACCCGCTTGCTCTCTGCATAGAAACTGCGGGCCATGGGGGTAAGTTCCGCCTCTTCGAAGGGAATCGCCTCGGGCACCGGCAGGCCGAGCAGTTCGGCGGCATGGGCGATCACATCCTGCGGCGGGGCCGGGTCATCATCGCAGAGGTTGTAAATCGCGCCGGGGTCGGGCCGCGCCATCGAGGCGGCGAGCACTTGGGCGATGTCCTCGACATGGATGCGCGAAAACACCTGCCCCGACTTGATGATCCGCCTCGCCTTGCCGGCCCGCACCTTGGCGAACGGACCGCGCCCGGGGCCGTAAATTCCCGCAAGCCGGAAGATGTGCAGCGGCAGGTCATGGGTGGCGGCGAGGCTTTGCCAGGCGGACTCGGCCTGAAGCCGCATTTCACCCCGGCGGGTCGAGGGGGTGAGCGGCGTCTCCTCATCCACCCATTCGCCAGAATGGTCGCCATAGACCCCGGTCGTGGAGAGGTAGCCGATCCAATCAGGCCGCGTTTCAGCAAGGATAGAGCCGATTTCTGACAGAAACGGGTCGCCCTCTTCCGTTGGCCCAGCGTTCAGCAGAACATGCGAGGCGCGGGCGGCAAGAGGGGCGAGCTCGGTACCCGGCCAGAGGTGCATCTCGGCGTGATCGGCCTCGAGCTTCTCGGCGCTGCGCGTGGTGCCGATCACCTGCCAGCCATCTGGGGCGATCCGTGCGGCGAGGGCGCGGGCAGAATAGCCGTGACCGAGCGACAGAAGGGTTTTGCCCGGCGCGTCAGTCACCGGTCACCGTTTTGACGGCGGCAAAGAAGGCCTCGGCATCCGGCTCGGGCTGGGCGGCGGCCAGTTCGTCAGGCAGGATCCGCAGCGCGTGGCCGGTGGCCAGTGCCCGCAGGTAGGTGCCGGCGGCCCGTTCGAAGCGGTGCAGGTTCGACAGCGCGTGAGACACCCGGCTGCCGAGGGTCAGCACGCCTTGATTGCCGATCACCGCGGCACGTGTGCCGGGCGCGGCGAGCAGTGCGGCGAGGCGCGGGCCCTCCTCCTCCGCCGGGCGGCCGCCAAAGTCGGGGTCGACCACGTGGCGGTGGTGAAAGAGCGCGGAGTCCGGGCAGATCGGCGGCAGCAGGCTTTCGGAGAGCGCGGCCAGCGCGAGGACGTTCCGCGGGCGGGCGAAGATCAGGCAGCGGGCGTTCACCTGCGCCAGCGCGGCGGCCAAGGCGGCGCCCATCCCGTGCGGCGCCTCGGCGCCAATGGCATCCGGCCCGGCACCCGCGCCACCCGCCACGAGCACCGCGTCGCCATCGGCCTTCAGCAGCGCCAGAAAGTCCCCCGGTTCGCCCAGCCCGTTGCGCAAAGCCCAGCCGCTCGCCGCCGAGAGGTCGGTGCGATCGGGCCAGTTGCTGATGCTTGGCAGGCTGGAAAAGAGGCCTTTTTGCATGAAATCCTGAATAGTCGGGTGGGCTGGCGGGTCAAGGCCCTGCTGCGGCGCAGAGCGGGCCTTCGCCTAGGGTTTCCACCGCGCGATGAGCTTCAGCAGCCGCCGCTCGGGCAGGCGCAGGCCGGCGCGGTCGGGCGCGGTCTCGGGCAGGGCGGAGGGATCTTCGGCAAGGTCGATGACGGCGGGGTGAATGTAGCTGTTGCGGGCGATTGTGGCGGTGTTGCCGAGCCGCTGCGCCGCGGCCTCCGACATGGCCTTGATCGTGACTGTTTCAGCCGAACTCGCCGCTTCGAGCGCCGCCACCGAGCCGGACCACGTGCGGAAGGTCTTGGCGGTGATGCCCGGTGTGCCGGTGAGGTCCGCCAGCCAGGCGTTCACTCGAGAGGAGCTGACGGTGCGCGCCTCGCCCTCTTCATCCACCCATGTCACCAGCTCGGCGCCGGGCAGATCGTCGAGCTTCTGCAGGGTCTGCTGCATCCGCTTGTTGCCGATCTTCCGCCGCACCTTCTTGCCGCCCTTGGAGGTGTAGCCCAGGTGTAGGTCACCGTCCTTCAGGCGCAGGTGGCGAGAGCGGAGCGTGGTGGCGCCATAGGTGCCGTTTTCGCTGGCATAGTCACTGTTTCCGACCCGCAGCGAGAGCCTGTCGATCATCGCGATGACAGCGGCGAGGGCGAAGGCCTCCTCGCCCGCATCGAGGTTCAGGTCGCGGGCCACCCGGCGGCGGATCGCGGGCAGGGCCTCCCCGAAGGCGGGCAGCTCGGAGTATTTGGTGGCGGCGCGAAAGGCCGTCCAATCCGGGTGGTAGCGGTATTGCTTGCGAGCCCGCGCGTCGACCCCGGTGGCCTGCAGGTGGCCGTTCTGCTTGGGCGAAATCCATACATCCTCATAGGCGGGCGGCACTGCCAGCGCCTTGAGCCGCGCGCGCTCCGTGCGGTCGTCGATCGTGGTGCCATCTGGCGCGGTGTAGGTGAAGCCGCGGCCGCAGCGGCGCCGGGCGATGCCGGGGCGGCTGTCAGGGTAGTACACGAGGGAGGCGGGCGCGGCGTTCATGGCCAGAAAACGCATCTGCCGCCACGGCGGTTCCGCCGGGGGTTGCGCAGCCGGGCGGCGCATGGACAATTGCGCCATGACGGCTGATTTCAAAACATGGGCGGAGGCGGCACCGGAGCTGGTGGCCGTGGCCGCAGGGCGCGAGGCGGCGGATCTGGTGATCCGTGGCGGCAAGCTGGTGAACGTGCAGAGCCGCGAGGTTCTGGACGGTTGGCAGGTGGCGGTGAAGGCGGGGCGGTTTGCCTATGTCGGGCCAGATGCCTCCCATTGCATCGGCGAGGAAACCGAGGTGGTCGAGGCCGAAGGGCGCTACCTGATCCCCGGCCTCTGCGACGGGCATATGCACATCGAGAGCGGCATGTTGACCCCGGCCGAGTTCGCCCGCGCGGTCACGCCCCACGGAACGACCGTCATGTTCACCGACCCGCACGAGATCGCCAATGTGCTGGGGCTGGAGGGCGTGCGGCTGATGCACGATGAGGCTCTGTTGCAGCCAGTTTCGATCTTTACCCAGATGCCCAGCTGCGCCCCCTCCGCGCCGGGGCTCGAGACGACCGGCTTCGAGATCAGCCCCGAGGATGTGGCCGAGGCGATGGATTGGCCGGGCATCATCGGGCTGGGCGAGATGATGAACTTTCCCGGTGTCAGCGCCGGAGACCCGAAGATGCTGGCCGAGATCGCCGCTACCCAGCGGGCCGGCAAAACGGTGGGCGGTCACTATGCCTCGCCCGATCTTGGCCCAGCCTTTCACGCCTATGTCGCCGGCGGCCCGGCGGATGACCATGAAGGCACCGGCGAGGCGGATGCGGTG
Organism: Vannielia sp. SX4; assembly: GCF_052828525.1. The sequence goes on from NZ_CM128247.1 coordinate 193,614, forward strand.
ATGCGGGTGCGGCAGGGGATGCGCTCGATGATGCGCCTCGGCTCCGCCTGGTATGACGTGGAGAGCCAGATCACCGCGGTCACCGAAAAGGGCCTCGACCCCCGTAACTTCATCCTCTGCACCGATGATTGCCACTCCGGCACACTGGTGAACGATGGCCACATGAATCGCGTGGTCCGCCATGCCATCGACTGCGGCTGCGACCCGCTGATCGCGCTCCAGATGGCCACGGTGAACACCGCCACCCACTTTGGACTTGAACGGGAGTTGGGCTCCATCGCGCCGGGGCGGCGGGCGGATGTGATCCTGACCTCCGACCTCGAGACCCTGCCGATCGAGAAGGTCTGGGCGAAAGGCGTGTTGGTGGCTGAATCCGGCAAGGTCAGTGTCGATTTTCCGCATCTCGACTGGCCCGAGAAGGCCCGCAACACGGTGCATCTCGGCAAGTCCCTCACGGCGCCCGACTTCATCATCGAGGCTCCGGAGGGGGCCAATTCCGTCCGCGCCCGGGTCATCGGGGTGGTCGAGAACCAGGCACCGACCAAGGCGCTGGTGGAGGATCTGCCGGTGGTCGACGGCGTGGCCGAGGGCACGGAGGGCACCTGCCAGATCGCGCTGGTCGAGCGGCATCGCGGCACCGGGGGCGTGACCAACGGCTTCGTTAAGGGCTTCGGCTACGAGGGCCGCATGGCGATGGCCTCCACCGTCGCCCATGACAGCCACCACATGATCGTCGTCGGCACCGACCGCGAGATGATGGCCGAGGCCGCCAACCGGCTGGGCGAGGTGGGCGGCGGCGTGACCGTCTGGAAGGACGGCGCCGAGCTGGCGCTGGTCGAGCTGCCCATCGCCGGGCTGATGAGCGACAGCCCCGCCAGCGAGGTCGCCGAAAAGGCCGCGCAGATGGTGAGCGCGATGGAGGCCTGCGGCTGCACGTTGAACAATGCCTACATGCAGCATTCTCTCCTCGCGCTGGTCGTGATACCCGAACTCAGGATTTCGGATCTCGGGCTTGTCGATGTCACCAAGTTCGAGCTGACCGAGCTGTTCGAGGAGGGGGCAGGATGAACGCGAACGAGCAAATCACCCCGGTCGTCACGCCAGAGGGCCAGCGCGCCGAGCTGTTTGACGATCCGGCCAAGGCGGTGGAGCGGCTGGAGGAGCTGTATCACGACAGCACCCGCTTTCTGGCCAAGCACTTCAGCGAGGCGGTCACCGGCGATGCGCCGACCGTGCGCTACCGCGCCTACTACCCCGAGATCCGCCTCACCACCACGAGCCACGCCAAGACCGACAGCCGCCTTGCCTTCGGCCATGTCGCCGGGCCGGGCACCTACAGCACCACCGTCACGCGGCCCGATCTGTTCCGGTCCTACCTCAAGCAGCAGATCGGCCTGCTGATCCACAATCACAACCAGCCGGTCCTGATCGGCCCCTCCGCCACGCCGGTCCCGGTGCATTTTGCCGTGGCCAACGATGCCAAGGTTTCCGTCCCGCAGGACGGGGCGCTCAGCTACCCGCTGCGCGACGTGTTCGATGTGCCGGACCTCTCCACCACGAACGACGCGATCGTGGATGATTTTGGTTACGTCCATGAAGATGGCAGCCACCCGCTCGCGCCCTTCAGCGCCCAGCGGATCGATTATTCGCTCGCCCGGCTCAGCCATTACACCGCCACCGCGGCGGACCACTTCCAGAACCACGTACTCTTCACCAACTACCAGTTCTACGTCGAGGAGTTCGAGGCCTACGCCCGGCACGTCCTGGCCGATCCCAAGAGCGGCTACACCAGCTTCGTCAGCACCGGCAACGTCGAGATCACCGATCCCGAGGCCGAGATCCTGACGCCGGCGAAGATGCCGCAGATGCCGACCTATCACCTGAAGGCCGAGAACGGCGCGGGAATCACCCTCGTCAACATCGGCGTCGGCCCCTCCAACGCCAAGACGGCCACCGACCATATCGCCGTGCTCCGGCCCCACGCCTGGCTGATGGTGGGCCATTGCGCGGGCCTGCGGAACAGCCAGAGCCTTGGCGATTTCGTGCTCGCCCACGCCTACCTGCGCGAAGATCACGTGCTGGATGATGACCTGCCGGTCTGGGTGCCGATCCCGCCGCTGGCTGAGATCCAGATCGCACTCGAGAAGGGGGTGGCCGATGTGACCCAGCTCGAGGGCTTCGAGCTCAAGCGCATCATGCGCACAGGCACCGTCGCCACCATCGACAACCGCAACTGGGAGCTGCGCGACCAGTCCGGCCCGGTGCAGCGGCTCAGCCAGTCCCGCGCCGTGGCGCTCGACATGGAGAGCGCGACCATCGCCGCCAACGGCTTCCGCTTCCGGGTGCCTTACGGCACGCTGCTCTGCGTGAGCGACAAGCCGCTGCATGGCGAGCTGAAACTGCCCGGGATGGCCTCGGAGTTCTATAAATCACAGGTTGCAAACCATCTTCTGATCGGGATACGAGCGATGGAACACCTGCGGACAATGCCGCTGGAGCGGCTGCACAGCCGGAAATTGCGCAGTTTTGACGAAACTGCCTTCCTCTGATCCCGAAAATCGCAGAAAACGCCTTGATTTACTGGGCGAAGGGCCACTAAACGTTGTGGGACGCCGCAAGATGGCGTAGATTTGCCAAACATAAGACCCAGACTTGGGTCACTTACGAGGAGACAAGTACATGGCAACCAAACCGATGACCAAGACTCAACTGGTCGCCGCCATCGCCGAAGAGCTGGACAGCGACAAGAAGTCCGCCGGTGCCGCGCTCGAAGCGATCACTGCGATCATCACCAAAGAAGTTTCCGGCGGCGGCGCCGTGACCCTCCCCGGTGTGGGCAAGATCTACTGCCGTGAGCGCCCCGAGCGCATGGTGCGCAACCCTGCCACCGGCGAGCAGATCAAGAAAGAGGCCGACAAGGTGGTGAAGATGACCATCGCCAAGGCTCTGAAAGACAGCGTGAACGGCTGAGCCGACCGCTAAAAGCTGCCAAGGCTTTCGAGGCCGCCCCATCCGGGCGGCCTTTTACTTTGGCGATCCGCGCTCTCGGCAGCGCGGCATCTGCCAACATGCTTGCTCCCGTCATACAAATCGGCTGGACCCTCCCGCGCGGGAGGCGTAGGGCGGTTGGGCGACGACAGGGGGCTGAATATGGATATCCGCGCAATCTTCATGGGGCTGACCTTTGCCTTCATCTGGTCGTCGGCCTTTACCTCGGCGCGGATCATCGTCACCGCCGCCCCGCCGTTGGCGGTCAGCTCGATCCGGTTCTTTTTGGCAGGCTGCATCGCGCTGCTGATCGCGCGGGCGCTGGGGCAAAGCTTCAACCTCACGCGCGGGCAGTGGCGGGCCACGATCATCTTTGGCGTATGCCAGAATGCACTCTATCTCGGCCTGAACTTCATCGCCATGCAATGGGTCGAGGCCGGGCTGGCGGCGATCATCGCCTCCTCCATGCCGCTGCTGGTGGGCCTGATCGGCTGGGTCGCTCTGGGCGACCGCCTGCCGCGCATCGGCGTCCTCGGCCTCGTGCTCGGCTTCGGCGGGGTGCTGCTGATCATGGGCGCGCGGCTTGAGGCGGGCGTCAGCCTGCCCGGCGTGGCGCTCTGCGTGGTGGCGGCCCTTGCGCTGGCGGTGGCCACGCTGGCCCTGCGCGGCGCCTCCGGCGGCGGCGGCAACCTCATGGTCGTCGTCGGCTACCAGATGCTCATCGGTGGGGCCTGCCTGATCCTGCCCTCCGCTCTCTTCGAGACGTGGGAATACACCCCAAGCACCTCGCTGCTGCTGGCCTTCCTTTACACCGTCTTCGTCCCCGGCCTGCTGGCCACTTGGATCTGGTTCCTGCTGGTGGGGCGGATCGGGGCGGTGAAGGCCGCCACGTTCCACTTTTTGAACCCGTTCTTTGGCGTGCTGGTCGCCTGGATCTTCCTCGATGAGCGCATCGGCCCGCTCGACATTGCAGGCGTCGCCATCATCGCCGTGGGCATCCTGCTCGTGCAGCTCGCCAAGGTCGCCAAGAAGGCCGAAGGCTAATCTAGGCGGTCTCGCGCGCCACCACGGCCTGCACCGCCGGGCGGGCGTTGACCCGGTCGAACCACGTCTCGATCACCGGCACCTTGGGCAGCCAGTCCCGGTTCCACTGGTAGGGCGAGGCCATGATCAAGTCGGCCGCCGAAAAGCCGCTTTCAAGCAGGTAGTCCTGCCCCTCCAGCGCCGCTTCCATCCGCGCGGTCATGGCCCCCATGTCGCGATAGGTCGTCACCCAAATCGGATTGTCGGCCACCTCGCAGACCATCCCCATGATCAGCGGCTCCACGACCCCGGCGTAATAGGCCAGCCACATCAGAAACGGCCCGCGCTCGGGGTGGCCGGGCGGCACTGCCGTGGGCGCATCGGGGAAGAGCTCGGAGAGCAGCGCGAGGATCGCGGCACGTTCCGTCATCAGTGTTCCGTCCACCTCCAGTGCGGGCACTTTCTTTTCGGGGTGGGGGTTGGCGGCGTCCGGCCCGCCGGAGCCATCCTGCCGCGCAACAGAGACGATTTTCGTCTCTATTTCTGCGGAAAGGCCCATTTCTTCGATGGCCATGGCAACGGTGCCGCTGCGCGAATGTGCTGAATGGTAGAATCTGATCATGACTGTCTCCTGTGTCTGCCGCCTCCCTAGCAGAGCCCCCCTGACAGGGTTGTGTCAGGAGCGCTGGCAGGATCGGCGACAGGAGGCCGTCAGCCGATCTTGCCGGGCAATCCTTCGCCCACCTGCCCGCGGTGCAGCAGGATGTGATCGAGCAGCACGCAGGCCATCATCGCCTCACCCACCGGCACCGCGCGGATACCCACGCAGGGGTCATGCCGGCCCTTGGTGATGATCTCGGTCTCCTCGCCCGCCTTGTTGATCGTCCGCCGCGGCTTCAGGATCGAGCTGGTCGGCTTCACCGCAAACCGCACCACAATGTCCTGCCCGGTCGAGATACCGCCGAGGATGCCCCCCGCGTGGTTCGAGCTATAGACAGGCCCACCCTGGCTCATGCTGATCTCGTCGGCGTTGGCCTCGCCAGTAAGGCGAGCAGCGGCAAAACCGTCACCAATCTCCACGCCCTTCACCGCGTTGATGCTCATCATCGCGGCGGCAAGGTCGGTGTCGAGCTTGCCATAGACCGGCGCACCAAGCCCTGCAGGCGCGCCCGAGGCCACAACCTCGATCACCGCGCCCACCGAGTTGCCGCTCTTGCGCAACTCATCAAGGTATCCGGCCCACTCCTCAGCCGCCTGCGCATCGGGGGTCCAAAACGGGTTTTGGTCGATCTGCGCCATGTCGTAGCGGGCCGGGTCGGCGGCGCGGTCGCCCATGCTCACCATGAACCCCTTGATCGAAAGCGAGGGCGCCAGCTTCGCCAGCGCATTCCGGGCCAGCCCGCCCGCCGCCACCCGTGCCGCGGTTTCCCGCGCTGAGGAACGCCCGCCGCCGCGATAGTCCCTGATCCCGTATTTCTGCCAATAGGTGATGTCGGCATGGCCGGGCCGGAATTTCTCGGCAATGTCGCCATAGTCCTTCGAGCGCTGGTCGGTGTTGCGGATCATCAGCTGCACAGGCGTCCCGGTGGTTACGCCCTCGAACACACCCGAAAGGATCTCCACCTGATCCGGCTCCCGCCGCTGGGTGGTGTATTTGTTCTGCCCCGGCTTGCGCTTGTCGAGCCAGACCTGCAGCTGCTCCGCCGTCACCGGCACGCCCGGCGGGCAGCCATCGACGGTGCAGCCAAGGGCAGGCCCGTGGCTCTCACCCCAAGTGGTGACGCGGAAGAGGTGGCCGAATGTGTTGAGGCTCATGGGCAGGGCTCCTTTGGCAGCAAGGAGTTACCCAAGGCGCGGCGCGGTGCCAAGGAGAAACAAACCGGCAGGAGCCCGGGACAATCAATGATGACAATGCCACCGCCCAGCTCTTTCAGAGGCCCCCGGTGGCATATTGGGGGGCCCGAGCTCCTGCCGATTCAGTTCGGCAACGAACCCCCGGTAACCATCGGGGCATCGTAACCACACTGGTCGTTGCGAGGCGCTTGGAGCGCCTTCGTTATGTCAGAGAACATATCACAACCCGGCGCGAACCGTTTCGCATTTTGCGCCAATCTACACGTGGCGGCGGGAATGTTGCAGATGGGTTACGCTGGGTTAACTTCGGATAACACCCTATAAAAGCGAGTGATTTTCCTCACGGCAACGGAAGGTTGTAAAGCACCCCGCGGCGCGAGGAGAACTCCGGCCCCGCGGCACGCCGCCCGTCGAGCGGAATGGTGATGCCCACCGCCACCCAATTTTCGCGCTCGTCCAGCAGATCGAAATGATGCTGCCCGGCAGCGACAGAGAGCTGGATCTCCCGCCCCGAGCCGGGCATCTCCAGCCATGTGTCGACACCGAGGGCGAGGCGGTAGAAATCCTGATCTCCCGAGGCGAGGTTGGCGGTGTCCTTCAGGAAGGCTCCATAGGCCGATACCGGCCCCTGCCCGGTGTACCCCACTCGCAGGCCCTTGTTGGTGGCATAACCGTCATCGCCCAGCACGCCGCCCCAAGTCTCGCCAAACCACAGCTCACCGCCCCAGCCGGAGGCGGTCTGCACGGCGGCCTCGACCCCCAGCGCATAGGCCCCGCCGCCCTCACTCTGGCTGCCGAGCCAGAGATAGGGGCCGAGCGCCACCCAACTTGCGGGCCGCGCCGAGGCATGCACCAGCACCCCTGCGGCTGTCAGGCTCTCAGACCCGGCCTCGGTGGTGGAGAGTGACAGATCCACCGCCAGCTCGCCCCAGCCCAGCCCGTAGGTCGCGCGGGCCTCGCCGGTCAGGCCAAGGTAATCCCCCGCCGGGTGTCCGCCGCCCTCGAGCGTCAGGCCGAAGGACTCAAAGCCAGTGGCCTGCTGCGCTGCGGCGGGCAGAGGCAAAAGAAAGGCCAGTGCGAGGGCGATTGGGCGGATCATGTCGGTCTCCATTGAACAGTCACAAATGCTAGGCCGCGCGCATCAAAAGGGAAGGCCCGAGCGTGCCGCAGCGCAGCATCTGTGACCTCCTTGCCATTGCACCGCACCACTCTATGCTGCGCCTCACCTCGGGGTGCCCCAGCAGTGGGGCTGAGATGCCGGCCACGCGCCAGCGAACCCGTCGAACCTGAACCGGCTAGAACCGGCGGAGGGAAGGTTTCGAGTCTCCTCGATTGCCCGCTCCGCCCGCATGCAATGGAGGATACCCATGAAGACCCCCCTCATCGCCGCGGGATTTGCCCTTGTCGCTCACATGGCGACGGCGGAAACCCTGACGGTCTATGCCCCTGACTACTTCGCGAGCGAGTGGGGCCCCGGCCCCGCAATCAAAACCGCCTTCGAGGCCGAGTGCGGCTGCGAGCTTGAGTTTGTCACCGGCGACGTGCTGCCGCGCATCCTGCTCGAAGGTGCCCGTAGCGAGGCCGATGTCGCCATCGGCCTGAGCCAGGATGAAATGGCCCGCGCCGCCGCCTCCGGCCTCTTCGCCGCCCACGGGCAGGATGTTTCGACCCTGACCATGCCCGTTTCGTGGGAGGATGACACCTTCCTGCCGTTCGACTGGAGCCACCTCGCCTTCATCTACGACCAGCGCACCGAGACCCCGCCCACCAGCTTCGAGGCGCTGCTGGCCATGCCCGATGACACCCGCATCGTCATCCAGGACCCGCGCGCCTCTGCCGCCGGGCTGGCGCTGGTGATGTGGGTCGAGGAGCTTTACGGCGACAAGGCGGGCGAGGCCTGGGCCCGGCTGGCGCCAAAGATTCTCACCGTCACCAAGGGCTGGAGCGAGGCCTACGGCATGTTCACCGAGGGCGAGGCCGACATGGTGCTGAGCTACACCACCTCGCCCGCCTATCACATCATGGCCGAGGGCGATGAGAGCAAGAAGGCGGCGCTCTTCGAAGAGGGCAACTACCTCTACGTCGAACTGGCCGCGCAGCTCGCCGGCACCGACCAGCCCGACCTTGCGCAGCGCTTCATGGATTTCATCCTGAGCGACGGTTTCCAGACGGCGATCCCCGAGGGCAACTGGAGCTTCCCGGCCAAGCTGGAGGCCGAGAAACTGCCTGAAACCTTCCGCACCCTCCCGGTGCCGGACAAGGCGCTCTACGTCGATGCCGAGACGGCAGAGGCCATGCGCGATGAGGCCATCGAAACGTGGCGGCAGGGTCTCAGCCAATAACCCGCAGCCTCGCCGCGCTCGCGGCGGCGCTCGTGCTGGCGGTCACGCTGGGCACGCTCGCCGCCGTGGCATGGCGGGCCGAGGGTTTTGCCGGGGTTGGCCCTGCGGCGCGCGATGCGCTCTGGTTCACGCTCTGGCAGGCCGTGGTCTCGGCCAGCCTCAGTGTGATTCTCGCCGTCCCGGTGGCCCGCGCCCTCGCCCGGCGGCACTTTCGCGGCCGGGGGGCTGTGATCACCCTCATGGGCGCGCCCTTCATCCTGCCCACCATCGTTGCCGTGCTGGGCCTCGTCGCCGTCTTCGGGCGGTCCGGCGTAGTCAACGTGGCGCTCCGGGCGCTCGGCCTGCCAGAAGTCAGCCCCTACGGGCCGCAGGGGGTGATTCTGGCCCATGTCTTCTTCAACCTCCCGCTGGCGGTGCGCCTCGTGCTGCAAGGCTGGCTCTCGATCCCGGCGGAACGATTCCGCCTCGCCGCCTCGCTCGGCATGGAGGCAGGCGCAGTGCAGCGGGCGCTGGAGTGGCCCATGCTACGCAGCGTGCTGCCCGGCGCGTGGTTGCTGATCTTCGCCCTCTGCCTCACCAGCTTTGCCGTGGCGCTTGCTTTGGGCGGCGGGCCGGGGGCCACCACCGTCGAGCTTGCGATCTACCAGGCCTTCCGCTTCGACTATGACCTTGGCGCTGCTTCGGTGCTCGGGCTCGTGCAGTTCGCCCTCGCAGGCGTTGCCGCCGCGCTGGCCTGGGGCCTCGCGCGGCCTGCTGTCTTTGCCGGCGGGCTGGGCGGCGTGGTGCGCCGGTGGGATGGCGGCGGCTGGCTTCGCCTGCAGGATGCCACGGTGATCGCGCTGGCCGCCCTCTTCCTGCTCGCGCCGCTGCTTGCCGTGGGCCTGCGCGGCATGACCGGCCTTGCCGAGATGCCCGCCGCCGTCTGGTGGGCCGCGTTGCGCTCCCTGCTCGTCGCGCTCGCCTCCGCCGCGCTCTGCCTCGCCCTCGCCCTGCCAATGGCACTCGCCGCCCGGCGCGGGCTCTGGGTGCAGCTTGTCGGCGTACTGCCCATCGCGGCCTCGCCGCTGGTGATCGGCACCGGCCTCTTCATCCTCAGCTACCGCTGGGTCCGCCCCGATGAGATCGCGCTGGCGGTCACGGCCCTCGTCAACGCGGTTCTGGCCCTGCCCTTCGCCCTCGCCGCGCTGGTGCCCGCCGCGCGGGAGATGCGGGCAGGCTCCGGGCGGCTGGCCGACAGCCTCGGCATGAGTGGCTGGGCGCGGATGCGGCTCGTCACTCTCCCCTCGCTGCGCCGCCCGATCGGCTTTGCCCTCGGCCTCGCCGCCGCGCTCTCGATGGGCGATCTCGGGGTAATCGCGCTCTTCGCCGATGGCGACACCGCCACGCTGCCGCTGCAACTCTACCGCCTGATGGCCTCCTACCGGATCGATCAGGCGGCAGGCGCGGCGCTTCTGCTTCTGGCTCTTTCGCTGGGCCTGTTCTGGGGATTCGACCGGGGAGGGCGCGCAAATGCTGGTGCTTGAAGGGCTGCGGCTCACGCAGGGCAGTTTCACACTCACCGCCGATTGGGCCTTGCCCCCCGGCGCCCGCGCTGCGGTGATCGGCCCCTCCGGCGCGGGCAAATCGACCCTGCTGATGGGGATCGCGGGCTTCGTGGAGCCTGCGGCGGGTCGGGTACTCTGGGACGGGGCCGAGATCAGCGCCCTGCCCCCCGGCGCGCGGCCCGTCAGCGTGCTGTTTCAAGAAGAGAACCTCTTCGGCCACCTCAGCGTGGCCCGCAACACCGGCCTCGGCCTGCGGCCCGACCTGCGGCTCTCTGCCGAGGAGCTGCGGCGCGTCGAGGCGGCGCTGGAGCGGGTCGGGCTGGGCGGCATGGGCAATCGGCTGCCGCGTGAGCTGAGCGGCGGCCAGCGCAGCCGCGTGGCGCTCGCCCGTGTGCTCCTTCGCGCCCGCCCGGTGCTGCTGCTCGATGAGCCCTTCGCCGCGCTGGGGCCTGCGCTGAAGCGAGAGATGCTGGCGCTGGTAGAGGAGATCGCGGGCGAATCCGGAGCCACGGTGCTGATGGTCACCCACGACCCCGCCGATGCCCGCGCCTTCGCCGGGCAGACCGTGGTGGTCGCCGATGGGCAGGCCGCCCCGCCGGTCGAGACCGGCCCGCTGCTGGATGATCCGCCTGAGGCCCTACGCGCCTATCTAGGGTAGCTCGTCATTGGCCCCTGGCCATTCCTCGCCAATGCGAAGACGCCTCGAAGGGCGGATGAGCAACCCCCGGAACGACGAAGGCGCGAACCCTGCGGTCCGCGCCTTTTTGTCAGTCTGCCGTTAAGGCTCAGTCCTTGGCGTTGAGCGCCTTGGCCTTTGCCTTGTGCGGCGCCCACAGGCGCTTGTTGGTCAGGTAGAGCAGCACCGAGAGGAAGATCAGGAAGCCTACGATCAGGAAGCCCGTCTCCTTGCGCTGCATCATCTTCGGTTCGGCGGCCCACATCAGGAAGGCGGCGATATCCTCGGATTCGTGGTGCAGGTCGTTGCTGTGACCATCGTCAAAGTCCACGTCCTCGCCGGCGAGCGGCGGGGCCATCGAGATCCAGCCACCGGGGAAGGCGGTGTTCTCGTAGAGCGTCGCGCCATACTCGGTCTTCTCCTCGCCGGTGTAGCCGGTCAGGAGCGAGGCGATGTATTCGGCGCCGCCCATGCCCTTGAAGAACTGGTTGATGCCGGTGCCGTAAGGCCCGTGGAAGCCGGCGCGCGCCTTGGCCATGAGGCTGAGGTCGGGCGCGTTGGCAGTGGTCACGGCCGGGAAGTTGTCTGCCGGGGTGGGCGTGCGGAACTCGCCCGTCTCGGCATCGTAGTAATCCCGGTTGGCGTCCTCATCGAGGATCGCGACCTGCGAGGCGTAGGCGCGCACCTGATCCTCGGAGTAGCCCAGCCCGCCCTCTTCGGCCATCGACCGGAAGGAGACGTATTTCAGCCCGTGACAGGCCGAGCAGATCTCGGTGTAGATCTTCAGGCCGCGCTGCAGCTGGTTCTGGTCATACTTGCCGAAGGGGCCCTCGAAGGAGAAGGCGAAGTCTTCGACGTGGCCCTCGGCCCCCGCCGCGAGGGCGGAGGTCGCCGGCGTTGCCAGCGCGAGGAGGGCGGTGAGTGCGAGTTTGCGGATCATGTCTCTCTCTCCGTCCTCTTATTCGGCGGGCGTGGCCGATTTGGCCTTGCCGTAGTGGGCGTTGAAGTCGTCTTCGATCGTCGCCGGGCGCGGCAACGGTTTCTCGATGACGCCGAGCAGCGGCAGGATCACCAGGAAGTAGGCGAACCAGTAGGCCGAGGCGACGAGCGAGAAGCTCGAGTAGGGCTCTTCCGCCGGCATGGCGCCAAGCCACATCAGCACCACGAAGTCGATGACCAGCAGCAGGAACCACCACTTGAACATCGGGCGGTAGCGGCCGGAGCGCACCGAGGAGGTGTCGAGCCAGGGCGCCAGCGCCATCACCGCGATCGCGCCGAACATCGCCAGCACACCGAAGAACTTGGCGTCGATGATGCCGAAGCTGATCCACTCGGCGAACATCACCACCCAGACGTCGGAGGTGAAGGCCCGCAGGATCGCGTAGAACGGCAGGAAGTACCACTCAGGCACGATGTGCGCAGGCGTCGAGAGCGGGTTGGCCTCGATGTAGTTGTCGGGGTGGCCGAGGTAGTTGGGCATGAAGGCCACCACCGCGAAGAACACCGCGAGGATCACCGCCAGCGCGAACAGGTCCTTGATCACAAAGTAGGGCCAGAAGGGCAGGGTATCTTTCTCGGCCTCTTCCTTGGTCGCGGTCCGCACGGCAACACCCGTCGGGTTGTTGTTGCCGGTGGTGTGGAAAGCCCAGATGTGAACCGCCACCAACGCCGCGATGACCATCGGAAGCAGGTAGTGCAGCGAGAAGAAGCGGTTCAGCGTGGCGTTGTCCACGGCCGGTCCGCCGAGCAGCCAGGTCTGGATGTCGGGGCCGATGAAGGGGATCGCGCCGAACAGGCCGGTGATCACCGTGGCACCCCAGAAAGACATCTGACCCCAAGGCAGAACGTAGCCCATGAAGGCGGTGCCCATCATCGCGAGGTAGATCAGCATGCCGACGATCCAGGTCACTTCGCGGGGCGCCTTGTAGGAGCCGTAGAACAGGCCGCGGAAGATGTGGATGTAAACCGCGAAGAAGAACAGCGAAGCGCCGTTCATGTGGGTGTAGCGGATGAAGTAGCCGCCGTTCACATCGCGCATGATGTGCTCGATGGAGGCAAAGGCGTAATCCACGTGCGGGGTGTAATGCATCACCAGCACAACGCCGGTGGCGATCATCAGCACGAGGCAGAAGGTCAGGACGATGCCCCAGATCCACCACCAGTTCAGGTTCTTGGGGGTGGGGATCATCAGGGTGTCATAGGCCAGCCCAACGATGGGGAGGCGCGAGTGAAGCCATTTCTCGATGCCCGTCTTGGGCTCGTAATGGTCGTGCGGGATACCGGACATGCGCGTTTTCTCCCTTAGCCGAGCTGAATGGTGGTTTCGTCGACGAACTCGGCGACAGGCACCGGAAGGTTCTCAGGCGCCGGACCTTTGCGGATACGGCCCGAGGTGTCGTAGTGCGAGCCGTGGCAGGGGCAGAACCAACCGCCGAACTCGCCAGCACCATCACCGAGCGGCACGCAGCCGAGGTGGGTGCAGACCCCCATCATCACCAGCCACTCGCCGTTCTCGTCCAGCGAGCGGTTCTCATCGGTCGCGGGCAGGCCGGGCTTGTTGGCGTTGCGGTCCTCGGGGTCGACCAGCTGGCTGACCTCGACAGCGCGCGCCTCTTCGATCTCTTCGGCGGTGCGGCGGCGGATGAACACCGGCTTGCCGAGCCATTTCACGGTCAGCTGGGTGCCGGTCTCGACACCCGAAACATCGACGCGAATCGAGCTGAGCGCCCGCACGTCGGCAGAGGGGTTCATCTGGTTGATGAGACCCCATGCTGCACCGCCAGCAACGACGGTGCCCGCCGCTGCGGTTGCATAATAGATGAAATCCCGGCGTGTACCTTCGGGCTCGTGAGTGTCCGACACGGGTTGTTCTCCTTCTCACCGGCCCGGCGCGTGGCGGGCCATGACGCGGCATGACAAGGGCGTGAACCCCAGCCATTTCGCGCGGTTATTAGCTGGCCCATCCGCGCCAGTCCAGCGGACATTCCCGCGCAGTTGCGGCCAAGTGACGCAAAAATCGCGGAACTGCCGGAAAAATGGCACAGGCAGGCCGGTTCTGCAGCGGCGCGGGGGCCGCTGGCTGTAAATCCGCCAGCGGCGTGCTAGGTGAGGGAGAACGCACCTGAAGACCCCCGGAGCACAGCCCTCATGCGCATTTCCGCCCTGCCCCGCATCGCCGCGGCCCTCGCCCTTTCCCTCGCCAGCACGCTGGCCGTCACTCTTCCGGCACAGGCCGAGATGGAGCTGAGCGTTTACACCGGTTACCAGACCGCGCCGCACAGCCGGGTCGAGGGCAATGACGGCACCGCCGACTTCTCCTTCCTGTCCGAATGGGAGGGCCGGAGCTTCGAGATGCCGCCCTACTACGGGATTCGCGCCACCTGGTGGCGCAACGCCAACCTCGGGTTCGGCGCCGAATTCACCCACACCAAGGTCTATGCCTCCGACGAAACCCTTGCCGACAACGGCTTTGACCGGCTCGAGCTGACCGACGGGCTGAACATCATCACCGCCAACGTGCTCTACCGCTGGCCCGGCCAGTGGGCCTCGGGCAAGGTCACGCCCTACGTGGGCGCGGGCCTCGGCATCGCCGTGCCGCACGTGGACATCACCCCCACCGGCGGCTCCAAGACCTTCGAATACCAGTTCACCGGCCCCGCCGCGCGCTGGCTGGCCGGTGCCTCCTACGCGATCAACGACACATGGTCGGTGTTCGGCGAGTATCAGGGCACCTATTCGTCCAACAAGGGTGACCTCGCAGGTGGCGGCGAGTGGGAATCGAACATCCTCACCAACGCCATCAACATTGGCGTGAGCTACAAGTTCTGATGAAAGCGGCGGGTGTCTGCACCCGCCCGCCCGGCAGGCTGAGCGCCGGTTACGCCTCGGGCGGCCGGGTCGCCTGCATCGAGGGGCGCTCGCAAAATCGGGCGTACCACTCGGCCAAGGCCTCGTTGCCCGCGCGCCAGTCGCGGTGCGGATGGCGGAAATCGGCATAGCCAAGGCCACAGGCCAGCGCGATCTGTGCCACGTCGAGCGGGCCGGACAGGTGGCTCATCCAGCGCGCATTGGCATGGGTCGCCGCCCTCTGCGCCTTGCCCCATTGCGCCTCCACAATCTCGGCACTCTGCATCGCCTCAGGCCGCAACCGGCCCTCGTAGGTCATCGCCAGAATCGCCTCGGTAAAGCCATGCGCCAGCGCCTCCAGCGTCAGCACCTCCCAGATCCGGCTCTCCGGATAGAGCGTGCCGCTGCCCTGGGTGTCGAGAAACCGGCAAATCACCCGGCTGTCGAACATCGCCGGGCCATCAGGCCGTTCCAGCGTGGGGATCTTGCCGAGCGGATTCTGCGCCACCGGCATGGTGCCCGGCTCCAGCGGGGTGCCCACGGCCTCGACGCAATCGATCTCATCAGCCAGCCCGACTTCATGGGCCACCACCATGACCATGCGGACAAAGGGCGAGGAGGGACTGTGATGGAGAATATAGGGCATGGTGGGGCAACCGGCTGTGTTTGTGAGATATTCACGTTGGCCGAAGTTTGCGCCACTGGCAAGTTAACCTTATGGGCGGCCCGCTTCCGGCCACGGATCGCCGCGCAGGCTCAGTCCTCCGCGCCCATCATCAGCGCCGCCAGCAGCGCCACCTCCTGCCCGATGCCATAGCCCTTCACCTGCCGCGCCGCCGCCATCCTGTGCTCCGCCGGCTTGTTCTGCGCCAGCTTCCACGTGCTCTCCACCTTCTCGACGGCAAAGCGGAACGGCACGATCATCCGCATCAGCCGGGCCAGCGCGTCGGCCGGCATCTTGTCCGCCGTCCACGGCGGCTTGGGCAACAGCCGCTCCTCGAAATGCTCCGAAAGCGCGTCGAGCACCGCCCGCAGCTCGCTATCCGGCATCGGATGAAGCGTGCCGTCGAGCTGCACCGCCACGTAGTTCCACGTGGGCACCTGATGGTCCATCTCGTACCAGTCCGGCGAGATATAACTGTCCGGCCCCATCACCGAGAGCCGCGCAGGCAAGGGCGCGGTGCCGGCCCGTGCCAGCGGGTTGGAGCGCATCAGGTGCAACAGCGCCACCCCGCTCTCGGCATCGAGCACGAAGGGCACATGCGCGGTTAGCGGCAGGGTCTCTCCATTGGCACTGAGCGTGCCGAAACCGCGCTCGGCGGCAAACTCGAGGCTCTGCGCGGTGGGCGCGTCACGGTAGATCGGGTTGGGATGCATCGGCAGATCCGGGCGGCAAAGGTTCGGCCCCCACCCTAAGCGCTTCTGCGCCGGGTGGAAGGGCGTCCCGCGCGGCCTCCTTCCGGCCTCCCCACCCAACGCGCCAAACGGCAAACGTCTGGCCAAAAGAGATTCAGGGCCTCCGGTGGGAGTATTTGCAGCAAGAAAATGAACAAGGTGATTCAAACTGCACGCACCGCCCGCGCCACACGCCCCCGCCTCAACCCTTCTTCAACCCCCCGGCATAATCCTCTACCCTGCCCGCAACCCACCCCAACCACGGGAGACCCTGATGACCCAGCGCCTTCACCTCGTCTTCGGCGGCGAGCTGATCGACCCGTCCAAAAGTGCCTTCAAGGATGTCGACGCCATCGACATCGTCGGCATGTTCCCCGATTACGCCTCCGCCTTCGACGCCTGGAAGGCCGCTGCCCAGCGCACCGTGGATAACGCCCACATGCGCTACTACATCGCCCATATCCACCGCCTCCGCGACGAGGAGGCCGAGGCCTCTCCGACCGAGGAACTGGGCTGACCGCCCCTTCCGCGCCCGGCCTGCCATGAGCCCCTCGCCGCTCTCCCGGGCCTTCGCCGGTCTGACCGGCCGCAGCCGCACTGCGCCTGCACCGAGCCCTGACGGGCAGCGCCCGCCGGGGCGGCTGGTGTGGTGCCACGTGGCGGGCGGCTGCGAGGTGGAGACCCTCATCGAACTCGCCCGCGACATGGCCGAGAGCCACCCGATCACACTGCTGGTCACCGGGTTGGGCGAGCGCGCGGCAATCCACGATGAGAGCGATGGCGTGCTGCTGTTTCGCGCGCCGCCCGTGGCCGGGCGCACCGCGGCCCGCGCCTTTCTCGCGGCATGGCGGCCCGATGCCGGGCTTTGGGTCGGCCCGCCCGACAATGCGCCCCTGCTCACCACCCTCGGCACCGCCTGCCCGACCACGCTGATCGCAGCGGGAGACGACCGACTCGCCGGGGCAGACCGCGCCACCCGCGCCGCGCTCCGGCTCGTGGCCGAGATCTGGGTCGGCAGCACCAGCGTCGCCGGGGCCGCCCGCGCCACCGGCATCGGTCCCTCGCGCATCCGTGTCACCGGCCCGCTCTTCGCCCCGCCCGCGCCGCCGCCCTGCATCGAGAGTGACCGGGCCGAGCTGGCCGAGCGCCTCGCCGCCCGCCCGGTCTGGCTCGCCGCCCGCCCCGCCGCCGATGAGTTGCCCCATGTGCTCGCCGCCCACCGCGCCGCACTGGCCATCGCCCACCGCGCCCTGCTGCTGCTGATGCCGGGGGAAGATTGCCCCGAGGACGCCGCCCTCGCCGAGCGCCTCGCCGCGCAGGGCTTCAGCACCGCCAGCCGGGCCGAGGGCGAGGAGCCCGCCGACAGCACCGAGATCTACCTCACCGACCGGCTCTCCCCCGAGGAAGATGGCCTCTGGTTCCGCCTCGCGCCGCTCTGCTACCTCGGTGGCACGCTGACCACCGGCACCCCTGTGCAACCCGCCGCCCCCGCCGCCGCGCTCGGGTCGGCCATCACCTTCGGCCCCCACGGCGAGGCGGAGGCGGCAACGCTGGCGCGGCTCGCAGGCGCCGGCGCCGCCCGCGCTCTGGCCGATGGCGCCGCGCTGCCCGCCGCCGTCTCCGAGCTGCTCTCGCCCGACCGCGCCGCCGAACTAGCCGCCGCCGCATGGACGGAAATCTCCGAAGGCGCCGCCGTCATCTCGCGGCTCGCCACCCACCTCGGCACCCAGCTCGAAACCGGGGGCGCGATCTGATGCGCGCACCGCTCTACTGGTACACCCCGCCAGAGGCCCCGGCGTGGCAGGCCCGCGCCCTCGCCCCGCTCGGCTGGCTCTACGCCCGCGCCACCGCCCGCCGCCTCGCCCGCCCCGGCATGCGCGCCTCGGTGCCGGTGATCTGCATTGGCAACATCAACGCGGGCGGCACCGGCAAGACTCCCACCACCATCGCGCTCGCCCAGCGCATCGAAGGCGTCCACATCGTCTCGCGCGGGCATGGGGGCAGCCTCGCAGGCCCGGTGCAGGTGAACGAGCGCAGCCATACCGCCGCTGAGGTCGGAGATGAGCCGCTGCTCACCGCCGCCTTCGCGCCCACATGGGTCGCCAAGGACCGCGCCGCCGGAGTCCGCGCCGCCGAGGCCGCGGGCGCGCGGGCGGTGATCCTCGATGACGGCTTTCAGAACCCTTCGGTCCACAAGGACTTCTCGCTGGTGGTGGTCGATGCCCATCGCGGCTTCGGCAACGGCCGCTGCCTGCCCGCCGGGCCGCTGCGCGAGCCGGTCGCCGCCGGGCTGGCCCGGGCCGACCTGCTGCTCTCCATCGGGCCGGACCCCGCGCAGCAGAAGTTCGCCGCCGACTGGGGCCATGCCATCACCGTGCCGCACCTCACTGGCCACCTCGAGCCATTGCAAACCGGGATGGATTGGGAGGGCCTGCCCACGCTCGCCTTCGCCGGGATCGGCCACCCCGAGAAGTTCTTCGCCACCCTGCGCGGCCTCGGCGCCAACGTGCTGCGCGGCGAAGCGCTGGACGATCACCAGCCGCTCACCCCCGCCCTCATGGCTCGGCTGGAGCTGGAGGCCAAAGCCCTCGGCGCCCAGCTTGTGACCACCGAGAAGGACGCCGTGCGCCTGCCGCCCGATTTCCGCCAGAAGGTGCTCACCCTTCCCGTGCGCCTCGAACTCTCCGACTGGTCCGCCCTCGACGCTGCCCTGCCCTAGGCCGGGACTCGTCTCGACTCCCGCGTAGGCGACACCCCGACCACCGTGCGTTGTATTAGTTAATTCGCAAAACCCAACGTGCGTATGCATGGGATGTGCATCACTTGTGCATCGGATGTGCATGCCCCGAAATGCCGTTAACCCCTATGGGTTAACACAAGGCACGCTGCCCCGGCTCAAGGCCCGCGCCGGGCAAAAAAGAGGCCCCGTTGCCACTGGGGCAAACGGGGCCGAAGGTCGTGCCATGTGTCAGGCCACAGGCACCGGCGGTAACTTTGTGAACTCGAAGGTCTCTAGTCGCGCATCTCGGCGCGGATCTGCTGGCGCAGCACGTCAATGCTCACCGGCTTGCCATCTTTCTTGAAGTGCCAATAGGTCCATCCGTTGCAGCTCGGCGCGCCTTCCAGATGCGCCCCCACCTTGTGGATCGAGCCCTTCACATCATTGGCCACAAGCGTGCCATCGGCCCGCACCTTGGCCGCATTCTTGCCGTTGCCACTCACCAGCATCTCGCCGGGGCGCAGCATCCCGCGCTCCACAAGCTGGCCAAAGGGTACCCGCGGTTCGGCCCGCTTGGAGGTGCTGACCGTCAGCGCGTCGCTGTCGATTTTCCGCACGTTATCAATGCGCTTCTGGGCAACCTCACGATATTCGGCCTCGCGCTCGATGCCGATGAAGTCACGCCCGAGCATCTTGGCCACGGCGCCTGTGGTGCCGGTCCCGAAGAACGGGTCCAGCACCACATCGCCAGGGTTCGTCGTGGCGAGCAGTACACGATGGAGCAGGGCTTCCGGCTTTTGCGTCGGATGCGCCTTCTCCCCCCTGGAATTCTTGAGCCGCTCGTGGCCATTGCAGATGGGCAGCACCCAGTCCGACCGCATCTGCACGTCGTCGTTGAGCGCCTTCATTGCCTCGTAGTTGAAGGTGTATTTGCCACCCTCGGATTTGCTGGCCCAGATCATGGTTTCATGGGCGTTGGTCAGCCGCATGCCGCGAAAGTTGGGCATGGGATTGGATTTGCGCCAGACCACATCATTCAGAATCCAGTAACCCGCATCCTGTAGCTTGGTCCCGACCCGAAAGATGTTGTGATAGCTGCCGATCACCCAGATCGCACCATCTGGTTTCAGAATCCGGCGCGCGGCGGCCAGCCACTCCTCGGTGAAGCGGTCATAGGCTTTAAAGCTGTCGAACTGGTCCCAATGGTCATCGACGGCGTCGACCTGCGAGTTGTCAGGGCGGTGGAGGTTGCCCTTGAGCTGCAAGTTGTAGGGAGGGTCCGCGAAGATAAGATCAACCGAGGCCTCGGGGAGCTTGTTCATCTCCGCGATGCAGTCACCAGCCAAGATCTGGTTGAGCGGCAGCTCACGCTGCCCCTGTCGGGTCGTCGTCTTCGTCATGTGTCTGCCTCTGTCCCTGCGCTCTTTTGGCGCTCGGTGTTGTTGACTTGAGCATGAGTCAGAGGCGATTCGCGGTCAATTTCTTTTTTGAATCAGGGGTTTGTAGATTTTTGTTGCATCAAGATATTGCGTATCGGGGCAAAGGAACGCCGATGATGTTGTGTGACCCCCAATTGCTGGAGTGCCCTCAAGTGCACACTCGTTCCGTAGCCCGCGTTGCTCTCCCAGCCGTAGCCGGGGTGTTGTTGCGCCAAATCCACCATGAGCGCGTCGCGGGCCACCTTGGCCACGATCGAGGCCGCCGCGATGGAGAGTGATTTGCCGTCGCCCTTCACCACCGCCTCGGCCGATCCGCAGCCCTGCGGGAGCTTGTTGCCGTCGATCAGCAGGTGGTCGGGGGCGTTCGGCAGGCCTGCCACGGCGCGCGTCATCGCGGTGAGCGCGGCCTGAAGGATGTTGATCTCGTCGATCTCCTCCACGCTCACATGGACGATGCAAACCTGCGCCGACGCATGGATCGCCTCGCTCAGCGCAAGGCGGCGTTTCTCGGTCAGCTTTTTGCTGTCGTTCAGCCCGGGCGGAATATTCGCAGGGTCCAGCACCACCGCCGCCGCCGTCACCGGCCCGGCCAGCGGGCCGCGCCCCACTTCGTCCACCCCGGCCACGCGGGCGAGGCCACGAGCAAAGGCGGCTTCTTCAAGCGAGAAATCAGGAAAGCTCTTCATGCCCTCCCATCACCCGGCAGGCGGCGGGGTGCAATGGGGAAGAAGCCATAAAAATGGGGCGGAGAGCCTCACCCTCCGCCCCCAGTCCAGCGTGGCCCCATGGGGATGACAGCCACGCCCTGCTCGGCGGTGCGCCCCAGGAGACCGGGACGCGCCTTGCCTGTTCGGTGTTCAGTTCCGGCGCATCAGGTCCGGTAGCCGGCGCGGCGCAGGCAGCGCTGCTCGTAGGCCTTCACCCGCTTGCGACCGAGGTCGAGCGTGTAAGAGCAGTTCTGCGGCAGCCGGGCCCGGAAACCGCTGCGGTCGAGGCAGGGCTGGCCGTAAAAGATCTGCGTGCCCCGGCGGGTCGGCACGGCGGTTTCGCAGCGCTGCGGCAGCCGCGCATGGCGATTGCGATCCTTGTAGCGGTCGCCGCCGTAGCCGGGGGTGACCCGGATCACCCGGTCGGTGTCGCGGCGCGAGGTGCTGGCGCGGTCCTTGTTGCGCTCGTTTGCGGCCACCAGCGCGCCGATGGCACCGAGGCCGAGCAGCAGGCGGAGGGTTTCGCCCCGGTCCATCTCGGCCTGTGCGGGCGAGCTGAAGGAGGTGAGCGCCACGGCGGCGGCGAGGGCGGTTGCGGTCAGGGTCTTGAACATGGCGTGTCCTTTCTTGCGTCTCAGGAGCCCGGGGTGGGCGTCTGTCCGAGACGCGCCGGGGCGGTGATGAGATGAGGATGGGCGGGGGTGGGCCGGACAAACAATATCGCCGCCCGGCTATTGGCTATCAGGCCGGAATCGGGTTGTTGTTATTGAATATCGGCGCCGGTAACCGCATGACTATGCGCATGAAAACGCTCTTCACCCTCCCTGCCGCCGCGCTGGCTCTCGCGCTGGCGGCCGCCCCTGCGGGGGCCACCTGCTACGCCGAGTACAAGGCAAAGCAGGACAATCCGCTCAAGCTCCATTACGGCGTAATGGAGCTCGGGCCAGCCTGCCCGCCCCGCGGCGATGCCAAGGCCCAGGTCGCCGCCCGTTTGCAGCGCGGCGGTTGGGTGCTACTCAATGTCATCTCGCTCTTCGAGGGCACCCCCAGCAAGGCGCAGCAGCAGAATGCCGGATCAAACTTCCTTCGCTACTGACCTGCGGAGCACGGGCAACCGTGTTGTCACCTTCGGCATCGCCGGGATCGTCGCGATCCTCGGCCTTGCCGCGGTGTTCCTGTTTCTGACCCTGCCGGATGGCAACGCCTTCAACGAACGGGTCGAGCAGATCTTCACCGAGAACGATGCGCTTGTGACCTCCGAGGCGGTGAAGCTGCTGGAAGTTCTGGCGCAATCCGGCACGGCTTTCGGCGATGTGCTGGTCAGCTACCGGATTGTCATTTTCGTGCTGCTGATCTTCTCCACCGCCCTGCTGATCGCCGCGCTGGTGTTTCTGGTCACCATCATCGCGCTGAACAAGCGGATGGGCGAGATCGAGAAGCAGGGAATTCAGGTCTCCTCGCTGGTCATTTCCCGCGAGGAGCGGGTCGTTCTGCTGAACAACATGGAATTCAAGCTCACCGAGGCCGCGATCGAAACCCTCGCCGTGCTGGCCGAGGCCCGTATGGATGAAGATGTGCTCTCCGGCGCCGCCATCGAGGGCGTGATCCAGGGCAAGCCCGAGGCCGATTGCGACGAGGCCGCCGGGGCTACCCGGATCAAACGGCTAAGGGATTCGCTCGGCAACCAGATGGTCTCGGAACTGCTGGTGAAGAACATCGCCCGCAAAGGCTACATGCTCGCCATCGACAAGGACGTGATCCGGATGGTGTGAGGCGCCGGGCAGCGCCGTCCCGCCGGGTGGCGCCAGCAACGCACGGAATCAAGCCGAAGGCGCCGTGCGAGCGCCTGCCCGTCCCGGCGGGCTGGCGCTTCCTCACCGCAAGCACATCCCTCGACCGTCCGATGATAACCGCACCATAAAGCGCAGCCTACAAACCGTCGCGGCACCACCCCACGGGCAGGCGCTCGCAAGGCTCACGCGGCTCACCCCGGCAGCGGCAACTCCCCCCGCTTGTAAGGCCCCCAATCGGTGATCTCCGGGTAGTACATCGCCCGCCACTTCCGCACCCTCGGGTTCATCGCCCTGAACCACAGCGGGCTCACCAGCGCCATGAAGCCCATCGCCGGGTAGCCGAACGGCAGCTGAGGCGCCTCGCCCGCATCATAGGTCTGGAGCAAAGGAAAGCGCCGCGATGGCTTGTAGTGATGGTCCGAGTGCCGCTGGAGATTGATCAGCAGCCAGTTCGTCGCCCTGTGCGACGCGTTCCACGAGTGGTGCGGCCGCACCGGCTCGTAGCGGCCCTTGCCAAGGTGCTTCCGGGTCAGCCCGTAATGCTCGATGTAATTGGTCAGCTCCAGCAGCCAGATCGCCGTGCCCGCCTGATAGAGAAACAGCAGCAGCCCGGCCCAGCCGCCCAGCGCGATGGCGGCAACGACAAAGGTCAGTTGCAGCCCCCAATAGCGCCAATGCGGGTTGCTCCGATGCCACCACGGCAGCCCCTTGCGCGCCAGCATCGCCTTCTCGGCATGGAACGCGCTCACCGGCTCTTCGCGGACAACCCGCAGCAGATAACGCCAATAGTTCTCGCCATAGCGGGCCGTCACCGCATCGCGCCGAGTGCCCACATGCACGTGATGCACCAGCAGATGCTCCGAGCGGAAATGCGAGTAGAGCACCGAGGCCAGCAGGATATCCCCCAGCCACCGCTCTAGCCGGTTGCGCTGATGCACCAACTCGTGGGCATAGACGATCCCGATCGCGCCATTGGTCACGCCGATGCCGAAGAAGATCACGATCTTCTCCACCACGTTCAGATGATCCGCCCCCGGCACCCACGCGAGCATCAGCAGCAAGAGCGCCACCTGCACCGGACACCAGACCAGCGTGATCAGCTTGTACCAGAAGAGTTGCGACTCCTCGGTTTCGGTCTCGGGGTTGTCGAGGTTCAGCCCGGTGACCCCATCCAGCAGGGTGAAGCCCACGAGGGTGAACAGCGGCACCCCCAGGACCCAGAGCCCGCCCCATGCGGCGGAGGCGATCACCAGTGGCACGGTCAGGAGCGACACCCAGAAGGGCGCCGCCGCGCGGAAACTTGAGATAGGTGCAGAGGCCATTGGCCCTCTCCCGATGGTCATGCGCGCCCCGGCCAGATCATACGGGGGCAGGGCGGCGTTTCAATCGCCTGTGACATTCAGCGCTTGCGACGTTGCGGCAAGGTCGTAGGCTTTGCGCATCACGGTGGGCAGCGCGGCAGGCAAGAGCCGTTCCCAATGCAGCCCCTCCGGCGCCTCGGCCTCGGCCGTTCCGGCATGGACCCGCAGGATCAGGTGGAAATGGGTGAAGGTGTGGCGCACCTCCCCGATCTCCTCCAACGAGGCGCTCACCGGAGACGCGCCTTCCGGCGGCTCCTCGGCCCAATCCGAGCCGGGCCAGCCGAGCATCCCGCCCAGCAGACCCTTCTCTGGCCGCCGCTCCAGCAAAAACGCCCCGTCCCCCTGGCGGATCACGTAAACATGCCCCAGCCGCACCGGTTTGGGCTTTTTCGGGGTCTTCTTCGGCAGTTCCGCCGCGATGCCCTCCGCCCGCGCGGCGCAGGGCTCCCGCCACGGGCAGATGCCGCAGGCCGGATTCTTCGGGGTGCAGATGGTGGCGCCAAGGTCCATCACCGCCTGCGCATAATCCCCCGCCCGCGCCTCGGGCGTCAGCGCGGCGGCATGACTCACCAGCACAGGCTTGCTCGCGGGCAGCGGCTCCTGCACCGCATGGAGCCGGGCCATCACCCGCTCCACATTGCCGTCCACCACGGTCTCCGAACGGCCAAAGGCAATCGCCGCCACCGCCGCCGCCGTGTAGGGGCCGATGCCCGGCAGGTCGCGCAGGCCCTCAACTGTGTCGGGGAAG
The DNA here is from genome assembly GCF_052828525.1 of Vannielia sp. SX4. The sequence continues at coordinate 218,049 of NZ_CM128247.1, forward strand.
CCGCCGCGCTCAGCCACCACACGGGCGCATTTCAGCAGGTTCCGGGCGCGGGCGTAGTAACCAAGGCCCGCCCAACGGGCCATCACATCTTCGTCCTTCGCCGCCGCCAGCGCCTCCACGTTGGGCCAGAGCCGGGTAAAGGTGTGAAAGTAGTCTTTCACCGCAGCCACCGTGGTCTGCTGCAGCATCACCTCCGAGAGCCAGACACGGTAAGGATCGGCCCGCTCGCCGCTGCCCGGCGGCACCCGCCACGGCAGCACGCGGGCGTGGGCATCATACCACTCCAGCAGCGCCCCGCTCATCTCCGCGGCCTGTAACTCGTCACGCAATGTTTATGGCTCCCCTGCCCGCATTTGGCTGGCCCCGCCGTGGCCGCGGGCGGTAAGATAGGGGCCACACAGCTGAAATGCGAGGCCATGGCCAAGGCACCTGCAAAACCTCCCAAGCGCCACATGCGCGGCTTCGCCCAGACGGCGAAGTTCGTGACCGGCGATATCCGCAAGGCAACGGAGAAACGGGGCTTTGCCGAGATGCGCGTGCTGACCCATTGGGCCGAGGTCGTAGGCGAGGAAACCGCCGCCGTCACCCGCCCGATTGATGTGAAATTCGGGCGCGGCGCCTTTGGGGCGACCCTGCGGGTGCTGACCACCGGCGCCCATGCCCCGATGCTCGAAATGCAGAAGGAGCAGATTCGCGAGCGGATCAATGCCGTCTATGGCTTTGCCGCGATCCAGCGCATCCAGTTCACCCAAACGGCCCCCACCGGCTTTGCCGAAGGGCAGGCCGATTTTAACCACGCCCCCAAACGCCGCGCCCAGCCCGCCCCCGCCCAACGCGAGGCCGCCGAGGTGCTGGCGCAGGGCGTTACCGATCCCGCGCTGAAAGCGGCCTTGAGCCGGCTCGGCGCCCATGTCATCCACAAATCCGAACGCGGCTGAAGGCCCGCGCAGAAGTCCGAAAGGCCCTTTATGAACTCCAAGATCCTCTATTCCGCCGTCTTCGCCGTGGCCATCGCCGCCGGGACGTATTTTGCCATCAGCCGCACCAGCACCCCGGCCGGCACCGGCTTCGACCTTGCGGCACAGGCCCAGACGGCAGCGGATGTCGACACCTCGGGCATCGCCGAGATGACGCTGGGCGAAGAGTCCGCCCCGGTGAAGGTGATCGAATATGCCTCCTTCACCTGCCCGCATTGCGCCAGCTTCCACCAGAACGTGTTCAAGAAGCTGAAGGAAAACTACATCGACACCGGCAAGGTCCACTTCACCTACCGCGAGATCTACTTCGACAAGCCGGGCCTCTGGGCCGGCATGGTCGCCCGCTGCGCCGGTCCGGTGCGCTATTTCGGCCTCTCCGACGCGATCTACAAGGAACAGACCGAGTGGCTCAAAACCCGCGATCTGGCCGGAATCCACGGTGACCTGCGCAAGCTGGCGATCAAGTCGGGCCTCGGTGCCGAGCAGGTCGATGCCTGCCTCGCAGACGCCGAGAAGGCCCAGGCCCTCTACGCCGTCTTCCTGAAGAACGCCGAGGCCGACGACATCAGCTCCACACCGTCCTTCATCATCGACGGCGAAAAGCACACCAACATGAGCTACGACGATTTCGCCGCGATCCTCGACGAGAAGATCGGCGAATGAGCGCAACGCCCTGTCGCGGTTAACGAAAAGATAGGGCTTTCATCTTAGCACCTTGAGAGCGTGGGCGCGGCCAGTCGCGCCCGCACTCGCAAGGAGGCGGTGGATGAGCGTTGAACAGGAGCGGCGGCAGGAATGGCGCCCGGAACGGGGCGAAGCGCCGTTTGATCTTGGCGAAGTTTTCTATTCTCGCACCGATGAACGCGGCATCATCCAGAGCGGCAACTACGTGTTTCAGCGCGTCGCCCATTACGAGTGGGATGAGCTGATCGGCGCCCCGCACAAGACCGTGCGCCACCCCGAAATGCCCAAGGCCGTGTTCCGCGTGTTCTGGGATGAGCTGAAGGCGGGCAAGGTCACCGCCGCCTACGTGAACAACCGCGCCAAGGACGGGCTGCACTATTGGGTCTTCGCCATCGTTGCGCCCTGTAAGGGCGGCTACCTCTCGGCCCGGATCAAGCCCACCAGCGAGTTGCTGGAGCCGGTCAAGGCGCTCTATCAGAAGCTTCACAAGGCCGAGGTGCAGGGTAGCTCGGTGGATGACAGCACCGCCGCGCTGCTGGAAGGTCTGCGCGCAATGGGCTTTGCCGATTACGACAGCTTCGTGCTCAAGGCGCTGGGCACCGAACTTGTGAGCGAATGCCGCGAACTTGGGATTCCCCCCACCGCCAATGTCACCGGGGCCACCGAACTTGTCGACCTCGCCAAGCAGATCGTCGAGGCCACGCGGGAGCTGTCCGGCGAGTTTTCCTACCTCGAGGGCATCCCCCGCAACCTCCAGATCAAGGCCGCCCGCGTCGAGCGCACCGATGGGCCGCTGAGCGTGCTGGCCCGCAACTACGAGGGCATGTCGATCGACATGTCGGAGTGGTTCGAGGCTCATGTGGTGGGCGAAAATACCAGCTTTTCCTCGATTCGCGGCACCATCGAACGCGCCATGCTCGTAGGTTCGGTCGCCACGATTCTCGCCCGCTGCGACAAGCAGCTACTGGCCGAGCGGCGCGGGTTGGGCGGGGTCGACATCATGCCCGAACGGGCGATGCTGAGCGAGCTGCAGGCCAGCTACAAGGCCAAGTCACGCGAGGCCTTCGCCCAGGTCGCGAGCGAGGCAGGCCGCATTGTCGCCTCCTGCCGCGACATGAAGCGCATGCTGCTCGGCCTCGACACCCTGCGTGTTGCCTTCAAGATCGAAGACAGCCGCTCAGGCGAGGCCAATGCCGGGATCGGCGATATCATCGCCCAACTCGCCGCCGCACAGGAGCGGGCCAATACGCACCGCAACACCATCCTTGAACGCAGCGAGCGCATGGCCGAACTCGCCGCCGAGATGCAGGGGCCGGAGCGCTCGCACCTGCCCGATCTGCTGCTCTACGGCCCGCGGATGCTGCCCGCCGTCGAGAAAAGCCCGGCCCTCAAAAAGTCCGCCGCCTGATCCGCCCTTGCCCCTCCCACCCCTGGCCCATCCGCAGTAGCGTGGCCCGAGCGCCCGCAGCTCACGCAGGCGGCAGACAAGGGGAGGCAGGCCCATGGCCATGCAATGCGCGATTCTCGATGACTACCAAGGCGTGGCGCTCACCTGCGCCGACTGGTCGGGCCTCGCCCCCTCGATCGAGCCGGTCGTCTTTTCCGACACGATCTCGGGCGATGCCCTCGTGGACAGGCTCCAGCCCTTCGAGGTGATCGTTGCCATGCGCGAGCGCACCCCTTTCGACGCTGCCCTGCTCGCCCGCCTTCCCAACCTGCGCCTGCTGGTCACGACCGGCATGCGCAACGCCTCCATCGACATGGAGGCCGCCAAGGCCCAAGGCGTCACCGTCTGCGGCACCGCCAGCCTCGGCCACCCCACGCCCGAGCTGACATGGGGCCTGCTCCTCGCCCTCGCCCGCCGCATCCCGCAAGAGGATGCCGCCCTGCGCGCTGGCGGTTGGCAAACCACGCTCGGCATGGACCTGAAGGGGAAGACTCTCGGCCTCATCGGCTTTGGCAGGGTGGCCCAGGCGATGGCCCGTTATGGCATCGCCTTCGAGATGGAGGTGCTCGCCTTCAGCCGCAGCCTGACCGACGAGGCCGCCGCCGCGAAAGGCGTGCGCCGCGCAAACGGCCTGCCCGCCCTGCTGGCCGAGGCCGATGTGGTCAGCCTGCACGTGCCACTCAATGACAGCACCCGCCACATGATAAACGCCGCCGCCCTCGCCACGATGAAGCCCGCCGCCTACCTGCTAAACACCTCCCGCGCTGGCGTCGTCGATACCGACGCCCTCGCGGCAGCCCTAAACAGCGGCCAGATCGCCGGCGCCGGGGTCGATGTGCACGACCCCGAACCCCTGAACGGCACCTCGCCCCTGCTCACCGCCCCCAACACTGTGCTCACCCCCCACCTCGGCTATGTCTCGCAAGACAACTACGCAGGCTTCTACACCGAGGCGGTCGCAAACATCCGCGGCTGGCTCGATGGCGCGCCGCTACGGGTTCTGGCATGAGGGCTGGTGATCCCGGCAGGATTCGAACCTGCAACCTGCCCCTTAGGAGGGGGCTGCTCTATCCAGTTGAGCCACGGGACCACGCCGGGCGGGTTTAGCCCGCGCGGGCGGGTCGATCAATCCTGAAGCCCAGCTTAAGGGTGTGCCGGTGCTCGGGCCTTTTCATTTGCGCGCCCACGGGCCAAAAGCTGTGCCAAGGAGGAGACACCCATGGTCACAGTTTCGCAGCGCACCGGCCGCCTTGGCACCGAAAGCGCCTTCGAGGTGCTCGCCCGCGCCGGCAAGCTCGCCGCGCAGGGCAAGAGCATCATAAACCTCGGTATCGGTCAGCCCGATTTTCAGACGCCCGCCCATATCGTCGAGGCCGGGATCAAGGCGCTGCGCGACGGCCACCACGGCTACACCCCCGCCAACGGGCTGCCCGCCCTGCGCGAGGCGGTAGCCGCCGACCTGCACCGCCGGCATGGCTGCGAGGTGAACCCCGATAACGTGGTGGTGCAACCCGGCGGCAAACCCACCATGTTCTTCGCCTGCATGCTGCTGGGCGAGCCCGGCGCCGAGATCATGTATCCCAACCCCGGCTTCCCGATTTACGAGAGCGTCATCAAGTATTCCGGCGCAACGCCCGTGCCCATCGCGCTGCGCGAGGACAAGGGCTTTGCCTTCTCCGCCGAGGAAGTGCTGGGCCAGATCACCGAGCGCACCCGGCTGATCATCATCAACTCCCCCGCCAACCCCACCGGCGGCGTGACCCCGAAAGAAGAGATCGACAAGCTGGTCGCGGGCCTCGCCGACCACCCGGATGTGGTGCTGATGTCGGACGAGATCTACTCGTGCATGCTCTACGGCGGCCGCTCCCACGTGAGCCTGCTGAACTACCCCGAGATCCGCGATCGCCTGATCATGCTCGACGGCTGGTCCAAGACCTACGCGATGACCGGCTGGCGCCTCGGCTATGCTGTCTGGCCCGACGCGCTGGTCGACCACGCCACCCGCCTCTGCATCAACGACCACTCCTGCGTGAACGCCCCCACCCAGTTCGCCGGTATCGCCGCGCTGGAAGGCCCGCAGGACGAGGTGGTGAAGATGGTCGAGGCGTTCGACCGCCGCCGACAGGTCATCGTCGATGGCCTCAATGCACTACCCGGCGTGCGCTGCGCCGATGCAGCCGGGGCATTCTATGCCTTCCCCAACATCGAAGGCACTGGCCTTTCGGCCCGCGAGGCGCAGGACCGCTTCCTCGAAGAATGTGGCGTCGCCACCGTTGCGGGCACCAGCTTCGGGGCCTTCGGCGAAGGGTTCCTGCGGTTCTCCTATGCCAACAGCGAGGAGAACATCCGCGAGGCGCTGTCGCGGATCGGCAAAGTTCTGGAGGGCTGAAATGGCGCATGAAAAGGCTCTGACCCAGCTTGAAACCCTCCTTGGCGACCGGCTGAAGCGCTCCGATGCCGAGCGTGCGGCCCACGGCCAGAACGAGGCGCATTTCCCCGATATGCTGCCCGATGCGGTGGCCTACCCCAAGAGTACCGAGGAGGTCGCCGCGGTGATGCGCATCGCCCATTCCGAGGAAATGCCCGTGGTCGCCTACGGCACTGGCACCTCGCTGGAGGGCCATCACCTGCCGGTTCGGGGCGGCCTCACGATCGACCTGTCGCTGATGAACCGCATCCTCGCAGTGCACGATGCCGACATGGATGTGACCGTGCAGCCCGGCGTCACCCGGACCCAGCTCAACGACGAACTTCGCGCCACCGGCCTCTATTTTCCGATCGACCCGGGCGCCGATGCTTCGCTCGGCGGCATGGCCGCGACCCGTGCGAGCGGCACGATGGCGGTGCGCTACGGCACCATGCGGGAGAATGTTCTGGCGCTGGAGGCCGTGCTCGCCGATGGCCGGGTGATCCGCACGGGCTCCCGCGCCCGCAAGTCGTCATCCGGTTACGACCTGGCCCACCTGCTGATCGGCTCCGAAGGCACGCTCGGCATCATCACCGAGCTAACCCTCAAGCTCCACGGCCAGCCCGAAAGCATCGTGGCCGCTACTTGCCGCTTCCCGACGGTCGAAGACGCCGTGAACTGTGTGATCACAACGATCCAGACCGGCATCCCCATGGCCCGGATCGAGCTGGTCAATGGCACCATGGTCCGCGGCTTCAACCGTGCCAGCAATGCGGGCCTGCCCGAGGAGCCGCACCTCTTTCTTGAGTTTTCCGGCTCAGAAACCGCGGTCGAAGAGCAATCGGCCATGTTCGAGGAGATCGCCGCGGACTTCGACGCGCAGGACTTCAAGCGCGCCACCCGGATGGAGGAGCGCAACGCGCTCTGGGCCATGCGCCACAATGGGCATCACGCCTCCAAAGCGCTCTACCCCGGCAAGCGCATTCTGGCGACAGATGTCTGCGTGCCAATTTCACAGCTCGCCGAGGCCGTCACCGCCGCCGAGGACAAGGCCCGCGAGCTTGGGCTGGAGCCCTGCATCGTCGGCCATGTGGGGGATGGCAACTTTCACACCGGCATCGGGTTCGACCGCGACGATCCCGCCGAACTGGCCATGATAGAGACCTTTTCGGCGCATCTCGCCGAAACCGCCCTGCGCCTGGGTGGCACCGTCTCGGGCGAGCATGGGATCGGCCTCGGAAAGCGCAAATACATGGAGGCGGAGCACGGCCCGGCGCTTGTGCCGATGCGCGCGATCAAACAGGCGATGGACCCGAAGGGCATCTTGAACCCCGGAAAGGTTCTGCCGGACTAAGCGGTCAGCAAGCCCTTTAGCATGGAAATTTCGGCGGCGAGACGGCGGGTCTGAACCGCGGCGAGACGGGCGAACCGCTCCGGCGCGTGGCTCTCGTCTGCGACTGCCGCGATCTTCCCCCAGAGCGCCAACGCCATGGTGCAACCGGACAAGCGGCAGAAGTCGTGCGCCAAGGGAGCTGCATCTTTCGCTTCGGCCAAAGCCACGCGCGCTTCGCCCCAATCCCGCGCGGCCTGAGCCACGGCATCATACCCCGTTTCGGCAGAAACAGTCTCGATCCAAGCCTCGAATGCATCGGCACTCGCGGCATACTTGCCCCGCACGAACCGCTCCGCCAGAGTCCGCGCGTGGATGCCGTTGGCGCCTTCATAGATCGCGGCAATCCGCACGTCGCGATAGCTTTGCTCCAGCCGGTACTCCTTGAGGTAGCCGTAGCCACCGAGCACCTGCATGCCGGTCTCGGTCGCCCGCATGCCCGCCTCGGTGCACCACACTTTCGCCAGCGGTGTCAAAAACTCCACCAGCGCCGGGTTGTCGCCCGACTCCAGCAGAACCAGAGCTACATGGGCCATCGCCCGGGCGCTCACGGCATGAGCATCTATCTCGTCGATCATGCGGCGCACGTCGGCATGGGCGTCCAGCGTCACCTCGCCCTCCGGCCCGCGCCCTTGGACCCGCTCGGCGGCGTAACTCTTGGCCACGTCCCAGGCGCGGGCGGCATGGGCGGCGCCCTGCAAGGCCACGTCGAGCCGCGCGTGGTTCATCATCGTGAACATCGCCATCAGCCCCTCGCCCTCCTTGCCGATCAGCTCCGCCTCTGCCCCGTCGAAGGCAAGCTGGCAGGTCGGCTGGGCATGGATCCCCATCTTCTCCTCGATCCGCGTCACGCTCACCGCATTGCGGCTGCCATCCGCCTTCACGGATGGGCAAAGATAAAGGCTCAAGCCGCGCAGCCCGTCATCCGAACTTCGTGCCAGCACAAGATGCAGGATCGTCTCCGTCGCATCGTGGTCGCCACCAGAGATGAAGATCTTCTCGCCGGTGATCTTCCAGCCATCGCTCGCTGGCACGGCCCGACAGCGAATGCGGCTGAGGTCGGAGCCAGCGCCCGGTTCGGTGAGCGCCATCGTCGAGAGCCATTCGCCGGACGCCAGAGGCGGGATGCAGCGCGCCTTCTGCTCGTCGGTCCCGAAATGCAGGATCGTATCGATCGCCCCATGCGCGAGGCTCGTGAGCATCTGGAGCGCGTGGTTGGCGGCGGTGAAGATCTCTGAGGTCACCGCAAACACCGGCCGCCCCATCTCTTGCCCGCCATACGCCTCGGGCGCCATGAGCCCCTGCCAACCCTGCTCTGCGAGGCTCTTGTAGGCGGCCACAAAGCCATCCGGCAGGCGCACCCTGCCATTCTCCAGCCGCGCACCCTGGGCATCTCCCGCCTCGTCCAGCGTCGCCAACTCACCCTCCGCGAAGGCGGCAAAATGCGCCCCTATCTCGGCGGCAAGCTCGGCGTCGTACCCCGGCAGGCGCGTCGCCCCAGCCACGGCTTCGAGACTGAAAAAAATGTCCTCCAGCGGCGCTTTGAACGGCTTCATCAGTCTCTATGCCAGCCCAAGGAGCCGCGCGGCATTGCCCTTGATGATGTCTTCGCGCAGCTCGTCCTTGATTGCGATCTTCTCAAAATCCGCCAGCCAGCGCTCGGGGGTGATCATCGGCCAGTCGGAGCCAAAGAGCACCTTCTTGCGAAGGATCGAGTTGCAATAGCGCACGAGGATCTCGGGAAAGTACTTGGGCGACCAGCCGCTGAGGTCGATGTAAACGTTCGGCTTGTGCTGGGCGACGGCAAGCGCCTCCTCCTGCCAAGGGAAGGAGGGGTGCGCGAGGATGATCTTCATGTCGGGGAAGTCCACCGCCACATCATCCATATACATCGGGTTCGAGTATTTCAGCCGCATCCCATTGCCCCCCGGCATGCCGCTGCCAACGCCCGTCTGGCCGGTGTGGAAAAGCGCGATGCAGCCCTCTTCCTGTATCACCTCGTAGAGCGGGTAGGCCATGCGATCATTGGCAAAGAAGCCCTGCATGGTGGGGTGAAACTTGAAGCCCTTCACCTTGTATTCCCGGATCAGCCGGCGCGCCTCGCGGGCAGCCATCTTGCCCTTCCACGGGTCGATTGAGGCGAACTGGATCAGCACATCGCTGTTCTCGGCCACCAGTTCGGCCACCTCATCGTTGGAGTAGCGCCGATAGCCGGTCTCCCGCTCAGCATCGACGGGGAAGATCACCGCCGCGATGTTCTGTTCGCGGAAGTGCGCCGCCGTCTCGCGGATGGTCGGCGGATGCTCCCACGGCGCGCGGAAGTACTTGGCCATGGTGCTTTGCAGGTCGTCGTAGCCGTCGTCCGTGTGGCAGCCGCAGGGCTCTTCGGCGTGGGTGTGGATGTCGATCGCGCGGACCTTGGAGATATCGACCATGTCAGCTGTCCTTCAGTGTGATCACAGCTGGATCGGCGTTGTCGTAGAGCCGTTCCAGCATTTCGGCGCGGCGCGTCAGCACCTTGCGGAAGTTGAGGTTTCCCTTCGCAGTCATCTCACCGTCACCCATCGAGGGCGGTTCGGAGAGAACGAGGGCGCGGGTGATGAGCGAGGCGGAGCCAGAGGTTTGGCCGGCCCGCTCGGCAAGGCGGTGGCGGATTTCGCGCTTCAGGTGCTCGCCGATCAGTGCGCCATCGGCGGCGTCTTCCTCGAAACCAGCCTTTTTGAGCGCCCCCATGTTCGGGAAGATCAACAGGCCGATCTCCTTGCGGTCGGCGCCCGTGATCACAAGATCGGAAGCAATGCCATCCAGCAGTTTCAGCGCCTCCATCCGCAGGCCCGCCGCGCGGACCCAGGTGCCGGTTTGCAGCTTAAAGTCCTCTGATATCCGGCCGTCGAACTTCATCCCCTTATTGATGTCGCCCGCGTCGACGAAGACCATCGCATCGCCGGTGATGAAGAAACCCTCTTCGTCGAAGGCCTCTGCCGTCTTCGCCGCGTCCTCGAAGTAGCCGGGCATGATGTTCGGCCCCTTAACGCGCACCTCGCAGCGCATCTCCTCATCGGGGATGAGCTTGGTGGTCACGCCGGTCAGCGGAACGCCGACGATGCCGGAGCGGTCAGTCGGTTCGTGCTGGAGCATGGTGGCCGGGGCGGTTTCGGTCAGGCCCCAAGAGGAGGTCATTAGCGGGAGCGCGCCGCGCACCTCCATCGCCATCTCTTCCATCGCCGTCCACACGTCTTGCGGCAGCGAGGCGCCTGCGTAGAAGATCATGTCGAGTTCCGAGAACACGCTGCGGCGCAGGGCCTCGTCGCTCTTCATCGCCTCCACGACCATGCCAAAGCCGACCGGCACGTTGAACCAGATGGTCCCGGCCTTCATGGTCAGGTTCTCCAGCGTCCGGTCGATCAGTGCAGGCGTCGGCTTTCCGTCGTCGATGTAGATCGAGCCGCCGTTGGCCAGCATCATGTTGAAGTTGTGCGACCCGCCGAACACGTGGTTCCACGGCAGCCAATCGACGATCCGGGGCGGCTTGGTACCAAGGAAGGGCAGGGCGTCGAGCAGCTGGGCCTGATTGGCGCACATCATGCCATGGGTTGTGATCACGGCTTTGGGGTTGGAGGTCGAGCCGCTCGTCAGCAGGTATTTCGCCACCGTATCTGGGCCAATTTTCGCGTGGATAGTGTCGATTTCAACGCCACTGTCGCCTTTCAGCAGGTCACTGAACGCAACCATCCCCGGCTCGGCGTTCACCGAGACGAGCCGCTCCAATGCGGCGATTTCGGGCAAGGCGAGCGCCTCTGCGTAACGAGCGGCGTCATCGGCGTAGATCATCCGCGGCTTTACCAGTTCCACCGCATGCTTCAGCCGCCCGTGGGCGCCGTGGATCAGCGCGTATTGTTCGGCCACGGGCACCAGTGGAATGCCCACGTATTGGGCGGCGAGTGCCAGCAATCCGTGGTCCACGCCGTTGCCCGACATCACCAGAATCGGCGTGTCGGCGCCAAGGCCCCGGCCGACCAGCGCCGACCCAATGGCGCGAACCTGCTCCAGCACCTCGGCGTAGGCCAACTCGCGCCAGCCAGCGCCGGAGCGCTCGGCGATGAACACGCGGTCCGGTGCCTCCTCGGCCCAGCGGTGCAGCCAATCGCCTGTGACCCGCGCGGGTGTGCTCATCTGGTAGCCGGAGCGCAGCAGCATGGTGCCATCCGCACGGGTCTCTTGCTCGACCCTATGCGCCAGATATCGGCTGTCGGTGGTCATTTCGGGCTCCTCCCCAGTTTGCCGTTGCGCTCGATCCGGCGCAGGGCGGTGATCAGCAGGTCGAGTTCGGCATCCGTCAGCCCCTCGGCCATACGTTTGTCATGCGCGCTCACGGCGATCCGGGCCTCCTCGCAGAGCGCGAGGCCCTTTGCGGTTACGTGCAGCGCATAGGCGCGGCGGTCGTCTGGGGCGCGGTCGCGGGTGAGCAGCCCGGCCTGCTCCAGCTCATCGAGGATCACCACGAGGTTTGGCCGCTCGATGGCCAGAAGTTCCGCCAATTGCGATTGCCGCAAGCCGGGGTTCTCCATCACAACGACCAGCGCCGAGAAGGTCACCATCCGCAGGCCGAAGGGCGCGAGTGTGGCGTTCACATCCATCTGGATCATGTGAAACGCCCGCTTCATGTTGTAGCCGACGTGGCCGCGCAGCCCCTCGTCATCCGGGTCGGGCTGCACGAGTTGGGGGCGCGGCGCGGGCATCAGCTGAACTTCGGTGCGCGCTTTTCAAGGAAGGCGGCCAGCCCCTCCAGCGCGTCGGGTGAGGTCTGTGTCAGGGCGGCACAGAGACTTTCCGTAAAGAGCCCATCGGCCTTGGCCATGTCTTCTATCCGGGCGATGGCCTGCACCATGATGTAGTTGGAGAGCGGCGCATTGGAGGCGATCTTTTTCGCCAGCTCCATCGCCAGATCGAGCGCCTCGCCCTCGCCCACGGCATAATGCGCGAGGCCAAGCGCCTTGCCCTCCTCATGGCCATATTTCCGGCCGGTGAGCATCATCTCGATCATCCGGTCGGCCCCGAGGATGCGGCCCACGCGCACCGTGGCCCCGCCGCCCACGAAGATCCCGCGCCGCCCCTCGGGCAGCTGGAAGATCGTCGAAGGCTCGGCAATGCGCACATGGGTCGATGTCGCGAGCTCCAGCCCGCCGCCGATCACCGCGCCATACATGGCCGAAACCACCGGAACGCCGCCAAACTGGATGCGGTCCATCACCTCGTGCCAGCCGCGCGAGTGGCGCATGGTGCCCTCGGCGTCGCGCGCCTTGTGCTCGCTCAGGTCGAGGCCCGAGCAGAAGTGCCCCTCGGTGCCGGTCAGCACCACCACGCGCACGCCCTCGGGGACCTTGCGGAAGAACCCGTCGATTGCCTCCAGCAGCTCGTCGCACATGGCGTTGCGCTTGCCGGGGCGGTTCATGGTGAGCACGGCGATGCCGTCATCCCTCACGTCGATTTTCAGCATGTCGCTCATCGTGTTTCCTTATCGGGGCGGCAGGCGGGTGGCGCCGTCGAGCCGGATCACCTCGCCGTTCAGGTAGGCGTTTTCGACCATGTGCTGCACCAGCATGGCGTATTCGCGCGGCAGGCCGAGACGGTGCGGGTAGGGCACGTTGGCGATGATCGCCTTGGTCGTCTCTTCCGGCAGGCTCTCCATCATCGGCGTGTTGAAAAGGCCGGGGGCGATGGCGTTCACGCGGATGCCGGTCTTGGCGAACTCACGCGCCGCCGGCAGGCACATCGAGGCGACGCCCCCCTTGGAGGCCGCATAGGCCGCCTGCCCAAGCTGGCCGTCCTGGTAGGCGGCGGAGGCGGTGTTCACGATCACGCCGCGCTCGCCATCGTCGTTCAGCGCGGGCAGCTCCTGCATCAGCCGGGCGGCGTGGGACATCACATAGTAGGTGCCGAAGAGGTTCACCTTCAGCACCTTCTCGAAAAGATCGGTGGAGAGCTTGCCTTCCCGCCCCACGATCCTCGCTGCCAGCCCGAGGCCGGCGCAGTTGACCGCGATTCGCGGGGCCTCGCCCAAGTCGCTCGCCGCCTTCTCGACCGCTGCCTGCACTGCCGCCTCGTTGCTCACATCCGCCGGACAGGCCGCGCCGCCAACTTCTGCCGCCACGGCCTCTGCCGCCTCGGCGTTGTAATCAAGCACGGCGACCTTCGCGCCAAGCCCGGCCAGGTGCCGCACAGTCGCCGCGCCAAGGCCGCTGCCGCCGCCCGTCACGAGGGCTACGTTTCCGCTGATATCCATGAGTCCTCCCAGACGAATTTAAAACAGTTATAACTCATACCTAAATTTGCGCAAGCCACCCGCGCACGGCTTTGGCGCGGGTGTCAGACCGGAATGAGAAAGAGCGTGATGATCGGGAATGCCACAAGGATGGCGACCCGCACGATGTCGGAGGTCACGAACCACATGACCGCCTTGTAGGTCTCGACCATGGGCGTTTTGCGGTCCATCGCGTTGATGATGAACAGGTTCATCCCCACCGGCGGCGTGATCAGGCCGACCTCCACAACGATCAGCACGAGGATGCCGAACCAGATCGCGACATGCTCCAGCGAGACCCGGGCGAGGTTGGATTCGTTCGCCCCGCGCAAGCCGATGGCCTTCATCGTCTCGTCATCCAGCGTCGCGCCCGATTCGAGCGTTGCGCGGGCGGCCTGCACCACGTCGGGCGTCGTCTCGCCGAAAATCGCGGCAATCTGCATCGGGGCAAGGCTGGCGGCATCAGCCACGGTGCCGAGGCCCAGCACGGCCATCTGCTCATTCGCCCCTTCCAACTCGCGTGCAAAGCGGCTTTCGCGCATGCCCTCTATCGCCCCGGCCTGTAGCCCTTCGAACCACATCTGCGCTTCCGCGAACCAGCTCTCGAACCGGGCCTCCTGAAGCGCGTGCAGTGAAATCAGGCCAAAATCGAGGTTGGAGATGATCGGGAAGAAGATCGGGATCGTCAGCAGGATCATGCTGAGGCTGTCCATCAGGCAGCCGAAGACGAGATAGAAGGCGAGGATGATGATCAGCACCATCCACGGGCTCCAGCCGAGGCCGACGATGGTGTTCGAGAGTTCCTGCGGCACTTGGGAGAGCGCGAGGAACGAGTTGTAAAAGCCCGCGCCCAGCACGATGAAGAAGATCATCGCCGTGGCCTGGGCCGTGCTGATGATGCTCTCCTTGAACCGCGCCCAATCAAGCTGGCCGCTCACCAGAGCAATCAGCCCGGTGCCCGCCGCGCCCACGGCCGCGCCCTCGGTCGGGGTGAACCAGCCAAGGTAGATGCCGCCGACCACGAGGCCGAAGACCAGAAGCACCGGCCAGACATCGAGCAGCGCGCGGATGCGTTCGCTGTAGGGCACCGGCTCACGGGTACCAGCGGCGTCCGGGTAGAGCCGCACGTAGATGCTGATGGTGATCATGTAGCCGATGGCCGCAAGTACGCCGGGGATGAAGGCGGCGAGGAACAGCTTGGCGATGTTCTGCTCGGTCAGGATCGCGTAGATCACGAGGATCACCGAGGGCGGGATGAGGATGCCCAGTGTGCCGCCCGCGGCCAGCGTGGCGGTGCTGAACCCGCCCGAGTAGCCGTAGCGCCGCAACTCCGGCAGGGCGACCCGGCTCATGGTGGCCGCAGTGGCGAGCGAGGAGCCGCAGATCGAACCGAAGCCGGCACAGGCGCCCACCGAGGCCATCGCCACGCCGCCCTTGCGGTGGCCCAGCCAGCTTTCGGCTGCCTTGAACAGCGCCGTCGACATGCCCGAGAGCGTGGCGAACTGACCCATCAGCAGGAACATCGGGATGATGCTCAGCGAATAGCTGGAAAAGGTCGTGTAGACCTCGCTCTTCAGCTTGGCGAGGAACACGGTCGAGCCGCCGGTCGCGTAGTAGAGCCCGCCAAGGCCGACGACGAGCATGGCGAGGCCAATCGGCGCCCGCAGGAAGATCATGATGAGGAGGATCGGGAACGAGAGGTATCCCAGTTCAAGCACGCTCAATGTGCCGCTCCTTCTGCTTTGGGCAGCCAGTGCTGATCGGTGGTCAGCTCCATGATCCGCCCCACGGCGCAATAGACCGCGACCAACGAGGCGACGACGGCGGCGATGAAGCTGGCGAGGAAGGCCCACCAGATCGGGAATTGCAGCAGCAGCGAGGTCTCACCGTTGCCGAGTTTGTCTTCGAGGCCGTAGTAAAGCCGCCAGGTGATCAGCAGCACGATCACGGTAAAGACGATCTCCCAGAAAGTGATGATCACCGCGTTCGTCCGCTTCGACAGGAAGGAGGTGAACACATCCACCGTCGCATGGGCCGAGAACAGCTGGCAGATCGGCAGGAAGGAGAAGATCGCAAAGGCGATGCCGGCCTCGACGATCTCGAAATCGCCGTTTACAGGGCCAACTCCGGTGCCGAGCAGCGTGTTGGCCAGCCCCTCGGCGGCGTTCTGCAGAAAGTCTGAATGACCAAAGGTGTTGAGCCCGCGCCCGACCACGCTGATGCAGGTGAGGAGGATCAGCGCCACCAGCACGACCCCGCCAGCCAATGCCATGCCTCTTGCAAGACCTGTCATGAATCTAAGCACTGTCTCCCCCTCCCCAAGGGCGCGCCCGGCCTTGTTTCCCTAAGGCTGGCGACGCGGCTCCCCTAGCCTGAGTTGCACGCCATTTCCAGCTTCACTTTCGGTTTTTGAATGATGCTCCCGCAAGATTCATCCACCGCCGCCGAAGCCCTGCAATTTCGTTATGGCACATAACTATATTGGACGCGCACCTGTAAACCCTGTTTATGCCGGCGCTGCGCCCAATGTCTCACTCGAGACGGCCCCCTCAAGCCCGGTCGAACCATAAAGCCAAGCGACGGCCTCATACCAGTCTGCCGGCTTCTTGGCGCTCATCACGGTGTTGCGAAGCTCCGCATGTGCGCCTTCAGGGTGGTAGACATGGGTGCCGATCTCGCGGCTTTGCAGTTGGATGCGGGCGGTGCGCTGGCGGCGCATTTCGTTGTAGCGGGTCAGCATCTCCCCCACCTCACCGCCCTGTTCGGCAAGGTGCGACAGCGCCACCGCATCCTCCATCGCCATGCAGGCACCCTGCGCGAAGTATTGCATCGTCGGGTGCGCCGCATCGCCCAGCAGGGCCACGCGGCCATGCACCCAGTTCAACACCGGGTCACGGTCGCACAGCACCCAGGCCTTCCAGTCCTTGCCCTTCTCGATGATCTGCCGCGCCTTCGGGCTGATGTGTTCGAACCCCCGCGCCACCTCCTCATGGGTCACCGGCTTGCCCGCCACCGGCTCGGGCGCGTGGTTGTGGTAGGTCACCACAAGGTTCCACGTCTTGCCGCCCTGAAGCGGGTAGTGAACGATGTGGCACTTCGGCCCGGCCCAGAGCGTTGCAGCGTTCCAGCGCAGATCTTCCGGCATGTCCTCGGTCGGGATCACCGAGCGATAGGTCGAGTGGCCCGACACGCGCGGCATCCCGTCCCCGACCAGTTGCTGCCGGATCTTGCTCCAAAGTCCTTCCGCCCCGATCAGTGCCTTGCCCGTGACCCGCTCGCCGCTCGCGAGGACGGCGCTGGCGCTGCTCTCGTCCTGCTCGTAGCCCGTCACCTCGCAGGAGGTGCGCAGCTCGACCAGATCATGCGCCATGCAGGCCTTCAGAAACACGCCGTGCAGATCGCCCCGATGCACCACCGCATAGGGGTTCTTGAACCGCGCCCTGAAGTCATCGCCCAGAGGGATGCGGGTGATCTCGTCACCGCTCATTGCATCCATCAGGCGCAGGTTGTCGATATAAACCGCCATCTCCCGCGCGGTGTCGCCCACACCAAGATAGTCGAAGGCATGGAAGGCATTGGGCCCCAGCTGAATGCCCGCGCCGATCTCTCCCAGCTGGCTCGCCTTCTCCAGCACGATGGAGCGCTCGCCCTTCTGGGCAAGGCCTATTGCGAGGGCGAGTCCGCCTATCCCACCGCCTGCAATCACGAAACGGTCGTTGCTCATCGGGTCTCCTCCCGGGTTGTGGCTAGTCAGCGCCGATTATTCGGCATCGGGCTGTTTGCTCGGGTGCGCCGCGGCAAAGGCTGGCAACGCATTGCAGGCCTCCGCGATGCGCCGCACGTTCGGCATGGCGCTCAGGTCTACCTTGAACCGCGCCGCAGAGAAGACCTGAGGAACGAGGTAGATATCGGCCATCCCCGGCGCGTCGCCAAAGCAGAAGTCCTGCGCCTGCCGCTTGGCAAGCAGCGCCTCACAGGCCGCCAGACCGTCGCCGATCCAGCGCTGGCACCACGCCTCCACGCCTTCCTGATCCTGTCCGAATTCGCCGCGCAGGTATTGCAGCACCCGCAGGTTTTGCAGCGGGTGGATCTCGCAAGCGATGGCGGCGCAGAAGGCCCGCACATGGGCGCGCTCAATCGGATCATCTGGCAGCAGCTTCGGCTCCGGGTAGGTCTCGTCGAGCCACTCCAGAATGGCGGGCGATTGCGTCAGCACCTCGCCGCCCTCCAGCTCGAAACTCGGCACCAGCCCCTGCGGGTTCAACGTCTTGTAGCCCTCACCCTTCTGCGCGCCGCCATCCTTGGTGAGGTGGACGGACACGAAGTCATAATCCACCCCCTTCAGGTTACAGGCAATCCGGCAGCGGTAGCTGCTGGACGACCGGAAATAGCCATGAAACTTCATTCCGCCGGCCCGATATCGAGCGCGATCGGCGCAAGGCCGTTGATCCCGCCGGTCAGCTTGTCACCCGCCACGACCGGGCCAACGCCCTCGGGCGTGCCGGTCAGGATGATGTCACCGGGCCGCAGGTGATAGAAGCCAGAGAGGTGGGCGATCACCTCGGGCACCTTGTGAATGAGCAGATCGAGGGTCGAATCCTGCTTCTGCGCCCCGTTCACCTCCAGATGAATCCGCTGCGTGCCCACGTTGAATTCGCTCGCCTTGGTCATCGGCGAGAGCACGCAGGAGCCTTCAACATCCTTGCCCAGCATCCACGGCCGCTTCTTGTTGCGCGAGGCGATCTGCTGGTCGCGCCGGGTCATGTCGAGCCCGCAGCCATAGGCATAGACCGCCGCCGCCCCCTGCTCGGGCGTGCCCTTGAACACCTCCGCGCCCAGCGCCACCGCAAGCTCCATCTCGTGATGAAAGTCCTCGGTGCCCGGCGGGTAGGGCAGGGTGCTTCCGGTCGGCAGCACGGCATGCAGCTGCTTCGAAAAGTAGAACGGCGCCTCCCGATCCACCTCGAACCCCATCTCCTCGGCATGAGCGGCGTAGTTCCGGCCAACGCAGAAGATGCGGTGGATCGGGTATTCCGCGCTTTCACCCTCCACCGGCACGGATTTCACCTCCGGGGCATCAAACAGGTAGTCGGTCATCGGGCGCGTTCCTCGTAGTAGTCCAGCTTCTCCTGAAGCGGGCGGTCATGGATGCGAACGAGGAAGGCTTCCTCATCCGCGTGATGGGTGATTTCTGCAAAGACGGGCGCGGTAAAGGTGTCTTTCGCCCCCCAGTCGATCCGCGCGCCGTTGACGATGGAATGGCCCTTGCCCTCGATCACGTGAAAGGCCGAAGAGCAGGAGCGGAGCGGCGGCGCTTCAGTGCCGCCCGCCTCGATCATCATGGCGGTGAAGCCCATGGTCGGCAGCACATCCGTCCCGGTCTCGGGGTTGATGTAATCCAACTCCACCACCGGGCCGCCATCGTATTTCATCGTCTCCACAAGCGCCTCGCGGGTCCGCGCCCAGGGGTAGCGGGCCATCGGGTAGCGCTTTTTCTGCGCCCCCAGCTTGCGGGCCGGGGCGAGACCGGCGGCGCGATAGTCGATCTGGCTGGGGTCGGGCCGGTTGCGCTGGTTTTGCAGCGGGCCTTCCTCGGCATAGGAGCCTTCGAGGTAGACAAAGAGCGGCAGGTCGAGCGCATCGAGCCAGACAACCGGCTCTTTACCCTCATGCCCGTGGTCATGCCACTCGCCGCCGGGGGTGAGCACAAGGTCGCCCTCCTGCATCGGCAGTTTCTCTCCGTTCACCACCGTATAGCCGCCCTCGCCCTCCACGATGATCCGCACCGCGCTCGGGGTGTGCACATGGGCCGGAGCCGTCTCGCCCGGTAGCAGGAACTGGAGGCCAAGGTAGATCGAGGAGGTTGCCTGCATTGCGCCCGTCCCGCGCCCCGGATCGCTCAGCACCAGCACTCGGCGCTCGGCCTTTTCCACCGGCGTCAACTCGCCCGCGCGATG
Organism: Vannielia sp. SX4; assembly: GCF_052828525.1. The sequence goes on from NZ_CM128247.1 coordinate 237,212, forward strand.
CAGCAGCGGGCGGATCGCCTCGTAGCGCCAGTGGCCCGGCTTGGTCACCGGCTTGGGCGCGCCATGAGGCAGCACGTTGCGCATCATCGGCCAGAGCGGGGCCACGCCCGCCGCCGTCATGTCTTCCCGGTAGTCCTCCGGAAGCTCCTTGAGTGTTCCGAGCTGAGCCATCGCTTCCTCCCTGTCGCGTTATTGGTATGCATACTTACTATAAGCATGCTTGTCAATTGCCCTCCGCGACTCTACCCTGCCAAGCCATCCGCCCCACCACAAGAGGCCCGCCTTGCCCGCCATCCACAACATGCCCGGCCACCTGATCCGCAGGCTGAACCAGATTGCGGTGGCGATCTTCACCGAGCGGCTGGCCGAGCGCGGGCTGGAGCTGACCCCGGTGCAATATGCTGTGCTCTCCACTCTGGGCGAGTCCGAGGGGCTGGGGCAGGCGGCGCTTGCCGGGGCCGTGGCCTATGACAAGGTCACCATCGGCGGCGTGCTCGACCGGATGGAGAGCAAGGGCCTCGTCACCCGCCGGGTCAGCCCGCGAGACCGCCGCGCCCGCGAACTCTCGCTCACCGAGCAAGGGGCCGCCCTGCTGGCCGAGGCCAAGCCGGTCGTCGCCGCCCTGCAATCCGATATCCTCGCCGGGCTCGACACCGCCGAGCAGGCCACCTTCCTGAGCCTTCTGCAAAAGGCCACCGAGGCGGGCAATGCACTCAGCCGGGCACCGCTAAAGCTCTGAGCCGGCTTGCCAGACGCGCTGCACGTTCAGGCTCTCATCCAGCGCGATGAAGTCGGCCGGTGCCTTGGGCCTGAGCCGCCCCACCTCGGCCTCCACCAGCGCGCCAGGCACGCCGGTCGCCATCGCAATCGCCTCCTCCACGCTTAACCCCATCAGCCGCACCGCGTTCTGCACCGCCTGAGCCATCACCAGATCGGCCCCCGCCAGAGTGCCATCGGCCAGCGTGAGCCGCCCGTCCCGCCGCAAGATCTCGCGCCCGTCCAGCGTGAAGTTGGCAATCTCGCTGCCTGCGCAGGCCATCGCATCGCTGACCAGAAACAGCCGCCCCGGCCCCTGCTTGGCTCGAGCCGCCAGCCGCATGGTCTCCGGGTGCACATGCACCCCGTCGCAGATCAGCCCGGCGCTCAGCTCGCCGCAGGCCAGCGCCGCGCCCGTCAGCCCCGGCGCACGACTCTCCATCTGGCTCATCGCGTTGAACAGATGGGTCACGCACCGCGCGCCCGCCGCCGCATAGTCTCTCGCCCGCTCGAAGGTGCAGGCAGCATGTCCGAGCGAGACCAGCACACCATCCGCCGCCAGCCGCTCGACCTGCCCCAAGCTCACGCTCGCAGGCGCTAGCGTCACCTTCAGCCGTCCCCGCACTGCCAGAAGCCGCGTGAGGTCGTCCTGCTCCATCGCCCGGATCAGCCCGGGGCTGTGCGCCCCCGCCTTCGCGGGGTCGAGGTGCGGCCCCTCCAGATGCAGCCCGATCACGCCCGGAACCGCCGTTTCCACGGCGGCAATCGCCTGCTCCGTAGCATCGGGCGCGGCGGTGATGAGGGTGGGCAGGATCGAGGTCGTGCCGCATGCTGCATGGGCGCGCGCCATCACCCTCAACCGCTCGGGCGAAGGGCCGTCGTTCAGCATCACCCCGCCGCCGCCGTTCACCTGCAAATCCACGTAGCCCGGCGCGATGGTCTCCGCCCCGGACTCCACCAAAGCGCAGCCCTCGGGCAGTTCTCCCGGCGCGGCCAGCCCGCGCACCACCGGCCCCTCGACCACCAGCGCCACGCCCCGGCGCAGCGCGGCACCGTCATGTACGGCCCCGGCGGTGTAGGCGACGGCGCTCACGGGCGCTGCTCCAGCGCGAGGGCAAGCGCCCCATCCAGCGCCGAGCCGCGCGCAGGCACCAGCGCGTCTTGCATCTCCTGCGGCAGAAACCCGGCATAACGCGGCCCAGCGCCGCCGGTCAGGCAAATCGCATCGCCCGCCGACCAGCCCAGCGCCATCAGCCCCCGCGCAACGTAGTCGCCGCCGCGCACCAGCATGTGCCGTGCCACCGCGTCACCTTCAGCCTCGAACACCCTCGGCGCAAGGCTGGCAAACTCCTGCGGCCGCGCGCCCGCGGCGAAGGCCACAACGCCAGAGGCGCCGCCAAACTCTGCGCTCACCGCCCGCGTTAGCGGCGTGGCAGGCTCCATCCCGTCCGCCACCGCCAGCACGGCGCGCAACAGCTCCCGCCCCAGCCAAGCGCCCGAGGCCTCGTCGCCCAGCACCAGCCCATGCCCGCCGATGGTGGCGAATCCGGCCTCTCCCTGACGCGCAAGGTAGGAGCCAGTGCCGATACCCGCCACGAAGCCCGGCTCTGCGCCGATTGCCCCCCGCACCGCAGCGCGCTGATCTTCCTCCACCACGCCCGGCACCGGCAGCGCTTCGGCCACCGCATGCGCAATGGTCTCGTCGACAACACCCGCAATCGCGTAATGCGCCGGGAGGCCTTTCAACGCCTCCACCGCAACGCCTGCCGCTTCCGCCGCCCGCGCCAGCAGTGCCGAGACCTCAGCCACCGCGCCCGCCCTGTCGCTCGTCGCATTGGCTGGCCCGCCGATCACCTCGTAGCGGGCACCGTCCCACAGCAGCACAAGCCGCGAGCCGCTTCCGCCGCCGTCACAGCCGATCGCCCGCGCAGCCGCCATCGCGCCGCTACCTCCCGCCATACGTGCAAACCCGGTCTGCACGTTGCGAAAAAGCGCCGTTCTCGCTAGCGTTTCGGCGGGGAGATTCATGTGCCATCGGGGGATTCACATGCCAGACCAGAGTGTCCAAGCGGTTGCCAAGCACATCCTGTCGCTCGGCGACGTCGAAGTCGCTGATTTCATTCGGTGTGAAGTATCGCACAAACGTCTCAGCTCCAAACTGCACCTGCTGAACGACGGGGTCCGTCGCGGCAATTCCGATTCGCGCGAGCTGGCGCTTCAGGCCATCGAGCGGCTGGGCTTCGTCTGACAGGCGGGGCCGTCTGCGCTGCATCGGCGCTGGCCCGCTCCCGTCAGTTACTCAGCTGATTGCCAACACCCACCGCGCTGCCCACCAGCGAGAAAATCGTGCGCGCGTTCGTCACCGGGCTTTCGGTCACAAGCACCGTGTCCTGCGGGTGGATCGCGAACTTTTCAGCCGAGAACAGGCCATCGGCCCGCGTGAGATCGATGGTGAAGACCGTCCGCACGTTCTGCGGCCCCTTCACCCCGTCCGCCCGCACCGCGCGCGGGCTGTAGTGCCGCAGGATCAGCACGCCCTTGGGGTTGGCCCGCGTGTCTTCCAGCCCGCCGATCAGCGACATCGCATCAAGCGCCGAAATGTGCTCTTTCTCGAAGTAGATCAGCTGCTCCGTACCGCTGGCGCCAAGCGCGCGGAAGTAGCGATCATCGGCAAACAGCATCACCTTGTCGCCACCCACCAGCGTGGTGTCGAGCGAAGGGTTGTCATAGAGCCGCTGAAGCGAGGTGGCATAGGTGTGGCCGCCGCGGATCAGGCGCACACGCGGGTTGCGCAGCCCTGCCTGCGGCCCACCACCCTGAGCGATCAGGCCAAGCACGGTAAATCCGCCATCGGGCAGCGCCACGGTGCCCGGCGCGTTGACCCCGCCCACCAGTGAAACAGCGCTCGCGGTGCCGGGCAGCACGGTAAGCTGCACCTGCGCCGAGGGGACGATCTCGATCATCCGGCTTTCCAGCTGGCGGCGGGCGGCATCGGCCGTTTTGTCGGCAATGCGCTGCTCGCCAAGATAGGGCACGTAGATATGGCCGCTCTGATTGACCCGGAGGTTGCGCAGTTCAACCAGCTTGGCGCCGGTCGGAGTGATGAGCGAGTTGTCCTCTGAATCCCAGATGATCAGGTCGACCCGGTCGAAGGGCTTGATATGCGGCTCGCCAGTGCGCCCCGAGCCACGCAGCCAACCATCCGAGCGGATGCCACTGCCGGTATAGGGCCACGAGGCAAAGCGGGGCAGCAGGGCGCGGGTCACTGGGTACACCGCGATCTGCGGGTTCTCCGCATTCTGCTCCTTCAGCACCTCGTTCGAAATCGCGGCTCCCCGCGGAAGCGAACAGGCCGCCAGAAGCAACATCACGATCAATGGCCGGAAAATCTTCACGCCGCTGTCCCTTGCGCCCGTTCGACGCGGTCTTTGCGCCGCACCTTGGGCACAAAATAGAGGGGCAGGCACAGTCAGGTCAACCAAGATGCTGCGGTCCTTGCGCAGCGGCACCCTCCCGCCACCCTTGGCCAAGGGCCGCTGGAATCATTCGGATTTTTACCATCATTTTAAGCAGCTTGTTCGCAAGATGCGCCGTTCAGCCACAATCGCGCCCCGGCTCCCGCCCGTGGCAGCCGCCAGAAATCCGCCATCGCAGCTTTTCAGGTGAGCAATCATGGCGGCATTTCAGTTCGTGGGCCTTCTTCCCGGAGACGGCAGCCCCTTTCCCGTGATGCTGGGTACACTCGCCAGCACATCCACCGGCGTCACCTTCATCGACCACGGCAACGACGCGGTCGTGAGCTACGACGCCACCGGCGCGGGGCTGGCGAGCACCGGCAGCAGCTCGGCCCTCAGCGGGCGCATCAGCTTCACCCTCTTCGGCCAGAGCGTCAGCCTCGCTGGCAGCGTGATCGACGCGATGCTGGCGGAGCTGGCCGCCGGAGACACCAGCTCCGAGCGGGCGTTCCTCTCCACGATCGAGAGCCAGGCCAATGCCGCAACGCTCATCTGCGCCAGCGTCGGCGGAACCGACTATCTCTTCGTCGCGCCCCAGAACGGCGCGGGCGTGGCCGTCTATGCCGTCACCGATTCCGGCAACACGCTCACCCTCGTCGAGAGCCAGCCCGATGCGTCCAGCCACTACGCCGCCAATGTGTCGGCGATGACGGTGGTCACGGTGGACGGCACCACTTATCTGCTGGCTGGCTCGGCCAGCGAAGACGGCGTCAGCTGCTACCGGATCAACGCCAGCGGCACCCTCACCGAGGTCGACAGTTTTGGCCGTGACGAGAGCCTGCCGGTGCAGACCGTCACCGCGATGGATAGCACCGAGATCAACGGCACCACTTACGCCGTCATCGCCGCCTCCGACTCCAGCTCGCTCAGTGTGGTCGAGGTCCAGCCCGGCGGCCTCATGGCCCCTGCCGAGCATGTGGTCGATAGTCTCGATACCCGCCTTGACGGCGTCTCCGCGCTGGAAATCGTCGAACTTGGCGGCGGGCGCACTCTGGTCATTGCCGGCGGCAGTGATGGCGGACTCACGGTCTATACCCTTCTGCCGGATGGCCACCTCGTGCCGTTTCAGGTGATCGAGGGCGATCTGGAGAGCGGACTCGACAGGATCTCTGCCATCGGCACCCACCTCTCCGGCACCCAGCTCGACCTCTTCGTCACTACCGAGGGCGCACCCGGCGCGGTGCAATACACGCTCGATGTCAGCGACCTCGGCCCGATCGACTTCGCCATCGCCAGCGGCCACCACGGCACCGCGGCGGACGACCTCATCGTGGTCGACGCGCTTGGCACCCTCTACACCTACGGCGGCGCGGGCGATGACATCATCGTCGACGGCCTCGGGCGCGACAGGCTCTATGGCGAGGCCGGAGCCGATACTTTCGTCATCATCGGCGGCGATCTTGAGCGTGACCGGATCATGGACTTCGAGATCGGTATCGACACCGTCGACCTCTCCGATTGGAACATGTGCTACGGCACCGCCTGGCTCGATGTCTACGAGTGGCACAACGGCGCCCTGCGGATCAACTACGGCAGCGAAAGCCTCGAAATCTTCTCCGCCGACGGCCAGCCGCTGACCTTCGCCGACTTCGACAACATCACCTTCACCTTCTCCAGCAACTACGATGTGGACCGGGCTCCGCTGGAAGAAGCCGGTGAAGAGACGGGCGCCGACCTGATTGGCACGGTCGAGGATGATGTGCTCAACGGCACTGATGGCGACGACGACATGCACGCAGGCGGCGGCGATGACCTGATGATCTCCGGCGGCGGGACAGACAGGTTCTGGGGTGGCTCCGGCACCGATACCGTGAGCTTCGCAGGCTCCGGCACGGCGGTCACCATCAACCTCTCCGATTCCAGCCAGAACGCGGGCGCAGCGGCGGAGAGCCTGTTCTACGACATCGAAAACCTGATCGGCTGCGCGCTGGCAGACAGCCTCACCGGCGATGCCCTCGCCAACCGGCTTGAAGGCGGAGATGGCAACGACTGGCTCGACGGGCTGGAGGGCGACGACACCCTGATCGGCGGGGAGGGTCACGACTCGCTGCTGGGCCGCGCGGGCAACGATTACATCGAGGGCGGCGCCGGGGACGATAATATCGCGGCCTCCGACGGCGATGACGAGGCGCATGGCGGCGCGGGCAACGATGCGCTCGGGGGCGGCAATGGCAACGATCTGCTCTATGGCGATGAGGGCAACGACCACCTCGGCGGCGGCCCGGGCGACGATTACCTCTCCGGCGGCGATGGCAACGACCAGCTCTCCGCCACCTACGGAAACGACACTATCTATGGCGGAAACGGGCACGACCATATCGCGGGCGGCCCGGGCACCGACTTGATCTATGGCAACGCCGGCGATGACAACATCGGCGGTGGCGCGGGCTCTGACGAAATCCGCTGCGGCGGCGGCAATGATGTGGTCGGCGCCGGAGACGGGCATGACCACGTCTGGGGCGGCAGCGGAGCCGACCAGCTCAATGGCGGCGCAGGCAATGATCAGTTGGAGGGCGGCACCGGCGCTGACCGGATCAATGGTGGCACCGGCGATGATGTGATGACCGGCGGCGCTGACGCCGACACCTTTGTCTTCGCCGCCTTCACCGCTGGCGAGACCGACGTGATCACAGATTTCGACTGCCTGGGCGGCGACATGCTCCAACTCGCGGGCATCTCCGGCAGCTCACTGGCTGGCCGCCTCGCTGCGCTAACCCCGACCCAACTGGGCGATGACGTGGTGCTCACATATTCAGGCCACACGATCATTCTCGAAAACGTCGTTCTTACCGACCTCACCCTCGCAGACTTCACCTTCGTCTGAGCCGGGCCGCGCCGCTTGCGCCTACTCGTTGCGGTCGGTCTTCATCAGCCGCATGTGGTGGGCAATCGCGTCATCCACATCGGTGTAGTAGTGCAGTTGCCCTTCCTCCAGCACCGCCCCCTGGCTGCAGAGCCGTTTCACCTGCGGCAGGGCGTGGCTGACAAAGATCGCCCCCGATTTCTCCAGCCGCGCCCGGATCACCGCCTCCGATTTCGCCTTGAACGAGGCATCGCCAACCGCCGTGATCTCGTCGATCAGGTAGGTGTCAAAGTGCACGCCCATCGAGGCACCAAAGGCCAGCCGCGAGCGCATCCCGCTGGAATAGGTCCGCACCGGCATCCGAAAATGCGCGCCCAGCTCGGCAAAATCCTCGACAAATTCCACCAGCTCATCGGTATCCACCCCATAGACCCGCCCGATGAACCGCACGTTCTGAAGGCCGGTCAACTCGGGGTGGAAACTGCCCGCAAACCCCACCGGCCACGAGACCGTGCCGCGAATTTTCACCTCGCCCCAATCCGGCTCCATCGCGCCCGAAATCATCCGCAACAGGCTCGACTTGCCCGCCCCGTTCCGCCCCAGAATCGCAACCGCGGTGCGCGCCGGGAAGGTGACATTCAGGTTGTCGGCCACGATCTTGCGCGTGCCCTTCACGCTGTAGGACTTGGTGAGATTGCAAAGCTCGATCATCGCGATGGGTCCGGCACGGGCGGCAGCAGTCAGCGCCGGTCGCGCAGCGAGTAGTAGATCATCGTCAGCACCGTCCAGGCCGTGGCCAACGCGCCAAAGAGCGTGAGCAGGGTTGTCCAGCGGCGCGGGAACAGCGGCGTCTCGGCGGCAGAGGGCTCGATATAGGTCGCAAGGTAGCGCGACTGTCGCTGCGCCTCGGCGATTGCCGCGTCGTATGCAGCCAGCGTGGCCACGTAGGATTCCTCGGCAAACTTCTGATCGACCGCCAGCGCCTCATATTGGCTGATGAGCTGCGAGTAAGCCTCTTGCTCCTGGCTGGCGTCGCCATCCTCGCTGAACCGGGCCCGCTCCTCGCTGATCCGCACCCGGATCACCTCCACCCGCCGCTCCGCCTGCACGATCCGCGGGTCATCCTCGCGGCTGTTCTGGCGCAGCAGGTCCAGCTCGATGAGCGCATTGGCCAGTTCCGCCTGAAGCGTGTTGAGCAGCCCCATCCGGCCTTGGATATCCGCCGCCGGGTCGACGATCTGGTTGCGCGTCCTGAAGTCGGTCAGCGCCGCGCGGGCCTGCTTCAGCCGCTCCAGCGAGCGGTCCAGCTCCGCGCGGGCATAGCGCGTGGCATCCTCGCGCGCGATGGCCGACAGCTCGTTGATCGTCCGGTTGCTCTCCTTGCGGATCGCCTCGGCAATGTTCAGCGCATCCTCCGGGGTGAAGGCCTTGACCCGGATCTCGATCAGGTGGCTGGACCGGTCGAAATACACATTGACCATCCGCCCCCAGTAGTCCGAAACCGCCTCGATCCGCGTATCATCCCCCAGCGAGAACACCGGGTCGGTTGGCCGCGTGTAGGCCGCGACAAGGTCCACATCCCGCATCACAGCCCGCACCATGTTCGGGCTCTGGATATACTCGAACAGGATATCGGTATCGTTCGTCGAGGACCCGCCGGTGAGGTCGGTGATCCCGCCAAGGATCTCCACCGCACTGCCGATGTCTTCCTTGCGCACCGAGAAGCCAAGGTTGCTGGCGTATTGGTCCTCCGCAACGGTGAAGAGATACCACGCCGTCACGCCAACAGGGGCACCGACCAAAAACAGAAAAGTAACCAACAGGCCCCAGTGCCGGCGCTTTGGCCGTGCTGCGCGCGCAGGTTTTGCCGGAACGTAGGAGTCGGCCGCCTCGGGCGCGAACGCCGCTGCCTTTCCGCCTTGCCCGGCGCCCGCCAGCTTTTTCGGGGATTGAGCCGCCTTCGCCCGGGGTCCACCACCCTGCGCATTGCGCCCCTTGCCTGCACCTCCCCCGCGTGCCTTCTGCGGGTCGGCCTTGCCTTGGGCCTCGGGGTTTGCGGACTCGTTACTCGGATTCTCGTCCAATCTGTTGCCCTTCGTCCTTAGGCTGTGCGATTTAGACGTAACAAACCCCGACAGGTTGCGCCAGTTGTGACGATCTCCAGCTCAGCAGATGCCCAGAGCGTGCCCATCCCGGAGCTGCCGCTGGCCAAACCCGCCCGCTTCCGGACCGGACGGACCATCGCGGCGCTCTTCATCCGCGAAATGTCCACGACCTACGGCCGCAATGCGGCGGGCTACGTCTGGGCCGTGCTCGAGCCGGTGGCCGGGATCGCACTGATGTCGATCATCTTTTCCATCGGTTTCCGCTCGCCTTCGATCGGCACCAATTTTCCGTTGTTCTATGCCTCTGGGCTGCTGCCGTTCCTTGCCTACATGAGCGTGAGCAACAAGGTCGCCCAGTCGGTCCGGTTTTCACGGCAGCTCATCATCTACCCGGCAGTCACCTTCATCGACGCGATCATCGCGCGGTTCATGCTCAACGCTGTGACAGAGATCCTCGCCTTCATGATCCTTCTGACGGGCATCATCATCGCCTTTGATGTCAGCGTCATTCTTGATGTGCCCGCCATGGCCCTCGGCATGTTTCTCGCGCTTTGGGTGGCACTCGGGGTAGGCACGCTCAACTGCTACCTGCTGGCAACCTACCCCTCGTGGGAGCGGACATGGGCAATCCTCAACCGCCCCCTCTTCATCGTATCCTGTATCTTCTTCATCTACGATGACATCCCCCACCCCTATCAGGAGTGGCTCTGGTACAATCCGCTGGTGCATTGCGTCGGGATCGTACGCTCCGGCGTCTACGCCACCTATGATGCCAGCTACGCCTCCGCGGGCTATGTCATCGCCTTCGGCGCGGTGCCCATGGCGCTGGGCCTCGTGTTTCTCCACCGCAACCACCGCGACATCATCAACAACACCTGACCGACAGGCGCTGCTCGCGCCAACCGGCCGTATCTTAGTTTTCGTCGCTTAGACGAAGTTGAAGTCGCTAATCGTCAGATCCGCCGCGGTGTAGTCGAGCAAAACCACAGTCTGGCCACCCGCCCATGTGATCTCGGTGTCAAAACCGGACTGCGAAATCGTGAGGCTGTTGAACTTGTCCACATCCGTCGCACCGGCAACGCCCCCAAGCGTCATGAAATCGCCTTCGGGGGAATGGAAGTCGAGAATGTGGTCCGTATCGACGGCGCCGTAGTCGGTAAAGATGAACTCATCCGCTCCGCTGCCGCCAGACAGGATATCATCGCCCTGACCGCCCAGCATCCTGTCCTTGCCGGCGCCGCCAGCCATGAGGTCATTGCCGTCCTGACCAAACAAAACGTCGGCTCCGTTACCGCCACTCATCTCGTCGTCACCAATGCCTCCGAACATTGCATCGTTCGCACCTTCGCCGTTCATGAGGTCGGCACCATCGCCGCCAATCATCCGATCGTTGCCGTCCCCCCCATACATTTCATCGTCACCGGCCATGCCGTTCATGATGTCATTGTGACCTTCGCCACTCATGACGTCATTGCCTGCACCACCCAGCAGCGTGTCAGTTCCGAAGCCGCCCAGCATGGTATCGTTACCTGCACCGCCGTCCATACGGTCACTGCCGTCTTGGCCAAACAAAACGTCGGCCCCGTCGCCGCCGCTCATCTCGTCGTCGCCAAAGCCGCCGAACATTGTATCGTTCGCACCTTCGCCGTTCATGAGGTCGGCACCATCGCCGCCAATCATCCGATCGTTGCCGTCCCCCCCATGCATTTCATCGTCACCGGCCATGCCGTTCATGATGTCATTGTGACCTTCGCCACTCATGACGTCATTGCCTGCACCACCCAGCAGCGTGTCAGTTCCGAAGCCGCCCAGCATGGTATCGTTACCTGCACCGCCGTCCATACGGTCACTGCCGTCTTGGCCAAACAAAACGTCGGCCCCGTCGCCGCCGCTCATCTCGTCGTCGCCAAAGCCGCCGAACATTGTATCGTTCGCACCTTCGCCGTTCATGAGGTCGGCACCATCGCCGCCAATCATCCGATCGTTGCCGTCCCCCCCATGCATTTCATCGTCACCGGCCATGCCGTTCATGATGTCATTGTGACCTTCGCCACTCATGACGTCATTGCCTGCACCACCCAGCAGCGTGTCAGTTCCGAAGCCGCCCAGCATGGTATCGTTACCTGCACCGCCGTCCATACGGTCACTGCCGTCTTGGCCAAACAAAACGTCGGCCCCGTCGCCGCCGCTCATCTCGTCGTCGCCAAAGCCGCCGAACATTGTATCGTTCGCACCTTCGCCGTTCATGAGGTCGGCACCATCGCCGCCAATCATCCGATCGTTGCCGTCCCCCCCATGCATTTCATCGTCACCGGCCATGCCGTTCATGATGTCATTGTGACCTTCGCCACTCATGACGTCATTGCCTGCACCACCCAGCAGCGTGTCAGTTCCGAAGCCGCCCAGCATGGTATCGTTACCTGCACCGCCGTCCATGATGTCGTCACCACCGAACCCTCCGATTTCGTCATCACCCCCAAACCCGTAGATTTCATCATCATCCTCGGTACCAACCAGCACATTGGGGCCCTCGTCACCCTCGATCTGGCCGGCAACAGCCAGCGCCAGGACCTCAGCCTCCGTCAGGATCCCGTCGGTGAATTCATAGAACTCGACGCTGGTGTAGGTGTCCGTGCCAAGGCTAGAGGTCACCTGAAGCGTGCCGCCGCCCATGTCGGTCACAGAGATACCGCTGGTGTCGATGGTGTAGATCACACTGTCGGTGCCGGTTCCGCCGTCGAAGGTATCGTTGCCGAGGCTCTCATAGTAACAGTCGTCGCCGCTTCCGCCCTCGATATCGTTGTCGACATCGTTGCCCCGAATGTCGTCATTCCCGGACCCACCGATCACGTTCTCGATCACGGTGCCCTGCGCGATGACGAAGCTGTTCCGCGCGGAGGCGCTGCCGTGGGCGCCGACGGTGCTGATCTGGCCTTCGCGCAGGTCGATGGTCTGGTTGGCGGTCGTGGAGGAGAGATCGATCGTGTCGATGCCGCCGGTGTCGAGCACGGTGAGCGCAACGTCACCCCCGGTAAAAATGCTGCTGGAGATCGAGGCATCGTCCCAATGGGCCGCCATGATGTCCCCGGTCAGCCCGCCGAGCGTGTTGTTGGCAAACCACGTCGTATCCCCGCCGTAGACCGAGACCGGCTCGCCATAGAGCGCCCAAACGGCGGCGATATCCGCGATCATCGGGGTGATGATGTTTGCATAGGGGGCAAAACCAGTCTCCTCCATGTCGAAGTAGGACATGATGGTGAAGATGGTGGAATCGTTGTTGAAGTGGTTGTTCACGCCCCAATTGGCAAAACCGTCATAGTTGCCCGAGTGCACAAGGCCCAGCGCATGGCCAATCTCGTGCATGTAGGTCAGGAACGAGTAGCTGTCAGTCGTGGTGCCATAGCTGCTGAGCCAACCTGTACCCACGTTCACTTCGGAAAAGTTGATTATCCCAGTATTCGCGTTGAAGCTCGACGGCCCGGCAAAGGCCCCACTCTGATCGTCATCAAATCGGATGTCCGCTCCGGAGATGCTTCCGGTAATCTCAAACGTGATGCCAGTTACGACCTCCCACTGCTCCAGCGCCAGGCTGGCAAGCTGCCGACCCGCCGCAGTGAGGTTGGCGATATAAACATACATCGTATCGCCGGTGTTCTCGTCATGGCCGATCGCAGTGGGGATGCCCCAGCCGAACTCGGTCAGCTGGCTGACAATATCCTCGATCCGGAAATCGTCGGTGGTGGTCCGCACGATGTAATCGCCGGTCTCATCGGAACTAAAACCGCTAACGGCAATGTAAAAGGTGCCGGTGACGGGCACGGTGTATTCGATTATTGAGAACAGATTATCATCGTAAGGATTGTTGTTATCGGTGAAGTAGGCATCGTCGTTGTAGGCAACCTGCGTGCCGGTCGAGTTGTAGAGCGCAAGCGTCGTATCCCCGATCCCGGCCGTGGCTCCGTTCGTGCCAAAGGCGTTGATCACGATCTCTTCGCCTGCCGTCAGTTCGATCGCGATCCAGTCGTCGTCGGAGCCGCTGCTTATCGTGCCTTCGAATGTGTCGCCCAGCGCGATCGTATAGGCAGTGCCGCTGTTCGCCGCCGCGTCAGACCCTTCAACGTGATCCGAAGCAGGGAGGTCATTGGTGAAGTGCTGGCTCAGGCTTTCACCCGTGAGGATGCCGAAAATCGGAGAAAACGAAACTTGCGGCGTCGCCTGATAGCAAAGCTGACACATTTTAAACCATTCCTATCCATTATCCGCCCATCGCAGTGCCGACGCACCACAGACCGGGCCCATCCATCCACGGGCCGAATGACCAACGTAGGGCGTATAAATGACGAAAACGTGCCACCCCGCACCAAATGTCCGTAATTCACCGCCGCTTCGCGGTCTTCCACCGCTCCCTCAAGCGCCTCTTTCTGACCCGAAGGAGGCGGTGTCCGAATACCCCAGCACTTCCGATCTGGTAACAGGGCAATCTTCACAACTGAGGAAGTCCGCTACCGTGGTGCTCGCCGTCTTCCGCCCTGAGCCGGAACAGCTCGAAGCGCAATTGGCCAGCATCGCCGGGCAGAGCCTGCGGCCCGCGCAGATCGTGGCCGTGATCGCCGATCTCGCCTCCGGGCCGCTGGTCGAAGACGCCGCCGCGCGGCACGGGCTCGTCTGCCATCTCGTCGTTCCCGAATGCGGGCTCGATGCGCCGCGGGCCTTTGCCGCCGGGCTGGCCGCCGCGGTCGATCACAGCGCGCCCGGCAGCCTCATCGCCCTCTCCGATCAGGATGACATCTGGCACCCCGAGCGGCTGGCGCGCGGCGCCGCCCTGCTGGAGGATTTGGAGGTTCAGCTTGTCCATTCCGATGCCCGCGTCGTCGACGCAGAGGGGGCCGAGCTGCACTCCTCGGTCTTCGCGCTCGAACGGCGGATGCGCGCGCCGACCCTGCGTGACCTGCTCTACCGCAACACCGTGACCGGCATGACCACCCTGTTCCGGCGCGAGCTGGCCGAGCTGTCCCTGCCCTTTCCAGGCCAGTCCGGCGTGCATTTCTACCACGATCTCTGGCTCGCCCTCCTTGCCACCGCCACCGGGCGGGTGGCGTTGATCGAGGAGCCGCTGGTCGACTATCGCCAGCACGGGGCCAATGCCGTGGGGGCCATCGGCGGGGCGCGCCGCCTGCGGCTCTGGCAGTTCCGCCGCCCGGCGCTTCGGATCTGGCTGCGGCAGAGGGCCACCAGCTACGCGCTGGCACGATATCTCGCCCGCTGCGTGCAAGCCCGCGTGTCAGAAGCGGTGATCTCGGGCCGCCTCGCCCCCGACAAACCCGCAACCCACGACCTCCGCCCCTATCTCCGGCGGCGCGGCCTCGGCCTGCCGCACCTGACCGACAGCCTGCGGCTGGCGCTCCAATTCCGCGGCGAACTAGCCAGCATCGCCGCCTCGCAGTTCACCATCGCGGCGGGCCGGCTGCTGTGGTCCCTCCGCGAGGCCCTCACCGAGGGTCTGCTCAGCGCGCTCTCCCGGTTCGACACCCGACTATTCACCCTCTCGCCCGGCATTTCCCCGCCCGAGATCGACCCGGCGGGCAACGTCGTGCGCCTTCCCACGCCTGACGTGCAGCACGCGCAACCGCAGCCCAAGCCCCATGCGCAGCCCAAGCCCTCCGCCGCCTTCGTCGATACCCGCAAGACACCGTCATGGACGCCCGAGTTCACCGCGCCGGAACCGGCCCTTGCGCTGCTCGTCCCCACGCTCAACCCGACCGAGGCCTTTGCCGGCATCGCCACCGCGATTGATATCGGTATCGGCCTCGCAGCCCGTGGCCACCGCGTCCGGATGATCGCCACAGACCTGCCAATGGCAAACCCCGCCGCCTCCCGCGCCTTTGTCGAAGACCGGGCCGGGCTCGCCGCATCACAGGCCATGCAGCGCATCAGCCTCCACTGCGGCCTGACGGGAGACAGTAACGGACCAAACGGACCGGTCATCGCCCAACATGTCGGCGATGTGTACCTCGCCACCGCATGGTGGACCGCCCATGTCGCTCAAACCCTCACCCGCAGGCACCCCTTCCTGAACCCGCAGTTACTCTACCTGATTCAGGATTTCGAGCCCAACTTCTACGCTTGGGGCACCACCTGCGCCGATGCCGCGGCCTCCTACGCGATGGATTATCTACCGGTTTTCAACACCACCCTGCTGCGCGATCACTTCGCCCAGCTCGGCCTCTGCGCCCCCGATGCCCTCGCTTTCCGCCCCTCCATCGAGGTGGAGCGCTACGCCCGCGGCACCCGACCGCCCCGGAACGGCCCCCGGCGGCTGGCGCTCTACGGGCGCCCCGAGGTGGAGCGCAACATGTTCCCCATGGCGATCGAGGCGCTCGAAGGCTTCCTAACCGCCGAGGGCCTCGGCCCAAATGACATCTCTCTCGTCTCCGTAGGCCTGCGGCACGAGCCGGTCGCCTTCTCCACCGGCGTCCGGCTTGAGAGCCTCGGCAAGCTGCCTTGGGCGGAGTATCCCGACTTTCTCCTCGGCGTCGATCTGGCCCTGTCGCTGATGTACTCGCCCCACCCGAGCCACCCACCGCTGGAGATGGCAGCCTCCGGGGTGCGCGTCGTCACCAACCGCTTTGGCGTCAAGGATCTTGGCCGCCTTTCGCCCGCCATCCTCTCCGCCGAGCCCGCGCCAGAGGCGCTCGCCGCCGCGCTCTCGCAGGCATGGGCCGCCGGGCCCGTGCCCGAACACCAGCGCCAGCTTGACCTCACTCCGCTCGGCCTGCCGCTCGACGCGATGATCGACGAGCTTTCCGCCGGGCTCTTCCACCTTCTAAAACCGGAGGCTTCCGCCGCATGACCCGCAATCTCCTGCTTCATATCGGCATGCACAAATGCGGCTCGACCTACCTGCAACAGGTGCTGCTGCGCAATCAGGCCCGGCTCGAGGCGGCGGGCATCGCCTATCCGCACAATGGGGTCGGCCATCCGGGCAATGCCGAGGGGATCGAATCCGCCAACTCCGGCCGGCTTGCCGCGCTCTTCGGCCCGCATGACCGGCTGGTGCTCTCCTATGAGGATCTGATCTCTCAAGGCGCGGCTGCCCAGCCCTTTGCCCGAGCCGTCACCACCCTTGGCGTCGAGGTCGAGATCGTGGCCTTCATCCGCCCCTTCAGCGAAATCGTCTTTGGCGACTATTCGCAGGTGATGAAGCAGCATTTCCGGACCTTCATCGCGGCAGGCGCGGCCTATGGCGGCAAGAACTTCGAGCGCTTCGCCGTGGCCCGCAGCCGCCAGATGAACCCGCGCGGCTGGCTCCGCGCGTGGCGGCGAGCCTTGCCGGCTGCCCGCTTCACCCTCGCCAGCCACCGGGCGATCCGGGGCACAGTAGAGCCTTTCCTGGCCGAGGCTGAGATCAACTGGGAAGTGCCGCGCCACCTCACCAACCCTTCCCTGCGCACCGAAGACTGTGACCGCATCGCCGCGACGATCACCGCCGGCGATGTGCCCGGACGCCGCATCGTCGAACGGGTGAAAGAGGCGCTCCACGCCCCGAGCACGCCCGACGCAGGGCGCACGCCCGAGCGCCAAGCCTGGATCGAGGCGGTGTTCGAGCATCACAACACCGCGCTTTTGAAGGAGTTCGGGTATGATAACCGCCTGCCCGCCCCGGCCATCAGCGCTTTGCCGGAACCCATGGCAGAAGGCGCAGCCTGAAAGGGTCGCGCCCGATCTTCTTACTTCGGGGAGTTTACCGGCCGCTCAGAGCCGACCGAGTGCCACCGAGACCCACATGATCGAATTCGCGAACTGGGTCTGACGGTGAATGCCTGCCTCGCGCAGCATCTTCATCCGCACCGCCAGCGGCTGGCGGCGGGCCGCCATCACCCGGCGCAGCAGGCGCCGGTTTTCGGGGGTGAAGTAAGGCGCGCAGGTCTTCAACGCCTTCAGGTTAGTCTCCATCCAGCCCTTGTAGGTGCCATCCATGACCATCCGCAGGCGGCGCGCGCGGGCGCGCATGCCATCATTCGCGCCGATCAGGTTGGCGCCGTGCTGGCGGTAGAGCAGGCTCGGTGCATCATCATGCACCACAACACCGCCCGCACCGGTGATGAGCTGGTAGAGCCACCAGTCATGCACGGTCACATCGTCCACGTCTTGGGCCGCGGCATGAACCAACCGGCTCGCCGCCGGGTTCAGCACGATGGTGTTGCCGCCCGCGATGTTCTGCACCAGCGCATTGGCAAAGCTCGGCGGCTTGGGACGGGCGGGCGAGATCCGGTGATTATCGAGCGAGTCGTCGGTGATCAGGCAGCGGCTGTGATACATCGCCGGCGTGTTCCACGAGACCTCCTCCAGCCGCTCGATCGCGCGGGAGAGTTTGTGCGGCAGCCAGAAGTCATCCTGATCGGAAAAGGCCCAGTAGTTCCCCGGGTCCACCTGCCGCATCAGGTGCAGAAAGTTCGCCGCTGCGCCCTTGCCCGGCCCGCTGATCTGGCTGATCCGGTTGCTCGCCGCGTGGTTCTCGATGATCTTCGCGCAGCCATCGTCCTCGCCATCGATGCTGACGACCAGTTGCCAATTCTCGTGCTCTTGGGTGGTGAGGCTGTCGAGCTGCTCTTCCAGATGCGAGGCGCCCTGATGCACGGCCATCAGCACGGTGACGGGCTGCGACTCCTGATTGCTCGTGTATCCAGATGCGCTCTTTCGCCATTCTGGCGTCAATTGCAGCATGACCAGCCCCAAAATCATTCCAACCAAGCAAACCCCCGCAGCGGGAGAACGCCATGCAACTCTGCGAAACCTACGAAAGCGCGTGGAACGCCCCCGCATCGACTCATGCCTGCCGTCTCCAGATGGCTCCTTCCCCGAGCCTGACAGGAAGCAGTAAAGAGTCGATTACTTCTACTCAGCCGGTCGCTCGCCTCAAAGGGGAAAAGTGAGTGAAATCCGTGGTGAAGGGGGCGATCGGCACCTTCTCGCGCACCCCGCCGAGGTTCCCTTGGGTCACTTCGGCGGGTTCTGGCCCGAATCTTTCAAAGCGCTTTTAGCGCTTCCGCCCAACGAATCAGCCAAGCGCCTCGAAAACGATCAGTTGAGCAGGTTCAGCAGGTAGGCGCCGTAGTCGTTTTTCGCGAAGAGTTTCGCCCGTTCAACCAGCGCCTCGCGGCTGATCCACCGCTTGCTGTAAGCGATCTCCTCCAGCGAGCCAGTCTGCAGACCCTGCCGTTTTTCCAGCGTTCGCACGAAGTTACCCGCATCGAGCAGGCTGCCGTGGGTGCCGGTGTCGAGCCAGGCGTAGCCCCGGCCCATTGTCTTCACGTCGAGCTTTCCATCGGCAAGATAGCTCTCCAGCAGCGTGGTGATCTCGAGCTCACCCCGCGCCGAGGGTTTCACCTGCCGTGCCCGCTCTGGCGCGCTACCATCGACAAAGTAGAGCCCGGTAACAGCGTAGTTCGAGGGCGGCACCGGCGGCTTCTCGATCAGCGCGCGCACCCGGCCTTCGCCGTCGAAATCGACCACGCCGTAGCGCTCCGGATCGGCCACGCGATAGCCAAAGACGGTCCCGCCATCGTCCTTCGCACCGGCCTCAGCCAACATTTCCGGCAGGCCGTGGCCAAAGAAGATGTTGTCGCCCAGCACCAGCGCCGAGGGCGCGCCGGCAAGGAACTCCTCGGCGAGGATAAAGGCCTGCGCCAGCCCGTCGGGCGACGGCTGCTCGATATAGTAAAACCGCAGGCCCCACTGGCTGCCATCGCCCAGAAGCCGTTGAAACTGGTCGGCATCTTCCGGCGTGGTGATCACCGCAATGTCACGAATACCCGCCAGCATCAGCACCGAGATCGGGTAGTAGATCATCGGCTTGTCGTAGATCGGAAGCAGCTGTTTCGAGACCCCCATGGTGATGGGATAGAGCCGTGAGCCGGTGCCACCGGCGAGGATGATGCCCTTGCGGTCGGTCATATCGCTCTCCTCAGGCCGAAAGGCCCAGCCGCTGGCCCATGCCCGCGCGATCACGCAGGGCCTGCCACCAGTCCGTATTCTCCAGATACCACGCCACCGTCCGCCGCAGGCCCTCCTCCAGCGTCACGCTCGGGCGCCAGCCCAACTCGCTGGCAATCCGGCTCGGGTCGATCGCATAGCGCATGTCATGCCCCGGGCGGTCGGTGACGAAGGTGATCAGCTCTTCGCGCGGGCGGTCGGCGGGCCGGGCCTCGTCGAGCAGGCGGCAGATCATCCGCACGAGGTCGATGTTGCGGGCCTCGTTCTCGCCGCCAATGTTATAGCTCCGCCCGACCGCGCCGCGTTGGATCACCGTCAGCAGCGCATCGGCGTGATCCTCCACGAAGAGCCAGTCCCGCACATTTTCACCGCGCCCGTAAACCGGGATCGGTTTGCCCTCCAGCGCGTTCAGAATCACAACCGGCACCAGTTTTTCCGGAAAGTGGAACGGCCCATAATTGTTGGAACAATTCGTCATCACCACCGGCAGACCATAGGTCTCGTGCCAAGCCCGCACGAGGTGGTCGGAACTCGCCTTGGAGGCCGAATAGGGGCTGCGCGGGTCGTAGGCCGTGGTCTCGGTGAACTGCCCCTCCGCCCCCAGCGAGCCAAAAACCTCATCGGTGCTCACATGGTGAAACCGGAAGCCCTCGGGCTGGCCCTGCGCCTGCCAAAAGGCCCGCGCGGCCTCGAGCAGCTGGAAAGTGCCGATCACGTTGGTCTCGATAAAGGTCGCAGGCCCGTCGATCGAGCGGTCCACATGGCTTTCGGCGGCAAGGTGCATGATCGCATCGGGCTTGTGCTGCGCGAGCACCCGGTCGAGCGCCGCGCGGTCGCGGATGTCGACATGTTCAAACGCATAGCCCGGAGCATCGGCCACGCTGGCCACGTTGTCGAGGCAGGCGGCATAGGTCAGCGCGTCGAGGTTGACCACCTCATGCCCCGCCGCAATCGCCTGCCGCACCACAGCCGAGCCGATGAACCCGGCACCGCCCGTCACCAGCAGCTTCATGCGCTGCCCTCCCAAGTGAACGGGCTGTCAAAACCCGCGAGGCGGCGGGCCGCGGCGTCTTTCTCCGAAAGCACCGGCTCCGCGCCCTCCAAGCCCCAGTCGATCCCGATGTCGGGGTCGTCCCAGAGCAGCGCGCCCTCGGTTTCAGGCGCGTAGGTGTCGGAGCATTTGTAAACGATCTCGGTATCCGGCACCCGGGTCACGAAGCCATGGGCAAAGCCCGCGGGCACCAGCAGTTGTGCCCCGTTTTCCTCGGTCAACTCGGCGCCGAACCACTGGCCGTAGGTCGGGCTGCCCTTGCGAATATCGACCGCCACATCGAACAGCGCGCCACGCCCGCACCGCACCAGCTTGTCCTGCGCACGCGGCGGGGCCTGAAAGTGCAAACCGCGCAACGTCGGCGTCACCCGCGAAAGCGAGTGATTGTCCTGCACGAACACCGTGTCGATCCCCGCCTCCGCCAGCTTGGGCAGCGAGTAGGTCTCGGCGAAGTAGCCGCGATGGTCGCCAAAACGCGGCGGGGTAATCAGCATCACGCCGGGCAGGGGGGTCGGTTCTATCTTCACGGTGCCTTTCGCCTTTTGGCTGAAGTCATCTTAATCAGGCCGGAGCAATGCGGCCAGAGCGGATCATTTTTGCTGAAGCACCCGCGCCAGCGCCACCCGCCAATCAGGGCGGGGGATGCCAAAGGCGGCCTCGGTAGCGCTGCAATCGAGCCGCGAGTTGAGCGGGCGCTGCGCCGGGGTCGGGTAATCGCTGCTGGGGATGCGTGCGACCTCGCAGGTGATCCCGGCCTGGTCGAAAATCTCCATCGCAAACTCGGCCCAGCTGACATCCGGCGCACCCGCAAAATGATAGGTGCCGCTCTTGGCCGGGTCATCGCGCAGCGCGCGGGCGATGGCCACGCAGGCGGCGGCGATGTCGGCGGCTTCGGTCGGCCCGCCACGCTGATCGTCGACAATCGTCAGCCTGTCGCGCTCGGCCCCGAGCCGCAGCATGGTTTTCACGAAGTTCGCTCCATGGGCCGAGAACACCCAGGATGTCCGCAGAATCGCATGGGCTCCGCCCGCCGCGCGCACCGCCTCCTCGCCCGCCAGCTTGGTGCGGCCGTAGGCGCCGAGCGGTGCGGTCGCGGCGCCGGGCGCGCGCGGCTCATCGCCGCTGCCGTCGAAGACGTAATCGGTGGAGATATGCACCAGCGGCAGCCCGCGGGCGGCACAGGCCTTCGCGATCGCGCCCGGCGTTTCGGCGTTCACCTTGCGGGCCAACGCCTCCTCTTCCTCGGCCTTGTCCACGGCGGTGTAGGCCACGGCATTGATCACCGCATCGGCTTCTGCCTCGGCCACGATCCCGGCTGCGGCGGCCGGGTCGGCAAAATCCGCCTGCGCCCGCGGCACGCAAGTCACCTCAAGGTCCGCCTTGGCCAAGGCCGCAAGCTCGCGCGCCACCTGACCGGTTTCTCCGAACACCAGCAATTTCATGCAGTCTGGCTCCCGCCTCTCTCAGCTTACAAGTTCAGCGTCGTACCATTCGAACGTGCGCGCAATCCCATCGCGCAGGCTGTGGCGCGGCACAAAGCCAAGGTCGGCGCGGGCACGGGCGATACTGGCGCAGTTGTGGCGAATCTCCCCGCACAGCGCCGGGCCATGCTCCACCTGCAGCGCCGCGCCGGAACCAAGCGCGCGGAAGATGCTCACCACCTCGTTCAGCGAGGTCGGCACCCCGGTGCCCAGCTGGTAGAGTCCTTCGGCCCGCATGGCGACCGCGCCTGCGATGGCACGGGAGATATCATCGACATAGATGTAATCGCGCGTCTGCCCGCCATCACCGTTGATCCGCAGCGGCGCGCCCGCCAGCAACCGCCGGCAGAAATGCGGAATCACCCCGCCCTGCCGCCGCGACCTCGGGCCGTAGACGTTGGAAAACCGCAGCGAGACCCCGGCAAAATCCCAAGCGCTGGCATAGGCGGCCATCAGCGCCTCGGTGGCCAGCTTGGAGGCCCCATAGGGCGAAGCCGGGTTGGCCGTGGCGCTCTCGTCGATCGGCCCCTCGTCCTGCGAGACGGCACCGGTAGAGGCAAAGACAAAATGCGCATGCGGCGCGTGGCGGCGCAGATGGTCGATCAGCCGGTGCGAGCGGGCCGCGTTGTTCTCGAAGGTGCCGAGCGGGTCGATCATGCTCTGCTGCACCGAGGCCTGCGCCGCCAGATGCACCACCGCATCGCCGCTGGCCGCCAGCCTCAGCGCCGCGTCTGAGGTGAAACAGCCGGTGTGGAACTGGTCGAACACATCGCGTTCCGAGGCCGGTCCGTCGCTGTATCGATCGATCCCGATGAGGGTGACCTTGCTGCCGGTGCTGCGGAAATAATGGGCCAGATTCTGCCCGATGAATCCGCGCGCGCCGGTAATCACCACCTTCATCATGCACCCACACCCAGCATATCGTCTCCATCAAAAAGCCGTCGCCTGACCGGCTCCGCACACACGCGGAAGGTGCAATTCACTGCACTCCCTTGATTTTGCCTCTACGCGAAAGTGCCGCGCAGGCAAACCCTGATCCCCACGTAAGCCGGTCTCTCGGCGGAATACCCCCGCAAGTTGACCAAAGGGTTAACCATGCTGTGGAAACGCCGAAAAAGGGCTCAGACCCGCGCCGCCTTGGCCCGCAGGCGGTTCAGGCGGGCGCCGGGCAGGGGCGCCAGCTTTCCGGCGGTGAGATAGAGAATGTAGAGATCAAGGCAGAGGCTCCGGCGAGCGGTGTAGAGCCTGTCGATGGCCGCTTTCCGGGGCACGCAGAGCCGCACGTAAGTCTCTTCTGTCTCCTCCGCCGAGCGGCTGTGCTTCAGCAACCGCTCCTCGTGGCTGTGGTGCATGATCGTCGCCAGCCCGGTGATTCCCGGGCGGCTTTTCAGCACCTCGCCGTAGATCGCCGGAAACTGCTCCACGTATTGCCGCATCGGCGGGCGCGGGCCGACAAAGCTCATGTCGCCCTTCAGCACATTGAAGAGTTGCGGCAGCTCATCGAGCCGGAGGCGGCGCAGGGTCCGGCCCAGTGGGGTGATCCTGTCGGCCTTGTCCCCGCCCGACACGCCCACCTCGGCCTCACCCGAGCCCTTGCGCATGGTGCGGAACTTGTAAAGGTCAAACGGCACGCCCGGCGCCTTCATCCGTTCCGAGGTGTAAAGCGCAGGCCGCCCGTCGCGCAGGGCGATCACGCACCAAAGCACGGCCATCACCGGCAAACCCGGCACCAGCAGCAGCACCGCGAGTGCCACATCGAAGATCCGCTTTGAGGGTGTCACCCCGAGGTCTCCCGCCCGGCCCGGTGTCAGCCCGCCGCGGCGACGCCCGGCTCGCCCTGCAGCGCCGTGGCATCCGGGCGGCCAACGCAAACGTAGGCCTCGAACCCGGCAGAGCGGGCATCGTCGCGCGAGTAGATGTTGCGCAAGTCCGCCATGCGGGCGCCGCGCATCTCGCCGGCCATCCGGGTCAGATCCAGCGCGCGGAACTCGTTCCACTCGGTCAGCAGCACCAGCACATCCGCGCCTTTGGCGGCGGCATAGGGGTCTTCCTCCCACGTCACGCCGGGCAGCAGCGCCTCACCCTCGCGGCGGCCCTGCGGGTCCACCACGCGCACCTCGGCCCCGCCGCCCACCAGCGCGGGCACAATCGTGAGGCTCGGCGCCTCGCGCATGTCATCGGTGTTGGGCTTGAAGGTCACGCCCAGCACCGCCACGACCTTGCCGTTGAACGAGCCGTCACAGAGGTCGCGCAGCTTCTCGACCATCCGGCGCTTCATGTCCTCGTTCACGGCAATGACCGCCTCGGTAATCTCAAGCGGCACCGCATGGTCCTGCCCGATCCGGGCCAGCGCCTTGGTGTCTTTCGGAAAGCACGAGCCGCCATAGCCCGGCCCGGCGTGGAGAAACTTGTTTCCGATCCGCCCGTCGAGACCCATCCCCTTGGAGACCGCCTTGATATCCGCGCCCACCCGCTCGCAGAGCATGGCGATCTCGTTGATGAAGGTGATCTTCGTCGCCAGAAAGGCGTTGGCCGCGTATTTGATCATCTCGGCAGACTCCAGATCGGTGTAGACGATCGGAAAATCACGCAGGAATAGCGGGCGGTAGATATCGCCCATCACCTCTTGGGCCGGCTCCGTCTCGACGCCCACGACAACCCGGTCCGGCCGCATGAAATCGTCAATCGCGGCGCCCTCGCGGAGGAACTCGGGGTTGGAGGCCACATCAAAGCTGCCCTCCTCACAGGTCTTGGCGATGATCTCGTAAACCTTGCGGTTGGTGCCGACCGGAACGGTGGACTTGGTGACAACCACGGTGAACCCGTCGAGCGACTGGGCGATCTCCTCGGCAGCGGCGAATACATAGGTCAGGTCAGCATGGCCATCGCCCCGGCGGGTCGGTGTGCCCACGGCGATAAACACGGCATCGGCCCCGGCCACCGCAGGCGCGAGATCCTCGGTGAAGGTCAGGCGCCCGGCGGCCACGTTCTTCGCCATCAGCACGTCCAGCCCCGGTTCGTAGATCGGCACCTCGCCCCGGTTCAGCTGCGCCACCTTTTCGGGGTTTTTGTCGACGCAAACGACCTCATGCCCGAAATCCGAGAAACATACCCCCGAGACCAAGCCCACGTAGCCCGTGCCGATCATCGCAATCTTCATCGTCCGCCCATCCTTATGCGCCTTGCGGTTCTGCCGCCCCTGAATGGCGGCAGCGGCGCTCAAAAGCAACCTGTGCAACGGTGTTTCCCAATTGGCGCCTTATTCTGGCCGTCTCGGGGGGATTGTCTGCACTCAAAGCAGATGGTGGGGGCCAGATGCTTGAGGTAACCAATGCAGAAGGCACTTCGCCTGGCCCTCGGGGCCGTGATGACAGTGGCGAGCCTGTCCACATCCGCCAGCGCCTGCACCCGTGGTGCGGTTTCCGGCGCCAACGTAGCGATCGACCCGGCCCGGCTGAACCAGCCACTGCTGGATGCCGCCATCGCCGTTGAAGTGAACTACCAACGCTGCCGCAAGGGGCTGTCTCCGCTGGCCGATGCACCCGCGCTGCGCAACGCCGCCCTTGGTCACGCCAAGTGGATGGCCCGCAACAGCAAGCTCAGCCACAAATCCACCCGCCCCGGCCGCGCCACGGTGAAGGCCCGCATCCTCGCCTCCGGCCTCAAAATCCGCCGTGGCTCCGAGAACATCGCGCGCGTGGCGCTCTATCAGGTCGAGGGCAGCACCGGCTACCGGATCGTCAATGCCTCCGCATGCCAGTTCGCCACCCCTGCGGGCAAACGCATCGGGCGGCACAGCTATGCCTCGCTCGCCCGCTACACCGTCACGCTCTGGATGAACTCGCCCAGCCACCGGGTCAACATCCTCGGGCGCAAGTACAACATGGCCGCCACGGCGGTTGCGCACGACCCCCGTGGTCGCGCCTGCGGATCGCTGTTCATCACTCAGAACTTCGCGGGCTGAAACGCCCCACCACGGGCAGCGTGACGATTCCGCCACAAATCCGTGTCGGACCGGCCCGTGCAGGGCCGTCCAACCCCTCTGTTTTCAAACGATTTTCGGGCCCACACCCCTAGGATGACTTAAGGTCATACGAAGATTCCCGCCGATTGCGCCGGAAAACGTCATCTGCCGCTTTACGGTTAACGCCCTGATAACAATAATGGCTGTGAAAGTTTTCGCGTAACGGAGCCAGACATGTTCAAGATTCTCACCACCGCCGCCTTCGCCTCCGCGCTGGCCACTTCCGCCTTCGCTGGCGGCTTCGAAGAGCCCGATCTCGAAGGCGAAGTCTTCGTTGAAGAGAGCGGCAGCTCGGCGTCCAGCGGCCCGTCGCTCGGCGGCGCCAACGCCGGCCCGATCATCGGCGGCGTTCTGGCTCTGGCCGTCATCGGCGCCCTCGCCGGCTCCGACGACGACACCGCCGAAGAGCCGACCCAGGCTGTGCAAAACTGAGGTCAGGCCAACGGCCAAGAATTCAGACGCCCGTCGGGGAGACCCGGCGGGCGTTTTCTGTTTCCGGGTAAGCCCCTGAAATTTAGTTATAATGCCTGTCGTACCACTCCACGAAGGCCCGCACGCCCTGCGTGATATCGGTCTGCGGCAGCGGGCCCACGAGCTCGGTAAGCAGCGTGGTATCGGCCCATGTGGCAGGCACGTCGCCGGGCTGCATCTCCATCATGTTCTTCTGCGCGGTCTCGCCCAGCGCCGCTTCGATGGCCTCGATGAAGGTGCCCAGTTCCACCGGCGCGGCATTGCCGATGTTCACCACCCGCCACGGCGCCACGGGTGAAAGGCTGTCGGCCTCGCCCACCGGCGCACCGCGCTCGGGCGCCACATCCACAAGCCGCCGGATGCCCTCCACCAGGTCGTCGATATAGGTAAAATCCCGGCGCATTTTGCCGTGGTTGTACACGTCAATCGGCTCCCCGGCGCGAATCGCCTTCACGAACTTGAAGAGCGCCATATCGGGCCGCCCCCACGGGCCATAGACCGTGAAAAAGCGGAACATCGTGATCGGCAGGCCGTAAAGATGGGCGTAGCTGTGTGCCATCGCCTCGTTGGCAGCCTTGGTCGCGGCATAGAAGCTCATCTGATGCGCCACCCGGTCCGTCTCGGCATAGGGCATCTTCTCGTTCGCGCCATAAACGCTGGAAGTCGAGGCCATCAGCATATGCTTGGGCGGGTGGGCACGGGCAGCCTCCAGCAAGCGGAAGGTGCCAATCAGGTTGGCCTCCACGTAGCTCTCCGGCGCGTCGATCGAGTAGCGCACCCCCGCCTGCGCGGCGAGGTGAATCACGATCTCGGGCGCGTGCTCCTCCAGCAACTCCTCCAGCCGCCCCGGCTCCTCCAGCCGGGCCTCTACCGCGCTGAACCCCTCGCTCTGCATCAGCCGCTGCTGCCGCCGCTGCTTGAGGCTCACGTCGTAGTAATCGGTCATCGCATCCAGCCCGATGACCCGGAAGCCATCGTCCAGCAAACGGCGCGAGATATGAGAGCCGATGAACCCGGCGGAACCGGTCACGAGCGCGGTGCGGGTCATCGGGCGTTACCTGCGCAGGAGTTGAATCGCGATGTAGCCGATCTCCGGCCCCATCCACTGGCGCGAGTTCCAGATCGTGCCATCCCCGGCGACCTGGTAGATGTTGGTAAAGGTTTGGCCGCCGCCACGGCAGATTTCCACCATCCGCACCGCGCCCACCGTGCCCGCCGTCGCAGTCTGGATCGGCTCGGCCTTGTCGCGGCTGATCCGGCAGTCGAACCGGGTCGGGACTTCGTCGTTCTCGCCATTGAGCCAGCGCATCACCCGCACCGCCTGCCCGGCGCGTCGGCCGGTGACGAGCGCGGTGCTCTGGGTGATCTCCGAGGACATCAGGTCAAACCCAACACCTCGCGTCTCCGCCAGCATCCCGCGCCGCAGCACTAGCGTCTGGCCCTCGGTGGTCAGATAGGTCCGCCACGGCCCGCGCGTCTCCTGCTCGCCGAGCGCGGCCAGCTGGGTGTTGTCGCGCAGCAAAATCATGATCGCCGAGCCGCGGATGCGCTGCAGTGCCACCGGGATCAGCGCGGCCACCTGCGCCGGGGTCACCTCCTGCGGCTTGCCGCGCTTGGCGGTCACGCTCTGCACCGCCATCTGCAACAGCCCCGGCCCTTGCCGTGCCGGGTCGTTGCTGCACCCGGCCATCACCGCAAGGGCGGCCAGCGCCCCGATCCAACGCATCTTCCGCATCATCTCCAGAACCGCCCCCACCGGTCTTCCAGCTCAGGGCGATGGGTGTCGCGCACCGTGTCATAGAGCCTCCCGTTGACCGAGAGCTTTGCGCCCCCGTCCCGCGCCAGCGAGCGTAGCGTGGTGCCCGCGGTCTTCTTGCTCGGCTGCCCGGTAAAGAAGCTGTAAGGCACGGTCACCCGGATGCCCTTGTCAAAGGAGCCTTCGCCAAAGTCCTCCGCCGAAACATCGGTGACCGTGGCATAGGCCCCGATCCGCCAGCCGTTGTCGAACTCCCGGTCCAGCGCCACGGTCGCGCCCCAGTCGCCCGCAAGGTAGCGGCCCACATCAAGCGTGCCGTGATAGCCGTTGCCAAAGTCGTAGTAGGCCGAGACATGGCCGGTCACGACTTCGTATTCGCGGAAGCTGAAGAGCTGGTCATAGTCCCGCTGCTTCACCCAGTTCAGCTCGCCGCCCAGCGCAAGGCGGCTGTCGACCGGCTTCCACAGCAGCTCGCCCGAAACCCCGCCAAACATCGATTCCAGCATGCCCACCGTGAGGCGGCTGTAGAGGTTGGGGCCGGGGCGGCCATAGTAGGCCAGCGTCAGCCGCTCGATCGCCGGGTCGCCCTCGGCAGCATAGAGCGCCGCATCCGAACGAACATGCGGCAGCACCGAGGTCGAGGGGTTCTCATCCTCGCCCCCATTGCCGAACACCTTCTTGGTGATCGCGCCCTCAAGCACCCAGCCCGGCGCAAGGTCATACCGGCCCGAGAGCCGCAGGCCCACGTCGCCGCGCAGGGGGCTTTCAGGATCAAAGGCCGTAAGTGCCACATAGGGCGAGAGAGACCACGTGAACCGCGGATACTGCCCGGGCAGATACTCCAGCCCCGCCGGATCGGGCGCAGCGGCGGTATCGGTGATCTGCGCTGCGGCCAGCACCGGGGCCGAACCCGCGTGCTCAAATGCCTCAAGGTCGCTGCGCCGGAGCGTCACCCGAGCGCCCGGCACCCCGTTTTGCACCGGAACGAGGCTGAAGGTCTCGACCGAGGCGGGCAGGGCGCGGGTCAGAATGCGCGAGATACGCCCCATCGCCTGCGGCTCGGCAATGTAGCGGGTGTTGCGATAACGCAGCTCGATACTCCGCCCACTATAGGCCATCGCCTCGAGGATCAGCCCTTCCTTGGCCATCGCATTGCCCAGCACCCGGCGCAGGCCGGGCTTGGTCGCCGGATCACTCGCCCAGGCGGTGTCCCACGCGCCGGGGTCCGACCGGCGGGCAGGGCGCCCGGCCACCGGCAACGGCGCGGTCTCGTTGCCCGGCCCCACCGCAGGCTTGCGCGGGTTGGTGCTGAAGCTGAGCTGCACCGCCACCTCAGAGCCGCCGATATAGGCCGCCTGCAAATGCGCGTTCTCGCGGATCTTGTAATCGAGGCCAAAGTTCCACGGGCTCTTGCGGTCGATCAGGTCGTCGCCCGCCTCGTCCACATAGCCCGCCGTGGAGTATTCGGCCTTCAGCGTCAGCCTGTCGCTGGCCTGAAAGGCGAGGCCGCCAAAGGCCGCCACATCGCCCTGAAACCAGCTGCTGGCGTTCACCGTGCCGCCTTCATCGCCGGGGATGTAAGGCTCGCGCTCGCCCGCGCTGCCGATCACCCCATAGCGCGCCAGCCCGCCCCAGCCGAGCCCGGCGCTGAACCGCAGTCGCGGCGAAACCGTCTTGGTCGCCACGATGTATTCGCCGCTGTAAATCCCGCTGCCCAAAAAGTCCTGAAAGCCAACCGCCACCGCCGGCCACCACTTTCCAGGCTGCTCCTGAAGCACCTGAAACTTCAGGTCAAAGCTCCGGTCGGAGAGCGGCTCGCCGTCCATGTAATAGTCTTCGATGCGCGAGTAGCGGAAGCTGCCGGTGATCCGCGGCGCAAGCTGAAATGAGAAGCTCGCCCGCGTCTGCCCGCCCATCGAAGTGAGCGTGGCCGAGATCTGCCCATCCTCCAGCGCCTCCGCAGAGGGCATCGAGAGGATGCCGGGCGTCCCGAAAAGCGTCA
This sequence comes from Vannielia sp. SX4, assembly GCF_052828525.1. The sequence goes on from NZ_CM128247.1 coordinate 267,169, forward strand.
GGCTGTCGGTGATCTGGGGGTCGGCCTTGGTGGCCCGCGGCCCGGCTCCCGCCACGAGGCCCGCTACCAGCGCCACAGCACTCACACCCGCCCAACTCTTGATCCGTGCCACGGCTCGCCCCTCGCATCCTGTCGGCACCCGACTATAGCAACGGCACGTCACCGCAAAAGCCCTCCGCTCACAAAGTGGAGGATTGTCGCCGTTCTACATCGCCCGTCATTGGCCCCAGCAGTCGCCCGGCACCCGCCAGACCTGCTGCGGCCGCCGCCGAAAGGCCCCCTCCCGGGGGATGATCGGCTCCAGCGCCTCGGCCCCCTCGCAGATCGGCGGGTCTGCGCGGCGGGTCACATAAAGCAGCTCGCCTGCGCCGCCCGGCCACGCATGGCTCTGCACATAGTGGTTTGGCGGGCGGCCCAGTTCAGGGCGAGCATAGGCCTCCAACCCAATGATCTGCCCCTCCACGCCCCGGCCCCGGATGCGGTAGAAGAGGTCGGCCAGCACGTCGCGGTCGTCGGCCACGATGGTCGTCACCCCCGCCGTCTCCGCCCGCGCGGCGATCTCGGCGCTCATCTCGATCCGGCCCAGATAGCGCTCCATCAGCAACGGCCCGTCGCCCAGCCGCAGCGAGGCGGCAAAGACGGTTGCGCCCACCAGCACCACAGCAAAACCCGTGCCCAGCGCAAGGCTCGCCCCCATCGCCCAGCGGCCCCAGCCGCGTACCACGATCACGGCGGCAATGGTGCCCGCCAGATAGGCCGCGGCCGCCCAGTTGGCATAGGCCTTCGAAAGCAGCGCCTGCCCGCAGACCAGCGCAAGGATCGGCAGGGAGAACCACAGCAGCATCGCGCTCCGCCGCCGCACCGCCGACCACAGCAGCCCCGCCAGCAGCACCGGCCCGAACACCACGATTTGCGCCCCGGCAAACTCCGCCAGCGACGCCCAGTTCAGGCCCGCCCGTTTGCCCGGGTCGCGCACCCAATCGGCATTGTCCATCGTGTGCTCGAGGGTCGAGAGCCCATTCTGAATGTTCCAGATCACGTTGGGCGAGATCACGATCAGCAGCGCCACCAGCGCCGCCACCGCATCACCCCAGCGCACCCGCGCCGAGGGTACGCACAGCGCCGCCAACCCGGCGCAAAGCACGTAGTAGATGCCCGCGTATTTGCTCATCACCGCCAGCCCCACGCAGGCCCCGGCCACCACCGCCGCCACGCGGCTCTGCTCGCGGATCACCCGCACCCACGCCCAGAGAGCGCCTGCAAGAAAGGGGAACATCACCGTGTCGGTGCTGATCAAAAAGCTGCCCACCGCGACCAGCGGCAGGGTGATGTAACTCGCCGCCACGAGGATCGCCGTGCGCCTGTCGGCCAGTTCCGCCGCCAGCCCGGCCAGCAGCAGCGCGGTGATCCCGTGCAGAACCGCCGCCGGGGCGCGGAGCCAGAAGGCCGCATCGCTGCCCGCCAGGTCGGTGACCGCCCGCAGCAGCCAGCCAATCATCGGCGGCTTGGAATAGTAGCCAAAGGCCAGCTCCTGCCCCCAGAGCCAGTATTGCGCCTCATCCACAAAGATCTCGGCCTGCGCAAAGGGCAGCAGCGCGAGGCGAAACACCACCAACGCCGCCACCACCGCAAACGCAGGGCCAAACCAGCCCGCGCCGTCAGGCTTCGCGCTTGCTGACATGGATCAGGTAGAGATTGCGAACATAGATGAAGAGCCCCATCGCCTGCCCCAGCACGAACACCGGGTCCTTCCGATAAAGTGCATAGGCCAGCAAGATCAGCCCGCCGAAGATCGAAAAGTACCAGAACGCCAGCGGCACCACCGACCGGCGGGCCCGCTCCGAGGCGATCCACTGCACCAGAAACCGGGCGGTGAACATCAGCTGCCCGCCCAGCCCGATGATCACCCACCAGAACTCAACCCACGTCTCGACATGCAGGATGTTGAAGAGCCACTCAGCCATCCGGCGTGATCTCCGTGGGGTTCTGCGTCTTGCGCCGCTTGATCAGCCAAGCCACGCCGATCAGGTCATAAACTCCCACCAGCGCCCGGCCGAAATTGGTGTATTTGCTCCGCCCCGCAGCCCGCTCGGCATGGCTCACGTCCACATGGGCGATCTCCCAGCCGTCCCGCCGCATCAGCGCAGGCAGGTAGCGGTGCATGTGGTTGAAGAACGGCAGGGCCAAAAAGGCATCTCGGCGAAAGCCCTTGAGCCCGCAGCCGGTGTCGCGCGTGCCATCCTTTAGGATGCGGGCGCGCAGACCATTGGCAAACTTGCTCGCCCAGCGCTTGCTGGCGGTGTCCTGCCGGTCCACCCGCTGGCCCGCAACGAGGCCCAGCTTGCCCGTGGTGTCGGCCAGCAGCGGGCCGTAGAGCTTGGGCAGCTCCTCCGGCGGGTTCTGCCCATCGCCATCCAGCGTCACGCAAACCGCGCCCCGCGCCGCCCGCACGCCCGAATGCACCGCCGCACTCTGCCCGGCGGGCCTGGGGTGTTGCAGCACCCGAATGCGGGCATCCTCCCGCGCCAGCTTGAGAAGCTCATCGCCCGTCGCATCGGTGGAGCCGTCGTTCACCGCCACCACCTCGAACTCGACATCCGCGCAGGCAGTCACGATCCGGCCGATCAGCGGCGCCGCGTTCTCCGCCTCGTTCATCATCGGGATCACCACCGAAACCTTGGGAGACATGCGCTCAGCCCCGCGCCAGCGTGTCGCCCAGCGCCAGCACCGGCTCCAGCTCGGTCACCGTGCCGCCGCCCTCGCCCGCCAGATCGCCGCTCGCCGTGCGCTCCGCCACGATCCGCGCCGCCGCCTCGCCAATCTCTCGGCGGCAGGCATCCATCGTCGCCAGCTTTTGCGGGAAGGCGGCCAGCATCTCCAGCGCGTTGAAGCCTGCAAGCCCCAGCTCGCCGGGGATGTCGATGCCCGCCGTCAGGCAATGCAGCATCCCGCCCGCGCCGATCATGTCGTTGGAATAATAGATAAAATCCAGCTCCGGCGTGCGCTCCAGCATGGCCGCCGTCATCTCGCGCCCCTTGGCGAGGCCGCTGCCACCCGCATAAAACTCCCGGTCCCGCACCTCCAGCCCGGCGCGGGCGAGCGCCGTGGTGAACCCCTCGAACCGCTTTCGCGCCCGGTGATCCAGCGGCATCTTGGTGCCCGCAAATCCGATGTTCTTGTAGCCCGCCCCTGCAATCGCCTCGGCCATCATCCGCCCCGCGCGGCGATGGCTGATGCCCACCATAGAGTCGATCGGCTCGCCGTCCACGTCCATGATCTCCACCACCGGACAGCCGGCGTTCGCCAGCATCGCGCGGGCCGCATCGGTGTGTTCCAGCCCGGCCACGATCACGCCCGAGGGCCGCCACGAGAGCATCTCGTACAGCACCTTCTCGGCGCGCTCGGGCTTGTAATGGGTCACGCCAACCACCGGCTGAAGGTCGGTGTCGTCCAGCACCGCACCGATGCCCGTTAGCACCTCGGGAAAGACCATGTTGCTCAGCGAGGGGATCACCACCGCCACAAGGTTCACCCGGCTCGAGGCCAGCGCCCCCGCGATCTTGTTGGGCACATATCCAAGCCGTTTGGCAGCGGCGAGCACCTTTTCCCGCGTGGCCTGGCTCACATCACCCCGGTTCCGCAACACCCGGCTCACCGTCATTTCGCTGACACCCGACGCCTCCGAAACGTCTCGGAGCGTCAATGGGCGGCGCGGCGGGATGGGCTTGGGAGCGTCCTGGTTCAACGGAGCGGGCCTTTCAACGGGTCTTTCTCCCTGCTTACCGCCTTATGAACGCCTGTCCAAGCGGTTGCCGTGTCACAGCCGGATGGCGCGATAGCTCAGGATCTTGTCGCAAGCCTCTTCCAGCGTCAGATGCTCCCACTCCTTCGCATAGAGGTAATCCAGCCATTGCGGGTCGATGATGCGGGCGGAAAGTTCGGCCACATAGGCCTCCTCCTCCGCCTCCGGCACCTCCGCGTTCACCAACCGGCGCAGCCGGGGCTCCAGCTCCTCGCGGGTAAAGGGCTGCAGGGCAGTCACCTGCCCTAAAGCTCGATGTCCGGCAGGCTGTCGAGCGCGGCGGTCAGGGCCTCGCCCCAGCCGCTGGAGATGCGCTGGAAATCGGCATCATCGGCCTCGATCCGGCTCTGGTAGCCCAGCGTCAGGCTGCCCTCTTCGTAGAACTGCACATCGAACGGCAGGCCGACCGTCAGGTTGGCCTTCACCGTGGAGTCGAAGCTCACCATCAGCAGCTTCACCGCCTCGGCAAAGCTCATCTCCGGGCGGTAGGCGCGCACAAGGATCGGGCGGCCATATTTGGTCTCCCCGATCTGGAAGAACGGCGTGTCGTCCCCCGCTTCGATAAAGTTGCCTTCCGGGTAGATCAGGAACAGCCGAGGCGCGGTGCCATCGATCTGGCCACCAAGGATCAGCGTCGCGCCAAAGGCGGCGGCCTGCTGGCCTGCCTGCTCATGCTCGGCGATCACATCCTTCAGCACCTTGGCCACCATCCGGGCGACCTGGAACATGCTGGGCGCCTCCAGCAGCGAGGGGTTCCGCTCGCTCTGCGCCTTGGTCCGCTCCTCGAGGATCGAAACCACCGCCTGCGTCGTCGCCAGATTGCCCGCGCTCATCAGGGTGATCACCCGCTCGCCGGGCACCTCCCACGAGTGCATCTTCTTGAAAACGCTGATGTTATCGACGCCCGCATTGGTCCGGGTGTCAGACATGAAAACGAGCCCGCGATCGAGCTTCATTCCGACGCAATAGGTCATGTTACTGTTCTTGGCTCTGGCTCATCTGTTGCGCCACCTCTATGGCGACGGAGAGGGATTCTTCCTCGCCACCGGTGCGCGTTCCAGTTACCGGCGCAGCGCCCGCATAGTCCAGCCCTGTCGCAACGCGAACGTAGCGTGTGTCGGGCGACTGATCGTTGCTCACGTCAAAGCCAACCCAGCCCAGCGCGTCCACATGGGCCTCGGCCCAGCCGTGCATCGCCTCCTGGCTCTGGCGGTCGTCCAGCATCAGGTAGCCCGAAACGTAGCGCGCCGGATGGCCGAGCAGCCGCGCGGCGGAGATGAACACATGGGCCTGATCCGAGCACACGCCCTTGCCAGCCTCCATCACCTTTTCCGCGCTCCAGTCCGAGGCCGAGGCGCCCGCGGTGTACTTCACCGCCTTGGCCACCGCCGACATCAGCGCATGCAGCTGGTCCAGCCCCTCGCGGCCGTGCAGCGAGCGGGCCAGCTCCCGCACATGCGGGCCGGGCTTGGTCTGCGGGGTCTGCCGGTCGAACAGCCAGAGCGGCGTCAGGCTCTCATGCGGGCCGATCACGCCGTTGGTCTCTTCCAGCTCCACCTCGCCCTCGCTCCGCAAAAGCAGCTCGGTCTCGCCGGGGGTGATCGAAATCAGTTCAACCGTGTTGCGGTGCTGGTCCTCGTACTGCAGCTCTTTCTTGCCGCCGATCACGGAGGTCTCCCAGCTCACAACCTTCTGGTTGCGGTAGGATTTGGGCGTTTTCCGCATCTGTTGCAGCCCATAGCGCACCGGCTCCGAAAAGCTGTAGCGGGTCTCGTGGGCAATCTTCAGGCGCATTGTCTGTCCGGCCTATTCATAAAACCGATAGTCGACCTCAATCTGGCGGCTGAGCTCGCCCAGCGCAATGAGGATCTCCTGGATGAACTCGTGCAGCCCGATATCGAAGATTTCATCGATGCTGCGTTCCTTGAGCCGTTTGCCAAGTTGCACGGCAAGGTCGTGGCTTGTGGCAGTCTCGCCGTAGTCATGGGCAAGGTAGCCGAGGTTGTCCTGCAACTTCTTGGCGCAGAAGTAGAGACTGCGCGGCATCCGCCCGTCGAGAATGAGGAAGGCGGCAATGTCGCGCGGGGTCGGGTTGTGGCCATAGACCATCCGAATGCCGCTTTCGCCGCTGACCGAGCGCAGGATCGTCTCCCACTGCACGTTGTCGAGCTGCGAGCCCACCGCATTGGCCGAGGGCAGCAGCACGTAGTATTTCACATCAAGGATACGGCCGGTGTTGTCGGCCCGCTCTAGGAAGGTGCCGATCCGGGCAAAATCGTAGATGTCGTTGCGCAGCAGCGTGCCGTGGGTCGCGCCGCGCACCAGCGCGGTGCGCTGCCGGATCAGGCCCAACGCCTGCGGCAGGTCGCGCTCGTTCACCTTGCGCTTCAGCAGCTCCTTCAGCCGCATCCAGCAGCCGTTCATCGCCTCCCAAGTCTCATGGGTCAGCGCGCCGCGCACCTGCCGGGCGTTGTTGCGCGCCGCTTCCACCGCGCTCATCACCGAAGAGGCGTTGTCCTTGTCGCGCAGCATCCAGTCGATGACCGTGTCTTTGCTGAGCTCGTCGTATTTTTCAAAGTAGCCGAGATCGACCGAGGCGGTCTGAAGCACGCTCGCCCACTCGTCGTCGTTTTCCTGATTCCGGGTGAGCGCAATGCGCTGGCCGGTCTCGATCATCCGGGTGATGTTCTCGGCCCGCTCAAGGTAGCGGTACATCCAGAACAACCCGCCTGCCGTCTTGCCTAGCATCGCGTCAGTCCTCCAGCACCCAAGTGTCCTTGGTGCCTCCGCCCTGGCTCGAGTTCACCACGAGGCTGCCCTTCTTCAGGGCCACGCGAGTGAGGCCGCCGGGGGTGATGTTCACCCCTTCCGGGCTGACGAGCACGAAGGGCCGCAGGTCCACGTGGCGCGGAGCAAGGCCCGCCTTGGTCATGATCGGCACGGTCGAAAGGCTGAGCGTGGGCTGGGCAATGTAGTTGCCCGGCTTCGCCTCCAGCTTCTTGCGGAACTCGGCCAGCTCCTTCTTGCTCGCGGTCGGCCCGATCAGCATGCCGTAGCCGCCCGAGCCATGCACTTCCTTCACAACCAACTCGTCGAGGTTGTCGAGCACGTATTTCAGGCTCTCCGGGTCGTTGCAGCGCCATGTCGGCACGTTCTGGAGGATGGCTTTCTCGCCGGTGTAGAACTCCACGATCTCCGGCATGTAGCTGTAAATCGCCTTGTCATCGGCAATGCCGGTGCCCGGCGCGTTGGCGATGGCGATGTTGCCCGCGCGATAAACATCCATGATCCCCGGCACGCCCAGCGCGCTCTCGGGGTTGAAGGTCAGCGGGTCGATGAAATCATCGTCGATCCGGCGGTAGATCACGTCGATCGGCTTGTAGCCCTGCGTCGTCCGCATCGCCACGCGCCCGTCAACAACCCGCAGGTCGGAGCCTTCGACCAGCTCCACACCCATCTGATCGGCAAGGAAGGCATGCTCGAAGTAGGCAGAGTTGTAGCTGCCCGGCGTGAGCACGGCGACCGTGGGCGTGCCCTCGGCACAGCTCGGCGCACAGGCCGAGAGCGAGCGCAGCAGCGAGCGCGGATATTGGCTCACCGGCTGCACGCGCGTCTGGCTGAACAGCTCGGGGAACATCTTGTACATGGTCTCGCGGTTTTCGAGCATGTAGCTCACACCGCTCGGCGTGCGGGCGTTGTCCTCCAGCACGTAAAACTCGTCGTCGCCGGTGCGCACGAGGTCGATGCCGACGATATGGGTATAAACCCCGCCAGGCGGGGTCACGCCCACCATCTCCGGCAGGTAGGCCTCGTTGTTCTTGATCATCTCCACCGGCAGCCGCCCGGCGCGGACGATCTCCTGACGATGATAGATGTCATGCAAGAAGGCGTTGATCGCGCGGACCCGTTGCTCGATGCCGCGGGTGAGCTTCTTCCACTCCGCCCCGCTGATGATCCGCGGCACGATGTCGAAGGGGATCAGCCGCTCCTCGGCGGCGGCCTGCCCATAGACGTTGAAGGTGATGCCGGTGAGCCGGAAAACCTCCTCCGCTTCGCGCTGTTTCGCCCGCAGTCTCGCCGGGTCTTCGCCCTCGAACCACTGCCCGAATTGGGAGTAAGGCGCCCTGAGCGCGTCTTCTCTCCCCCACATCTCGTCAAAGATTTTTGTCATTGCTTCAATTATCCACGTCCCCGATGGCAATACAAAGCGAAATGACACAGAATCCTGTATCTCCCCGAGATTGCCCGTTTTTTAGGCGTCCGCCAAGCCCCTGAGGGTGGCCGCGATGGCCCGGACGGCAGCGCCGAGGTCGTCCGATTCCGCATGTTCGTCGGGCCTATGGCTCACGCCGCCACGGCAGCGGATGAACAGCATGGAAATGGGGCAAAGATCAGCAATTGCGCTGGCGTCATGGGTGGCGCCGGAGGTCAGCTCCAGCCCCTTGCCCCCGCCCTGCTGCACCGCCTTGACCAGCGCTGCCCGCAGGCGCGGGTCGCAGGGCGCGGCAGGCTGGGCATAAGTGCGCCGGGCTTCCAGCGTCAGCCCCATATCGGCGGCCACGCGACTGGCGAAGCTGGCAATCGCCTGCCCCGCCTCCTCCCGCGCCGAGTCGTCTTCGCTGCGCAGTTCCACCGGCATCCGCACCTCGCCCGGCACCGCGTTCACCGCGCCCGGGCGCACATCCACCTGCCCGACCGTCGCCCGCAGCCCCGGCGTCGCCCGCGCCAGCCGGTCGACCTCGGCAATCACCCGCGCCGCGCCCACCAGCGCATCCTTGCGCGCCTCCATCGGCACCGTCCCGGCATGGCCCGTCTCCCCTTTGAACGTCAGCGCATGGCGCTCGATCCCGCAGATGCCCGTGACCACGCCCAGCGCCTCGCCTTCGGCCTCAAGCACCGGCCCCTGCTCGATATGCGCCTCGAGGTAACCCAGCGCCTGCGCCCGGTCCCGCGCCACCTGCGGAATCGCTTCCGGGTCGCAGCCAAAGCCCTCCAGCGCCGCCCGAAGGCTCACGCCGTCGCGGTCCACCATGTCGAGCACCGCCATATCCACCGTGCCCGCCACCGCCCGGCTGCCGACGAGGGCTGTCGGAAAGCGCACCCCTTCCTCATCGGCAAATGCCATGACCTCCACCGCGAAGGGCAGCACCACGCCCTCCTCCGCCAGCAACTGCATCGCCATCACCGGCAAGACCACGCCCGCGATCCCGTCAAACGCCCCGCCCTGCGGCACCGAGTCCTGATGGCTGCCCATGTAGAAGGTGCCTGCCCCGCCGCCCTCTGCGCGGCCCACCAAACTCGCGGCGGCATCCAACTCCGGCACCAGCCCGGCGCCACGCATCATCTCCCGCAGGTAATCCACCGCCTGCCGATGCTCCGGCCCGTAGGGCAGGCGGGTCACGCCGGGGCCGGGCGCCGAGATCTCCGCCAAGGCCTGCAAATGCCGCGCGGTCTCTGCGCCCCAATCGGTTCCGCTGCCGGTCATTCCTCCGGCTCCGGCACCAGCGTGCCGGTCAGCGCCTCATCCAGCACCCGTTCCGGGGCCTCCAGCGTTGGCACCTGTCGCGCCCAATCGCCGTAATCCCCGCTCGTGGCCCGCTCCAACAGCGCACCCAACGCCTCCAGTGGCTGCTCCGAGTAATCCACCCGCAACGTCAGCGGTGCCGCATCGGGCCGCAGCACCAGCAGCGCCGCCGAGAGCAGCCCGCGCTTGTCGCTGCCGCCGTTCGCCGCCGCCCAGAGTGCCGCCATCAGGCGATCGGGCAGGCTGCCCTGCGCCTTGAGGTAGGCCTGCGCCATCGCCTCCGGCAGCTCCGCGCTGCCCAGCATGTTGCCAGCCGCCACCCCGCCCTCGAAAACATGCGAGGCCACCAGCGCCGTGTTTCGCTTTCCGCTGAAGCAGGCTCCCGCGCCGCCCATGTCCAGAGCCGAGAGCTGCCGCCAGTCGCGCCCCTCATCCGGGCCGGTCACTGCCTCCACCGCCGCGGCGGCGCTCATTCCGCCTGCCATCTCGTTCAGCACCTGCTCGCCCCAGATCGTCGAGGGCGCCGCGCCTTGGCTCGCGCTCATCCCCGCGCCCCACCGGCCCCGCAGCACCCAGCCGCCCACGCAGAGGCTTCCGGTCGCCGCCGCACCGGCAATGGCGTTTGTTTGGGCGTCCTGCACAAGAATCGAGAAAGTCATATCGGCGCGGGGCTCCTTGCGAAGAAATTTATCATGAAAAATTGACCGGTCAAATTTATCATGATTAATTTCTCACACGAACACCCGGCTTCCGCAAGGGAATCGCCGCCATAAAAACCACAGGGAGATGCTCCAATGACCCTCTTCAACTGGACCCGCCGCGCGGTCCTCGCTGCCGGAGCCGCGCTCGCGCTGGCACCGATGGCGGCCACCGCGCAAACACCCGAGGGCGTGCTGATCGTCGGCCAGGTGGCCGAACCCAAGTCGCTCGACCCGGCCGCCGTAACCGCGGTGAACGACTTCCGCATTCTGGTGAACCTCTACGAGGGCCTGACCCGCTACAAGCCGGGCACGCTCGAGGTCGCCCCCGGTCTGGCCGAAAGCTGGGAGGTGTCGGAGGACGGCACTGAATATACCTTCAAGCTGCGCGAGGGCGTCACCTTCCACGACGGCACGCCCTTCAACGCCGAGGCGGTCAAATTCAACTTCGACCGGATGCTCAACGAGGATCACCCCTTCCACAACACCGGCCCCTTCCCGTTGGCCTTCTTCTTCTCCTCGGTCGAGGAGACAACGGCGGTCGATGAGACCACCGTGAAGTTCAAACTCTCCGCGCCCTACGCGCCCTTCCTGAGCAACCTCGCCTACCCCACCGGCCTCATGGTCTCCCCCGCCGCCGTCGAGGCAGGCGGTGCCGACTTTGGCCGCGCACCCGTCGGCACCGGCCCTTTCAAGTTCGTCGAATGGCGCGCCAACGAGGCGGTGGTGATCGACAAGTATGAGGAGTATTGGGGCGAGCCTGCCGGGGCGCAGGCCGTTGTCTTCCGCCCGATCGAAGATGCCAACACCCGCGTCGCCGAGATGATCGCCGGCGGCATCGACATGATGGTCGAGGTGCCTCCCACCGCGCTCTCCCAATTCGAGGGCGACGGCTTCAACGTGGTCGAGCAGGCAGGCCCCCACGTCTGGTTCCTGATCCTGAACGCCAAGGAAGGCCCGCTGGCCGACAAGAAGGTGCGTCAGGCGGTGAACTACGCCATCAACAAGGAAGCCATCGTCAACGATGTGCTCGAAGGCACCGCCGAGGTCGCCGCAGGCCCCACGCCGCCCGCCTTCGCATGGGCCTATAACGACAGCCTCTCGCCCTATCCCTACGACCCTGAGAAGGCCAAGGCCCTGCTGGCCGAAGCCGGGGCCGAGGGCGCCTCGCTCACCTTCTACGTGACCGAAGGCGGCTCCGGCATGCTCGATCCGGTCGCCATGGGCACCGCGATCCAGGCCGACCTCGCCGCCGTGGGCCTCGACGTAAGCATCGAAACCTACGAGTGGAACACCTTCCTCGGCAACGTGAACCCGGGTCTCGAGGGCAAGGCAGACATGGCCGAAATGGCATGGATGACCAACGACCCCGACACCCTGCCCTATCTGGCCCTGCGCACCGACGCCTGGCCCGACAAGGGCGGCTTCAACTCGGGCTACTACTCCAACCCCGAGGTCGACGCCCTGCTCGAAGAGGCCCGCACCGCCGTGGATCAGGAAAAGCGCGCCGAGCTCTACAAGCAGATGCAAGAGATCGTGCAGGACGACGCCCCCTGGGCCTTCATCGCGAACTGGAAGCAGAACGCCGTCACCAACGACCGCGTCGAAAACTTTACGCTGGAGCCCTCCTTCCTGCTCCAGCTCGAAAAGGTGGTGAAAAAGTAACGAGTAACCACCGGCTGCTCCACGGCTTCCCCCGGCTCTCCTCGCACTCGCGATGAGGACCGGGGCGCCGGGAGCGGCCACCGCGGCGGGCACCTGTGTGACCTCCCCGTGCCCGCCGCACCCCCCACGCAGGGTGCGCCGTCACCGCGCATCACACCGCAGGAGACATCATGGGCAGCTACATCCTCAAACGCCTCGTCGCCGCGATCCCGGTGCTCATCGGCGTCTCCGTCCTCGTCTTCTTCATCATGGCGATGATCCCGGGCGATCCGGCCCTCGCCATCCTCGGCGCCTACGCCACGCCCGAGAACGTCGCCAAGATCAACGCCGACCTCGGGCTCGATAAGCCCCTCGTGCAGCGCTACTTCATCTGGCTCGGCAACATGCTCACCGGCGATTTCGGCCGCAGCTACTCTCAGAACAAACCGGTGATCGACGAGGTGATGGGCCGCTTCGGCAACACCCTCATCCTCGCCGGCGTCGCCTTCGTGCTCTGCTCGGTGCTCGGCATCCTCGCCGGGGTGGTCTCGGCGGCGCGGCAATACGGCCTCGCCGACAAGCTGATCACCTTCACCGTCCTCATCGGCATCTCCATCCCAAGCTTCTTTCTGGGCATGATCCTGATCATCATATTCGCACTGAAACTGCGGATGTTCCCGGTCTCCGGCATGTATCTCATCTACGGCGGCGGCGGCCCGGTGGACCTGATGAACCATCTCGTCCTCCCCGCCTCCGCCCTCGCCGTGGTCGCCACCGGCGTCATCGCCCGCCTCTCCCGCTCCGCCATGCTCGAGGTGCTCCGGCAGGACTATATCCGCACCGCCCGCGCCAAGGGCGTTGGCGAGCGCCGGGTCATCATGGGCCACGCCCTGAAGGCCGCGATGGTCTCGATCATCCCCGTCCTCGGCATACAGGCCGGCTTCGTGGTCTCGGGCGCGGTCTATATCGAGATGGTCTTCGACTGGCCCGGCATCGGCCAGATGCTGGTCAACGCCATCTCCCAGCGTGACGTGCTGCTGGTCCAAGGCGGCGTCGTGGTGGTCGCCGCCTGTTACGTGCTCTTCAACATCGTGGTCGACGTCGCACAGGCCCTGCTCGACCCGAGGATCAAGTCATGAGCTGGGTACAGAGAGCCGCGCGATCGACAGACCGCGGGGTGGCGATCCAACGTCTGTTGGGGTGCGCTTTATGGTCCAGTAGTCATCTTCCCTCAGAGCTTTGCGCCAACGTCACCCAATCGCCAGCCCGGGGGGCGGTCTGGCGATCGCGCGGCGCCTTCGGCTTGATTCCGCGCGAGGCCCTCCGCAAAACCGTCCCCACAGGAGCAAACCGATGACCGCCTTCCTCAAGCTCCTCTTCCGCAACCGCCTCGCCGCCATGGGCGCCGTGGTGCTCGGCATCAGCCTCCTGCTGGCGCTGCTGACCCCCGTCCTGCCCCTGCAGGACCCCAACATCACCAACACCGGCGACCGGTTCGCCCGCCCCTTCACCGAGGGCTACGTCCTCGGCGCCGACCATCTCGGCCGCGACCAGCTCTCCCGCCTGCTCTACGGCACCCGCACCTCGCTCGCCGTGGGCGCCGTCGCCGCCTTCCTCGCCGCCTTCTTCGGCTCCGCCATCGGCATCATCGCGGGCTACTTCGGCAAGCGCACCGACAACATCCTGATGCGCCTGATCGATATGCTCATGGCCTTCCCCTACATCCTGCTCGCCCTCGCCATCGTCGCCGCGCTGGGCACCGGCCTGATCAACGCGCTCATTGCCGTCGCCGCCGTCAACATCCCCTTCTTCGCCCGCAACATCCGGGGCATCACCGTGGGCCTCGCCCACCGCGAATTCGTCGATGCCGCACGACTGGCAGGCAAGGGCCACATCCGCATCATTCTCACCGAGGTGCTGCCCAACGTGCTGCCGGTGATCGTCATCGCCATGTCCACCACCGTCGGCTGGATGATCCTTGAAACCGCAGGCCTCTCCTTCCTCGGCCTCGGCTCCCAGCCACCCGATTCCGACCTCGGCTCCATGCTCGGGCAGGCCAAGAACCACTTCACCACCCACCCGCACACCTCCATCATCCCCGGCGTGATGATCTTCCTGATCGTCATGTCGGTGAACCTGCTGGGCGATGGCGTGCGCGATGCGCTCGACCCGCGCCTGCGCTCCGGCGCCCTGTCGCGCCCGCTGCCCGTGACCAACGTCGCCAAGAACCGCACCCTCACCGCCGCCAACCCCGAGGCCCCGCTGCTCGACATTCAGGAGCTGGAAACCCAGTTTCATGTCGGCGACCGGGTCTATGAGGCGGTCGGCAAGGTCTCGCTTTCGGTCAAACCCGGCGAATGCCTCGGGATCATCGGCGAGTCCGGCTCCGGCAAGTCGGTCACCGCCCTCTCCGTCACCGGCCTCGTCGCCTCGCCCCCCGGCGTCATCACCGGCGGTGCGGTGCGGCTCGAGGGCAAGGATCTGCTCTCCGCCAGCTACGAAACCCTCCGCCGCACCCGCGGCAACCGTATCGCCTACATCTTTCAGGATCCGCTCAGCACCCTGCACCCGCTCTACACCGTTGGCGACCAGCTGGCCGAGGCGATCCGCGTCCATGACAGCCGGGTGAGCAAATCCGCCGCCCGCGCCCGCGCGCTGGAGCTGATGAAACAGGTGCGCATCCCCAACCCCGAGTCCCGGCTTGGCAACTACCCGCACGAAATGTCGGGCGGGATGCGCCAGCGCGTCGGCATCGCCATGTCGCTCGCCAACGAGCCTGACATCATCATCGCCGACGAGCCGACAACCGCGCTGGATGTCACTGTTCAGGCCCAAATCCTCTCTCTGCTCAACGATCTACGCCGCGAGCGCGGGCTGGCGATCATCTTCATCACCCACGACTTCGGCGTGGTGGCCCAGCTCTGTGACCGGGTCGCGGTCATGTATGCCGGACGGATCGTGGAGGAGGGGCCAACCCAATCGGTGCTCGATGCGCCCGCCCATCCCTACACCAAACGCCTCATCGCCTGCGTGCCCGAGCTTGGCGGCGGGCGGCGCAAGCTGGCGGCCATCCCCGGCCTGCCCCCTGTGGTGAATGACCTGCCCCCCGGCTGCCTCTTCGCCGCCCGCTGCGACAAGTGCCAACCCGAGTGCAAGGTCGGCTACATCCCGCTGGAAGGGAGCGATAAACGCACCGTCCGCTGCATCCACCCCGAGGAGGCCATCGCATGAGCGCCCCCAAACTCGCCCTCAAGGTCGAAGACCTGTCCAAGACCTTCCCCATCGGCGGCGGGCTGTTTTCCAAGCCCAAGGCCGGGGTCCGCGCCGTGCGGCCCGTCAGCTTCGAAGTGCCCGAGGGCGAAACCCTCGGCATCGTCGGAGAGAGCGGCTGCGGCAAGTCCACCTTCGCCCGCATGCTCGTCGGCCTGCTGGAGCCCACCACGGGCACGATTCAAATCGCCGGAAAGGCGCTCGACAATGCCGACCCGGCGGCCTTCGGGCGGCTCATCCAGTACATGTTCCAGGACCCGATCTCGTCTCTGAACCCGCGCAAAACCATCCGCCAGATCATGGAGGCGCCCCTCAAGCTGCTCCACGGGATGGACAAAGCTCAGCGCGATGCCCGCATCTCCGAGATCTTCGCCTCGGTGAACCTGCGCGAGGAGTTTCTCGAGCGTTACCCGCACGAGTTCTCCGGCGGTCAGGCCCAGCGCATCGGCATCGCCCGCGCCCTGGCCGCCTCCCCCGAGATCATCATTCTCGACGAGCCGGTCTCGGCGCTGGATGTCTCTGTTCAGGCCCAAGTTCTCAACCTGATGGCACGCCTCAAGGCTGAGTTCGGCCTCACCTACCTCTTCATCAGCCACGATCTCGCCGTGGTCGAAGCCGTCTCCGACCGGATCATGGTGCTCTACTTCGGCTCGGTCGTGGAGATCGGCCGCGCCGAGAATGTCTTCTCCGCACCCAAGCACCCCTACACCAAGCTGCTCGCCGGCTCCGCCCCTGTGGTCGGCCGCCCGCTGACCGCCCCCGAATCCGCCGCCGCCGAGCTGCCGGACCCGCTCAACCCGCCCCCCGGATGCCCCTTCGCCGGGCGCTGCCCGCGGGTCACCGACAAATGCCGCGCCGAAGAGCCACCGCTCGAGGCCATGGGAGAAGATCACTTTGCCGCCTGTTTCCACCCCCTCTGACACCCGCCTCAGCCGCCCCGTTCAGGTCGCCGAGGCGATCAAGACATGGGTTGTCGAGCACGGCATGAAAGCTGGCGACCGACTGCCCGCAGAAGCCGAGCTGATCGAGCGCTTCGGCATGGCCAAGGGCACCATCCGCGAGGCCATGCGAATCCTCGAGGCGCAGGGCCTGGTCAAAACCCGCACCGGCCCCGGTGGCGGCGTCTTCGTGCACGAGGTCAGCCGCGAGCGGGCGCGCGCGCTGCTGGGCAATTACTTCTACTTCAAGGATCTCACGATCGCCGACATCTACCAGCTCCGGCAGGCGCTGGAGCCCGAGTTGGTCGCCTCTCTGGCCGGAAAGCTCTCCCCCGAGGTGCTGGCCGAGCTTGAGGCCAACATCGCCACCTACGCCGAGCCGTCAAAGACCATCGAGGAAGAGCGCGAGCAGCACATCGCCTCGCTCCGCTTTCACGCCCTGCTGGCCGCCCAGTCGCCCAACCCGCTGCTGAGCTTCTGCATCGACTTCATGGTCGCCCTGCTCTCCGACATCACGGTTTACCGTGAGCTCTACGCGCCGCCCAACATCGAACTTTGGCAAAAGGGTCGCGACTTCCAGTGCCGCCTCGTCGAGGCGCTGCGCGATGGTGCCGCCGAAGAGGCATGCGCGATCATGACCGAGCACATGGCCACCGCCCGCGCGCTGATGGAGGGGCAGGAGGCGGTGATGATGCAGCGCTTCATGACCGGCTGACCGGGGTTCATCAAGCCCATCCGCTGCGATCCAGCACGACCGCACGGTGCATTGATTAATGCGCCTCTATGTCATCTGACATACACATCATTTGTGCATCGGATGTGCATCAGTTGTGCATCAATAAAATATGGAGTTAACGCCCATATCTTAACCCGGCGTACGCTCCGCCCAACCGGCAAAGATGCTCTCCAGCCAGACCACGATGTAGTAGAGCAGGATACCCAGCGCCGCGAGCGCGATGAGCACCGCAAACATCAGCGGATAATCCGAGTTGGTCTTGCCGCTGTCGAAGAGCGCGCCAAGGCCTCTGCCATGGGGCGAAACGATCTCCATCAGGTTGGTCCCGATAAAGGCCAGCGTCACCGCCACCTTCAGCGCGCCAAAGAACTCCGGCAGCGTTTTCGGCAGCGCGATCTTCCAAAAGATCGTGCTCTGCGATGCCCCCAAAGCCCTTAGAATATCACGATATTCCGGCTCCAGCGTGCTCAGCCCGATGCTGATGGAAACGGCAATCGGGAAGAACGAGATCATGAAGGCGATGAGCACCGTGTTGAAGTCATGCGCCCCCACGAACATCAGCGCCACGATCGGCACGACGGTGGCCTTCGGAATGGCATTGAACCCCACCAGCAGCGGGTAAAGCGCCTCCCGCATGGTCCGCGAAAAGCCCATCACCATGCCGATCGCCACGCCCACGATGATCGCAAGGATCAGCCCCACCACGGTGCGCCAGAGCGTCTGCCAGCCCATCACCAGGAACAGCTCCCAGTAACGGCTGAAGGCTGGCACCAGGTCAGACGGCGAGGCCATCTTGTAATTCGGCCAACCCATTGCCCAAACAAGCAATTCCCAGAGGATCAGGAAGATGACAACCGCTGCCAGAGGCACCGCGATCTTGCGCAATCTCGGGCTCATGCCGCGCCCTCCTCAGCCGGGGCCCGCCCCTGCGCCACCTCGATCTGGTGCCGCAGGATCGCCAGCATCTCCGCCGATTCAGGCGTGTAAAGCTGCTCGATGTCATGCCCCCGATCAGGCACGTCGAGCACGTATTGCGTGCGCGCCGGACGCCCCGAAAGCACCACCACCTGATCGGCCAGATAGATGCTCTCGCGCAGGTCGTGGGTGATCAGCACGCCGGTGAACGGCTCCGCCTCCTTCACCTTCTGCATGGTCTGCCAAAGATCTTCCCGGGTGAAGGCATCCAGCGCCCCGAAGGGCTCGTCCAAAATCAGCACTTCGGGCTTGTGAACTAAGGCGCGGCACAGGCTGGCGCGTTGCCGCATCCCGCCCGAAAGCTCGCTTGGCCGCTTGTCCTCGAACCCTTCCAGCCCGACAAGCCCAAGCAGGTACCGCGCCCGCTCTTCCTGCTCCTTCCGGCCCATCTTGGTGGGCACGATCTCCAGCGGCAGCATCACGTTCTTCAGGATCGAGCGCCACTCCAGCAGCACCGGGTTCTGAAACGCCATGCCCACCGTCGAGCGCGGCCCTTTCACCTTCTCCCCGTGCAGCCAGACCTCGCCTTCGTCGGGCTTCATCAGCCCGGCCACCAGCCGGGTCAGGGTGGACTTACCGCAGCCCGAGGGGCCGACCACGGCCACAAAGCCGCCTTCGGGCACCGCCACATCCAGCTCGTCAAGCACCGGCAAGCGCCCGCTCGGGGTCTGGTAGGCGTGGCGGACGCCCTTGATTTCTATGAGGTTCGTCATGCTGCGCAGCCCGCAGGGTGGGCTACCCGCCCACCGCCACGGACCCTCCGATCACTTCAGCGCAAAGCCGCCTTCGGGCAGATACTCTTCGGTGAAGTAGAGCGACGCATCGGGTTCATTCACGAACTCATAGGTGCTCTTGATCTGCTCGACCGAGGAGGCGAGACGCTCTTCGTCGATGGTGCCAAAGCCGCTTTCCATCGTGTAGTCGGTCAGCACGTTGGCATCGATCGAAAGCTTCAGGCGGCGCTGCTCCAGCTCGGCATCAGCAGCCGGGTTGCGCTCCATCAGGCTCGCAGTCGCGGCCGCCGGGTCGGCAATCGCGTCTTTCCAGCCTGCGGCAACAGCAGCCAGAAAGCCCTTCAGCGTGTCGCTGTTTTCGGCGGCCCACTCGGTGTTGACGATGATGGCATTCCCGTAGAGGTCCACACCGTAATCAGCCATTAAGATTGTCGAGATATCGTCCTCTTCGATCCCGAGGCGCACGAGGTTCAGGTAGGAGCTGAACGAGAAGCCGGTGATCGCGGCCACGTTGCCCTCGGCCAGCATCGGCTCCCGGGTCGGAAAGCCCACGGGCTCCACCGTGATCGCCGCCATATCGAGGCCGTTTTCCGCGGCAAAGATTGGGAACTGCGCCCAAGCGCCATCGGGGGGCGGCGCACCCAGCACCTTGCCCTCAAGGTCTTTGGGCTCCGAAACGCCGAGCGACTTGCGGCCAATCACGGCGAACGGCGGCTTGTCGTAGATCATCATCACCGCGGTCACCGGGGCGCCGGGGTTCTGGTCGAGGAACTTGATGAGCGAGTTGATGTCGGCAAAGCCCACGGGGAAGGCGCCGGTCGCCACTTTCGGGATCGCGTCGAGCGAGCCGGAGCCTGCGGTGATCTCCACGTTCAGGCCATTCGCCTCGAAGTGGCCGTTGTCGATGGCGGCAAAATAGGGGGCCGATGGGCCTTCGAACTTCCAGTCGAGGGCAAAGGGCAGCGCCATGGCATGGCTTTCGGCGCGGGCGTCTTGTGTTGCGGTCAGAGTGGCGGCAACCAGCGCTCCGGCGCCGAGGATTGTGCGAATGAACACGGGTGAAAACCTCCGTTTCAGGTGTTGAGCGGACCGACATAGCCACGCCGCCGCGCCAAGGTGAATTGCCGCCGGGACAGGAACACAACGTCAGCGAGATTCGCCTAAAGATTAGGCCATTGCATGCTGCATGGCTGCAAAAATATGCGCCGCCCTGTCTGAAGAGGGTGATGCAAGTTTTACGAAAACACCGCTGAAAGCCGGTCTGGCCTCAACCCGCTCTTAACCCAAGGGCCCTAGCTTCCGCGGTCATGGCGGCACTCTCGCTGCCGCTTTTCCCTGCTGAGCAGACTGCAGACACCGGAGACCCCATGTTCAAAAAACCCATCCTCGCCGCCGCCTTCGCGGCCCTCGCCCTGCCCGCCGCCGCGCAGGATTATCATGCCGCCATGACCGATTATCTCTCGGCCAGCGTCGCCACTTGGGCCAGCAACGATGTGCTCGTCGCCGCGATCAAGGCCGCCAACGCCGACCGCGCCGCGCTGACGCAGGCCGACATTGACGCGATGGACCAAGCCTGGCGCGCCGAGGCCGATGCTGGCGCCGGCCCCACCATCGACCCGATTATGCAGAACGCCGCCGCCGAATTTCTGCGCCAGCAGGTTGCCGGTTCCGGCGGTCTGATCTCGGAGGTCTTCGTGATGGACAGTCATGGCCTCAACGTCGCTTCCTCCGCCGTCACCTCCGACATGTGGCAGGGCGACGAGGACAAGCACGCCAAGACCTATGAAATGGGCGCCGGAGCCACTTTTGTGGACGAGGTCGAGTATGATGAAAGCTCCGACACCTATCAGGGCCAGGTCTCGATGACCATTTCCGACCCGGCCACCGGCGAGCCCATCGGCGCCATCACTGTCGGCCTCGACGCCGAGGCGCTCTAACCCGCTGCGGGGCCCCGGTCGCCTCCCGTGCGGCCGGGCCAGCCCCGCGGCCCTGAGATTGCCCGCTAGGAAACCTTTCGCAGATGCGGCATAAATTGTGTGTTCGGAACAATTAAGAGCACGCACAGCGGCATGGCCATTCTCGCAAGCATCTACCATCTGACGCACTACAAGTATGACCGCCCGGTCACCCTTGCGCCGCAGATCATCCGGCTCAGGCCCGCGCCACACTCGCGCACCCGCGTGCTCTCACACAGCCTCAAGATCTCGCCCGGCGGGCATTTCGTGAACCACCAGCAGGACCCCTACGGCAATTGGCTCTCCCGCTTCGTCTTCCCCGAACCGGTCCGCGAATTGAAGATCGAGGTCGACCTGACGGCAGACATGACCGTCTACAACCCCTTCGATTTCTTCGTGGAGGAAAGCGCCGAGAAGTGGCCCTTCGACTACCCCGAAGACCTGCGCGAAGATCTCAGCATCTACCGCCGCCCCGAGCCGGAAGGCCCCAAGCTGGCCCAATTCATCGGCGGGCTGGACTTTGGCACAGATGGCACGGTCGACTTTCTGGTGGCGCTCAATGCCCACATCTCAAACACGGTCGATTACACGATCCGCATGGAGCCGGGCGTCCAGACGCCGGAAGAAACGCTCACCGTCAAATCCGGCTCCTGCCGTGACAGCTCATGGCTTCTGGTCCAGTGCCTGCGCCACCTCGGCTTTGCCGCCCGCTTCGTCTCGGGCTACCTGATTCAGCTCAAACCCGATGTGAAGGCGCTCGACGGTCCCTCGGGCACCGAGGTCGACTTCACCGACCTGCACGCATGGGTCGAGGTCTATATCCCCGGCGCCGGCTGGATCGGTCTCGATCCCACCTCCGGCCTGCTGACGGGCGAGAGCCACATCCCGCTCGCCGCCACGCCCCACTACCGCAACGCCGCCCCAATTACCGGCGGGTTCACTGCTGCGGGCACCCCCGAGGTCGACTTTGCCTTCGACATGAAGGTGGACCGCGTGGCCGAGCATCCGCGCATCACCAAACCCTTCTCCGACGAGGCTTGGGGGCGGTTGAACGACCTTGGCAACAAGGTCGATGAAGACCTGAAGGCCGCCGATGCCCGCCTCACCATGGGCGGCGAACCGACCTTCGTTTCGATCGACGATTTCGAAGGCGCCGAGTGGAACACCGCCGCCGTCGGCCCGATGAAGCGCGAACTGGCCGACCAACTGATCCGCCGCCTGCGCGACCGTTTCGCCCCCGGCGGGTTCCTGCACTACGGCCAGGGCAAGTGGTATCCGGGCGAGACCCTTCCGCGCTGGACCTTCTCGCTCTACTGGCGGCGCGACGGCAAGCCTGTCTGGGCCGATGAGGCACTGGTCGCCAAGGAAGGCGAAGACACAGGCGCCACCGCCGAGCACTCACAGCAGTTTCTCGAGGGCATGGCCGAAGAGCTTGGCGTGGGCGCCGACTTTGTTGCCCCGGCGTTCGAGGATCCGGGCGAGTGGATCCTGAAAGAGGCCAACCTCCCCGAGAACGTGACGCCCGAGAACTCCAAGCTGAAAGACCCCGAGGAACGCGCCCGCATCGCCAAGGTATTCGAGCGCGGCCTCACCGAGCCTGCCGGCCACGTGCTGCCGATCCAAGCGTGGCAGTCCAAGGCCTCCGGCCACAAGTGGCGCTCCGAGAAGTGGAAGCTCCGGCGCGGCAAGGTTTTCCTCGTGCCGGGCGACAGCGCGGTCGGCTACCGCCTGCCCCTCGGCACGCTGCCCTACGTCCCGCCAAGCCAGTTCCCGTACACATACATCACCGATCCCAGCATCGAACGTGGCCCGCTGCCCGACTACCACGAAGAGGCCGGAGACGCGCTGCCCGAGGTCACCGAAGAGCGCAACCAGCCGGTCTCCGCCCCCAAGGCGACCGGCCCCACGCAGGATATCGTCGAGCAAGAGCTGACCATTGGCGGCGCCGTTCGCACGGCAATTTCCGTCGAGCCGCGCGATGGCCGCCTCTGCGTGTTCATGCCGCCCGTGGAGAGCGTGGAGGAGTATCTCGACCTGCTCGCCGCCGCCGAGGCGACCGCCAAGAAGATGGGCCTGCCCATTCACATTGAGGGCTACGCCCCGCCCCACGACCACCGGCTCAACGTAATCCGTGTCGCGCCCGACCCCGGCGTGATCGAGGTCAACATCCATCCAGCCTACGACTGGCAGGATTGCGTGGCGACGACCGAAGCGATCTACGAAGAGGCCCGCAACTGCCGCCTCGGTGCCGACAAGTTCATGATCGACGGGCGCCACACCGGCACCGGCGGCGGCAACCACGTGGTGGTCGGGGGGGAAACACCAAACGACTCGCCATTTCTCCGCCGCCCCGACCTGCTCAAAAGCCTGATCCTGATCTGGCAGCGTCACCCATCGCTAAGCTACCTTTTCTCCGGCCTCTTCATCGGCCCCACGAGCCAAGCGCCGAGGATCGACGAAGCCCGGCATGACACGCTCTACGAGCTGGAGATGGCTCTCGCGCAGGTGCCCGCGCCCGGCGAGGGCGACATGCCGCCGCCCTGGCTCGTCGACCGGCTCTTCCGCAACATGCTGACCGACGTGACCGGCAACACCCACCGCGCCGAGATCTGCATCGACAAGCTCTACTCACCTGACGGCCCCACCGGGCGCCTCGGGCTGATCGAGTTTCGAGGCTTCGAGATGCCGCCACACCCTCGGATGAACCTCGCGCAGCAACTGCTGATCCGCGCCATCATCGCCCGCTGCTGGAAGGCGCCAGTGCAGGGCAAACCGGTCCGTTGGGGCACCGTGCTGCACGACCGCTACATGATGCCCGAGTTCCTCTGGGCCGACTTCCTCAAACTGCTCGAAGACCTCGCGCAGCACGGATACGCCTTCGATCCCGTCTGGTACGAGGCGCAGGCCGAGTTCCGTTTCCCGTTCTGTGGGCAGGTCGAGGTGGAGGGCGCGCATCTGGAGGTCCGGCAGGCGCTCGAGCCGTGGCACGTGCTGGGCGAAACCGGCGCCATCGGCGGCACGGTGCGCTACACCGACAGTTCGGTGGAACGCTTGCAGGTCAAACTGACCACCCAACATCAGGGCCGCTATCGGATCATGGTCAACCAACGCCCGGTGCCGCTATCTGCCGGCAACCAGAGCGGCACGCAGGTCGGGGCTGTGCGCTTCAAGGCATGGCAGCCGCCTGAGGCTCTGCACCCGGTGCTACCGGTGAACACGCCACTCAGCTTTGACATCTACGATGATTGGACGGGCCGCCCCGTCGGTGGCTGCACCTATCACGTAGCGCACCCCGGCGGGCGCAATTACGAGACCTTCCCAGTCAACGGCAACGAGGCCGAGGCGCGGCGTCTGGCGCGGTTCGAGCCCTATGGCCACGCCCCCGGCGCCTACCGGCCCGCACCCGAACAGCCGCACCCCGAGTTCCCCTGCACGCTCGATCTGCGGCGCGATCCGAGGCTCGACGCTTGAGTGACGCAAACGCCCTCCGCGCCGATGGCCTTTCACATCTGTTGAAGGGCTACAGCCCGCGCAAGGGCACCGCGGATGAATTGATCGACGGGCAGGGCCGGATGCGTCCGGTGTGGGAGAGCTTCATCTCCTCGCTCAGCAACCTCTCTCGGCAGGAGACCGAAGAGCTTTTTGCCCGCGGCACCCATTACCTGCGCGATGCCGGCGTGTATTTTCGGCAGTATTCCAACGACCCGGCGCCCGAGCGCGACTGGCCCTTCAGCCATGTGCCGGTGATCCTGCACGAGCAGGAGTGGTTCTCGATCTGCGATGGGCTCGCCCAACGCGCTGACCTGCTGGAGCAGGTGATGGCCGATCTCTACGGCCCTGCCGAGCTGGTTCAGGGTGGCCACCTGCCCGCCGAACTGGTGGCGCGCAACCCCAACTGGCTGCGCCCGATGGTGGGCATCACCCCGGCCTCCGGCCACTTTCTGCACCTCATCGCCTTCGAGATCTCCCGCAACCCCGATGGCAGCTGGTTTGTGCTCGGTGATCGCACGCAGGCCCCCTCCGGCGCAGGCTTCGCGCTCGAGAACCGGATGGCCACCTCGCGGATCTTTCAGGATCCATTCCCCCGCGCCAACATTCACCGCCTCGCCGGGTTCTTCCGCGCCTTCCGCGCCGCGCTCGACAGTCAGGCGGGCCCCGCCGGGCGGCGCGCCGCCATCCTCACGCCGGGGCCGGGCAACGACACCTACTTCGAGCACACCTACATCGCCCGCTACCTCGGCATGATGCTGCTCGAGGGCGAAGACATGATCGTGCATGACGGGCAACTCAAGGTGCGCACCGTCGAAGGGCTGGAGCCGCTGGGCACGCTCTGGCGGCGGCTCGACAGCGAGTTTGCGGACCCGCTGGAGCTTGATGAAACCTCCTATCTCGGCACGCCCGGGCTGGTGCAGGCCTTGCGGCTCGGCACGCTCTCTATGGTCAATGCGCTCGGGGCAGGTGTGCTGGAGATGCGTGCAATCCAGGCCTTCCTCCCCCGGATCTCCGAGGTGCTCACCGGCCAGCCGCTTAAGCTGCCCAACATCGCCACATGGTGGTGCGGCACCGAGAGTGAGCGGGAACATGTGCGAAGCCACACCGCCGAGATGATGATCGGCGAGGCTCTCGCCTCCGACCTGCCATTCGAGCTGGGCGCGACAACCGCGCAGGGCGGCGACTTCCGCTCAAGCGCGCAGCCATCTATCGACGCCTGGATTGAAGCCGAGGGCGGCAACCTCGTCGCGCAGGAAATGGTGACGCTCTCGACCACGCCCGCATGGGAAGAGGGCCGCCTCGTGCCCCGCCCCATGACCGTGCGCGTCACCGCCGCCCGCACCCCCACGGGCTGGACCTTCATGCCCGGCGGCTACGCCCGCATCGGCTCGTCGGATGATCATTCGGCCCTCGCAATGCAGCGCGGCGGCACAGTGGCCGATGTCTGGATTATGGGCGATGCGCCGGTGGCGGCCGAGTCGATGCTTGGCTCAACCTCCGCGCTCGCGCCACGCACCGGCACTCTACCGGCCCGAGCGGCAGAGAACCTCTTTTGGCTGGGCCGCTATGTCGAGCGCTTCGAGGGGGCCGTGCGCCTGCTTCGCGCCTACCACCTGCGCCTCGCCGAAACCGGCGACCGGCAAGACCCCCGCCTGCTGGCCCTCTCCAAGTTCATGGAGAGCTTCGGGATCGACAGTGACGAGCCTGTGCCCGCTGCGCTAGAGGGCCTGCTCGGCTCAGCCCGCACCTGCGCTGGCAAGGTGCGCGACCGGTTCTCAATCGACGGATGGAACGCGCTCTCCGATCTCGCCCGCGGCCTCGATGCGATCCGCGGGTCGACCTATCCGGGCGATGGCGTGGCCCATGAAATGGGCGTGCTGCTCCGCAAGATCACCGGCTTCTCCGGCCTCGTGCAGGAGAACATGTATCGCTCCATCGGCTGGAGCTTTCTGGCCTTCGGGCGGGCGCTTGAGCGGGCCGATGGCCTCTCGTCGATCCTCGCCGCCTTCGGCGAGGCCAGCCAGCCGCAGGGGAGCCTCGATATTGCGCTCGAGCTGGGCGACGCAGTCATGACCCACCGCCAGCGCTTTCCCATCGAGGCGAGCCGGGGCACCGTGGTCGACCTGCTGGCGCTCGACCCAAACAACCCACGCGCCGTGGTCTTCCAACTCTCCGAGATGCGCGAGCTCTCCCGCATGATGCCCGGCAGCACCGCGCCAGGGCGCCCATCGGCACTGACACGGGCGATCATGCCCACCGAGACCCGGCTGCAAACCACCGACCCCGGCATTCTGGGCTGCAAGGCCTTTGTCGAGCTGCGCGCCGAGCTGGCGAATATCTCCAACCTGCTCTCCACGCTCTACCTGAGGTGACCCGGTGCGCTACGATGTGAAACTTCAGATCGAGTACGAGTATCAGGGCACCTCCGACCATGCCCGCAACCTGCTCCACCTCCTGCCCGCCGAAATCCCCGACCGGCAGCGCATTTCTGCCAGCCTGCTGACGGTGGATCCGATCCCAAGCGAGCGCCGCGACCTGTTCGACTTCTACGGCAACCTGATGACCTTCATCGCCTTCCATGAGCCTATCGACAAAATCTCGCTGACCCTCGCTGCCCGGGCCGAACGGCTGCTGCAATCACCGGGGCTGGAGCTGTCTCCGCCGCTGGCGCAAATGCCCGCCGAGATCTCGGCACACAACGCCATCGGCGGCACCGCCCCGCATCACTTTCTCGGCCCAAGCCCGCGTGTGTCGCCCGACCCGGATATCAGCGCCTTCGCCCGCAAGGTGGCGGCCTCCAACATGCCCGTGCTGGAGGCGGTGCGCAGCCTTGGCAAGGCGCTGCATGAAGAGATGAGCTTTGATCCCGAGGCCACCGAGGTTGATACCCCCGCGTCCGAGGCCTTCGCCGCCCGCCACGGGGTCTGTCAGGATTTCTCGCACATCATGATCGCGGGCCTGCGGGCGCTCGGTATCCCTGCTGGCTATGTCTCGGGCTTCCTGCGCACAATCCCGCCCGAGGGCGAAACCCGGCTCGAAGGCGCCGATGCCATGCACGCATGGGTGCGAGCGTGGTGCGGGGCGCAACTCGGCTGGGTCGAGTTCGACCCGACCAACAACATCAGCGCCGGGATGGACCACATCACCGTTGCAGTCGGCCGGGATTACGGCGATGTCGCGCCCGTCAAAGGCGTCATCCGCACAGCCGGGGAGCAGGACACGCACCACAGCGTCGACGTAATCCCCCTCACCGCCGCCTGATTGACAGTTCTCGACCGCGACAGCCATGCTGCCTGCGGCCCAACACCAGAACGGACCTGCCCGTGAAGACCTCGATCGCCACCGTCTCGATTTCCGGAAACCTGCGCGAAAAGCTCGAAGCCATTGCGGCGGCGGGCTACGACGGGATCGAGATTTTCGAGCAGGATTTCATCGCCGACGAGGGAAGCCCGCGCGATGTGGGCCGGATGGTCAGAGACCACGGGCTGGAGATCACCCTGTTCCAGCCCTTCCGCGATTTCGAGGGCCTGCCAGAGCCGCTGCGTGCCCGCGCCTTCGACCGGGCCGAGCGCAAGTTCGATGTGATGCAGGAGTTGGGCACCGATCTGGTGCTGTTCTGCTCTTCCTGCCACCCCGAGGCACTGGGCGGAATAGACCGGGCCGCCGCCGACTTTCGCGAGCTCGGCGTGCGCGCCGCCGCACGCGGGTTACGGGTGGGCTACGAGGCGCTGGCTTGGGGCCGCCACGTAAACGACCATCGCGATGCTTGGGAGATCGTCCGCCGTGCCGACCACCCCAACATCGGCCTGATCGTCGACAGCTTCCACACCCTCGGCCGCAAACTCTCGCCTGAGAGCATCCGCGCCATTCCCGGCGACCGTATCTTCTTTGTCCAGCTGGCCGATGCCCCCACCATCGAGATGGACCTGCTCTACTGGTCCCGCCACTTCCGCAACATGCCCGGCGAGGGCGACCTCGCGGTGACAGACTTCATGCGCGCGGTCATGGCCACCGGCTATGCGGGACCAATCAGTCTCGAAATCTTCAATGACCAGTTCCGCGGCGGCAACACCAAGGCCATCGCCCGTGACGGCTACCGCTCGCTTATGGCAGTGATGGATGATGTGCGGCGCTCGGAACCAACGCTGGATGTCGACCTGCCGGCCTTTCCCGCCCCCATCGCACCGAAGGGCGTGGCCTTCATCGAGTTCGCGACACGTGGCGACGAGGCGCGTGCGCTGGGCGCGCTGCTCTCCACGCTGGGCTTCTCCCACACCGGCCAGCACCGCAACAAGGCGGTGTCGCTCTGGCAGCAGGGCGATGTGCGGATCGTGCTCAACGAGGAAACCGAGGGCTATGCCTCCTCCGCTTGGGCCGCGCGGGGCACGACGGTGTGCGACATCGGCCTTCAGGTCGGTTCCGCGGCCGAAACCATCGCTCGCGCCACGGCCCTCGGGGCGCAGAGCTTCTCTCAGCCCATCGGCCCCGGCGAGCTGGAAATCCCGGCCATTCGCGGCCTCTCCGGCAGCCTTCTGCATTTTCTTGATGACGGCAGCGGGCTGGAGCGGGTGTGGGAGGTGGAGTTCGAGCCGGTCGAGCAGGCCAATGAGAGCGCTGGCATCAGCCGGATCGACCACCTCGCACAGACAATGAGCTACGACGACATGCTCAGCTGGACCCTGTTCTACACCACGCTCTTCGACATGGCCAAAACCCCGATGGTCGATGTGATCGACCCGGACGGGCTGGTGCGCAGCCAGGCCCTCGCCGCGCCCGACGGCGCCCTGCGCATCACCCTTAACGGTGCCGACAGTCACCGCACCCTCGCGGGCCGCTTCCTGTCAGACACCTTCGGCGCGCCACTCCAGCACATGGCACTGGCCACCGACGACATCTTCGCCACCGCCGAGGCCCTCGCCGCCCGTGGCTTCCAGCCCTTGCCCATGCCCGCCAACTACTACGCCGATCTCGCGGCGCGCTTCCCGCTGGCGCCGGAAATGCTGGAGCGCCTGCAGGCCGCCAACATCCTCTACGACGCCGACGAGAACGGCGAGTTCTTCCAACTCTACAGCCGCGCCTTCGCCGGCGGCCTCTTCTTCGAGATCCTCCGGCGCAAAGACGGCTACACCGGCTACGGCGCCCCCAACGCGCCCTTCCGCATCGCCGCGCAAAAGCGGCTCACCCGGGCAAAGGGCATGCCCAGCGGCTAGTAAGGATCTTGGAGAAAACTGGTGCCGCTGAAGGGCATTGAACACCTACACCATGTTGTTTCAACCTGCTCCAGTAGATGCCGAAAATCCAGTATAGCTTGAACTTTTCTGTTCCAGTGTTTCCCAAGATGCCCCATGGTATGCTACATCTAGGGGTGGACTGAGGGGTGGATAGGATCATGAGGGCATTGAACAAGCTGACCAGCGCTCAGGTGAAATCCGCAGGGCCGGGCAAGTACGGCGACGGCGGGGGGCTCTGGCTGCACAAGCGCGAAGACGGCGGGGCTCAGTGGTTCCTGCGCATGACAGTTCACGGTCGGCGCAGGGAGATGGGCCTAGGCAACCTTTCTGCCGTGTCCCTCAAGGAAGCCAGGGAGGCCGCAGAGCGCTGGCGTGCCGTGGCCCGGTCGGGGAAAGACCCGATCAAGGAGCGGCAGAGGCTCGGTCGTGAAGCCGAGCGTATGGACAATACCCTGCGCACGGTTGCCGAGGATGCCTTTGAGGCCCGGAAGGCCGAGTTGAAAGGCGACGGCAAGGCCGGGCGCTGGTTCTCGCCTCTTGAGCTTCATGTGCTGCCGAAGCTGGGCAAGGTGCCTGTCGAGGAACTGGATCAGCAGGACATCAAGAACACCCTCGCGCCCATCTGGCACGAGAAGGCCGATACGGCCCGCAAGGCGATGAACCGGCTGAGCATCGTGTTCCGCCATGCCGCCGCGCTTGGGTTGGATGTGGACCTGCAAGCGATCGACAAGGCGAAGGCGCTGCTCGGGAAAAGTCGCCACAAGGCCACCAACATTCCTTCCCTGCCCTGGCAGGTGGTCCCGGCATTCTACCAGTCGCTCACGGAGCCGACCGTCACCCAGCTTGCCCTGCGGCTGCTGATCCTGACCGGTGTGAGATCCAAGCCGCTGCGCTTCATGCGGCTCGAAAACGTTGAGGGCGACATCTGGACCATCCCCGGTGAGGAGATGAAGGGCCGATTGGGTCAGACAGCAGACTTTCGGGTGCCGCTCTCAACCGAAGCGCTGGCCGTGATCGAGATGGCAAAGCCTCACGAGCGGGAGGGCTACCTGTTCCCCAGCGTCCGGAAGGGCGTCATCTCTGATGCGACGATGGCGCGCTTTATGGAGCGGAAGGGGATGGAAGAACGGCCCCACGGGTTCCGGTCCAGCCTGCGGACTTGGCTGGCCGAAGCGACGGATGCGCCACACGAGGTGGCCGAGACGGTTCTAGGGCATGTCGCCGGTTCTGCGGTCGAACGGGCTTATCGGCGCACGGACTTCCTTGAGCAGCGGCGTGTTCTGATGGAGCGTTGGGTGCAGGTTTGCTTGGGTCGGACTGGCGAAGTGCTGGCGATGGTGTCCAGTTGACCAAGCGACCGAAGGAGCCACCGAAACTCGTCACCAGAGTGAAGCCCCGGTCGCAGCGCCCCGGCGAGACACTACTGACGTCCTCCTACTCCGCAGGCCTACTGCATTTCACGCAGACGTCGCACGGGCCTGACGTGTCCCAGCGACTGAAGAAGATTAATGTTCGCCCGACCGATGGGCGCATGGAGCTTGCCTATGAGCATTTCTTTGAGCTGCAACCTGAGGAGCTTGGATTCCAGTTGTTGGGCGAAGCGGGCTTCTTTACGGGCGGCTACAGGCCAACTGCGAAGCTCAAGCGTGAACTGAAAGAGCATCTTAACCCCGAAGATTGGGCCGCGCTTGAGCGGGAAGTTGACGCCATACATGAGCGAGCAGAGTCAGCCCCGACTGATGTATTCCCGCCATTTGACCACTGCGACTTCATCGTTGAGATTCTGATCGTCGCCACATGGGTTCAAGTCTTTGAAGAACCCCTCAGCGACATCTGGTTGGCGGCAATGTCGCTTCACGCAGCGCACGTCCGACAAGACGACTTTCTGTACGGCTATCTTACGTCTTTGATCCACCAAAGGGAGCGTAACGAAGAGCACTTCCTTCGCGGCAAAGGGACATTAGAAGCTGCCCGGCGCGGCGGAGAGAGCAGCGCCGAGAACCAGCGTTCAGACCTCCAGAAAATTCTCGAGTTCATGGCGGCAAAAATCTCCGCTGGGGTGGGGATAGCCCAAGCCGCTCGTCTCGCAGCAAAGGCAGGACTAGGCGCGTCCGCTGAAGCCAACCGCCGCATTTGGTACCGCCACCGCAGAAACATGTGACACACCCCGCCACCGTCACAGCCCGCCCGCCTATCGTCATGGCACGCATCGGGGCACCACTTTGCCCCGCTTGGCAGCAAACCAAGATGAAAGGGCAAAGCCATGAAATACCTCACCTTCCGTGACCTTCAGGAGAAGCTGGGTGGCCGGGGCCGCACCAGCATCTATCGCGATATCGATCAGGGACGCCTGCCGAAGCCCATGAAGTTCGGCGCTCGGCTCTACTGGAAAGAGGCCGACATCGACGACCTGATGGAAGGCTTGGCTGCTGCCGCCTGAAGAAACCCCCACCAACCCAAATAGGCGGCGGGGGCAATTCTTCCGGCTGACATCGGAATCATAGCGCACGCAGCCCGTTTCCTCAACAGTGAGGACCGAGCATTGAACACCAAAAACGAAGAAATACTGGCTTCCGGGGCATTAAATGGCCAGCGCTCCGCGAAGCGCACTGGCAATGTAATGTCTGTTTACTCCAAGCCTGGCCATAAGCGCACGGCCCGGATGCTTGGCTACGCGCTCACCATCGGCACCAGCACAGGCTGGTCGGGCTTTGTCACGGTTGCATCCGCGTGGCTGACCGACGCCGAACGAGCAGCTTTGGCATTCTCGTCGCTGAAGTCTCTCTCTCCCGGAACTGCGCTGGACACCTTCAACGCGGCCTTCGCCGGGACGGGTTGGCCCGTAGCTGCCTTGGGCGATCCGGTAGCGGAAGCCTCATTCTGGGTAGACCACGCAAGGCCGGAAGAGCGGCGGACCTACTTGGTGACCATCTTCAACAGCCTCTCGCAGCGCGACCGGTTCGACTTCCTCGACTACGTGCATGGAGAGGCCGCATGATGCGAGACTTCTCCGAAATAGCACTGCAGCTCGACGCTCATCGGTCGTCTATCAATCGGCAGGCAAATGTTCGGTTGCCTACCGCATTCGTCTGGCGCGATCCGTTGAATATCCCGCCCCGTCCTTGGCTCTACGGACGCCACCTGATCCGAAAGCAGGTTTCAGTGACGGTCGCTCCTGGCGGCGTCGGTAAGTCGTCTCTGACGATCTGTGAGGCGCTTTCTATGGCTTCCGGGCGCGAGCTGCTTGGCGACTGGACGGCAAAGGGTCTCAAGGTCTGGCTCTACAACTTGGAAGACCCGCGCGACGAGATGGACCGTCGCATCATCGCGGCCATGCAGCACCACCAGGTCAGCCCCGATGAAATCGCTGGGCAACTCTATGTAGACACGGGCCGGGAACGCACCGTGAGCACAGCTATTCAAACCCGCGAGGGCGTGCAGATCATCAAACCGGAACTGGATGCACTGGCCGATGAAATCGAAGCGCGGCAAATCGACGTGCTGGTGATCGACCCTTTCGTTTCCTCCCATCAAGCCTCTGAGAACGACAACGGGGCAATCGACCTCGTGGCGAAGGAATGGGCGCGGCTGGCGGATCGGTGCAACTGCGCTATCGAGCTGGTGCACCACACCCGCAAGACTAACGGCGAGGAAGCTACTTCCGAGAGCGGCAGGGGTGCCTCAGCGCTTCTGGCCGCTGCGCGCTCTGGCCGGGTCCTGAACAAGATGAGCGATGCGATGAAGGCCGAGGCCGGGGTGCAAGATGATCCCGCAACCTACTTCGCTATCACCCGCGACAAAGCCAACCTTGCGCCTGTCGGGGATCGTGTCTGGCGGCGAATGGCGTCCGTGCATCTGGCCAACGGCGATAGCGTGGGCGTTGCCGAGGTATGGCACTGGCCGAACACTTTTGAGGGGTTGTCGGCAGATGACCTCCTTTCGGTTCAGCGCGCTTTGGACGGAAAGGGGCGGCGTTACTCCGATCAGGCTGGTGAAGATTGGGCCGGAATAACAGTGGCCGAGGTTCTCGGCCTGGATGCAATCGCAGACCGGAAGCGCATCAAGAAGATGATCGAGGCCTGGCTGAAATCCGGAGCACTGAAGAAGGTCAAAGTTCTGGACTCAAAGCGAACGGAGCGCCCATGCTTGGAGGTCGGCGAATGGGCCAATCAATGAGTGCCTCACCCACCCCTAAAGTCGGGGTGTGGCAGGGTGGGGCAGACACCCCTAAAAACAGGTGCCACACCACCCCTCCCCCTACGGGGGGGGAGGGGGTGGTGAGGCATGCCTCACCTGTTTCCGGTGGGGTGGGGCACCAAACCACCGTTCTGGTGGTCAATAGCGTCCAGAATCAGATCGTCAGCATAGAACAAGGTTTCTACGGCCTACGAACTCCCGTCGCACCAGCTTGGCTCGTAGTCGGGCGTCCAACGTACGGCAAAGCCATCAGCAATGAGCCTTTCACCTATCGTCGTTCCATCAGGCAGTCGGAGCCACACGAGCGGCCTTTTGAAGGAATCCTCTTCACCAGAGTCCTCGACGATGAGGCCTGGTGTCTGGAGCAACTCGGACATGCGAGCCATCGCCAAGATTCCGAGGTGGTTCTCTCGGTCACAGTCCGCGTACTGCCTGATCTCCGGGGTATCGAAGCCAGAAACGTAGGGCGCCCCATCTCCCATCGGTCGCAGATTAACGCCGTCACACTTCACGGTGTCGCCATCCACAGCCGTGAGAGAAGCACAAGCCAATACGCCAGCAATGCTCATGTCTGCCCTTTCTCAGCTTCGGCGAGAGGCTCGCATGAAGCCGGGCATCGCTGCAATCCAACAACCATCATTCAACGGAGGCAAATCCATGCCAGCACCTGAAGGCAACAAGTTCTGGACCGGGCGCAGCAAGCACGGTCGCAACCCTATCTTCGAGGATCCCCAGCAGCTCTGGGAGGCCTGCGAGCAGTACTTCCAGTGGACGGATGACAACCCGCTGCAGGAGGAAAAGCTCGTCAGCTTCCAGGGCGAAAGCAAACGGGAGCCAGTGGCCAAGATGAGAGCGATGACCCTCACTGGCCTCTGCAACTTCCTCGATATCGGGATCTCAACTTGGTGGGACTACCGCAAGCGCGAAGGTTTCTCGGAAATCACGGGCCGGGTGGAGCAGATGATCTACCAGCAGAAATTCGAGGGCGCTGCCGCGAACCTTCTCAACCCCAACATCATCGCTCGCGAACTCGGCCTCGCCGACAAGCAGGAACACACCGGACCGGATGGTGGTCCAATTCAAACCACGGCCCTCAGTGACTTCGAGATAGCTCGGCGATTGGCTTTCCTCTTGGAGCAGGGCCTCAGAGCCAAACAGCAGAACGGCGGGCAACTCGCCAATGATACAGGCAACGCTCAGAAAGGAGCAAACCAATGAACAAGAAGCAGATCACCGAAACAGACCTCAAAGAGCGGCTGACCCAGCAGGAGGCCCGCGTCGCCGACCTGAAGGGCGATCAGGTCGAAGCAATCCTAAACGGCACCAAATTCGATACAGCCGCCCTTCGCGATGGAGAGAGCGACGTTGAAGCCACCAGAGCGGCACTGGCCGAGTTCCGGCGTCGGGAAGAAGCTCGGATCGCGGATGAAGCCGAGGCGGCGGCTGCCGTTTCGGATCAGGAGCGGCGTCAGTCGCACGCCCGGCAGGTTCGCGATCTCGCCCAAGCGCGCGAAGACGCCATCTCTGACATGGAGGCGGCCATGCGGGGTGCAGCAAGGGCATACGCAAGGGCCGAGGAGGCACGGAGAGGCCTCATGGGGGCGCTCACCACCGCCGGGGCAGGTGTCACTCACGAACTGCAGCCTCGCGCTCAGGAGACTCGTTTGGCGGCCTGTACAGCGGCTGTACTGAAACCGGCCCTCGGCCAAAATTACTTTGGCGGGATGGTGCTGCGTTCAGGGTTCATCAATGAGGACACAAGTTGGCTGTTGGGCGAGAAGCCCGTTGCAGCCGAGATTGAGCGACAAGTGGCCGTCATTCTTGGCGGAGTCGAAGAGGAGGCCTGATCCATGGCTCAGCTCATCATGCCCGCAGTTGCGGCCATAAAAGCAGGAGGAATGAGTGCCGCTCTCATGGCAGGCGGCACCATCCTGTCCACTGCTGGCACCATCGCGGCAGGAAGCGCGGCCAACTCGGCTGCCAAGTTCGAAGCCAAGCAACTGGACCAAAAGGCGACCGCGGAGCGCGGTACGGCCTCCCACAAGGCACAGGAGGAGCACCGACAGAAAAGGTTGGTGCAATCCCGCGCCCGCGCCGTGGGTGCAGCATCAGGCGGCGGTTTGGACTACGGCCTAGACGCTGCCATCGAGGAGGAAGGCACTTATAGGGCTATGGTTGCGCTGTG
This sequence comes from Vannielia sp. SX4, assembly GCF_052828525.1. The sequence continues at coordinate 302,550 of NZ_CM128247.1, forward strand.
GGAAGGCGAAGAGGCTGCCCGTGGCTTCGAGGCTCAGGCAAATGCTCGGCGCTTCGAGGGCAAGCAAAAGCAGACAGCATCTTACTTTCAGGCAGGTTCACGGTTCGCCAGCGGGTACAGCTCGCTGATGGACGACTTCGGCCCAAGCCTGAACGAGAAGTATGCCGGGAGGAGATTGAGGGCATAAATGGCCTATAGGGTGCGTGGCGCTGTGACCTCTTCGAAGGTCTGTTTGGAACTCTTTGCAGAAATGCCACGTGCTCGCCGAACGCGCATGTAAGGAAAATCTCGCGATGGCGCGACAGATCTGCAAGCTGCACCTCAGCAGTAGACCCGGTCGTTCGCAAGCCTTGCATGAAAGCGTCAAGAGTGGTGGCGGCAACGTGCAGGTGGCGCAATCATGTTTCTGGGCAGAGTCCCTTTCGGTGCGGCGCCTCCAAAACTCCGGTCATACATGCCGCAACGTCTACTGTCCGCATTGCTTGCAGCCTCGCACAATCTGACGGTATCCACCCATGGGGGATTTCTAATTTTGGTTGCAAAAATCGGCTATGTCGCTGAATCTTTGCGGGAATTAGCAGGGGCGTGGACTGATGTCGAAGGTCGTAACGATGATCGAGAGTGGCTCGATCATGTTGCTTTCGGTTCTGGCAGTGAGCATGATCTACAGCAGGTTCGCTCGGCAGTTCTGGACGGTTAGCGTTCTGCTGGGAGTCCTTTTTGCCTTCGTCGGCATGCTTGTTATGGAGAACTCCGTCGAGATCGTTCAGGGCATCCGGACCGATCCGCGGGGTGCGGTGGTAGTCCTTTCGGCTGCATTCGGTGGTCCTGTGAGTGTAGCAATCACCGCCCCTTGCCTCGCGGTCTTGAGGTTGGTGCAGGGCGGCGTCGGGGCTGTGCCGGGTGCCACCTACATCGTTGGCGTAGGCATCGTCGCCGGACTGGCTTGGATCTGGTGGTTTCGTATCGCCAAGAAAAGTCTGGACATCCAGTTTGTCCTTGTGCAGGCCGTCATAGCCGGAACGGTGCCTACCATCGTTCTGCTTTTTGTCAGCGCAGCCCCTTGGGATGTGTTCCTCACCTCCAACTTGCTGAGCGCTCCAACGAACTTCGGTGCTGTGCTGCTGATGGGGACGATGTTGGTGCGCGACCTGGACCGTGCCAATGCCATCAAGCTCGGCGAGGAGAAGCAAGCTCAAATCAACGCAATCTCGGCGCACGCGCCGGTGGCTTTGTTCCAGATCGTTCGTGAGCCGCACGGGGCAGCCCGCTTCACCTATGTGTCTCAATCAGCGATGTCCATTTTGGGTGTCCACTCGGACGAGCTGCTTCGTGACTTTAACGCAGTCAACCAGATCTCGAAGGCAGCAATAGCAGAAGAGATCACGTCCAACCTCGACGCCTCGGAGAAAGACTTTGCTCCCTGGAGCGCCGATATTGAGTGCATGCCGCGCCAAGGTAATGAAAAGTGGCTCCGTATCCATTCCGGTATCCGCAAGGACTCCGATGATCGGGTCATTTGGGATGGATCCGTCATCGACATCACCGAAGAGAAGATCGCTGCGAAGCTCAAGGACGAGTTCATTGCGACAGTTAGCCATGAACTTCGGACCCCGTTGACGTCGATCAGGGGGGCCCTGGGCCTCGTAATTGGCAGTGCGTCCTCGCATCTACCGGAGAAAGTTCGGCACATGCTCGGCATTGCGAACCGCAACTCGGAGCGGCTGGTTCTGTTGATTAACGACATTCTCGACATGCAGAAGATCCGCTCCGGGCAAATGCAGTTCTCACTGAGTGTAGAGGATGTGAGACCCATTGCTGCAAATGCCCTAGCCTCTTCAGAGAACTACGCCCCGGACAAAGGGATCTCGCTCGTATTCCGCGATACCGCCCCCGGTATTATGGTGAAGATCGATCCAATTAGGTTCGAACAGGTTCTGACGAATTTGCTGTCTAACGCGATAAAATTTGCGCCGGAGGGCAGTACCGTCACACTCTCCCTTCTGTCCTTCGAGGACAAACTGCGCGTCTCGGTTAAAGATGAAGGGATCGGAATCTCCGCAGAATTTCGAGACAAGATCTTCAATCCGTTCAGCCAGTCGGAGGCTTCATCCACGCGGAGTATCGGTGGCACCGGCCTTGGCCTCAGTATCAGCAAGGCCCTAGTCGAAGCGATGGACGGCCAACTTAGCTTCGACTCGATTGAAGGCCACGGAGCGACGTTTCATATCGACTTGCCAGCTATCGAACGGTCTGCTGATTTCGCCCATCGTTCCGCGGTCTCGGGAGCCAGCGGGCAGAGACTCTTGGTTTGCAGCAATGACCAGGCTTTCACGCGGACGCTGGCCGAAGTGGCGCAAGGGTGCGATCTATCTGCGGACGTAGTCGGCAATTTCGACGCGGCGTTCAACCTTGCCCGCACGGGTGGATACGCCGCCCTAACCCTCGATGCTGACACTGTTGCCCCGATATCCTTCCTGGAGCAGCTCCGGCAGACTGCTCAAACGCACGATCTTCCGGTCATTGTCGCCTCAAAGGACGGAAAGGGGACTTTCGACGGCGCTGTCACCATCGTTGCCAAGGAGTCAGACAAGTCTGCACTTGATCACTCCCTGCGTGCTGCGCTGCCTGCCAACCGGTCTCAATCGCATGTCTTGTACGTGGAGGACGACGTCCACTTGCAACAGATTTTCCAGCAAAATTTTGGCGAAACAGTCCGAATGACGGGAGCAAGGACACTCGCGGAAGCCCGCGCTAGTATCGCTAGGAACCAGTTTGATCTTGTTCTGCTCGATCTGGAACTTCCGGACGGCCATGGCGCTCACCTACTGCAGGAAGTTGAGCCTTCGATACCGTTCATTGTGTTCTCGGCTCACGATGTGGATCGAGATATCACCGAACGTGCGGTTTCGGTCATGACGAAATCGAGGGTAAAGGAGACGGACGTGGTTGAGGCTGTCTTGACCGTGCTCAAAGATGCTGGTCAGCGTTAAACTTCCAAGTTCGACCTAGCCTGAATCGGGCCAAGGAGGGGGATCCAAACATGAAGCTTCTTCATGTCGACGACGAGCCAGATATCAGGGAGATCACCGCGATTGCCTTGGCGCTTGATCCGGACATCGAAGTTGTTTCCGTCGAAAGCGGGGCAGCTGCCCTTGAAAGTATCTCGACCGGCGCGCCAGACGTCATCTTGCTGGACGTGATGATGCCCGAGATGGACGGGCCGACCTTACTGAAAATCCTGCGCGAAAGTCGGGAGACAGCCGACATCCCCGTCATTTTTATGACCGCTGCAGCGAAGTACCAGTCGGAGAACCATCTGAAATCCATCGGGGCGGTTGGGGTAATCACAAAGCCGTTCGATCCTTTAACACTAGCGAAGGAGGTGAAGGCGCTATCCGCCAGCACTGGCGTGTAGGGCTCAGCGAATGCCTTCGTTTGGCGTTAACGATTTATTAACCATTTAGCTGCCCAGTGGCATGGGGGCGAATGCGAGGACGCGATGAAGGACATCTCTGGGCCTTGGTGCATGGTGGTCGATAAGGTCGGCCTTCGGGACTTTCTGCATGACATTAAAGCGATCAACGAAGCCCGAGCGCGCTCTGCCTCGTGCAATCGCGATGTCATCGGGTTGCCCGACAACGTAGCTCAAATTTCCGGTTTATCAGGCTCTCCTGATACCAATGTATGATTGGTGCACAGATTCGATGATCCTAACGTATCGGGTGATATCTGGGATCGTGGGGGCTGGGATAGGGGCCAGGAGGTGCATGTACCTATGACCAAGAAAAAGTTATCGCGGCCCGACACATTCGCGATGGCCGTTCAGGATTGGCGGGCCTTGCTTTATGGCGATAACGCAGATGTTGAGTCTGGGGCTCGTACCTTGGAAAAGTCCCCGGTCGCCGCTGAATTGATCGCGAACGCCTGCAATCCTGACTAGATTTCCGCCGATGTCACGCCGGGACCGATGTCTCTTGGGGACGGGTACGTAGTAGGCTTGCGTCTAGTGTTCATGCTGCGCACAAGGCGCTGCACCTCGGCATCGTTCACCTCGCTGCCGCCGATGAACTCAAGCAGGTCTTGCCGCTGTCGCTCCGGCAAAAACATCACTTGTGTAAAAGTTTCGCAGCTCAGCTTTTGCATATCTTGCGTCACCTCCAACTTGGGCGCCACGATAGCGACAGCCGATACACGCACAACCTGTCTAAGTAGGCAGGTGAATCACCTTTTCGTTGTCGCCAAATCGATTTCGGAACAGCCAAGCGATTGGCGTTCCTTGTGCGCTTCGCCCAAGCGGGGAGTGGTCTTGCGGATGTCTGCTTCCGCTTTATTCCCACGCGGCGCACGTTGAGCGTGTATTTGCCTTAATTTTCTCTTCCTTAGGTGCTACGCTAGTAACCGTGGAGGCCAGGTTAGGTCGGAGGAGCAGGTCGTCTATGTAACGCGATCCTGATTGACCAAATGGACAATGATCGAGGCAATCGTCCGCGCGTAATGCATGTGGATGACGACGCCGACATTAGGGCGATAGCTGAAGTTGCACTGGCCGTCGTGGGCGGTCTTGAGATCATGCAGTGCGCCAGTGGCAAGGAGGCGGTAGAGCGTGCCGCTGGGTTTAAACCCGACTTGTTCTTGCTCGACGTTATGATGCCAGAAATGAGTGGCGAGCAGACGTTTGTCGAGCTTCGTAGGCAGCCCGGCCTTCAGAATGTACCGACAGTGTTCCTAACCGCGAAATCCTTGCCTGATGACGTGGCGCACCTCATCGAACTGGGTGGTCTTAAGGTTATCCCCAAACCCTTTGATCCACTCACGTTGGCGTCGGAAGTTGTCGGTGTGTGGCAGAGCGCCAACGAAGCTTGATAAGAGGCGCAATGCCTGCCATTGCCTAAGGACTTCGGGCACCATCGAAGTACATGGACGCGCCCTACCCCCGCTACCGTTACAGCGCTTGAGCCACTCCAGCTTGGAGGTGGATGGCTTAAGTGACCACGTTGCAAAGCTTTGCCACAGCCCCGATATGTCTGGAATGTGGGAGGTGGCATCGAAATGTCCGAAAGAGATGGGGAGATAAGACGGCGGCCATCGCTTTCGCTTCCGATACTTCGTGCCTCTCGCGTACACAACGTAGCCGGATCGCTGACATTGGGTGAACTCCTGGCCTCACTGGGCGAACGATCCTTTGGCTGGTCAATCATTGTGTTTTCGCTGGTCACACTTCTGCCTCTGCCGCCGCCGACTACGCTGATTACGGCCTTGCCGCTTCTCCTTGCGACTGCGCAGATGGCGCTGGGCTATCCGCACATCCGTTTGCCAAGCCGCATTGCCGAGATACGGCTGGATTATCTCAAGCTCCGTCGAACGCTCCTCCGGCTGAGGCCCGTTACGCGCAGGCTTGAGAGAGTTCTGCATCCGCGCGCCAGTGGCCTTTTCCGTGAGAGGTACGAGCGGTCGTTAGGTGCGCTGATGTTTGTGATCGCATTTGCCCTGTTTGTACCTTTGCCACTCACTGGATGGTTCCCAGCGGTCTCACTGTTTGTCGTCGGTGTCGGCCTCACGGAACGCGATGGCCTCGTGACGGGCATTGGGCTCGTTCTCGGCCTTCTTTCTGTTGCTGTTACCGTTCTGGTCGTGGCCGCAGCAGCGGAAGGTGCTGACAGACTTATCGATGCCATGGACGAAGATCCTGCTCCGGCCATTTCTTCTGCTGTGGGGACCCACTGATCGTCTCAGGAGCGCTCTCTCAGGCGCACCCCGGCCCCTCCGCCATTCTCTTCGATGAAGAGGACGCCAGCGGCTTCCAAGCAAAGTCAGTCATCCTCCCAAGGAAATCGGTATCGCTGGTCACGTTCAGCATAGGCCGACGCCTCAGCGATTAAGGACAGCTTTCCGTCGTTCGCCTGTTCCGCGAGAAGGTTGATGGCTTGTGCACGAAGGGTTGGCTCCACGCCTGATAGGAGCCAGGCCACATCCCTGACGACATCTTCTGGCCCTGCGGGCTCTGGGTAAGCATCTGCCAGCGCGGCTACAATCTCGGCGTTCATCGAACGTCCCGCATTTTCTGCCGCAGCTTTTATCCGATCCCGCATGCCTTCGGGCAGCCGAACGATGAACTTGTCCATTGTTTGAGAAGGTGCTTTCGCCATAGTGGCTAGTTGCCACTATAACACCCCTTGACGCAATGCTGGCTAGTTGCCATATTTGATATATGGCAAGTTGCCAGCATGGAGATGCCATGAGTGATCGAAAGCCGATGCAGCTACGACTTCCCGCCGAACTGAAGGCGTGGATTGAAGCCGAAGCGAAGAAGAACGGCTCAAGTCAGAACTCCGAAGTGATCCGCGCTGTGCGGGACCGCATGGAGCGGGCCGAAACGCAATCCAACTGAGGGAAACTCAAAATGACCACTGAACAACGCGCCAGCGCGAACCATACCGGCTTGCCCGATGGCGTCAGCGAGCGCTTGGCACAGTTTGCCGCTTGGACCGGCGCCACGCCGCCCGCAAGTGTCGCGGAAGACCAAGGCGATGGCCTGACCTTCTCGACCGAACTTCTCCAGTTCGCGGATCGCACCGGCCTGTCGCTAGACTGGCTGTGGCTGGGCACTCCCCGAAGCCTGATCCTCGGAGCCTACAACAGGGCGCAGGAGGGCCGGGCATGATTACCAAGCAGCACTTGGAGGAGGTCGATTACACGATTGGCCAGTTGATGAACCTGTCGGACGCCCTGAGCGTCGTCGGTTTTGAGCTTGCAGGTCTGAGCATCCCGGACACAGACGACAACGCGCAAAGGAATGCGGCCTGCGGGGTGATCGAAAGCGTCCGCGAGAAGGTTGCCGAACTTAGCGGGAAGTACACCGCGCTCTACGCCGCTCTCAACGATAAGGAGGAGGCCGCATGAAACCCAGAGGCGATTACTACGACACACTGCAGGTCAAGGCCATGAACCTGCAGAACATGGTGACCGGCGCATTGGCCTGCCTTAACGATGAGCAGGGCGACACCGCCATGACCATCCTCTACCGCTGCGAGGAACTGGCGCGCGAGTTGAACCAAGCGCTCGACTGCGTCAGCCTTCCGGAGGTGGCAGCATGACTCGGCACGATCCCCATCGCGAAGCCGCACCGACCACGGCTGAAGGCATGGTAACCGAACATGACCGCTTGGCGGCGCTCCTCGATACGACGGGCGATGAAGGGCACTTCGACGCCCTAGCCGCACTGGACGACCGCATCTGCCAGAAGGTGCCGGAAAGCCTGAGCGAGGCGCTAGCGGTCCTGCGGCACGCACAATCGACCGAGGCGCTGGTCAGTCGCCTCGGCGACCAAGATGACGCCCCGGATATTTTGGGCAACGTGATCAGCTTTCTGGAAAGCGAAGTGACATGAGCCCTCACGACAAACTGTGCGCCGCCATCGCGATCCTGCAGGACCACATCCTCGCAAGCGGAACGGAATACAACGCCGAGATGATGTTTCCGCTAAGGCGCTTCGAGACGGCATCCCTCGAACTGGCGGAGACGCTGCTGAGTGACATCGTGCCGTACCTAGAGAGCGTGAAGGAGCGCACAGCATGAGCGACCCCATCTCCCCTCCTGCGGTTCTCGGCCATGAGGTCGCCTGCCTGATCAATGCTAGCGTCCACGCGCTGGAGAATGAGACGTCAGGCACGCCGCTGAGCGCGAGGGGCGTTGTGGGGACGCTGCTGGTGGCTCTGGCGAAGGTGGATGAGCTGATCACGCTCGTCGAAGCTCAGCCGCCCCATAGTCCCCCTGCCAAGCCTCCCGAGGTCCACTGAACAACAAGCGACGGCCCACCATTCATCGGGTCGTCGTCTCACCCCTCCATTTCAGAAGCCCATTGCCATGAACGCGCATTACGACATCAACAGGCAGTGGTCCGACCGCTACATTCCCCAGATCAAGAGCCTCGTCGGATCACACCTTCTCCAAGCAGCCCCTGAGCTTCTCGACCAGCGCCACGCGACCGACCTCCTGATGCTCGATGCCCGCGACATGCGGATAGCCGCACGGGTGCGCAGGCCGGGCTACGCGGAGCGGTATCCCTACGACTTCACCATCCGCTCCAGGCTGCCTTCGGGCGGCGAGACCGAGCTTGCCAAGATCATCAACGGAGCAGGCGATTGGATGTTCTACGGCCATGCCAGCGCCTGTGGTGACGAAATCGACAAGTGGTGGCTAATCGACCTTCGGGCCTTCCGGGCCGGGTTGGTACGTTATGGGGAGAAGGGCCTGCGATGGGGCAACAAGACAAACGCGGATGGCACGCGGTTCACATGGTTCGACCTGAGGAGCTTTCCTGAGTACCCGCCTATTGTTCTAGCGAGCGACGAGCGGAATAAATCAGGTTTGCTTGAATAGGAACGGGGTGAGGTGTTTGCTGGAACCTCACCTCACCCCTTCGCGCGTGGGGAAAACTGGGTCTGTCTACGCGCGGAGTACACAAATGTCGTGCCACAGTGGTACCACCGCCAAAGGATAAAACCTTAAGGCGATTCGCGCAACAGCGCCAAAGTATGGTTGGCTGCCCGCTTCGATACAAATAACCCAACGGTGGTTGTACGGGTTGACTGCGATCGTTTTTGCGCCCTGGCAACTTTCAGCGCGGTGAGGTGAAATCAAGACCAGCGAAGATGTTTTCGACCACCCGAGGGTTCCTATCTGGGGAATTGACCGAAGATACTCCCTCTAACCGTGGAGCTGTAACCATCGGGGGAACCTCCAGATCACGCCGCGGTTGCGGGTCGATTGGAAGGGGCTGTCGTGGGCGTTCGTCTGCGTCAGGCATGGTCAGTCTCCAGGGGGTTCAGTGCTGGCGAGTAGAAGTGCTTGCGATCCACCCACTTGAAGTTCTCATGCTTCGTGATGGTCGCGATGTCTATACTGCCGCCAACCGAATTGCTGCCCTGCTGAAAGCGAACGAACTGCTTTGTCGTTTCGGCCAGAAAACGGGCAAGATCAACTGCGTCAGTGGTTGGCATGGCAGGATTTGCTAGGCCGACTTGGGTAAAGCGGCCAATTTCGCTGATTGCTTGGGGGATAGCTTCGTTCGGCATACCACCCGCGGCGAGAGCTTTCCCGAGCGTTTGGCTATAGCCAAGAATGAGACGATTGATTGCCTCTGGAGCACCGCCCCAGCCGATATTGGCGTTATTGTCTTTATCTGCGTCGCAAATGACAGGATCGCATGTTCCATTGTCTATCTGAAAACGCCAGATTTCTCCCAAGTCAGCACCCGATGAATAGCCGCCGATCCAGTACTGAAAGTTACCTGTTGGCGTGGTATCGAGCTGGCTAAATCGCTCCTCAAAAAAGTACCGCCGGGCCAAGGTCGCCACCTGCTCCATCGTGTAATTGGTGGGGTCGATGTAGTAGTCACTTCCTTTCTTCGTAAGCAAAGCACGAAGATCTTTAGAAATCGTAGAGATGGACGATGCGCCAAAGTTCCCAATGCCTGAGGTCATTGCGGCAATGGGAAGGCCTTTCCGGAGGTTGAACAACTTGTTGGCATGGTCATACGTGTTGACGGTCACGTGGCGCCCCTCAGGGTCTACGGCCTGGAGGGATGAAGTGCTGTCAGCAGCAAAGACAATGCAATCTTGCACCTTTACCGCTACGCATATCGTCATCCAAATATCCCTCCGAAGTTACTGATAGTGAATCAAAAAAAGCCACTTGACTCAACGAATTAAAGTGATTCGTTTTCAGGCGGTTGAGGCGTGTGGCAATCTGAACAAGTCAATTTGTCTCGAATCAAAGGTTCACTCGGCGAACTCCGCCGCATTGATGAGAAGAGCACTGGGCGCTGTTCTATGCCCTCAAGATTGTGAGTGCCAGTGCGGCTTTCAGAGATCGACCAGACCACGTCTGTCCAGAAGGAGAGCCCGAAATCGATCTTGGCACCAACCACTGGGCTGAGCACCAAACTAACCTCACCGTCGTCAGCCTCATCCACACGCCCAAGTGCGTCTGGGGTGAAATCAGATAGCGGTCTTCACCAGTCCGCGCCTGCAAAAATTGACCACCCACGTAGGCGTCTAAGGTGGGCACAGGGGTGGATACACTGAGCCGCTATTCAGCTAATGTATTGTGTTCGTTGTATATTGCTCGGAAAACTGGTGCCGCTGAAGGGACTCGAACCCCCGACCCCATCATTACGAATGACGTGCTCTACCAGCTGAGCTACAGCGGCAACCGGCGCGGTCTATAGCGCGGACGCTTCTTGCGGGCCAGCCCTATTTTGCCTTCTCTTCTACCGGGCCGTCCTCTTCCGGCTCCGTGGCGGGCTCCACGGTTTCGGCCTCTTCCACCTCGCCTTCATGCAAGACAACAGGAGCCTCTTCGGGCTCCGGTTCGGGCGCGGGTCCAACCAAGAGCGGCAGCATCTCGACGCCGCCGGGCATGCTGACTTCGGCCTTCGGCGGCTCGCGCCAGCTCAGCGTGTCGAAGGCGCCGCAGTTGTCGCAGGTCGGCGCCCATTGGCCGTGGATGTTCTGACACTTGTCACACACCCAAGCCGGGCCGCGGGGCGCGGTGAGGGCGCGGGCGAGCCAGGCACGAACGACGTGATCGTCACCGCCTTCGCCGCGCTCGACAGCGGCCATGATCGTGAGCGCACGGGCGTTGGCCCCCTCGGCGCTGGCAATCTGCGTCACCGCCTTGCGTGCTGCCGGAAAGTCTTCTGCCGCGAGGTTCAACTCGGCCAGCAGCAACCGTGTTTCCTCATGCTCCGGGTGCGAGCGGAGCAGCGGCTGGAAGCGTTTCAGCCGGGCGTCCGGCGACTCATCGGGCTGGATCGCGGCAAAGGCCGAGGCCAGATCGGGGTGCGGCTGCGCCTCCCAGGCCTTCTTGATCACGCGGGTCGCGTATCGCGGCTTGTCCTGTTCGATGTAGCTGTGCGCAGCCATGACGGCGGCAGGCACCAGATCGGGCGAGAGCCGGTTGGCCTCAATCGCGGCTTCACGGGCCTCGATGCTGCCACCTTCGTCGAGCACTCCCTTCGCCTCCGACAGCGCCAGAACCGCATCTCGGCGGCGATGCACATCGCGCGGCAAGGAGCCGTGCTTCAGCTTGGCGCTGAGGGTCTTGCGGGCGCCGGTCCAATCGGCATTGCCGGCCTGAAGTTGCAGGAGCGTATCCTGCACCTCCTCATGGCCCGGCTTCATCGAAAACGCCTTCTCGGCGAGCTTTAGCGCGGTGTCGGTCTCGCCCGCGGCGAGCTTCTGCTTCATCAACCCGCGCACGCCGACAAAGCGGGTGCGGTCATCGGTGAGCATGGCCTTGTAGGCCTCTTCCGCCGTCTTGCGGTCGCCCACCTGTTCGGCGGCCTGCGCGGTGAGCAGGCGGGTCAGCTCGGGTTTGCCAAGGTAGCGCTCGGCTCGGTTGGCCTTGGTCAGTGCCAGCTGCCCCTCGCCCGAGGCCAGTGCCATCATGCCGTCCGAAAGCGCCTCGTAGCCACGCTTCTCGCGGTGGCGGTCGAAATATCGGCTCATCGCGGTTTCATCGCCGTTCAGAAAGCGGACAACGGCCACCAGAAGCCCGGCCAGCTTGAGGATGACCCAGACCGCCAGCAGCAGGAGCAGCGCGCAGATGATCGCCACCAGCGGCGAGGGCGCAAACTCGATGGAGCCGACGCGCAGCAGCACCGATGGACCGTTTTCCATCACGAACCCGGCGCCCAGCGCGAGCGCCGCGACGATCACCACGAAAAACAGGATTTTGAGAACCGACCAGAGCATTCGCCTGTTTCTCCTAGTTACTTGTCAGTGTGGCAGAGAGGCTTTCGGCCCCGGTGACGGCATCGTTGCGGATGCGGGCCTGAGCGGCCCAGTCAGCCATGGCGTCCTGACCGCTGGGGGGCAGGGCTGCGATCTCGTCGAGCGCAGTGGCCAACGCACCGGTGTTGAGCGCAGCTTCGGCACGGGAGAGCACGGCATCTGGGTCGCCGCCCTCTTTCGGCTCGAGCGAGCGTGCGCCGACCTGGCGGGTGAGCCACGAGCCGAACCCGCCACCATCTTCGCCCGCCGTCTCGGCCCGCGACACCTTCAGCGCCTCACGCGCCGCTGCAGGGAAGCCAGACTTCAGCGAATCCAGCGTGGGCACGCCCTCGGTAGCGGGGGAGGCCAAGCCTTCTGGGATCTCGGCAGAGGAGATCCGGCCCAGCGCTTCACTATAAGGCACACCGGTCTCCAGCGCCTGCTGCACGTCAAGCAGCGCGCGCTGCTCAGCGGCGCGGGCTGCAGCGGCTGCAGCCTCTTCCTGCCGTGCGGCAGCCTGTGCCTCGGTCTCCTTGGCAGCCTCCAGAGCGGCATTCATCTGGCTCATCTGCTCCGAGACTTCCTTGCGCAGCGCCTCGACTTCGCGTCCGTAGGCGGCCAGCGCAGCCTGGCTTGCTTCGTCGGACGAGCCCTCGACCGGAGCCTTCTCCAGCGCCTCGATCCGCGCAGAAATCGCGGCCAGAGCCTCTGCCTGATTGGCGATGGTGGTTTCTGTCTCGCTCGTATCCGCCGCAGGGGCCGACTCCAGCGTGGCGATCCGGCCATCCAGCGCCGTCACCGCCTCGGCAGAAGCCTTGGTCTCTACAGCGCTTTGAACGCCCTCCAACGCCTCCGCCTGTGCATCGACGCGAGCCGAAAGCTCGGCAGCCGATCCGTCGCGACCCCAGATGTACCATGCGGCGATGAAGCCGATCAGCCCGGCAAGCAGGCCACCAAAGAGCATGGGGAGTACGGTGGACTTCTGTGGAGCGGGAGCGGTCGTCGCGGGCGCGGTAACAATCGCCTCTGGCTCCGGCTCGTTCGTGAGGTCGGGAACGTGGTCAGCCGTGGCATCAGACGATCCCTCCGATGCGTCGCCTTCCAGCGTGTCAGGTCCCCTCTCGGTGGCGCCGGTCTTCAAGGGCTCGGCAGGCTCCAGCGTGGCATCGGGCGGGGCGGCATCACCGCTGGGGGCATCTGCTGCCGCAACCGGCTCTGGCTTGGCTGTCTCATCCGCGGAATCGGTCGCGTCAGACGTATCAGCCTTGGCCGACGGGTTCTTGAGGCCGCTCTGTTCGGGGATCGAAAGTTTGGTGTCGGCCTTGGCCGCGTCGTCCGATGTCTTGTCCGGCTTGTCGTCAGAACCCGCCACAGTCATTCCTCTCGTCACTTTGCCGCGCTGCCGCATGCCACCCTAGCCTGCCGCCCTCAGGCGCTCAACCGGACTCACGGAGCACAGTGTCGCGCATCGCCTCGGCATCCGGCCGGTCCGCAAGGGCGCAGGGGCCTAGCCACTCGGCGGCCACTGCATCACTCAACGCGACAACCCGCAGATTCGCACCAATGTTTTTGACTTCTGCGGCCAATAGCCCTGCCGTGCGCGGTGAGAAGAGCGGCGTAACCATCGCCTCACCGGCGCCGATCCGGGCGCGCACAGAGGGGTCCAACGGCACGGAGGGCTGGTCATAGATCACCACGCTGCGGGCCTGAATGCCGAGTGCAAGCAAGTCGCTCGCAAGGTCGCCGCGCTGGTGTTGCCCATGCAAATGCCAGAGTAGGGTAGTGCTCTTTTCGGCCCGAATGATCTCAGGCAGTTGCGCAGCCGTCCCCGCCCCCACCACGGCCTCGAACCCTGCCGCCTGCGCCGCCCGCGCCGTGCGCTCTCCCACGCACCACGCCCGACGACCCGAACCCTCCTGCCATGCGCTGAACGCCTCGACACCGCTGGCAGAGGTGAAGATCACCGCATCCTCCGGACCCGGCAACTCAGCAGGGCGCACGGCTTCGATCCGGATGAGAGGGCTGGTGATGATCTCGATGTCGCGCGCCGCCTCCCGCAGCAGCGCGGCAAATTCCGCCGATCCCCGCTCCGGGCGGGTGAGCAAAACGGGGAGGCGGTTCACAAGGCGCATCCGGCGGGATAACAACGTTCAGCCATCAGCGCGGGTGATGCCGTGCGCCCCCGAAAAAGGCAAGACATGAGCACCATCACCGTTCTTGGCATCGAATCCAGCTGCGACGACACCGCCGCCGCCGTTCTGCGCTGGGATGGGGTGGCAGAGGTGCTCTCGTCCGAGGTTTCCGGCCAGACCGATCTGCACGCCGCCTTCGGTGGCGTCGTGCCCGAGATCGCCGCCCGCGCCCATGCCGAGCGGCTCGATCTTATGGTTGAACTGGCGCTGGAGAAGGCCGGCCTCGGGCTGGACGATCTGGATGCCATCGCCGTCACCTCCGGGCCGGGGCTGATCGGCGGCGTGGTCTCGGGCGTGATGTGTGCCAAGGGCCTCGCGGCGGCCACCGGCCTTCCGCTCCTCGGCGTCAATCACCTCGCGGGTCACGCCCTTACCCCGCGCCTGACCGATGGCCTCGCCTTCCCCTACCTCATGCTGCTCGTCTCCGGCGGGCATTGCCAGTTTCTCATCGCCCACGGGCCAGACAACTTCGAGAGGCTCGGCGGCACGATCGACGATGCCCCGGGCGAGGCTTTCGACAAATCCGCACGCCTGCTCGGCCTGCCCCAGCCCGGCGGCCCTGCCATCGAAGAGGCGGCAAAGGCGGGCGATCCCTGCCGGTTTGACCTGCCCCGCCCGCTGATCCGCGAACCGCATTGCGACATGTCCTTCTCCGGCCTCAAGACCGCGCTGCTCAGGGCGCGTGATGCGGTGATGCAGGAGGGCAACCGCCTGAAGCGGCAGGATGTTTGCGACCTCTCCGCCAGCTTTCAGGCGGCGGTGGGCGAGGTGCTCTCGGCCAAAACCGCCCGCGCGCTCGAGGCCTACATGGCACTCGCCCCAAGCGAGCCTGCGCTGGCCGTGGCGGGCGGTGTGGCGGCCAACCAGTCGCTCCGCGCGGCACTCGCCGTCGAGGCCAAACGCGCCGGCGCCCGCTTCATCGCCCCGCCCCTCGCCCTATGCACCGACAATGCCGCAATGATCGCATGGACCGGAATCGAGCGGCTCCGCGCGGGCGGCCACGCCGACGACATGACCCTCGCTGCCCGCCCCCGCTGGCCGCTTGACAGCGCCGCCGTTCCAATGCTCGGCTCCGGCAAGAAAGGCGCAAAGGCATGAGTGATATTTCCGTTATTGGGGCCGGGGCGTTCGGCACCGCTCTGGCCAGCCAGCTTGCCGGGCATGATGGCCCCACCGTCACGCTCTGGGCGCGTGACGCGGAGCATGCCGCGCAGATGAACGAGAGCCGCGAGAATGCCCGCTACCTGCCGGGCGTCCCGCTCCCGCCAGAGCTGGCCGTAGTCAATGACAACGGCGCCTTCGCCGCGCCGATCATCATCATGGCCACGCCGATGCAAACGCTCGCGGGCCTGCTGGAGAGCCACCGTCAACACATCGGCGAGGCCTGTGTCGTTGCCGCCTGCAAAGGCGTTGACCTCGAGCGCGGCAAAGGGCCGACCGGCATCATCGAGGGCGCAGCGAAAAAGGCGATCCCGGCCATCCTCACCGGCCCCTCTTTCGCCGTCGATATCGCCCGGGGGCTGCCGACCGCCCTCACGCTCGCCTGCGCCGACAAGCAGACGGGGGAGATGCTGCAATCCGCGCTCTCCACCACCACGCTCCGGCTCTATCTCTCCACCGATCCGATCGGGGCAGAGTTGGGCGGGGCGCTGAAGAACGTGATCGCCATCGCCTGCGGTGCCTGCATGGGTGCGGGCTTCGGCGAAAGCGCCCGCGCCGCGCTGATGACCCGCGGCTACGCCGAAATGGCCCGTCTCGCCTCGGCGCTGGGCGGCAAGAAAGAGACCCTCGCGGGCCTCTCCGGCTTTGGCGACCTCGCGCTGACCTGCACCTCCGACAAAAGCCGCTCTCCACCACCCGCTCCGGCTCTATCTCTCCACCGATCCGATCGGGGCAGAGTTGGGCGGGGCGCTGAAGAACGTGATCGCCATCGCCTGCGGTGCCTGCATGGGTGCACGAAAGCGCCCGCGGGCATGACCCGCGGCTACGCCGAAATGGCCCGTCTCGCCTCGGCGCTGGGCGGCAAGAAAGAGACCCTCGCGGGCCTCTCCGGCTTTGGCGACCTCGCGCTGACCTGCACCTCCGACAAAAGCCGCAATTTCCGCCACGGTTTCATGTTGGGCCGGGGAGAAACCCCGGAACCGGGCGTCACCACCGAGGGCATCGCCACCGCCGAGGCCACTCTGCGCATCGCCAAAAGGCGCAAGCTGGACATGCCGATCACTGAGGCCGTCGCCGCGCTCACCGATGGCACCCTCTCCGCTGGTGAGGCCATGGCCCTGCTGCTTTCTCGCCCTCTGACCAAGGAATGACCCGATGGCCTACTGGCTCTTCAAATCCGAACCTTCGACATGGAGCTGGGATGATCAGGTCGCCAAGGGCGAGGCTGGTGAAGAGTGGGATGGCGTGCGCAACTACCAGGCCCGCAACATGATGCGTGAGATGAAGCTCGGCGATCTCGGCTTCTTCTACCACTCGCAGAAAGACAAGGAGATCGTCGGCGTGGTTGAGGTCTGCGCCGAGATTCACCCCGACAGCACCACCGACGACCCGCGCTGGGAGTGCGTCGATATCAAAGCCGTCGGCCCGGTGCCAAAGCCGGTGACGTTGGCAGACTGCAAGGCCGAACCGGCGCTGGAAGATATGGTTCTGGTCAATAACACCCGCCTATCGGTTCAGTCAGTGACCGAGGACGAATGGGCCGTGATCTGCAAGCTTGGGGGCTATTCCCCGAAAGGTTGATATGCGGCATACTTCCTGCAGATCACGCAGGGAGGGAGACCCATGGGGTTCATCGCAGTCATCGTCGCCGCCATCGCCGGGTTCGCCGTTGGGGCCGCCTGGTACATGACACTCTCGAAACAGTGGATCGCCGCAGTCGGGATCGCCACCGATGAAAACGGCAAACCCGCCAATGCCGGGTCGGTGACGCCCTTCATCATCTCGGGCATTACCATGCTGCTGGTCGCCGGGATGATGCGGCACATTCTCGTCATGGGCGGGATCGAGGGCGCCGGAAAATCCGCCCTCGTCGGCCTCGGCATCGGGCTGTTCATGATCACGCCCTGGGTGGCGATGAACTACGGCTACGCCGGGAGAAAGCGCGAGCTGACCATCCTCGATGGCGGCTACTCGATCTTGGGGCCAACCGTGATCGGCTTGGTGCTCGGCTTTTTCTGATCGGCGCTCAACTTGCGGCCTGCGCTAAGGCAATGCGACAGGCCTCCCACTCCGGCAGGGCTTCGTCATGGCTGGTGCCGAACGTCGCTACGCAGACTGGCCGGGGGAGGCCTTGAAACTGGTAGATCGCGCAGGAGCTGAACGGCCCTGATCCGGAGTGGCCAATCACCCTCCCTGCCCCCTCAAGCCGCCCCGCCATGACCCCCAACCCATAGCCGGTTTCCACCCACGGCCGGCCCTCCAGCGGACCCCCCAGAGAGATCACTGGCGCGCCTTCCAACACCGGGAGAACACGCGAAAGCACCCGCACCGCATCCAAAGGCGTGCCCATGAAGCATCCGTGATAAACCCAGCCGGGGTGGTAGCCATCGGCACCGGGAACACCGGCAAAGTCGCTCGGGCTGCGGGAAAGCCTAAAGTCGCACAGCCCCTCACCAAAGTAACGGCCTGCCAGCGTGCCAATATCGCAGCCCGCCGCCGCCTCGATCCGCTCCCGCGCCAGCATGTAGCCTATGTTCGAGTAGGCCCAGCCCTTGCCCGACGGAAACAGCGGCTCCTTCGGCACCTCGGCCATGAGCCGCTCTCGGCTCCACGGCACCTCTCGCCGGGCAACGGCCTGATGATAGGCCTTCTGCCACGCATAACAGGGCGCACCCGCGTCGTGCCGAAGCAGCTGGCTGAGAGTCCAGTCGCCCTCACACGTCGCATCGAGATCAAGCCTGCCCTCGGAGTGCAACCGCTGTGCACAGGCGGCAATGATCGTCTTGGAAAAGCTCCACCACGGCAGGCTCTGATCCGCGTCCCCGGATGTGCCGCTTTCACCATCGTCAAAGAGCCAGGCTGCGGTCATCATCACCCCAAAACAAAATGGAGGGCCTCGACCCCCGAGACCCTCCATCTTCCCACGAGCTCCCAATCGCACCGCTCGTATCTGGTATGTCCCGGGTCATCCTGACCGTTCGCTTGAGAAGGTTCTACCGCAGGGCAGCGCAAAAAGCAATCTCCGCGTGTGGAAAAATGTCTGTTTTACAGTGAGTTAGGCATTTAGGCGCGTTAACCAAAATCCCGCAGCCCATCTGCGGGAAGATGTGCCACCACTGGCCACCGCCAATCCGGCCAAACCACCGAAAACACAAGAGGGAACCGCCTTCGCGCAGCCCCCTCCTTCAATGACAGGCGCAGAGAGCGCCCGCCACACTCCTTTACGGCAGCTTACCGTTTCAGCGGGTTCTGGCCGCTTACTTGTAAACGGCGTCTTTCTTGAAGTGCTTTACGAGCAGGTAATAGAACACCGCGCGATACTTGTTGCGCTCCGATTTGCCGTAGGTCTCGATCGCCTTCTCGATACCGGCCATCAGGTCAGGGCCAGCCTTCAGGCCGAGTTTCTTGACCAGAAAGTTCTTCTCGATCGTCTCCAGCTCGCTCTTCTGGCTCGCAGCAACGGTTGAGGCATCATCATTGTAGATCGACGGACCGCAGCCGATGGTGACTTTCGTCAGCAGATCCATGTCGGGAGTCATCCCGCATTTGTTCTTCAGGTCGTCCGCATACTTCGCGATCAACTCGTCTCTCTTGCCCATGATGCTTCACTCCCTCGCATGGTGGCGTTCCGGCGAGTTCTCCCGCCGTTGCACCGGACCATACGCAACGCCCCCCCACCGGCAAAGGAAAAATGCCCCCGACGCTGGGTCAACCGCATGTCGGGCGACATCCCGCCAGCGCACCCGCTTCCCGCACCAAAAGCAAAAATTCCGTGACAGAGGCATGCGTTATCGCACAGGTTGTGAGGGCGAGCCGCCGGTTGCGTTCGGTTTCTTGGCAAGTCCGGCGGGACTGACACAAGAGAAACGGGGGACAACAAATGAGTTCAGAGACATTTATCGTCGCGTATGAGGGCGAGAAGGGCGATACGCCCACGCTCGATTACGCGATCGAAAGGGCAAAGAAGGATGGGGCAAACCTGCTGGTCGTCCACATTCTGGAGTGGTCGCCCTACAGCTTTCTAACACCCGACGAGCTGGAAGAGCGTCACGGGCGCCGCAAGCAGGAGATGGCCCGCGCCAAGGAAATCGTACTCGATCCCGCGGTCGCCAAGGTAAAGGCCGCCGGTCTCGAAGCCAGCGCAGAGCTGCGCTACGGCAGCGTGGTCGACAAGATCGTGGAGATCGCCGCCGAAAAGGGTGCCTCGATGATCTTCGTCGGGCGGGCCGGGTCCCAATCCATGGCGGCCCGCGTCTTCGGCTCAGTGCCCATCGGGCTGGCACAGGTTGCCCCCGTTCCCACAGTGATCGTGCCCTGAGCGCCGGAGAAATCAGATGAACATCAAAGCAACTCTCGCCGCCCTGTTCGTTACGCTGCTGGCGCCCTTTCCGGCGCTGGCGCAGGGCATCGACGAAACCATCAACAGGATCTTCGCGGACTATACCGGCTGGTATGTGTCTTTCATCTTCGCGCCTCTTCCGGGCACAACCTTCTCTTGGATCGCGCTCTGGCTTGTCGTCGGCGCGCTGGTTTTCACGCTCTATTTCGGCTTCATCCAGATCAAAGGCTTCGTCCACTCGATCCAGCTGGTGAAGGGCGATTACTCCGACCCCAACGACGCCGGTGAGGTCAGCCACTTTCAGGCACTCGCCACCGCGCTTTCGGGCACCGTAGGCCTCGGCAACATCGCCGGTGTGGCGGTGGCCGTGGGCATTGGCGGGCCGGGTGCAACCTTCTGGATGGTGATCGCGGGCCTCTTCGGCATGGCGACCAAGTTCACCGAATGCACCCTCGGCGTGAAGTATCGCAACGAGTACCCCGACGGGCGCGTCTCGGGTGGCCCGATGTATTACATCACCAAGGGCTTCAACGAGCGCGGTCTGCCCGGCGGCAAGATCCTCGCGGTGCTGTTCTGCGTCTTCACAATCCTCGGCGCACTCGGCGGCGGCAACATGTTCCAGGCCAACCAGGCCCACGCCCAACTTGCTGGCGTGATCGGTGACTATCCCGGCTGGATCACCGGCATCATCCTCGCCGCCGTGACCTTCGCGGTGATCGTGGGTGGCATCAAATCCATCGCGCGAGTGACAGAAAAGGTCGTGCCCTTCATGGGCATCTTCTACGTCGGCGTGTCGCTCATCATCCTGATCATGAACTACGACATGATCGCATGGGCGTTCGGGCAAATCTTCATGGGTGCCTTCACTGGCCTCGGTGTTGTGGGTGGCTTTACCGGCGCCCTGATCCAGGGTTTCCGCCGCGCTGCATTCTCCAACGAGGCAGGCATCGGCTCTGCGGCCATCGCCCACTCGGCGGTGCGCACCAAGGAGCCGGTGACGGAGGGCTACGTCGCCCTGCTGGAGCCCTTCATCGATACCGTGGTGATCTGCACCATGACCGCGCTGGTCATCGTCATCACCGGGGTGCTCAACGTCGATCCCGAAACCGGGCTCTACATCTGGAATGCCGAGGCAGGCCGGATCGCGACCGAGGGCGAGGTTTCGGGCGTGGCCCTCACCTCGGCGGCCTATGCCAAGGCCTTCTCATGGTTCCCCGTCCTTCTGGCCGTGGCGGTGGTGCTCTTCGCCTTCTCCACCATGATCTCGTGGAGCTATTACGGCCTGAAGGCGTGGACCTACCTTTTCGGTGAAGGAAGCTCGAAGGAGGTGATCTTCAAGATCATCTTCTGCCTCTTCATCATCATCGGGTCGGCGGCCAACCTTGGTCCGGTGATCGACTTCTCCGATGCCATGCTCTTCTCGATGGCGATCGTGAACATCATCGCACTCTACCTGCTGATGCCGATCGTGAAGCGCGAGGTGAACAGCTACATCGCCCGGCTCAAGTCAGGTGAGATCAAGCGGTTCAAGCACTGAGCCAAGGGCGCTCCGCGATCCGTCGCGGGGCGCCGAATCCGTAGGGTGAGCAATCTACCCACAGCCGCCGAACCTACCCGAACAGTCTGGTCCGCAGCGTGTGGGTCGTCAGGCTCCCGGGCTTGCCACCGCCCGCCATCATCTCCACCGAGAGCGACTGAACCCGCGCATTCAGCGGCGCAGGCACGCCATGTTGCCGGGCCAGCTGCACGATCTCGCCATTCAACCAATCGGTCTCCACGCTGCCCGTCGCCCGTGCCAGACTTTGGGTGGTGGAGTTACCCGCGCGGCCCTGCACGTTGTCGCCCCGCTTCTGCATGAACTTCGCCCGCCGCTCGGTTTTGCCAACATCTTCCCAAGCGATCCCTGCGGCCTTCAGCACTGCCTTGCCCTCGTCGCGGAGCGGCCCGTCAAACTCGGCGCAATCCGCGCCCGGCGGCAGCAAGGCCCCAGTGATGTTGCCAAGGTTCAGGATCAGCTTGCCGTATTTCGGCGCCATCGCATCGTCCCGCACTTCTGTGGCGATGTTGGCGAGGTTCAAAGCCTCCGCCATCGCAGCGTCGGCCTCGTCATGCCCGCCGGGAAAACGGCCAATGTCGAACACACCGAACTTCGGCTGACAGTGGATCTGCACCTCTCCCGGCTCAAGATAGCTCGCCGGCATCATCACAGTGACAGCGTGGACATTGGGGAAGAACCGTAACGCAAGCGGCTCGTTGGCTACGCCATTCTGGCAGCAGAACACCGGCTGATCGGTCAGCCCCGCAGCACGCAGATCGGCCAATGCGGCGGCAGTGTCTTGCCCCTTTACGCAGAGCAACACCGCGTCATCGGGCCGGAAGGTGATTTCGCTCGGATGGCCAACACATTCGAACCGCGCAATCTCCCGCCCGCGCTCGCTGTCGAGCAGCAGCCCCTTCTCCCGGATTGCCTCCAGCATCCGGCCGCGCGAAATGCCGATCACCTCTTGCCCGCTCAGGGCCAGCGCCGCCGCAACCACGCCACCGATGGCGCCCACTCCGTAAACGATGATCCGCATGTCAGCTCTCCAAAATCAAAGGCCCCGAGGTCTCCCCCGGGGCCCGTTTGCCGTAGGGTGGGTGAAACCCACCGCAGGTTCAATAGCGGTAGTGCTCGGGCTTGAACGGCCCTTCCGGCGTGACGCCGATGTAGGCCGCCTGCTCACCGGAGAGCTTGGAGAGCTTCACCCCGATCCGCTCGAGGTGGAGCATCGCAACCTTCTCGTCGAGGTGCTTGGGCAGGATGTAAACGCCCGGCTGATACTCTTCGCCCTTGGTCCAAAGCTCGATCTGCGCCAGCACCTGGTTGGTGAAGGAGGCGCTCATCACGAACGAGGGGTGCCCGGTTGCGTTGCCGAGGTTCAGCAAGCGCCCTTCAGAGAGCAGGATGATCCGGTTGCCACCCGGCATCTCGATCATGTCCACCTGATCCTTGATGTTGGTCCATTTGTGGTTCTTCAGGTTGGCGACCTGGATCTCGTTGTCGAAGTGGCCGATGTTGCCGACGATCGCCATGTCCTTCATCTCGCGCATGTGCTCGATGCGGATCACGTCCTTGTTGCCGGTGGTGGTGATGAAAATGTCGGCCTTGGCCGCCTCGTCTTCCAGCGTCACCACCTCGAACCCGTCCATCGCCGCCTGAAGCGCGCAGATCGGGTCGACCTCCGTCACCTTCACCCGCGCACCGGCGCCCCGCAGCGAAGCGGCAGAGCCCTTGCCCACGTCGCCATAACCGCAAACAACAGCCACCTTGCCGGCCATCATCGTGTCGGTCGCGCGGCGGATACCGTCCACCAGCGACTCCTTGCAGCCATACTTGTTGTCGAACTTCGACTTGGTCACCGAGTCGTTCACGTTGATCGCCGGGAAGGGCAGCTGTCCCTTCTTGTGCAGGTCGTAGAGCCGGTGCACGCCGGTCGTCGTCTCTTCGCTCACACCCTTGATCTGCTCGCGGACCTTGGTGAACCAACCGGGGGAGGCCGCCATCCGCTTGGCGATCTGCTTCTTGATCACCTCTTCCTCTTCGGATTGCGGCACCGGGATGATATCTTCCCCCGCCTCGGCCCGCGCGCCAAGCAGCACGTAGAGCGTGGCATCGCCGCCATCGTCGAGGATCATGTTGGGGCCGTCGTCGAAGAGGAACGACTTGTCGAGATAGTCCCAGTGCTCCTCAAGGCTCTGCCCCTTCACCGCAAACACCGGCACGCCCGCTTCGGCAATCGCCGCGGCGGCGTGGTCCTGGGTCGAGAAGATGTTGCAGGAGGCCCAGCGCACATCGGCGCCCAGCGCGACCAGCGTTTCGATCAGCACGGCTGTCTGAATGGTCATGTGCAGCGAGCCGACGATCCGCGCGCCTTTCAACGGTTGGCTCTCGCCAAACTCGGTACGGCAGGCCATGAGGCCGGGCATCTCGGTTTCGGCGATGTTCAGTTCCTTGCGGCCAAAATCGGCAAGAGAAATGTCTTTAACAATATAATCTGCAGCCATCGGGTGCTCCTGATGCGTGTTATGCGTCCATCGGCACATAGCATCGGCCCCGAAGTGCGGCAACAGAGCGTGGGCAATCTTAGGAAGCCCGCCTTGGCTTAAAGCGTCAGGACGCCTCGCCTTTCACGCCAACAAACCCACTCGCCTCATGAAAATCTTCACCCGTGAAGGCAACGCAGGTCTCCCCGGCGGCGTCCGTCACGAGGATGGTAAAGCTCCCGGTCTTCTCCGAGGCCCAGATCTCCACAAGGGACTCTTCGCTTTGGAGCCCGCCAGCCACCGGCTGCTCCTCGTAAGTCTCGACCAGTTGATCCACAAAATACTCTCGCTTGCCGCAGGGTCCATCCATCTGCTGTGCTGCCAGCGGCGCTGCTGCGAGAAGGAGAGTGGCGGTTGCGATGATGGTTTTCATGGTCCTGTCCCTTGGGCGGCTCGCCATCAGCGGCGGCTTGGCCCGGTTTCAAAAAGTCTTGCGTGTCGGGGAGTTAACCGAGGAGTGGCAGGATCGGTTCCGCCCCGCGTTTACACCTCGGCGTGATCGCGCTACCCAAATCCTGCCAATTCGGGCGAGAGGGAGACGACGATGGCCAAGGCACCGCCCCGGGCGTGGCAGCGCATGCTGTCGGGTCGCAGGCTTGATCTGCTGGACCCGACGCCGGTGGATATCGAGATCGAGGATATCGCCCACGGCCTCGCCTTCGTTGCCCGCTGGAACGGCCAGACGCACGGCGATTTTGCCTATTCCGTGGCTGAGCATTCCCTGCTGGTCGAGGCGCTCTTCACGCGAATGAACCCGTCCGCGCCGGTCAAATGGCAGCTTGCCGCCCTGCTGCATGACGCACCTGAATATGTGATCGGCGACATGATCTCCCCGGTGAAGGCCGCCGTCGGCCCGAGCTATGGCGCGCTGGATGATAGGCTGACCGCCGCGATCCACCTGCGCTTCGGCCTGCCCGCTCAAGTGCCTGTGGCGGTAAAGAAGCAGATCAAGAAGGCAGACAAGGTCTCCGCTTGGCTGGAGGCGACGCGCATCGCGGGCTTTACCGTGGCGGAGGCCAACAAGTTCTTTGGCGTGCCCGCCCCCGAGCTGATCGAAGACATGGAGATCACCCTGCGCCCGCCGGTGGAGGTGCGCAACGAGTTCACCGCCCGCCACAACACGCTGCTGGCGGCCCTCTGATGGCCCCCGTCGCGCTGCGCAGCCTCGTCTTCGAGGTCTATGCGGCGCTGGCCTATGCCATCTTCTTCTTCGTCCCGACCGACACCAACGTTCTGTGGCTGGCGCTCTGGTTCGCCCTCGGTCTCGGGCTGGCCGGTCAGTTGGTATTCGATTGGCACCGAAGGCTGCGGTTCTGGGCGGTCGTCGGTCGCACCAGCCTTGCGATGCTACTGGTCGCCTGCGTGCTGGCCATCCTTTGGATCGAAACGGTGATCTGTATCGCCATGATCCTGCCCATCGCCATCCTCATCGCCATCATCGGGATCGCAGTAATGCGCGTCGTGCTGGACCGGTTCGAAAGTGGCAGCCAACTTTGCCTTCCCCTGCTAGCACTTCCGCTCTTGGTGCCGGTTTTCGATTTACCGTCACCTACGGCAAGCGAGCTTGTCTCGGTCTCGACCTCCGTCACCATCGATGCGCCTCTGGGTGTGGTCCGCGCTCAGGCAGAAAACGTCTCTGATATTGCGGAAAATGAGCTTCCTTGGACAGTCACCCACAACCTCCTGCGGGCGCCCAGCCCGCTCGCTGCCCACACCGAGAATGGCGTCAGATACGCCCGATGGACGAACGGCGTGCGGTTTGAGGAGCACCTGCTACCCGGCCCCGATCTGGCTTGGCGGTTCGTATTCCCTGACCCAAGCCTGATGCGGGCCGTTGATCCCCGGATCTCTCCGACTGGGCCCGAGGTAGAGATGCTGGAGGGCCGCTACACCTTCGAGCCCCTCGGCCCGGCCCGCACCCGCGCGACGCTGACCACGAGCTACCGCTTGACCACCCCGGTCAACGCGTACCTAAAGCCGTGGGGCAGGCTCATTCTCAACGACATGCACCACGCCGTTTTGCACGTGATCACAAACCGAGCCGAGGCCGCCTCATGATCCACATCCGCCCCGCCGCCCCCGCAGATGCCCGGGCCATCACTGAACTGCTGCAAGACATTGTCGATGCCGGCGGCACCACAGCCATCACCGGCACGGTGAGCCGCAGCGATATCGAAGCGCAGCTTGCATCGACCGACCGCGCCGCTTGGCATGTGGCAGAGGACGATGCGGGGGAGCTGCTCGGTTTCCAGTGGATCGAGCCAATGGTGGACGAGCCCAAGACTTGCGCCGAGATCGCCAGTTTCGCGAGACGCGGCAAAACCGGCCTCGGGATTGGCTCAAAGCTGTTCGAGGTTACCCGTGCGGCGGCCAAGGCACTTGGCTACACTTGGATACGGGCCAATATCAGGGCCGACAACGCGGGCGGGCTGGCCTATTACCAGTCGCGAGGCTTCGAGGATTACGGGCGCATCGAAGGCTACGTGATGGGTGACGGAACGGTCGTGGACAAGGTGCTCAAGCGCTACGATCTGTAAGCTGGGCAATCTGCCCACCGCCTGCTTAGCAGGTCGCGCCCGCCGCGCGACCCTCTGCCTGCCAGCCAACGAACTCGCGCCCCCGGAACACCGCTGTCAGCCCGTCCCGAAACCCGATCAACGCCATGCCGTTGCCGCAGGGCTCCTCGGTCGTGACCGGCCCGGCCAGCTTCTGGAGCGCGACGGTCGCCCCCGGATTCACTCGATCGAAGCTCACCTCCTGCGGGGAGCCGGGCACACCAATTCCGGTCTGCCGAAGTTCGTAACCAAGAGGTTTCTGGACCGGGCGCTGGGCTTCACCAGATGTGGTGCAGCCCGCGAGCAGAATCACAAGGAGCCCGATTTGCGTATGCATCAGATGTGCATGGGTTGTGCATCGGATGTGCATCACCTCTGCAGCGCCGATCCGGTCACTTCGGCGACCGTTTGGCGAGGATCCGCTGCAAGGTGCGCCGGTGCATGTTAAGCCTGCGCGCGGTCTCGCTGACGTTGCGGTCACACAGCTCGTAAACCCGTTGAATATGCTCCCACCGCACCCTGTCCGCGCTCATCGGATTCTCGGGTGGCGGGGGTAGCTCATCACCGCTCGCCAGAAGCGCGGCAGTCACCTCATTGGCATCCGCGGGCTTTGAAAGGTAGTCGGTCGCGCCAATCTTCACCGCGGCGACAGCGGTGGCAATTGCGCCATATCCGGTGAGCACGACCACCTTGGCATCCGGCCGTTTTTCACGAATGGTTTCAACCACATCTAGGCCGTTGCCATCCTCGAGCCGCAGGTCGACAACGGCATATGCAGGGGGGCGTGCCGTGGCAATCGCCCGGCCAGCGGCGACCGATCCGGCCATTTCCGGCTCGAACCCGCGTTTCTCCATAGCCCGCGCCAGACGCCGCAGGAATGGTTCGTCGTCATCGACGATCAGAAGAGATCTGTCCTCCCCGATCTCGCTGAGATCCCGCTCGGCCACGCGCGTCCTCCGCCGGTCATTCATTGTTGTGGTTCAGGCTATACGGGCCTTGATTCAGCGACAAGCCTTTCCGCACAGGGCCTTACCCGGCGTCGAGGAAGCACTGCACCTCATCCGCGAGCTGTTCCCCAGAGAGTTCGCGCCGGAAAAACCCTGCAAAACCAGTGTCCGGGAAGGTGAGGTAGGTGAAGGTCGAGTGATCGACGAGGTAGTAATCCGGGTCGTCATCGGTGTGGGCCTTGTAGTAGGTGCGGTAGGCCTTGGAGGCCGCCTCTACCTGCTCCTGGCTGCCGGTCAGACCGATCATCTTGTCACTGATATTGGCGGCAAAATCACCCACTGCCTCGGGTGTATCCCGGGCCGGGTCGACCGAGATGAAGACCGGCGTCACATCGTAGCCGCGCTCGGCCAGAATGTCGGTTGCCTCGGCGTTGCGGACAGTGTCGAGCGGGCAGACATCGGGGCAGAAGGTGTATCCAAAGTAGAGCAGGGTCGGCTCGGTGATAACATCCTTGTCTGTCACCATTTCGCCCTGCGCGTTGACCAGCTCGAACGGCCCCCCAATCGCAGCAGAGCTGGCCCCGCCGTTGCATTGGGCAAAGGCGCTCTCCGGCACATCAAGATAGACCTTCCAGACCGTGAAGCCGATCACACCGCAAATCGCGGCAACAGCCGTGCCTGCCCATATCGCCGTTCGCATGGTCTACTCCCTATGGCGCGTGTTGCCCTTTGCTGACCCGTCCGGTGCGGGCTAACAATGGGTCCGACTGTCACACCAGAGGCGCTGCCCGCAAATCAAATGCCAGAGACTGGCCTTTCCGATAACCCCTTCCAGCATCCGCACCGGGCCAACTGGATCCGCCTGCGCACATTGATCGTTTTGCGCTGGGTCGCGGTGGCTGGGCAGAGCATCGCCATCGCTGCGGCGCACTTTTTGTATGAGTTGCAGCTCGAAATCGGCCTGTGCGTGCTGGCCATTGGGATGTCGGTCATTGCGAACCTCGTGGCCATGTTCATCTATCCGGCGAACAAGCGGCTGAACGAGGTGGAGGCCATGCTGATGCTGGTCTTCGACCTCGCGCAGCTTGGCCTGCTGATTTACCTGACCGGCGGGCTGCATAATCCCTTTGCCCTGCTGCTGCTCACCCCCGTCACTATCGCCGCTACCGCGCTGGGCCTGAACGCCGTTTTGATCGTTGGCGCCGTAGCCATCGGCATTGTGACTTTCGTCGCCTTCGACTATTTGCCGCTGCGCACCATTCAGGGCTTCGTGCTGCGTGTGCCATCGATCTTTTTGTTCGGGTCGTGGATCGCCATCGTGATCGGCGTTTCTTTTCTGGCGCTCTATGCCCGGAAAGTGACAACAGAAATCGCCGCGATGGGCGACGCGCTTCTCGCGACGCAACTGGCTCTGGCCCGTGAGCAAAAGCTCACCGACTTGGGCGGCGTTGTAGCGGCGGCCGCGCATGAACTCGGCACGCCCTTGGCCACCATCAAGCTTGTGAGTTCGGAGATGGCAGACGAGTTGCAGGGCGATGCCGAGATTGACGGATTGCTTGAGGATGCGCGGCTCATTGGCGAGCAGGCCGACAGGTGCCGCGAAATCCTGCGGTCCATGGGCCGGGCCGGGAAGGACGACCTGCACATGCGGACGGCTCCGCTCCAGTCGGTGCTGGAGGAGGCCGCCGAGCCGCATCAGGACCGAGGGAAACAGCTGCACTTTGATATGCATCCGGGCGCCGGAAGCGATGAACGCCAGCCAGATATCCATCGCAGTTCCGAGATGATCCACGGCATGCGAAACCTGATCCAGAACGCCGTGGATTTTGCCGCCGGGAACGTGTGGATCGAGGGGCGCTGGACCGCCCAGAACGTGGTGGTGCGGGTGATCGACGATGGCGAAGGCTATCCGCCGCATCTCATCGGCCGGATCGGTGACCCTTTCGTGCGCCGCCGAAGGGCGCCGGATGAGCCGCGAAAGAGGCCCGAGTATGAGGGCATGGGGCTCGGTCTTTTCATCGCGAAAACACTTCTGGAACGTATTGGTGCCAGCCTGACCTTTGCCAATGGGTCCGACCCGTTCCTCGCGCCGGATGAACGACCCGACAGAGGTGGGGCCATCGTTGAGGTCACTTGGCCGCGCAAGGTGCTCGTCGCTGAGGAGGCGGAAGCGCGGGGGGCCCTTGGTGACAATCTACGCTTCGAGTCCTGATCTGCTCGCATACCCCTAACCGCCGAGCCCGGCATTAACCTGCGGTTAACCAAAATCACGTCTCCTTTGACCTGGGATTATACTTTCTTTGGGAGCGTGAACGGATTGTTGGGTGAGCTGCCTTGGGCGTTTGCATTGGTTCTGGTGACAACGTCATTCGGAACGGCACTGCTTGCCATGCTGGCGATTGGCTACCTGCAACCCAAGCGGCGGGTGACGTGGGACAAGCTGACAGGTGTGTCAGGCGATGACATGACCTTCCTGTTCGAGGACGAAGTGTTGGTGGACGCCAGCGAAGAGGCACATGTGTTTCTGGCATCCGGACCGGAGACCCTGCCGCCTTGGCCGCGCTTTCTGGCGCTCCTCGCAGGTTCGTTTCCCGACATCGGCGGCCGGCTCGGACAATTGGCAGAGTTGGGCGAGCTAGAGTTGAGGGCAAGGGACGGGAAATCACGGCTGGATGCCGAGTTGAAACACGGCCTCACGCGGTTCTCCCTGCATCAAGGCGAGGAAGGTGAGGCAGTCGAGTACGATTCCTTCGCCGTGACGGCCATGGCCGAAGAGCTGGATGTGCTGCGAACAGTGGTGGACGACGCACCGGTGCTGGCGTGGCGCGAAGATGAAAATGGCAACGTCACCTGGGCGAATGGTGCATACATCGACCTGCTGCATCGGATGCAACCCAAGAAGGCCACACTGGCCTGGCCCCTGCCCCGCGCTTTTTCTCACAGTTTTCACGACTGCGAGGCGGATGTGCTCCACCGCGTGTCGATCACGATCCCCTATATCGAGCAGGTCATCTGGTACGATTGCAGCACGCGTGAGATGGGTGACGAAACTCTCGTGTTCGCGGTGCCCGCCGACCGGTTGGTTCAGGCAGAACGGTCACGCATCGAGTTTTTGCAGACCCTTACGAAAACCTTTGCCGATCTGCCAACCGGGCTTGCAGTGTTCGACCGTGGCCGCCAGCTGGCCCTGTTCAACCCGGCACTGACCGATCTTTCCTCCCTTGAACCGCATTTTCTCTCGTCCCGACCCACTCTCGTGTCCTTCCTCGATCATCTTAGGGAAGCCCAGAGGATGCCAGAGCCAAAGGACTACAAGAGTTGGAGGGCCAGTATCGCGGAGCTGGAGAGCGCCGCATCGGAAGGGATGCATCAGGAAATTTGGTCACTTCCGACCGGCCAGACCTATCGGGTGACTGGCCAACCACATCCTGATGGTGCCGTGGCATTCTTGTTCGAAGATATCTCTGCCGAGATGTCGCTGACCCGCAGGTTTCGCTCGGAGCTAGAGATGGGTCAGGCCGTTGTCGACAGCCTTGATGAGGCCATTGCCGTGTTTGCACACACCGGGTCGATGGTGTTGTGCAACCGCGCCTACCAAGAGCTTTGGAACTGCGACCTTGTCGGATCGCTTTCTGACGTCAGTGCGCAGGAAGCGGTGCGCGACTGGTCTGCCCTCTCGGATGACGATGCCCTGTGGACTCGCGCCACGCGGTTTCTTTCCGGCCGAAGTGATCGTCGCTCGTGGAGCGTGGTTCTCGATACCGCGGCCTATGGCCTAGTCACTTGCCGGTTCGCGCCTGTCGCAGGCGGAGCGTCCATTGCAGGTTTCAAGCTGGGAGACGGCGCAGCGGGTGCGCCGGAGCGGTCTGACGTAGCGAAGATGACAGCCTGATTTCTTACGCCTTGCCCTGCGCGGAATGGCGGATAGTCTGGCCGCGATGACCTGCGCTGCTTCGTTCCCACTCACCTTGCACCTCGCCTCTCCCGAGCATACCGCCCGGCTTGCAGCCGCTGTGGCACCGGTGCTGGGAGCCGGTGATGTGCTGCTTCTGTCCGGCCCCGTCGGTGCTGGGAAGAGCCATTTCGCCCGTGCCTTGATCCGCTGGCAGATGGAGCGGGTCGGTGTGGTTGAGGATGTGCCTTCGCCCACTTTCACATTGATTCAGACTTACCCGCTACCGGATGGCGAAATCTGGCATGCCGACCTTTACCGCCTGTCGAGTGCGGATGAGGTGGAGGAGCTTGGGCTTTCTGCAGCCTTTGAAGACGCCATCTGCCTCGTCGAATGGCCGGATCGCTTACCCGAGCCACCTAAAGGGGCGCTACGGCTGGAGTTTTCCAATTCTGACGCACCAGATGCACGCAGTCTTGTGATAAGGGGCCCGGAGTGCTGGGCACAGCGGCTGGCAGAACCACTTGAGGCGGCGGCATGAGTGCAGTCGAGGATTTTCTGACCAAAGCCGGATGGTCGGGCGCGGAAGCTGCTCCGCTGGCCGGCGATGCTTCCGCCCGGAGTTATCAGCGGCTGACTCGCGGGAGCGAACGGGCTGTGCTGATGGTGGATCCGGAAGGTAACGTTGAAGCTTTTCTCGCCGTCGCCCGCCATCTTGCGGCACAAGGCCTGTCTGCACCCGTGATCTTCGCGGATGACGCGGACTGCGGGATAGTTCTGATGGAAGACTTCGGAGATCGGCTCATCGCCCGCCTTGCCTCCGATGACCCTTCCGCTGAGACGGACCTTTATGTTGCGGCGACCGAGGTGCTGGTCAAACTGCACGGGGCGCCGTCGCCGGAAGGCCTTCATTCTTATGGCCCGCAGGAAATGGCGGTCATGATCGGCCCAGCGGCGGAGTTCTATGCGCGCGCCGCCGGAGAACCGGTAACTCATGAGGGCTGGCTCCAGTTGACGGCTGCGCTTGAGGAAGCACTTTTCCAAACAGACATGCAGCCGCAAGTGATGATTCATAGGGACTATCACGCCGAGAACTTGATCTGGTTGCCTGAACGAGCGGGCACAGCGCGTGTTGGACTGCTGGATTTTCAGGACGCGCTCCTCGGACACCCTGCTTATGATCTCGCCTCGCTGCTTGGTGACGTACGCCGAGACGTCGGCCCAGACGCACAGGAGGCCGCTGTTCGGTGCTATGTGGACTCAACGGGCTGTGACGAAGGCAGGTTTCGGGCGGCGCTTGCGGCGCAAGGAGCCCAGCGCAACTTGCGAATTCTCGGCGTCTTCACAAGGCTTTGCACTGTTCTGTCAAAGCCGGGATACCTTGATCTCATGCCCCGCGCGTGGCGCAATCTGATGCGCGATCTTACTCATCCTGATCTCGCGACCCTGAAAGATGCGGTGCTCGATGCGTTGCCAGAGCCGACGGTGGAGCGCCTGGACCGAATTCGCCGCGTGGCAACATGAGTGCGCCAAACTCCGCCATGGTCTTCGCGGCGGGCTTCGGCACGCGGATGCGTCCGCTCACGGATACCCGGCCCAAGCCACTCGTGGAAGTTGCCGGAAAGCCGCTCCTCGATCATGCATTGGAATTGACCGAGTGCGTGTCACGCGTGGTCGTGAATGCTCACTATCTGGGGGAGCAGATTGCAGACCATCTCGCTGGTCGTAATGTCGATATTGTGCATGAAACCGAGATTTTGGACACTGGCGGTGGTTTGCGAAACGCGCTGCCACGGCTTGGCCCCGGCCCCATATTTACTCTCAATTCCGATGCAGTTTGGGCAGGCCCCAATGCGTTCGAGACACTGAGGGCCGCGTGGTTTCCAGAAGAGATGGACGCTCTGTTGCTGCTGGTCCCGGTGCAAAACGCACGGGGTTACTCCGGGACCGGTGACTTCTCGATCGACACTGACGGTCGCCTGACTAGGGGTGACGGTTACGTTTACTCCGGTGCTCAGATCATCAAACCTGATGGGCTTACTGAGTTTTCCGAACCAGCGTTCTCGCTGAACCTGCTGTGGAACAAGATGCAGGCCGCAGGCCGCCTGTTTGGCGTGGCTCATCCGGGCGGCTGGTGCGACGTGGGGCACCCTGGTGGGATTGCGGTGGCTGAGGAAATGTTGGCGGAGGCGGGGAATGTTTGAGCCTTCAGCCGCGCCACGCCTGTTTGGCACGCCGATCGGCGCAGACTTTGGCGCGACGCTGCTGGAAGGGCTTGAAGCACGGATGGCGGAAGCGCCGCCGGAGGCATGGGGGCGTGTGACGCTGTTCGTCAATACGACCCGGATGAAGCGACACCTTCTCGATCAGTTCGCGGCTGGGCCGGCACGACTGATGCCGCGGGTGCATCTGGTAACTGACCTGGCAGGTGGCCTCCACCTTACCGGCCTCAAGCCTGCCGTTTCGTCATTGCAGCTACGCCTTCAACTGCGGCAAGCCGTGGCCCGGCTGATCGACCTGCAGCCTGACATTGCCCCAAAGAGCGCCGCTTTCGACCTCGCGAACAGTCTGGCTGCCTTACTTGATGAGATGGACGACGAGGGGGTAGACCCGGCGGCACTTGCCGACCTTGATGTTGGCGATCACTCGGCGCACTGGGCACGGAGCCTTTCGGTCATTTCAGTGCTTTCCGGGCAGGATAGTGACGTTTTTCGCACTCAAGCGGCTTTCAATAGAGATGCTTTGTCGGCGCTTTTGTCGCTGTGGGACGCTGCTCCGCCGCAGAATCCAATTATCGTGGCGGGTTCCACAGGATCACGGGGCACGACGCGGCTGCTGATGGAAGCCGTGGCCCGCTTACCTCAAGGCGCGGTGGTGTTGCCAGGGGTGGACACGGACACGCCTCAGGAGGTCTGGCGCAACCTAACAGCGTCCTGCAATAACCCCGACAGAGTGCCGGAAGAAGACCATCCGCAGTTTCGCTTTGCAGCCCTCGCCAAACGCCTGGGCGTCGCTCCAGACGACATTGCCCCTTGGACCGATACCAAGCCCGACACGCATTCGCGCAACAGGCTGGTTTCGCTGTCGCTCCGGCCGGCTCCTGTGACTGACCAATGGCTCAGTGACGGACCGAAGCTTGCCGAAGATCTGTCAGCGGCTACGGATGGGCTCTCGCTTATTACAGCGCGAACTCCACGCCATGAAGCCGCAGCAATCGCATTCGCCATCCGGGAGGCTGTTGAGGCCAACAAGACGACGGCGCTTATTACACCCGACCGAACATTGGCACGGCAGGTCACAGCTGCTCTGTCTCGCTGGGGCATCGTACCGGACGATTCCGCTGGTGTGCCCCTCCACCAAAGCCCGCCGGGGCGATTTTTGATCGAGACAGCTGCGCTGTTTGGGCGCCCGTTGGAACTCGCATCCGCGCTGTCGCTCCTGAAGCATCCGCTTACGGCTTCGAGCGCGAGCATGCGCGGCCCTCACCTGCTGAACCTTGGACGCTTTGAAACTTGGGCAAGGCGCAAGGGCGTGCCGCGCGTTGATGCGGCGGTATTGCAAGATTGGTTGGTCAGTTGGAAGGCAACGGAAGAAGCGAAGGATTGGGTTGGTTGGCTAGGCAGCGTGCTGGAGAATTTGCCCAACACAGGTGGCGAACCTCTGGAGGCCCGACTTGAACGACACATCGACTTGGCGGAAGCCATCACCGCGGGACTGGATTCCAGCGGGTCTGGGCAACTCTGGGCGGAGAAACCCGGGGAAGCCGCTGGTGCTGCAGTAGATGAGCTGCGCATGGCGGCGCCGTTCGGCGGAGCTGTCGATAATGTGCAGTATCTCGGCATCATCAGATCTGTTCTCTCCAGCGGCGAAGTGCGGGAAGCGCCAATTGCACATCCTCTGGTCTCCATCTGGGGCACGATTGAAGCGAGAACCCGGACTGTCGATCTGTCCATTCTTGCAGGGTTGAACGAAGGGACTTGGCCGGCGGCCTTGCCGCACGATCCGTGGATGAACCGCGCGATGCGGCGCGATGCCGGGATGCTGCTGCCGGAGCGGCGCGTCGGGCTTGCCGCTCATGACTACCAGCAGGCGATGGGCGCGCGCGAAGTTATCCTCAGCCGCAGTGCACAAAGTGCCGATACCGAAACCGTGCCTTCCCGCTGGCTGAACCGCCTGACAAACCTGCTTTCGGGCCTGGGTGAAGCTGGTGATACCTGCCTCAAGGAGATGCGCGCACGGGGAGACCGGCTGGTAGCCATTTCGTCTGCCTTGGCGGTGCACTCCGATAACCCGATCTCCGCTCTGCCCGCGCCCCGGCCCGC
This sequence comes from Vannielia sp. SX4, assembly GCF_052828525.1. Next base: position 337,818 of record NZ_CM128247.1, read on the forward strand.
GCCAGCTCCGCCAGCCGAAGCTCGACCCAAGGCGCTCTTTGTAACCGCTGTGTCCACCCTGATCCGGGATCCCTACGCGGTCTATGCAAAGAACGTCCTCAAGCTGAGGAGACTCGGCCCGAGAGCACCGCAACCGGATGCCGCGATGCGTGGAACGGTGCTTCATGCGGTGATGGAGCAGTGCCTGAAAGACGGTTTCGATTTCACCGATCCACCAGAGAGGACAGCTGAAGCCTTCATGGAGGTTGCGGCAAAAGTCGTTGCGACACACGTGCCCTGGCCCGCCACTAGACGGCTCTGGTTGGGCCGCCTGGCCTCTTCCGCACCGGGGTTGGTCCGGGTTGAAGCAGCACTCCAAGCGAGCGGGATGCCAATCATTGTTGAGGAAATCGGCACTGTTCAACTGAGAGGCGTCGATTTTAGGGTGTCGGCAAAACCGGACCGGATCGACCGACTTGAAGCTGGCGGTTGCGCAGTGCTCGATTACAAGACGTCGACCAAGCCGCCGTCCGAAAAGGAGGTTGAAGCCTTCGACAAGCAGCTACTGCTCGAGGCGGCCATTGCCGAGGCAGGTGGCTTCAAACAACTCGGCGCGCAGCGGGCCGCGCGGGTGGGATACATCTCAATCGGCAACCCGGCCAATTCGCGGGACGAACCGCTGGAGATCGAGGGCGTATGGCGCCCGGATGCGATGCTGCAACACCTCGCTGCCTTGATCCGAACCTATGAAGACCCCTCCAAGGGTTATTCGGCACGGCGCGCGCCGCAGTTCCTTATTTACGCAAGCGACTACGATCACCTTTCGCGATTTGGGGAGTGGGACGTAACTGCCGCGCCTGAAACGATACTGGTGGGCCAATGACCGCGCCGAACGAAGCCACCGCCGCTCAGATCAAGGCCGCGCAACCGGAGCTATCCACGTGGCTGTCGGCCAACGCCGGCTCCGGCAAGACGCGCGTGCTGACCGACCGGGTGGCGCGGCTTCTTCTCCGCGATGTCCCGCCGCAGAACATACTGTGCCTCACCTTCACCAAGGCCGCCGCCGCTGAGATGCAGAACCGGCTGTTCTCACGGTTGGGCGAGTGGTCGATGCTCACGGACAGGGAGCTTGCCGATGCTCTTTCGACGGTCGGGGAGGACACGTCGGATGCGAACCGGCTTGCCAAAGCCCGTCGACTCTTTGCGCGGGCGATCGAAACGCCAGGTGGCCTGAAGATCCAAACGATCCATTCGTTCTGCTCCGCCATCCTGCGCCGGTTCCCGCTGGAAGCAGGCGTGCCCCCGGGTTTTGTGGAACTCGATGACGTCAGCGCCAAGGCGCGATTGCAGGAAGCGTTGGACAAGGTCGCAGAGGATGAGCCAGCTGTCTTCGATACCTTTGCCTCCCTGTTCTCAGGACTCGAGGTCGAAGGGTTTTGCGCTAAGTTGGCCGGACAGAGGAACGCCTTTGGAAGCCTCAGCAGTTTCGAGACTATTTCGGCTGCAGTGGGCCTTCCGGAGGGGTACGATGAAGCGACCTTGATCGCTGAGGTCTTCCTTGGAAACGAGAGAAGCCTTGTCGCGTCGGTCTTGCCCTATCTCGCCGCGGGCAGCACAACCGATGCAAAAGCCGCCAGCGAACTGGCGGAGCTTCCAGAAGATCAACTGGCTGCCCTTGCGATACTCGACAAACGGTTTGTAGGTCAGTCCGGAAAGTCCGCGGGTCAGCCACGGATCGGGAGCTTTCCCACGAAAGCCACACGTGAAGCGATGCCATCTGAGTTGCTGGCCCAACTCGAAAACCTGATGGCGCGGGTCGCCGATGCATATGATCGCGCAAAGCAACTCCGTTTAGCAAGGCGATCTGATGCCTTGCACCAGTTCGCTGGGGCCTTCCTCCCTGCCTACGAGGCCGCAAAAGCAGCGCGGGGCGAGCTGGATTTTGACGATCTGATCTTCAAGACCCGAGATTTGCTGACCAATGACGGCGTGGCCGATTGGGTGCTGTTCCGGCTCGATGGTGGGATTGACCACATCCTCGTGGATGAGGCCCAAGATACCAGCCCGGCGCAGTGGGAGGTGATCGATCTGATCTCTCGCGAGATCACGTCAGGCAGTGGCCGCCGGGAGGCCGGGGAACGGACGATTTTTGTCGTGGGGGACAAGAAGCAGTCGATCTATGGCTTTCAGGGTGCCGATCCTGACGGGTTCGAACGTATGGCAGACACGTTCTCCGAGAGGTTGGGAACATCCGGCGCCGCGCCACAGCGGATGGAGTTGCAATACTCCTTCCGTTCAGCTGCCCCCATTCTGCGGGTGGTCGACGCAGCCTTCCCTGATGAGGCGCGCGCGATGGGGGGTGCCTTGAACCACATCGCCTTCCACTCCGAGATGCCCGGACGGGTGGATCTTTGGCCATTCATCCCAAAGCCGGAGAAGGCCGAGGACGAAACCCCGTGGTTCGACCCGGTCGACATGGTCAGTGCAGACGATCCTCAGGTGCAGCTTGCGCAGCGCATCGCGAAGGAAATTTTGCGAATGCAGGCGGAAGAGAGACTTTTTGACTACGTCGATGGTGAGTTTCGGCCACGGCGCATCACGGATGGCGACGTTCTCATATTGGTTCAGAGCCGGAGCCTGATCTTCCATGAGGTGATCCGCGCCTGCAAGGCCGAGGGACTTGAGGTGGCGGGGGCCGACAGGGTGCGCCTTGCCGATGCCATGGCGGTGAAAGACTTGCTGGCGTTACTGTCCTTTCTCGACACGCCCGATGACGACCTGTCCCTCGCTGCGGCGCTCCGCTCGCCACTGTTTGATTGGGATGAAGACGCGATCTACCGCTTGGCACAGCCGCGGGAAGGCCGGCTGTGGGAGGCCCTCCGTAACTACGAAGCAGCGGATCCTGCGCTGACGTTCTTGCGCGACCTGCGCGATCAGGCTGGCTTTCTCCGCCCTTATGAGTTGCTTGAGCGCATTCTTACCCAGCACGAAGGCCGTGCACGCTTGATTACGCGACTGGGTGCAGAAGCCGAGGAGTCGATAGATTTGCTCCTCGCAACCGCGCTGTCCTACGAGCAGGCCGAAACGCCGAGCCTGACCGGCTTTCTCGCTTGGATGGAAGCTAGTGAGATTGACATCAAGCGCGGTCAGGAGAGCGGCGGACGGGCGATCCGGGTGATGACCGTACATGGCTCCAAAGGGTTGGAGGCGCCGATTGTATTTCTTGCCGAAAGCGGAGACCGCCAACCGCCACGCGAAGATGGTGCCGTGATGCTCGAGGGACTGCCTCCGCTATGGAAGCCCTCAAAGCCGGATACCCCGGAGCTTCTGCTGGAGCCGCTGGCCGCGTTGAAGGAGCGGCAGGAAGAAGAGCGACTGCGGTTGCAGTACGTTGCGATGACCCGCGCGGAGAAATGGCTGATCGTTTGCGGCGCGGGAACCGCGAAGGAAGACAAGGAAAATTGGTATCGCCGCACCGAAGGCGCATTTGAGCAGGTTGGGGCCGTAACGCACTTGTTCCCGTTCGGAGGGGGTAAGCGCTACGAGAACGCGCGGCCGGATGAGGAGGGCGTGACTGAAACGACGGACACCAGCGCGGCGCAAGTCATTCTGCCCGACATCGCACTGGCCCATCCCGCAATTCTGCCGCGGCCACCCCAAGTGCTCTCCCCGTCAGGGCTACCAGGCCCCAAAACTTTGCCCGCTGAAGGTGTTGGCAACCCGGATGCGCTGGATCGAGGGACGGCTTTGCACCTGTTACTGGAGCACCTCCCCAGATTTGGGGCGTCCGATCGCGAAGTGCAGGCCAGCGCCTTGCTGGAGGCGTTTGCGCCTAGCACTGCGCCCGATGTGATTGCAGAGGCATTGGCAGTACTGCAGGCGCCCGAACTGAGTAAGTTGTTCGAAGGCGACGCGCTCGTTGAGGTGCCCATTACAGCCCACCTCCTCGAGAGAGGCGGAGAACCGATGCAGGGCATAATTGACAGGCTAGTTGTCACCGAAAGCACCGTCACCGCCATTGACTACAAGTCCAATCAGGTGGTGCCGGAACGGATCGAAGAAATTCCCTCGGGCCTGCTCGCCCAGATGGGCGCATATGCCTCGGCGCTCACTCAGATCTACTCCGATCACCAAGTTCAAACGGCACTTCTCTGGACGAAGATCCCCCGGCTCGACGTTCTTCCACACGACCTTGTGACGAATGCGCTCAAAGCTACCGCATCTGCTTGACCTGCCCAAACCGCAACCCTACCTTCCCAACCCGAACCGCAAAACATCAGGAGAGCCGAGATGGCGACCGTTGCCGTGACCGATGACACCTTCGACACCGAGGTGAAGGAAGCCGATATCCCCGTAGTGGTGGACTTCTGGGCGGAGTGGTGTGGCCCCTGTAAGCAGATCGGCCCGGCACTCGAAGAGCTTTCCGAAGAGCTCGACGGCAAGGTGAAGATCGTCAAGGTCAACGTCGACGAAAACCCCAACTCCCCGGCCCAGATGGGCGTGCGTGGTATCCCGGCACTGTTCCTGTTCAAGGACGGTCAGGTGGTGTCGAACAAGACCGGCGCTGCGCCCAAGGCCGCGCTGCACGGCTGGATCACCGAGTCCATCTGAGCATAGTCTCACCGCATGGATCGGGGCGCTTCGGCGCCCCTTTTTCTTGCGGGCGCCGGGTGGCATGGCCATATACCCCAAGAACGAAACGGAGAGCGGCATGAGCGAGAGCGAATTTCCCGGTTGGCATGGCACTACGATCATCGGTGTCCGCAAGGGCGACGAGGTGGTGGTGGCCGGTGACGGGCAGGTGAGCCTTGGCCAGACGGTGATCAAGGGCTCTGCCCGCAAGGTCCGCCGTATCTCGCCCGGTGGGCACGAGGTGGTTTGTGGCTTTGCCGGGTCAACGGCTGATGCCTTCACTCTACTGGAACGTCTGGAAAAGAAGCTGGAAGCCACGCCCGGTCAGCTCGCGCGGGCCTCGGTAGAGCTGGCGAAAGACTGGCGCACTGACAAGTACCTGCAAAAACTCGAAGCCATGCTCATTGTGACCGACGGCAAGGAGCTTCTGGTGATCACTGGCGCCGGTGATGTTCTGGAGCCGGAACACGGCATTGCGGCCATCGGCTCAGGTGGCAATTACGCGCTGGCAGCGGCCCGCGGGCTGATTGATCAGGATTTTGATGCCGAGACGATCGCGCGCAAGGCAATGGGCATTGCGGCCGACATCTGCGTTTACACCAATGGCAACCTGACCGTGGAGAAGATCGGCGGATGAGCATCACCCGTGATGACATCCGGGCCGCCGTGGGTGCCGGCAAGATCAGCGAGGCGCAAGCATCGGCCATTGTTGCGTTGTCCGAAGCGCGTCGCGGCGCGCGTGAAAATCTCGGGGGCCTTGATGAACCATTCGAGCTGTTCAAAGGCTTCAACGAGATATTCATCGTCGTCGGGCTGACCATCCTCTACGCCGGATGGACAGGATTGACCGGCATTTCCACCTATCTGGCCAGCAGCAGCATGGTCTCACTCCTGCTTTGCGGGATGGCCGGGATGGCTGCGCTCGCCGGATTGGCGCTTTACTTCACGCGCCGGCGGAGGATGGTTGCGCCTTCAATCGCTCTGGCGATCATGTTTGCCTTCTCCGCCGTGCAAGCAGGCTGGGCGGTGAGCTATTGGATGGTCCCTGATAACGGCATCCCGAAGATCACCGGCTTCAATGACGTGCGAACCGTGATCATGTTGGCGTTGGCGACACTGGCACTGATCGTCTATTGGCTCGCATTTCGCGTGCCCTTTGCGATGCTGCTCATTGCGCTGGGCTTCTATGCTACCTGCTTCGGGCTTACCGCGCTAAACGGCCCGGAACTGAATAGCTTGCGCGATGTGTTCCTGCTGTCCGCCAACTCCGCCTTTTCGTGGGTAACGCTTGCGCTGGGCTTGCTTGGGCTAGCCTTGGCGCTGAGGTTTGATGTGTCTGACCCGCACCGGGTGACACGCCGCGCCTCTCAAGCGTTCTGGCTCCACGTAATCTCTGCCCCGGCTATCGTGAACACGGTTGCCTTCACGCTGTTCCAGCAAGGTGGAGCTGGGGCCTACCTCATCCTCAGCGGCTTTCTTGTGTTGATGGCGGTCTTCGCCATCGTGATTGATCGTCGCTCCTTCCTCATATCGGGCATCGGCTATGTGGTGGCACTCACCGCAATCGTGGCTGAGGGCCAGACCTGGGCCTTCATCCTGCTTCTCGGCGTTTTCCTCGTTGCGCTTGGTGCGTTCTGGGAGAGCATCCGTGGCGGGATCATGGCCGTGATGCCTGGCTTCCCCGGAAAAGACAGACTGCCGCCCTGGACGCGGCCGAGAGAGTTTTCTGCATGACTGATCTGACACCCCGCGAAATCGTTTCGGAGCTTGATCGCTTCATCATTGGCCAGAAGGACGCCAAGCGTGCCGTCGCCGTAGCGCTGCGCAACCGTTGGCGGCGCAAACAGCTGGCCGATGATATCCGTGACGAGGTCTATCCGAAGAACATTCTGATGATTGGCCCTACCGGCGTCGGCAAGACCGAGATCAGCCGTCGCCTCGCCAAACTGGCGCGGGCGCCCTTTATCAAGGTCGAGGCGACCAAGTTCACCGAGGTTGGCTATGTTGGCCGGGACGTTGAGCAGATCATCCGCGATCTCGTTGATGCCTCCATTGCTCAGACCCGCGAGTTGATGCGGGAGGACGTAAAAGCCAAGGCCCGCGAAGGGTCTGAAGAGCGGGTGCTGCGGGCCATTGCCGGCGAGGACGCGCGGGGCAAGACGCTGGAGATGTTCCGCGAGAAGCTCCGCAGCGGCGCGCTCGACGACACCGTGATTGAGCTGGATATTGCAGAGCCCACCCCCTCAATGCCGATGTTCGAAATCCCGGGCCAGCCCGGCGGCGGAATGCAGGGGATGGGGAACTTGCAGGACCTGTTCGGCAAGGCGTTTGGGGGTCGCACGACCCGCCGTAAGATGACGGTGGCCGAGAGTTATGACATCCTCATTGGTGAAGAGGCCGACAAGCTCCTCGACGACGAAACCGTGAAGACCGCGGCTCTGGAGTCGGTGCAGGAAAACGGCATCGTTTTCATCGATGAGATCGACAAGGTGTGCGCCCGTGCTGAAACCCGAGGCGGTGATGTGAGCCGCGAAGGCGTTCAACGCGACCTGCTTCCGCTCATCGAAGGCACAACTGTCAGCACCAAGCATGGCCCGGTGAAGACCGACCACATCCTCTTCATCGCGTCCGGGGCATTCCATATTGCCAAGCCGTCCGACCTGTTGCCAGAGCTTCAAGGGCGGCTCCCCATTCGTGTGGAGCTGAGAGCGCTGACCGAAGAAGATTTCGTTCGAATCCTTACGGAAACAGACAACGCGCTGACCCGGCAGTACACCGAGTTGATGAAGACCGAGGGTGTGGATGTCAGCTTCACGGATGACGGTATCTCGGCGCTGGCCCGGATCGCCGCCGAGGTGAACCAGAGTGTCGAGAATATCGGCGCGCGCCGGCTCTACACGGTGATCGAGCGTGTCTTCGAGGAACTTTCGTTTGTTGCGCCCGACAAATCCGGAGAAGCCGTGCAGATCGATGCGGAATACGTCGAGGAGAACCTTGGCGAGCTGGCCCGATCGACCGATTTGTCGCGCTACGTTCTATAGCGATGGTGCGCTTGGTGGGGCCGCGCTAACGTTGACCCATGACGAGGTTTGCGCGGCTTCTCCTGATATCCCTGCTTCTCACGGCCTGTGCGCCGCGAGCGACTCTGGTTGTTGTGCCGAGTGCGGTTGGGGTGGGGACGTCCTACAAGATCTTTGTTGGGAGCACCCGGTTACGTGACCCGAACAAGAAGGTGGTGAGGTACACTGATCGCGGTCCTTTGGGCTATTTGGCCTATGATGTGTCCGTGCCGCCGCTCCGCAACCCGGGCGATGTACGCACCGCCCGTCGTAAGGGCCCGGATGTGCAGCGCGATTTCGTCGCCACGTCTGCAAGCAGGTTTGCCACACCTCAGGTCTTTCAGGGTGCGGTCCGTGAGGCATTGAAGGCGAAGCCGGCGGCCAGAGGAAACGTCATCGTGTATGTCCATGGCTACAACAACACGATCGGAGACGCCGTCTTTCGCCTCGCGCAGCTTACCCATGACCTGAAAATTGATGATCTGCCAGTCAGTTACACGTGGCCATCCGCGGAGAACCCTCTTGCCTATGCTTACGACCGGGACAGCGCGCTTTATGCCCGGGACGGGCTCGAGGATTTTTTGACGGAAGTTTCAAGGTCTGGCGCGCGGACGATCACTATTGTGGGTCATTCCATGGGCTCGCTTCTGGTGATGGAAACCTTGCGCCAGATGGCCATTCGGAACGACCGGCAGGTGATGCCGAAGCTCAATGGCGTTGTGCTCATGTCACCCGATTTGGACGTGGATCTCTTCCGCTCTCAGGCGACCCGGATCGGCGATTTGCCCGAACCCTTCGTCATCTTCACATCCAGCCGCGACAAGGCTCTGCGCTTGTCGGCCCGGCTCACCGGCCTGCCAGCGCGGCTTGGCAACCTGAAGGATGTTGAGGAGGTGGCAGACCTCGACGTGACCTTGATTGATGTTTCCAACTTCGGGACAGGTGGCTTGGATCATTTCGCGGCCGCCGAGAATCCGGCTTTGCTTAAGATCTTGGGCCAGATCACGGCCGTCGACGCCGCGTTTGGCCGCGACAATGCGGGGCGGGCCGGCTTGTTGCCCGGCACGATCCTTACTGTTCAAAGCGCGACCTCGATCATCCTTTCTCCGGTGACGGCCATCGCAGGGAACTGAGCGCTTTTCATTGCTGAGGGCCGGGGCGATAACGGCGGCATGGGTTTGCTCAGCTTCCTGCGTGGTAACGCCCCGTTCCTGCTGGCCGGAGCCCTGCTATCCTTTACCTCATCTTTTGGTCAGACGTTCTTCATCTCGATCTTCGCTGGCGAGATCATGGAGAGTTTCAGCCTGTCGGACGGTGAATGGGGCCTGATTTACACGGTCGGCACCACGATTTCTGCCATTACGATGGTTTGGGCCGGCGCGTTGACGGACCGCTACCGGGTGCGTGCGCTGGCGAATGTCGTTGGTCCCGGGCTTTCGCTGGCCTGTCTTGGGATGGCGCTCTTGGCCGGGCCGGTAGCACTGGTTTTCGTGATATTCGCGCTGCGCCTGTGCGGCCAAGGGCTGTTCTCTCACCTGTCTATCGTCGCAATGGCCCGATGGTTCGTTGGACGGCGAGGTCTTGCCCTATCCATCTCTTCAATGGGTTTCGCTTTAGGTCAGGCCGTGTTGCCGGTGGTTTTTGCGGCCGGGTTGGTCTGGTTCAGCTGGCGCTGGCTTTGGGTGGGCGCTGCAGTCGTGGTTCTGGGGGCGCTTCCAGTCCTCGCCCGGCTCTTGCGCGCAGAGCGGACGCCACAAGCCGCAGCCGATGCCACCCCATCTGCGGGGATGGACAACCGGCATTGGACGCGGGGCGAATTATTGCGACATCCACTGTTCTGGTTCTCCGTTCCGCTGTTACTCGGGCCTCCAGCTTGGGGCACCGCCCTCTTTTTCCAGCAGGTCCACTTCGCGACTGTGAAGGGGTGGGCGTTGGTCGATTATCTGGCGCTCATGCCTGTTTTCACGGCGGTATCCATCGCTGCAACCTTCGCATCCGGTGCCTTGATCGACCGGTTCGGGACGGCGCGGCTGATGGTGTTCTACATGCTGCCCTTTGCAATCGGCTTCTTCATCCTCTGGCAAGCAGAGGGCCTCGTGATGGCGGCACTGGGCCTCGCAGTATTTGGCATAGGCACCGGTGCGCAGGCGACGCTACCCGGCTCCTATTGGGCAGAATTTTTTGGCACCCGGCACATCGGCTCCATCAAGGCGATGGCGGGCGCAATCATGGTGTTCGGCTCAGCCATCGGTCCGGGTATCACGGGTTGGATGATTGATACCGGGCTGACGTTTGAAGACCAGCTGCCGTGGATCTCGGTGTACTTCTGCCTTGCGGCATTGAGCATTTCGGCCGGCGTGGCCGCGGCGCAGCGGCGGCTACCGGGTGCGGCGTAGGTAGACGTAGAAGGCACCATCTCCGCCGTGCCTCAGGTTGGCCGGTGTGACCTCAAGCACCAGCGATGCCAAGGGTGGGCGGGTGAGCCAGTCTGGTACTTGGCGCCGGAGGACTCCGGGGCGCGACGGGATAGGGCCTTCATCGTCTGGTTTGGTTCTGCCCTTGCCGGTGATGACGAGGACCAACCGCTTGCCGTCCGCATGCGCGGAATGGATGAACTTCATCAATCGTGGCTGTGCTTCGGCAAGTGTCATGCCGTGCAGGTCTATCCGGCCTTCGGGCTTCAACTTGCCGCGCTTCATTCGGTTGAAGGCCTTCCGATCCATTGCGGGCGGTGGCGGCGCTGTATTTTGGATTTGGTGGCGAGGCTGCGCTCGCTCGCCCACCGAAAAGGCCCGCGGTGTGAACTCAGAGCGCGGCTCGTACTCATGTTGCGGTTTATCGACCGGCTTGAGCTTGGGCCGGTTCTTGGCCATTGGCGTGGCATTTTCGACGACCTTGCGCCAGAGCGCCTCGTCCTCGGCTGAAAGACGCTTTGGAGTCTTCCCGGTCATACGCCAGCTCGCGCCACGAGTTGGTAGGAGCGGATTGTGGTAAATAGCTTTCCGGCCTGCTCACCGGCGGTATCGCCGGTACCACAGAACAGGTCTGTCCGACCCGGCCCCTTGATTGCCCCGCCTGTGTCTTGGGCTACGCATAGCCGAGACGGCGTGTCAGCATCCGAGATGTCGAGGTAGATCAGGCTGCCGAGGGCGGTGGACGCTGGGTCAACCGCGATGCTTCGCTGCGGTGTCAACGGAACGCCCGATGTGCCGATTGGGCCAAGTTCTGGTGCGATTTCCAGTGGCTTGAAGAAGACGAAGCTGGGGTTTTCGAGGAGGGCCTTCGCACCCTCTTCCGGGTTGGCGTCATACCAGGCACGAAGGGCCTGCATGGAAACATCTTTGGGCGAAAGTTCACCGCGCTCCAGCAGCAGTCGGCCGAGGGACACATAGGGATGACCGTTCTTTCCGGCAAAACCGAGCCGGAGCTCCGACCCATCTGGCAGGGCAATGCGGCCGGACCCCTGTACCTGTAGGAGAAATGCATCCAGCGGGGAGGCTAGCCAGGCCAGTTCACGGCCGGCCAACAGGTCCTTCTCGACGATTTCAGCACGCGAGGCGAAAGATTGCCCGGTCTGCCAACCTTCAGGTACGGCGTAGACAGGTGCCGGATATCTTTCACTTCGTTCCACTGCGCCGCAATATACTGGCTCGAAATAGCCCGTAAGTACCGCGCCTTCTGCCAGCAATTTGGCTTGGAAGTGGGTCTCGAGGTGCTCCCTTGCCGCGCCGGGCATGACCCCATGCGCAGGGTCTTCGGGAGTTGCGGTTGTCAGAAAGGTCCGGAGTGCTGCCTCGTGGTCATCCCCGGCCCAGCCGGGAAGGTTGGCGAGCTCTATCCGGGCCAACGTGCCTTACTCGCCGGTCGCGACCAGTTTCCAGTTCGGGTCACCGGTGCCCATCTGCCGCGCAAATGTCCAGATATCGCGCTGGCGCTTCACTGCGTTCGGATCGCCCTCGACAATGTCTCCGCCTGCATCGCGAACCACGCTTGTCAGCTCACCGATAAAGCGAACCGTGATCTCGGCCTCGCTGTTTGCCTCATCAAAGCTAGCTTCCTTTAGGGTCACTTCGCGGACGCCGATGAAGCTCGCATCTACGGTTACACCGTTTTCGGCCCGCATCTTCACGACTTCATTGAAGCTTTCCATGACATCTTCGCCAAGGAAGGGCTCTACACTGTCCAGATCACCGCGTTCGAATGCCATGAGGATCATCTCGTAGGCTCCGCGGGCGCCCTGAAGAAACTCACCAACTGAGAAACCCAGCTCGACGCTCTTCATGCGTGCGAGTGCGTCCGCTGAAGGACCTTCCTCGACGTGGTCGGCGATGTCCCGATCCACACCACCCTCAATAACCTCGAACTCGCGGCGGCCATTGTCGCGGCTACGGCTTGCCTCCGGGACCGGCGCCTGTGGCTTTTCAAACCCCTCGCGGGTGCCCAGCACAGAGCGCAGGCGCAGGATCAGGAAGATCGCGACGCCGGCGAGCACAAGGAGCTGGATCACGGCAACATTCATTGGGGCCTCGGGCACAAAAGTGGCAATTGGAGCGTTCCGAACATATGTAGGCTTTCGCAGGGGGCAAGTCCACCAGCCGCCTTGCAACACTTACGGAGGTTTGATGCCCCTTTTGGCGCTTTTCATCGCGGTCCCGCTCATTGAGATCGCACTGTTCATCCAAGTTGGCGGGCTGATTGGCTTGTGGCCGACCCTCGGCATCGTTCTGGTGACAGCCGTGCTCGGAACATGGCTTGTCAAGAGTCAGGGACGGCAGGTGCTGGCGGACTTGCAAGGTCGGTTCAATGAGCTACGAGACCCCACTGAGCCACTCGCACATGGGGCAATGATCCTGTTCTCCGGTGCTCTGCTGCTGACACCAGGGTTCTTCACCGACGCCGTTGGTTTCCTGCTGCTGATTCCGGCGTTCCGGACGGCCGCATTTGCTTGGCTCCGTAAGCGGGTGAAGGTGCAGAGCTTTACGATGGGCTCCGGCCCGGCCCAGCGTCCGGTCCGGGATGACGTGGTGGACGGCACCTATCGCGAGGTGACGCCTGACAAGCCCGAGATCCCGGGAAACTCCGGCTGGACCCGCCATTGAGGCTGCCGTCGCACCCTGATAAAGCAGGCGCGACCCAAGATAACCGGAGAGAGCCCCATGGCCGACACCCCCGAGAATGGCGCCGCAGCGCCGCAGCAGCAGCCTCAAGTGCAGCTGCAAATCCTTGCTCAGTTCATCCGCGACATGTCTTTTGAGAACATCGTCGTGCAGAAGGGCATTCAGGGCGAGGTTCAGCCCGAGATGCAGGTGGCGGTCGCAGTGGATGCTCGCAAGCGCACGACCGAGAACCAGTACGAAGTCACTCTGAAGACCAAAGTCGAGAGCAAGAACAAGCCCGACGGCAGCACGCTTTTCCTGCTTGAGTTGGACTACGGCGCCGTGTTCCAGATCGATGGTGTTCCGGATGACCAGTTGCATCCCTTCTTGCTGATCGAGTGCCCGAGGCAGATTTTCCCCTACGTTCGCCGCATCGTGTCTGACGTGACGCGCGACGGGAATTTCCCGCCGGTGAACCTTCAAAACATCGATTTCGTGGCGCTGTACCGTCAGCAACTCGCCCAGCGCGCAGAAGCTGCGCCAAAGGCCGACGCCTAACTCTCGAAGCGTTTCCAGACCGCCGCGTCGCCTAGCTTTTCAACGAATGCTTGGTGCGTGGCGGTTTCACTTTCGGTCAGCCGTGGCGGAAGTGGCTGCGGCCGCGGTGATGGCCGCCAGTTTTTGTCAACTGTGTTGGTGTTGGTCTGGGTACGCGCCTCGGAGAGCACCAGGCCAGGTTGGCGACCGCCGATGAGCTCAAGATAGACATCAGCCAGGATCTGACTGTCGAGCAATGCCCCGTGCAACTCGCGCTCGGTTGTAATCCCGAACCGCCGGCAGAGCGCGTCGAGCGACGCCGGAGAACCCGGAAATTTACGACGCGCCATGGCCACGGTATCGATCGCGCGATCATCGGAGATTAGTGGCTTGTTGACCCATTTGAGTTCGGCGTTGAGGAATTTCATGTCGAAGGCGGCGTTGTGGATGACGAGTTTGGCGTCTCCGATGAAATCCAGGAAGTCCTGAGCGATCGCTGCAAACAGCGGCTTGTCAGCGAGGAATTCCTCGCTGATCCCGTGAACCTCAAAGGCCTCAGTGGGCATGTCGCGTTGCGGGTTGATGTACTGGTGGTAGTGGTTGCCAGTTGGCATGTGACCCACGAGTTCGACGGCGCCAATCTCGACGATGCGGTCACCGCTGAACGGATCGAATCCTGTTGTTTCTGTGTCGAGTACAATCTCACGCATCGATTTTCCTCCTGACCTCTCCCAAAATCGCCTCAACTTGTGCTCGCGCATTCTCCACCGTGTCAGTAATGATCACTCGATCAGCTCGCGCCTGTTTTTCTGCATCCGGCATCTGTGCTTGGAGAATACGTTCAAAAGCCTGCTCGTCCATTGTGCCGCGCTCAAGAACGCGGCGGCGTTGCTCTTCCGGGCTGCAGGAGACGGTGACTGTCAGATCCATCTCTTGGTCTGTGCCAGTCTCGAAGAGGAGAGGGATATCGAAGAGGACGACATTGGCATCCGTTTTTTTGGCAAAGTCGGCTCGATCCTGTTGTACAAGAGGGTGAACCAGCGCTTCGATCTGTGTTAGTGCGCTTGCGTCCTCGGCGATCCAAGCGCGGAGGGCCGGACGCGAAACCGTGCCACCTTCAACGGCTTCTGGCCTCAACGCTGCGATTTCCGGAACGGCAGCGCCATCTTTAGCGTAAAGGCGATGTACGGCGGCATCGGCATCCCAGACAGCCACGCCCGCATCTGCGAACATCTTTGCGGTCGTCGACTTGCCCATCCCCATACCGCCCGTAAGACCTATTCGGAACGGTCTGCTCACCAACCCATCACCGCGGCGCGGGTTTTGTCGGTGACGGGTGGTCGTTGCCCAAACCAGCGTTCGAAGCCCGGGGCGCCTTGGTGAATCAGCATGCCCAACCCATCGACCGTCGTGCAGCCAATTTCAGCCGCAGTCTTGAGGAGTTCTGTTTGAAGCGGCGTGTAAACGATGTCTGTTACGACCATGTCAGGGGTAAGCGCGTCCAGCGGTACCTTGAACTCCGCTTTCCCGACCATGCCAAGGGAGGTGGTGTTAACGATAAGTGCAGCGCCTTCGATCATCGAACCGGCCAGCACCCAATCGAAAACAGTGATCTTTGGGCCGAACTCTGTTCGGAGCGCTTCGGCTCTTGGCCGCGAGCGGTTGGCAAGGCGGATGTCGGTGCAACCAGCTTCAATGAGAGAGGCCAGCACAGCCCGACAGGCTCCGCCAGCACCGAAGATCACCACTGGGCCATCTTGCGGGGACCATTCCGGTGCGCCGGCTCTCAGGTTGGCTATGAAGCCGTAACCATCTGTATTATCGGCATAAATTGTACCATCATCCCGAAAGATAAGCGTGTTTGCAGACCCGATCAGAGCTGCACGGTCGCTGACGGCATCTGCCAGGTTCAGTGCCGCGACCTTGTGTGGGATCGTGATGTTGCACCCCACGAAGCCCATTTTGGGAAGGACACGCAGCACCTCTTCGAGGTTCTCATGGCTGACATCCATGGGGATGTAGTGGCCAAGCAGGCCAAGTGCCTCGAGCCAATGCCTGTGAAGTGCAGGGGAACGCGAGTGGGCGATCGGCGAGCCGATCACGCCAGCCAGCGGTATCTTCTCCGTCATGTCGGGATCACACCCTTGATCGCCAGATAGTTCAGCAGTTCCAATAGCGGCAATCCCAACACATTGAAATAGTCGCCCTCGACGCGGGCAAAGAGCCGCGCACCCTCTTGCTCGAGCTGGTAGCCCCCTGCGCACCAGCGGATGCTGCCCCAGTTACGGACAACGTAGTCTTCAATATAGACCGGCGACAGGGAGCGCATGTACATACGGACGACACCGACATGCCGCCAGACAGGCGCTCCGTTTTCGTAGATGACTGCCGCCGACAGGAGCCGGTGCGTTTGCCCCGCCATCGCAGTAATTTGACGAATTGCGTCCTCGACACTCTCCGGCTTGGCGAGGATATTCCCTTCAAACTCAAGCACCTGATCACAGCCGAGAACCATTCGATCAGGTCGCTTGCCGGCAATCTTGGCGGCTTTGATCTCTGCGAGTGCATCGGCCATATCACGGGCCTTGGCGCCTTCAGCTTCAAGTCCCGCCCTCAGTGCCCCCTCGTCGGCTCTCGGTACTTCTATGTCAAACGGTACGCATGCATTCCGAAGCAAGGTCGCTCGGATCTCTGACCCTGATGCCAAGAGAAGCGATGTTGTCATGTGGATAACCTCGGGGATGACTCTGAGTGTAGCATGTGACTCCGATGTGGCCGGTTTTGGGAGAGGGAGCAACCGGGTGGTAAACGACCCACTTGTCCACTTGGAGTCAGGTTTCGTCCCCATGAGGAGAACACGTCACTTGCGTTCTGGATAACTCGTGGTCGTGGCGTTTCGCCACCGAATGTGCCCACGATTTCTCCATGAATTTAGTGCTTATATAATTGAAATCATTAAATAATGTTTCACTAATCGGTTCTCGATCGCATGGATCCTCTCTGTGTGTGGATCTGTGGAAAACCCAGTAATCCCCATATCCCCAGCCCCTACTACAAAAACAACCTTTCTTAAGATTCTATTTTATTATTGAAGGGTGCGAGGAGGTGACCTGTGCTCTCAGACTTTCTTACGTGGTGTTATCCTTGGACCAAAACGCTCCATATTCTCGCCGTCATCTCCTGGATGGCAGGTATCTTCTACCTTCCCCGCTTGTTTGTGCATCATGCAGAGAAAGGCGTTGAGCAGGTACATTCGGACGAGATGCTCCAAATGATGGAGCTGAAGCTGCTGAGGGTCATCATGAACCCTGCCATGATCGCGACTTGGATCTTCGGCATCATGCTCGCTCTGACCCCTGGGATCATCGACTGGGGTGCGATTTGGCCCTATGCGAAGTTGGCCTCGGTTGGGGGCCTCACCTGGTTTCACCACTGGTTGGGGAAGCGACGGAGGGATTTCGCGAATGGCGTCAATGTCGTTTCCGGCCGCACCTATCGAATGATGAACGAAGTGCCTACGCTGATGCTTGTCATCATCGTTGTCGCTGTCGTTGTCCGTCCCTTCTGACGTACGCTTGACTCAAAGCGGCCTGCGGCTTATCTCACCGTCCCAAGCGGCTGTTCTGGCCGTGGATCCTCCAGTTATTCCATTTCGCGCCCCGCATCCGATCTGGGGCCTGCGCAGCGAAGGCCCGTTCATGACCCAGCCGCAACTGTCCCTTTACGATCTCAAGTCCAAGACGCCCGCCGACCTTCTGTCGATGGCGGAGGAGTTGGAGATCGACAACGCCTCCACCATGCGCAAGGGCGACATGATGTTCGCCATCCTGAAGGAACGCGCGGAGGAAGGCTGGGACATTTCCGGCGATGGTGTTCTCGACGTGCTGCAGGATGGTTTCGGGTTTCTACGGTCGCCAGAGGCCAACTACCTGCCCGGTCCCGATGACATCTACGTTTCGCCAGAAATGATCCGCCAGCACGGGCTGCGCACCGGCGACACCGTGGAAGGCTTCATCAAGGCGCCCGGCGACAACGAGAACTATTTCTGCATGACGAAGGTCACGCAGATCAATTTCGAAGAGCCCGAGAAAGCCCGCCACAAGATCAACTTCGACAACCTGACGCCGCTGTACCCCGACGAGCGGCTGAACATGGAAATCGACGATCCGACCATCAAGGATCGGTCAGCTCGTATCATCGATCTGGTTTCGCCGATCGGGAAAGGTCAGCGTTCTTTGATCGTCGCGCCACCTCGTACGGGTAAAACCGTACTGCTCCAAAACATCGCGCATTCGATCGAGACCAACCACCCTGAGTGCTACCTGATCGTTCTGCTGATCGACGAGCGCCCGGAGGAGGTTACCGACATGCAGCGCTCTGTGAAGGGCGAAGTGATTTCTTCGACCTTTGACGAGCCGGCCACTCGGCACGTTGCGGTTTCCGAAATGGTGATCGAAAAGGCCAAGCGCCTAGTGGAGCATAAGCGGGACGTCGTTATTCTGCTGGACTCGATTACGCGTCTGGGCCGTGCCTTCAACACCGTGGTTCCTTCCTCCGGTAAGGTGCTGACCGGCGGTGTGGACGCCAACGCGCTCCAGCGCCCCAAGCGGTTCTTTGGCGCCGCTCGTAACATCGAGGAAGGCGGTTCGTTGACGATCATTGCTACGGCCCTGATCGATACCGGTTCGCGCATGGACGAGGTGATCTTTGAAGAGTTCAAAGGCACCGGTAACTCCGAGATCGTTCTCGACCGGAAAGTAGCCGACAAGCGCGTGTTCCCGGCGATGGACATCCTCAAGTCCGGCACCCGGAAAGAGGATCTTCTGGTCGACTCCAAGGACCTGCAAAAAACCTTTGTCCTGCGCCGTATCCTCAACCCGATGGGCACCACCGATGCCATCGAGTTCCTAATCGGCAAACTTAAGCAGACCAAGAACAACGCCGAGTTCTTCGACTCCATGAACACCTGATACCTCAGGAAAATCAAAGAGTTAAACATGGATACAATCGTTGCTGAAGCCACCGCGGCCGGCCGCGCGGGGGTAGCGGTAATCCGTATCTCGGGCCCTTCCGCAATGGCCGCGCTTCAGCATCTAGCAGGGCGTGTTCCTGAGCCGCGACGCGCGACGTTGATGCCCTTGCGGAGCTCAAACGGAATCCTCGATACGGCAGTTGTGCTCGTTTTTGAGCCGGGAGCGAGCTTCACTGGGGAAGCGGTCGTTGAGCTGCAAACGCACGGGTCGGTTGCAGTGGTTAGGGCGCTGCTTACAGAATTGGTTTCTTTGCCGGATGTCCGCTTGGCGGAAGCAGGTGAGTTCACCAAGCGTGCGCTTGAGAACGATCAGTTGGACTTGGCTCAAGTGGAAGGCCTTGCGGATCTGATAGACGCGGAAACTGAAGCGCAGCGACGGTCAGCACAGGCTGCATTTTCTGGAGCGTTGGGTGCCAAAGTGGAGGGGTGGCGAAAGCGTCTTGTCCGCGCCGCCGCGCTTCTCGAAGCCATGATCGACTTTGCAGATGAAGAAGTCCCTGAAGACACCAGTGCCGAGGTTCTGGAGTTAGTTGATGATCTTGTGTCGGAGTTTGATGCCGAGGCACAGGGAGTGAAGGGGGCGGAGCGGGTCCGCCAGGGATTTGAGGTTGCGATCGTCGGAGCACCGAACACGGGCAAGTCGACCTTGCTAAATCGTTTGGCGGGGCGCGACGCTGCCATCACATCCGAGATTGCCGGAACGACCCGAGATGTCATCGAAGTGCGAATGGATATAGCTGGCTTGCCGGTAACTTTGCTCGACACAGCAGGGCTGCGGGAAACCATGGACCACGTTGAGGCGATCGGTGTGGAACGGGCAAAAGCTCGGGCAGCTGCCGCAGATCTCCGCATTTTTCTCGGAGAGCTCGATGGCTTGGTGTGTCAGGATGGAGACATTGTTGTTCATCCCAAATCAGATCTCGGTAGCGAGGCAGGCGAAGGTCTGCCGTTGTCTGGTTTGACCGGTCAGGGCGTGGGCGAGCTTCTCGCGCGGATAGAGCGTGAACTTGTCGTTCGTGTCCCAGTTCTCACAACTGCTACCCGGGCCCGCCATCGCTCCGCTCTTGAAGACGCTGCCGCCGCTTTGCGCGCTGCTCGAATCGAGGTAGAAGCTGGTCCAGAGCGAGCGGAGCTTGCAGCGGAAGACCTTCGGACGGCACTGCGCCGCATTGAAGCTCTCACAGGGCGAATTGGTGTAGAAGATCTACTGGGCGAAATCTTCTCGAGCTTTTGCATCGGCAAGTAGGAGTGTTTCACGTGAAACATGATTTTGATGTCATCGTTGTTGGCGGTGGTCACGCCGGTGCGGATGCCGCTCATGCCGCCGCTCGGATGGGTGCGCGCACGGCGTTGGTTACTTTGCGATCCAGTGATCTCGGGGCCATGTCTTGCAATCCGGCAATTGGGGGTTTGGGCAAGGGGCACCTTGTTCGCGAGATTGACGCGCTTGATGGCCTCATGGGGCGAGTGGCTGACGCCGCTGGAATCCAGTTTCGGCTTTTGAACAGAAAGAAGGGCCCAGCGGTTCAGGGGCCACGCGCTCAGGCGGACCGGAAACTCTACCGACAAGCGATGCAGGCTGCCATTAGCAGCACGCCGCTACTCAGCGTGATCGAAGGCGAGGTGGCTGGCTTGGTCATAGAGAGCGGTGAAGTTTCAGGCGTGGTTTTGGGCGATGGCTCAAATCTTCGGTCCGCCGCGGTTGTACTAACCACGGGAACTTTTCTTCGTGGCACAATCCACATCGGTGATAAGTCGTTCCCCGGTGGTCGAATAGGTGCTGATCGGTCTCAGATGCTTGCGGATCAACTCGCCGCACTCGAGTTGCCTCTCGGGCGCCTTAAGACCGGAACACCGCCGCGTCTCGACGGCCGCACCATTAACTGGAACGAGCTGGAATCTCAGCCTGGTGATGATGATCCGGTGCTTTTTTCCTTCCTGTCAAGGGAGCCGTTGGCGCGGCAAGTTTCCTGCGGGATTACGTACACAAACGCTCGTACTCACGAGATCATAAACGAAAACCTCCATCGCAGCGCGATGTATGGCGGGCATATTGAAGGCGTTGGTCCGCGATACTGCCCTTCGATCGAGGATAAGGTGGTTAGGTTCGCCGCTAAGGACTCCCATCAGATCTTTCTTGAGCCGGAGGGGTTGGACGATCCGACGGTCTATCCCAACGGTATTTCAACTTCGTTGCCGGAAGAGGTGCAGGAAGCCTATGTTCGGTCGGTCGCTGGACTGGAGAACGTGAAAATACTCCAGCCAGGCTATGCCATCGAATATGACTATATTGACCCTAGGGCGCTGGGTGCATCTCTGGAGTTACGGGCGCTGAAGAATCTTTACCTTGCGGGACAGATTAACGGGACGACTGGCTACGAAGAAGCTGCTGCGCAAGGGTTGGTAGCAGGCTTGAACGCTGCTCGACGTGCGGCGGGTAAGGAACCGATCACATTTGGGCGGGCGAAGTCCTACATCGGCGTAATGATTGATGACCTGACGACACAGGGTGTGGCTGAGCCGTACCGCATGTTCACGTCGCGCGCTGAGTTCCGGCTGTCGTTGCGCGCGGATAACGCCGATCAGCGTCTCACTCCTATGGGGCGTGAGATTGGGTGCGTGAGCGACCAAAGGCACGCGGACTTCTCAGATAAAATGGACGCGATTGCGAAAGCTCGGCGCAACCTGAGAGAAGTGAGCTTTTCGTCTCGGGAGCTTTCGGAAGCGGGTTTTCGTGTTAACGCTGATGGCCCGCGGCGTACTGGTATTGAGGCCCTTGGTCTTCCGGATGCCTCGATTCAGAAACTGCAGTCATATGCGCCCGAGTTGGCGTTGGTCGAGCATGACATTGCCTTACAAGTTGAGCGGGACGCACTATACCAGAACTACATCTCGCGGCAGGAGCAAGACGTCGCCGCTTTAGAGCGCGATGAGAACCGCACCATTCCTTCCGACTTCGACTACGACGACCTTGAGGGCCTCTCCAACGAGTTGAAGATGAAACTGAATGCGGCACGACCGAATTCTTTGGGGCAAGCGTCACGGATAGGTGGGATGACGCCCGCTGGATTGGGTTTGATTCTCGCCCGGTTGCGCCGCAACGAGAAGCGGAAAGCCTCGTGACCCGAGAAGCTGCTTTGGCTCAGCTTGATGTTTCACGTGAAACAACGGCCAAGTTGGACATCTACGCCACGCTTCTGAGTAAGTGGAACAAGGCCATCAACCTGGTGGCGCCCAACACGTTGCCAGACCTATGGCGGAGGCACTTTCTCGATTCGGCGCAAGTGCTGGCCTATGGGCCTGATAAGGGAATTTGGCTGGATATTGGGACAGGTGGTGGCTTCCCGGGACTTATCTGTGCGCTACTGGCACATGAAAAACGCCCGCAGCTCAACTTCGAGTTCATCGAGTCCGACCAACGAAAATGCACGTTCCTCGCAACGGTAATCCGTGAAACGGGCATCAACGGAACGATCCACGCGGAACGAGTGGAGTTACTGCCTCCTGTCGGCGCTTCGGTTGTCTCGGCGCGCGCTTTGGCACCACTAACGATACTACTTGAGTATGCCGAGCGGCATCTGACACCTGGCGGCACTGGCCTTTTTTTGAAGGGTGCGAAACACGATCAAGAGATTGCCACGGCACTTGAAACCTGGTCGTTCGACGTTCAGAAACACACAAGCGAAACCGACCCATGCGGCGCTCTTCTCACAGTAGGAAACATAGCTCGTGTCTGATCCCACCCGCCCCAAGGGACCAAAGATCATCGCTGTCGCCAACCAGAAAGGCGGCGTTGGCAAGACGACGACGGCCATCAATCTTGGAGCCGCCCTGGCTGCGGAGGGCAAGGCGGTGCTTATTGTGGATCTTGATCCACAGGGAAACGCATCTACCGGTCTTGGGGTCGAACCGATTGATCGTAAGAGAACAACTTATGATCTGCTGCTGGATGACGCGCCGCTGCGTGACGTTGTTCTCGCCACCGATGTTGACAACCTACTACTTGCGCCTGCGACAACGGATCTCAGCTCGGCCGATATTGAATTGGTTGCCAACGAGCGCCGCAGCCATCTGCTCCATGACGCTCTCAGACAACCAGAAATCGACCGCTACTCACTCGACTACATTCTGATCGACTGTCCGCCTTCGTTAAACCTTCTGACGGTTAACGCAATGATCGCCGCGGATTCCGTGCTGGTGCCGCTTCAGTCTGAGTTCTATGCTCTTGAAGGACTTTCGCAGCTCATGCTGACCCTTCGTGAGGTTCGGGAGACAGCAAATCCCAATCTACGGATTGAGGGTGTCGTCCTTACGATGTTCGACATGCGAAACAATCTCTCGCAACAGGTCGACGACGATGCCCGCGAAGCGCTCGGGGATCTGGTCTTCCAAACACGTATTCCGCGCAATGTGCGGGTCAGCGAGGCGCCGAGTTTTGCTATGCCGGTGCTTGACTATGATCCTTCGTCAAAAGGCAGTATCGCCTATCGAGACCTGGCAAAAGAACTGCTGGGTCGGCCGGCACAGTAGGGAGAACAGAAATGGCTGAGAAAAAGAGAGGCCTGGGCCGTGGGTTGTCTGCCTTGATGGCCGATGTCGCTCCGAGGGATGAAAGCTCATCTGTGCCGACAGCAGCTGAACGCCGTCTGCCAATCGAACGTGTTGAGCCGAACCCGGAACAACCGCGCCGCGACTTTGAAATGGAACCACTTCAGGAGCTGGCCGATTCGATCCGAGAGCACGGTATCATTCAGCCTCTTATAGTTCGTGAAAATATAATCAAATCAGGTACTTACCAGATTGTAGCAGGTGAGCGACGGTGGCGGGCGGCGCAGATGGCGCAGCTTCATGAGGTGCCGGTAATCATCCGTGACTTTTCAGACGAAGAGGTTCTTGAAGTCGCAATCATCGAAAACATCCAGCGCGAAGATCTCAACCCGATCGATGAAGCCCATGGATATCGCCAATTGGTCGAGCGGTTCGGGCATACACAAGAACATTTGGCTAAAGCACTGGGCAAAAGCAGGAGCCACCTAGCCAACCTCATGCGGCTCCTTCAGTTGCCGGAAGACGTTCAGCGATTGCTTCGCGATGGCCGGCTTTCATCCGGACATGCCCGCGCACTAATCACCTCCGAAAATGCCTCTGAACTCGCTCGCACGGTCGTTCAAAAAGGGCTGTCGGTTCGCGACACTGAGAAACTTGCCAAAGGTGGTGCCCAGTCAAAGCGGCAATCAAAGCAAAGCCCATCTAAAGATGCAGATACCAAAGCGCTGGAGAATGACCTTTCGGCTAACCTTGGCTTGAAAGTCTCAATAGAGCACGCTGCGAACGGATCTGGTAAAATGCTTCTATCGTACCGAGATCTGGACGATCTGGACGCCCTATGCCGCGTTCTCACAGCTACGCCTCTGGACGTGTCCAGATAAACAGCATGACGCAGCTTAAGGTAACGCCCTGAATAATCAGGATTTCTGAGGCAAGCTGAAAGCCAACAGAGATGCTGAATACCAATGCCACCGACAGTGTTGCGGCAACTTTCGCTGAACGGCTGATTGCGCCTTTGTTCTGCCAGTTCTCAATCATCGGCCCAAAGGATCGGTGGCTGACGAGCCAGCGGTGAAGCCGATCTGACGAACGGGCGAAGCAGAATCCAGCCAGCAGAACGAACGGAACTGTCGGAAGCAAGGGTAGTAACACCCCCAATAAGCCCAATAGAAGCGCGAGCGATCCAGCGAGTCCCCACAGGGCCCGCATGTCACACTATGAGCTCGCGGATCACGGCATTGAGCACCATTCTGCCGCGTTGGGTGGCTCGAATCCGGTCTCCCCGTATCATGATGAGTTCCTCCTGCGCGAGGCCGTGCAACTTGGTGTGGTCGAGAGCTATGCCACCCAGTGCCTCAAACCGCTCAAGCGAAATACCGTCATTAATCCGAAGGCCCATCATGAGGTACTCGGACGCCTGCTCGGCACCAGAAATCACCTCGCGCGACTCTACAGATCCCTCAGCCTGTTTCATCAACCAAGACGAGGGCATTGTTGATGCAACCGTCGCCAATTTCTGCCCATCGAGCGTGAGCCTTCCGTGAGCTCCTGGGCCAATACCGGCATAGTCGCCATACCTCCAGTAAATGAGATTATGCCGCGACTCAGACCCTTTTTCAGCATGGTTAGAAACTTCATAGGCTGACAATCCAACGCTAGAAGTCATCTCTTGAGTTAGCTCATACATGTCCGCCCCGAGGTCGTCATCAGGCAGCCCACTGAGCTTTCCGACAGCATAGCGATCACCGAATGCGGTGCCGGGTTCGATGGTCAACTGATAGAGCGAGAGATGATCTGCAGAGAGCTCAAGCGCCTCATCTAGTTCTTCCCTCCATGCATCGAAGGTCTGATGCTGCCGGGCATAGATCAAATCAAAACTCACACGGTTGAAATGAGACTTTGCCACTGCGATCGCAGTCTTGGCCTGCGCCACATCATGCAGTCTTCCCAGCGCCCGAAGGTCGTCGTCACGAAGGGACTGTATTCCAAGGGACACCCGGTTCACGCCGGCCTCTGCATAGCCTGCAAAACGCCGAGCTTCGACTGAGGAAGGGTTTGCCTCGAGTGTTATCTCGATGTCGTTGGCTTTAGGCCAATACAGACCGATCTCGGCGAGGATTGCAGCCACCGTATCGGGCTCCATGAGCGAGGGGGTGCCACCACCGAAGTAAACAGAGTTGAGCACTCGCCCTTCGGTTTCGGCTCCGATCCGGGCAATTTCTCGCAGATAGGCTTCCCGCCATGCGGCGTGATCGATCCTTGAGGACACATGTGAGTTGAAGTCGCAGTAAGGGCACTTGGCGGCGCAGAACGGCCAATGAATATACAGGCCGAAGCCGCCGTGCTGCCAGTCAGCGAGCAAAGCAACCTGCAACGAGCTTGTCGAAAGCTTTGGTTCGATGCGCGAGCGGCGCCTTTTGCTCTGGCGCCATCTCGCCAAAGGTCAGGTTCTGGCCTTCCGGCAGGAACACGGGATCAAACCCAAAGCCGCGATCACCGCGCATTGGCCAAACGAGCTGGCCCTCTGCCACGCCTTCAAAAACTTCGTCATGCCCGTCGGGCCACGCTAGGCAGAGCGTGGCTTTGAACCTCGCCAATCGCGGCTCGGGAGCCGAGATACTCTCACACTCGTCCCAGACTTTGGTCATCGCGAGAACAAAATCTCTGCCACCCGGTGTTTCGGCCCAATCAGCAGTAAACACACCCGGTCTGCCGCCAAGGGCATCCACCTCGATACCGCTATCGTCCGCGAGGGCAGGCAGGTTGGATGCCTTAGCGGCGAAGTGCGCTTTGATACGCGCGTTGCCGGCAAAGGTGGTTTCAGTCTCTTCAGGTTCTTCCAAACCAAGCGAACCCGCGCTCACAACTTCAACGTCAAACGGAGCCAAGAGAGTAGAGATCTCCCGCAGCTTTCCAGCATTGTGGGTCGCGATAACCAGCTTGTTGTCGTCAAACTTGCGCAACTACTACCCCTCCACTGCGGACTTCTGTGCTGCGACCAACTGAGCGACGCCCGCCTCAGCGAGATCCATCAACGCGTCCAGCTCAGAACGCGCAAAAGTTGCACCTTCTGCGCTTGCCTGAACCTCAATCAGTTTGCCGGAACCGGTCATCACGAAATTGCCATCGGTGCCCGCTTCGCTGTCTTCCGCATAGTCGAGGTCCACTACGGGTTGGCCCGCGTAGATCCCGCAACTGACGGCGGCGACATGATCGAGGATCGGATTGGTCTTCACGAGACCGGCTGCCATGAGCTTTTTGACCGCAAGACTCAGCGCGACCCAGCCACCGGTGATGGAGGCGCAGCGCGTTCCGCCGTCAGCCTGGATCACATCACAGTCGATTTGAATCTGACGCTCGCCTAGCGCCTGAAAATCAACTCCAGCACGGAGCGAGCGACCAATAAGCCGCTGAATTTCTTGGGTTCTTCCGCTCTGGCCGTTCTTGGCTTCACGACGCATACGGCTGTGGGTGGCCCGTGGGAGCATGCCGTACTCTGCCGTTACCCAACCCTTCCCGCTGTTCTTCAAGAAGGGCGGAACACGCTCCTCTACTGTCGCGGTACAAATGACGTGAGTCTCGCCGCATTTGATCAAGCATGAGCCTTCCGCGTAGCGCGTGACTTCAGTTTCAATCTCGATCGGGCGCATATCGCTAAGGGCGCGGCCGGAAGGGCGCATGTTCAGTCCTCCTCATGGATCGCCCCGTCTTGGCCCCGACAGCCAGCGGACGCAAGCAAGATTGACCTTTCCCGTGCTGCGTCCCTATCTAAACCCCATGAATGACGCCGGAAAACTTCTGGAAGAGATGAACGATCGCTCCCGCGAGGTCTTCCGCCGCGTGGTCGAGAGCTATCTGGCAACAGGTGAGCCTGTTGGCTCAAGAACACTCACCCGCGTGCTGGAAGAGAAGGTCTCTGCCGCCACGATCCGAAATGTCATGCAGGACTTGGAGTATCTTGGGCTCTTGAATAGCCCCCACGTGAGCGCTGGCCGGGTGCCGACTCAGCAAGGCTTGCGCATGTTTGTCGATGGATTGCTCGAAGTGCGCGATCTGGGTGTGGAAGACCGTGAGAAGATTGATGCCACCCTCGGCACGAACTCTTCAGACGTTTCCAGTCTTCTCTCTCGCGTCGGGTCAGCGCTTTCGGGAACCACGCAAGTTGCCAGCCTCGTTCTGGCGCCCAAGCATGAGGCTGAAATCAAACACATCGAGTTTGTTCAGCTCGGTCCGGAGCGGGCCCTTGTGGTTCTGGTTTTCTCGGATGGTCATGTAGAGAACCGGGTCTTTACGCCGCCGCCCGGCCAAACCCCCTCTTCCATGAGAGAGGCAGCCAACTTCTTGAATTCATTCGCAGAGGGGCATTCTCTTTCAGAGATGCGCGGAGTAATCCAGCGAGAGATTGGCCTACGTCGGCAGGAGATCGATGCCTTGGCGGCAGAACTTGTTGCCGAGGGAACCGCAATTTGGGAGGCGCAAGGCGAGCCGCATGAACGCCTCGTGGTCCGTGGCCGCGCAAACCTGCTGGCCGAATCGGAGCCAGAAGAGCTGGACCGCATACGGACTCTGTTCGATGACCTTGAGCGGAAGCGCGATATCGCAGAGTTCCTCGAGCTCACCGACGAGGGTGAGGGTGTGCGCATTTTTATCGGCTCCGAGAACAAGCTGTTCTCACTTTCGGGTTCATCTTTGGTGGTTTCTCCTTATATGAATGCCGACCGGAAGATCATCGGCGCCGTAGGTGTGATCGGGCCGACGAGGCTCAACTATGGCCGGATCGTTCCAATCGTGGATTATACCGCGCAGCTTGTCGGAAAGCTGATCGCGGATCGAGGCAAAGGGTAAGACATGGCAGATCCGAAGCAGGAACCCGAAGAGCTCATCGACATTGACGCGCTCGCCGATGAAGACAGCGAGGCGGTGGAATTGGACGAGCTCGAGATCCTCCGCGCTGAGCGTGATGAAATGCGTGACCGGTTCATGCGCGCACTGGCGGATGCTGAAAACGCTCGCAAGCGCGGTGAACGGGACCGCCGGGAAGCGGAGCAATACGGCGGCTCCAAGCTCGCCCGTGACATGCTACCCGTCTATGACAACCTGAAGCGCGCGCTTGACGCGGCGGGCGACCATGAGGGACGTAGCGAGAGCATGTCCGCCCTGATGGAGGGTGTTGAGCTGACCATGCGCGAGTTGCTGAACATCTTCGAAAAACATGGCATCAGCCGTATTTCTCCAGAAGTGGGCGACAAGTTCGACCCGCAGCTGCACCAGGCGATGTTCGAGGCTCCCCTGCCCGACACCAAGCAGGGAGATATCATTCAGGTCGCTGCCGAGGGTTTCATGCTCTATGATCGCCTCTTGCGCCCAGCACAGGTTGGTGTGAGCTCCAACCCCGGTTAACTCTTATGCTGGGCCGGATGTCTCAGTCGGCCAAACGTTTCAACTCATAGATAACCTCAAGCGCCTCTCGAGGCGTCAGCTCGTCGGGTAGCACCTCGGCGAGCTTTTCTTTGAGCGCGTTATGCTCAGCCGTCTTCGGCAATGCAGACTGTTTCGGCATTGCGGCGAAGAGCGGCAGATCATCGATGAGCTTTGACTTGTCGCCACCTTCCCGTTCGCCTTTCTCCAATTGCTCCAAGACCATTCGAGCGCGGGAAACCACTGCTTCCGGAAGCCCGGCCAACTTCGCGACCTGAACGCCGTAGCTCGCTTCTGCCGCACCCATCCTCACCTCGTGGAGGAAGATAACGTCTCCATCCCACTCCTTCACCGCCACGGTCGCATTTTCTGCGCCTTCGAGCTTGGCGCTCAGCGCTGTCATCTCATGGTAATGTGTCGCGAAAAGAGCCCGAGACTGATTTACGTCGTGCAGGTGCTCCATTACCGCCCAAGCAATGGAAAGGCCGTCGTAGGTTGCGGTTCCCCGACCGATCTCGTCCAGAATCACCAGGCTCCGGTCGTCGGCCTGGTTCAGGATCGCGGCAGTTTCGACCATCTCAACCATGAAGGTCGACCGGCCACGCGCGAGGTCATCCGCAGCTCCGACCCTTGAGAACAGGCTTGAAACAATACCAACATGCGCGCGTTTGGCTGGCACGTAGCTTCCAGCTTGTGCGAGCAGAGCGATTAGCGCGTTCTGACGAAGGAAGGTCGACTTACCCGCCATATTCGGTCCAGTCAGCAACCAGATGTGCGCACCGTCTGCACCGTCAGACAATCCACAGTCGTTCGCTACGAAGGATTGACCGCCTTCACGACGAAGCGCGGCTTCCACTACGGGGTGACGACCAGCTTCGACTTCAAGGGCACGGCCTTCATCAACTTCTGGTCGGACCCACCCTTCTCCGCTGGCCAGATCAGCAAATGCACAAGCCAGATCGAGTTCTGCAAGAGCCCGCGCCGCGCCGCCCACGTTGGCAGATGCATCCAAAACAGCTTCTCTCAGGTCAGAGTAGAGGCGTTTCTCGATTTCCAGCGAGCGCCCGGCTGCGTTCAGAATCCGCGTTTCAAGCTCACTCAGTTCTACGGTCGTGAACCGTATCGCGTTGGCCGTGGTTTGGCGGTGGATGAAGGTCTCAGAAAGCGGTGGCTTCATCATCTTGTCGGCGTGTGTTGCCGTGGTTTCGATGAAGTATCCAAGGACGTTGTTATGCTTGATCTTGAGGGCGGATATCCCTGTCTTCTCACAGAACTCCGCCTGCATGCGCGCAATTACTCCGCGACCCTCGTCACGGAGGGTGCGAGCCTCGTCCAGCTCGGCATTGTAACCGGTGGCAATGAACCCACCGTCGCGCGCCAGCAATGGCGGTTCCGCGACCAACGCTGCATCCAGCAAATCAGCCAGCTCTGTATGCCCTCGGAGGGCGTCCGCGGCCTCGGTCACAAGCTCCGGCAACTCGCCGATCAGCGACGTCGCCAGCAATTCAGCCTGTGCCAGCCCATTTCGAACGGCAGCCAAATCGCGCGGCCCGCCCCGGTCGAGTGCCAGTCGCGAGAGTGCCCTGTCCATATCAGGCACGCGGCGAAGCGCATCGCGTAGCTGCTCCCTGCGCCCGAATTCCATCGCCCATTGGACCGTGTCGAGACGCCGTTGGATTTCTGACAATTCACGGGACGGCGACGAAATCCGCCGTTCGAGCAAACGACCACCGCCAGCGGTAAGCGTTCGGTCGACTGCGGCGATCAGGCTCCCTTCGCGGCCCCCGCTCAGACTGCGGGTCAGCTCAAGATTTCGCCGGGTGGCGGCGTCGATCTGCATGACACCGCCCATATCCTCAGACACCGGAGGGCGCAGTAGCGGCAGTTGGCCCTTTTGGGTGAGTTCCAAATAGGCGACGATTGCGCCGAGCGCTGCAAGATCTGCGCGGCCGAAGGTGCCGAAGGCATCCAGCGTCTTTACCCCGAGGGCGACGCAGAGCCGCGCTTTTCCGCTCTCGCTGTCAAAGCTCTCTGCGGAGGCCAAAGTGGGTGCACCACCAAGATCAGACACTATTTCAGCCCAAAAACCTTCTGAGCGCTCGCTTAGCAACACCTCGCGCGGCATCAGCCTTGCCAGTTGCGGCCCCAGCATCTCGGACCCGCAGCGCACGACCCTAAAGGCCCCTGTCGAAATGTCGACCCATGCCAACGCGCCCTCTCCGCGTACATCTGCATAGGCAGCCAGATAGTTGTGGCGTCGCGGCTCAAGCAGGCTTTCCTCAGTCAACGTACCGGGCGTGACCAACCGCACGACCTCGCGACGCACCACCGCCTTATATCCGCGCTTCTTGGCTTCTTCCGGGCTTTCCATCTGCTCACACACGGCAACCCGGAAGCCCTTCCGAATGAGCGTCAGTAGGTAACTCTCGGCGGCATGAACTGGCACACCGCACATCGGGATGTCGTCCCCGTCGTGTTTGCCGCGCTTCGTTAGTGCGATATCGAGTGCTTCTGCCGCCGCCACCGCGTCGTCAAAAAACATCTCGTAAAAGTCGCCCATTCGGTAAAACAGCAGCGCGCCCGGATGATCTGCCTTGATCTCCAGGTACTGCGCCATCATCGGTGTGACTGCTGCTGAACTCACACTTGCCCCCGCCTGCTGATTTGGCGGACCATAGCCCCAGCGCATGGGAGGAAAAACCCCCGGTGGACGTCACGTCACCGCCGGATTAAGACGCGCGGCGCAAGGAGGAAAGACATGGCCAAATCCCGCATCACGCCCGAAGAGGCGCTGAGCTTCCATCTAGAGCCGCGCCCCGGCAAGCTCGAGATCAATGCCACGGTGGCCATGACCACTCAGCGCGATCTGTCGCTGGCCTATTCTCCGGGCGTTGCCGTGCCGGTAGAGGCCATCGCCGAGAACCCGGCTGCCGCTTACGACTACACCTCAAAGGGCAACCTCGTCGCGGTCATCTCCAACGGCACCGCGATCCTCGGCCTCGGCAACCTCGGTGCGCTGGCCTCCAAGCCGGTGATGGAGGGCAAGGCCGTGCTCTTCAAGCGCTTCGCCGACATCGATTCGATCGACCTTGAGCTCGATACCGAAGACGCGCAGGAGTTCATCAACGCGGTCAAACTGATGGGCCCCTCCTTCGGCGGCATCAACCTTGAGGACATCAAGGCGCCCGAGTGTTTCATCATTGAGCAGCAGCTCAAGGAGTTGATGGACATTCCTGTGTTTCACGACGACCAGCACGGCACCGCCGTGATCTGCGCCGCCGGCCTCATCAATGCGCTCCACATCTCCGGCAAGAAGATCGAGGATGTTCGCATCGTGCTCAACGGCGCCGGCGCGGCGGGCATCGCCTGCCTCGAGCTGCTCAAGTCGATGGGCGCGCGGCATGACAACTGCATCATGTGCGACACCAAGGGCGTGATCTACCAGGGCCGCACCGAGGGCATGAACCAGTGGAAATCGGCCCACGCCGTCAAGACCGACCTGCGCGAGCTGAAGGAGGCAATGGTGGGGGCAGACGTGTTTCTCGGCGTTTCCGCCAAGGGAGCAGTGACCCAAGAGATGGTGATAAGCATGGCCGAGAACCCGGTCATCTTCGCCATGGCCAACCCCGATCCCGAGATCACCCCCGAAGAGGCCCATGAGGTTCGCCCCGATGCGATCGTGGCAACCGGCCGCAGTGACTACCCCAACCAAGTCAACAATGTCCTGGGCTTTCCCTATCTCTTCCGCGGCGCGCTCGATATCCACGCCCGTGCCATCAACGACGGCATGAAGATCGCTTGCGCCGAGGCTCTAGCCGAGCTCGCTCGCGCCGATGTGCCCGATGAGGTCGCCATGGCCTATGGCCGCAAGCTCAGCTTTGGGCGCGATTACATCATCCCCACGCCTTTTGATCCTCGTCTCATCCACATAGTCCCGCCCGCTGTGGCACGCGCAGGCATGGATACCAGCGTCGCTCGCCGCCCGATCGTCGACATGGATACCTACGAGGCGAACCTGAAAGCCAGGATGGACCCGACCGCCTCGATCCTCCGGTCAATCCACGCCCGTGCCAGGAATGCTCAGGCCCGAATGATCTTTGCCGAGGGCGATGACGTCCGCGTGCTCCGTGCCGCTGTTGCCTATCAGCGGCAGGGATGTGGAAAGGCGCTAATTGTTGGACGCGCCGAAGATGTGAAGGAACGCCTTGAAGGGGCTGGGCTTGGTGATGCTGTCCGTGAGTTGGAGGTAGTGAACGCCGCCAACACCGTTCATCTCGATCACTACAAGGACTTTCTCTATTCACGCCTGCAACGCCGCGGGATTGACCGGCAAGACGTTCACCGCCTCGCCGCCCGGGATCGCCACGTGTTCGGTGCGCTCATGTTGGCCCACGGCCACGGTGACGGGCTGGTAACGGGCGCTACCCGTAAGTCGGCTCATGCGCTGCAACTGGTCGGCAATGTCTTCGACGTCACGCCCGAATCTGGAGCGGTGGCTGTGACGGCCCTGCTTCACCGAGGGCGGATCGTGTTGATCGGGGACACTCTGGTGCACGAGTGGCCCGACGAAGAAGACTTGGCTAACATCGCTGAGCGCGGCGCCGCGGTGGCGCGCTCACTCGGCTTGGAACCCCGTGTCGCGTTTCTGTCATTCTCGACCTTCGGGTATCCGGTGTCGGAACGGGCGGAAAAGATGCATCTGGCGCCACAAGTTCTTGATCGCCGGGCCGTGGATTTTGAGTACGACGGCGAAATGACGGTCGACGTGGCGATGAACCGCGACCAGATGGCCAACTACCCCTTCTGCCGCCTAACTGGCCCGGCCAATGTGCTTGTGGTGCCTGCTCGTCATTCCGCCTCGATTTCGACGAAACTGATGCAGGAGATGGCAGGTGCTACCGTGATCGGCCCGATCCTCACCGGCATCGACAAGTCGATCCAGATCTGCTCGACAACCTCGACCGCGAGCGACATTCTTAACATGGCCGTGCTTGCGGCAGCCAAGATCGGATAAGGCAGGGCGTAGCGTGACAGTCTACAATTTCGGCTCGATCAACCGCGACCTCATCCACGAGGTTCCGCACATGCCAGCACCTGGCGAGACTCTTGCCGCCACGCGCTTTTCCGTTGGACTCGGCGGCAAGGGCGCCAATCAGTCGGTCGCCTGCGCGAAGGCCGGGGCAAAGACGGTCCACATAGGTGCCGTGGGAAAGGACGACAGCTGGGCGACAGGCCAACTCGAGGATTTCGGGGTTGATATTAGCCAGATCCGTCGGGTGGAGTCCGAAACCGGCCACGCCGTGATCTATGTCGATGTAACGGGCGAGAACTCGATTGTCATCGAGCATGGCGCCAACGTTGAACAGTCTCTCGAGTCGGTCGAGTCTGCGCTCTCTGAGGCAGTATCTGGCGACATTCTGCTGTTACAGAACGAGACCCCTTTCACTGAAGAAACCGCAAAGCTTGGCCGAAACAGAGACCTCTTCGTCATCTATTCCGCTGCCCCCTTTGTGCCCGATGCGGTGAGCGTCATGCTCCCGTACATCGATCTCCTGGTGATGAACCGCGGCGAATGCGAGGAACTGGAGCGCCGCAACCAGATGCCGCTTGCCGATATCCCGGTGCCTCACGTCCTGGTCACGCTGGGGGCCGACGGAGCAATCTGGCGCGACCAATCCGATGGCAGCGTCACGCACGTCGCAGCCCGCAAAGTCGAGGCCGTGGATACTACCGGCGCAGGCGATTGCTTCACAGGAGTCATCGCCGCCGCCCTTTCGGAGGGCAAGAGCCACAAGCAGGCGCTCGAAATGGCCACAGCCGCTGCCAGCATCCAAGTCACACGGCCCGGTGCAGCGCCTGCGATGCCATCCCGCGACGAGATTGACGCCGCGCTGTAGGGCGAAACCGGTCTCGCCTATCCGCCAGCAAACGGCGCTGCCGAGCCCCAAAGCTCTCGCACCCGCGCGTCGCGCCCGCATCCTTCACGATAAAGCTTGTAGGCATTGGCCTTCGACTTCGGCCCAAACCGGGTCAGGATGATATCACCCTGCTTGTAGTAATCCTGATGATAAGCCTCCGCCGGGTAGAAGGCGCTTTCGTCCAGTACCGGTGTTACAACCTTGGCCCCAAGCGCCTTTTGTGCATCCCGCAACGCGGCCTCGACGGCTTGCTTTTCGGAAGAGTTGGAGACAAATATCGCGGTCCGATAGCTCTCGCCCCGGTCGCAAAACTGGCCGCCCGCATCGGTCGGATCCACGCTGCGGAGGAAGCTGTGCAGGATCTGGTCGTATGAGACAACGGCCGGGTCGTACCTCACCTGAACCGCCTCGTAGTGCCCCGTTCCGCCGCGCACGACTTGCTTGTAGGTCGGGTTCGCCACGCTCCCGCCGGTGAAACCCGAGATCACCTCTTCGACGCCCTTCACCTTCTCGAAGTCCGCCTCAACGCACCAGAAGCAGCCACCGGCCAGAACTGCCGTTTCGGTTGCCGCAGCCTTTGCCGGTGCGCAGTTCACCAAGATCCCCAGCGCCATCGCCAGGGCCAGAGCCATCGGTCGTCCGCGTTTCATCTTCATCAACATCGCCATTCCTCCTGTTGATCCGACCCTTGCCGCCACCCCCATGCTCGGTCCAATCACCGGCCCGTGACCTCACACCGTCTTTACCCTTGGAAACATTCGCGGCCCTGCCTAGCGTGGCGCCATGGATACCGAAGTCACCACCCACACCGCCGAGGACGACCCGCGCAACGAGTCGCTCCTCATCTGGCTGAACGGCCAGCTCAAGCCCCGCGCCGAGGCCCTCGTCAGCGTCTACGATTCCGGCTTCATGCTGGGCGATGGCGTCTGGGAGGGCCTGCGCCTCTATGATGGCCGCTGGGCCTTTGTCGACGAGCACATGGACCGTCTCTACGAGGCCGCCACGGCGATTGATCTCGACATCGGAATGACCCGGGATCAGCTCATTTCGGCAGTATCAGAGACACAACAGGCCAACGACATGACCACCGACGCCCATGCGCGCCTGATGGTCACCCGTGGCATCAAGACCCGGCCGTTTCAGCATCCGTCTCTCTCCCGCCAGGGCCCGACCGTGGCGATCATCATGGAGCACTCCAAGCCCTCCATCCCCCGCCCAATACGGCTTGCCACCGTCCCCCACCTGCGCGGCCTGCCGATGACGCAGGACCCCAAGCTAAATTCCCACAGCAAGCTCAACTGCATCCTCGCCTGCATCGCCGCCGAAAAGGCCGGCGCCGACGAGGCCCTCATGCTCGATGTCCATGGCTTCGTGAACACCACCAACGCCTGCAACTTCTTCATCGTCCGCCAGGGGGAGGTTTGGACCTCGACCGGCGATTACTGCATGAACGGCATCACTCGCCAGAAGGTGATCGACCTCTGCCATGCAAACGGCATCCCATGCCGCGAGAAGAACTACTCCCTCGTGGAGGCCTACTCTGCCGAGGAAGCATTCCTCACCGGCACCTTCGGCGCACAAACCCCCGTGGGCCAGATCGACGGCCGCACCATCGGCACCGGGCAGATGGGCCCGGTGACCACGCGCATCCGGGCGCTCTACAAGGAGCTGGTGACCCCATGAAAATTGCCATGTGGTCCGGCCCGCGCAATCTGTCGACCGCGATGATGTACGCCTTCGGCAACCGGGCCGATTTCCATGTGGTGGACGAGCCCTTCTATGGCCCCTACCTGCGGCTGACAGGTCTGGACCATCCGATGCGGAGCGAGATCCTCGCAAGCCGCCCCGAAAACACCGAAGAGGTCTCGGCGCAGCTTCTGGGCCCCATCCCCGGCGGCAGGCCTCACGCCTATCACAAGCACATGACCCAGCACATGATTCCGGGCGTGCCGAGGGGGTTCATGGGGTACTGCGTGAACGTCTT
Organism: Vannielia sp. SX4; assembly: GCF_052828525.1. The sequence goes on from NZ_CM128247.1 coordinate 374,021, forward strand.
CCTGCTCCGCCATCCAGCCCGCGTTCTGGCAAGTTTTTCAGATAAGTATGAGGGCGTTACCGCCGACGATATCGGCTTTCGCCAGCAGGCGGAGCTCTACGATCACGTCCTGTCGCTCGGCCAGGCCCCGGTCGTCGTGGACAGCGCCGCTATCCGGCAGGACCCCGAAGGGATGCTGAGAAAACTCTGTGCCGCGATCGGGCTGCCCTGGGACCCGGCGATGCTGCGCTGGCCCAAGGGCGGCCACCCCTCCGACGGCGTCTGGGCCGCGCATTGGTATGCCTCGGTGCACGACAGCACCGGCTTCGCGGGGCCGGAAGGGCCCATGCCAACGGTTCGGCCCGAACTGCAGCACCTCGTCGAAGGGGCGATGCCGCACTACGAGCGACTGGGTGCCGTTGCCCTGAAGCCCTAGGCTTTCAGATATTTCGCCAGCTCCATCGCGGCGGCGGGATTTCCGGAAATCCTGAGCTTGCCCATGACCACGCCGGTCATCGGATTGAGCTCTCCCTTGAGCAGCTTCCTGAGGTGCTCGAGCGACAGTCTGATCGTGCAATCCGCGGGCCGGTCACCGACCGCCACCTCGCGGCCGTCTAGCACCATGATCCCGTCACTGCCGCAGTCGAACTTCAGGCTTCGCTCGTTCTCGCTGGCGGCAAGATGAGGGGCGATCTTGTCGGCGATCTCCTGCAGGGGGGTCGTCACTCTGGCGCTCCGGCTGTCTCTGGCAGCAACGAAGTGGCCCGCCGAAGCGGGCCAGATCAAGCGTAACGCGGCGTCCGACTAGCCTCTAACGCGTTGATTCCGCTTTGCGATCAGCTTCAGCCGCAGCGCGTTGAGCTGAATGAAGCCCTGCGCGTCCTTCTGGTCGTAGGCACCTGCGTCTTCCTCGAAGGTCACATGCGCCTCGGAGTAGAGCGAGTGATCCGACCACCGCGCAACCGTGCGGCAGAAGCCTTTGAACAGCATCAGCTTCACCGTTCCGATCACATGCTCTTGGCACTTGTCGATTGCGGCTTGGAGCATCTCGCGCTCGGGGCTGAACCAGAAGCCGTTGTAGATCAGCTCGGCATAGCGCGGCATTAGGCTGTCTTTCAGGTGCCCTGCGCCGCTGTCGAGAGTGATCTGCTCGATCCCCCGATGGGCTTCGAGCAGGATCGTGCCGCCCGGGGTCTCGTAAATCCCGCGGGATTTCATCCCGACAAACCGGTTTTCCACAAAATCCAGCCGCCCGATTCCGTGGCGCTTGCCGACCTCGTTGAGCTTGGTCAGGATCGTCGCCGGGCTCATCGCCTCGCCATTTATGCTGACGGCATCGCCCTTCTCGAAACCGATCTCGATGTATTCCGGCTCGTCCGGCGCGCTCGTCGGGTCATCCGTGCGCTGATACACGTATTCCGGTGCATCCTGTCCCGGGTCCTCCAGCACCTTGCCCTCACTAGAGGTGTGCAGAAGGTTCGCATCCACCGAGAATGGCGCCTCGCCACGCTTGTCCTTCGCAATCGGAATCTGGTGCGCTTCGGCAAACTCAATCAGCTTGGTGCGGCTTGTCAGGTCCCACTCGCGCCAAGGGGCGATCACCTTAATTTCTGGGTTCAGAGCATATGCGCTGAGTTCAAACCGGACCTGATCGTTGCCCTTACCCGTTGCACCATGAGCGACTGCATCGGCACCGGTTTCAGCAGCGATCTCGACAAGCCTTTTGGAGATCAGTGGGCGCGCAATGGATGTGCCGAGCAGATAGAGCCCTTCGTAAACCGCGTTGGCGCGGAACATTGGAAAGACGAAGTCGCGCACGAACTCTTCGCGCACATCTTCGATGAAGATGTTCCCGGGCTTCACACCCAGCATCTCGGCCTTCTTGCGCGCGGGCTCCAGCTCTTCACCCTGGCCCAAATCAGCAGTGAAGGTCACTACTTCACAGCCGATTTCAACCTCGAGCCACTTTAGGATGACCGAAGTATCAAGCCCGCCGCTGTAGGCGAGCACCACTTTTTTTGGTGCAGTCATTTGAGGTGCGCTCCGTCGCTTACGTTCAAGGCGGCGGTGTAGGCGGTTTCTCAGGTGAATCCAAGAGGTCGGCGGTCGTTCTCCTCAGCGGTTAAACCCCTGCTCGAATTCGGTCATCGAAGCTCGGAAGCTTGCCGCTACTGCGGCTGCATCTGAAGGACCTGCCTCGCCGGAGCGAGCGCGAACCTCAGCATCCTGACAGAGGCGGGCGACTTCCTCGAAACCCATATTCAGGGCCGAACTTTTGAGGAAGTGGAAGTTCTCTTCCCACTTGCCGGAGCCACCAGCCTCGAATTGGCTCAACAGCTTCTCGGCTTCATCGATGAAGATACTCCGAACCTCTGCGAACGCCTCTTCTCCTACATCGCCCCGCAATTCGGACACGCGCTCCCAATCAATCATAACCCACTCCTTCACGTGATCACCGAGAGAAGCTAGTCGTCACCAGTTTAGGAAAAATTACTTCGCTGCCAAAAGTTATGCGGTTCATCCAACCTTAACTGCTTCCTGACAAACCTTGCTGGTCACGAACGAATGAGCTCAACGCCCCGTGCATCACGGCATTGTAAAATCTAAGCGAACATCCTCTGTAGCACCCGCAAACTCCAGGAGGGTTCTGGTTGTTGATGATAGCCGGATGCAACGGCGTATCCTTGCTGCAATGCTCGGGAAATGGGGATATCAAGTTGTCGAGACCGAGTGCGCCCGAAAGGCATTGGACATCTGTGTTGATGAACCGCCCGACTTCGTCATTTCGGATTGGATGATGCCGGGGATGAACGGCATTGAGTTCTGCTCGATCTTTCGGGCGATACCCCGCGAAACCTACGGGTACTTCATTCTACTGACCTCAAAAAGCAGCACGGAAGAGGTTGCTGCCGGTCTCGATGCCGGCGCCGATGACTATCTGTCCAAACCCATATCGCCCGATGAGCTGCGCGCGAGGCTGGCGGCAGGTGAGCGCATTCTGGGAATCCACGCTGAGTTGGTTGAGAAAAACCGGCTTGTCAGCCAGACTCTCTCCCAGATCTCAACGCTGTACGATTCCCTCGATCGAGATCTTCAAGGCGCGAAGAAACTCCAACAATCTCTTGTAAAGGAGCGTTTCAGAGATTTCGGCTCAAGCCGAGTATCGCTTCTGCTGCGCCCATCCGGCCACGTTGGAGGCGATCTGGTCGGTTTCTTTCCGATCAACGCTGACAGGGTCGGGCTGTTTGCCATCGATGTATCGGGCCATGGTGTTTCCTCCGCCCTAATGACCGCACGGCTCGCGGGCTTCCTATCGCCGACCTCGCCAGATCAGAACGTCGCCATGACTGAAAATGAGTTGGGCCTATACGATGCTGTGCCACCTGCTGATCTGACCGCCGTGCTGAACCGTCTTGTGTTCAGCGAGCTCGATACGGACCACTACTTTACCCTAGCCTATGCAGACTTCGACCTGACATCCGGCAGCTTTACGCTTGTTCAGGCGGGCCATCCGCATCCGATGATCCTTCGGGCCAGCGGTGCAATTGAACCTCTGGGACACGGCGGCTTGCCGGTTGGATTGATTGAAGAAGCAACCTACCAACAAATCAGTGGTCGGCTGCAACCTGGCGACAAGCTTTTTCTAATGTCGGACGGCTTGACTGAAGCGGTGGATGAACAGGGCGAAATGCTTGGTGAAACTGGTCTAGCCGCGCTGCTGCGCCGAAACGCCGAAACAAGGGGACCTAGCTTTCTCGAGGCACTAACTTGGGACCTCAGCGAGTATACGGGAGCCGACGACTTTGAAGATGATGTGTCGGCCATCCTCGTCGAGTACGACGGACCAAAGCAAACCGCCTAGCGGGCGCCTTTTAGAGCCTGCCCGGCAAACATGACGTCTCCGCCATTTCCGAGCAATTCCAGAGCTTCATCAACTTTGAGCCAAACCGCACTGTGCCCCGGCTCAATCGGCGGCCCGAGTTGGTGGATCGGTTTTGCCAGGACGACGGTGCAGACCTTCTCTGCCCAAAGATCGTATTCCCGCATGTAAGTGAAGCGCCGAAAGAAGCCCAGCCTTCGGATGGGTGCGATGCGCCAGCCCGTCTCCTCCACCACCTCCCGGTGCAGAGCAGCCATCGGTTGCTCACCCGGATCAATCCCGCCACCGGGCAGCTGAAACTCAGGTTTGGGTTGCTCCTGAAACGTCACCAGCAGATCATAGCCGCGTGGTAGCAACGCATATATTCCCGGTCGCCTGACATAGCGCTGCCCTGCCTTCACAGGTTCGCCCACTCTCCGTGTCACACTCCGCCCCTTTGCCTTGTCAACTTCGGCCCTTATATGGCACCGACAACCATGCCCACACCGTCAAGGAAAGCAAATGACCCTTGGTGCACAGATCGCCTGGGATGACACCGTCCTGCCCTTTCAACTCGACCGATCCGACATTCGTGGCCGAGTTGCGCGGCTTGATGGGGTCCTCGATGAGATTCTCGCCCAGCACAACTATCCGGATGCGATAGAGCAACTGGTGGCAGAAATGGCCCTTCTCACGGCCATGATAGGCCACACAATGAAGCTTCGTTGGAAGCTGTCCCTGCAAGTCCGCGGAGATGGACCCGCACGGTTGATCGCAACCGATTACTACGCACCGGAGAAAGAGGGCGGACCTGCACGCATCCGGGCCTACGCGAGTTTCGATACAGAACGTCCGCTTACGGGACAGCCCTTCGACCTGATTGGAAAGGGTTATTTTGCAATCCTCATCGACCAAGGTGAGGGCACCACACCATATCAAGGGATCACGCCAATTGATGGCGGCTCGCTCTCGGCCTGTGCAGAAACCTATTTTGCCCAATCCGAGCAACTGCCGACGCGCTTTCAACTTCGATACGGACGTTCTCTGGATGCCGACGGGACCGCTGGGAGTTGGCGAGCTGGTGGCATGATGTTGCAACTCATGCCAGAGGCTTCACCATTTCTGAAACCTGCTGAAAGTGACGAGCCGCGCCTGCTGCAGCCGACCGATATGCTCGACGATGAGAACGAGGAGCACTGGAATCGCGCCAATATTCTTCTGGATACGGTGGAAGAGCTTGAACTCGTTGGCCCGACCGTGCAGCCAACCGACCTTCTTGTGCGTCTCTTCCACGAAGAGAGCCCTCGCGTGTACGATCCACAGGCCATCAAGTTCGGCTGCACCTGCTCGGAAGAGCGTGTGCGTGAGTCGCTCTCCATCTATTCGGCGAAAGACATTGCTACGATGACCACCGATGAAGGCCGGGTGACGGCGGATTGCCAGTTCTGCGGGGCACACTACGATCTGGACCCGGCGACGCTTGGGTTCGAGGCGAAGGATGGCAATGACTGACATTGAGGCACGGCTTCGAGCGGCTATAGCTGCAGAGGGCCGTCCTTCGTCGGACTACGACCTCAATCCGAGCCGACCATCGGTGCGGGCTAAGACGCGAGCGGCCGGAGTGTTGGTGCCTGTCTGGATGACTGGCCACGAGCCACGTCTGATCCTGACCAAGCGCAGCTCCCGGCTCAAACATCACCCGGGGCAGATCGCATTTCCTGGCGGAAAAGTTGATCCGCAAGATGCAGATGTCGTGGACGCGGCGTTGCGCGAGGCGAGTGAAGAAGTCGGCCTCCCCCGAAAGACGGTGCGTGTGCTCGGCACACTCCCACCGCATGAAACCGTTACGGGGTTTTCGGTGACGCCTGTGGTTGGGCTGATCGACGGTGAATTCGCGCCGCGCCCTGAGGTTGGTGAGGTCGATGAGGTTTTCACAGTTCCGCTCAGCCACGTCACTGAGCCGACCAACTATATCGTGCAGGGCCGTTTCTGGCAGGGATACAACCGGCGCTACTACACTGTCCCCTACGGCCCCTACTACATCTGGGGGGCCACTGCCCGGATGCTTCGTGCGCTGGCAGACCGTATGCAGGCATGAAACGTATCAACGCACCGTGGCTCGCGGCGGTTGGCCCTCAGGCACTGTGTGGAGCGCTCGAGAACAAGGGCTTCAAGGCGCTTTTTGTTGGAGGTTGCGTTCGCAACACGCTTCTCAGCGCTCCGGTATCAGATCTTGATCTGGCAACTGATGCGCTGCCTGAGAGCGTCACCGAAATAGCCAAGCAAGTCGGGTTTCGGGTTGTCCCTACGGGCGTCGAGCACGGTACCGTCACTGTCCTTGCCGGGGATGAACCGATCGAGGTGACCACTTTCCGCAATGATGTGTCTACCGATGGCCGTCGCGCCACGGTGGCTTTTGCACGCAACATTGCCGAGGACGCCGCCCGACGCGACTTTACCATGAACGCGCTGTATTGCGATGCACGTGGAGATTTGATCGACCCATTGAATGGGCTGCCCGATCTTGAGGCCGGGCGCGTGCGCTTCATTGGGATGCCCGAAGAGCGGATCGCTGAAGACTACTTGCGTATCCTCCGCTTCTTCCGCTTTACAGCGTGGTACGCCGACCCAGCTCACGGTATAGATGAAGAGGGCCTTGCCGCCTGCGCTGCAGGTGTCGATGGGCTCGCAAGAGTTTCGGCTGAACGCATCACGACCGAACTACTGAAGCTGCTAGCTGCTCCTGACCCCTCGGCTGCCGTGGCCGCCATGGCTGCTTCTGGGGTATTGCATCGCGTCATCCCTGGTGCCGATGCACCGACGCTTGCGAGATTTCTGCACTTCGCTCCCAATTCCGAGGCGACGGCTCGCCTCGCCGCATTGGGTGGCGAACGCGATGGGCTGAGGTTGCCCCGCGCGCATGAGCGCGGCATAGAAATGCATGTGACAGCCGCGAGCTCGATGTCCTCTGCGAGTGAGCTTGGCTACCGGTTTGGGTCAGAGACAGGGCTAGATGCCATTCTCTTGCGCGCGGCCCAGACAGAGACGCTTCCACCGAAAAACGCAGGCGAAGAAGCTAGAAAGGGCGCAGGCCAAACGTTTCCAATCAAAGCAGCCGACCTGATGCCAAAGTTCTCTGGTCCGGAGCTAGGCGCACGCCTGAAAGCGTTAGAGGCGCGTTGGATCGCGTCCGGCTTCGAGTTGACACGAGAAGAGTTGCTCGAGGACTAGTTTCCTTCTTCTGCGCTCGGGCTACGTTGCCTGCGGACGCCCAAGGACTGCCTATGCAACGCATTGCCCGCCGCCTCGCCGATCTTATTGACGCCTTTCGCCGCGCGGATGGCGCGCCGCCGGACAAGCTGATGCCGTTTATGCACTGGGCTGTGCGTGGCTCGGAAGTGCCTCTCGTCGCATCGGGCTTGCTCTTCACAATCACCGGGACGCTGGAGGTCATCACCGCCCTCCTGCTTGGCCAGATCATCGATGCTGCCCTCGCCGCGGGCCCGGATGCCTTCTTCTCAACGCACCTCTGGCTGATCCTCGGCACGCTGGGCTTCTTTATTATAATCCGCCCTGCATGCTTTCTGGCATCTGCCGCTGCCAACACGCTGGTCATCCAACCCAACGTGATGCCTCTCGTCTTATCGCGTCTGCATCGCTGGACGATGGGCCAGGCGGTGCAGTTCTTCGACAACGACTTTGCCGGGCGCATCGCGCAGAAGCAGATGCAAACCGCACGCGCGATCACTGATGTGATCTCGGAAATGGCCAACACGGTCTGTTTTGCTTTGGCCTCCCTCGTCGGCGCGGTGCTGCTGCTGATCGGGATCGATTGGCGCATCGCGCTCACGCTCGCGGTTTGGCTCATCGCCTATTTTTGGCTGATCGCTTGGTACATGCCGCGCATTCGTGTGCGCTCCAAAGCACGAGCCTCGGCGCGCGCGATGGTCACAGGGCAGGTTGTGGACACCATCACAAACATCAAGACGGTAAAGCTCTTTGCCCACGCCGACCATGAAGACCGCGCTGCGCTGGGCGCAATGGGCAAGTTCCGAGACTCGGTGATCCACGTCGGCACACTTGCTGCCGGGTTTCGTGGGGCGCTCATGCTGCTGGCGGGCGTTCTCCCTGCCCTCCTTATCGGGGGGACGCTGTTGCTCTGGAAAGGCGGTACCGCAACGGCTGGTGACATCGCCGCAGCCGGCACTATCGCGATCCGCATCGCGCAGATGACAGGATGGGTCAGCCACACTCTGCTCGGTATCTACGCCAGTGTCGGCGAGATCGAGGATGGGATGAGGACGCTCACGCCGAGCCATTCGGTCACCGACTCACCAGATGCGGTGGCGCTCGAAGTGCCTGAAGGCGCGATTGAGTTCCAAGACGTGGAGTTCACCTACGGTCGTGAGCGTGACGGGGTGCAGGGAGTGTCGCTTCGTATCGCGCCCGGGGAGCGCCTTGGTATCGTCGGGGCCTCCGGGGCCGGCAAGTCCACCTTGGTCTCGTTGCTCCTGCGTCTCTACGATACGGAGAAGGGCTGCATCTTGATCGACGGTCAGGATATCTCCACTGTCACCCAAGAGAGCCTTCGCCGTGCCATTTCAATGGTCACGCAAGACACGGCCATGTTCAATCGCTCCGCGCGCGACAATCTAAAGTACGGTCTCCCGGACGCTCCGGATGAAGATATGGAAGAGGCCGCCCGCCGCGCCGAGGCCCATGAGTTCGTAACAGGCCTTGAAGACTTCAACAGCCGGCAGGGCTACGATGCCCATCTTGGCGAGCGTGGCGTGCGCCTTTCGGGCGGGCAGCGACAGCGTGTTGCCCTTGCTCGCGCTATTCTTAAGAACGCTCCGATCCTCGTACTCGATGAAGCAACCTCCGCGCTGGACTCAGAGGTTGAGGCCCAGATTCAAGGCGCTCTGGATGAGGTGATGGAGGGCAAGACCGTGCTTGCAATTGCCCACCGCCTCTCAACCATCGCCCGGATGGATAGGATCGTTGTGTTGGATGATGGTCGCATTATCGAGGAAGGCACCCATGAGGAGCTGGTCGCGCTGGGTGGGCGCTACGCGGGCTTCTGGCATCGGCAGTCCGGTGGCTTCCTTGACCTGACTGATGCCGCCGAGTAACGCCTCGAGTATGGAAGAAGTAGTAGTCCAACGGCTGAATGTTCGCGGCGAAGGGGTTGCGGAGGGCGTGCAGCCCGTTCCGCGTGTGCTCCCGGGTGAAAAGGTCGCTGTTTCCGAAAGCAAGGTGCAGGTCCTGACGCCGTCAGAGGCGCGAGTGTCACCTCCCTGCCGACACTTCAAGGCCTGTGGTGCCTGTGCGATGCAACATGCATCTGACGAATTCGTTGCCGAGTGGAAGACCTCGGTCATTGTGCAAGGCTTGGCCGCCCAAGGAATCGAGACTGAGATCCGACCTATAACGACCTCGCCTCCTGCAACCCGGCGGCGTGCTACGCTGCATGGGCGACGCACCAAGAAGGGGGCAATGGTCGGGTTCATGGCCAGAGCTTCCAATCTGCTTGTAGAAGTGCCGGACTGTAAGGTTCTCCATCCTGATATCATCGCTGCCCTTCCAGCTTTGGAGGCTTTGACGCGGATCTCGGCCACACGCACCAGTGGCGCGGATATAGCAGTCGTGATTTCTGAACCCGGCCTTGATGTTCGCGTCAGCGGCGGCCGATCGGCGGACCGATCTATTCTGGTTGAGTTGGCACAGTTAGCCGGACAGCACAGCCTGGCGCGTCTGACCTACGGCGATGAGCCCATCGTGACCTGTGAGCCGCCGGTTCAGCGCTTTGGTGCTGCCCGTGTCGTTCTGCCACCGGGTGCGTTTCTTCAGGCAACCACCCATGGGGAAACGGCCCTCTTGTCTGCAATACAAGACGCTTTGGGCCAAGATCAGACCCTGATCGCCGATCTGTTTGCAGGTTGCGGAACTTTCACGCTACCGCTTGCTGCTGGTAGTGAAGTTGAGGCGTTTGAGGGCGACAGGCAGCTTGTCGAAGCTTTGGACGCTGGCTGGCGCTCGACCGGTGGAGGCCTCCGGCGAACCACTGCCATGGTGCGAGATCTCTTTCGCCAGCCACTATTGCCCGATGAATTGGACCGCTTCTCCGCCGTGGTCATAGACCCGCCCCGTGCCGGCGCCGAAGCGCAGCATGACGCTCTCGCCAAGAGTAGTGTACCGATCATCGCGGCTGTTTCCTGCAGTCCGGTCACCTTTGCCCGTGACGCTCGCATTCTAGTTGAGGGCGGCTACACTTTGGATTGGGTTCAGCCGGTGGACCAGTTTCGGTGGTCTTCTCATGTTGAGCTTGCAGCGCAATTCACGCGGGCGTGAGGCGCACCGCGGCACCTTCTCAGAACAACCAAAATCCGTATAGTGCGGCACATAAAAACAAACAGGCACATGCTGGGATTTTAACGGTGATCAAGCTGACACGCCGCGCCACACTCTTTGGCGCTACGGCCCTCGCCCTTGCGGGCTGTTCGAGCAAGTTCAAAACCTACAACGGACCGGAAGTTACTCGGATCGTCGTCTACAAAGATCGTCGTCGGATGTACTTGCTGCATCACCAAGAGGTGCTACGCGAGTACAAAATCGGGCTTGGCTTCGCGCCGAGTGGCCACAAGCAGTTCGAGGGGGACGGCAAGACGCCTGAAGGCCGCTACACGATCGATAGGCGGAACCCGAACTCGAGCTTTCACCTTTCGCTGGGGATCTCATACCCCAATGAGGCAGACCGTGAATACGCAGCTTCTCAAGGCAAGAAGCCCGGCGGTGACATCTTTATCCACGGTGCACGCGAGAGCAAACGCGACCGGAAGGGCTCGGATTGGACAGCTGGTTGCATCTGGGTCAAGAATCGAGAGATCGAGAAGATCTACGCCATGGTCCGCAACGGCACCGTGATCGATATCCATCCCTGAGAATGCGCTGGCACAAAAGCGCCCGGCACAAAGGCCGGGCGTTTTGACTGCCCGTATTCAGGTTCAGCTTCCGGTGATCAGGGTCCACCAGATCTTGCCATTCGGCTCTTGGTACCAGGCAACACCGAGGTTCCGGGCGGAGGGGGCTAGGATCACGTTGCGTGTGTCGGGCTGCTCCATCCAGGCGGACACAGTCTCGATTTCGGACTCGAACGTCTCGCTGATATTCTCACCGAGGAACTGACCCGAATATCCGGTGCGGCGCACCCGATCCAACGGGCTGGAGCCATCGGACCCAAAGTGCCAGGGTCGGTTCTGAACCGACATGTCGCGCGCATGGGTCGAAGCCGCGGCAGTCAGCTCTGAGCTAAGCGCAACAGGGCTCACGCCGCGAGCGGCCCTTAGCTCGTTGACCGTGTCGAGCACCCTATAGGGGATCTGGTTCGCGTCGCGGGCGCTGATGTTGTACACCCGCACACCGCCCTCACCGCTCGTCGTGACGGCGGGTGCACAAGCGGAGAGCGAAACCGCACTCACGACAATCAAGGAAATCATCCGCAGCATGATGAAGGCAGCCCCTGTAAACAGTGTCGGGCGTCAGCCATAGCTGCTTGCCCTTAGTTCTGCAATTGCGGTGACATCACGTTCACGGCTTTGCCATGTGTTTGATTTGCGACTGAGGCTTTCACGCAATATAAATGCTCTCCAGCGGAGATCTGCCCTTCGCGAACATTATTTCGAGGACAGGATGACTGATTTTTCGAATACCAAGTTGAACCGCCGCACATTTTTGGGGGCTACAGCTGCTGCCGCGACTTTTCCAGCTGCAAGCTGGGCCGAAGAGGTCGACCCTTCCGCTCTCCGCTCGCAGGAACAGGTAACGCGCAACATCTCTAGCTTTCGTTCGCTCGACTGGCGGCCTTATTTCAGCTCAACCCGTGGCGGCGCCATTCTGGTGGATCTGACCTCACGTGCACTTCACTACTGGTCGCCTGACCAATCGGTTTACAAGCTATACCCGACCTCTGTGCCTATCTCTGAGGATCTTACCCGCCGTGGCCGCACATCGGTTGCCCGGAAAGTCGAGGGCCCGACATGGTCGCCAACCCCGGCCATGAAGCGCCGTAACCCCGAGTGGCCCGACTTCGTGCCAGCGGGGCCGGATAACCCGCTTGGCACTCACGCTCTTTACCTCGGCTGGACCTACTACCGCATCCACGGCACCCACGACACGCGCAAGATTGGACGTAAGTCATCCAACGGCTGCATCGGCCTTTACAATGAGCATATTGCCGAGTTGTTCAGCTTGGTGCGTGTGGGTGCTCAGGTGCTTCTCATCTGAGCATGGCGCCGGGACAGGTGGTCGCAGCGGCACTGGAATTTGCCGTTCCCTTGGTTCGTGGTCTGGGCGTGCCGCCGTAGACCCTTGCTCAATAGCTTTGTGTTGGCGCATAGACGGGGAGCACACAAGGAACCTCGATGCCTGTCATAACGACTGATCTTAACCTGCTGCTGGTCACTGCACTGCTGGCCTACCTGTTAGGTTCTGTACCCTTCGGCCTGGTCATGGCACGGGCGTTCGGTTTGGGAGATCTGCGCAAGATTGGCTCTGGAAATATCGGGGCAACGAACGTCCTGCGTACCGGCAACAAGCTTGCCGCCTTTCTCACCTTGGTCTTCGACGCTGGCAAAGGCGGTATCGCTGTGCTCGTGGCTCGCTGGCTCCTCGCCGAAGATGCAGCCCAAGTGGCTGGCTTATTCGCCTTTCTAGGTCACCTTTATCCGGTTTGGCTCAAGTTCAAGGGCGGCAAGGGCGTTGCCACCTTCCTTGGCACACTTCTCGCTCTGCACCCACTCACAGGCCTGGCAGCCTGTGGAACATGGCTCATCGTCGCCTTTGCAACGCGCCTCAGTTCACTTGCTGCCCTGATCTCGGCGGCGACCTGCACGTTTTGGATGTTCACACTCGGCTATCCCAACGGCTTCTTTCTAGGGATCGCGCTGACCGTGCTCATTTACATCCGACATGTTGAAAACATCCAACGGATGAAGGCGGGCACCGAAACCCGCATAGGTGAAGAAAAGAAAACCGGGCTCTGAGGCCCGGCTTCCCTAACTTCCGAGCTGGGGCGGCTCTCAGCGTCCGGCCAGCTTCTCCACCGCTTCGGCGGTGCGTTTGGTGTGGTAGTAGATACCGATCTGGATGAAGAACAGGGCCATGATGATCACGGCGTAGAGGATGCCACCGATGATGAAGCCGAGGCCAACCACTTCGCCCTGCGCCAGAACGACAATACCGGCGATGATACCGCCGATGGCAGTGATCGCACCGATCACCCAGATGAGGACGTCGAAAATCTTGATAATGGTGTCACGCATTGAATAAATCCCTCTTCGTGTTCAATGTCTTGTGCCGAGAGATTGGGCACTTTTTTACCGTTGGGTCAAGTAAGGTTAACATTTCCGTGTGCTCCCGCCCTACTGTGACGGAAGTTTTCACGTAGCCATCACGCGGACCACATATCAGTAACTGTACGCCGGATAGATGCGCTTGAGGTCTCCATTCCAATCGGTGTCAAAGTGCTCAAGGAGTTCATCCGCCGGGGTCTGGCCGCTTTCGACGCTGTCTTGCAATGCATTGAGAAAATGCGTCTCGTCGGCGACCATCCCGCCAGAACCGGGCCGTGCGCGCGCCTTCAGGCCCGCTTGCGCTATGGCAACCGCTTCCTTGGCCAAATCGAGCATCTTCAGGCCGTTCACTTCGCCAGCAAGTCCTTGTTCGCCTGCCGAAACACGCAGCGCTTGACGGGTTTCAGCATCCCAGCCCTTCACCATGTCCCACGCGGCATCCAATGCGCCTTGGTCATACGTCAAACCCACCCAGAATGCAGGCAAAGCGCAAAGCCTACGCCACGGTCCGCCATCGGCGCCGCGCATCTCGATGAACCGCTTCAGGCGCGCCTCGGGAAAGAGCGTCGTCAAATGATCGGCCCAATCGCTCAATGTCGGCTTCTCGCCGGGCAAAGCGGGTAGTTTACCCTTCAGAAAATCCCGAAACGACTGACCGAGTGCGTTGATGTAAGTGCCGTCCCGATAGACGAAGTACATGGGCACATCGAGAGCGTACTCGGCGTAGGCCTCAAATCCGAAGCCGTCGTCGAAGACAAAGGGCAGCATCCCGGTGCGGTCATCATCCAGGTTGCGCCAGACGTAGGATCGGAAGCTCTTCATTCCGTTCTTCTTACCTTCGAAGAACGGCGAATTGGCGAAGAGGGCTGTGGCCACCGGCTGAAGTGCCAGTGCAACGCGCATCTTCTGGACCATGTCAGCCTCGGAGCCAAAATCGAGGTTCACCTGAACCGTGCAGGTTCTCCGCATCATGGTCGTACCCAGCGGCCCGACCTTCTGCATGTAGTTGTTCATCAGCTTGTAGCGGCCCTTGGGCATCAGGGGCATTTCATCATGCATCCACTCGGGCGCAGCACCCAGCCCAATGAAACCCACACCGATCTTGTCAGAGACCTCTTTGACCTCCCGAAGGTGCTCGTTCACCTCGTCACAGGTTTGATGAATGGTTTCCAGCGGGGCACCGCTAAGCTCCAGTGCCCCACCGGGCTCCAGGCTAACATTGGCCCCATCCTTCTCAAGGCCAATAAGATGCCCCCCCTCTTCGACCGGTACCCAGCCATAAGTATCCCTCAGCCCCTCGAGCACTGCCCGGATAGAGCGCTCGCCTTCGTATGGAAGAGGCTTGAGCGAGTGTTTGCAGTAGCCGAACTTCTCGTGCTCAGTGCCGATGCGCCATGCGTCTTTCGGCTTGCAGCCAGCCGCCAAGTATTCTGCAAGTTGCTCGTGCCGCTCGATCGGCCCGCCGCCGGATTGGGGGATAGACATGTATGGCTCCGGGGTTTGTGGCCTTCTGAACCGTCAGACTTGGCGGCATGAGCGGTGAAGTCAATGCACCAGAAGTCTATCCTTCTGCCACACGATGAACAGCCGCGGTTCGGTGCTTCCGGAGGCCGCGATGACCTGCTCGTAACGAGCGCCAGAGAAGGCAGCAAGGGCATCTACCATCTTCTCGGAGCCAGTTGCTGAGGCGGGAATGCGAGCGGTGCCTTCCGGCGTCACCCACAGCCAGAACAGATCATCCTCTGTCGGGCCATCACCGGTGGTCTCGATCTCAACGCGCACGACTTCCGGCAGCGAGACGATCACCCCGCCCTCGCCAGTCAGGTAGCGCAACGCGCCCTCATCAAGTTCGATAACACCGCGCCCGCCTGAGCGTGGGCGGATACGGGCGCGTTGGAGGCCCGTGAAAAAAGCCAAGCAGCCTAAAGCCGTCAGTGCGACCGCCAACCACCATACGAGCCCAGAAGAGTTGAGCCCAAGGAATACTCCGACGACCGCAACGCACGCACCAGCTATGCACTCTCTCCAACGGTGGAGTATGGCCTGCGCTTCTGGGCGGATAAGGCTCATGCCAGCACACGCGCGGCTGTGGGTCGGGTGAGAATTGAGATCCGGTAGCGCCCAACTTGGTTGAAACCAATTGCTTCGTAAGCCCGAGCGGCAGCGGGATTGTTGGCAAAGAGCACTGCTGTGCGGGTTCCCTTGGTTCGCTGCTCAGCCAGCATCGCCGCCGTAACCTTGCGACCGAGCCCCCGATTGCGCATCGATCGCGGCACATGAACGGAGCCAAGCTGCACAAAATCCGCCACGCGCGCATTGATGCCCGCCATCGCCACCGGGACGCCATCCTCGATCATAATGCGCAAATCATCGCTCCGCGCCATTCGCTCCGCACGGCGTCGTGCATCGAGCATCGCCTGGTTCTTGTTGGGCGCAAAACCTGTGTCGATGAAGTGCTCGGCATACCAAAGTCGAAGCATCTCTTCGTCGCCGGACTGTGGGGGCCGCAACGTGCCGCCCGGATCCTCAAGCTTACCGAGTTCGAGACGATAAAGCGGTTCATCGTGGTTTAGCGTGAACTCCGCGTTCGCAAGGCCCAAGCCTTGCAGCGCCGTTTGGACCTGTCCGTCTTCGCCTGTCATCCCGGCAAGCTTACGACCGCCAAGTGCGTTCACCACTGCCTCCCAAAGACCCGGCAGAGGTTCAGGCACCTGCGCCATCAGGAAACCATCGTTGTTGCACCCCACGACCGCACGAACATTGCCCGCCTCGGTCAACGAAAGCCAAAACGTACTGGCGTGCGGGTGATCACTCGGAGAAAGTCCATGGGCAGCAAGGTTGCCGCGTAGAAACATCGAAGTGTCCGGATGCCCCGCTAGAAACGCATCCAGCCGAGCTTCGTCGCCGGGATGCGCCTGACGGATCATTGCCAATCTCCATGGGTTGATTGCCAAACAGTCAGCGCTGCAACTGCCGCAGTGTCGGCCCGCAGGATGCGCGGGCCCAGACTCACCGCGTGGGCTTGAGGCAGCTCCGAAAGTCGCTCGCGTTCGGCGTCAGAAAAACCACCCTCTGGGCCGATCAATACCGCCCAAGGGCCTAGTGTGCCGCCAAGCTTTCGGTCTTCGCCCACCAACGCTTCGTTGCAAAACATCAGGCTACGTTCTTGTGGCCACGCGTCCAGAAAGTTTACCAACTTCACCGGCTCAGCCACCTTAGGCACAAATGTCCCGCCACACTGCTCGGCTGCCTCCACCGCGTGGGCCTGCAACCGGTCGACCTTAACCCGCTCGGCATTGGTGAACTCGGTCAGCACCGGCACGATCCGGCGCGCGCCCATCTCGGCGGCCTTCTCGACGATAAAATCGGTGCGCGCCTTCTTGATCGGTGCGAACAACAGCCAGAGATCTGGGGGCGAAACCTGTGGGCCGCTCTGCGCGCGGCATTCCAGCACCGGGTTGCGCTTGTTGGCCACGATCACTTCGGCCAGCCACTCGCCGGCCTCGCCGTTGAACAGCAGCACCCCGTCACCAACCTCGAGCCGCATGACGGCGAACAGGTAGTGTGCCTGCTCCCGCGACAATCCAACGGTTTGCCCCGTACCTAGCGGGTGATCTACATAGAGGCGAACTTTTGCTTTCATGGGGCCAGAGATATGTCTGCCGAACCCGAAACGCCAGATGCGGGACAGGTCGCGGATGCGGTGAGCGGCAACTGGGTCGACCGCTTTGCCCCGCCCGCCACACGCCCCTACTTGCGGTTGTCGCGCGCGGATCGCCCGATCGGGACATGGCTGCTGCTGCTGCCATGCTGGTGGGGCGTGCTGCTGGCCGCCGCTTCGACCGGCTGGCGCTGGTTCGATCTCTGGATCATCGCAGGCTGCGGCATCGGCGCGGTGTTGATGCGCGGCGCAGGCTGCACCTGGAACGACATTACCGACCGCCACATCGACGGCTCGGTGGCCCGCACCCGCTCGCGGCCGATCCCCTCGGGCGCGGTCTCAGTCAGGCAGGCGCTCGCCTGGATGGCGGCGCAGGCACTCGCCGCTTTCGGCATCCTGATCACCTTCCCGCCCACCGCGATCTGGCTCGGGATCGGCTCTCTGGGGCTGGTGTGCATCTACCCCTTCGCCAAGCGATTCACATGGTGGCCGCAGATATTTCTAGGCCTCGCCTTCAACTGGGGCGCCCTGCTGGCTTGGGCCGCGCATACCGACAGCCTCGCGTTGGCGCCGGTGTTCCTCTACGTCGCGGGCATCGCCTGGACCGTTTTCTACGACACCATCTATGCCCATCAGGATATCGAGGATGACGCGCTGATCGGGGTCAAATCCACCGCCCGGCTCTTCGGCGAGAATTCGCCCCAGATCCTGCGGCTCTTCCTCGCGCTCACCGTGACCCTGATGACTGTCGCGATGATTGCCGCGCTGATTGAGCCCGCCTCGCCGCTGCAGCTAGCACTGGCCGCCTGCGGGGCTTGGGCGATGGGCTGGCACCTTGCGTGGCAGCTCGGACAACTCAACACCGGAGACCCCGCCACTTGCCTGCGTCTATTCAGATCCAACCGCGACGCTGGGCTGATCCCCGTGCTGTTTCTCGCCGCTGTCATCCTTCTGTGATCGCAGCATGATTGCACACGGCTTCCCGGCGCTCTAAAGCAAAGGTCTACCCGCAACCGTGCCGGAGCAACAATGCGCCTGAGCCCCAAAGCCGTCACCCTTGCCGCGCTCGTTATTGCCGCTGTACTTTGCTACGTGAGCGCCACGGCTGCAGCTGGGTTGATCGAACGGGGTTCGCACTCTGCGGTGAGGACGGCTCTTATCGAGGGCGGCCATGACTGGGCAACTGTCGAGACAGATGGGCTCCAAGTGCTCCTATCCGGCACTGCGCCCTCCGAGGCAGCTCGCTTTCGGGCACTCTCCGCCACCGGAGCCGTTGTTGATGCCTCCCGCGTGATCGACAAGATCGAGGTAGAGCCCGCCAAGCCAATCACGGCGCCCAAGTTCTCCATCGAGATCCTGCGAAACGATGATGGCATCTCGATGATCGGTTTGATCCCGGCGGAAATTGACCGGGATGATTTTGCCGGGCGGATCACCAAGGCGGTGGGTCAAGGTGTCGGGATCACCGATCTGCTCGAAACCGCTGACTACCCTGTGCCAGACGGCTGGGATAGTGCTGTTGAGTTCGGGCTCTACGCGCTCAAGGCGCTGCCGCGCTCGAAGGTCTCCATCGCGGCAGATCGTGTGGCAGTCACCGCAATTTCCTCGTCAGGGGCTGAAAAGCGCAAACTTGAGACGATGCTCGCCCGGCAAGCACCTGACGGTGTGCAACTTGTTGTCGACATCACAGCCCCGCGTCCGGTCATCACCCCCTTCACGCTCCGTTTTCTGATTGATGAAAACGGGACAGCCCGCTTTGATGCCTGTTCAGCCGACACTGAGCAAAGTCGTCGCCGGATACTCTCCGCTGCTCGTGCTGCAGGGCTCGAGGGTCAGGCCGATTGCGTGCTTGGCCTTGGCGTACCCACGCCGGATTGGGCCGATGCCGCCGAACAGGCAATCGCTGCGGTGGGCGCATTGGGGGGCGGTGCGGTGACCTTCTCCGATGCCGACATTTCCCTCGTGGCGCTCGCGGGCACCTCGCAGAGTGACTTTGACCGCGTTGTCGGTGAGCTTGAAAGCAACCTGCCGGAGGTCTTTTCTCTCGCTTCCAAACTCCCCGAGCAGGTCAAGGTCGACGGTACGGGCGAGGCAGATCAGGGTCCGCCCGAGTTTGTCGCCACCCGCTCTCCCGAGGGCCGGGTGGCGCTCCGTGGCCGGGTGACCAACGAACAGGTGCGCGAAGCGGTTAAAAGCTTTGCACAGGCCAGTTTCGGCTCTGAGGCCGTTTATCTGGCCACCCGGCTCGATCCTGATCTGCCCGACGGTTGGCCAATCCGTGTTTTGGCGGGCCTTACGGCGCTCGGCCAGTTGAACAATGGTACCGTGGTGGTGCAGCCCGCATACATCGAGGTCCGTGGCCAGACAGGCAATTCGGACGCAAAGGCTGAGATTGCACGCCATCTGGCTGAGAAATTGGGTGAGGGTGCGCATTATGAGATTGCAGTCACGTATCAGGCCCAACTCGACCCTCTCGCCGATTTGCCCACTCCCGAGCAATGTGTGGCGAAGGTCGTCGCGATCAACGAAGCCACAAAGATCACCTTCGAACCTAGCTCCACCGAGATCACAGGCCCCGCTATCGGTGTGATGGACAAGATCGCCGAAGTGCTTAAGGGCAAGTGCTCGGAAGTCGATTTTGCGATGGAGATTGGCGGCCACACCGACAGCCAAGGCCGCGAGCAAATGAACCAGCAACTCTCGCAACAGCGCGCAGATGCGGTGCTCAACGCCCTGATGAACCGCCGTGTTCTGACCTCCAACATCACCGCCACCGGCTATGGTGAAGAGATACCGATCGCCGACAACGAAACCGAGGAAGGCCGTGAGGCCAACCGCCGGATTGAGTTCACTCTGGTTTCCGCAGACGCCGTAAGAGAAGCCGAAGAGGCTGGCGCTGCTGCCAGTGATGAGGCAGAAGGTGAAAACCCGTCAAATGACGGGATTGAAGAAGAAGGTGAGGCGGAGACCGCGGGTGAGTAGATCAGAATTCATCATCGTCACGGCGATCATCCTCTTTGTCGCTTTCATTTTGGGATGGTTCGCCAACTGGCTCATCCACCGCCTCAGCCGGGTGACGCAATCGGAAATGGGCGAACTCGACAAGATGGCCCAATCGCTCCACGAAGCTGAAGAGACCCGTGATCAAGCGATTGCCTACTTGCAGCAGCGCGAGGCTGAGTTGACCAACCAGCTTTCCCAAACCGAGGCCGAGCTAACCGCTGCGATGGACGGGCTTCGCGATGCACGGCGGGAAGCGGAAGAACTCCGGAGCTACATCGAGCGTCATCAGCAGGCCGGATGACGGGATTAGCGTCTTCACTCTACGCCCCCCTCTCAAACTCTCGCGGCGCACTCGGTAGATTGGCGCCTCGGCTGATCCAGGCAATACTGAAGCCCACGCGGCCTGTTGAGATGGTCCCGGCTATGGCAATTCCCTAGGCGCCGCCCTTGTGTCAAAAGGGCAGGCTTGCCACATACCGCAGGAACTATATTGGCCAGCCGCTTAAGCCCCAAGAAGCTGCTGTTTCAAATGCAACGGACAGCCATAGCGAAACCATTCGAACGCACTGGTCCGATCCCGGCTACGAAAATGGCGAATAGTTTTCGGCACCGGTAAATACTCCCGGTGGCTCGGCTATTCCGCTGCCTATTAGATCATCTCGCAGCGCTTCGAAGATTACAGAGCGGACAATGCTACGGCTTTGGAACGCCATCCACCGGAGCGAGTTCGGGGTTTGCTGAAGCTCCGCAAGCTTGAGGCTTCACCAGCGCTTCAGGGCGTCCTCATCCGTTTCCACAGCTGCTACCCAGCCAGCGCCATCGCGTGTCACTTCTTTCTTCCAAAAGGGTGCTCGGCTCTTGAGGTAGTCCATCAGAAACTCCGCAGCTTCGAAAGCGGCGAGACGGTGCGCGGAGGCGGTGGCAACCATCATAATCTGCGCGCCCGGCTCCAGGCGCCCGTGCCGATGGATCACAAGAGTGCCGGTGAGCGGCCACCGGCTCTTCGCTTGTTCCACAATCCCTGCAATCGCCTTTTCTGTCATGCCCGGATAATGCTCGATCTCCATCGCCTCCAGACCTCCGGCGACATCACGGACCACACCCGTAAAGCTCACAACAGCACCGGCACCTTCTTGTGCTTCAGAGAAACTGTTCAGCTCCGCTCCGGCGTCAAAGTTCTCGGTCTGAACTCGAACCTCGGCCATCATCCGCCCGTCATCGGTGGGAAGAAGGCCACCTCGCGCACGCCCTCCAGAGAGGCATCAAAGTCAGCTAATTCCTGATCCAGTGCCACGCGCAGGGCTGAAACATCCTCGAACGCTGCGGCATAGCGCGGCTCGCGGACGCGGAGCTCGTCAACCAAGTCGGCTACCGTATCGGCCCCGGTTTCGACGATCTCGCGCGGCAATCCGATTCGCTCGCGGACCCATGCAAAGTAGAGCACATCCACCGTCATTTCGGCCCCTTCAGGAAGGGCAGCGCCTTACGGAAGTAGTCCCACCCGGTCACCAACGTAAGGGCGCCAGCGAGCCAGAGGACCCATATCCCCGTGACTGTCGCCCATCCGGCCGGGCCATCCCGGAAGCGCGCCAAGCCTCCTGGCCCGTCACCGCGATGGGTCAACCAGTCCAGACCCGTGCCCAAAAACAGAATAGCAATAGCCACCATCTGCGTTGTGGTCTTCCACTTTGCGAGCTGCGTCACCTTCAAGGTACCCGCCGTATCTCCAAGGTACTCGCGCAAACCCGACACAAAGACCTCGCGAAACATGATCAGTGTTGCCGGCAGAAGGATCCAGGGGTTCATGCCCGAGAAGCCCGTAATGACGAGCAGCGCGATCACCACCATCGCCTTGTCGGCAATCGGGTCGAGCATCGCTCCGATCTTAGTTTCCTGCTTCCATTTTCTAGCGAGCCATCCGTCGAAGAAGTCCGTCACTGCTGCGGCCATGAAGAGCACGAGAGCAAACCAATCTGCCCATGGGCGATGGAAATACAAGAACATCACCGCCACGCCAGGGGCAGCAAGCAGGCGCAAGACCGTCAGGATATTGGGGATCGTCCAGACCATGCTTCGGGTTTACCCCAGCCTTGGGGAGGGTGGAAGTGCGACGATTTCACGGTGTACTAACGTCTGCGGTCTGCCGTTCCGTGCTAAAATGCACTGGCACGACAGGAGCGCAGACATGTCTGAAATACTTGCCGATGCGCATGGTCGCTACACAGGCACTGGCCGCTGGGCTGATGGGAAGGGTGACAGCCATGCTTACAACGTGGAACTGGAGCTCGCGCCCGAGGGTGACTACGGGATTTGGCTTCGGTTTCGGCACGTTTTTGTAGAAGAGAAAACGCCGGATGTGGTGATGGAAATTCCGATGCAGGCGACTGCTCCCGGCATCGTCACGTTTGAGATTTCCGGCATGCCCCAAGGCCTAGGTTACTTTACTCAGACAGCGCTGCATTTCACTCTGCCCGTACCCCATGCCACCGTCGAGGTTACGCACATTTTCGAGAATGGAGGGTGCCATGTGCTGGGTTCCAGCCAAAAAAACTCTCTTGGCCGCTATGTGATGTGGGAGGAACGGTTGGCGCGCTCCTGAGGTGTTATCACCCCTTCTCGTGAAAAAAGTCGTAGATTTTCTGCGCCAAACCTTCGCTCACTCCGTCGACGGCCTTTAGGTCCGCCAATGCGGCTCTGCTCACGGCCTTGGCTGAGCCAAAGTGCGCTAGCAGCGCCCGTTTCCGGGTGGCGCCAACGCCAGCAATTTCGTCTAGCGGAGTAGCTGTCATGGATTTGGCGCGCTTGGCGCGGTGCGTTCCAATCGCAAAGCGATGCGCCTCGTCGCGCATTCTCTGGATAAAGTAGAGTACGGGGTCATTGTGCCTTAGAGCCATCGGCCGTTCACCCGATCTGTGAAACTCCTCCTTGCCCGCATCCCGGTCGATGCCCTTTGCAACGCCGATGAATGGCACATCTTCCACTCCAAGCTCGGCCATGATCTCGGCAACCGCACTCACTTGCCCGGCACCCCCATCAATCAGCAAGAGGTCAGGCCAGGCTTCGGACTGGCGGTCAGGGTCTTCCCTCAGCAGCCGTTTGAACCGGCGTGAGAGCACCTCCTTCATCATGCCAAAGTCGTCGCCAGGCACCAGCTCCTCACCCTTGATGTTGAATTTCCGATACTGGCTTTTCACCCAACCGTCTGGGCCCATCACCACCATCCCGCCGACGGCATTTGTGCCTTGGATGTGGGAGTTGTCGTAGATCTCGATGCGCTGGGGAGCTGCAGCAAGGTCAAAGGCTTCAGCCAGGCCCTTCAGCAGCTTCGACTGTGCTGCGCTCTCGCTCATCTTCCGTGCCAGACCTTCTCGCGCATTCCTGAGCGCGCCTGCCACGAGTTCAGCCTTTTCGCCGCGCTTGGGTACGTTCACTTCTACTTTGCGTCCGGCAGCCTCTGTCAGCAGTTCCTCCATAACCTCGCGATCTTCGATATCGTCCGACAGCAAAACCAGCTTTGGGGGCTCTTTGGTGGAGTAAAACTGGCCAACGAACGCCTGCAAAACCTCTGCCGTGCTCTCCGCTCCACCAAGCCTGGGGTAGTAATCACGGTTGCCCCAGTTCTGCCCGGCACGGATGAAGAACACTTGGACGCAGGCCTGGCCACCCTCCATGTGCAGCGCCATCACGTCTGCCTCCGGAGTGGAACGCGGGTTGATGCCCTGGCTTGTCTGCACGGCTGTCATGGCCCGTATCCGATCGCGCAGCGCGGCGGCGCGCTCGAACTCCATTGATTCCGATGCTTCCTGCATCTGCGCGGCCAGTTGTTCCTGCACACGGGTCGACTTGCCCTGCAAGAAACGCTCCGCATCGGCGACCAAGGAACTGTAGTCGGCCTCGCTGATGTGCCCGACGCAAGGGGCTGAGCACCGCTTGATCTGATAGAGCAGACAGGGTCGTGTCCGGGTTTCAAAAGTGGCGTCGGTGCAGTTCCGTAGCAGAAACACCTTCTGCAGTTGGTTCAATGTTCGGTTCACTGCTCCGGCGCTGGCGAAGGGGCCGTAGTAGGCACCCTTTTCCTTCTTGGCCCCCCGGTGTTTCGTGATCTGCGGAAAGTTGTGATCCTTTGCCACGAGGATATTCGGAAAGCTCTTGTCGTCCCGCAGCAGAACATTGAACTTGGGTTTGAGCTGCTTGATGAGGTTTTGCTCTAGCAGCAGCGCCTCCGTTTCGGTTGATGTCGTCAGGAACATCATCGACGCCGTCTCGGAGATCATTCGCTCAATACGAGGGCTGTGGCCGGTCGGCCGGGCGTAGGAACTGACCCGTGCTTTCAGGTTCCGGGCCTTGCCGACGTAGAGTACCCGGCTCTCCGCATCGAGCATCCGATAGACGCCAGGAGACCCATCGAGGTGCCGCAACTGGTCGCGTATGACCTCATGGCCGGCCTTCATGCCACCTACTTGATCTAGTTCGTGATTCCCGCTCATGGCTGCAATGGTAGTCGGACAGGGGCAAGAGGAAAGCTCTCCACGGTTTCTGTGGATAACTCTTTGGAGAAACCCTCATGGAATGGAAAATCCCTTTGAATCACGGCGGATTCTGGAGTTTGCCTAATTTTTATGCGTGACGTTAAGGCGTTGTAACTACGCATTATTTTTTCTTCAGTTTTGTAAATAAATGATTTCATTAAGGAATTTCTAAAGGTTTTGTAACGTTCTCGGCGACGCGGGATAACTCTGTATCCCACGGTATTCATGCCCTCGTTGTCAGGAGACAACCGGACGCAACGGCAACTTTCGGCGACTCGTGATCAGCTCACGACGACCACAAGATATGCCACGTAGAGAAGACTGAATATCACCCCGACAGCACGGCCCATGTTTTGGCGTAGGAAGACAAAGGGGATCAGGGCCAATGACGCCGCCAGCATGACCCACAGATCAAACTGTAGGATCTCCGGGTCGACCGGGATTGGGCCGACGAAGCTGGCGATACCGATAATTGCCAGAAGGTTGAACATGTTGGAGCCAATCACATTGCCAAGCGCCACATCAGCCTGGTTGCGTAGCGCGGCCATAACTGTGGTCGCAAGCTCGGGCAAAGATGTTCCAATCGCTACCAGCGTAAGGCCAATCACCGTGTCGGAAACTCCCAATACGGTCGCAATCCGAACCGAACTGTCCACGAGCAGGTCTCCTCCGAGGGGCAGACCGACGAGCCCAAGGACGGTGAACAAACCAATCTTCCACCAGGGCATCGTCGGATCGGCGCCTTCCAACTCCTCTTCCTCGTCCGCGCCATAGTCCTGCGTGGCTGTAGCCCGACGGTGACTGCGCGCGGTGTGGATTGCATCCCACAGAACTCCCGCAAGGGCAGCGACCAGAATGAGTCCGTGCCACCAGCGGATTGGACCAAGGAAGCAGAGAGCAATGAAGAGCAGAGACCCCGCCACCATGAACATGAAGCTACGGCGGGTGTCGTGATCTTTAGTCGCCAAGACCCGCAACAAGGCCGGCACGCCGAGCACGAGCAGAATATTGGCTATGTTCGATCCGACGACATTGCCGAGCGCCAGCCCTCCTGCGTTGTCGCGCACAGCTTTGACTGAAATCAGAAGCTCTGGCGCCGAGGTGCCGAATGCCACGATAGTGAGAGAGACGATGAGTGCCGGGATGCCCAGTCGTAGTGCGATGTTGACGGCACCTCGCACCAACGCGTCGCCCGCCAGCAGCAGGATCACGAGGCCAAGCCCCGCGATCATGAGATCATAGGTCATTCTTTAGCGCTTCCCGCAGGCGCAGTCGCCCGTCCCGATCCGGTAACTGCCACAATCCGGGCACTTCTTTGCCGACTCCATCCGTTTCGATGCTGGCTTCTTGCCGGAAACCTTCTTCTTACCGAAGATCGCCAGCAGGCCCATCACGGCCAGAAAGAGAATGACAGCCTTGAGCAACATCTAAAGCCCGAACCTCGCCCACATCGCGCGTTCTTCCACAGCGCCGACTGCTCCGTTCATGGCCTCCGCGCCCAACCGCCGCAAGAGGCCCCGCTTTGGGCCGTACACGGTAAACCGGGCTTTATCTCCGAAGCGCTCTTTCATAGTAGGAACGAGATGTCCGACTGCATCGGCCAAACCGAGGTCAACGGCCTGGCGCCCAACCCAGATATCGCCCGTGAACAAGTCGACACCTTCCCGGAGTTTGCTCCCGCGCCGTGCTTTGACCTGCTCGATGAAGTTGTCATGGATAACTTTCTGAAGTGCCTCGAGACGCTCGACATCCTCGGGTTTCTCTGGCCGAAACGGATCCATGAAGCTCTTGCTTTGCCCGGCGGAGTGGACCCGTCGCTCGATACCGTGCTTGCCTATGAATTCGTGCAGACCAAAGCTGGCCGAGATCACACCGATTGAGCCAGTGATCGAGTTTGCGTCAACAATGATCTCGTCAGCTGCGGTTGCCAGCCAGTACCCGCCAGAAGCAGCGACGTCTTCGACGAAGGCAAACACCGGAACGTTTTTCTCATCAGCAAGTCGGCGAATACGCGCTGCGATCAACGCGCTTTGAGTCGGCGAGCCACCGGGTGAATTGATCTGCAGAGCGATCGCTGCAGGCTTACCGCGTGCGAAAGCGCGCTCGATAGCTGATGCCATACCTGCATCGCTCATACCCCGCGCGCCGGCGCCAATGGCGCCCTGCAGGCGCACTACGGCAATCAACGGAGGTCTTTCGACAAAGGGTATGAATCGACGCATGATCACCCATGTATGTACCCCCGGGCATGCTGGCAACCCACGCCGCTGCGATGCTGCAATGCACATTTAGGCCGTTAAAACCTTAACGTGTGTCCTCCCGGGCATAGAGCTTCCACGTGAGCATCAAAGCCCGGTCCGCGCGCGACCGGATTTCCGCCTTGGTCGGCTGCGGAGCAGCGTGGACCGCGCGAAGTATTTGGAAGTCTCCAAGCAGCAGGGCGATGTAAGTGTCGCAAATCGCTCCTGCCTCGCCACCCTTTAATGCGCGCTCGTCCAGAGCCTTCTGGCAGAGTGCCGCTATCATGGGCTTAACTTGGTTCCGACCGGCGTCCGCGAGCGCGGCGCCCAGGCTGCCTGTAGGGTCGGCCGCGGCCGCGCGGGCCAAAGCAACAGCGCGGGAGGAGGTCAGCAGTTCCAGCAGCACCGGCCCCAGGCCGTCGAGCGCCTCGAGCGGGGAGGCATCCTCGGCCAGCGCCGCCTCCAGCCGCGCCACCAGTGCCTCGCCGTTGCGCTCAGCCATCGCCCGGAACAGGCCCAGCTTGTCGCCGTACCAGTTGTAGAGGGTCTCGTTGCTGGCCTTTGCCGCCTTGGCCACTGCCAGCATCGACATGCCCGAAGCGCCCTTCTGCTCGAGCAGCGCATAGGCCGCGTCGATGATCTCGGCTTCCCGCCTCGCCCGGGTCTCGTCGCGCATGGTGCAATCCCTTGTTGACACCTTACCGTATATCAGATTACGGATACGGCACAAGCGTAACTAAGTGTACGGATTGCAGTATGAGCCTCGCCTTTCGCTTCTCTGCCCTCGCGGCGCTTCTTCTCAACGGCGCTTTGTTCGGGTTCTTTTATGCTTGGGTCTGCTCGACCATGTGGGGCCTTGATGCCGCGGCACCGGAGGTGGCGATCCGCGCGATGCAGGCGATGAACGCCTCTGTCCGTAACGCGGTGTTCGCCCCGGCATTCTTTGCCACCGGTCCGCTGTTGCTCGTCACCGCGGTGCTGGCATGGAAGAGCGGTCAGAGTGGTGAGGTCTCGGGGCTCCTGGCGCTGGCCGGCGGCGTGGTGGTGCTGGGTGGCACGGTGCTCACCATGGTGGTCAACGTGCCGATGAACGAGGCTCTGGCTCTCGTGACCGAGGCGCAGATCGGGGCGGATGCCGCGACGATCTGGGCCGAATATTCCGCCCCCTGGCAGGTGTGGAACCAGACCCGCACCGCGCTCACCGGCCTCGGGCTCGCGCTCACCGGCGCGGCCCTGCTGGCGGCGCGCCGGGCCGGTGCCTAGGCCCCGGTGATCTCGGCCATCGCGGCAAGAAAGGCCGCAACCTCGCCCTCGGTGTTGTAGTGGCACATCGAAACCCGCAGGCAGCCGTCATAGCCGAGCGGGGTGAGCACGTTGCCCGAGTAGTGGTCGGCCTTGCGGGCGTGGGTGCGGATGCCGCGCGCCCGCAGCTCCGAGACCAGCGCCTCGGCTGTCATGCCCTCGACGACGAGCGAGACAAGCCCCTCCCGCGCCGGGTTGTCGGCGCCGCCGAGCACGGTGACGCCAGGCAGCTCGGTCAGGCCCTTCTGGTTGCCGGTGCCGCGCAGCACGGCCTCGGTCAGGTCCCACTCGTGCGCGTGGATCGCCTTGGCCGCCGCCTCGATCTTGGCGCGCTGGTCGCCGGTTCCCCCGACCGCCTCGCCGAGCCACGTGAAGTAGTCGATCACGTCGGAGAAGGCGGCATAGGCTCCGGTGTCGCGCGTTCCCATCTCCCAGGAGCCACCGCCCTGCAGCGTGTCATGCGGGCAGGCCGCGAGCCGGTCGGAGAGCCAGGCGAGGCCGAAGCCGTGGCGCGCGAACATCTTGTAGGGAGAGACCACATAGCCATCCACGCCCGCCGCCGCCACGTCGACGTGGCCGTGAGCGGCGTGCTGGATGCCGTCGACGATAATGGTGCACTCGGGCGAGACGGCGCGGATCGCCGCCGCGATGGCCGCCACGTCCATCCCCATGCCGGTCACCGGCGAGGCGTGCACGATGGTGGCCACCCGCACATCGGGCGTCATGGCTGCGGCATAGGCATCAGGGCGTACGGTGCCGCTGGCATCGTCGTGGGCGACGACGATGTGCTCAAGCCCGGCAGCCTCGGCCCCCAAGGATGCGGCAGAGCGGCTCGCGGGGTGCTCCAACGTCGAGCTGATGACTTTGCCGCCCTTCCCGCGCCAGGCGTTACAGGCAGCGCGCGCCAGGCGGAAGAGCAGCTCGGTGCCGCTCTCGCCCACGATGACCTGCCCGCCGCTCGCGTTGAGAAAGCAGGCCGCATCCGCCTTGGCCTTGGCGATGACTGAAACGAGGTGGGCCGACATCGGGTTGTCGCGCCCCTGGTTGTCGGGGATCGCGGCAAAGTTGGCGGAAGTCTCAACCACGCTCTTGAGCGTCAGCGCGCCCCCCGCGTTCTCGAAGAAAATCCTCTCGCCGGTGAACGGGTCGCTCTCGACATGGGCAAACCGTGCCCGAACCTCTTCGATCAAACCTTCATTGTTACCCAGCATCGGTGCCTCCTTGGTTAGCACCGCTCTATGCCTTGAGACCGACTACAACAAGGCGATGAGTGCTAGAATCAGCGCGCGACAAAAACAAACATTTAAGGTTAGGAAGTGAAGGCTAGGACTCTCCTCACCTCTGAGAACGCGAAAGTGCTCGTTGCTCGCGCGGAAGTAGCCGCCACAAAGACCTCCAGTCGACTGCCTGCTGGCAAAAACTTCGAATAGAAGAATGTCCTTCGGCAGTTACCCTATAGAAACGCCGACACCGCACCCACGCGCTCAGCGTTGTCTGTCGCCAACGTGCCATCCTCGTTAACCAGCGAATTCTCAAACCCGACACGCATTTTTCCACCTGCGGCAAGAGCCGCCCGAAGGCACGCGGTTTCACCCTGCCCAAAGGCACAGACGGCCCAGTCCGCCTCGCGTCCACCCAGCCAGTCCCAAAAGGGCTCTAGCATTTCAGGCTTGGAAACTTGGCCCGCCACATAACGCCCCAATACGAAGATCAGCTGAGATTCTGGCTGCAAACCTCCCGGCAAGACCCGCTCAAGATGTCGGGCATCTTCAACATCGTAGAGGATGTGTTGCACCGCTATCCCGCGAGCCTTGGCCTCCGCATAGAACCTGGCAGCCAGACCATCCCCGTCGCGGCAAATCTCACGCACTGAGACGGAGACCATATCTGCGCCCGAGTGCAGCGCGACGTGGGCCTGATGCGCGGGGCCATAACGCCCGCCAGCTTCTGTCGTAACCTGAACTGCCAAGTCCGGCAAAGACTGAGCCAGTTCCGCCAGCGCCTCTCGGTAAGCACCAGAATCCAACAGGTGGCCACCCTCATCGTCGCGCAAATGCAAATGCAATCCGTCTGCTCCGGCCGCCTTACAATCACGCGCGCACTGCACAACCTCCCAGAGGGTTAAGGGCACCTTCGGGTGATCGTCGTGAGTTTTACTGGCCCCGTTGGGAGCGACCATCAAGCGTGGCAACGACATGGCTAAATCTCCTTCGCGCTAAACTCCTGCGCTTGGGCCAAAGCGTCAACCGCCCAACGGCACGCGCCGGATCAGCCTGAACCGGCCGTCATCGCCTTCGCCGACGAGACAAAGAGACCTGATCTGAAATGGCGAGAGGCTCAGCTGACCCAGCTTGGACCCCAACGCAACCTCTGCGCGGCGAGCAGTCAACGCATCAAGAGCGCCTGTCAGCGTGAGATGAAAGCGGAACTCATCCAAAACGTAAGGATAACTCCAACGAAGCAGCAGCGCATCCTGCCGCGCCGTCAGCCCGCCCTGACGTCTTCGATCCAGTTCAGCGGCGCCAGGAGGTTCCCGAAAGCAATCCAGTTCCGTCACAACCCTCGCTGCGAGATCCGAAAGAGCTGTGACATCTCCCACCGGTACGAGCGCCAGAAACCGACCCAATGCGGCGAGGCGTAAACCGTCCAGCGACACTGGCGCGGTGGTGGCGCACACTTCACACAGCGCGGCCTCCAAGCCTTCCCTGTTCTTGCCCTCCACTAGCCGGAAGGGTGGTTTGATCGTTGCATGAAAACCGTACTTGCGCGGCGCCTCCGTGAGCGCAGCCATGTCCAAACCGGAGACCTCCGTCTGCGCAACCTCCCGACCTGCCTCCGCATCCCAGCCAAGCCAAGCAGCCCCGAAGTTCGCAAGCGCGCCCTCAGGCGGAGTATAGTAAATCGCATATCGGCTGAACGTGTTCATCGTGCCATCTCTCTGTCAGGCAAGCAACATCTGGATGACAGACCCGCGCAAACTGTGGCGAGATTTAGTGAAAGGGAAGGCGTATTGGCCACAGAAGGCAACCAAATGTTAACAGCGAACTCCGTAAGGTTACTGCAATCAGCTTGCCTTTAGGATGAATGATAACGCCATGTCTACTCAACCTGTGCCCTTCCCAGCGCCCCCCACCACGACCGACACCGCCATGCCAACCCGCCTCCGCGCTTTGGTCATCGACGATGATGATATCGACCATCTCCGGCTTCAGCGCATTTGCGAGCGCGCTGGGCTCGATCTGGACATCACCGAGGCGTACACGATTGCAGAGATGCGTGAAAAGCTCGACACGCCCTTTGATGTCGCTTTCATCGACTACAACCTCGGCATGGAAACCGGGCTTGATGCACTCAAGGTGATACTCGGGCATGAAGAGCAAGCACAGATCATTCCGATCATGCTCACCTCCGTTACCCGGCGCGCGATTGCGGTCGAGGCAATGCGCCGAGGATGCGCCGACTATCTAGTGAAGGAAGAGCTCTCGGTCGACAACTTGCGCAAGTCCATGGTGTCCGCCTTCGAGCGACGCATGTTCTACGCGTCCATCACCGATGCTCGAGCCTTTCAGGACAAGATGAAGCGGGCGATCCGTCAGTTCCTCAAGTCTTGCGGTCCGGAGATGCGCGAGATTCTAAGCAATACGCTGTCGAATATCCGCAAGATCCGAAAGGATGAGAGCAAGGCCACCGTCAACGAGCACGTCACCATGCTCGAACGAGGCTGCAAGGATCTCGTCATTTTTTTGGATGACCTGATGAGCATCGTCGAGCAGAGCAAGCTCGAGACCGCCCGCAACATCAAGCTTGTAACAAACAACGGCTGACCTCATCCGAGCACACGCCATGAGCCCCAATACAACAGTCGACCCAGGTTCCGCTCGCGCGCTTACCCACCGGATTACCTTGATCGCGGTTAGCGTTGTTCTGGTGGTGAGCCTGCTCTACGGCTCCTACCATGTACTCGCGGCGCGATCTGCCGCTCTGCGCGCTACTGAAACGGAGCTACAACAGCGTGCCAGTTTCTATGCGGGGCAAATTTCTTCCGGCTTCAGAGAGATACAGGATCAGGGTGCTACTCTGGCCCGCCATCCGCCCGTTGCTGGAATTGTTCGCGCAATGGCCGACCCGCGTGGGATGGATCCTGCCGATGGCTCCTCGCTTTCGCAGTGGAAGGATCGGCTAGCCGTCATCATGACCAACAAGATGGAGGTCCACCCGCACTTCACGCAGATTCGCCTGATACTCGCTGAGGGCGACTGGCGCGAAGTAGTGCGGGTCGACCGACGCGGGCGCCAAGTGCTGCGCGTTACAGAAGCCGATCTCCAAACCAAGGGCACCGAACCCTATCTCGACCGCATACAGGCCATCCCCGAAACGGAACCATACTTTTCGCGCATCACCTACAACCGCGAACACGGCAAACGCGATGGTGGCCCGGTCACAATTCGGTATGTCCAGCCGGTTCATGACGCAGCCGGCGCAATGGTCGGGGCACTTGTGTTCAACGCGGACTATCCAGAACTTCTCAAGGCAGCTCGGCCGGGTGTGCTCAAGAACCAGTCTGTGGCAGTAGTGAACAGCGAAGGAGACTATCTCCTTTTCCAGCATGGCGAGAGTACCGCGCGCTTCTACCACCACACCGATCCCGGCTTTCGGCCCCTACCACAAGCAGAAGCGCTGGGCAGCCGGCTCGGCAAGAACTCCTTTGCTGACCTTGATGACGAGTTGGTCTACCTATCGACGGTTCCAATGGACCCGAGCCAGCAAGTTCCGGCGCAGTTTGGCGTTCTGACCTTCGGCGCTCGCGAAATGTTGGAGAGTAACGTCACAAGCGTGCTCTTGCGCCACTTGCTGATCACCCTCGTCCTCGTCGGTTTTGCGGCTGGGGTCACGCACGTACTCGCATCGGAAGTCGGAAGCAAATTTGAGGCGCTCCATCGCGCCGTCGATCAGAGTCATAAGAGATTGGGTTGGACACTGCGAAACATGGCGGACGGATTGGTAACAATCTCAAGCGATGGCATCGTCGAAGAGCTGAATCCGGCGGCCGAGGAGATGTTTGGCTACATCGCATCTGAAGTGGCAGGTCAGCCACTAACCCGGCTTATGTTCAGCGAAGACGCCATCGGGCACCAATCCCACGTTTCCAAAAGCCGGGTCGGCCCACACCGCACGGCCATGGCCCTTAACCGAGAGATTTACGGGCGCCACAAGTCTGGCACCAGCGTTCCAATTGAGATCTCGGTCAGCCGTGCAGAACTGGATGGCGAAATCAAGTTCATCGGCATGGTCCGTGATATCACCGAACGCCACGAGGCGCAGGCACGTATGTCAGACCTGGTCGCACAACTTCGCCGCTCTAATGAAGAACTTGACCAGTTCGCCTACGTCGCGAGCCACGATTTGAAAGCTCCCCTCCGGGTCATCCAGAATGCCTCACAGTGGCTGGCTGAAGACCTTGAGCCACATCTGACTGACGACACGCGTGAAAGCCTGGATCTTGTGAAAAGCCGGGCAGCGCGAATGGAGCAACTGCTGAACGATCTTCTCGAGCACTCCCGCATCGGTCGTAAAGATCAGGCGGTAGAGGAGGTCGCCGGAGCTGATTTTATCCAAAACCTCTTGGGCCTACTGAACGTGCCAAAAGGTATGAAATTCGAGACCGAGGGTTTCGACACAGGGCGACTCCCTCAGATGCCGCTTCAAGTTGTCATCCTGAACCTCGTTTCAAATGCATTCAAACACCACGACCGAGAGGAAGGCACGGTGCGCCTCTCCCTCTCCGAAACAGCAGATGCCTGGCTCTTTACCGTCAACGATGACGGGCCTGGTATCCCGCCAGAGTTTCATGAGCGCGTGTTTCAGATCTTCCAGACTTTACGCCCGCGTGATGAGCTGGAAGGGTCTGGAATGGGCTTGGCGATCGTCCGTAAGCATGTCGACCTCGCCGGAGGCGAGATTTCTCTGCATTCAAATGGAACCCGAGGCACCACCTTTCGCCTCAAATGGCCCAGAACCTCCGCTGGTTCGCAACCCGAAGGTCTCGCTGCATGAATGCTCCCCTCCATCCCGATGCACTTCGAACCATGCTCAACATTATCCTGGTAGAAGATGATGACGGCGACGCGAAATCAGTAAAGCGGGCTCTTAGCCGTTCCCGTATCGCCAACCCGGTGCACCGATTGCGTGATGGGCTGGAGGCGCTCTCTTTCTTGCGCGGCGAAGCTGAAGAGCTACCGCCAGAGCACTATGTGATCTTGCTCGACGTCAACATGCCCCGAATGAACGGTCATGAGTTCATGGCCGAGCTACGCTCGGACCCTCGCCTCCATCGCGCAGTTGTCTTCATGTTGTCGACATCGGAGGACGAAACGGACATCGCCCGCGCTTACGACAAAAATGTCGCTGGCTACGTACTTAAGGGCAATGCTGGCATGGATTTCCTACGGCTCATCGAAGGAGTTGAACACTATTGGAACATTGTCGTCTTGCCAGACATGTCACTGTCTAGCCGACCGAGTGGTGCCTGACGGTGTCACTCAAATTGCTCATCGTCGATGATGACGCAGGCGATCGTAAACTGCTTCGACGCCTGATTACCCAGCGCGGAAGCCCTGCCGAGATATCCGAAGCCGCGAGCTGGGAAGAGACTCGGGTCAATCGAGACTTGGAACCCGACCTCATCTTCTTGGACTATCTCCTGCCGGATGCGCGTGGCGTTGACTTGATCTCTCCATTCGCCGATCGCTGGCCGCGTGCAGCTATATGCATGATGACCGGGCAGGGAGATGAGGAAATCGCGACGCTTTCGATCCAGCGAGGCGCCGTCGATTACCTTCCAAAGCGCAACATCAGCGCGGCTGCGCTGGATCGGGTCATCGAGAATGGCTGTAAACTCGCTCGAATGCGCTGGCAGCTTGAAGAGCATCGTGAGGATCTTTCGGTCTTCTCTGAGGTGCTCGTGCATGACCTGAAAGCACCGATCCGCTCGATGCGGTTTCTGGTCGAAAAATTGAACGAAGATCTCGCGGAGGGCACAGTCAACGAGGTGCAGCGTGATGTGCAACTTATTGGAAAATCTGCGGATAGACTGAACGAGTTGGTCACCAGTCTCGCGAGCCATGTTCATCTGGACCGCGAGACTGTTGAAGAGCAAATCACCATCGCGGAGCTTGTCGAAGAGACTCGCCTGTCGCTACTGGCCGAGGTCGAGCGTACGGGAGCAAAAGTGAGGCTGGAGGGGAACGCTACTCTAACCTGCCATGTGCCTCAAGTCATCCAACTACTGCAAAACTTGATCGGCAACGCGATTAAGTATGCTGGCGAGTCGCCCCCGGAAATTACTCTGCGGTGCAATCAAAGCAATGATGCCATTCACCTCGAGGTGGCGGACCAAGGCATTGGCGTCCCGCTTGAGTACCGCAAGACCATCTTCGAGCCGTTCAAGCGACTGCCGGTCGCTTCCGCTATCCCTGGTACCGGTCTCGGGCTGGCAACCTGCCGCAAGGTCGCCGAGCGTCACAGCGGTCGTATCTGGTGTGATGAAGCGGCGACCGAAGGAACGATCATTCACGTGAGGTTGCCATGCCGCTCCCCTTCCCAGTCGCGGGCTGACTGACCCCCGTTGCAGCGCGGCCCCGATGCTCTACCATCGGGATAAATACATAGACCCGCAGCAGCAGGAGCCCCCGGTGAATAAGCCCGATACCCCGACCGCACCCCACGCTATCTACGGCGTCAACCGATGGGGCCGTGGCCTTGTTGAGGTCATGGAGAGTGGCGAAATCGGCCTTATGGACCCGCTGAACCCTAGGGCTAAACCTGTCAGCCTGCCTGGGATCGTGAACGCCCTCTCCGAACGGGGCATTCAAACGCCCGTGCTCATCCGAGTGACCCAGTTTCTTCAATATGGTCTTCAGCGGGTGACCGGAAGCTTTGCCGATGCCATCGCAAAAGCAGGCTACAAGGGCGCCTACCGCGGTGTATTTCCGATCAAGGTGAATCAGCAGGAGCAGGTGGTGCGCCGGCTGGTCGAATATGGCGCTCCGATGAGCTACGGGCTGGAGGCCGGCTCGAAGCCTGAACTTGTGATCGCATTAGGACAACCGCTTGCAAAAGACGCGCTGATCATCTGCAACGGCACGAAGGATGAGGAATTCGTTGCGCTCGCCACGCTTTCCCGCAAAGCCGGCTTCAACACCTATATCGTGCTGGAGAGCCTGAACGAGGTCGACATTGCGATCCGCGTCGCCAAGGATCTGGGCATCGACCCGTTGCTGGGTGTTCGGATCAAGCTGACCAATCAGATCGGCGGTGCTTGGGCTGCATCTTCAGGGGATCGTTCGGCTTTTGGCTTGAACTCCGAGCAGCTTGTCACGGCGGTTGAAAAGCTGAAAGAGGCGGATCTGCTACACTGCCTCACACTCCAGCACAGCCACCTCGGCAGTCAGATCCCCGATGTGAACGATGTGCGCCGCGCCGCCTCTGAGGCCTGCCGATATTTCACAGAACTATTGAAGGAGGGTGTTCCGCTCACGCGTCTCGATCTGGGTGGCGGCCTTGGCATTGACTACACCGGCGAGGCCAGGGCGACCGAAAGCTCCGTGAATTACTCTGTTGCCGAGTACTGCACCAATATCGTTGAGACGGTGAAGTACGCGATGGATGAGGCTGGGGCAGCCCACCCCGACCTCGTGACCGAGAGTGGGCGCGGCGTTGTCGCGCTTTCTGCAGCGTTGGTTTTCGATGTCCTCGAAACCACCCGATACGATGTCGAAAGCGCGCCTGAGCCTGAGCCGAACGATAATCACCTCGTGGCTGATCTGGCCGGAATTGCAGCATACCTTGAACCTCAGCGCCTTCAAGAATGCATCAATGACGCCAGCTACTATCGCAATGAACTGAGAGCGATGTTCCGCCGCGGGGCGATTGGCCTTCGGGAGGTTGCCCGCGGCGAGCGCATCTATCTTTGGCTCATGTCGCGCATTCACGA
Organism: Vannielia sp. SX4; assembly: GCF_052828525.1. The sequence continues at coordinate 410,936 of NZ_CM128247.1, forward strand.
CATTGCCGAGGCACCCGGAGGCCCCACCGAGATTCTTGATCAGCTCGACACGACCGCTGACATCCTCCACTGCAACTTCTCGCTCTTCCAGTCGCTGCCCGACGTATGGGCGATTGATCAGTTACATCCGCTTGTGCCGCTGCAACGGCTGAATGAGACACCCGATCGCCGCGCGATCTTAGCCGACATTACTTGCGACTCCGATGGCAAGATCGACAGGTTCATTCTTGAGAACGGTACTGCCAGCACGCTGCCCGTGCATACCGTGGAGGAGGGCGAGCGTTATCACTTCGGGACCTTTTTTGTTGGTGCATATCAGGAAACGCTGGGCGACCTACATAACCTCTTCGGTGATACGAATGTGGCAACGATCACACTGCGCGAGGACGGCGGGTTCGATCTCGTCGAGGAGCTGCAAGGAGATACGATCAGCGAGGTGCTGAGCTATGTGGAATACACACCACGCGATATTTCGGATGGCTTCCGGAAGCGCGTGGATGCAGCGATTTCCGAGGGCGGGATTGATGCCAAGGAAGGCCGCGAACTCATCGAAGCCTTCCGCAACAGCATGAACGGTTACACTTACTTCGAGTAGGCTCAGGCCTTCTTGGGTCGCTGAGCGAAGATCGACAGAAGCGCCAAGAGGCCCGAACCAATCATCAGCACGACCGAGGTGGCATTCAGCACCGGGGTCGATCCCGCTTTGACCATACGGTCATACATCGTGATCGTCAGTGGTGAGTCGGAGCCGGCGAGGAAGAGCGTGGTATTGAAGTTCTCGAATGAGACAAGGAAGGCCACCACGAAAGCCGAGAACATTGCCGGGAACAAGAACGGCAGCGTTACCGTCGAGAGGGTACGGGTCCGAGAGGCCCCGAGGTTCAGTGCGGCTTCTTCCAGCGAGATGTCGAACTTTTCCAGCCGCGCAATGATGACCAGCGAGGTGATCGTTACGAGGAAGGAGAACTGACCCATAACCACCAGCGGGATGCCGGGCCGCAACGACGTGAGAAACACGCCAAACCACTGATCCGCCAGACCCGCAATCGTGGAGGCAAGCACCAGAATGGAGATGCCGAGGATCACACCGGGGATCACCAGCGGCACCACCATGAGCACGTAGAGCGCGTTCTTTAAGCGGAAATCCTTGCGCACAAACAGGAACGCGTTGCAGGTACCCACCGCCACCGAAAGTGCGGCCACTATCACCCCAATGTAGAGCGAGTTGCCGAGGCCCTGCAGCAGCCGGTCATCGTGGAACAGGCCCAATTTCGGCTCGCTTGGCGAGAAGAACCAGTCCCACGTAAAGCCGTTCCACGGCAGAGAGGGGAACATGCTGTCGTTGAAGGCAAACACCCCGGCCGCCACCAGCGGCGCCACGAGGTACAGGAAGAAGGCTACAACGTAGCCCCGGTAAATCCACATCAGCCCGGCGGAACCCTGCATCGCGCTCACTCCTTCGCCACAGTGGTCGCCAGGCTCTGCCCGGTCAGCCGGAGTCCGGCCCAGACCACGAAGGAAGTGAAGACGAGCAACGAAACCCCAAAGGCCGAGCCGCTCTCCCAGTTATATCGGGTGATAAATTGGTTGTAGATTTGCTCGGTGAACCAACTCGAGTTCTTGCCGCCCAGCAGGATCGGCGTGAGGTAGCTTCCCGCCGTCAGCATGAATGTGATGATGCAGCCCGCCACAATTCCCGGCATGGCGTAGGGCACAATGATCCTGCGGAAGACCGTGACCCGGGAGCCGCCGAGGTTGTAACCTGCCTCCAGCAGCGCGTCGTCCATTCCTTGAAGGGTCGATACCAATGGCACGATCATGAACAGGATCACCGTGTAGACGAGGCCGATGATGACCGTCATGTCGTTGTAGAGCATCTCGATCGGCTGCGAGATGATCCCCCATTTGACCAACGTCATTGAGATCACACCGGTCTCGCGCAGAAGCACGATCCACCCATAGGCGCGTACAAGGTCAGAGACCCAAAGCGGGATCAGGCACATCAGGAACAGCGCGGCGCGCGAGCGATCGCGGGCAATTTTGGCAATGTACCAAGCGATGGGGAACCCGATCACCAGTGCAAGCGCAGTAACGAGAATACTCATCCAAGCCGTCCGCAGTAGTGTGTTGCGGTAGACCGGCTCGGTAATGAAATCGATGTAGTTCTTGAACCCGTATTCGTAGGTGTTGATCCCCACCTTCTCGCGGACCGAAACATAGCCGATCCCGATTTGTGGCAGGATAATGAGCAGCAAGATCCACAGCGCGAAGGGCGTGAAGAGCAGGATCAGCGAGAGGCGACCCGCGTCGCGGCTCATGCCGCGGCCCCAGAGCCTGGCCGTCTTGCAAAGATACGGGCGCGGTCGGGCGTCCAGCTCGCGGTCACGGCGCTGCCCTCACCCACATCGCTGCGCTGCTCGGGATCGGCAACCTCGATGAGATTGCGCCCGGTCTGCACGAGGATCCGGCTCGACGCGCCGTTGAAAAGAAGGCTCTCCACCTTGCCTTCTAACTGGCATCCGCTCTCGCCCTTGCCGAGCTTCAGCGCCTCTGGCCGCAGAAACACCTCCACCGCGTCACCGCTTTTACTGCCATCGGAGACGGTGCCAATCACTTCTTTGCCGCCCTCAAGAACGACACGACCCTGATTGCCGCGCACTTCACCCAGCTTGCCCTCAAGCACCGTGGCGTCGCCCACGAACCCGGCAACAAAGCCAGAGGCGGGCGCGTCATAAAGCTCTTTAGGCGCACCGATCTGCTCGAAACGACCGGCGTTCATGACCGCGACACTGTCAGACATCACCAGCGCTTCAGATTGGTCATGGGTGATGTAGAGAAATGTCGTTTCGAACTGGTGCTGCAGCTGCTTAAGCTCGATCTTCATGTGCTCGCGCAGCTTTAGGTCCAGCGCGCCGAGTGGCTCGTCGAGTAGCAGTACATCGGGCTCCAGCACCATGCAGCGAGCAATCGCGATCCGCTGTTTCTGTCCGCCCGAAAGCTGATCGATCTTCTTGTCTTCATTGCCGGGCAGGCCAACTCTGTCCAGCACCCGCGCTACCTTGCCCGCAATCTCGCTCTTCGGTTCTTTCCGGCAGCGCAGTCCGTACGCAATATTTTCGCCCACGGTCATCATCGGAAAAAGCGCAAGGTGCTGGAACACCATCTTAACGTTGCGTTTGTTGGGCGGCAGTCTCAGCACGCTCTCGCCCTTGATCGCAATGTCACCCGAGGTCGGGCTCTCGAACCCTGCGATCATCCGCATCAGTGTTGTCTTGCCGCAGCCAGACGGCCCAAGGATCGAAAAGAACGAGCCCGAGGGGATATTGAGCGATACATCGGAAACGGCAGTAAATGTGCCGAACCTCTTGGTCAGATCGGTACAGCTCAGGTCAAACATGGGCGGGTCTTTCTGTCATCGGCCCGTAGGGCGGGACTTGTCCCATCACCCGAACGGAGCCGGAAAAGGGCCGGAGTGCAACCACCCCGGCCCATTCATACTCAGTTGGCAGCCTTGATGCGCTCCAGCGCCAGGCCTTCCATGTCCTCGATCCCCGGCGGGATGTTGGCGAAGAACTTGAGGTTATCCAGGTCTTCCTGATCGAAAGCCGCAGAGATCGCTGCTTTCTTGTCGTCGGGCATCAGATCGATCCCGTTCGGCACGGCAGCAATGGCGCCGGTGGAAGCCGACATCATCTTTGTGATCTCGGGTCGCAGCACGAAGTTGATCCACTTGTAGGCAGCATCGTCCGCCTCGCCACCGCGCGGGATGGTAAAGGTATCGATCCAGGCCAGCGCACCGGTTTCCGGCGGAACGAAGACGATATCGGGGTTCTCGCCGTAAAGCTTGAACGCGGTCGAGTCCCAGGTCTCCGACACCACGACCTCGCCCGAGAGCATCAGCGCGCTCAGGTCATCGCCGCCCGACCAGTATGTCTTGATGACAGATTTACAGGCGATCAGCTTTTCGGTGACCTGATCCAACATATCCTGATAGCCTTCCGGGTCCGCATAGAGCGCGAAGGGGTCCATGCCCATGCCATAGGCAGTGCCGAGGAGGATCGTGCGGCGCAGGCGCATCGAGGTGCGGCCAGCGTATTGCTCGTCACACAGGTCGTTCCAACCGGCGACCTCCGGGGCATCCTTCATGTTGGCCATCACGCCGGAGGTGCCCCACTGGTGCGGCACCGAGTAAACCTCACCTTCGATGGTGGTGTTTGCCTTCACGCCTTCCAGCAGGTTCGGCGTCATAGCGTCAGTGGTGATCTGGCTAAGGTCCAGCGGCTTGTAGATGTTGTATTCCAGTTGCGCGGCGTACACGCGGTCGTGGCTGGGCTGAGCGAGGTCAAAGCCCGTGCCGCCGGTGGCGCGCAACTTGGCGATCATCTCTTCGTTGTTCGAGAGGGTCACCTCGACATCAATGTCGGGATACTCGGCTTCGAATGCAGCGATCACGTCCTCGGGTGCGTAACCGCCCCACGTAAGCAGGCGCAGCGTCTCGGCGTTGGCAGTGCCGCCCGCCAGAACCATCGCGGTGCCCGCAAGCAGGGCGCGGAAGGTGGGTTTCATGTCAGATCCTCCGGTTGGGTCTAATGGTGTCTGTCGGCCCGTCTTGTGCGAGCCTTCCAGTGAGTGAAGCGCAGATTGGTTTGGTCCGAAAGGTCCATTCCGCGCATGCTGGCAAACCGATACAATGCCGTTACAAACCGATGCGGTCGAGCATGCGATAGCCTGCAACCGCTGCGGGCAAAAACCAAGGGTCGCCCTTGTAGAAGGGGCGCGTGGGGAAGTTCGGGGTCATCAACGGGGTCTCCCCGGCCGGGTCACCCAACACTTTGAGCCCTGCCTTCATTCCGAGATAAGAGGCCATACCAACGCCCGATCCGCAATAGCCCATCGCATGGCGGATCCGGCCGCGCGCGCCCGCGTGGGCTAACTTGTCAAAGGTGAAGGCGACAAACCCCATCCAGCTATGGGTGATCCTAACGCTCTCGAGTTCGGGGAAAAGCCTAACCATCTCGGCCCTCAGCCGCTCGGCGGCGACCTTTGCGCCAGCCTCCCCCGCAGCTGCACGTCCGCCGAAGAGCACACGCTTTCTGTCGGGTGAAGCACGATAGTAGTAAATCACCCGGCGGCTGTCGCAATGCATCCGGTTCTTCGGAAACAGGCGATCCATGACGTCCGCTGGGAGCTCTTCAGTTGCGATGATGTAGCTACCAATCGGTATCACGCGCTCCCGGTGCCAAGGTGTGGCTTCCTGTGTGTAGCCATTGGTGCCAACCACCACATTTTTCGTGGTGATGTCCCCATGTTCTGTCCGGACGACAACGTCGTTGATGCCCTCGTCCATCGCGGTGACTGAGCAGTTGGGCAGCACCGTGACCCCGGCTTCCAGCACCTTGGCGAGTAGCCCTGCATGGTAGCGCCCAGGGTCCAGAGCACCGTAGTTTTTTTGAACGATACCGCCGTGGTACCAATCGCTGCCGATCTCTTCTCGCTGCCTGGCCTTCGGAACGGAGATGATGCTCTCGCCATCAGCTTCGTGGTTCATCTCCACCCACGCTCTTGCAGTTGCGGCCCCATCGAACCGCCCGCAGAGGCGATAGTCGCAATCAATACTCTCGGTCTTGATGAACTCGCCGAGGAAGGCGAGCGAGGCTGGGCCCTCGGCGCGGATGGCGGCGGCCAGTTCGGCCCCGTGTTTCGCAGTCAGCTCGCGTAGACTGGGCTTGATCGAGTAACTGAGTTGCCCACCGTTGCGGGTGGAACAACCCTCGCCGATGCGCCCCTTCTCCAATACCACCACCGAGCGCCCGCCTCGAGCAATTTGCAAAGCGGCGTGCAGGCCTGTGTAACCCGAGCCGATCACAACCGCATCCGCGCGGGCTGGCAGATCACCGCGCTGGATTTGGGCCAATGGCGTCGTGTCCCACCAGTAGGGTGTTGTCTTCAGCTCCATCCGCTGATCCTGCATCCGACCAGCGCCCTGTTCAATCGACTTCGCTCACGGCATAGCTGGCAGACTCAAGCCAGTCTGGCGCGATCTCCACGCCCCATCCCGGAGCATCAGTAACCTCCACCGTGCCACCCTCCACTTTGTAAGGATCGTTGCGATAAAGCCCGTATTGCCATGGGTAATAGTCGGCACCTTCGATTGAGAATTCCAAGTATGGCCCCGCGTTTGGAATTGCTCGCAGTAGGTGCATGGTGAAAAGCGTGACCAGCCCGAGGTTGGCGGCATGGGGCGTGACCGGAAGGCCGGCAGCCTGTGCCATCCGTGCCACTTGCAGCGTGCGCCCGATCCCGCCGAGATAGAGCACATCCGGCTGGGCCACGTTCACAGCCTTCAGCTCGAACATCCGTCGCCATGTAGGCAGCCAACAGTCCTGCTCGCCGCCGGTCACGTCGATTTCGAGCGCCGCCGTCACTTCAGCGGTCTGCTCAAGTTCCCAGTAGGGGCAAGGCTCTTCGTAGTGCACGATCCCGTTGTCTTGGAGCATCTTTCCATAGTGGATCGCGCGGTCGGGAGAGTAGCAGGAGTTGGCATCTACGAGCAGCGTCGCGCCTTCGCCGATGGCGCGTGCGATGGTCGGGATGATTTCTTCGGTCCGCCCCTCCCACTCGTCTCTGTTCCGGCCCACTTCGGCCCCTATACGAAACTTGAAGGCATCAAATCCGAACTCGCCCCTGAGCCGCCTGAACCGCTCGGCCTCGTCGGCCGGGGTGATATCGCGCTTCATGGATGAGGCATAAGCGCGGACTGTCCCTGGAGAACCACCCAGCAACTCGGCCACGGGCTTGCCGGCTACCTTGCCGTGCAGGTCCCACAGCGCTGTATCTACACCGCCGATTGCCCGGCACATGTAAGAGCCGGGGAACTTGTGCTCTTTCTCCCAAGCCCGGTCGAACAGGTCGTCTTGGGACGTAACAGGATCGAATTCCACGCCAAGTACATGGGGCGCGACCTGCCGGTGGAGCACTTGGGAGGTAATGTCACTCTGGTAGGTCGAGACCTGCCCCCAGCCTTCGTTGCCCATCTCGTCGGTGACGCGGACGAAGCCAATCTCGGGAATGGAAAATGTCTCGATCTTGGTCAGTCTCATGGCATCGGGCTCCCTGTTCGTGGCGATAAAACTTGCCAAACGGTCTGGCGGTAAGGTCCACTCTTCAATGGCTGGCAGACCATTATGGAGTCGTAATGACAAAGTATGCGGGTGGCGCGCTTATTCCCGGCCTTTCGGTGGACCGGTCCGATGCAGCGTCACTCTCGATGCAACTCGCCACTTGTCTGCGGGACATGATCCTTTCAGGTGAGCTGCCGCCCGGCACTCGGTTGCCGGCGACCCGTGTTCTGGCCCGCGATCACGGGGTGAGCCGCACCACCGCCGTCACCGTCTACGAGCAGCTTGCCTCCGAGGGCATGGTCACCAGCCATGTGGGCGCGGGCACCTATGTGTCGCAGGAGGTGCGCCCGCACGCCTCCGCCGCGCCGCGCCCGCAGAGCCTGCCCCGCGTGGCGGGTGGGCATTCAGCGCAGTTCTTTCCCCGGCTAGAGCATCCGCGCAGCCCGCGCCCCTTCGTCACCGGCATGCCCGCCTTCGATGCCTTCCCGATGGCGCAATGGGCGCGGATGCAGGCGAAGTACTGGCGCAGCCCTCGAGCCACTATAATGAGCTACCCAGAGGCGGCCGGGATGCCCGCGCTGCGTGAGGCGATCTGTCGCCACCTCCGCGCAAACCGCGGGCTTACCTGCGCGCCCGAGGAGGTGTTCGTGTTCGCCGGGGCGCAGGATGCCTTTCTGCAGCTTGCCCAAATCTTGCTGGAGCCGGGCGACCCGGTCTGGATCGAGAACCCCGGAGCTATCGGCGCCCGCAACGCCTTTCTGGTGCGGGGAGCGCGGTTGGTGCCCGTTCCGGTCGATGCCCAGGGTCTCGATGTTGCTGCAGGTCGAGCCGCCGAGCCGCAGTTTCGCGCGGCATTTACCACCCCTGCGCACCAGCATCCGCTCGGCATGCCCATGTCGCGCGACCGGCGGTTCGAGCTTCTTGAAGAAGCCGAGCGCGCCGAGGCATGGGTAATCGAAGACGACTACGTCGGCGAGTTCCACTACGGCCGCGCGCCTCTGCCGCCGCTGAAGGCGCTCGACGCCGGGGGCCGTGTGATATATGTCGGCACATTCTCCAAGGCTCTGTTTCCCGCCATCCGGCTGGGCTACGCCGTGGTCCCGCCCGGCCTTACGGAAGTGTTCACCCGCACTTTGGAGGCCGCCGCGCACGGCGTGTCGCACTCGGTGCAGGCCGTGGTGGCGAGCTTCATCGAGGAGGGCCGGTTCTCGGCGCATATTCGGAGGATGCGAGACCTGTATCGCGACCGGAGAGACGCGCTAATAGAAGCTGCCGAAGCAAACCTGAGAGGCTTGCTGAAGGTGCAACCCACCGAGACGGGCTTTCACACCGTTGGGCTCTTCCCAGAACCTCGCTGTGAAAAGTCCGCCGCCAAAGCGGCGTTGGCAGAAGGTCTCGCCACCTCGCCCCTGTCCCGCTTCGCGCTTGCTCCTATCGCACAAGAGGGTCTGACTCTCGGCTTTTCTGCCGTGCCGCGGATTGAGATCGAGCGTGGGGTCGAGCGGCTTGCGCGTGCCCTCAGAGCCGCGCCGCGATAAGGTCGGCCGCCTTCTCGCCGATCATCAGTGCGGGTGCATTCAGGTTTCCCGAGGTGATTTGCGGAATGATAGAAGCATCAGCCACAGTCAGCCCTTCGATACCGCGCAGGCGGAGGTCGGGGGCGGTCACGGCGCTCTCTTCCGGCCCCATGGCGCAGGTGCCGCAGGGATGGAAGACCGAACCTGTCACAGCCCGGATGTAGTCCACCAGCGCTGCTCGCTCAGTGACCGCGGGGCCGGGCTTCAACTCGGCCTTCGTGATCTCCGACAAGGGAGCTCTTGCCGCAATCGCCCGCATGATCGGAACCGAAGCCAGCAACTCGGCCATATCTTCCTCTGCGCTAAAATAGTTGGGCCGGATGGATGGCGCCTCTACCGGATCTGAAGAGCGTATGTGCAACTCTCCACGGCTCTTGGGGTGGCAGTTTGAAATGCCGATCATGAAGCCCGCGAAGGCATCAGGCCTCATCAGCCGCCGCTTTCCTGGGAGGGTTTTTGTGTAGCTCAATGGCGAAAAATATAGTTGTAGGTTTGGCCTGTCGCGCCCTGCATCAGACCGAATAAACCCGCCTGCTTGGTTCACACTGAGAGAAAGCGGCCCGCCTCTCGTGATCACATAGCGAAGGCCAGCACCCATCCGCCCAACCCAGCGTCCTAGCGTGGCGTTCAGAGTTGGCACGGTGGCCTCGTAGACAAGGTCAAACCCGATGTGGTCTTGCAGGTTTTGGCCGACCATTGGTGACGAATGAATAGTCTCTATGCCCAGTGAACCTAGTCGCGCGCGGTCACCTATCCCCGATAGCTGGAGAATCTGCGGCGATCCGATTGCTCCAGCCGAGAGAACCACCTGTCGCGTTGCCCGCACACGGGACCGCGTGTCGCCTCGCACGAACTCTACACCAGTGCAGCGCCTTCCATCAAAGGTGAGTCGGGTGACAAGTGCGCCAGTCTCCAGCCGCAAGGCACGCCGCCGCATGGCCGGCCGTAGGTAGCCTGCCGCTGCAGACGAACGAAACCCACCGCGCGTTGTGATCTGGTAGAAGCCAACGCCCTCTTGAGTTGCCCCATTGAAATCGGGGTTCAACCTATGCCCTGCGGCCTGAGCAGCATTTACAAAACTATGGGAAAGCGCGTGTACCTCGGTAGAGGTCTCCTTCACCCCGATTGGGCCACCCGTCGAACGCCACTCGTCGGAACCCGCCAGGTTGTCCTCGAGTCGCTTGAAGTATGGAAGTACATCCGAGTAGCTCCAGCCTTCGCAACCGGCAGCCGCCCATCGATCGTAGTCATCGGCTTGCCCACGGATGAAAACCATAGCGTTGATCGAGCTTGATCCGCCGATCACCTTGCCCCGCGGCCAGTAAGCGGTGCGCCCCCCGAGGCCCTCTTCAGGCTCGGTGTAGTAGCGCCAGTTCAATCGAGGGTGATAGAAGGCCCCGCCATAGCCGATTGGTATGCGGACCCATGGGCTCAGGTCGCCGCCTCCGGCCTCGAGCACACAAACCCGCAGCCCAGCGCGTTCGGCCAGCCTTGCGGCCACGACGCAGCCGGATGAGCCTGCGCCCACAACCACCACGTCACAGTCGATTGTTTCCACGCACGCGCTCCCTAACCCTGCGGCCCTTGAGGCTAATCGCCAATCGGTCTGCCGTCACCGGGCCATTCTTCATCTTTGAGGGGTCCAATCGGCAGGTGCTGGCCCTCGCACTCACCCGACTTCCGTGTCACCCTGTGGTACCCGCTCTCCATTCAGAGGCCCCTTATGCCATCCTTCCGCGACTTGACCCAAAACCATAGCGTTCAGATGGGGACCTATATCGGGGAGTTCACCCAGCCGGGCATTGGCGCGCTGCTCAAGAGTGCGGGCTGTGAGTTCGTGTTTCTCGATATGGAACACAGTGGCATGTCGTTCGAAACGGCAAAGGCCATGGTGCGAACTCTTCATGACTCTGGCATCGCCAGCCTGCTCCGCCCGCCCAGTAGCGCAACGCACCACATTTCTCGTGCCTGCGATACCGGTGCACAGGGTATCATCCCGCCGATGATGGGCAGCGCCGCGCAGGCCCAGGGTGTCATCGACTCCATTAAGTATCCGCCACTCGGAACTCGCGGTGCGGCGTTTGGCTTGGCCCATGATGATTTCACCCCCCTGTCGATCCCGGAGTCGATAGCGCAGGGCAATGCCAAAACCAGCTTCGTTGCCTTGATCGAAACCGCAGAGGGTCTGGAGAGCGTGGAAGAAATTGCATCGCTCCCCGGATGCGATGCCCTATGGATTGGTCAGGTCGACCTTTCGATTTCGCTCGGCGTGCCCGGCGAGATGGATCATCCAAAGCTCGCCTCTGCTACCGATCGGATCATGGCAGCAGCCAAATCGGCTGGAAAGCCCGTGGGGCGAGTGGTCGGCGATACCGATGAGGCGCAACTGCGCATCTCGCAAGGCTGCACATTGATCTGCTATTCCACCGATGTCGGGATCTATCGCAACGCGCTTATGCAGGGCTTCAACGCCATCCGGGCGATCAACCAGCTTTGACCACCGGTCACTCCGCCCATTCGCCTCTGCAGTGCAAGTGGTGAGCCGTGCGGGATTCGAACCTGCGACCCACTGATTAAAAGGCAGTCGGGCAAACTTATTACTTTGGTGCGGATCACTGCATTTCATCATTATTTACAGTGCTTTGGGGTTTTTTGATACAATAATCAGTCGGTTGATTGTGCGTGAAAGTGCGTATAAATGTGCCGTTGTGTATCAAAAAGTGTATCAAAAAATGAGATAGTAGATGCCAACAACCAATTTTGACCGCCTCACGGAAGCGTCCGTCAACAAGCTGCCTATCGGATTGTATGCCCACTCGGGCGACCGTTATCCCGGCTTGAAACTGAACGTCGGCAAACGCAGATCGACGTGGTATCTGCGTGAGCGCGTGGGCGACAAGTTTAAGTCGGCCAAGCTCGGGTCGTTCCCGGACATAACGTTGAAACAAGCCGTCGCATTGTCCGAGAAGCAAGCGGTACACCAGAGCAACGAAACGGCCGCGATCATCAAGACCGTGCGCGATGCTTGGGCGGAGTATCGCAAAGGATCGACCTCGAAGGTAAACACGCTCACGGATCAAGAGAGCAAGCTCGAACGCTACGCTGGTCACATCATGAATAAGTCGCCCGCACAGGTGTCACTGCTCGACGTGCGCCAGTGTCTCCTCGCGATCCCATCCGTCTCGACGCGTCACCACGTCAAAGCCGCATTGAACAACGCTTACTCGATCCTCGACATCCCGACGCCCATTGAGCGTGGCAAGTTGCGCGCCAAGAACATTGGCAAGGTGCGTTCGCGTCCAACCTTCTGGAAAGAGCTCTGCGACGCCGATCCGACGATTGTCCGTGCCGATTGGTCGCCCATGTGGAATGCGATCATGAAGCAACGCGAGCGCAACGTTCTGCGGGGCACAGCATGGATCGTGATGCTATTCACAGGCATCCGGTCGGACGATGTTCGCTCGCTGCGCTGGGATCAGGTCGATCTCGAACGCAAAACGATCCGCCTCGACGAAATGAAGAATGGCGAGACGCGCACGATTCCGGTCGCGCAGACGGTCGTCGACGCGTTGACCGCGATCCGTTCAAACCACGATCTGGTTTTTCCGGCACACAGCAAGTCGGGATATATCGACCACCTCGATACGCTGCGCGCCAAAGTCGGCGACGACGTTGTGCCCGTGCTTCGTCAGCACGACACGCGTCACCACTTCACTTCGGCCTGTGCGCCTGCGCGCGTGCCGTCTTATGCTGCTGCCTTCCTGCGCGGTGACATTACGTCTGCAAATCGCGACGACGCCATGGTCATGGAGTATCAGGAAGACCTCGACCTGCACCATTGCGTGGCGGACATCGAGAAGGTGATCCTAAAGCGAATTAAGGTAGTACCTTCTTTCGAACATTGAACGGCGAGGAGTGGTGCACCATATTGGATTTGTCCAATACCCGTCGTGAGACGCGTGCGCCATTCAGGCGGGACACAGAAATGCCTATGCTGACGATGTGCTGGAAGCGAGTGTAGGTAAAGGTCCCGCGCCAGCTCACATCAACTGAGGGTCCGTCTGTCGATTGAAAGACAAGACGAAAGTTGATGTGCTCACATGCTTACGCAACAAATCCGCGCGCTCGAAGCTCGCATTGAAGAGCTGGAATCCCGGCTCGACTTACCTAACCTGATGACCGCGCGCCAAGTTTGCGCCTATGTCGGAATGTCAGAACGCCGCTTCTATGAATTGAAAGAAGAAGGCGACACACCTCCTGCGATAATTTGGGGCGCACGCTCCGTCCGCTATGACCGCGACGACGTGATTGCTTGGGTGACCGCCCACAAGGCAGGTGCGTGATGGAATTCCAAGATCTGTTTGAAGGCAATCAGGATCGGTTCCTGACTTATACAACCACGGGCGCTCGGCGTGACGATGGCAAGTTGGTCGCGAAGTATCGAACGGTGCAAGAACATGTCACCGACGACCTTTGGCAATGTCACCTCGACGGCAAGCAATCGCTTGGCCTGTCGCCCCTGCGCGACGGCAAAGTAAAATGGGGCGCGGTGGACGTCGATTACTACCCGCTCGAACTCAGCGATGACGACCTGCGCGACCTACTTCGCGAATGGCGCGACCCGTGCCTGATCAGCCGCTCCAAGTCAGGCGGCATTCACATCATCGCCTTTGCCGACGATTGGGTGGACGCTGACATGATGCGGAAGTATCTCACGGCGAAGCGGGACGCCGTGTTGCGCGCTGAACTGATTGACCACGCGCAAGAGATATTCCCGAAGCAAGACGACGGCGACGGCTCGCAAATGAACCTGCCGAGCTTCGGGACGGAACGCGCACCGCTGTTCTACAGCTATCCGGGATTGCAGGGCGTCGTCGGTGACGACATGCCTTGGCATGAGATCGGACGCGTGTCGGAAGGCGACATGGCAAAGGCGATCCTCTCTGCTATGACACCGAAGCCGAAGAAACGCGGACGCCCGACACGCGAACGCAAGTCAGGCGGTGGGTTCGCGCGGCCTACCGAAGGTTACGGTATGCAGGGGCGCAACAACTACCTGTATGCTTGTGGCGCATCAACACGCGCACGCGGCGCGGACAACGATCAGGTGGAAGAGATAATTCGCGTGGTCAACGAGGAGTTCGCGTCAGAAGACAGCGAGCTCGGGCACAAGGGACCGATCACGGATGAACGTCGTTTAAACACGGTCATTCAGCAGGTCAAAAAGCTGAAGCAAGAGCCTGTGCTGGACATCTCCTATGACACGGTCGCACGCATGAACGAAGATTGGGCGATCCTCGTCGTGGACGGCAAGCTCAAATTCTTGCAGGTGTGCACGGGCATGTGCTTTTCGCGCGCTGACTTCCAAACCTACACCCAGCCATTGACGACGATGGTCAACGGCAAGCGTGTCCCGATTGCGCCCCTGTGGATCGCTGATCCTGATCGGGCTGAGTATTCGGGCATCGTGATCGAGGCACCTGACTACGACGGTCCCGGGTTCAACATATTCGAAGGTTGGGCGGTGCAGCCTCGCGCCAGTGACGCGTCACTGTGGGTTGATTATGTCGAGCGCATTCTGTGCGGCGGTGACAAAGACTTGGCGCATTGGGTCATGTCATGGATTGCTGATGGCGTGCAGCGGCCTTGGTCATTGCATCCGGGCACAGCAATCGCGCTGCGCGGTCGTCAAGGCGGTGGCAAGTCATTCCTGGGCAAGATGATCGCTCGCTTACTCAAACCTGCGCAGACGCAAGAAATCGAAGACAGCGGTCGCATGTTCGAGCGGTTCAATCGTCGTCTGTTCGGATCGACGTTCGTCTTCGCAGAAGAGTCCGTGTTCACGGAATCACGCCAGCAGGCAAACCAACTCAAGGTTTTCATCACATCGAACCTGTGGACATACGAGCAAAAGCACCTCGCGACATTTTCGGGCAAGAACGTTCACCGACTGATTGCGACGACCAACGACGAGCAGGCGGTTCACTTGGACGATGATGATCGCCGCTGGACGGTGATCGAGGTAGAAACCATGTTCGACGACATGACCTCTGAGGAGGCACGCGCGGCATGGCAACCCTATTACGAGATCGACCCGAGCGTGGTGTTGGGCTACCTGCTGCAGTACGCGGTTGACCACGACCTGATTGCGCGCCCGCACATCACACATGCGAAACGAGAAGCCAAAATCGCGTCTGATCCTGTGCTTGAGGTGCTGCACAACATCGCGATGGCAGGCGTCGTGCCCGACAATACGCGCGACAATGGTGTAATAGCGTCGGCGGTTTTGCATCGGGAGGCACGCAAGCTTGGCGCGTCGCCTTATGACAAGCCCGTGGTCCTTGCGAACAGGGCGAAGAAGATGTTGGGCCTAGGTTCAGAGGCAACTGTCCGCAATGCGAAGCACATCACCGATTTGCACCGCACGGTTGATGGTGACGGTGCGCCGATGATCCACCCGGTGTTCGGGAATGGTGGGCAGGCGCGCGGGTTCGATCTCGGGCCGCTGTCCGAGTTTCGTGCGAAGCTGGCTCGCATCACTGGAGCGACGTATCCTGACGGAGGTTGGGAGCCGTACGGCGTGCCTCAGCCAAACGATGATGGCGAGCCTCGGGCATCGGCGGCGGACGTGGAGCGCATGTACGAAGAACGGTACATGCGGAAGCATGGCGAGGCATCGCCGTTCTGATATGTCTAGTTTATGTCGAGATGTCGGGTGTCGAGTGTGATTGACTTTGCCTCACATATAAATTCGGACGGCATTATGGTCTGACTGAAATACTCTCAATACACTGACATACTCGACATACTTGACAGGAAACCCAGTGCAGCAAGCGTCTGCTGATATGTCGAGTTGCTGGAAGTCGACATAGGTCGACATCAGAGTGTCATGCGTGTCGGTTGAGTCACCCGCTTTCCTCCCGCTTTCTCCGAGGTGCAATCGTTTCAGAAGCGGCCAACTGATTTAATATCAGCCGCCGCATTCAAAAATATCCCAGTAAAATATGGCGCTATCCGTGGTCGCACGGCAGTTTTGATACGCGCTTTGATACAGCACCTCAGATATCCAGCAAAAGACCTCGTTTCGATCACACAACGCAACCTTCAGTTGATACGCGTTGAACGTCACGACCAACCACACTGCGGCGCATCGGGGGTGGGTTGGTGTGGCCCGAGCGTTCTCCCTAACTCGCGCTCGGTGATGAAACCTCGATGCGTCGCGCCCAAGGGAAAGGAACGACATGACCAGCAAGCTGCTGCCCACACAATCAATGCGCGTCTACGCGTCCGTCGAGCACGACGTGGCGACCGTCGTGCAACAGACGAACACTAACAAGACCCAACTGGACGTGCCGGGCGCGGTCGAGCTGGCCGCTGTCCTTAAGACAATGCTCATGCCCGACACCACCCCCTTCTACGGCAGTGCGTTCAACGCCATTCCGCTAGATGCCAGTGTCAAAATCGAAAGTCCCCCATATTCCGCGAAGGCCGTCGAGGTGCCGTGGCGTTTCATCACGCCCCTGATCTCCGACCTCCAATAATGGCTCGCAACGCCCTAATCCTTACGCCCGGGCGCAAATCGACACCGGAACAACGCTTCGTCGCCGCGATCATCGCGCAGGCTTTTTCGGACATGTCAGGCGCTGCCACCGATAAGGTCAGCCAATCGACATCGAACAGCAATAACGCTCAGCGCGCCATGATTTTCCTAACCGAGCGTCACGGTGCGTTTGCCAAGTGGCGGAACGAACTGTGCGACTACCTCGGTTTCGACGGTGACGTACTTGCGGAGCGTGTTCGCTCAATTCTCGACAGTGACCTTCCGTGGCCGCGACAGCTTGGCGCCCAAGGTGTTGCGATCAAGCACGCGGAACAAAAGCCGACCGCGCTCGTGCCTTGTGGCAGCACCTGAAAAAGAGACCGTAAGACCTAATGTTCCGGTCGAACACAACCATAGCGGGTAATACATTCATTCTGAGCGCGGCGCGCATCGTCTTTCTTTTGAACCATGGGAACGGGCGCGGTCTAGCACATCACCGCGCCCGTTGCTTTGAAAGGACGACGACATGCCAGACGACACGAACACCGCCATTAAGGCGCTCATCAAGCAAGTTTCGACTCTCACGGAAACCGTGACCGCGCAGCAATCCACCATTGACGGCATCAAGCAGCACAACGACCGCTTGCTCGATCAGATCAAGGACAACAAACGCGCAACCCAGAATCCCGCTTTCCCACCTGCATCCATTCCTCCGGGCATGGTTCAGGGCGAGGACGGCAACTGGTATCCGAAGAACGCAAACCCGACGCACTCGCTGTCCCGCAGCGACGCCCGCGATCCCGTGAAGTATCACTCGGCGAAGAAAGCGGCCCAATGGGCTGGCGCGACCCTGACGATCACCGACGACGCCCCAACCCTCGACAACCATCGACGCAACACGCGTACGCCCATAGACACAAGCCTCAAGACCCGCCTCGTTAAAGACGAGGATCGTCAGGTCGCATACCTGCGACGCGACGACATGAAGGACGCGCGGCAATACCAAACGCTCCGGCGTGAAGGTTTTCGTTGTGCAATCGTGGGACACGTCCGACGACCTCCCCGAGCACATGCAACGCAAGCTCCAATTGATGGAGAAGGCGCATGAAAGCAATTGATAGGGCCTGCCTTCAATACGCGACGCAGGTAGTGGTTGGACGAGACGCTTTCTACGTCGCCTCAGACGTTCGTTTGCTGGATGGGGAGCGCCTGACCGCACTTGATCCGTCAGACAGCGTTCTGGATGCAGTCATCGCCCTCTTAGCATCGACGATGAAACTGCACCTGCTCGGCTGCACTGCGGGCCAGCTTTTCAATGACCTTCTGCGGGCAGGCGTTGGGGAACAGTTGGCTGAGCGTGTTCATGACCATGTGGGCGATGTCTCCGATCCTGAATGGGCGGCCCTCCGGGCACGCATCCGTTGGTATGCGGACGAACATAAACAGGCGCTCGACAGCACCCAACCGATGACCGAGGTGACAGATGGCGGGCAATAAGGCGTCGGGTCGTCCGAACACGAACCTGAAACACCCAGACAAGAACGCGATCATCCGGCAGATCGTCGAATCCGAGTTGGACGCGCCGGGTTGCAAGACGTTCGCGGACATCGCGAAGCGCCTCGGGACCACGACAGAAGTGATTTGGCGGTTCCGGGAAAACCACATCACGGAGGAGATGCGGCGCGAGGTTGCGGCGAAGCTGAAACTCGAATCCATCGACGCGACGACCGAGTTCCTCAATCCGGAACGGCTGGACATCGCGACCACCTATGAAAGTCTCGCCCGCCGTGTGGAGAAGCTGATCACGAAGGCCGAGGAGAACGAGGACGACGCGTTCGCCCTGGCTGCGATGGAAGGCCTGAGAAAGGTGCTGAAAGACATCGCAACCATGCACGGGAAGATGAACCAGAATCTCACCGTGGACATCAAGCTTTCGGAATCGCCTGAGTGGGTGACGCTCAAAACGATCCTGCAAGCCGTCTGCGAGGAGGTGCCAGCAGCGAGGGAACCGCTGCTGCTTCACATGCGCCACCACGTCCTTTCGATCACGAAGGAGCAAGGCGATCCCTTTTGATGCGCTCATACCATGGTGCGAAGACCTAGAACGCTCGCTCGACCCGAGCGCGCGGCTAGCACACTGGATTGGTCACAGGCCCGACCAGTGGCAGTTGGATGCTTTTCTGTCCAAGAGCAGTGAAGTGGCTTTGCGAGTGTGCCGCCAAGCTGGGAAGACGTCCGTGCTAGCCGCGCGTGCGGTCGAGGAATTACACATCCCGAACTCACTCACCATCTGCGTCGCGCCTGCGGAACGTCAGGCGAAGATCATCGCACGGGAGATCGGGCGTCAGCTTCAAAACACAGAGCTGCAAATCACACGACCGACGCAGACCGAACTCGAACTGAGCAACGGCGCGCGTGTCGTCGCGTTGCCGTCCACCTCAGACACCATTCGCGGGTTCATGTCGGTGTCGCTGCTGATCATCGACGAGTGCGCGTTCTTGCAAGGGGAAGGTGGCGGTGAGGACCTGATTGCGGGCGTCCTGCCAATGCTCACGGAAGACGGTCAGGTGTATTTCTCATCCACGCCTGCAGGGAAAAACAATTACTTCGCAAAGCTGTTCACCGAGGCAAAGCCGGGTGATGGCGTAGAGCGGATCGTCGTCAAGGGAACGGAAATCCCACGACTGAAAGAGAAGGTCGAACGGATGCGGCGCACGCTGTCCGCAACGAAGTTCAGACAGGAAATCCTCGTCGAAATGCTCGCCGATGGGCAGGCGTACTTCCAGATGGATTTGATCGAGGCCGCAACAAGCACGGAGGGCGCGGTATGTCCAAAGATGTAGAATACCAGAACAACAAACACGACCTGCACTTCCTACCGGATGGGCGCGTCGTCAACGAGACACATCAGGACCCGGCGATCCCACGCGTTGAAGGGTATCAACGTTTCTGGATTGCGGCGGACCTTGGACAGGCGAATGACTACACGGCGGTCATCGCGATCAAGGACGAGTGCCTGCCGATCATCGAAGACAGCAAGGTGATCCTTGGGCCTCGGGAACGGACAGTCGTCTACGCGGATCGCTTTCGCGACGTGTCATACGTCGATGTCTGCGACCACCTGATCCGACTTACGAACGCGCCGCCATTCGGGGGTAAGTCGGAACTCGTGATCGACGGCACATCACTCGGGCGCGTCGTCTCGGACATGTTGTTCGAGCAAAGCGTGCCGCATCGCGCCGTCCAGATGACGGGCGGGCAATCGTGGTCGGAGGAAGGGGCGCGATACGTGAACGCCGGGAAGACGTTCATGATCGAGAACACGTCCGTTCTGTTCGCGAGTGGATCACTCAAGTTCGCGCACGACCTGTCGCTGCGCAAAGAGATCGAGGGCGACCTTGCATCCTTCTCGCTGCAAACGACGGCCGCTGGAAATCAGATCATCACGCAGGCACGAACAACCGCTGGACACGGCGACCTCGGCATCTCGTTGATCGTCGGCGCGTTCGCGTCGCAAAACCTGCCGGGGCAAACGATGCGCGTCTATCACCTTCAAGGCTGGACATAGAAAGGAACACGCCATGGCGCACTATGAGATCATCACCGAAGAGGCACCTGAATACAAACCATCTCGCACGACAGGCGACCCAGTAGGTCGCACGAAAGTCATCGTGGAGTGGAAGGACGTTCCTAGCAGTGACGACTTGAAGCGTTTCGAAGATCAGCGTCCACCGCACCTATACTCGGCATTCCATTTTGTCGAAGGTGTCGGGATGACCCACCAAAACTAAAACGGGATTTCATCGTCTGATTGATTGAGGATGTCCTTCGAGTCGAACCCGCTTTGGTCGAAAGTCGGAAGATTGTGACTTCGCGATCTGTTATGCTCGGCAGCGATAACCCGCAGGTTTGATGGGACATGCAACCCACATATGTAAAAGTTCCCAGTTTCGGGGCACGTGCCATGTAATGGCACAATGTGATCGACCTGCCATTTCCCGCTCCGAACCGCTTCTAAATGCTGCGCGACGAGGTACAGCTCTAGCATTGATTCTTTTTGGCCTGCCGATAGCCATACGGGCATGGCCGGTCCAGCACGCTTGCACGCCATTCGAAACGCGTCTTTGGCACGCTTGCGAAACACAGCATCGCGCCTGCGAAGATGGGCGTCTTCGACTTCCAATTCGCGAGCCTCTTCAGGCGTAAGATTTTTCCTCCAGTCTTCCATTACTGCTTTATCTTGCCAGATGATGGCATTTGGATGACGAGCTAGGCGGAAACCGCGTCTCTCGTCGGGCTCATGCATACTGAGTGCGTGCTGGACCGACGAGATCGACTAGCGACCCAGTAAATTCGCGCAGCGATGCGGTGTCTTCGGGTTTTCCGCAATGCATCACTTTATTTGTTAGGAGTTCCTAGAGAACGCGGAAAACTGATCTTTGGATGCCCGCTCAATGAGGTATTGCAATCTTTTGCCGTCAGCATCGGCAAGCGGTATCAGGCTTTGCCTGAAAGTTTGTCGCCAATCGCTCTTTGCGCTTGTGAGTAAAAGCGTGCTAGCTATCTGAGAAAACGTAATCCACCTTTCCTGTTCAAGCACAATTGCTGGTTTCGTCTCCAGAGCAATTGGAAAGGCTGTATCGTAGTCTCCACCTAATTGAAGCCTCTTAGGACTTGTGCTTCTGACGATCCGCGTATCTGAGATCGCTGATACTCCGCTAGAAACATAAGTAATTAGGGTGTCGCCTTGTTCGATTTCGCCAGCCATTTTTATTTTTCGCTCCGGCAAACCGAACTCAACAAAACCATTTTGGGAGTCCAAGTGCCAGTTCTCAAGCCGCTCCACAATCATCCAATACTTCAAAACTAGCTGGCTCCCCAATCCCACCACCGTCAGTAACGTGAAATTATAGCGTAAATATCTACTACACACTAGCGCATTACCGGACTGGTTGGTCGTACCCCGGAAAGGACATCAACTCTTAGCTATGAGGTCTCTGTCCGATCGGGCAGTAGAGTCTGCGAATTGCAAGGTAGTCTGACTTGCGAGCCAACCACAACTTGTCGGCAAACAAGACCGTCTTCCTCTGGCAGATAGCTCACCTAGGCCCAAACAATCCATCTTGCTTTTCAACCTCTAGCAGTAGACGGTTCGCTGACGGAGGAATGATGGCCAAGATCGAAATTATCAAACCAGTTGATCAAGCTACGGGGAAACGACGTCTCCTAGACGATCTGAAATCCGACTTGGAGACAGCTGACTTCAATGAATTGAGGTGGCTTGTTGCCTATGCGAAGTCCGGTCCACTGCATCGATTAGCCCAAAGACTTGAAGATTGGCGAAAGAAAGGGAACAAGACGCGAGCGATCTTCGGGATTGACCAGCAAGGAACCAGCGTTGAAGCATTAGAACTGGCCTTGTCTCTGTGTGATGAAGTCTTTGTGACACAAGAGCGAGGAATCACATTCCACCCGAAGGCATACATTTTCTCAGGTACGACCAGGGCTAGGCTCTATTTGGGGTCGAGCAATTTGACCGTTGGAGGAACGGAGACCAATTTCGAAGCGAACATGATCGTAGATGCCACACTACCCGGTGATCAGCAGGTGCTCGACGAGGCAAACGAAATGTGGGAACAGCTTCTTCCGGCGTCCTGCCCTGCAAGCCAATTGCTTGACCCATCCCTGTTAAAAAAGCTGATAGCCGACGGCGATATTGTACACGAGGCAACGATCAACGCTTCTAGAAAGAAAGCATTCGCGACCCGAAAGCCAGCAAAGGCAAAGAGTGGACTCAAATTAAAACCACCCTCCGCGCTACCTGGCAGTGCCAAGTCAAAGAAAAAGGTAGCGGCGGCAGGTGCTCACGCAACCCTCGGAGAACTAGCGCACGCTGCTCCAGCAGCAGCAACAGGCTTGGCAATTCAAATCGTCCCTCACCACAATGGCGAGATATTTTTGAGCAAAACTGCCATTAATCAGAACCCAAGCTTTTTTGGCTTCCCATTCACCGGAATGACAACCCCAAAGAGTGCCGCAGGCAAACCATACCCTCAAAGAGACCCTGATCCGGTTGTAAACATACAAGTTTATGGCGCGGGTGGATCTCTATTTCTTCAGGAGAAGTCTTATTCTCTGAACACAGTATTCTATGAAACGAAGGGAGAAATTCGAATAACCGCGTCCATTCTTGTTCCAGTTGTTCCTGATTATTCGATCCTAGTTATGGAGGATAGTATACAAGGCGGCGTTGACTACGATCTCACAATTCACCGACCGGACAGTCCTGACTATCCCGCTTGGGAAGCGATGTGTAATCAAGTGATGCCAAGCGGTGGTAAAGGTCAAGCTCGGAGGTTTGGATGGTTTTAACTCTTCCTGAAGATTAGGATGTCATTTTCAGTTATCGCATTCTTCATATGAAGCATTCGTTCCGTGGTCACATCAATCTGTATATGTGGTAAAACCTCCAAACCCAAATTCTCCGCTATCTGAGCGACGTGCAGGCAAGTCGGAATTGCGAACCAATCGTCCCCAACTTTAGTACGACTATCCCCAACCACATAATAGGCCAATGCCCCCGGCTTCATTGCCAGTTTCACTTGTTTCAGCGTGTCACCGATGTCGCGGAAATAACGTAGCAATAAAGCGGGCATATTTTTACGTCTGAAACCAACATTAGACGATTCGTTACCTTCCCTAATAAAATTCAGTGTCTCCAGTACTGGCTCTGGAAGATCAACAGTGCCGCTAATGATCTCGCTTTCAAAAGCGAGCCGATCCTTTGTCTTTATCTCCCGCGAACCAGTTAGGTGCTCTTCAACTCTAGAGCGTTCCGACGAAGAAATTCCCATCAGAGCCAAAATCGACAAGCGGTCGGTGTCGATGTACGGCAACGCGGTCGCATATGGCGGGCTTGTTACCACACAATCGACCGAAGCGCCGGCCACACCTGCATTGGAAAAACTGAGTGGAAGACGGGAGTCTGCTTCAAAAATTGAGGGAGCAAGACGCTCTCCAAGTTGTCGCGCAGCAATAGACCAATATTTCTGGAGGCGCATCATCTGCTCTTCAAGTTTGCGCAGAAAAAGCTCGAAAACTGGCGCATCTACGATGGGCGCCTTCCTACGTCTAATCCGTAGGTCACTTGGTTCCTGCTGAGAAACCTCCCTAACAATGCTGCTGACAAGTACTTCGAAGAAGTCAACAAGTGTTGCATTGCCGAGTAGGCGTATTCTCCCAAGCAAGAAGTTGATTTTGGCGAGTACAGGGGTGGAAAACCAGCGCTCTAATTCTGCGTGTGCAGCATCCGGAAATTGTGTCATTTCGAGTTTCGGAGTCTTTTCTGGAATCGCCAACACCAAAGACTGTGCTGCAAGCTCAACAAGTTCCGGATCAATCAGCAATATACCCGATTTAGCGCGTGCGATTTTCGCCGCGAGTGGGTTCATGTCGAAACCGACCGCTCGGTATCCGTTCAGCAAGCATTCAAGCGGGACAGTGCCGCTACCACAGTATGGGTCAAGAACTGTTGAACCAACATCGATACCCGACGAGTTCAACAAGCTCTTCGCTAATTGTGGATAGAATTTTCCTTTGTAAGCATGCAGCCCGTGAGTTGCATACTTTGGATCTTTCCTTGTTGCGCGATCCGCGTCACCATTTTCAAGAACTTTTTGCCAAACTGGCTGACCCGTTGACGAGTTTTCAGGTGTGACAAATGTAGAGAACGCAGTCCGGCGCAGGTTCCAAAGCTGGGGTTGCTGAACTTCCAAGTTTACTGTTTCAACCGCATCGGCTTCGACTATCGGATCGAGACCGAGGCCGTCGAGTTCTGAAGCTCGTAGCGTTCGCTCATAGCCCCACATTTTGTAGGCGGGCCCGGTGATAGTTACTTGGATTGGCGAATTGGGGCGCCTGAGGACGAGTAATTGTTCCGATCTTGCTCGCCGAGCGGGTTGGGCAAACGACCTTTTGGTGTTGTGTATTGGACGGCTAATTGTTCCAATTACTTGGTACCCGCATCTCTTGGCTATCTCAGCCAGAGCTCCCGATGTAGAGAATTGCGTTCCTTTAAATACGGCGTCACCCACGACAAAAACTGCGAAACGGCCAGGCTGCAACACCTCAAAGCACCCTGACAGAACCTTTTCCATCTCCTCTACGTACTCAGAGAAATCTGTGCCTTTTCGTTGGTGCTTCAGATGCGATCCAATCTCAACTGCTCCGAATTTCCGCGGATCAAAACCTAGCCAGAAAAGACGGAAGCGATGGTACAGATGATAGTCAGTAGCATTAGGGTATGGAGGCGAAGTTACTATCAAATCGACTGAAGAAGGCGGCAAGAGTTCTGGAATAGACAACCGTGTATCTGCTTCAAGAAAGTTGGCAGATGCTCCACGCATAGTGGAACGCGCGACTTGAAGCTTCTTGACGACTGTTCGAAGTGATTCCTGAAAAGCTCTCAGAGTAAAGCCGGCCGGCAAATCCTTCGGTTTGGCTACGTAGCGTGTTTCAGAATCTTGGTTTGAGACACGAGTTACGATTCTTGCGAAGGCGACATGAGCGACATCCTCCGCGACGCCAGAAGTGAATGACAAAATCAGATGCCGAAGTAGTGCTAACTCGCTCGCTGCCGAGTTACAGAACCATTTCTCAAAATTCGGAATCTCGGGCACTTGGTTTGCGTGACGAATCATCAGCTCTTGTGACCACCGCTCGGTCTTACCTTTCGCTTCGGACACATAGCTTTGGACCGCGACACCAAGAGATTCGAGCTCACGTTCCGATGCTTCGTTCAAGCAGGCGACTTTGGCCCTGCCAACTAAGGCTGAAAGAGGGTTTGCATCTAAAGAAACGGCGCTTCGCTTCAATCGGACAGCTTCGACAGCAGTCGTTCCGCTCCCGCCGAAGGGATCGAAAACAGTGTCCCCGGGCATTGAGAGGGCCGCGATTAAGTGCGCAGGTATTTGCGGAGGGAATTTGGCAGGATAGGGATGCAGGTCATGCGTAAGGTATCGCGTGTCCGCGGAAGTGAATGACCAGTCAACGCCTTCTAGAACTGATAGTGCATCAGTTTCGAGGAGCTTTGACATGCTTGAAGGGGTCTGCATACCATCCGCCAAATCGGCGTAGGTGGGCTCTATCGCGTCCTCAATTTGGTCGTCAATCCACTCCGCAAAGCTTTCTCCTTGAAGATCCAGTCTAGCAGCAAGAGCTGCCTTTCGTTCTTCAGACGTTTCAAGGACTAGGCGCTGTTTCGACATGAATCTGCAATATTGTTCCTATTTGCAGAATCTGTATCGCTTGCACCACTGCGATGCAACTGGAAGCATCCAAAGCTTGCAGTTTTTTGCAGCCCCAAGCATGAACCATTCTCGATGCGGCACCCGCAACCTACTCTACGATAATCTACTGGCTCCGATCCTTGATGACAGGGGGCCGTAGTTGCTTGATGTCGATTGTATCAAAATCGTATCATAAAAACGAAAACCACCGAACTCTCGCTCGGCGGTTTTTCGTTTCCGATCAATCGGTTGAAGTGGTGAGCCGTGCAGGATTCGAACCTGCGACCCACTGATTAAAAGTCAGTTGCTCTACCAACTGAGCTAACGGCCCACTTGAGGCCCGCTCTCTAGGGAATCCCCAAAGAAGGGTCAAGCGGGAATCTTGCATCCCGGACTGGAAAGCGTATCACCCGCGCTGTATATGCCCGCCCATGCGCAGTCAGACCCCTCCCTCCGGCTTGCCCTTCATGAAAATGCACGGGCTTGGCAATGACTTCGTGGTGCTCGATCACCGCGCGGGGGGAGCTGCTGTAACACCCGATCTGGCCATGGCTCTGGCCGACCGTCATCGAGGCGTTGGCTTCGATCAGCTCGCGGTGATCACTGACACAGGTGAGAGCGACGGCCACCTTACCTTCTGGAACGCCGATGGCTCGCCCTCGGCAACCTGTGGCAACGCTACCCGCTGCATTGCGCAGTACCTGATGGCCGAGAAGGGCGTGACCCATGTCACCCTCTCCACGGCCAACGGCAACCACCTCGCCCGCGATCTGGGCGGCATCGTCAGTGTCAACATGGGCCCGCCAAGTCTGGAGTGGCAGCAGATCCCGCTGGCCCGCGAGATGGGCACGCTGGAGCTGCCACTGCCCGGCACCCCCACGGCCACCTCAATGGGCAACCCACACTGCACCTTCTTCGTCGAGGATGCCGAAGCGGTGGACCTTGCCACCGAGGGCCCGCGCTTCGAGCATGATCCGCTCTTCCCTCAGCGCACCAACGTCCAGTTTGCCTCACTGATTGGGCCTGACCGGCTGCGGATGCGGGTTTGGGAGCGGGGTACGGGCATTACCCTTGCCTCCGGTTCCTCCTCCTGCGCCACCGCCGTCGCAGCGGCCCGGCGCGGCATCACTGGCCGCGCGGTCGAGATTGTTCTAGACGGCGGCACGCTCCAGATCGACTGGAACGATCAGGGCGTCTGGATGACCGGCCCCACAGCCCATGTCTTCGATGGCGTCTGGCATGGTTGACGCCCCGATCTTCTCCACCCACGGCTGCCGCCTCAACGCCTATGAGACAAAGGCAATGCGCGAGCTGGCGGCAGAGGCCGGGCTGCACGGCGCGGTGATCGTCAACACCTGCGCCGTCACCTCCGAGGCGGTGCGCAAGGCCCGGCAGGATATTCGGAAGCTGCGCCGAGACAATCCCGACGCAAAGCTCATTGTCACCGGCTGCGCCGCCCAGACCGCGCCGGAAACCTTCGCCGAGATGGCCGAGGTCGACCATGTCATCGGCAACACCGAGAAGATGCAGCCCGAGACCTGGGCCGGTCTTGCGCCCAACTTTATCGGCGACACCGAGCGCGTGCAGGTCAACGACATCATGTCGGTGACAGAAACGGCGGGTCACCTGATCGACGGTTTCGGCCGCCACCGCGCCTACGTGCAGGTTCAGAACGGCTGTGACCACCGCTGCACCTTCTGCATCATCCCCTTCGGCCGCGGCAATTCGCGCTCGGTGCCTGCGGGCGTGGTGGTCGAGCAGATCAAGCGGCTCGTCGGCAAAGGCTTCAACGAAGTAGTCCTCACCGGCGTCGACCTCACCTCCTGGGGCGCCGACCTGCCCGCACAGCCCAAGCTGGGCGACCTCGTTATGCGCATCCTCAAGCTGGTCCCCGACCTGCCTCGCCTGCGGATCAGCTCGATCGACTCGATCGAGGTCGATGAGAACCTCATGCAGGCCATCGCCACTGAGCCGCGACTCATGCCCCACCTCCACCTGTCGCTCCAGCACGGCGCCGACTTGATCCTTAAGCGAATGAAGCGCCGCCACCTTCGAGACGACGCAATCCGCTTCACCGAAGATGCTATCAAGCTGCGCCCTGAGATGACCTTCGGCGCCGATATCATCGCCGGCTTCCCCACCGAGACCGAGGCTCACTTTGAGGATTCGCTTCGTCTGGTGGAAGACTGCAACCTGACTTGGCTTCACGTCTTCCCCTATTCCCCCCGCCCAGGCACGCCCGCTGCCAAAATGCCAGCGGTTCCCGGCCCGGAAATCAAATCCCGTGCCGCCCGCCTCCGTGCAGCCGGTGAACATGCCATCGCACGCCACCTCGCCGCGCAGCGCGGCCGGACCCATACCGTGCTAACTGAGTCCTCTCGTATGGGGCGTACGGAGCAGTTTGCAGAGGTGCAGTTCTCCAGTGATCAGCCTGAAGGCGCCCTCGTCTCGGCTACAATCACTGGTAGCGAAGGCCCGCGTCTTACGGCTGCTTGAGCCCCACCATCTTAACTCTTTGAGCGCCGGAGCGCACGCTATCGCGGTGCTGCAGCACGGGTAAGGCGGTCGTTGATTGCGAGACCGAGACCGTTGTTTGGAATCGGCGCGACGGCGATCACTGAGCCGGGCTGAGTGTCGAGCGCATGCAGCATCGCAAAAAGATTGGCCGCAGCTTCGCGGAGATCGCCACCCAGCGAAAGGTTGGCGCTGGCCTGCGGGTAACCCGGCCCGAAAGCTAGAAACAGCGCATCTTCAGCCGGCTTAGTGACGTTCAGCACCACCTGCTTGCCCGGCGCGTAATGGGAGGAAAGCTGGCCGGGCGCGTTTGGAGGGGTGTCGTTGGTCGGCGCTTCGTGGTTCAGGGGCGCGCCAAGCGCAGCTTCGAGCGCCTCCACCGGCAGACCGCCGGGCCGCAACAGGCGCGGGGTGGGACCGGAGCAATCGACGATAGTACTTTCAACGCCCACCTCCGCAGGTCCACCATCCAGCACTGCAGCGATGCGGCCTGCAAGGCTTTCTGCCACATGGTCTGCGGTGCTGGGAGAAATCTTGCCCGAAGGGTTTGCAGACGGAGCGGCGAGCGGGCCATCGAAAGCTGTAAGCAGCGCGTGAGCCAGCGGCAACGCCGGAACACGGAGTGCGACGGTGCCTAGTCCGGCGGTGACGAGCGACGAAAGGCCCGATTCAGCACGCAACGGTACCACCAGCGTTAGCGGACCTGGCCAGAATGTTTGCGCCAGTTCCAAAGCCGCGCCCTCGATCACGCCCACCTCTGCAGCAGCCTCCAAAGACGCCAGATGTGAGATCAGCGGGTTGAACCGAGGCCGTCCCTTGGCCTCGAAAATCGCGGCCACCGCCTCGCCATTTCGAGCATCTGCGGCAAGGCCATAAACCGTCTCCGTCGGGATCGCCACAAGCTCACCAGCGCGCAATAGCGCAACCGCGCGTGTCAGCCCTGATTCGCCTTCCAGCCGTTCGGTCATTGGGGCTCCCTCGTGACGCCGCGTTCTTGCGCCCTTTCGCTTGGGGGCGGGTGCCAACTCTCTTATGCTGCCGCGAACGGCCCCTCAAGGCCGACCGAGGAGGATTTGCCGATGCCCTATACCGCACCCACAGATGAATTTCGCTTTCTGCTCAACCACGTGGTTGGCTACGGGCAGGTGACCGAGACCGAGCGCTTCGCCGAAGCGGGCGGAGAGATGGTCGATGCCATCCTGACCGAGGCAGGCAGGCTCTGCACCGAGGTTCTTGGGCCGCTCCAGCGCAATGGTGATCTGCACCCAGCAGTCTTAGAAAATGGCGTAGTCCGCACCTCGCCCGGCTTCGCCGAAGGCTACAAGGCCATCGCCGAGGGCGGCTGGATCGGCATCAGCGCAGACCCGGAGCATGGCGGCATGGGCTTGCCGATCGCGCTGATGGAATCAGTGAATGAAATGATGAACGGCGCCTGCCTCTCACTTGCGCTGAACCCGTTGCTGACCCAGGGCCAGATCGAGGCGTTGGAGCATCATGCCTCTGATCAACTCAAGGCCACCTACCTGCCCAAGCTCATCAGCGGCGAGTGGCAAGGTACCATGAACCTGACCGAGCCACAGGCCGGAACGGACGTTGGGGCGCTCCGCACCAAGGCAGAGCCGAATGGGGATGGCAGTTACAGCATCACCGGGCAGAAGATCTACATCAGCTGGGGCGACGCGGATTTTGCCGAGAACGTCTGCCATCTCGTGCTTGCTCGTCTGCCTGATGGCGTGCCGGGCACCAAGGGCATAAGCCTGTTCATGGTGCCCCGAAACATCCCCAAAGACGACGGTACGCCGGGCGAGCGGAACAGCCTGCGGGTAGTGTCGCTAGAGCACAAGATGGGCCTTCACGGCTCTCCCACGGCGGTGATGGAGTACGATGGCGCCACCGGCTGGCTGGTGGGCCGAGAGCATGGTGGCATGGCCGCAATGTTCACTATGATGAATAACGCCCGCCTCGGTGTGGGCATCCAGGGCATCGGCGTGGCCGAGGCAGCCACGCAAGCCGCCGTCGCTTATGCTGCTGACCGCAAGCAGGGCAAGGTCGGTGGCTCGGGCTCCATCATCGAGTTCCCCGATGTGCGGCGGATGCTGATGACCATGAAGGCCGAGACCCAAGCGGCACGCGCCATCGCGCTGGCCAATGCCGTAGCGCTCGACATGGCCAACGCCACGGGGGATGCGGGCTGGGCAGCCCGCGCTGCGCTCTACACCCCCATCTCCAAAGCCTACGGTACCGATGTGGGCTGCGAGGTGGCAGCGATGGGCATCCAAGTGCATGGCGGCATGGGCTTCATCGAAGAGACCGGTGCGGCGCAGTTCTACCGGGATGTTCGAGTCACCACGATTTACGAGGGCACCAACGGCATTCAGGCGCTTGACCTCGTGGGCCGCAAGCTGATGGACGGCGGCGAAGCTGCGCTGACGGTGATCTCGGAGATCGAAGATGCTGCCGAAGAGGCACGAGGGCAGTTTCCGCGGCTGGCTGATGCGGTGTGGAACGCCGCCGAGGTGCAGCGCGAGTTGACCGAGGCCTTGCTTGGCATGGACATGGACGCCCGGGGCGCCGTGGCTGTGGCCTACCTGCGGGCATTCGCCCGCGTGCTCGGGGCCCACTATCATTTGCTCGCAGCCCGCGCCGAAGGCGACAAGGGGCCGCGTTATGGGCTCGCCCAGTTCTACATCACCCGGCTCCTGTCACAGCATGCAGGTCTCGCCGAAGAGGTCCGTATGGGCGGCGAGGGGATGGATGCCCTTTCCAACGAGGAACTCGCGGGCTAGCTCAGGGGCATGGACGCTCAGCCCCTCACTTTCCCATGGGAAAGCCCGCCTGCGCCCGGTGACGCCGTCGAGGTGGCGCCGGGCATCCTGTGGTTTCGCCTGCCGCTGCCGATGGCGCTGGATCACGTGAACCTCTATGCGCTCGACGAAGGCGATAGCTGGACGCTGATTGACAGCGGTATGGCGTGGAAGAAGGCGCGGGTGCAGCTTGAGGCGGTGCTGAGCGGGCCGCTGCGCGGCAAGCCGGTGCGCCGGGTGGTGTTGACCCACCACCATCCCGACCACATCGGCCTTGCTGGCTGGCTCGCCGAGCAGGGTGCTGAGATCGTGGCGACGCGGGTCGCATGGCTCACCGCCCGGATGCTCCAACTCGATGAGCAGGATCGCCCCGTGGAAGCCCAGAAGCTGTTCTGGCGGCGGGCCGGGATGAGCCCGGACATCTATGCACGGCGCTGCGTCGAGCGGCCCTTCAACTTTGCCGACATGACCGTTCCGCTGCCGCTCGGGTTCACCAGAATCGCGGAGGGCGATGCCATCACATTAGGCGGGCGCAGCTGGCGCGTCAGGCTCGGTCAGGGCCACGCGCCGGATCATGCCACCTTCTGGTGTGAGGATGACTCGCTTGTGCTGGGAGGTGATCAGCTGTTGCCGTCGATCTCGCCCAACCTTGGTGTCTACCCGACCGAGCCGGAGGCGGATCCAGTGGGCGAGTGGCTGGAGAGCTGCGAGCGCCTCTTGGCCTACGCCCGCGACGATCAACTCGTGCTGCCCGGCCACAAACTGCCCTTTACCGGCCTTCCGGCGCGTTTGGTGCAGATGGCCGACAACCACCATGCCGCCCTTGACCGGGTGTTGGAGCACCTCGCTGCGACACCCGGCACTGCCCACGATTGCTTCGAGCCCATCTTCGGCCGAAAGATTGAGGGCGATGCCTACGGTCTGGCGCTCGTCGAAGCAGTGGGCCATCTGAATCATCTCTACGTCACCGGAAAGGTTAGCCGTGAGGTTGGGCCCGGTGATGCATACGTTTTCCGGGTGGTCTGAGCCATGAACGACGATATTCGCACGGTTGCTGAAGCTCATGAGGAAGCCGCCCTTTTGCGGTCCCGGGCCATTCACGCCGACCCGGACGCCCCGGCGACCGCAGAACAGAAGCCGTTACCGGAGGCCATGTGTGCGCGGCCCGCGGAGGAGAAGTCGCCTGCCGAATGGGCCTATGAGCGGCTGATTCTCTATATTCAGAATTTCGAGGAACAACTCGACCCCGATGAAGAGATTGCTATGGGCATGACGGATGGTGGAGCAGGGTTGCTGCGCATCGAAGGGATTGGCTTCTTCGCCCCCGATATCGTCAGCTTCTATGGTCGAGACATGGAGGGCGGGCGAATGCAGCTTGTACAGCACGTGACCCAGCTCAATGTCACGCTCCGAGCGCTGCCGAAGCCCAAGGGCGAGGTCGAGGCTCAGCGCATCGGTTTCAGGCTCGCGAAAGGTCTGGAATAGGCCCTGAACGGCTCTGTACTTGCAGCGGGGTAACTATTTTACGATCGGGACAACCGACCTACGGTATGATCCTTTGCAGCAGACCGCTATGAAGCGCCGGGTTGGCGGCCAAGGTTCCGGCGGTAAGGCGGCTGGGCGTGTTGAACTGTAGCCGTGCACCATGCCGGTCAGTGACCATGCCGCCAGCCTCCTCCACGATCAGCGCCCCAGCGGCGATGTCCCATTCCCAGGTATCCCGAAACGTGACCATCGCGTCGTAACGACCCTCTCCGACTAGAGCGAGCCGATAGGCCAGCGAGGGGCGGTAGTGGCGGGTGTGGCGCGGTGTGCCGTTGGGCCAATAGTGATCGGCGAGGTTGGGTTTGGCGGTGACGATTGTCACATCATCTGGCCCTGGGACGGCGGTGACGTGCAGGGGCTTGCCGTTGCGAGTGGCGCCGCCTCCGGCAGACGCAGCATAGGTCACCTTCTTGGCAGGCATTGCGACCACTGCAGCAATCACATGGCCCGCCTCGGCAATGGCGATGGAGTGCGCCCAACTCACCTCGCCGGCTGTAAACGAGCGTGTGCCGTCGATCGGATCGATGATGAAGCAGCGTTCAGCGGAGAGCCGTGCGACATCATCCGCGGTCTCCTCCGAGAGCCAGCCGTAGTCGGGCCGGGCCCCCATCAGCTTGCCGCGCAGCATGGCATCGACAGCGAGGTCTGCCTCGGTCACCGGCCCGGCGCCATCGCCCTTGTCCCAAACGCGGTGTTCGGCGCGGAAGTATCGCATGGCGATGTCGCCGGCCATCGCCGCTGCCTCGGTCAGCAGCGCAAGGTCACTCGCCGCATCATGCCCCGGCAAGGGTGAGCCCTTCGACCAACAGAGATGGGATGCGATGGGATTTGTGTGCCTTGGCATCATTCGCCGGCGTCAGGCTGGCCAGCATGTCCAGAAGATTGCCAGCGATGGTGCACTCGTGAACGGGGTAGGCGATTTCACCGTTCTCAACCCAGAAGCCTGAAGCGCCGCGCGAGTAGTCGCCGGTGTTGGGGTTGATCGTGGAGCCAATGAGCGATGTCACCAGCAGGCCGGTACCCATGCTCGAGAGCAGTTCGTCGCGGCTGGCGCTTCCAGGCGTCAAAGTGACATTGCTGACCGAGGGCGAGGGTGGCGCTGAGGTGCCGCGCGCGGCATTGGCGGTGCTCTCCAGCCCCAGTTTTCGGGCGGACGCAAGATCAAGCACCCAGCGAGCGAGCCGTCCATTCTCGACGATGGCGGAGGCACGCGTGGCCAGCCCCTCGCCATCAAACGGCCGGGAGCCGGATATGCGGACGCGGTGCGGATCCTCGGTGAGAGAGAGCGCTTCGGGCAACACTGCTTCTCCCACCTTGCCGATCAGCCAAGATGATCCGCGAGCAATTGCTGCGCCATTCGCGGCCGACAGAAGGTGACCGATGATCGAGGTGGCAGCACGCTCGTCGTAGAGCACAGGGAAGCGGCCGGAAGGCGGCTTTCGGGCCCCGGAACGCGCTGCAGCACGCTCACCGGCGAGAGCGCCGACTTCGGCAGGCGTGGGAAGGTCACCGTGATAGATACGGTGCTCGTAGCAATGGTCGCGGTCCATCGCCGTCCCGGTGCCGGTGATAGCGGACGCCGAAAGCATGTGCCCGGTGCGCATGTAACCGCCAGAAAACCCGTTGGACGCCGCGAGGTGGATGCGTGTGCGCCCGAAGCCCGCCGAGGTGCTTTCAACCTGTGTCACGCCCGAGACGCCAGCTGCGGCGGCCTCACAGGCCAGCGCGGCCTCTTGCAGGGCAGTGGCCTCAGGCTCCGTGCCGACGTCGGCGAGATCGAGTGCGGCAACATCCCAACCCTTCGCCAGTTGCGAAGGGTCAGCGAGGCCGCAGTGCGGATCTTCCGGGGCCAGCCGGGCCATGGCAACGGCCCGCTCGGCCATGGTGGCCATCGTCTCTGCGCGCAGGTCTGAGCCCGATACGCAAGCCTGCCGCTTTCCCACGAGTACCCTCAGGCCAATCTCGGTGCCTTCTGACCGCTCTGCCTGTTCCAAAGCGCCTGCGCGCGTGTCGATGGAGAGCGACGTGGAGGCGACAGCCATGGCGTCTGCGGCTTCGGCGCCAGCGCTACGGGCGGCGGAGAGCAGCGCCTCTGTCAGGCTTTCGAGGCTGGGAGCATCTGTCATTTCGGTCCTTCCGGCATGGCTCTGCCGACCTGAGCTAGCTTCCGGGTAGGCGCGGTGCAAGCCCGGAGGGATGAAAACCGCCGAGGCTACGCGCCAAGTCAATCCGCTGGAGCACCGTTGGTGAGCATCTGAGCGGAACAGAAAACCCCCGCTGCGCACTGCGCAGCGGGGGCGTTATACTTGCCTCGATGCCGCTTACTGGAGAGGGATCGGGATGCCGTTGGCCGAAACTGTGCCGTCAGGAGAGACACCGATCTCGGTGGTCAGCACATCCGGCCCATCACCGGGGCGGAAGAACATGCCCGACATCATCTTGACGCCATTGGCCTGATCAGCCGGCACGAAGCCCATGGTCACGAGGTTGTCCAGCAGCCCGTTGGCACCCGAGAGGCGGGCGCGCAGCGTGCCATCGGGGGCAGGCATGCCGCCGAAGGTCATCAGGTCGGAATTGTCGAAGGTGAAGGTTCCGTCGGCAGTCAGCTCCGCACCGGCTACATTGAGCTTCACATCCGAGATGTTCAGCGAGTGCAGTTCACCCGGCATGCCCTGCGGGTTGGCCAGCGCCTCTTCGTCGAGAATGTCGATCAGCCAGTTGCCGGTGCCCGCGAGGTTGAAGGTGAGCGTGGCCGGATCGCGCGGCAGCACGGTGCCCGGGTCGAACATGTTCCAGATACCGTCAGCGATGATCACATCGTTCAGACCGACGGCCAGCATGTAGGGTTTGGGCTCGGTGGATTGGGCCAGCGGAAAAATCACGTTGAACGAGGTTTCCCCCATGCCGAGGGAAACTTCCGGCAGCGGAATATCCGAGCCGGACATGGTGACATCGAAGCCGGTGTAGTTGACCGCGTAGAGCACCTGCTCGGCGTTCAGCGTGACCGAGCCGGAGCCGCCGTCCATCTTCCCGGAAACCGCAAAATTATCGCTGCCATCGACACCCTCCACCGCAAAGGTGGTGGCCCCGACGGTGGTGCTGCCCTGCATTGAAGCGCCAGCCTTCAGCATTGCTGGAAGCTGCTCGGGGTCCATGAAGAACATTTGGCCCTGACCAGTCGAGCTGGAGGCGATGTCGGCCATGGTGATCGAGCCCTTGCCACTGCCGCCGCCCTCAGGATCACGGCCCTCGAAGTCGATTTGAAGGGTCTCGGCGGTGAACTGAGACGCAATGCCCTCACCAGCCTTGGTGTAGGTGCCAGCCGAGTTGCCGATTGTGCCGGTGAAGGTGAGCGGGACCGCTTCACCGTCCACCTTCATGTCACTGATGCCGAATGTCATCGAGGGCGCGGCATAGGTGAATGCCACGCCGTCATCGGCGTCGGCGGCCGACATATCGAGGTTGTCCATCGCAAAATTGATGTTCAGCTCGACCTTCTCGCCGTACTCCGGCGCGACGGACATCATCAACTGGAACTCGGGCGGGATCGCGATGGCAACAGTGCCATCACCGTTTTCGGTCATGGTCACATCGCCAAGGGTGCCGGAAATGGTCATCTCCTCCATCTCCATCGAGACGGCCACGTTGGAAGCGGTGAGCACACCCCCCGACATGGAGGTGTCCGCAGCGGTCACCTGTTCGCCATACTCGGCGGCCATACCGACCCAGGCTTCCCAAGCCTCTTCGGCGGTGAGCGACCATGCGGCGGGGCTGGCGGCGCAAAGTGCGGCGGCCGCAGCAGACAGGCGGAGGAATGGTTTCATTGGAGAATGTCCTTTCGGGCAGAAATGAAGTGGCGGCATCCTCCCGTGGGGCGCGGGCGGGGTCAAGGGCAGGAAAGACCGAACCGGGTGGACGAAAGGCACCTTTCCGTTATCTCTGGGACAAAACTGAATGAGGAGGGTGCGCCATGGAGATGAGCGGCAAAGTTGTTATGATCACCGGTGCAAGCCGGGGGATCGGGGCGGAGGCTGCGCGTGCCTTTGCAGGTGCTGGCGCAAAGGTCGCACTGCTGGCCAGGAGTGAGGAAGCCGTGGCCGATCTGGCAGGGGAACTGGGCGCCGAGGTCGCGCTCGCAATCCCCTGCGATGTGAGCCGATTCTGGGAGATGGAGGCCGCGGTGGCAGCCACGGTTGAGGCCTTCGGGCGGCTCGACGTGTTGGTGAACAACGCGGGCATGCTGGAGCCGATCGCGCATCTGGCTGAAGCCGATCCAGATGCATGGGGGCAAGTGATCGACGTAAACCTGAAGGGCGTCTTCAACGGTATGCGCGCGGCCTTGCCGGTGATGCTGGAGCAGGGCGGCGGCACCATCCTGACCGTGGGCTCGGGCGCGGCACATGGCCCGGTGGAGGCATGGTCGGCTTACTGCGCCTCCAAGGCCGGTGCGCTCATGCTGACTCGGATGGTCGACAAGGAAAACGGCGCGCAGGGCATTCGTGCGATCTCGCTCTCTCCGGGCACCGTGGCCACGCAGATGCAGCGCGACATCAAGGCAAGCGGTATCAATCCGGTGAGCCAGCTCGATTGGTCCGACCATATTGCGCCGGACTGGCCTGCTAAGGCGCTGCTCTGGATGTGCACGGCGGAGGCTGATGACTTCAAAGGTGCGGAAGTGTCGCTGCGCGACGAGGAGATTCGCCGCAAGGTGGGGCTGTTATGATCCGCGTCTCCGATGAAGGCGGGCTGCGGACGATCACCATCGCCCGCCCCGACAAGGCCAACTCCCTGACCTCGGAAATGCTCGAAGCTCTGATCGAGGCCGTGGAGGAGGCACCGGGTGGTGCCCTCATTTTCACGGGCGAAGGCACGGTCTTCTCCGCCGGGGCTGATCTGGATGAGGCCAAGGCGGGCTTGGCGACCTCTCCGCTCTGGGAGCGTCTCTCCCATGCCGTGGCCGAGAGCGATGCGCTGACGGTGACTGCGCTGAATGGAACGCTGGCGGGCGGCGCCTTTGGCATGGTGTTGGCCTGCGACCTGAGGATCGCAGTGCCGGGGGCGAAGTTCTTCTATCCCGTCATGCAACTCGGCTATCTGCCCCAACCGTCCGATCCGGCGCGGCTGACCGCGTTGGTGGGCCGTGGCCGGGCGCGGATGATTTTGCTGGCGGCGCAAAAAGTCGCAGCGGATGAGGCCGTGGCCTGGGGGTTGGTGGATCGGCTGGTCGAGCCCGAGTCGCTGATTGGCGAAGCAGCAGCGCTCTGCGAGGCGGCCATCGCAGCCGAGCCCAAGACGCGCGCAGGCATCAAGGCGATGTGCCGAGGCGTAACGGTGCCCGGCGTCATCTCCGCCGACGCGGACCTGCCGTCTTAGGGTTGAACTCGGGTGGGCGTTTGGCCACCCATGTGATGAAAGCGGCTAGACGCGGATGGGCGCGCAAGGCCTCGGGTGTTGCATAGTCGCGAGCGAGTTCTGTCTCCGTCAGCGTGGCGTGAATCTCCTTGTGGCAAATGTGGTGTAGCAGCACCGTTTCACCGCCCTTCCCGCCCCGCAGACGCGGGATCAGGTGGTGTCGGCTTTGCGGCACGCCGGGCGGGATTGGCCGGTGGCACAGCGGGCAGATGGGCGGTGGATCGTCCATGAGGCATAGATGGGCCGGGAGGCTGGCGTGACAACGGATGCATTGGTGATCGGAGGCGGCCCGGCCGGGCTTGCTGCGGCGGAAGTTCTGGTGGCGGATGGCAAGAGCGTGCTGTTGGCAGAGGCCAAGCCCTCGGTTGGCCGCAAGCTTCTTATGGCGGGGAAGTCGGGACTGAACCTGACCAAGGAGGAAGCGGACTTTGTGGCGGCTTATGGCACCGACTGGCTTGCACCGATGCTCAAGGCTTTTGGACCAGCGGACGTGCGTGCATGGGCAGAGGAGCTGGGGCAGCCGACCTTCGTGGGCTCGACTGGGCGGGTTTTTCCCAAAGCGATGAAAGCGTCGCCGCTGCTACGCGCCTGGATGGGGCGCCTGTCGCGCGTAGAGGTGCGGACCCGTTGGCGCTGGTGTGGATGGGAGGACCGGGCAGCGCTTTTCGACACGCCGGAGGGCATGCAGCGCATAAAGCCCGGAGTAACGATTCTCGCACTGGGCGGAGCAAGCTGGTCAAGACTTGGCTCGGACGGCGCATGGGCAGAGTTGCTGGCAGCCGAGGGCATTGAGCTTGCCCCGTTTCGGCCAGCGAACGTGGGGTTCGAAGTAACATGGTCGCACCACATGGCGCCGCATTTTGGTAGCCCTGTGAAGGGCGCGCGGCTGACAGCCGGAGCGGCGCAGAGCCGAGGTGAGTTCGTCGTTTCAGAGCGTGGGCTCGAAGGCGGCGGGATCTACGAGGTCTCAGCCGCAATGCGGGATGGTGCGCCGCTGTTGCTCGATCTGCTGCCAGATATGACCACCGAGTATGTCGCCGCGCAGCTGGCCAAAGGCGGCAAGGAGAGCATCGGCAACCGCCTGCGCAAACGCCTTGGTCTGAGTTCTGTCGCGCGGGGCTTGGTTATGGAATTCGGGCGGCCTCTGCCGGAGGGCGCGGCTTTGGCCACTCTGCTCAAGGCCTTGCCCATTCGCCACAATGGCCCACGCCCGCTCGATGAAGCGATTTCGGTCGCCGGAGGCGTGACCCGCGCGGCGGTGGACGACGGTCTGATGCTACGGGCCAAGCCGGGCGTTTTCGTTGCCGGTGAAATGCTCGATTGGGAGGCCCCCACAGGTGGCTATTTGCTCACCGCTTGCCTCGCAACGGGGCGCTGGGCGGGGCGACATGCGCTGCAATACCTCGGATAGATTCAAGATTTTGGGGTGTCGTGCCGAAGCGTGCCTGCCTGGGATGCACCCCCACCTGATGTTGGGGAATGGCCGCTTCGGCACACGAAACCTAGCAATCCGATTTGTCGCGAGTCAACCCGCAGATGTAGTGACGGATACATCGCTCAGAAACGGCCCCGGCAGGGACATGCTGGGGCCGTTAACTTACGGGTGACTCAGGCTCGGCTCGGCGAGCTTACCGCCTGCACCCGCATCATCCGCCCGGCTCGCTGCAGCGCGGTAGCCGTAAGTCAGCGAGAGAGGCTCTCGGCTAGACGCATGAGGTTCACCGCCTCGGCGCGGTAACCGAACTCGTCCTCGCCCTTGGCCCCATTGGCCAGTTCGATGGCCTCTGCGTAGCTCCAGTCTCCAAGGTAATCGGATCCTTTCAACAGTTGGCCGAACCCGGAAATGGCAGCGGCGAAGCGGGTCTCACTGGTGGCATCGCCCATATCCTCGGTGATCGGAAACTCCAGCAATTCGCTCTCACTCTCGCCCGGCTCCTTCCAGCGCATCCGCAGGAAGGCCAACTCAGGGCTGTCTTGCTCGGCCTGCGCAGGAGCAACAGATGCATCGGCCGACCCGTAGCGCAGAGGGTCGTTCAGCACAGCGGGGGAGCCGACCGGGGTGATCTCGTAGATCGCCGTAACCGAGTGGCCTGCGCCGATCTCGCCCGCATCTACCCTGTCGTTGTTGAAGTCCTCACGCTTCAAGGCGCGGGTTTCATAGCCGATCAGCCGGTACTCGGCGACCTCGGCAGGGTTGAACTCCACTTGGATCTTAACGTCAGATGCGATCGGAAAGAGCGCACCAGTGAGCTGATCGACCAGCACCTTGCGCGCCTCGCTCAGCGTGTCGATATAGGCGGCCTGTCCATTGCCGTTCTGTGCCAGAGATTGCATCAGCGCATCGTTCAGGTTGCCCCGCCCAAAACCGAGAACGGAGAGGAAAGTGCCGCTCTCGCGCTTCTTTTCGATGAAATCCTTCATCTCGACGGGCGAGTACAGGCCCACATTGAAGTCGCCATCAGTGGCCAGCAGAACGCGAGAAACTTCACCCTCTTCGGTCATCTCCTCAGCCACTGCATAGGCTTGTTCCAGCCCGGCCGCTCCAGCGGTGGAACCGCCCGCGCCAATGTTGTCGAGCGCAGCAAGGATCTTGGCGCGGTCCCCGGCCGGCGTCGGGGGCAGGACCAGTCCGGACGAGCCTGCATAGGCCACGATGGCCACCTGATCCTCGGGGCGCAATTCGGGCAGCATCAACCGGAGTGACTGCTTGAGCAGGGGCAACTTGTTCGCATCCGACATCGAACCAGACGAGTCCACAAGGAACACGAGGTTCAACGGCGGGCGATCTTCGACAACCGGCATCTCGCCCTGAATGGCCACGGTCACAAGCTGGGTATCCGGGTTCCATGGGGTCTCCGAAACCACAACGGTGGGCTTGAACGGCGCAGGATCATCCGCCTCTGGAGCAGCGTAGGTATAGGGGAAATAGTTCACCATTTCTTCCACCCGCACAGCATCGGCGGGCGGCATCTGCCCAGCGTTGAGCGAGGAGCGCACGACCGAGTAGCTGGCCGTGTCCACGTCAATGGAGAAGGTCGAGACCGGCTCCTCGGAGGCCACCTTCACAGGATTGCTTTCGGCCTCCGGGTAAGCCTCGGTATCGGGTGCCGGGCGGGCAACCGTGCCCTCATCCGGTCGCGGTGGCGCGAAGGTTCCGGCGATGCGACCGAGGGTGCCGTCGTTGGAGGCGCCTGCGGTGGCGGAGCGCTTGCGCGCGACAGTTGCCGTGCGCGGTGCGACCGAAGGCGCGGGTGCCGGCTCAGCGGCGACATCGGCCATCGCGTCCGCTTCCATCGGTGCCTCGCTTTCGGTCAGCGCTTCGACGGCTTCAGTGGTGGCAGCTCCGCCGACGGCGCCATCGTCCACGCCCGTCTCATCTGCGGCAGCCACTTC
The DNA here is from genome assembly GCF_052828525.1 of Vannielia sp. SX4. Next base: position 452,129 of record NZ_CM128247.1, read on the forward strand.
CTGGCGGGCCACCTGCTGTTCCGGGGCGGACTCGTCCTGCTCACGAACCTTCGGCTCAGCAGACGGATCGGTCGCGCCTTCGCTGACCGTCACGACCTTGGGTGCGCCGCCCTCATTCATCTGCGGGATAATCACAACGGCCGCCAGCCCGGCGGCAACGATCCCCGTAGTGGCGGCCAGCCCGGCCTTGGTGCTCAGCTTCAAAAACATCTCTCTCACTCCTTGCATCAGCCCCGCCTTTCGGGGGCTTTCAGGAGTGGGACGGGCCTCGGCTGCCGATCCTTGGCGCAATGCCGCATTTTCCTCGCGCTGGTCTTCGAAAGCCTGCATGGCAAGAGCCAAAGTAGCTTTCTTCGCCCCCGGGTCAGGGGCGGGCGGGCCGGATTTCATCGCGGCTTTCAGCTTGTCGAACTCGTCAGTCATGACGCTCTTTCCTCGGTTGCCACGGCGCGGAGGCGCTTTTTGACCTCCGACATGCGCCAGGCGATTGTGCCCTCGCTCACGCCCAGAACTTCACCGGCCTGGCTTTGTGTCATCTCCTCACCCAGCACGAGTGCGCAGGTGTCGCGCAGCTCTGGAGGCAGGGCGCGCAACATGGCGGTGAGCCAATCCACCGCCTCGGCGGTTTCGGCCATTTCGGCCTGTCGTGCCTGCTGCCAGTCACCCCATCCCTCTGCGGCCCGGGCCTGTGTTGCGGCGCGCCGCCGCCGGTCATGCGCCGCGTTCACCGCCACCCGGTAGAGCCACGTCGTAAACGCCGCCCGGCCCTCGTATCTGGCCAGCTTGGCGGGCAGGGCAAGGCAGATGTCCTGCGTCAGGTCTTCCGCTTCCGCACGGGCCCCGGTCAGCCGAAAAGCGAAGGCGAAAAGCCTGTCGTAATGCCGTGCCAGCAGCGAGGCGAAGGCCTCCCTGTCACCGCCAGCGGCGGCTAGGGCGAGGGAATGGTCAGACACCGACATGCGCATACCGTTGGTCAGACGCATGCGGCGCGTCAATCCTTGGCACTATGCGAAAGATTTTTTCGCTCGCCGCTTCTTGCCAAGACAGTTCTCGATCCCAGCGCGCACCGCGAAACTCAGGCGCGCACCCGACGCCTGCGGCCCGTGGCCAGCGCAATCAGACCCGCGCCTACGATTATAGCGGATCCTGCCAGCGTCGCGGTGTCGGGCCGTTCGCCAAAGAAGAGCGCAGCCAAGATCATGGCCACCACCAGCCGGGTGTAACGGAAGGGCGCAACCACACCCACGTCCCCGGTGCGCATAGCAATGGTCAGCGCATAGTAGGCCGAGGCCCCCGCCAGAGAGGCGGCGAGAATCCGCAGGGCATCCGTGCCGGAGGGGACCACCGGCGTGGTTTGGAAAGCGAGGATAACCAACCCCGCCGGGATCAGGATGGCGCAGCCGTAGAGGCTGAGTTGTACGTGAGAGAGCACTGGCGGCGCGGCACGCGTGGCGAGGTCACGCCCGGCAAAACCGATCATGCCGAGCACCGAGAGGATTGCCAGCATGTCGAATCCGGCGAGGCCGGGGCGGAGCACCAGCAATACGCCCGCGAAGCCCACCACAATCGCCAACCACCGGGCCGGGCTGACCGGCTCTCGTAAAACGGTCATCGCGCCGAGCGCCACCACCAATGGAGCGGCTTGCAGGATCGCCGAGGCAGTGGAGAGCGGTGTGAGTGCAATGGCGAGGGTGTAAAACACCCGGCCAACCATCTCGAACCCGCAGCGCACCGCCATGGGGCGCGAAAACAGTGCAGGATGGATCAGCCGCTCGCCCCGGCGAAGGCACAACACCGCAAAGATCACTGTGCCAATGACCCCGAAAGTGGCCAGCACCTGCCCCACCGGCACGGCCCCGGCTGCGGATTTGATGAAGGCGTCTTCGACGGCGAATCCGGCCATCGAGGCCGTCATCCAGAGTGCACCCTGGGCGTTGGAGGAGAGGGGCATCAGGGCCTCGCGGTAGTGTCGGGGCAAGTTGCCCGGCTGGCGGGTAAGGTCAAGGGGTAGCATTTCAGGGCCGCATGTGCGGAAGCCGCCCGGATCAGATCCACTTCGCTATTGGGGGCAGGCTCATCAGCACGGCATTCGCGTCATGCCCCGTGGCCAGACCAAACTTGGTGCCCCGGTCGTAGACGAGGTTGTACTCCGCATAGAGCCCACGATGGACCAGTTGCGCGTCCTTCTCCGCCCCCCCCCAAGCCTGACCGCGGCGCTTTTCGACCAGCGGCACGTAAGCTGGCAGAAAGGCCCGCCCGATATCTTGGGTCAGGGCAAAATCCGCCTCCCAATCACCAGTGTTGCGGTCATCCATGAAGATGCCGCCCACCCCACGCGCCCGGCCACGGTGAGGGATGAAGAAATACTCATCAGCCCAGGCCTTCAGCTCGGGGTAAAGCTGCGGCCCGTGTGGATCGAGAAACGCCTTCTGCTGCCCATGAAAGTGCGCCGTGTCCTCGTCGTATTCGATGCAGGGGTTCAAGTCGGAGCCGCCGCCGAACCACCAGGCTGAAGGGGTCCAAAACATCCGTGTGTTCATGTGCACGGCAGGCACATGCGGGTTTTGCATATGGGCGACAAGGCTGATCCCAGAGGCCCAGAAGCGGGGATCTTCGGCTACGCCGGGCACCCCGCGGGCGGCCATTGCTTTCTGCGCAGCTTCGCCCAGCGTGCCGAACACCTCCGACACGTTCACCCCCACCTTCTCAAAGACCCGTCCGTCGCGCATCACACTCATCAGCCCGCCCCCGGCATCGAAGCCATCTTCAGCGCTGCGCTTGGTCGTGGTCACTTCAAACCGTCCGGCGTCCCCCTCACCGTCAAAGCTGTCCTCCAGTCCTTCGAAGGCGGCCACGATCTCGTCACGCAGGCTACGGAACCACGCCGCCGCGCGCGATTTCTGGTCTTCCATGGCGTCGCTCATTCCGGCCCTCCCCGCATATCGTGATTTGGCGAATCCGCGTGGCGACCCTAAACAGGGGGCCAAGCCATTGAAAGGACGCCCGATGCGGCATTTTCTGCCTCTGCTCCTCATCCCCCTCGTCACCGCCTGCGCCACCCCGCGCGAGGCCTGCGAGGCACGGGCAACCAAGGATCTGCGGGTGATGAACAAGCTGATCGCGGAAACACAGGCCAATGTCAGCCGTGGTTATGCGATCGAGCGGGAGTCCTACGTGACCACGCGCTACCAGATTTGCGCCCGCTCCGGTGACGGCCCGGTCGAGGCCGTCTGGTGCCACCGCCCCGAAACCCGCTACCGCACCAAGCAGGTCGCGATCGACCCAGCCGCCGAACAACAAAAACTGCGTAACATGATCGTCAAGCGCGACCAGTTGGAGCGTGAGGCTCGGTCACAGGTCGCCGCCTGCCGGAGGGCCTATCCGGAGGGCTGACCGGGTTCAGATATCGTCCCGCGGAATCCGCAGGACCTGACCCGGAAAGATCAGGTTCGGGCTGGCCAGCACGTGTTGATTGGCCTCGAAGATCGGTTGGAAGTTCCCATTGCCGTACTGCGACTGGGCGATACTCGAGAGTGTGTCTCCCGGTTGAACGGTATAGGGTTGCCAGCCCCGGTAGCCGGGCAGGATGCGGGGGCCAAAGAGCACGGGGATCGTGACGGACGGGCCGTTTTCGTTTCCGGTATCATCGGCCAGCGTCAGAAACAGGCGGTTGAGTTGGAACGAGTTGGTCGCCGGAATGTCGATTGAGCCCTGAAACTGCCGAAGTCCAAGTGAACCGACCTGTGTGAAGCTGGAATACTCATCGTGCCCCTCGCTGACATGGATCGTCAGAGTGCCTTCAAAGGCTGTGGCGTTACCGGCGATGAGGATCGTGTCGCCAACGAGGTCGAATGGCTGGGGTTGTTGGATATCGAGCGTGGGCGTCATGGCGTGCGCCTCCGTTGCGGGGTTGGGCAAGCTTGAGCTCAGCCTAACAGCCGCCGCCCGGGAAACGGTGTGAAAACCCCATGAAAAAGGGCGGCGCGGGATGATCCGGCCGCCCTTCTGGCGTGAATGTCGCCGGTGTTACGGGTTTGCGGAGATGATGCCGTTCAGCCAGTCCACGTAGTTCGCGGTGCGGGTGTAGGCCGAGAATTTGGCCTGCTCGTTGCAGCTCTTGCCGCCCTCACCGGAGAGACCCCAGCTCACAACACCTGCCTGAATGTAGAGACCTTCGTCATTGACCTTGACCACCAGCGGGCCACCGCTGTCGCCAGAACAGGCAGTCTTTCCACCCTCATAAGTGCCAGAGCAGATCATGTTCTCCGAGATGGGGATCGGCGCGCGCTTCACCAGCTCTTCCCACGCACCCTGCGCATCATCGGGCGTGAGGCCAAAGGTCTTTGCGGCAAAGACAAAGCCCTTGGCAGCCACCTCGGCGCGGGCCTCCATTAGCGCTTGGTTGCAGGCGTCCCGGGGGAGCATCTGAATATCGGCCTGGCGCATATCCTGCGGATGCTCGCCGCCGTCGATCAGGCCCCAACCGGTCACCGTGGTGGTCACACCCGGCTGCTCCAGAAGGTCGCCCAGCTCGGCATCGGGGATCTTCACCGTCTCGTAGGGCACCTGTGGAGCGCGGGAGAGCTTCAGCAGCGCGATGTCATTGTCGAACACGCCGCCGATATAGCCTGGGAAACGGTAGAGCGCGGCCACGTCGATCAGGTCGCCTTTGCCTTCGGCAATCTGGTTGGTGCCTGCGAGCACCTGGATCGCGGCGGGGTTGATGTCACGGTATTGGCCCTGCGGGTCCTGCATGTGCACGCAATGCGCCGCGGTGAGCACCCACTGGTCCAGCACCAGCGAGCCGCCGCAAAAATGGGCGTCAGGCGTTATGCCCTTGCCCTTGATCATCAGCGCCACCTGCCACGGCCAAGCGCCATCAGCGGCCACTTCGCCACCGATCACGCGCGAGCCGCTGTCTTCGCTGGCCTTCTCCTCCAGATACTCCGCTTTCTCGCCGCTTTCGGCCCATGCGAAGGGCGAGGCGCTGCCGTCGTCAGAAAAATCCTGTGCCGTAGCGGTGCCGAGGCCAAGCCCGGCGACCGCCGCGATTACCGCTGCAAATCTCATGTCCGTTGTCCTTCCTTCAATCGTCCTTGGGTGTGATACGCACCGGGATCCGCGTCACGGTAAGCGGGGCGGGTGCGGTCGAAAAGCTGAAATTCCGTGACGCTTCACCGGGTGGGGCGGCGGCAGCCTGGATAAATTCTTCCATCGGGTTGCCCGCGCCCCGGCTCTGCCCGTCATTGGCCAGCCCGGTCAAGGCGGTGCGCGGTGCGCCATCTTTAGCCGGGGTGACCAGCACGATCACCTCTTCCAGAGCCATGCCATCGCCCTCGTTCACCATCAGCATCCCGACCGGCACGGTTTCGTTGAAGTTGAGCCGGTTGGATGTGCCGGAGCCGGGGAAAATGGCGGTGATGGTGAAGCTCTTGTCGCGGTAGAGAACGGTAACGTCCTGCGCATTGCTCGATGTATTGCGGATGTGCAGCCACAGTTGGGCGCAATGAGGCACAGTCTCGGGCGCAGGCCGGATCGGGGTGCCGGTGGCACCATCGCAGTCCGCCGGGATCATCTCGGCCTCCACTTTCACCGGCGGGCCGGAGACGGTGAAACCTTTCTTGGCCCCCGCCTCGGCTTGGGTCAGCGCGGCCTCCAACCGCTGAACCTGCGCGAGGCGCGGCAATGCCTCTGCAAGGTCATTGGCGACGAACCGCGGCGAAGAGCCGGGGCCGTCCGGGTCGAGCACACCATCTGGGCCGGTCACAGCAAGCTGGCCACCCGTCAGCACGAGCGCGCGGTCAGGCTGCTCAGCATTCCAATCCACTCCATCGACGAGGCCTTCAGCTTCGAGACGGGCAAGTTCGGCCGCAATGACGCTGTAGTCTTCACTGTCAGAAACGACTGGCGTGGAGAGCCGAAGAGGCACAGCCTCGGCTGGCGCTAGAGAGGTGACTTCGGCGTATTTCGCGCCCTGCGGCACGGAAGAGAGCGCGGCGCTGAGAGGGGTGAGGCCGGTGATGCTTGCGGTGCCAAGCGGCTCGCCGCCCACCGCCGCCGCGTAGAAGGTAATTTCGCTGCCCTCCGTCAGGCCCGCGAGAGCCCCAGCCTTCAGTTCTTTATCCACCCGAAATCGCGCGTTGGAGTCGGCTCCGCCAAAGACCGGAGCCGCCATGAAGGTGCCTTCACCATCGGGGGTTTGCGTTGCGGTCGCGGTCTCTTTGCGCATCCCGTCCATCGTGGCGGTCAGAAGTTGCTCCCACGTGAGGTCAGGCGTCGAGGCCATGACGGTGGTCAGCACGCGCGTGAACTCACCATACCAATTGGCCGGATCGTCCGGGTCGCCATGCGGGTATTCAAAGCTGCGTTGGTCGGATTGCGACGAGTAGAGAAAGGCAAACTGTCCTTCGAGCGCCGGTGCAGGGCGGCTCTCAGTTGCTTCCATCGTTTCAGGGATGCCCAGCAGCATGGGCTCTATATAACGAGCCGCGCCCTTGCCGGGCATGGCCCGAAAACCGGTTGCGGCGTGGCAGGCATCGAGCACGGCAACAAGCGCCGCATCGTCTGACATGATCTCTTCGGCCGCGGCGCGCAGTTCATCGTCGAGGATCGCGTTTTCAACCGCGCCCACCGTGCCCTTCCAGCCGGAGGCATCGGAGGGCAGTAGGATCTCGTCATAGCCGCCCTGATCGTCGCCATCGAGATCGGGCGCTTGCGAGCCGTGCCCGGAGAAGTAAAAGAAAACCGTATCGCCCTCACCCGTCGCCTCAGCGGCCTCGGCCAGCCCATTGAGGATCGCCTCGCGGCGGGGCATCCCCACAACAACACCCTGGGGCAGCAGGTCAGGCGCCGTGGTCAGCACAGTGATATCCTCGGCGGCCACTCCGCGTGACATGAGCGTGCGTGCCATCAGTGCCACGTCATTCACCGGCCCGCGCAGGTCTGCATCCAGATATTCGTAGTCGCCGACCCCGATCAACAGGGCGCGGGTTTCGGCCGCCACGGGGGCAGCGCAGGCCAGCGCAGTGAGCGTGGCGAGGGAAAGTTGCCTGAGCGTCATGATGGCGATATTATTGGTGAAATCGCTCCGGGCAAGGCTCACGGGCGCTCATGACAGCAATTGACACACTTCCCTGTAGCCACGCCCTGCGCTAGGCCCAACGCCATGGCCTACACCCTGCCCGACCCACTCTCTATCAAGCCCCTGCCCTTTGACACCGTGATCGACGTGCGCTCACCCTCCGAGTTCGCTGAAGATCACGTGCCCGGCGCCATCTCGCTGCCGGTGTTCTCCGACGAAGAGCGGGCGAAGGTGGGTACGATCTACGTGCAAGAGAGCCCGTTTCTGGCCCGCAAGATCGGTGCCGCGATTCTGGCGCGCAACGCGGCGGCTCATCTGGAGGGGCCACTGGCCGACAAGGACGGGGGATGGAAGCCGCTGGTCTATTGTTGGCGTGGCGGCCAGAGGAGTGGCGGGTTCGCAACCATACTCGGGCAGATCGGCTGGCGGGTGGAGAAAGTCGAAGGCGGCTATCAGAGCTACCGTCGATCGGTGGTAAAAGCGCTCTACGAGGGCGCGTTGCCGCATCACGTGGTGCTGCTGGACGGGAACACCGGCACCGCCAAGACTGACCTCCTGCAACGGGTCGCCGAGCGCGGCGGGCAGGTGCTGGACCTTGAAGGTCTGGCCAATCATCGCGGCTCGCTTCTGGGCAATGTCGGCCCGCAACCGGCGCAAAAGGGCTTTGAATCCGCGCTGCTTCAGGAACTGGCGCGGTTCGATCCGGCCCGGCCAGTGCTGGTGGAGGCAGAAAGCTCCAAGGTGGGCGAACTGCTGGTACCGCCCGCGTTCTGGAAGCGGATGATCGAGGCACCGCGCCTCACTCTTGCCGCCGGTCTCGAGGATCGCGCCCGCTATCTCGCCCGTGTCTACGCCGAATTAGCGGCGGACGTGCCCGCCTTGAACGCACTCTTGGGGCAACTCACCCGGCTGCATGGGCGAGAGCGGGTTGCGAGCTGGCAGGCGATGGCGGCAGATGGCGATGTGGTGCAACTCGCGGCAGAGCTTTGCCGCCACCACTACGACCCGCGCTACGCCAAATCACGTCGGTCAGAAACGCCTGAAACCCGGCTGGAGATCACGCTGGATGAGGACGGTCTAAACCGCGCAGCCGACAGGATCACGGCAGAGCTCCAGCCTTAGTCGCGCAGCACCAGAGCCTCAGGGCCGCTCCCGCAGGTGATCCTCGGCGTCGGCCACGTTGATGTCGAGCGCATCCAGCCCATCTTCGAGCATGTCGGCCAACTGCGGCTCGCCGCCAAGGTAGGTCTCCGTAGGCGAGGACTTCTCAGCCACAGCCATCCGGCGGGCTTCTTCGATATCATCCGCATCATAACTGCCGCGTCCTACCCACATCAGGGCTACAAGGCTCGATTGCTCATCTTCGTTCATGTCGGAGATGTAATTGCGGGTCTGCACGCCATCGGAGCCGTACTCGCGGGCCAGCGCGATGACGCGGACGATCTTGTGCATGGAAACGTCGAGCATGGCAGGGCCTCCTTGGCCTGAGAGTGCCAGCATAGGCGCGCGCTTTCCAGCCCCTGCACCGGCCCAGACCTGCGTCAAAGTTGCGAGCGGAAGAGCCGGTAGTAAAGCCAGTTCGGCATGAGCTGTGACACACGTACGAGCCAACCCCGCATGGTCGGGAAGCTCTTCTGGAACACGTCATCGTTCATGTGCTCAAACAGTTCTCGCGCGGCGGCCTCAGATGTCATCACCGAGGGCGGCAGGGCGGCAGGCGTATCACCCTCGGCCAGCGCTTCAGGTTCGATCACGTGGCCGGGGCAGGCAAGCTGCACCTGCACACCTGTGTTGCGCAGCTCGGCATAGAGCTCTTCGGCCAGGTGCATGACGGCGGCCATCGAGGTTCCGTAGCCGATTTCACCCGGCAGGCCGCGATAAGCGGAGAGGCCCGCGACCAGCAGCAAGTGCCCCTTGTCGGCGTCCACCATGCCCGGCAGCACCGCGCCCACGGTGTTGAGTGCGCCGTCGAGGTTACGGTCGATAACCTGCTTGATCGCGACCGTGTCCCAATTACGGGCACCGTGGCCGCCCATCGCATCGGGCAGGTAGATCACGCCGTCGACCGCGCCCACGCCCGCCGCTGCGACCTTCATTGCCTCGGCGTCGGAGGTATCGGCTTCAACCGCCATGGCCTTGCCCGGCAGCATCTCGGCCAGCTTCTTCATCGCGTCCGGCTCGGCGCTGGTGAGGGCCAACTCAGCACCGACGCGACTCAACTGATCAGCCAGCGCCCGTCCCAGAGCGGAGCCCGCACCGATGATCCAGTACTTCTTGCCCTGCCATTCGACCATGAAATCTCTCCTCCGTGGAAACGCCGCATTCTAAAAATATGGGTGCGGGCAAAGTGATTCCATGCCGCCCCGTTCCCATTATAACGCGCTGGTAATCGGAGGGTTCACACTAGGCCTGAGATGACGCTTAATTTAATGCCATTGCCCGGCGATTGAGCAGCTTTCAGCTGGATGGCCCGGTCGCAGGGCTGCTGAGGGGAACGACCTGCGCAGGCTCTTCGGGAGCCAGCTCCTCGAAGTCGAAGGCATCGAGCCTGTGCGCCCGCTTGCCCGCCTTCTCGGCAGAGATCTTGATCTCTTCGATGTCCTTCGCCGCCTGCCCGAAGTGCCTGTCGAGATTGCCCACACGTGTGCCGAGCCTGTCCACATCTGCATGGAGCAGCGCCAACTCCTTACGGATCGCCCCCGCCTGCTCGCGCATCCGGGCATCCTTCAGCACCGCACGCATGGTGTTTAGAGTGGCCATGCAGGTCGTGGGCGACACGATCCAGACCCGCGCCGCAAAACCTTCGCGCACCACTTCGGCAAAGTTGGCGTGCAACTCGGCATAGACCGCCTCGGAGGGAAGAAACATCAGCGCCCCATCAGCGGTTTCACCCTCAACGATGTAGCGCTCGGAGATAGCGCTGATGTGGGTTTTCACCGCGGCCCTCAGGGCCCGACCGGCGGCAGTTTTCTCGGCATCGCTCGTCGCACCGCTGAGTTGCTCGTAAGCCTCCAGTGGGAACTTGGCGTCAATCACGATGGGGCCGGGCGGGTTGGGCAGGTGAATCAGGCAGTCCGCTCGCTTGCCGTTCGAGAGCGTGGCTTGCAGCGTGTAGCTGTCCCGCGGGAGCGCCTTGGAAACGATATCGTTTAGTTGGATCTCGCCAAAGGCCCCACGTGTCTGCTTGTTGCTCAGAATGTCCTGAAGGCCGAGCACATCGCCAGAGAGCTTCTCGATATTGGCCTGTGCCTTGTCGATCTGTGCCAGCCGCTCTGTGAGCTGGGTCAGCGAGGTGGCGGTTTGCTTGGAACTGCCCGCAAGTGTCTCGTTCACCTTTTCCTGCATGTCGTTGAGCGTGCGTGCCGAGTGCAACGCTGTCTGGTGCAGCCGGTCGGCCACCTGCGCCTGCACCTCGGCCAAACGCGCCTCCATGGCAGCCACGATCTGTGCCTGTCCTGTCTGCTGGCTTTCGGAGACGGAGGCGATCCGCCCACCAAGCTCATGCTGGCCTTGCGCAAGCGCCTCGACCGCCTTTGAAACGGTGCCGATCTGTCCAGCCGCCTCGGCGGCTCGGCCCGCGCGGCGAACGGTTGCGATCAAGAGCCAGAGCAGGATCACAACGAGCAGCGCACCGCCTAGCACCGCTAGCACGCGCGGGTCGGTCAGTGCGTAGGACTGTCCACCAATCTCGATCATCGGCGCCCGAAGAGCCGCTCGATGTCGTGCAGCTTCAGCTCCACGTAGGTGGGCCGTCCGTGGTTGCACTGTCCCGAGTGAGGCGTCGCCTCCATCTCGCGCAGAAGCGCGTTCATCTCCTCGGCGCGCATCCGGCGGCCGGAGCGGATCGATCCGTGGCAAGCAACGCGAGAGAGGATGGCTTCGAGCCGCTCCTGCACCAACTGGCTCTCGCCGATGTCGTCCAGCTCGTCGAGCACATCGCGCAGCATGGCTTCGGCGTTGATCTCACCAAGAATCGCCGGGGTTTCTCGCACAGCAATGGTGCCGGGGCCGAAGGGCTCGAGGGTCAGCCCCATGCGGGTGAAAGTTTCGGCATGCGCCAAAAGGGTCGACGCGTCTTGTTCCGAGAGCTCGACTATCTCGGGGATCAGCAGCGCCTGCGCGGCAACGCCATTCTCCGCCATCTGGCGTTTCAGCTTCTCGTAAACGAGCCGCTCGTGGGCAGCGTGTTGGTCGACGATGACCATGCCGCTCTCAGTCTGGGCGATGATGTAGTTCTCATGCACCTGCCCACGGGCAGCGCCAAGCGGGTGATGGCTGAGGGATTCATCCACGCCCTGCGGCGTTTCTTCGACCCGGCCGGTCGGTGCCTCGGCAAAGCCCATCGGCTCCACCACAGGCGTGGGCCAGCGGTAGCTCTGGGCGCGGTCATGGGCTGGGCGGTCCATCTGGTAGATGCGGGGTGCCTCCGGCGCCTCCGCCCGTTCGGGCGTCATCGCACCAAGCACCTCGCCGGCTATGGTGGAGGAGGCGCGATGGCCCGCTTCGGCGAGAGCGTGGCGAATGCCGCTGACGATCAAGCCCCGCGCCACACCCGGCTCTCGAAAGCGTACTTCGGACTTGGCGGGATGCACGTTCACGTCCACCCGCTGCGGATCGACATCGAGAAAGAGCACCGCCGCCGGGTGGCGCTCGCGGCTGAGATAGTCGGCATAGGCCCCGCGCAGGGCGCCGATCAGCAGTTTGTCCTTAACCGGCCGCCCATTGACGAAGAGGAACTGCGCAACCGAGGACCCCCGCGAATAGGTCGGCAGCGCGGCGTACCCCGTGAGGTGAATGCCCTCGCGCTCGGCGTCGAGACGAATGGCGTTTTCTGCAAATTCCCGACCCAAAACTGTGGCAAGGCGACCGGCAAGCGCATCGAACAGGTCACCCGATTGCGCATCAGCACGGAACGTGACACGCGGCTCGCCGCCAGTTTCATCCCGGAGGGTAAAGCCGATGAACGGCTCAGCCATGGCGAGGCGTTTGACTACCTCCGAGATTGCCTGGGTCTCTGCGCGGTCCGACCGCAGAAATTTGAGTCGTGCAGGCGTGGCATAAAACAGGTCGCGCAGCTCGACTTGGGTACCGGATGTGAGCGCAGCAGGTTTGACCGGGCCAAGCGTGCCACCTGCGCAGGCGATGCTGTGTGCGTCGGTACCGGTGGGCCGCGACGTAATGGTGAGTCGGCCCACCGCGCCAAGCGATGGCAGCGCCTCGCCCCTGAAGCCGAAAGAGCGAATATCGAGCAGGTCGGAGCCGTCAATCTTGGAGGTAGCGTGGCGCGAGAGGGCAAGCGGCAGGTCTTCCGCCGGGATGCCGCAGCCATCGTCGGTGACCCGGATCAGGGTCTTGCCGCCGTGAGAGATGCTGATCTCGATCCGCGTCGCCCCTGCATCAATCGCGTTTTCGACCAGCTCCTTCACCGCAGAGGCCGGGCGCTCCACAACCTCACCCGCGGCGATCCGGTTGATAACCGCTTCGTCGAGCTGCCGGATTTGCGGCGGGCTAGGGCTTATATTGGGCTTCGGCGCGTTCATGCTACTAGGGGTAGCATGGCGGCGAGCGATTCTGCGAGGGGGAATCTCGACGGGAAAAGGCTTGTTCGCACGTCCTGCACGCCTTGCCGCGTCTTGCGTTTCAGCCCTTCGGCTTCACCGCCCCAACCAGCGGACCAAGCGGAAAGCCCGTGTCATGCCGTCCGACCTCAGGTGCAAAGAGTCGCGACACGGAGCCATCGAAATAGAGGGCGTTCGGTGTGCCGAGCCCGTCCCGGAAGAGCGTGCCAAACTCCCAAAACGTCACCGGCTCGTCAGAAATGACAAAGTGGATCGTGCGGCCATCGGCTTCCACTCCCACGCCATTGCGGAAATGCCGAGAAGTGCTGTCTCGCAAAAAGCGCGGGTGCAGCGCCCCGTCCAGCACCAGCATCGGGCCTGACTGCGAGGCGTAACGACAGGCAGGTGGGTTTGCATCATAAGTCAGCGTCTCCACCACCGCCGCCGACCGATCCATCAGGCAGAACACTCCATTGGGCACGAGGCCAAAGTTGCCCGGCCCGGGGTTGGTGACCAGCGGCGCAGTCTGGCGACCCTCTTCGAGGTAAAGGCCCACAGGGCTGCGGTCGTCGTGATACATTCCCGCATTCATTGCGAAGGTCAGCTCGAGCCCTTCAGCGGCCAGCATATCTTCGAGACGGGCGAAACTGCCGATCACCTTGCCACCGTTGCTGTGGAAGAGCCGAATGTCATCGACCGCCGCATCCAATGTACAAAGCGTGTAGGCGCGGCCTTCGTGGGCGATATCGCGGCAGGCAGGCGCCGCAGTGAGCGGCGCAGCGGTGAGCAGTGCCAGCAGCGGAGCGAGGAGGCGGTTAATCCTCGCCATCGTCCTCGGCCTCGACATCGCGGCGAACACGCTCTTCCGAGAACATGCGGCGGGTGTCATCCATCCGGTCGAAGGTTTCGTCGAGTTTGAAGCGCAACTCGGGCGAGAACTTCAACGCGAGAGACTTGTTCACCGCGCGGCGCAGTTCGGAGCGGTTGCGACGGAGCGCATCCAGCCCCTCCTCGGCGTGAAAGCCTCCAAGAGGCATCACGTAGGCGGTGGCAACTTTCAGGTCGGGCGAGCAGCGCACCTCGGAAACGGTGATCGACATGCGGGCCAGTTCATCGTCATGCACATCCCCGCGCTGAAGCACCTGGGCCAGCGCGCGCCGGATGGTTTCGCCCACGCGGAGCTGTCGCTGCGAGGGGCCGGGACCGTCATGAAACTTGTTCTTCGCCATGGGCCGGACATAGGACGCGCACCGCCGTCACGCAAGCAGGGCTTTGCGCCGTGGCGCGGCGTCAGCTAAACGGAGCCGAACGTGAGAAGGACGATGAGCGATGATGGACGTGCCCGGGATCGTGGTGATGGGAGCCTCCGGCCGGATGGGGCGGATGCTGGTGCAATCGGTGCAGGAGAGCCCGGTGATGCGGCTCGCGGGTGCGCTGGAGCGCGAGGGCCACGAGTGGGTGGGCCAAGATGTCGGCGAGGCTATGGGTGGCGCGGCGCTGGGCGTTACGGTCACGGCGGACTCGCTGGAGGCGATGGCCAAGGCGCAGGCGGTGATCGATTTCACCGCCCCTGCCGCCACCGTCGAAATGGCCGGTCTGGCCGCGCAAGCGCGAGCGGTCCATGTGATCGGCACCACTGGTTTGACCGACGATGACATCGCCAAGATAGACCTCGCCGCGCGCCATGCGGTTGTAGTGCGAGCCGGCAACATGTCTCTCGGGGTGAACCTGCTGACGGTGCTGGTGAAGAAGGTCGCGGCGGCATTGGACGAGGATTTCGACATCGAGGTGGTGGAGAGCCATCACCGGCATAAGGTGGATGCCCCCTCCGGCACCGCTCTGATGTTGGGCGAAGCCGCCGCCGAGGGGCGCGGCCATGGGCTGAAAGACGTGTATGCGGCCGCGCGGGATGGCATCATCGGCGCGCGCAAACGCGGGCAGATCGGGTTCTCCGCCATTCGCGGCGGTGACATCATCGGCGAGCATGATGTGCTCTTCGCCGGGCCGGGCGAGCGCTTGACGCTCTCGCACAGTGCGACCGACCGGAGCCTCTTTGCCAAGGGAGCGCTGAAAGCCGCGCTCTGGGGGCAGGGGCGCAAGCCGGGGCATTACTCGATGCTGGATGTGTTGGGTCTCGGCGAGGCGTGACGGGGCGGAGGTTGCCAACCCACCACTCAAAAGTCGATCGCCAAGCCCTTCTTTTCCCAATCACCGTAGCGCACCGGCTCGGGGCCATCGCGGCCGCCCAACTCCTTGGGCAGCTCTTCCGCCTTCGCAGCCTTCCGCCGCGCCTCGGCTTCGGCCAGGGCGCGTTGGGCTTCTGGGGGCAGGTCCGTTCGGTCGGTCATCTCGGCGCTCCTTGTCAGGGCTCGACCCGTGATATAGCCCGCGAGGCGCAACCGGAAAAGGGGAAGGCCAATGGCCGATGCGGCACGTGAGCTGGCGCTTTCATTCATCAAGGGCGTGCTGGCGCAGCGGATCATGATGTCAGACCTCGTGGCCGCCACGCAGGCGCCGCCCGAGGTGATGGCCCGTGCCCAGCGGCTGGCCAACGCCACGCTCCGCAATCTCGGCCCGGCAGATGCGGCCTTGAAGCCCTACATCAAAAAGGCCCCGCCCGCCCCGGTGCGCGATGTGCTGCGGCTGGCCACGGTGGAACTTCTGGCGCTGGGCGAGGCCGCACATGGCGTGGTGAGCGAGGCGGTGAGCCTGACCCGTCAGGTCTCACCACGGGCAACCGGCATGGCCAACGCAGTGCTGCGCCGTGTGGCCGAGGAGGGGCAGGCCGCCTTTGATGCCGCGCCTCCGACGCGCATGGCCAACTGGCTGCGCGGGCGACTCGGGGCCGCGTACGGAAATGCGGTCGTGGCACAGATCGAGGCGGCCCACGGTGCCGGCGCCCCGCTGGACCTGAGTGCCAAGGGCGACCCGGCAGCGTTGGCCGAGGCCGTGGGCGGCACGCTCCTGCCCGGCGGCTCGGTGCGCATTCAGGGGCCAGCGCAGGTTTCGGCCCTGCCTGGCTTCGAAGAAGGCGCATTCTGGGTGCAGGATGCGGCCGCCGCGATTCCCGCGAAACTGCTCGCCCCCCAGCCCGGCAAACGCGTGCTGGACCTCTGCGCCGCGCCCGGCGGCAAAACCCTGCAGCTCGCCGCCGCCGGGGCTGACGTAACGGCGCTAGACCTATCCGAGCGGCGGCTGAAGCGGGTGGAAGAGAACCTTGCCCGCACCGGCCTGACCGCCAAGCTGGTCGCCGCCGACGCGCTGACTTGGATGCCCGAAGAGGCCTTCGACGCGATCCTGCTCGATGCCCCCTGCTCGGCTACCGGCACCATCCGCCGACATCCCGACCTGCCGCATGTGAAAGACGGCAAGGGGCTGAAAGAGCTGTTCGCGCTTCAGGCGCAGATGCTGGAGCGGGCGATGGGCTGGCTCAAGCCCGGTGGGCGGCTTGTCTACTGCGTGTGCTCGCTGCTCCCCGAGGAGGGTGAAAAGCAGGTCGAGGGCCATGAGCTCATTCGCCCAGAGGCAGACTGGATCGAGGAAAGCTGGCGCGCGGGCAACGGGCTTCGCCTGCGGCCTGATTTCTGGCCTGACCGTGGCGGGATGGATGGGTTTTACATGGCGGTGCTGCGCAAGCCCTGACGGGAGATCGCGTCGGCACCCAATCCGCCGAATCCCCCGCGCGTTCGGATCAGCAGGTGACACCCGCCGCCCGTGGCCTTATCCTCCGCCGCAACCAACAACAGGCCCGCAACGGGCACCCCGAGAGCGCAATGGCAGGCATCCTCGCAAAGCATCCGTCCGCGAAATGGGCGCGCATGGCCAATCGGCTTCAGGCGCGGCTGGCCACGTGGTCGCGCCCGGCGACCGCCTTCACCAGCCACCCTGAACCGCGCACCATCGGCAGCTTTGCAAAGGGGCGGCAACTGGTGGCGGGCACCTACCTATTCGCCGGCTACCTCGTTGAGGCGCAGGGAGACGAGCGCCCGATCTGGGATCTGCCTGCCCCCGCACCCGAGTTCACCGAGGCGCTGATGGGGTTCACATGGCTCGACGATCTCGCCGCCGTGGGCGACCTGCGGGCGCGAAAGAGGGCACAAGAGTGGACATGGGTGTGGATCGAACGCTTCGGGCGCGGCCGCGGCCCGGGGTGGACCCCCGATCTGACCGGCCGCCGCCTGATCCGCTGGATCAACCACGCGATCTTTCTGTTGAATGGCCGAAGCTCGGACCAGTCCGAAGCCTATTTCAGGGCACTCGCCGGGCAAACCCGGTTCCTGTCCCGCCGCTGGCGCTCCGCGGCCCCCGGCTTGCCCCGGTTCGAGGCTCTGACCGGCCTCATTTATGCGGGCTTGGCGCTGCAGGGGATGGAGGGTCACGTGGACCCGGCGCTGAAGGCCCTCTCCCGCGAATGCGACCGGCAGGTGGATGCGCAGGGCGGCATCCCCACGCGCAACCCCGAAGAGCTGATGGAGGTGCTGACGCTTCTCACATGGGCGGTGCATGCGCTTGTGGATGCGGACCACTCGGTGCCGCGCCCTCTCACTGCCGCCATCGCCCGGATCACCCCCACCCTGCGTGCCCTGCGCCATTCCGATGGCGGGCTGGCGCGGTTTCATGGCGGCGGGCGCGGGCTTGAGGGTCGGCTGGACGCGGCACTCGCAGCCTCCGGCGTGCGCGAGGGGCCGGGTGAGGGGCTCTCGATGGGATACGCCCGGCTGGCCGCAGGTCGCACAACGGTGATCGTCGACGCCGCCCGCCCGCCTCGCGGCCCGGCCTCTGCCCGCGCCCATGCCTCCACCCTCGCCTTCGAGCTGACCTCGGGCCGCCGCCCGCTGATTGTCTCCTGCGGCTCGGGCGCAAGCTTTGGCGAGGGCTGGCGGCGGGCAGGCCGCGCCACGGCCTCTCACGCCACGCTGGCGGTAGAACGCTACTCCTCGTCCCGGCTTGCCCCGGCGGCAGGCCAGCGTGGCGAGTTTCTTGAAGACACGCCCCGGCAGGTGAAGGTGGAGCGCACAGGCGACTCTTCAGGCGCCCATCTTCTGGCCGGTCACGATGGCTACGCCTCCACCCACGGCCTCACCCATATGCGGCGGCTGGATCTTGACCCCTCCGGCCGCCTCCTCACCGGCACCGACACGCTCCGCGCCTTCACCGAAGACGCCCGCAAAGCCTTTGACGCGGCGATGACCCGAATGCAGTTGCAAGGCGTCAGCTTCACCGCCCACTTCCATCTGCACCCCGATGTCGATGCGACCGTCGACATGGGCGGCCTCGCGGTTTCGCTGGCGCTGAAGTCCGGCGAGATTTGGGTTTTCCGCTATTCCGGCAAGGCGGAGCTGTCGCTTGAGCCTTCGGTCTATCTCGAACAGGGCCGGATCAAGCCCCGCGCATCGCGTCAGATCGTCCTTTCTGCGAAAGTCCTCGATTATGGCCACGAGATCGGCTGGACCTTGGCGAAAGCACAGGATACCCCGCTCGCCATTCGTGACACGCTCCGCGATGACGACGATGAAGAGGACGCGGAGCAGGGCTGACCGAGGGGACCGATGCCGATGACCAACCTGCAACCCATCCGCCGTGCGCTGATTTCCGTTTCCGACAAGGAGGGGCTGGTCGAGCTGGCCGAGTTGCTGGCGCAGCGAGAGATCGAGATCCTCTCCACAGGCGGCAGCGCAGGCATGCTGAGAGAGGCTGGCATCGCGGTGAAGGACGTGGCCGATGTCACCGGCTTCCCCGAGATGATGGATGGCCGGGTCAAAACCCTTCACCCGGTCGTGCATGGCGGCCTTCTGGCTCTGCGCGACAATGACGAGCACGTTGCCGCGATGACCGAGCACGGCATCGGCCCGATCGACCTGCTCGTGGTGAACCTCTATCCCTTCGAGGCTACCGTGGCCAAAGGTGCCGACTACGACACCTGCATAGAAAACATCGATATCGGTGGCCCAGCGATGATCCGCGCCGCCGCCAAAAACCATGCCTTCGTGAACGTGGTGACGGACGTGGCGGATTATGCCGCGCTTGTCGCTGAACTAGACGACAACGATGGCCACACCACCCTCGCCTTCCGCCAGCAACTGGCGCAAACCGCCTATGCCCGCACCGCCGCCTATGACGCCGCGGTCAGCACCTGGATGGCGGACGCCATCGGCCAGCCCACCCCGCGCCGCCGTGCCTTTGCCGGCACGCTCGCAGCCACCATGCGCTACGGCGAAAACCCGCATCAGCAAGCGGCCTTCTACACCGATGGCACCGGCCGGGCCGGCGTGGCCACTGCCCAGCAGCATCAGGGCAAGGCGCTAAGCTACAACAACATCAACGATACCGATGCCGCCTTCGAGCTGGTCTCCGAATTCGCCCCCGAGGGCGGCCCGGCCTGCGCGATCATCAAGCACGCCAACCCCTGCGGCGTGGCCCGCGGCGCAACGCTCGAAGAGGCCTATCGCCGCGCTTTCGACTGCGACCGCACCTCCGCCTTTGGCGGCATCATCGCGCTGAACGACAAGCTTGATGGCGCAACCGCGCGGGCCATCAGCGAGATCTTCACCGAGGTCGTCATCGCCCCCGAGGCCGATGACGAGGCCAAGGAAGTCTTCGCCGCCAAAAAGAACCTGCGCCTGCTCACAACCGGCGCGCTGGCCGACCCGCGCCAGCCGATCCTGACCTATCGTCAGGTCTCTGGCGGCATGCTGGTGCAAGACAAGGACGTAGGCCATATCAGCAAGGATGAGTTGAAAGTGGTCACCAATGTGCAGCCGACCGATGCTCAATTGGATGACTTGCTCTTCGCCTGGACCGTCGGCAAGCACGTCAAATCCAACGCGATCATCTACGTGAAGGATGGTGCGACCGTTGGCGTGGGCGCAGGCCAGATGAGCCGTGTCGACAGCTCGCGCATCGCCGCCCGCAAGAGCCTCGACATGGCGGAGGCGCTGGGCCTGTCCGAGCCGCTGACCAAGGGCTCCGTTGTAGCCTCCGATGCCTTCTTCCCGTTTGCCGATGGCCTCATGGCCGCGGTCGAGGCAGGTGCAACCGCCGTGATCCAGCCCGGCGGCTCGATGCGGGATGACGAGGTGATCGCTGCCGCCGATGAGGCCGGTATCGCCATGGTCTTCACCGGCATGCGGCACTTCCGACACTGATCAGGCGGCCCTTATGCGCACCCTCACCCTCTTCGCGGTCATCGCCTTTGTGATCGATCAGGCCAGCAAGTGGTTCGTCTTCCAGTGGCTGAACCTTTGGGAGCGCCAGCGGATCGATGTGATCGACCCGCTTCTGGTGTTCCGCCCCGGCATCAACGAAGGCATCAACTTCGGCCTTTTCGGGGGCGGTTCGGGCGCGCAGCGGGTGATCCTTATCGTGATTGCGCTGGTGCTCTGCACCGCACTGGCCGTCTGGGCGGCGCGCAGCTTCACCACCCGTCGCGCCTTCGCCTCTGCGGGCATGGTGATCGGCGGGGCGCTGGCCAATGCGCTCGACCGCGTGCTCTTTCCCGGCGTGCTGGACTTTCTCAACATGTCCTGCTGCGGCATCTCCAACCCTTACCTCTTCAATCTCGCCGATGTGTTCATCTTTGCCGGGGCCTTTGGCCTGATCCTCTGGACCGGCGAGAAAAAGGCGGCTGACGAGGGCGGTGAAACACGCTAGAACGGGCAAAAGAACTGAGGGAAGCCGAGTGGTGTCAGGGGCAATGAAACGGGTTGAGGCAGCCGGGCGCGCTGCGCTTTTGCTGGCGCTCTGCGTGGGAGTGACCGCCTGTAGCCGCACGCCGGACCTGATGAACACGCAGCGCGGGCAGGATACGCCCGACGAGTTTGCCATCCTTCCCAACAAGCCGATTCAGCAACCCGAGAACTACCGCGATCTGCCTCCGCCCACGCCGGGCGGCAGCAACCGCGCCGATGCGACGCCGTTCAAGGATGCCGTCGCGGCGCTTGGCGGCAGCCCCGACCGTCTCAACCGCACTGGCGAGATCCGCGGTGAACCGGGGCTGATCGGCCACGTCACTCGCTTTGGCCTAGGCCGCGATATCCGCACCATTCTCGCCAAGGAAGACTACGAGTATCGCAGAAAGAATGACGGGCGCCTGCTGGAACGGCTGTTCAACGTGAACGTCTACTACAAGGCCTATCGCCCGCAATCGCTGGATCAGGAAGCCGAGCTGGCTCGCTTCCGTCGCGCCGGAGCGGCCACGCCCTCCGCCCCGCCCAGCGGCGAGTTTCAGTAGCCGTTAACTAAGCTTCGAGCCAATGCATGATACACCGGGCTTCACAACCCCGTTGCCCTACTTGCGCATATTGGCCCCATGCCTAGGGTAGCTCTCGCATTACACGAGAGGAGCGCTGATGCCCCCCATCCGCCGCGCCGGAGCCGCCCTTATGGCGCTCTTCGCCTTCACTGCCCTGCCCGCCACTGCTGAAGAAGTCACCGCCTTTTCGCTTGAAAACGGGATGGACGTTGTCGTGATCGAGGATCACCGCGCGCCTGTGGTGGTGAACATGGTCTGGTATCGCACCGGCGCCGCCGATGAGCCGCCCGGCAAGAGCGGCATCGCGCATTTTCTCGAGCATCTGCTGTTCCAAGGCACCGACGATCTCGCGCCCGGCGAGTTCTCCAAGGTGGTCGAGGACAACGGCGGCACCGACAACGCCTTCACTTCGTGGGATTACACTGGCTACTTTCAGCGTGTCGCCGCCGACCGGCTGGAGCTGATGATGCAGATGGAGGCCGACCGGATGGTGGACCTCCTCATCACCGAGGAGGATGTCGCCACCGAGCTTCAGGTGATCCTTGAAGAGCGCAACCAGCGGGTCGAGAACGACCCCTCCGCCCTCTTCGGCGAAGATCGCCGTGCCGCCCAGTGGATGAACCACCCCTACGGCATCCCGATCATTGGCTGGAAGCACGAGATGGAGGGGCTGACCCGGCAGGACGCGCTGGATTTCTACAAGCTTCACTATTCGCCCAACAACGCGATCCTCGTGGTGGCTGGCGATGTGACTCCGGAACAGGTGAAAGAATTGGCCGAAACCCACTTTGGCCCGCTGCCCGCCAACCCAGAGATCAAGACGCGCGCCCGCCCACAGGAACCGCCGCAAAGAGCAGCGCGCCAACTCAAGTTCTCCGATCCGCGCATCTCCCAGCCCTATGTGGTGCGCACCTACCTTGCGCCGGAGCGGGACGCCGGAGCACAGCAAAAGGCCGCCGCGCTGACCATCCTCGCCGAGCTTCTCGGCGGCTCTCCCACCTCTTCGCTGATGGGTCGGATGCTCCAGTTCGATGAAAGCCTCGCCGTCTACTCCGCCGCCTTCTACTCGGGCGAGAGCCTCGACGACGGCCAATTCGGCTTCTACGTCGTGCCCGTGCCCGGCCGCTCGCTGGAAGAGGCCGAGGCCGATATCGACCGGGTGATTGAGGCCTTCATAGAAGAGGGCGTCGACATGGAGGCCTTCGAGCGGATCAAGATGCAGGTCCGCGCCTCTGAGATCTACGCGAAGGACAATCTGCAGCGGCTGGCGCGTCGCTATGGCGAGGGGCTGACCTCCGGCCTCACGGTGGAGGATATCCAAGCCTGGCCGCAGGTCCTTCAGGCCGTCACACCAGAAGACGTGATCGCCGCGGCGCGCGAGGTGCTCGATATGCGGACCTCCGTGACTGGCTACGCTATGCGCACGCCCGATCCCGCCTCTGCGCCCGAGCCGGAGCCTGCCAGCGCCGCCGCGCCTGACGTCGAATCCGAGACTGAGATCGAAGCCGAGGAGATTTCGCAGTGACCTTTCTCAAGCGTATCGCCTGCGGGCTTGCCCTCGCCGCTCTACCATTCATGGCCTCGGCCGAGGTCGACATCGAAGAGGTCACCTCCCCCGGCGGTGTAGAGGCATGGTTGGTCAACGAGCCCTCCATCCCATTCGTCGCGCTGGAGATTCGCTTCAAGGGCGGCGCGTCACTCGATGCGCCCGGCAAGCGTGGGTCAATCAACCTGATGACTGCAATCCTCGAAGAAGGCGCAGGCGACATGGACGCCCGCGCATGGGCCGCCGCCCGTGACAGCCTTGCCGCCTCCTTCGACTTCGATGTCCACAACGACGCGCTCTCCATTAGCGCCAAGTTCCTCACCGAGAACATGGATGAGGCCGCCGAACTGCTGCGCCTCGCGATGGAAGACCCTCGCTTTGATCAGGATGCCCTCGACCGGGTGCGCGCGCAGGTGCAATCGATCATCCGATCCAACGGCAACGACCCCGACAAGATCGCCGGCGACACCTTCGACCGGCTGGCCTGGGGCAACCATCCCTACGGCACCGATCTGAACGGCACAGCCGAGAGTGTAGCGGCCCTGACACGGGAGGACATGCTTGATGCTAAAGCGCGGGTGATGGCCCGTGACAGGCTCTATGTCGGCGCTGTCGGAGATATCGACGCCGAGCGCCTCGCCGCCCTGCTCGACAAGCTCTTTTCCGGCCTCCCCGAGACCGGCGCCGAACAGGCTGAACACATGGACTACAGCCTGCAAGGCGGCCTCACCGTCGTGCCTTTCGATACCCCGCAGTCAGTGGTGAGTTTCGGCCAGCAGGGGATCAAGCGCGATGACCCCGATTTCTTCCCCGCCTTCGTGATGATGGAAATCCTCGGCGGTAGCGGTTTCAATTCGCGTCTGATGGAAGAGGTCCGCGAGAAGCGCGGGCTGACCTATGGCATCTATGCCTATCTCGCGCCGATGGACTACGGCGAGATCATCGGCGGCGGCGTGGCTTCGGCCAACGGACGCGTCGCGCAGGTGATCGAAGTGGTGCGCGACGAATGGGCCAAGCTCGCCGAAGAGGGCGTGAGCGCCGAAGAACTGGAACGCGCCAAGAAGTACCTGACCGGAGCCTACCCCCTCCGCTTCGATGGCAACGGCCGGATCGCCAACATCCTCGTTGGCCTCCAGATCGAAGGGCTGGGCAAGGATTACATCACCAACCGCAACAGCTTCGTCGAGGCGGTGACGGCGGAAGATGTGAAACGCGTCGCCAAGCGGCTGATCGACCCCGACGCGTTGCACTTCGTCGTGGTGGGTGCCCCGGAGGGGCTGGAGGAGACAGCTGGCAACTGACGCGGGTCGAGGCGCACGCCTCCGCCCGTTGACGCCCCGCCCTGCTCGCGCTACCCCGCGCCTCTCACCACCGATGGAGGCTCCATGGCCCGCCGCAAGGGACGCGACATTTCCGGCTGGATCATTCTCGACAAGCCCGCCGGGCCGACGAGCACTGCCTGCGTGAACAAACTGCGCTGGGCCTTTGAGGCCAAGAAGGCTGGGCACGCTGGCACGCTGGACCCGGCGGCCACCGGCCTGCTGGCCATCGCCTTCGGCGAGGCGACCAAATGCGTGCCCTACGTGATGGATGCCGAAAAGTGTTACAGCTTCACCGTTCGGCTGGGCGCGGCGACCAACACCGACGATGCCGAGGGCGAGGTGATCGAGACCGCCGAGGTGCGGCCCTCCGATGATGAGATCCGAACGGCGCTCCCAAGCTTCACTGGCGATATCATGCAGGTGCCGCCCAAGTATTCGGCCGTGAAGATCGATGGCGAACGGGCCTATGCCCTTGCCCGTGACGGCGAGGACTTTGAGGTTGAGGCCCGGCCCCTCTGGGTGGAGAGCCTAGAGCTTGTGTCGCGCCCCGATGCCGACACAGCCGAGCTTCGGATGGTCTGCGGTAAAGGCGGCTACGTGCGCTCCATTGCGCGAGATCTGGGTAAGGCGCTGGGCTGTCTTGGCCATGTCGTAACCCTGCGGCGCGAATGGTCCGGTCCGTTCGATCTTGAGAAGGCTGTCACGCTGGAGCAGGTCGAGGAACTGGCTCGCAAGCCCGAGATCGACGGCTTGCTGGTGCCGCTGGAACAGGGCCTGGGCGACTTGCCGCGCGTCACCGTGAACGAGGCTGCCGCCACCCGCATCGCCAACGGCAACCCGGCCCCAGTGGTCGCCTCCGATGCCGAATTTGGCGAGGATTGCTGGGCCGCCCACATGGGGCAGGCCATTGCTCTCGGCCGGTACCTTGGCGGCGAGTTTCACCCCAGCCGTGTGCTGAACCGGTGAGCCCCAAGAGCGCCAAGGAGTGGCTGGCATGATCACCCGTACCCACACCAAGGGCGACGCGCCCTCCACGGCCGTTTATTCCGACTGCGAGCGTTACCGCTATCTTCTGACGCGCACGTGGGACCCGGCGGGTGAGAAGGCGCTTTTCATCATGCTAAATCCATCGACCGCGACCGAGGTGCAGAACGACCCCACCGTCGAGCGCTGCGAGCGCCGCGCCCGCACGTTGGGCTTTGGCAGCTTCCGCGTCACCAATATCTTCGCGTGGCGCGACACTGACCCCAAGAACATGCGCGCCGCGCTCGAGCCGGTTGGCCCGGAGAACGATGCCGCCATTCTCGATAGCTGCGGTTGGGCCGACAGGATCATCTGCGCTTGGGGCAGTCACGGCGCGCATCTGGATCGAGGGCATGCGGTGGAGGCGCTCCTGCGGCAGGGCGGCTGGCCGCTCTATCACCTCGGGCTGACCAAGCACGGTCAGCCCAAGCATCCGCTCTACATCGCCTATACCGAGCAGCCCCAGCTTTGGGTCACTCCGGCGGGCGCAGTCTGATCCGCACCGCACTGCCGAGGGCTTCAGCGCCTTCTTCACACTCCACCTGCACCACCGGCCGACCGCCGAGGTTGATCTGCCAAGTCTCGTTGATGGTGGGCAGCATTACGATGTCGGTGGCATCCGGCCCGTCATAGAAAATGACCAGCCGCTCGGTCTCCGGGTCGAACCCCTGCACCACGGCAATCGGCCATTGCCGATCGACTGCGAGCTTCAACCGGCGGGGCGCCTCGGTGGGCACGATGATGTCCCCCATACCCATCGGCAAGATCAGCCTACCCTCCGAATCGTAAAGGTCTTCGGCTCCGTTGGAGGGTGTGTCCTGCGCTTCGCCCTCGCCGTCTGCAGGCGGCGAAGTCTCTTCGGCTACGGCTTCGACCTCAATCGCCTCATCCTCCGCCGCAGGCTCTTCCACTTCCGCTTTAGCAGGACTCTCGGCCTCAGCCGTTTCTCCCGGTCCCTCGACCTGCACTAAGGCCTCTTCCACCTCGGGGTTCTCGTCCTCTTCAGTTTCGGACTCAATCGCATCTACAGGTGCGTCTTCCTCAGCCTCCACAACCTCGGCCAACGGCGCCTCTTCGTCAGCATCCGCCTCAGCTTCATCCGCATCAACCTGCGCCTCCGCAATCGCTGCGCGCGCGGCGGCCTGTGCTTCGTCCATCCGCAGCATGGCCTTTTCGCTCTCGGCTTCTTCGAGCCGGATGCGGTTCAGCTCCTCCCGAACGGCCTGAATCTCCGGCGGAAATTCCCTGAATTCCTCGCTTGCCGTGAGCCTCGGAACGGCATCCGCGCTCGGCTCTTGCACCTCCGGCTCAGCAGTGCCTTCAGCCACTGCCCCGCTCCCTGCCAGCTCCGCGTGGCGTCGCGACCGAAGGCGGAACCAAAGTGCAATCAGCACCATGGCCAGAAGGAAGATTAACAGGGGAACGAGCCAATCGGGACGCATGCGCGGATCATCCACCGAACACCCCTCGCTTTCCAGCCCCGCCGCCAGAAACGCCGAAAACTTGTTGCATAATCTAGGCACCTTTTTCGGCGGCATAAGGGTTTCATCCACCATGCCACGCTATCCCGATTTCTGCGTTGCACGACACGGTCACGGGAGCGGCCTGGGGTGCAACCGCTAACGCTGTTGAGGGGTCACCGGCATGTTCTTGCTGTTCGGATTGATGGGTGCCGTGCTTGTCGGCTCGGCTGTTGTGGGGATCGCCGGAGGCGGCGAGGAGGTCGAGGAGGATGCTGTCGACCTCGACACCGTGGAAGATAGCTCCGGCGGTGCGGGCACCATCGGCACCTCCCTGCTCGATGACGAGGCACCCGATGGCGTCGAAGCGCTCGAACCCACCGAGGACGATCCCGCCAATGACCACCCCGCCCCTCTTGAGCCGACAGATCCAGACGCAGGCGTCACGCAGATCGGGAGCGATGCAGCCGACAGCATCCAGGGCGGCGCTGGCGACGACATCTTGCAGGGCAATGCAGGAGCCGATGAGATCAGCGGTTATGAGGGTGATGATGTGGCCCTCGGCGCCGAAGGTGATGACAACCTCGCAGGTGGAGAAGGGTCCGACAGCCTCTTTGGCGAAGATGATGACGACCTGCTCGACGGCGGCAGCGGGGATGACACGCTCTGGGGCGGATCTGGCGATGATACCCTACTCGGCGGTGACGGCGCCGACAGCCTGACAGGCGGCGACGGCGCCGACGTGCTCGCAGGCCAATCGGGTAATGACCAGCTCGAAGGCGGCCTTGGTAATGATCTGCTCATTGGCGGCGAAGGGAACGACAACCTTCAGGGCGGCGCTGGTAATGACATCCTGATCGGCTCGGATGACCTTGGCGTCGACTGGTTGAACGGCGGCGAAGGCGATGATGTACTGGTTCTCGGCGACGGTGACGCTGCCACCGGCGGGGAGGGCACTGACATGTTCACCCTCGGCCCGGACCTCGTGGAGGAGACCGTGGCGGAGATCATGGATTTCAACGCCGATGTAGATGGTCTCGCCCTGCTCTGGGACGACACAGCAAGCAGCGAGGCGCCAGAGATCACGCTCGGCGAGATCGACAGTGACCTCATCGAAGTCTTTGCCGACGGCGAGTTGATCGGGCTGGTGCACGGCGGCAGCTCATTGACCGCGGCCGATATTCAGCTCGTGCCCATGTCGGCAGGTGCAACCGTTTGAGCGTCGCCAACTGCGCCCGACCTGCCACTTCCTGACGGGTTTTCAATCCGGTGAATTCGGCTAGGGTCGGCGCATGAGCGACCCCGACCCGCACCTCTCCTCCGATCCCGTGGCCACCCAAAGCGCCGCCGAGGCGGACGCCGCGCATGATGCCACGCGCTCTGACCTCCAACGCGAAATCGTGGCGCTGCGCGAGGAAGTGGCCAAGCTGAACGATCACAAGTTCCTGCGGGTCTATGCGCAGTTCTGGCGCCTGATCGCCTTTCAATTGCTGCGCGGCATGGCCTTCGGTCTCGGCTCTGTTGTGGGCGCGACCGTTCTGGTTTCGATCCTCGCCTACCTGCTGAGCCAGGTCGATTTCATCCCGATCCTCGCCGAATGGGCCGCAGAGCTGGGTGTGGAACTGGATCAGGAGAAATCCGAAGCCGAAGCCGAGCAGCGGGTGGAAGAGCAACTGCCAGCCCCCGATGGCGCCGGAACCCAGCCAGAAGATCCGCCGCAGGTCGAACCGGGCGAGATGCCCCCGGCCAACGCCGACTGACCGGCGCGGACGAATCACCTTCCCATCCGGGCGGGCTTGGCCTATACGCCCCCTCTGTCGACCGGGATCGCCCGGGCGGCACACTCCATGGACCCTGCTGGACGACATCCCGGCTTGCGCCCGCAACACCAAACCAAAGGAGACCCCGATGTCGATCACTGCTGAAGACAAGGCCCGCGTCATCAAGGAATACGGCACCAAGGACGGCGACACCGGTTCGCCCGAAGTTCAGGTGGCCATCCTCTCCTCGCGGATCAGCACGCTCACCGAGCACTTCAAAACCCACAAGAAGGACAACCACGGCCGCCGTGGCCTTCTGAAGCTCGTGGCCCAGCGCCGCAAGCTGCTGGACTACCTCAAGAACAAAGACGAGGCCCGTTACAGGGACCTCATCGGCAAGCTCGGCATCCGCCGCTAAGACGGACCGCCAGGGACAAGCGAAGGGGTGGCCTCACGGCTGCCCCTTTTTCGTTCGTCACAAGGTTGCCCTGTCCCGCCAACTCCCGCGCAACGCAACGTCGCCACGCCCTGCCGCTTGACCGGTGCGCCCTGCCGCACCCATCCTGAGCGCAGGAGGAGAACCATGATCCCAGCGCTACGCGTCATCGTTCACATGGGCGGGCTGCACCGGCTGTTTCCGTTCTGGCTGGTGGGCTTGGGGCTGATCGTCTTCGACTTTCATCTCTGGATGCTGGCGGCCATTGCCTATGGCGTGGTGATCCAGTGGTTCAACGAGTACCTGATCCACCGTTTCATTTACCACCGCAAGCCGCCGACGGCGCAGAGCCCTTTCAACAGGCTGTACCGCAGCCACATCGGGCACCATGAATTTCCGCAGGATGAAGAGTTCTTCACCGGTGACGATCACTGGTTCCCGCTCCGCTTTGCCGCCGGCTCCTTCGCCGCACACATGCTGGTGCTCTGGCCGTTGCTGGGTTTCTGGCTGGCGGTAAAGGTGGCATGGGTCGCGCTCTTCGTCGGCTCCGCTTCCGCCTTCGCCTTTTACGAGTACTGCCACACGCTGGCGCATCTGAAAGTGCCAAAAGGAAGGTTCGGGCGGTGGGTGACCCGCGAACACATGGCGCACCACTATCAGGACCACCATGCCACCTTTCACGTAACCGCCGGGATGGGCTGGATTGATCGGCTCTTCGGCACCGCACACAGCCCGGCAAAAGCGCGGGAGCGCTACGACCGGCGTACCATGATGAGCATCGGGATGGACCCGGAAGATCTTCGCCTCGTCACCGCCCGCAAAGCCTACGGCATATCCAAATCCCCGCGCCACATCGCTTGAGTGCCAGTCGGATCGCAGCCTGAGGTTGCGATCACTTGGCAAATGACACACCGCATCGCTTCCCAATGGCACGGATCTACATAAACCCGCACAAACCTTTGGCATTAACCTCAAATTTTATTTCACCGGCCCGCCGAGCCTGCTAACCCCTTGGCCCGAACCGCCGCGCAGAGGGAGGCCGGGCAGAATGACGGGAGTGCCGGAATTTCCGACCACCGAACCTGAAGGGCACGAAGACGAGCTGGGCCGCCGCGAGCGGCTGGCCGACCTTGCCAAGACCGGGCTCATGGATAGCGTGCCGGAAGAGGTCTATGACCGCGCGGTGCGACTGGCCCGGCAGATCACGGGCGCGCCTGTGGGGTTGCTTTCGCTCGTCGACAACCGCCGCCAATTCTTCAAAGCGCAATCCGGCCTCGAAGAAGCCGGTGTGGAGCAGCGTGAAACGCCGCTGAGCCACTCTTTCTGCCAATACGTGGTGTCATCCCGCACCTCCCTCGCAGTGGTCGATGCGCGCACCCATCCGCTTCTGGCGGGCAATGGCGCAGTGGGCGATCTCGGCGTCATCGCCTATCTCGGCGTGCCGGTTCACGGGCCGGGGGGCGAAGTCCTCGGCTCTTTCTGCGCCATCGATTCCGAAGCACATGAATGGTCCGAAGGGCAGATGAAGGCGCTCGAAGACATTGCCGGGATCGTCGAAAGCGAGATTCGCCTGCATCAGGCTCTCTCCGAGCGCCAGTTGCTGGTGCAAGAGCTGAATCACCGGGTGAAGAACCTCTTCACCGTGGTGTCCGGAATGGTGCGCCTGAGCCACGCGAATGGCGAGGAGTCCTCCGCCCTCGCCGCGCGCCTCCACGCGCTGGCCAATGCCCACAACCTTCTGGCCCCAGCCATTCAGGCCGGGCAGCCGGTGGGCGACAGGATCTCCCTGCATGACCTTCTCGTTACCCTGCTCACCCCATACGGCGACGAGCATTTGACAGGGATCGACGGCCCCAATGTTGTGCTTGGCCCGCGCGCCAGCACCTCGCTCTCGCTGGCCCTGCATGAGCTGGCCACCAATGCAGCCAAATACGGAGCGCTCGCGGCAGCGCAGGGGCGGCTTGCGGTGACTTGGGGCGTTGAGGGCAACGACCTCAAGATCCGCTGGGAAGAGACCGGCCGCGCCACCCAAGAGGCCGGTCAGCCCGCGGGCTTCGGTTCTCGCCTTGTGTCGCTCGCGATTGAAGGCCAACTGGATGGCACGCTCGAAACCGATTTGCGACCAGAGGGTATGATCCGCCAGATCACCCTGCCACGCGACAGGCTGGCGGAGTAACCGCCGCCCGCGAGCGGACCGCCCGAGCCGGCCCGGTCCGTTCACAAAGCTTCCCATCGCCACAACTTTCATGTATGGCCCGCGCATCTGAGACGTTGCGCCAAGGCCCCGGCGCTCGATGGAATAGGTATCAGGGGCCGGCGGCAATGGGGCCGCCACTCAAACGGGAGACCCGGGATACGCCCGGGAGCGCTCCCCTACAGGAAACGAACATGTTCAAAATTACCAAGAAATCCATGGAGTGGGGCGAAGAGACCCTCACCCTCGAAACCGGGCGTGTGGCCCGTCAGGCCGATGGCTCCGTCATCGCGACCCTGGGCGAAACCTCGGTCATGGCCAACGTGACCTTCGCCAAGACCCAGAAAGAAGGGCAGGACTTCTTCCCCCTTACCGTTCACTACAACGAAAAATACTATGCCGCCGGTAAAGTGCCCGGTGGCTTCTTCAAGCGTGAAGGCCGCCCGACCGAAAAAGAGACGCTCACCTCGCGCCTGATCGACCGTCCGATCCGCCCGCTCTTCGTGCCGGGCTTCAAGAACGAAGTTCTGGTGATCTGCACCGTGCTCTCGCACGATCTGGTCAACGACCCGGACATCGTGGCCATGATCGCCGCTTCGGCTGCGCTCACCATCTCCGGCGCCCCGTTCATGGGCCCGATCGCTGCCGCCCGCGTCGGCTTCGAAGATGGCGAATACGTGCTGAATCCCGAAGTGCAGGACATGGACCAGCTGCGCCTGAACCCCGACCAGCGCCTCGACCTCGTTGTCGCTGGCACCAAGGACGCGGTGATGATGGTCGAGTCCGAAGCCTACGAGCTATCGGAAGACGAGATGCTCGGCGCCGTGACCTTCGCCCACGAGCAGATCCAGCCGGTCATCGACCTGATCATTTCGCTGGCTGAAGAAGCTGCCAAAGAGCCCTTCGACTACCAGCCGCCGGATTACTCCGAGCTCTATGAAGCCGTGAAGGCCGCTGGCGAGACCGACATGCGCGCCGCCTATGCGATCCTCGACAAGCAAGAGCGCACTGCCGCCGTGTCCGCCGCCAAGGAAAAGATCCTCGGCGCCCTGACCGACGAGCAGAAGGAAGACAAGAACCTCGGTTCCGCGCTGAAGAAGCTCGAGTCCTCCATCCTGCGCGGCGACGTGGTGAAAAACGGCAAGCGGATCGACGGTCGCTCGACCACCGATGTGCGCGCCATCACCTCCGAAGTGGGCATCCTGCCCCGGACCCACGGTTCCGCGCTCTTCACCCGCGGTGAGACCCAGGGCCTTGTGGTCACGACCCTCGGCACCGGTGACGATGAGCAGATCATCGACGCACTGCACGCCAACTACCGCAGCAACTTCCTGTTGCACTACAACTTCCCCCCCTACTCGGTGGGCGAGGTTGGCCGTTTCGGCCCTCCGGGTCGTCGTGAAATCGGCCACGGCAAGCTCGCCTGGCGCGCGCTTCAGGCCGTGCTGCCCGCACCGACCGACTTCCCCTACACCATCCGCGTGGTCTCTGAGATCACCGAGTCCAACGGCTCTTCCTCGATGGCTTCCGTCTGCGGCGGTTCGCTCTCGATGATGGACGCCGGTGTGCCGCTGAAGGCTCCGGTGGCCGGTGTGGCCATGGGTCTGGTGCTGGAAGATGACGGCTCCTACGCCATCCTGACCGACATCCTTGGCGACGAGGATCACCTCGGCGACATGGACTTCAAGGTGGCCGGCACCGAAGAGGGCATCACCTCGCTCCAGATGGACATCAAGGTTGCGGGCATCACGCCCGAAATCATGAAAGCCGCCCTGGCTCAGGCCAAGGAAGGCCGGATGCACATCCTCGGCGAGATGAGCAAGGCTCTGACCGCCGGGCGCACCGAGTTCTCGGCCCACGCCCCGCGCATCGAAACCATGAACGTGCCCACCGACAAGATCCGTGAAGTGATCGGCTCGGGCGGCAAGGTGATCCGCGAGATCGTCGAGGTTTCGGGTGCCAAGGTCGACATCAACGACGATGGTGTCATCAAGATCGCATCGCCGAATGCCGAGTGCATCGAGAAGGCCCGTGAGATGATCCACTCGATCGTCGCCGAGCCGGAAGAAGGCAAGATCTACAACGGCAAGGTCGTGAAGATCGTCGATTTCGGTGCCTTCGTGAACTTCTTCGGCAAGCGCGACGGCCTCGTTCACGTCAGCCAGATCGCCAACCAGCGCCTCAACCATCCCTCCGACCAGCTGTCGGAAGGCCAAGAGGTCAAGGTCAAGCTGCTGGGCTTCGACGATCGCGGCAAGGTGCGCCTGTCGATGAAGGTCGTCGACCAGGAGACCGGCGAAGAGATCAAGAAGGAAGAGAAGGCCGACTGAGGCCACTCGACCTGACGAACACCGAAAGGCCCGGGGGAAACCTCGGGCCTTTTACTTTGGTCTCAGGCTTCGATGAAGCGCGGCGCCTCTCCCGGTGCCATAATCACGGCTGTTAACCGCCCGGTGGCATAGGCCCCGGTGTCGATGGCAATGCGGCCGGGGACGACCTCGGGCTCATCCCGAATGTAATGGCCGTGGATCACCCAGATGCCATCCGGGCGCGGCGTCGAGAAAAACCCGGGGTGGCCGTGCGTGAGCGAATGTCGCTGGGCGGCGATAGGCCGCGATGGGTCAGCGCCCGCGTGGGTAACGGCCACATTACCGCTCTGCCAATAGCGCGGCAGGTCCATCAGCCACTCATGCATGCCCTCCGCCTCCAGAGCCTCAGCCAGCCCCGCCTGCGCGGCCTCAAGCTCCGGCCCACCCGCCTCGGACACACCCGCGCCATGGCCAAAACTCGCGAGGGTCTGCAAACCGCCGTAGGCCAGCCAGCGCGGATACTTCCCGCGAGCAAAATCCAGCATCATGTCCTCGTGGTTGCCGCGCAGGCAAACGGCGCGACCGTCCTCGTAGAGTGCCTTTAAGCGTCTCAACACCTCGGCCGAGCCCTCGCCCCGATCGACGTAATCCCCAACAAAGATAAGTGGCAGACCCGGCACCTCATGCTCCAGCCGGTCCAGCATCCGCTCAAGCAGGTCGTCCCGGCCGTGGATGTCTCCTATGGCCACAAAGGCGGCGTCAGGCTGAGGGGGCCAGCCACGAAAGATGGGCGCTGCCGGGGCCGAGCGCGACCAGCCGAACGGGAGCCATGACAGCCATTTCATCTTCAGCGGCTGATGACCTGGCAGCTCTCGGCCTTCACCAGTTTGCGGCTCTCCCGCTGCGTGGCCCCCTTCAGGGCCCGGCCTCTTCCGGCCTCCGTCACCTGCGTGGTCGAAGAGGAGACAAGTTCGGTCAACTGGCACTTGTTTCCCTGCAGCGCCACTTTCATCCGAAAGCCCGCCTCGGTCACCTGTTTGCTCCCTTCAGCGGTTGTCAGCACACGGTTGGCGTTGACGGTGGCGGTCAGCCCGCTTCGGCTGAGCTGGTAGCGGCTGCGCGTGTCGACGGTGGCCTTGTAGCGTTCACCGAAAGCCCGCCTCGGTCACCTGTTTGCTCCCTTCAGCGGTTGTCAGCACACGGTTGGCGTTGACGGTGGCGGTCAGCCCGCTTCGGCTGAGCTGGTAGCGGCTGCGCGTGTCGACGGTGGCCTTGTAGTTCACCGAGATGCCGGGGGGCAGGCGCACCTTGCTGCCGTCGTTGCAGGCTTCGGTGCGGCTCTTGGCCGAATAGCTGCACGACTTGCGCTGTCGGCTGGAGGGGCCTTCGAAGACCAGCGCCGAGGCCGAGCCATCCGCCCCACGCTTAGCACCAATCTCAAAGGTCTTGCAGTTGGATTTTACCGTTTCAATCGCCAGCAGCCCGCCGAACTGGTTGATGTCATAGACTGTGCGGCAAGTGTCGTTCGACCGGCCGAGGCCACGGGTGCGTACCTGTTTTTCGGTAAAGCTCATCCGCAGCTTCAACTCTGCCTTGGCGGTTGTTGCCGGCAGGGTCGCGGCCAACATCAGGGCGAGGGACCACGTCAGAAGTTTCATCTCATCACCTCCCGCAGGGCCGCCTTGCGCTCAATTGCAGTAGGTCCGGCCATTATAAGTTGCACATTTGCGCGCCGAGCCGCCACCCCCGCTGCTGCTCCGCTTGGGTTTGGAGGCCTTGGCCTGCCGGACCTGACAGGAGCCGCGCGTGTCCAGGTATTGCCCGGAGGGGCAGGTCTTCAGCTCACAGCGATTGTCGACCTTCACCTCGCGAACTGAGCAAACCAGCGGGCAGGTGCCTTCGGGCATCATCTGCATCAGGCCAGCAAGGGTGATCGAAAGCTCCATTTCCGAGATGTCGGGCACCGCATCGCGCAGCCGGTCCATCGCCTGCTCCGAGCGGCGGCCCCAGTCGCCATCCACCGGCCCGGCATCGCAGCCCAGACGGTTCAGCTCTTCCTGAAGGGTAAAGAGCATGTCTTCGTGCTCCTCATCCTCGATTGGCATGAACACCGTGGCCGGGATCGCCACGCGCACGATCGGGGTGCCGTCATCGGCGCGCGTAACCTGCACGTCTTCGCCGATGATACCGTCGGTGTTGACCCCTTCGGAAACATCCACCTCCGCGGCGTCATCGATCAACACCGCCGCCTCTGCCCCAGCCTCGCCAACGGCCTCCTGAGCAAGCAGGGGCGCGGAAGCGGCCAGACCCGCTCCGATCACGAGGGCAAGCACGGCGCAAATCCGCCGGTAGGGGTTCGTCATTCAATCCATCTGCGCGGCGCCAAGCGCTGCGGCCACGCACCTTTCGCAGCAAAGCCTAGCAAAAAAGCCCCGTTGTCACCAACGAGGCTTTCTCACATCTGCGGGATGTTGCCGCAGGGTCTCAGGCGCGGCTCAGCCCGGGTTCTTGGCGAAGCGCAGGTAGGGCAGTTTCTTGTCGAGCGTGCCGTATTTCGCTTCAGCCGCAGTGTCGTCCAGCGCCAGTGCCACGATCACGTCCTGTCCGGTTTCCCAGTTAGCGGGGGTGGCCAGCGGTTGCTCGTAGGTGCGCTGCAGCCCGTCGAGCGCGCGCAGCACCTCGGCAAAGTTCCGGCCCACGGTCATCGGATAGGTCATGACCAGCTGCACCTTCTTGTTCGGCGCAATGATATAGACCGAGCGCACCGTCGCGCTGTCGGCCGGGGTGCGGCCATCGGGCAGGTAGGCATCGGCGGGCAGCATGTCGAAGGCCTTGGCCAGCTCCAGACCGTCATCAGCCACGATCGGAAATGTCGGCTCGGCGCCGCAGAAACTCTGGATATCGCCCTTCCATTTCTTGTGATCTTCCACGCCGTCGACCGACACGCCAAGCACCTTGGTGTTCCGCTTGGCCCATTCGTCGGCCAGCTGGGCCACCGCACCAAACTCGGTGGTGCAAACGGGGGTAAAGTCCTTCGGGTGAGAAAAGATGATCGCCCAGCTGTCGCCGATCCAGTCGTGCAGCGAGATCTCGCCCTGGTCGGTGGTGACGGTCAGGTCGGGGGCGGTGTCGTTGATGCGCAGAGCCATGAGGTATCCTCCTTCGGGCAGCGTTTCCTTGCGGCAATAGATACGCGTGGCAGACAAAATTGAAAGGCCCGTGCTGCCCAGAGAAGGAGGGCGTTTTGCCACTGGATGGACAGGGCGAACCTGCGTCTCCTCAGCGCCGGGCGCGTGGCACGGCGGTTCCGTGCAAGCATTCAACCTATAAGCGAAATCTCGCCGAGGTGGTTGCCCCTGCCGCCTCACATCACAGGTTTGCGAGGACGGAGCTCACAACAACAGGGAGAGAGACATGAAACCAGTCATCGTGGGGGCACTGGCCCTATCGTTGGCCGCTGGCCCGCTCGCCGCGCAGGAGGCGGCCATTTTTTCGGGCGACGACCGGATTCATCCGGTCTACGCGCAAAACGGCATGGTCTCTGCCCAAGAGGCCGTGGCGGCGCAAGTCGGGCTCGACATTCTGCAGGCCGGCGGCAATGCAGTGGATGCCGGTGTGGCCGTGGCCTTTGCGCTCGCCGTCACCCTTCCCCGCGCAGGCAACCTCGGCGGCGGCGGCTTCATGATCGTGCATGATGCCGAGAGCGGCGAGACCAAGGCCATCGACTATCGCGAGATGGCCCCGGCCTCTGCAGATCGCGACATGTTCCTCGACGCCGAGGGCAACGCTGACAGCAACCTGAGCCGCTTCACCGGCTTGGCCACCGGCGTGCCCGGCACCGTGGCTGGCATGCAGATGGCGCTGGAGCAATACGGCACAATGACGATGGCCGAGGTCGTCGCCCCCGCCGTCGCTCTGGCCCGCGACGGGATCGACGTGACCCCGGGCCTCGCCGACAGCCTCAAGGGGTTGGAAAAGCGGCTGAAGGCGCACCCCTCCTCTGAGGCGATCTTTTACAAGGAAGGCGGCGGCTTTTACGAGCCGGGTGAACGGCTTGTGCAGGCCGACCTCGCCGCCACGCTCCAGAAAATCGCCGATGAAGGCCCGGATGGATTCTACAAAGGCACAGTGGCCGAGGCGATCAGCAAGGCCGTCACCGATGCCGGCGGGCGCATCACCGTCGAGGACATGGCCGGCTACAAGGCCGTGCTGCGGGAGCCGGTGACCGGCACCTATCGCGGCTACGAGATCGTCTCTATGCCTCCGCCGTCTTCCGGCGGCGCGCATATCGTGCAGATCCTGAACATTCTCGAGGAGTATCCGGTCGGCTGGCTCGGGCATAACTCGGCGGAGACCATTCACCTGATGGCCGAAGCAATGAAGCGCGCCTATGCCGACCGCTCCGAGTATCTGGGCGATAGCGACTACGTCGATGTGCCGCTCGCCGAGATCACCTCCAAAGACTACGCCGCCGCGATCCGCGAAGAGATCAGCCGCAACGTGGCCACGCCCTCCAGCACCATCAAACCCGGCAACCTTGCGCCCTACGAGAGCAACGAGACCACCCATTTCTCAATCGTCGACAAGGATGGCAACGCGGTCTCCAACACCTACACCATCAACTTCTCCTACGGCTCCGGCATGGTTGCCGATGGCACCGGCGTGCTGATGAACAACGAGATGGACGACTTCGCCGCCAAGCCCGGCGTGCCCAACGCCTATGGGCTGATCGGTGGGGATGCCAACGCGGTGGAGGGCGGCAAGCGACCGCTGTCTTCGATGAGCCCGACTCTGGTGATGAAGGATGGCGAGGTGTTCATGGTCACCGGCTCGCCCGGCGGCTCGCGCATCATCACCACCACGCTTCAGGTCATCATGAACGTGATCGACCACGGGATGAACATCGCAGAGGCCAGCACCGCGCCCCGCATCCACCACCAGTGGCTGCCCGACGAGATCCGCACCGAGGATGGCATCAGTGCCGATACGGTCGCGATTCTCGAGCAGAAGGGCCACAAGCTGCGCCAGCAGTCGGTGATGGGCTCTACCCAGTCGATCATGGTCGACAAGGAGGCCGGCCTGCTCTTCGGCGCGTCCGACCCGCGGCGGGTGGATGCCGCGACTGTCGGCTACTGATCCAAAAGGCCCGCCGGTTCACCCCGGCGGGCTTGCTCTTTGCATCCAATCATGTTGACCTCAACTCAAATGGTATGGAGGCCGAGATGAAAGACAGCCAGCTGAAGGTTTGGGGCTACGATTGGGTGCCCGATTTCGCCAAGGGCCAGGTGCGCGACTTCCGCCTGCGCTGGGCTTTGCTGGAGGCCGGGTTGAGCTATGATGTGGCCCATGTGGCGATGGGCACGCAGGGCAAACCCGAGCATCTCGCGCGCCAGCCCTTCGGGCAGGTGCCTGTGCTCGAAGTCGACGGTGCGCCGATGTTCGAGAGCGGGGCAATTGTCTGGCGGATCGCTGAACAAAGCGACGCGCTCCTGCCTCCGGGCGTAGACCGCTACGCAGCCCTCAGCTGGGTCTTCGCCGCGCTCAACTCGGTCGAGCCTCTCACCGCCGTCGTGGGCACCGTCCAGACCTTCGTGGACGATCGCGAAGCCGCAGAACGGGTGGCGCCGACACTCCGGGCGATGGCTGGTAAAAAGCTGAAACGGCTGGCCGGGGCTCTGGGTGAAAAGGACTATCTGCTCGGCGACACCTTCTGCGTCTCCGACCTGATGATGGCCTCCGTCCTGCATGGCCTCGACGGGCTGAACCTGATCGAAGAGCACCCCACCCTCGTCGCCTACCGCGACCGCTGCCTCGCGCGCCCCGCCTACCAAAAGGCGATGGCCGATCAGATTTCAGAGATTGAAAGCAACGCGGCGAAATACGCGCGGTAGGCCGCGCTGGCGCGGCGAAGAGTGGGATCAGAACGGAACCTTGGCCCGAAAGCTCACACCCTTCCCCCCATCCGGGTGAAGCACCCGGAGCATCTCGGCGTGGAGCATGAGGCGCGGAAAATCGCGCGCCGCACCTTCGGCATAAAACGGATCACCCAATATAGGGTGCCCGATTTCGCGCATATGCACCCTGAGTTGATGCGAGCGCCCGGTCTCCGGCATCAGTCGCACCCGGCTCTCTCCCTTCCCGGCCTTCAGCCGCTTCCAACGCGTCACCGCGGGCTTGCCAGTCTCATGGTCCACCATCTGCCGCGGCCGATTGGGCCAGTCCACGATCAGCGGCAGGTCAACCACACCCTCCGCCTCGGCCAACTCACCCCAAACCCGCGCGATATACTGCTTCTTCGTCCGCCGGTGCTCGAATTGCAGGCCAAGGTGGCGCTGGGCGTGGGGAGTCAGTCCAAACACCATGACGCCGGAGGTGTCCCTGTCCAGCCGATGCACGAGCAGCGCCTCAGGGAAGGCCGCCTGAACCCGCGACAGCAGGCAATCGGCAAGGTGCTCGCCCTTTCCCGGCACAGAGAGCAAGCCGGAAGGTTTGTTCACAACCAGCAACTCATGGTCGTGGTGCAGCACGTCGAGCGGCGTGTCGGGCGGCGCGTAGGTGTCACTCATTCCTGCGGCAACCCGTCCGCGATCTCGTAATAGTCACCCTTGCTGGCCACGTGCAGGTGCCGCTCCAGCTGCAAGCCCGTTGGGTCGTCCAATGCCCCCAGCGAAAACCCCATGTCGCCCGATCCCAGCCGCTGCCAGAACAGCACCGACCCGCAGGCCGGGCAAAACCCGCGGCGGGCCGTTGTACTGGCCTGATACCACCGCACTGTGCCCTTGATCTCGATCTCTCCTTCGGGCACCTCAGCATCGGCCATGAAGTGCCCCGATTGCTTGCGGCATTGCGTGCAATGGCAGGCCACCGCCTCGTCCGGCGTGCCCGTCACATTGAACCGCATCGCGCCGCAGTTACATCGACCGGTAAGACTCACCGCTGCTCCACCCCGTCCGCGATGTCATAGTAGTCGCCTTTGTCGGCAGTGAAGATGTGCTTCTGCAGGCGCAGGCCGGTCGGCCCATCGATGGAGCCGAGCGAAAAGCTGGTGGTGTCCTCGTCATTGTGCTTCCAGAACAGGAAGCTTCCGCAGGTCGGGCAGAAGCCGCGTTTGGCGGTGTCGGAAGACGCATACCACTGCGGCGCGCCCTCGATCCGCAGTTCCTCATCCTTCACATAGGCGGAGGCCCACAGGTGCCCTGACATCCGGCGACACTGCCCGCAATGGCAGACCGAAACACCCTGCGGCACCCCCGTCACCTCGTAGCTGATCGCCCCGCACAGGCAGCTGCCCCTCAAACTCACCGCCAGTGCCCCCCGTTGCCAAAGGCCACCTCCAGAACGCGGGTCAACCCGTCGGCATCGGCCTGATTGAAGGCGGCAGGCTGGTCACTGTCGATATCAAGCACGCCAATCAGCCGCCCCGAGGCCCCGCGCACAGGCAGCACGATCTCGGAGCGGGTGGAGGAGGAGCAGGCAATGTGGCCGCGAAAGGCCTCGACGTCATCCACCAGTTGCACCTCGCCGGTCTGCGCACAGGTGCCGCACACGCCCTTGCCGAAAGGGATGACAAGGCATCCGTGCCCGCCCTGATAGGGGCCGATCTTCAGCATGCCCGGTGCGGTGACGCGGTAGAACCCCGTCCAGTCAAAGCGGTCGTCGGCATGGTGGATCTCGCAGGCCAGCGTGGCCATGATCGCCACCTCATCGGTCTCACTCTCGGTGAGGCTGTCGACCACCTTGGCGAGCGCGGCATAATCCACCTCAGGCACGCTCGATTGCGATGGCCGTGCCCTCGCCTCCGCCAATGCAAATCGCCGCCACGCCGCGCTTGAGGTCCCGCTTTTCGAGAGCGTTCAGCAGCGTCACCATAATCCGCGCCCCGCTTGCCCCGATCGGATGGCCGAGCGCACAAGCTCCGCCGTTGACGTTGATCTTGTCGCGCGGCACGCCCATCTCGTGCATGAAGGCCATCGGCACCACGGCAAAGGCCTCGTTCACCTCCCAGAGGTCCACATCCTCCACGCCCCACCCAAGGCGCTTCAGCAGCTTCTGCGTGGCAGGCACGGGCGCGGTGGTGAACCAGCCGGGCGCCTGCGCGTGGCTCGCATGCCCGAGGATATGGGCGCGGATCGGCAGGCCGGAGCCTTCCCCCGCCAGCACCAGCGCCGCCGCGCCATCAGAGATACTCGAAGAGTTCGCCGCCGTCACCGTGCCGCCCTCGCGGAAGGCGGGCTTCAGCTGCGGGATCTTGTCAGGCCGGGCATTGCCGGGCTGCTCATCCTCGCCAACAACCATCTCGCCCCGGCGCGACTTCAAGGTAACCGGCGTGATCTCGCCCTCGAAGCGGCCCTCCTTCTGAGCCGCCAATGCGTTTTCGAGCGATCCGAGCGCGTAGTCATCCTGCGCCTGGCGGGTAAATTGGAACTTCTCCGCGCAATCCTCGGCAAAGGTGCCCATCAACCGGCCCTTGTCGTAGGCGTCCTCCAGCCCGTCGAGGAACATGTGGTCGATCACCTGCCCGTGGCCGATCCGGGCGCCGCCGCGCATCTTGGGCAGCAGGTAGGGTGCGCCGGTCATGCTCTCCATCCCACCAGCGATGACCACATCTGCGCTGCCGCCCGCGATCGTGTCGAACCCGGCCATCGCGGCCTTCATGCCGGAGCCG
The DNA here is from genome assembly GCF_052828525.1 of Vannielia sp. SX4. The sequence goes on from NZ_CM128247.1 coordinate 493,734, forward strand.
CACATCTTGTTCAGCGTGGTGGCCGGTAGTCCCTCGCCCAGCCCGGCGGCAAAGCCGGCCTGCCGCGCCGGGGCCTGGCCCTGACCGGCGGGCAGAACGCAGCCCATCAGCAGTTCATCGGCGCTCTCCGCCCCGGCCTGCTCCATCGCCGCACGAATGGCCGCGCCGCCGAGCTCGGCGGCGGTCACATCGGAAAAGGCGCCCTGAAACCCACCCATCGGCGTCCGTGCCGCCCCTGCAATTCCTACCCACGCCATCGCTCTCTCCCTTGGCCTCTCTGCTCCCGTGCATACCGAATGGTAAGGTTTCACGTCTAGGCCTGACGCAACCCCAATTGCGACGGAGCAGGCTATGAATGTTGATGCAACTCCCAAGGGCAAGGTGCTGCTGGTGACAGTGGCCGAAAGCCGGATCGACGCGGCGATTTCAGTCGCCTTCAAGGAGCGGATGCGCGAGCTGACCGTCGGCCACCCGGGCCGGATCATCGTGGATATGAGCGCCGTTGGGTTCCTCGACAGTTCCGGCCTCGGTGCCGTGGTGGGTGCAATGAAGCAGGTAGACCCCGGCGCAACGCTGGAGCTTGCGGGGCTGACGAGCACGGTCGCCAAGGTGTTCAAACTCACGCGGATGGACACTGTCTTTGCCATCCACAGTTCCGCAGAAGCCGCGCTGGCCGCCGATGAAAATGCCGCCTGACCCCACCGCCTGATGCCCAATCGCGCCCGTATCGAAAGACACGCCGATCGCCCGCCGCACCCCCGGCTGCTGGAGGGCCAGCGCAACGCGCTGCGCATCGTGCTGTCGAGCACCCCGCTGGAGGTGCGCCGCGCGCTGGAGCGTGTGCTGGGCGACCTCTCTCCGCTGCAACTCTCCGAAGATGATCGTGGCACCGTCGAGCTGGTTCTGGCGGAAGTTCTCAACAATGTCGTCGAGCACGCCTATGAGGCGGCGGCCGCAGGGGTAATCGAGATCAACGTGTTGCAGGGCCAACAACGCCTGTTTTGCGCGGTCACGGACCACGGGCGCGCCATGCCGGGCCTTTCTGCCCCTTCGGGCGAGGCGGCGGCTGTCGATGTGCCGACCGAGGCGCTGCCAGAGGGCGGCTTTGGCTGGTTTTTGATCCGCGAACTCTCAGATGATCTAAGTTACCGCCGCGACGGAGACGAGAATCGCCTGACGTTCTCGCTCAAGGTCGGCTCTTTGGCCAATCGCGGCTAACGCAGCCTCCATTCCCGCCTGCGCCCTAGCGCTTTCCGCCGCAGCACACTGCCAAACCTCCCTTCCACAGCAGCATTGTTTCGCAGTCGGAAATCACCGCCCCAAAATGGTCCCTATCCGACCAAAACCCAGACAGGTTCAACCCGCACAACAAAGGGGTAGCTGCATATAGCTTCCCTCGGCGCCACGCTTCATAGCCCCCACCCAGTGTGTGGCGTCGAGGTTCTTCTCTTTCTCCCCATCGCCACCTTGCCGCTGCCTTCCGTGCCGCCTAGTCTCGCCGCCGGAGGACAGACCCCATGCGCAATTTTGAATACCCCGGTCGCTCGCCCGTGCTGGCGACCAACGGCCTTTGTGCCACCTCGCATCCGCTCGCTGCACAGGCCGCGGTGGAAATGCTGAAATCGGGCGGCAACGCGGTGGATGCCGGCATTGCCGCCGCCGTTTTGCTCGGCTTCTGCGAGCCGCAGAGCACCGGGATCGGCGGCGATTGCTTTGCGCTGATCAAGCCCGCCGGCTCCATTGAAATCCACGCGCTCAACGGCTCCGGCCGGGCGCCGGCTGGCGTTGATGCCGATGCACTCCGGGCCGAGGGAGATGCCATTTCTCTCACGTCGCCCCATTCCGTCACCCTTCCCGGCGCCATTGCCGGATTTGCCGCGCTTTCAGAGCGTTATGGCCGCAAGGGCCTCGCCGCCAGCCTCGCGCCCGCGATCCACTACGCCGAAGAGGGTATCCCCGTCGCGCCGCGCGTGGTGCGGGATTGGCAGGCCGCAGGGGCCACGCTGCAAGGCGCCGCGCGAGAGCACTATCTGATGGGCGGCAAGGTGCCGGAGGTCGGGCAGGTGTTCAGGGCACCCGGCCAGGCCGAGGTGTTGCGCCGGATCGCCAAGGACGGCCCCAAGGCCTTCTACGAGGGTGAGGTGGCCGAGGATATGCTGGCCGCCTGCGCCGGTGGTAGCCACGCGCTGGAGGATTTTGGCACCGTCACCGCCGACTGGGGCAGCCCGCTCACCGGGCCCTACCGCAGCCGCGACATCGCCGAGCACCCGCCCAACGGGCAGGGCGCTGCCGCACTGCTGCTCGCCGCGATCCTCGCTGAGTTCGACATCGCCGCGATGGACCCGCTCGGCCCCGAACGGACCCATATCGAGGCCGAAGCGATCAAGCTGGCCTACGATACCCGCAACCGTCTCATGGCCGACCCTGCCGCGATGAAAGACCCGGCGGCGCTGCTGCGCCCCGGCCTCGCGCAGGAACTCGCCGCGCTGATCGACCCGAAACGGGCAATGGCGCAGGTGACGAGCGTGACCGAGGCGGTGCATCGCGACACGGTCTACCTCTGCGTGGTCGACCGTGACGGCATGGCGCTTTCGCTGATCTACTCGGTCTTCCACAGCTTCGGCTCTGGCCTCGCCAGCCCCAAGTTCGGCATCCTGATGCAGAACCGCGGCGCTGGCTTTACGCTGGAGAAGGGCCACCCCAACGAGGTCGGGCCGGGGAAGCGGCCGATGCACACGATCATCCCGGGGATGATGCTCGAACAGGGCCGGGTGGAGATGCCCTTTGGTGTTATGGGCGGCCAATATCAGGCCGCTGGCCATGCGCGATTCGCCTCGAACATGCTGGATTTCGGGATGGATCCGCAGGAGGCGATCGACTTTCCGCGCCTCTTTGCCGAGAAGGGCGAACTCCAGCTCGAGGCCCCCTTCCCTGAGGCGACCCGGGCGGCGCTGGCCGATCTTGGCCACAAGGTTGTGCCGCCGCCCACGCCCATCGGCGGGGCGCAGGCGATCCGGATCACGGCAGATGGCGTGCTGATCGGTGCTTCCGACCCGCGCAAGGACGGCTGCGCCATTGGCTACTGACAGTAGGGCCTAAATCAGAAAACCCGTTGCGCTTCAGTTAGTTAAGCTGAAAGTGCAGCGGGTAGATCCCATCTTCGAACGGGCCGAAGAGATCGGGCAGGTCGGGGTGGTCCACCGGTTCGCCGGAGTAATCGGCCATCAGGTTCTGCTCGCTGACGTAGGCCACGTAGTAGCTTTGGTCGTTTTCCGCGAGCAGGTGATAGAACGGCTGGTCCTTGGACGGGCGGCTCTCTTCGGGGATGGCGTCATACCATTCTTCGGTGTTCGAAAACATGGCATCGACATCAAAGATCACACCCCGAAAGGGATGCTTTCGATGCTTCACCACTTGTCCGAGGTGATATTTCGCCCGGGTCTTCATCATACCATTGTGCTCCCCACGCCCCGATGGTTAGTGCAGGCGGGGGGCGATGTCTATCAATCGGCCCGGAAAAACAGGGAAACAGTGTGTGAACCTCGTTCTGACAGTGGCGCAAATTGTCGCGCCCGTATTCATCCTGGCAGCCATCGGCTTTGCCTGGGTGAAGCTCGGGCAAGACTACCCGATGCGGTTCATCACGCGGCTGGTGATGACCATGGCGATCCCCTGTCTGATCTTCGGCGCCCTGATGAAAACCGAGATCGACCCGCAGGCGCTTACCGCCGTCTCGCTGGCCGCGCTGGTGGCCTATCTCGTCGTCGTCGCCGTCTTCACCGGGATCGCCTTCGTGCTCCGGCTCGACCGGCGGACCTATCTGGCGCCGCTGATCTTTGGCAACACCGGCAACCTCGGCCTGCCGCTGGCGCTCTTCGCCTTTGGCGAGGAGGGGCTGGGCTTTGCCGTGGTGATCTTTGCGATCATGGCGATGATGAGCTTCACCTTCGGCATCTGGCTCGTCTCGGGGGGCGGCAATCCTTTAAAATCCCTTAAGGAGCCGGTCGTCATCGGCACCGCGCTCGGGGCGCTGTTTCTGTGGCAGGGCTGGCAGACCCCGAAGTGGATTACCAACACCGTCGATCTCATTGCGCAGGTCGCCATCCCGCTCATGCTTATCACCCTCGGCGTGGCCGTGGCCCGGCTGAAACCCGGCGACCTTGGCCGCTCCTTCTGGCTTTCGCTCCTCAAGGCCGCGCTCTGTGCCGCCATCGGCGTGGGCGCGGGCTGGGCCTTTGGGCTCGAAGGCACGGCCTTTGCCGTTCTGGTCCTGCAACTCATAACCCCGATTGCGGTTACGAATTACTTACTGGCCGAACGCTTCGGGGCCGATAGCACCGCCGTCGCGGGCCTTGTCGTGGCCTCGACCCTGCTTTCCGTTGCCTTCTTGCCGCTCGCCCTAGCCTTCCTGATCTGAAATTGATCACCGCTGCGCAGTAAGACATTCCAACGCGCAGGCAATTCGCCTATTCTCGGACAAAAGCGGCAAAGACCGCGCAATGAGGCGAGCGAGTGATAATGTTCAGGAAAATCGGCTGTATGCTGGTATTTGCCCTGCTTTCGGGCTGTGGTGGTGGGCGTGAGCTGGATAGCCCGCGCAACCTCGAAAATGCCTGCGCCTTGGCAGATGAGCGGCCCAAGTACCTGCGGGCCATGAAGCGCACGGAGCGGCGCTGGAACGTGCCGGTGCATGTGCAGATGGCCACGATCTATCAGGAAAGCAAGTTTGACGGCGATGCCCGCACCCCCTTCAGGTGGTCGCTCGGTGTGATCCCGATGGGGCGGCAGAGCTCGGCCTTCGGCTACTCTCAGGCGCTGGATGCGACTTGGCAGGAGTACAAGGACGAGACCGGCAATCGCCGCGCCAAGCGCGATGACATTCAGGACGCGACCGACTTCATGGGCTGGTACATGAACAAGACCCGCGAGAAGAACGGCGTGCCGCTGACCGATGCTCGCAACCAGTATCTCGCCTACCACGAGGGCCACACCGGCTTCCGCAATGGCAGCTACAACGCCAAGTCGTGGTTGGTGCGGGTTGCGGGCGAGGTCGGCGCCCGGTCCGAGGTGTATCGCACCCAGTTGCGGGCCTGCGGCAAGGCCTGACCGCCAATAGAAAAGGGCCGCACCCGATGGCGCGGCCCTTGTTTTATTGCCCTTCCGGCGCGATCAGTTGCCGCGGCGGTTGGTCTCCTGCGGGATGTTGAAGAGCGAGGGGCGCATGTTGCCGCCCTTGTTCAGCTCGCCCAGCACCACGGTCGTCTGGGTGCCGGTGTCATCGGTGATGACCCATTGGCGCAGTTCGACCGGCGAGGAGGTGAACACCAGCTCGATATGGCCATACTCGGGGTGTTCGGGGTCTTGGGCGCGGATGGTGGTGGTCTTGCCGTCGGACTTGTGGCCGGTGATCATGCCGGAGCGGTTGAAATCGACCGTCTTGGCTAGAATGATCGAGAGCGGCGTGCGGGCCAGCGGGTATTGCTCAGGGCCGGTGTTCGACTTGCTGTCGAAGATCGCCACCTGCCCGCCGCCAGCCATGACGAGGCTGTTATCGGGCTTGTTGTACTCGAACCGGATGCGCCCGGGACGGTGAATGTAGATCTGGCCGGTGGAGATGGTGCCATCGGAGTTGATCTGGGTAAACTCGCCCTTCGCGGTGGTGAAGTTGTTGAGATACTTCGACAAATTGGTGAGAGAGACCTTCTCGGCGGCGGCCGGGAGGGCGAGGGCCACCAGCAGGACCGGGGCCATCAGGGTGCGCAGGAGTTTCATGCGGCGCCTTTCTTGTTTCTGTGCAGGCTCAGTGCCCGTTAACGCCCTACTTAGGCTGTTTGCTCCTGATATGCGATAACAAGGCGGCGAGTTCGGGCCCAGTTGGGCGGTCATCCGTTAACAGAGCCTTGGCCCACCGCGCCAAACCCTTTCCAGCCGGAACGGGCGGGGAACACTGGCGATGCACAAGTGATGCACAACCGATGCACATTCCATGCATACGCACGTATGGCCGGATTCTGGTTAACCAATCGGGCGGGGGAGGGGGGTGGCAGGTTTCACCCACCCTACAGACTGTCCGCAGGGTGGGTGTAACGCATCACGTTCAGTTCTGCTCAGGCGCCAGAATCTCGCGTTTGCCGACGTGGTTGGCCGCGGTCACCAGCCCGTTCTCTTCCATCTGCTCCACGAGGCGGGCGGCCTTGTTGTAGCCGATGGCGAGTTTGCGCTGGATGTAGCTGGTGGAGCATTTTCGATCCTGGATCACCACCTGCACGGCCTGGTCGTAGAGCGCATCTTCGCCATCGGTGTTGCCGCCGAGGCCGAGGACGAGGTCGATGTCGCTCTCCTTGTCGTCATCCGGGCCTTCGACCACGCCGCTCACGTACTCGGGCGCGCCGAAGCTCTTGAGGTGGTTCACGACCTCCTCGACCTCTTCATCCGAGCAGAACGGCCCGTGGACGCGGGTGATGCGCCCGCCGCCGGCCATGTAGAGCATGTCGCCCATCCCAAGGAGCTGCTCGGCGCCCATCTCGCCGAGAATGGTGCGGCTGTCGATCTTGGAGGTCACCTGGAAGGAAATCCGGGTGGGGAAGTTGGCCTTGATGGTGCCGGTGATCACATCGACCGAGGGGCGCTGGGTGGCCATGATGAGGTGGATGCCAGAGGCACGGGCCATCTGCGCAAGGCGCTGGATGCAGGCCTCGATCTCCTTGCCCGCGACCATCATCAGGTCGGCCATCTCGTCGACGATGACGACGATGAAGGGCAGGGTCTCGGGCTTGAACTCCTCGGTCTCGAAGATCGGCTCGCCGGTGTCGTCGTCAAACCCGGTCTGGATCGTGCGCGAGAACATCTCGCCCTTGGAGAGCGTGTCGCGGACGCGGGCGTTGTAGCCCTCGATATTGCGCACGCCCATCTTGGACATCTTGCGGTAGCGATCTTCCATCTCGCCGACGACCCACTTGAGGGCGACCACGGCCTTTTTCGGGTCGGTCACAACGGGCGAGAGCAGGTGGGGGATGCCGTCATAAACGGAGAGTTCGAGCATCTTCGGGTCGATCATCACCATCCGCAGTTCCTCGGGCGGGAGCGTGTAGAGCAGCGAGAGGATCATGGTGTTGATGGCCACGGACTTGCCCGAGCCGGTGGTGCCCGCGATCAGCAGGTGGGGCATTTTCGCGAGGTTGGCCACAACGGGCTCGCCGCCGATATCCTTGCCGAGCGCGAGGGGCAGGCGGTGGTTGCCGTCGCCGTAGTCCTTGCCGGACAGGATCTCGCGGAAGTTCACCATCTCGCGGCGCTCGTTGGGCAGCTCGATGCCGATGACGGAGCGGCCGGGCACAGTGGAGACGCGGGCGGAGAGGGCCGACATGCTGCGGGCGATATCGTCGGCGAGGCCGATCACGCGGCTGGCCTTAAGGCCGGGCGCAGGCTCCAGCTCATACATGGTGACAACCGGGCCGGGGCGGACAGAGACGATCTCGCCGCGCACGCCGTAGTCATCGAGCACGGTCTCCAGCATCCGGGCGTTCTCTTCGAGCGCCTCGTCGGAGAGGTGGCTGCGGTCCACCGCTTTGGCGGGGGAGAGCAGGGAGAGCGGGGGCAGCTCGAACTTGGCCTCTTCAGGGTCGAAGGAGAGGGTCGGCTGGGCCTCGGCCTGCGCCCGGCGCGAGGGCTGGGCGGGCTTGCGGACCGGGTGCTGCACCACGGCGCGGGCCTCGGGGGAGGGCGCCGGGGTGGCCACGGCAGCGGCGGGGGCTGCGGCGGGCGCGGCGGTGACGGGCGGCTGGGCCGGGATCGGCACGGCCTCGCGTTCCAGCACCTCAACCTCCTCGTCGAGCATGGCCATCGGCGCGGGCGGCACGGCGCCCTTGGTGTTCAGCAGCAGCGGTTGCGGCTTGCGGGCGCGCACCAGCGGCGGCTCGGCGGGCAACCCGTTGGAGAGCACCGGGCGCACCGCCCCGCCACCACGCGCGCGCTGGCGGATGGCATCGGAGATGCGGGCGCGGATACGGTCATCGGCGGGCTGCTCGGGGTCGTATTCGACCTGCGGCTCATGCTCCACCAACTCCGGCTCCACCGGGCGGCGGACGAGGCCGGTGACAGAGGCCAAGAGGCCCTTGCGCTCAGGCGCGGGGGCCTCGAGCACGGGGTCATCATCGCGCATCACCAGCGGGCGCGGGGTAAAGTCGGTGCGGGCGGGCGCGGGGGCGGCGGCCTCGGTCAGAAGCTCGGCTTCGGCAGCAGCCTCGCGCCGGGCATCGCGGCGGGCCTTCACGGCCTGCGCCAGCGTGAGCGAGCCCTGCGCGCCCTTGCCCATCAGCTTCATCGCGCCGGCATAGAGCATGATCAGGCCGACCAGCAGGAACTTTCCGAACAGGCGCAGCTCGAGCTTGGTGCAGCCAAGGGCGAAGACCAGCATCGCCAGCGCGCCGAGGCCAAAGGGGATGGCCAGCAGCTTCACGCCAAGGCCCGCGCCGATGGGCAGGATGTTGAGCAGCGCGCCCAGAACGGTATCTCCGAACAACCCGCCAAGGCCGAAGCTGTGCGCCCAGTCGCCGCCGGGGGTGAGCATGGCGCCGTAGATCGCGGCCAGCGCCACGGCAATCGGGGCGAACACGAGCCGGGACAGGGCCCGTTCGCTCCCGTAGTGCCGGGCAAAGCGGATGCCCCATGCGCCGAGGATCACCGGCAGGGTCCAGGCCGCGTGGCCGACGATGATGAAGAGCGGCCCGGCGATGGAGGCGCCGAAGCGGCCCAGGATGTTTTGCGCCGGGGCGTCGGTGGCGGAGAGCCACGAGGGATCGTCTGGCACATAGGAGCCGAGCATCAGCGCCACGATGAGACCGGCGGCGATAAGCCCGATCCCGATCATCTCCTTGCCGCGTTTCTCGATTGCCGCCTGCATGGCGCTGTCGAACAGCGGGTCACGGTGTTTTGCCTGATATGCCATCTTGTCCCTCGTCCTGATCCTCAACTTGCGAGGCAGTCGCGGAGCCTTGTCAGCCCCGCCTGCAACTCGTCTGTATCTTTCGTCACCATCGCCACCCGGATGTAGCCTGCGCCGGGGTTCACCCCGTTCGTCGCGCGGCCAAGGTAGGCCCCCGGCAGCACCTTCACCCCGGTCTCGCGCCAGAGTTTGAGGGTGGCCTGCTCGCTGTCGTCGACCTTGAGCCACAGGAAGAACCCGCCTTGCGGGGGCATGTAACCCGGCCAGTCGGCGAAGATCTTGTCGGCGATCGCGTATTTCTGCCGGTAGAGCGCCCGGCTTTCCTCCACATGGGCCTCGTCTGTCCATGCCAGTTGCGCCACGTGTTGCAGAGGCAGGGGCATGGGCGCGCCGGAGTAGGCCCTGAGCCGCTTGATGGCGGTCAGGTTGGCCGGGCCGGAGGCCACGAAGCCCGAGCGCAGGCCGGGGAGGTTGGAGCGTTTGGAGAGCGAGTGAAAGCTCACGATCTTTTCCGGGTCAGCGCCCAGCTCGGCGGCAACCTGCAGCACGCCAGGGGGTGGGGTCTCGCGGTAGATCTCGGAATAGCACTCGTCGGCGAAGATGCGGAAGCCGTAGCCCTCGGCCATGCCGATCAGCTCGCGCCAATAGAGCGTATCGGCCACCGCGCCCTGCGGGTTGGAGGGCGAGCAGATGTAGGCGATCTCGGCGCGGGCGAGGATATCTTCCGGCAGGGAGGCGAAATCGGGCAGAAAGCCGGTTTCGGCGGTGGCGGGCACCAGCACAGGCTCGGCCCCGGCGGCGGCGGCGGCCACGGCATAGACCTGATAGAACGGGTTGGGGATGAGCACCGTCGGCGTGTCGCCATTGGCGGCCCGCTCGGGGCAGAGCGCGAGGCAGGCGTTGAACAGCCCCTCGCGGGTGCCGTTGAGCGCCATCACCTGCGTTTCGGGGTCGAGGGTCACGCCATAGCGGCGGTTCAGCCAGCCGGTGATCGCCGCCTTCAGCTCGGGCGTGCCATCGTTCGGCGGGTATTTGGCAAAGCCTTCAACGGTTTCGGCGATGACGGGAGCGACGAAGCCGGGCAGGCCGTGGCGCGGCTCGCCGATCGTCATATCGATCACCTCCCCGCCCGGCTCGGTGCCGTGCAGGAGCTTCCGCAGGCGCGGAAAGGCGTAATCTGGCAGGTTCGAGAACCGCTCTGGAAAGGTCATCTTGTTTGTACGTTACTGCCTCGGGTGCAGGGTCTTTGCCCCGCTTTTGCAGGCAGGATAGGCCGCGTGGGCGGGCCCCGTCCAGCGAAACCGTTGCTGTTTGGTCCGGGTGAGGCGCGAATTGTGGCATTTGAGTCAAACGGTTGTCCTACGACATGCCCGCAGCCTCAGCGCAGCGCCTTCTCCGCCGCAGCCCCGAGCCGCAGCAGCCGCTCCTCGCCCATCGGGGTGCCCATCAGCATGATGCCGGTCGAGGGCAGGCCGGTGGGCAGGGTGAGTGCGGGCAGGCCCATCAGGTTGCCGATGCGGGTATTGCGCAGGGCCATCAGGTTCTCGGCGGTGAAGAGCGCCTCGTCGGCCAGCACATCGGCCTGTTTGGGCGGCAGGTTGGCGACGGAGGGGATGAGCACTGCGTCGAAGCCCGCGGTGGCCTCGGCCCATTCCGCCCGCAGGCGGTGGAGGGTGTGCCAGGCGGCGATGTTCTCGCGCGCGGCCACATCGCGCCCGCCCCGGAAGCGGGCGAGCACGGGGGGATACATCTTTTCGGGCGCGGCCTCGATCTCGGCCTCCCATGTGGCATAGGCCTCAGGCGCGTAGAGCGGCCCGGCCAGCGCCATCGCCTCTGTGACCAGCGGCAGGGCGCGGCGGGTGACGAATGCGCCTGCGGCCTGCAGCCGCTCGACGGCGCTGTTGAACCCGGCAGAGACGGGCCCGGCCAGATCATCCAGCGCCACGGTTTCCAGCACCATCAGGCGGGTTCCGTGCAGGCTGGCGCCGCGCAGGTCGGCGGGGCGGCATGCCTCCATTACCGCCAGCAGCTCGGCGGCGTCTTCCACGGTCCGGGTGAGCGGGCCGATGGTGTCGAAGCTGGCGCAGAGCGGGACGGTGCCGGTAAGCGGCAGGCGGCCCGAGGTGGTTTTGAGGCCGACAAGGTCGTTCCACGCGGCGGGCGTGCGGACGGAGCCGCCTGTGTCGGAGCCGATGCCAGCCGCCGCCAGCCCGAAGGCTACCGAGGTCGCCGCGCCGGAGGAGGAACCGCCGGAGACGGCCTCATGATCGTTGACGCAGGGCGGTGAGGCGGTGACGGGGTTGAGCCCGAGGCCGGAGAAGGCCAGCTCGGTCTGGTGGGTCTTGCCGAGGCAGACGAGGCCTGCGGCGGAGGCGCGGGCGAGCACGAGCGCGTCGCGCGCGGGCGTGCGGCCTTCGAGCAGTTTGGAGCCGCTTTCGGTCGCCACGCCCGCGGTGTCGAAGAGGTCTTTCCACGAGATCGGCACGCCATCGAGCAGGCCGCGGCGGGTGCCGGCCTTGGCGCGGGCTTCGGCTGCCTCTGCCTCTGCCAGCGCCCGTTCGCGGGTGAGGCGGGCATAGATGCGGGGGCCGAACTCATGCGCCTCGATGGCGGCCAGCATCGCCTCGGTCAGCGCCAGAGGGGAGATCTCGCCCCGCCCGATTGCCCTGCCCAGCTCCGATGCCGATTTGCCCTGCCAGTCCATATCCGTCTCCCCGTTCTTCGCGGCGACGGTAGCGACGCCGCGCCCCTTGGACAATCCCGCGTGCCGGGCCATAGTCCGCCCCATGTTAGATGCGGATGTGATCATCGCGGGTGGCGCGCTCACCGGGGCTTCGCTGGCGCTGGCCTTGGCCAAGGGCGGCGCAAGGGTTGTGGTGGTGGACAGGATGCCTGCCGGGGCGCAGGTGTCGCCCGATTTTGACGGGCGGTCCTATGCGCTGGCGTTGGCCTCGCAGCGGCTGCTTCGGGCGCTGGGCATCTGGGAGGCGGTGGCCGAGAAGGCGCAACCGATCCTGCATGTGAAAACCGGCGATGGGCGGCCCGGCGAGGGCGTGTTGGGCGGTTTGCTGCACCTCGATCACGGCGAGATCGACGAGGGGCCGATGGGCTTCATGCTGGAAGACCGGCACCTGCGGCCCACGTTGATGGCGGCCTTGGCGGAGGCCGAGGGCGTGACGGTGCTGGCGGGCGAGGAGATCGTGGCGCAGGAGGTGCAGCCGGGGCATGTGGCGGTGACGCTGGCCTCGGGCCGGGTGCTGAAGGCGGCGCTGCTGGCGGGCGCCGACGGGCGCGGCTCGCCCACCGCGCGGCGGGCCGGGATTGCGCGGCGCGACAGTGATTATGGCCAGACCGCGCTGACCTGCGCGGTGGCCCACGAGCGGCCTCATGGCGGGGTGGCGCATCAGTTCTTCATGCCCTCCGGGCCGCTGGCGATCCTGCCGCTGCCGGGGGATCGGAGCTCGATTGTCTGGTCGGAACGGCGGGACCGGGCCGAGGAGCTGGCGAAGGCCGATGACGAGGCGTTTCTGGAGGCGCTGAGGCCGGTGTTTGGTGACTTTCTCGGTGAGATCCGGCTGGAGGGGGTGCGCTTTGCCTATCCGCTGGGACTGACCGTGGCCGAGCGGATCGTGGCGGAGCGGGTGGCGCTGGTGGGCGATGCTGCGCAGGGGATTCACCCGATTGCGGGGCAGGGCCTGAACCAGGGGCTGCGGGATGTGGCCACGCTGGCGGAAGTGGTGACAGAGGCGCGGCGGCGCGGCGAGGATTGCGGCTCGGCGCTGGTGCTGGAGCGGCACCGCGCCTGGCGCAGCTTTGACCGGGCGGCGCTGACGCTGGCGACGGATGGCTTCAACCGTTTGTTCTCGAATGACAACCCGCTGCTGCGGGCGGCGCGGGACTTGGGCGTTTCTGCCGTGGCGGCGGTGCCCGAGTTGCGCCAGCGGTTCATGCGCGAGGCGGCGGGGCTGACCGGAGATTTGCCGCGGTTGTTGCAGGGGAAGGCGCTCTAGGCGCGATGCGCCATGAATGCGCACCCTTCGGCGAAACCGGCGCTTTCCAGTCAGGTAAGATGACCACGGCACCATAAAGTGCCATGCGCAACCGTTGCATGCGCCACCCCACGGGACGGCGCTGCCCGGCTCACTCTTCCAGCTTGCGGGCCTCGTCCACCAGCATGATCGGGATGCCGTCGCGGATCGGGAAGGCGAGCCTTGCCCGCTCGGAAATAAGCTCGCCGGCCTCTGGATCGTAGCGCAGCACGCCCTGTGTTTCTGGGCAGACCAGCGCCTCCAGCACATGGCGTTCCACGCCGGAATGGGCCTTGATCTCAGCGCTCATTGCAGCCGCTCCTCGCCGTCTTCCCCGCTGCGCAGGGCAAACTCGATAAGGGTCACCAGCGTCTCGCGCCGGGTTTCCAGCGAGGGCGCCTCGAGCAGGGCCTGTTTGTCTTCGACCTCGAAGGGGCAGAGCATGGAGAGCGAGTTGATCAGCAGCTCGTCGTCGGCCTCCTCAAGGCTCTCCCAATCGGTCGAAAGCCCCTGCGCCTCGAAGTAGCGGCAGAGCTTGGGCATGAAGGATTTGCGGTCAAACCCCTTGTCATGCTCGGGTTTGCCAAGGTCACGGTCAAACCCTTTCCAGCAGGGTTTGACCTTGCGGTAGGGGGTGAAACCATCGAGCTCTTCCTGCAGCCGGAAGCGCGAGATGCCGGTGAGGGTCACCATGTAGCGGCCATCCTCGGTTTCGGAAAACCCGGTGAGGCGACCGGCACAGCCGATCTTCTGCAGACGCCCCGGTCCGCAGCCGCAGCCCTTGGGCCCCTCGCAGGGCTGGACCATGCCAATCAGCCGCCCCGGCGTTTTCAGCGCATCGTCGAGCATGGCCAGATAGCGCGGCTCGAAGATGTGCAGCGGCAGCCGGGCGCGCGGCAAGAGGAGGGCGCCGGGTAGGGGGAAGACCGGGAGTGTCTCGGGGAGATCTGCTGCGTGCATCATGGCCATCTAGGTAGGCCGACCGGTGCGTCAGGCAAATATCATCGACGAGAGTTTACGGCGGCCATTCAGCACCACCGGATCGCTCGGCTTGAGCGCATCGAAGATGGTGAAGAGCTGGGCCTTGGCGGCACCATCGTTCCACTCGCGATCGCGGCGGAAGAGCTCAAGCAGCTGGCCCACGGCCCCCTCGGCATCGCCCGAGGCATGCAGCGCGGTGGCAAGGTCGAAGCGGGCCTGATGGTTGGCCGGGTCGGCCTCCACGGCGGCGGTCAACTCGGCCAGCGGGCCGGCGCTTTCGGCCTGTTTCAGCAGGTCGAGCTGAGCCTTCGCGGCCTCCACCTCGGAAGCGCCAGACAGGGCTTCGGGGGCATTGGCGAGCATCGCCTCGGCCTGCTCCACCTGACCTGCGGCGATATAGGCGCGGATCAGGCCGCCGAAGGCGGTGGCGTTCTCGGGCTCCTCGCCCAGCACACCGGCAAAGACGTCGGCGGCATCGGCGGCGGCGCCTTCCTCAAGCATCTCTTCGGCGGCGGCGAGCGCCTCGGCCAGCCCGCCATCGCCCTCCGGCCCCATTGCGGCAATCTTGGCCACGAATTCCTTCAACTGGCTCTCGGGCAGCGCGCCCTGAAAGCCGTCGACCGGTTGGCCCTGCCAGAAGGCATATACGGTGGGGATGGACTGGATGCGAAGCTGCCCGGCGATGCCCTGATTCCGGTCAACATCGACCTTGGCCATCTTCACCCGGCCCTTCTGGGCCACAACGGCGGCTTCGAGCTGCGGGCCGAGGGTTTTGCACGGGCCGCACCAGGTGGCCCAGAAATCCACGATCACCGGCACTTCCTGCGAGGCCTCGATGACCTCTTTCATGAAGTCGGCTTCGTTCACGTCCTTGATCAGGTCGCCTGCGGGGGCGGCATCCGTGCCTTGGCCGAGTTCAAGCATCTCAAGTCTCCATCATCTGTTGGCAGGGTAGATGGAGCACTCAGCCCTTGTTTGCAAGGGCACCGGGGAGTGGAAGGCAGCCTGTCAGCCCGGCGGGCAGCACCAGCAGGGCCCCGGCGCGATAGAGCCGGGCGGCAAAACCGGGCGTGTCTGACTTGAGCGTGAGGCTCACCGCGTTCTGGCTGAGAATCGCGGCATCGGGCGGCAGCGCGGCGATGAAGCCCTGCGACGGCAGCATCACCACGGCGGCGGGGGCGGCATCGGAAAAGCGCATGACGGCGGCCATGACGGCGACCCATGCGGCGAGCAGCAGCGGTGCCCAGAGGGCGATGCGCTTAATAATCGTGGACATGCTCCACCATAGCGCCGTTTTCGCGCAGGAAGGCGGCGAGTTCGGGCACCTTCATCAGCATCAGCGAGCGGGTGTCGCCATAGCCCTGCCGCGCCTTGGCGTAGAGCGCGCCGGGGAGGGGTGCGTCGGCCACGGCTGTGAGCATGATGTCGTCATTCCCGGCGATCTCGATGAACTCGACGCCGCGCGTGGCCATCTCCTTCATCAACTCGGTCAGCTCGCGGTAGCGCGGGGTTTCGAGCACGAGGCCCTCGGGGCGGGTCTCGATGATCTCGACGCCCTCCAGCCCTTCGACATCGGCAGGCTCAGCCTGTAACACCATCCGCAGCCGCAGCGCATCGGCGCCAACGCCGGCCACTGCCGCCTCGATCGCCTTGGCGTAGCTCGACTTGGCGGAAAACTCGATGCCCAGCGCCAGCCGCCGCTCGTTGTCGCGCGGCGTGCCCTCGGTGGCAGCCGCCTGCTCGGCGATGTCGCGCAGGAAGTCCCACTTGTACCACGGGGTCTGCTGAAGAAATTCCGCATAGTCCCGCGCCTGCCGGGCGGAAAGATCATCCAGCGCCGAATGGTCTGGCCCGCGCCGCCATGAATAGAACCGCCCGATGGTCTCTTCATAGGCGGCCTTCAGCATCAGCTCGGCGGTGAAGCTGACGCCGATCACATAGATCGTCTGCTTGGTGGTCCAGTCGAAGCCGCCGTGGGGCGGGGAAGCCTCGGAGAGCGCGCAGAGCGAACCCCAGAAGCCGCCAACGGCCTTGAGGTAGCCAAAGTCATGAGGGTCATCCGTGGTGATGACCTGCGCGTAATCGTCATAGGCATGAACGATGTGCCACTCCGGGTAGGTCATCAGCGTGCGGCCCTCGGCGCGGTGCCACTCGGGGCGCAGAATCGGCTCGTAGCCGCTCGCCACCGCATCGCCGCCGCGGCAGGCAACCTCGACATAGCCCACGGGCGCCAGCAGGGCGGCGATCAGCAGGACCGTCACCACCAGCAGCCGTTTGACCCATTTCCAGAGCCAGCGGATCATTTGCGATCCAGCACCAGCCCGGCGAAGAGGGCAAAGCCGCCGAGGCCGATGTGGGGCAGGTTGGCGAGGATCTTGAAGCCGAAGGGCAGATCGAGCACGCCGTTGGTGAAGATGCCCATGTCGAGGTAGCCAGAGCCGAAGGCCAGCCCCATCGCACCATCGGCAAGGTAGAGCGCGCCGAAGATCAGCAGGAAGAGCTTGCTCGCCCGATGCGAGGTGAGCGCAGCGCCCAGCGCCCAGAGGGCGGAGACGAGGTGCAGGGCGTCATCGAAGATATCCAGCTCGAAGATGCCGAAGGCGAGGCCGGTGCTGTCGGTGATGCCGGGGATGTAGTTGAGCGCGGCGGCCCCGAGCAGGGCGATGAAATAGCCAAAGGCGATAAGGCGAAGAATGGTCATATGAGGCCCAGGTAACTGTCCCAAAGGTTGTTCCGGAGCAGCAGCCCCGGGTCGATCTCGCGTTTGCGGGCAGCAAATTCCTGCGCCCTCGGATAGGCCACCGCAAGCTGGTCGAGCGTGGCGTGGGGCCGGTAGGGCAGGTAGTAGGCGCCGCCGATGGCGTTGATGCCCTCGATCAGGCTGCGGGTCATGCGGGCCATATCGGCCTCGCCGCGGGCGGTCATCTCTTGGCTGAAGCTCATCACGGCGGCGATCCGGGGCACGCGGGCGTAGGAGAGCCAGCTTGTTGCGTCGGTGTCCACGAACCGCAGGGTGACGTTCAGGAACTCTTGATAGCTGGCCGGGATCACATCGCGGCAGACTTGCAGGAAATCGGAGAACCGGTCGAAGGGCACGAAATACTCGTGCAGGATATCGGTGCGGGCCTCGTCGCCATCGTCCAACGTGACGACCGGCTCGTTCATCAGCGCATTGCGATTGGCGGGGCCTGAAAGCATCGGGGCAAAGCTGGCCTCCGTCCACCAGCGAAAGCGCTTCATCCGCTCGTTGCCAAGCTGCCAGCGGTAGAGCCTTGCGGCGGCCTTGGAGGTGAAGCCGGAGGTATATTCGGCGGGCGGGATCTCGGTGCTTTCGGGGTCTTGCGCATAGGTGATGAGCAGCGCCTCGGAAAGGAACTCGGCGCGGCCCACGTTGAGGCGGCCATAAGCCATGGGGATATCGGGCGTGTCGATGGCGGTGCGGAAGGCGGGGGCGAAGGCCTCGGCCTCCATCCGCCGGAAGGTCGGGACGAGCCGCTGGTTGGGCACCATGTCCACCACCATCTCGGTGATCAGGCCGACGAGGCCATAGCCGCCCATCGCCATGGCGAAGAGCTCGGCGTTTTCGGTTCGGCTCGCCGTGACCAGCTCGCCATCGGGCAGCACCATCTGCACCTCGCGCACGGTGGAGCCCATCGGGCCGTAGGGCACCGGCCAGCCGTGGGCGTTGACCGAGAAGGTGGCGGCAAGGCCGAAATCGGAGTTGGATTGCATCACGGCAGGGCCGAAGCCCTGCGGGTCGAGCGCGGCGATCACCTCGTACCAGCGGGCACCGGCATGGGCGCGGTAGGTGCTGGCCGCCGTGTCGAGCTCTACGAAGGGATTTCGGTAGCTAATCGCCGTGCCCTCGCGCGGGATCGCCTGCCCGCCCATCGAGTGCCGCGCCGCGCCAAGGTTCACCGGACGGCCCTCGGCCTGCGCCTCCTTCAGCTCGGCCCGGAGCGCGGCCACCAGTTGCTCGCCCGGATCGTCGGTGAGGATCACATGCTTGGCGACCGGGGTTTCGCTGAGGCCGGAGGCGTCATTGAGGGTGTTCACCCGGCCTTCGGGCGTGATCGAGCGGGTGCCTGCCAGCACCGGCACATCGCTCTTCAGCCACTTCGCGCCCGCCACCCCTGCGGCGGCCCCTGCGCCAAATACCACGGCCCTGCGGCCCAACTTGCCCATCACACGCCCTCGCTTTTGCCGCATCCTGCCAATGGACGCCGCCCCGGAAAACGGGAAATCTGCGCAGGCGGCAAAGCGAGGAGGAAACCGTGGCACAAAGGATTCTCTGTTTCGGCGACAGCAACACCTACGGCACGCCCCCGATGGAGGCGCGCGGACCGGGGCAGCGCTTTGGCCGCGAGGTGCGCTGGCCCTGCGTGATGGCCGAAGCGCTGGGCGATGTGGAGCTGGTCGAGGAGGGGCTGCCGGGGCGGACGACCCAGCATGACGACTCGCTGATGGGCGCTTTCATGAATGCCCAGCCCGCGCTGCGGATGGCGCTGCGCAGCCATGCCCCGCTCGACAGGATGGTGCTGATGCTCGGCACCAATGACTTCAAGGCGCGGTTTGGGCCCACGACAGGGAAGATCGCCGCTGGGATCGCCGGGCTTTTGGACATCGCCGCCAGCGCCGAGGAGGCGCCGCGCTCGCCGGACATGCAGATCACCCTCGTTGCGCCGCCTGCGCCGATCGAGGCCGGACTGTTCCGCGCCGAGTTTGCCGGGGCAGGGGCGCATGGGGCGGGGCTGGCCCCGGCGCTGCGGGCGCTGGCCGAGGTGCGGGGGATCGGGTTTTTCGATGCCGGGTCGGTGATTTCGGTCAGCCCGGTGGATGGCATCCACATCGCGGCGGAGGATCACGTGGCGCTGGGCCGGGCGTTGGCGGCGCATTTGAGCGCGGGTTAGAGCCTAACTGCTGGCCCGCCGGGCGAGGGTGAAGCCCATGTCGATGCGGGTTTCTTCCAGCACCTCGCCTGCGGTGGCGGCGAGGGTCAGGGCGGCGGCCTTGCGCCCGATGGCGTGGCCGTCGATCCGCACGGTGGTGAGGCCAAGCGCCGAGGCGCCGACCTCTGGCACATCACCAAAGCCGGTGATGGCGAGCCGCCCCGGCACCGCGATGCCGCGCCGCCCTGCCTCGCAAAAGGCGCCGATGGCCAGCGCGTCGGAGACGCAGACAATGGCATCGGTATCGGGCCAGCGCTCCATGACCTGTGCCAGCCCTTCGGCGCCATACTCCGGCCCGGTCGCCTCGGCGCGGGGCGGCAGGCGCAGGATGCGGGGGGCGTTGTCGGGCAATAGATCGGCGAGCGCCTCCGTGTAGCCCTCGGCGCGCATGTGGGCGCGGGTGTCATGCGGGCGGTCGGTGGTGAGAAAGGCGATGGCGCGGCGGCCAGTCTCTGCCAGATGCGCGGTCACCGCATGGGCGGCGGCCCGGTTGGAGAAGCCGACGGCGGCATAGATCGGGCTTTCGGGCAGCTCCCAAAGCTCCAGCACCGGCAGGCCCGCGCGGGTGAGCAGCGCCCGGGTTTCAGGCGTGTGCTCGGAGCTGGTGAGAATCAGCGCATCGGGGCGGCGGCCCATGAGGGCAGAGACAAGCTCGGCCTCGGTCTCCGGTTCGTATTGGGTGGTGCCCAGCAGCAGCTGCAGCCCGCCCTCCGCCAGCCCCTCGGAGAGGCCGCGAATGGTGGAGGCGAAGGTCGGCTGATCGAGGCTGGAGACGAGCGCCCCCACCACCCGGCTGCGCTGCGACGAGAGCGCGCCCGCCGTGTCATCGCGCACGTAGCCCAGTTCGGCCACGGCGGCGGCAACCTTCTCGCGGGTGGCGGGTGAGACCTTTTCGGGCGTCGAGAGCGCCCGGCTGACGGTGATCTTGCCCACCCCCGCCGCGCGCGCCACGTCGCCCATGGTGACCCATCTCTTTTGCATTGGCACTCCGCTGTTGACGGTTTCGGGATAGCGATGGTATCGGTACCACGCAAGGTATGGTATCGATACCATCACCAAGGGATCGAGTCGCTGACGGGAGGAAACGCGCGATGCTGACGAAAGAGCAGAAAGAGTTCTACGAAGAGAACGGCTACCTGATGGTCGAGGATGTGGTGGACCCGGAACAGCTGGCGAAGCTGCAGGAGATCACCGCCGAGATGATCGACGCCTCCCGCGACCTGACCGAGAGCGATGCGCGCTACGATCTCGACAAGGGCCATACCGCAGAGAACCCGCGCCTGACCCGGATCAAGCTGCCGCACCTGCAGAACCCCTATTACTGGGAGATCCTCACCAAGAGCCGGGTGACCGAGGTGCTGAACGACCTGCTTGGGCCGGACACGATCATCAACACCTCGAAGCTCAACACCAAGGCACCCGGCGGCGGTGCGGCGGTGGAGTGGCATCAGGACTGGGCTTTCTACCCGCACACCAATGACGACCTGCTCGCCTTCGGGCTGATGCTGGCCGATGTCGATGAGGCCAACGGCCCGCTGATGGTGATCCCCGGCTCGCACAAGGGGCCGGTGTTGAGCCACCATGTGAACGGGGTCTTTGCCGGGGCGGTTTCGCCCGAAGATCCGGATTTCGACATGGACAAGGCGGTCACGCTCACCGGTAAGGCGGGCAGCATGACTGTGCATCACGTGCGCACCCTGCACGGCTCCGCGCCCAACATGAGCGACCGCAACCGGCTGATCCTGTTCTACGAGCTGGCAAGGGCCGATGCCTGGCCGATCCTCGGGGCATCAAGCTACATCCACAGCCTCGGTCAGCGGAAGTTCTGGGAAGATATCCAGGGCCGTGTGGTCACGGGTGCACCGGTGCTGGAGCCCCGGCTGGAGAGCGTGCCGGTGCGGATGCCCCTGCCGCCCGCGCCCGACAACACCTCGATCTTCAAGACCCAGGCCACGGCGGGGCAGAAGAGCGCTTTTGCGGTGATGTGAGGGGGTCCAATTCCTACGGCTGAGCCTTGCCCCCGCACGGAATCAAGCCAAAGGCGCCGTGCAGCGCCGTCCCGTCCCGCCCCGGGGCGGCGCTTCGGAGAGGGTAGCACTCACCTCTAAGGTAAGATGACCAACGCACTATAAAGTACCACGAACAGCCCTTGCATGCGCCACCCCGCAGGACGGCTCGGAACGCCTCACCGCGACAAGCGCAAGATCATGTAGCGGTTGAAGTGGCAAAACGCTTCCGCCGTCCGCTTCTGCTCGTTCAGTCGCTCGTTCAGCCGGAACAGCCGCCGCTCGCTCACCATACGCTTGATCGCAAAAGCCAGCGTCCAGCGGGTCTTGGGGCGCTTCAGCTTCAACTCCTCATCCACCCGGCTCACCGCATGGCCGATCACGTTGAACAGCCCCTGCTCGAGGTCGATCGAGGGGGCCACGGCCTCGGTGATATCCTCTTCGGCCTCAACCGTCAGATCCATCGCCGCGACCGTCTTGCGCATCGCCGCAAGGCGGTGGCCGCCGCCCACGGTCTGGCTGCGCTTCACCCCCTCGTAATGCTCCGACCGGAAGCAATCGGCGATCAGCACCTGCCCGCTCGGCTTGAGCAGGCCAAAGGCCTCCTTCAGCGCCAGCTCATGCGGAATGTACTGAAAGCTCTCGGAGAACAGGCAGAGGTCAAATCCGCCCGCGCCGCTGAACTCCTCGAAGAAGCACTGATGCACCCGCGCCTCCGGCGCGTTCTGGCGGCAGCGGGAGGCGAGGAAGGGCGAGGGCACGACGATCTCGACCTCATGGCCAAGCGCGATCAGCTTGCGCGCGGTCTCCCCGGCGCCGCCGCCAATGTCGAGAATTCGCAGCGGCCCCTCGGGGAGGTAGGAAAACAGCTTGTCGGTATAGGCCGCCTGCGCCGCGCCAAGGTTCTCGGCGGTGCAAGCCAGCCCGTCCCACAGCCCGTAATGCAGGTTCTCGGCCCCGGTGAGCCATTTCATGAAGGAAAGCCCCACGTCGAGGCCGATGGCGCGGGTATCGACTTTCTGTCCCATGCATTCCGTCTAGCCGAGCCGGGATGTGCGGAAAAGCACGATCAGCGCATCTCGGTCGGGCAGCTCCCGCCTTTGTGGCAGGTCAGCACCCGGCGCAGCTCGGCGCTGGTGGGCTTGGGGTAGATCTTGGAGGAGCAGGGATCGGAGAAGACGGTCAGCCCGCCGCCCTTGGTTTCTTCGACGGCCATCAACATCTGATCCGATCCGGGCCAGCCACCGCACCACGAGGCAAAGCACTCCAGCGTCACCGTCACCGGCGCATCGATCGGGGTCGAGAAGCCGCCCTTGCCGAGCTGCATCCCCTGCAACCGGGCCTTCACATGCACCGGCTTGGGGTTGAGCCGGTCGCTGCCGGTCTGGCGGCGCTTGCGGATGGTTTCCTGTGCGGTCAGCGTACCGTGGACGATGCGGAACCGCCCCTCGCTGTCGCGCGCCTGAGTGTAAAGCTGCACCGGGTCCGGCCGCAGGCAGGAGAGCGCATTGGCGGGCAATGCGGGGGCCAGCGCGGCGGTGAGCGCCACGGCGGCGGCGGAAATGGAGGCGAGGGGCTTCATGTGAGATACTCCCTGAATTCGGCCACCACGGCCTCGTAGACGGCCCGCTTGAATGGCACGATGTTGGCAACGAGCTCCGAGCCGGGCAGCCAGCACCACTCGGAGAACTCCGGGTGCTCGGTGGCAAGGTTCACCTCGCTGTCGTCGCCGAGAAAACGCATCAACACCCAATGCTGTTCCTGCCCGCGATACTTGCCCTTCCAGACCTTGCCGAGCAGCTCCGGCGGCAGGTCATAGCGCACCGGCTCGGCGGTTTCGGTGAGGATCTCCACCCGGTTTGCGGCGATCCCGGTCTCCTCCTCCAGCTCCCGCAAGGCGGCGGTGCGGTGATCTTCCCCCTCGTCGAGCCCGCCCTGAGGCATCTGCCAGGCGGGCGTTTCGCTGTCGATCCGCTGGCCGACGAAGACCTCGCCCGCAGCGTTGAGAAGCATCACGCCCACGCAGGGGCGATAGGGAAGCGAGTCGGGGTTGGGTGCGGTCTGTGCCATGCCGGGAGTTAGAGCGAGGCGAGGCGGTTATTCAATAGCGGGGTAGCCGTGGCTGTGCCTCAGTCTTACTTGAAGCCTTCGGGCCGAAAGCGGACCATTGCCTCTGGACCACGCGGGTCGAGGTCATAGAGAGTTTGCCGGGCGGCCAGATAAGCCCGCCACGTCTTATTTACATGCCCGGAGATTTTGAAATCGTGCTCCTGTTTCATCTCTGTCGAGAGCAGCGCGACCAGCATTCCCCGCCCATTCTGGCTGTGGCTTTGAATTACACTGCGAACCTTGCGGTCCAGATCCGTCGGCCCAGCTTGGGCGTCACAAGGAGCGGTGCCCGGTATTTTCTGGAACTGCGTGCAAGAAGCTTGAAACGCCTTTGATGCATGCGCTCCCCCAATCCCCGTGACAACGCACCCGTGCGCGCGGAGACGGCGGGCGATCTGGGAGAAGTCGCCATCGGAAGTGGCGATGACAAAACGGGTGAAGCCTCGGGTTAGTGCGAGTTCAAGAGCGTCCAGAGCGAGCGCGATATCGACCGAGTTTGCCCCTTGATCCCGGCGGATGGTTTCCAGCGCGGGACGCCCTGACCATCTCTCGGCGTGCGTGGTGTCGGCATAGACACGCGCCACATGCGCATCCGGCGCGGCGGCCAACAGGGCGTTGGCGTGGGCGGCGCTGATGTTGTCCCCGTCAATCAACAGGGCGGTGCAGGGCGGGGCGTGTGGCGACTCGTTACTCATGCGGGCAGCATACACCGGCAGTTGGGCGTGGGTATGGCGCACAGCAGCAACAAAAAGGGCGGCCCGGAGGCCGCCCTTTTCATAACCTAAAACCGCTGCTTACTCGGCGGGCTCCAGTGCGTGGAGGCCTTTCAGGAGGTCGATGGCGTAGGCGAGTTGGTAGTCCTCGTCGCGGAGTTCGGCGGCGGCTTCGGCGGCGGCGCGTTCCTCTTCGATCTGGCGGATCTCGTCTTCGCTCAGGCTGTCGTTGCTGATCGCGCCGCGCAGGTCCGCTTCGGAGCGGCGACGGGCGGC
Organism: Vannielia sp. SX4; assembly: GCF_052828525.1. Next base: position 517,740 of record NZ_CM128247.1, read on the forward strand.
GGCGGAGGCCTCTTCATCCTCCTCCGGCTCGGCGTTGGGGTTCACCGTGGGCTGCTGCACGACGATGTCGGGCGACACGCCCAGCGCCTGAATCGAGCGGCCCGAGGGCGTGTAGTAGCGCGCGGTGGTCAGGCGCATCGCGCCGTCACCCTTGAGCGGCATTACGGTCTGGACCGAGCCCTTGCCGAAGCTCTTGGTGCCCACCACGATGGCGCGGCGATGATCCTGCAGCGCACCCGCCACGATCTCGGAGGCCGACGCGGAGCCGCCATTGATCAGCAGCACGATCGGCTTGCCCTCGGCGAGGTCGCCCGCGGTGGCATTGTAACGGTCGCCATCGGCGGCCTGACGGCCCCGGGTGCTCACGATCTCGCCCTTCTCGAGGAAGGCATCCGACACCTTGATCGCCTGCGTCAGCAGGCCGCCGGGGTTGTTGCGCAGATCGAGCACGATGCCGTTGATCGCATCCATGCCGCCGGCCTCTTCAACGGCTTTGGCGAGGCCCTCTTCGAGGTTGGGGAAGGTCTGGTCGTTGAAGGTGGTGATCCGCAGCACGACCGAGTCGCCCTCGGTCCGGGTGCGCACGGCGGTCAGCTTGATGGTGTCGCGCACGATGGTCACGTCGAAGGGCTCATCGACACCTTCGCGGACCACTGTGATGATGATCTCGCTGCCGACCGGGCCGCGCATCAGCTCGACCGCATCATCCAGCGTGAGGCCGAGCACCGACTCGCCATCAACATGGGTGATGAAATCGCCAGCCTCGATACCGGCCTCGTCGGCGGGGGTGTCATCGATCGGGGAGACGACCTTCACGAAGCCCTCTTCCTGCGTGACCTCGATGCCGAGGCCGCCGAACTCGCCGCGGGTCTGCACGCGCATGTCGGCGGCATCATCGGGCGAGAGGTAGGAGGAGTGCGGGTCGAGCGAGGTGAGCATGCCGTTGATGGCCGCTTCGATCAGCTCTTTCTCGTCCACTTCCTCGACATACTGGGCGCGGATCCGCTCGAAGATGTCGCCGAAGAGATCGAGCTGCTCGTAGATCGAGGCGTTTCGGTCGGTCTCCTGCGCGATCAGCGGGCCGGCGATCTGGGTGCTCAGCAGCACCCCTGCCAGCGTGCCGCCCAGAGCGGCCATCGTGAACTTCTTCATGCCATCATCCATCCTTTGTCGCGGCGAACCATTCGGTCGGGTCCACCGGGGTCTCGCCCTGTCTGAGCTCCATATAAAGCGTTTCGCTGCGCTCCGCACCAGCCTCCGGTGGCTGACCTTCGGCAAATTCTCCGGCCTCGCCCTCCGTCACCCGCCCGCCCATCAGGCCGAGCGGCGCGCCAGCGGTCACGATCTGGCCTGGCTCACCATAGACAGTTTCGAGCCCGGCGAGCACCAACAGAGTGTCGGGCGCGGGCTCAAGGATCATCACGTTTCCGTAGTCGAGCAGCGGGCCGGTGTAGCGGATGGTGGCGGTGGCGGGGGCGGTAAGCAGGGTGCCGGGGTAGAGCGCAAGTAGCAGGCCGGGGCGGGCAATGCCGGCGGCGTCCGGCTCCTCGAAGCGGCGGATAAGCGTGGCCGGGCCGGGCAGGGGCAGGCTGCCCTTCTGCGCTTCGAAGCTGGCGTTCTCGGGGGCGGTCTGCCCCTCGATCCGGCTGAGGCCGGAGGCGAAGGCGGCGAGCGTATCGGAGGTTTCGAGCAGCTGGCGCAGGCGGGCCGGGTCCTCGACATAGCGGCGCGGCAGATCGGTGCGCTCATCGATCGCGCGGGTCAGGGCCAGCCGTGCCTGCTGGGCGCCATGCAGCCCCTCGGCCAGCGTGTCGCGCGCGCTTTCCTGCAGCACACGGAGCAGGGCGATTTCCTCGACCTGCGCCCTAAGCGCCGCCGCCTCGGCCTGAAGGCCGGGGGTGACCGCGCCAAGTGTCATCGCGGCGCGGGCGGTGCCCGCGGGGCCGGAGGGGTGCAGCAGCAGGAGCGGCGCGGGCGAGCGCTCCATGGTGGAGAGCACGCCGAGCAGGCGGCTGACCTCGCTTTCGCGGGCCTCCAGCATGGCGCGCAGCACGCCCTCGCGGATCGCGGCCTGCCGCAGCCCGGTGCGCAGGGCGGTCAGCCCGGTCTCATAGGCGCGCACGGTCTGGGTCAGCGCCTCGACCCGGTCGGCCCGGGTCTCGGCTTCTTCCAGCGCTGCCGCGGCCCGGGTCAGCAGCGAGGCGGCCTCTACGGCAATATCGGCCGGGTCGGCCTGCTGGGCAGTGGCCGGGGCGCCAAGGAGCAGGGCAAGCAAGGCGGCGCGGATCATGCAAGCAGGCTCTTGCCGGTCATCTCATCGGGCTGGGGCAGCCCCATGAGGGCAAGCACCGTGGGCGCAAGGTCGGCGAGCCGCCCTTCGCGCACCTTTGCCCCCTCGTGCGCACCGTAGATTACCACCGGCACCGGGTTGAGCGTGTGAGCCGTGTGCGGCCCGCCGGTTTCGGGGTCGATCATCATGTCGCAGTTGCCGTGGTCGGCGGTAACGATGATCGCGCCGCCCGCCTGTTCCAGCGCGTCCAGTGCCTTGCCCAGCCCGGTATCGACCGCCTCGCAGGCGGCCACGGCAGCGGGGATAACCCCGGTATGGCCTACCATGTCGGGGTTGGCGAAGTTCACGACGATGAAGTCATAGCCCTTCTCGATCGCTGCCACGAGCCGCTCGGAGACCTCGGGCGCGCTCATCTCGGGCTGCATGTCATAGGTCGCCACATCGGGGCTTTTGGGCATGTAGCGGTCTTCGCCCGCCTCCGGCTCTTCCTTGCCGCCGTTCAGGAAGAAGGTGACATGCGGGTATTTCTCGGTTTCCGCGATGTGGAACTGCGTCAGCCCCTGCTTGGCCACCCATGCCCCCAGCGTGTTGACGATATCGCGCGGCGGGAAGCAGGTGGTCATATAGGCGTTGTGGCCCTCGGAATACTCCACCATCCCCAGCAGCGCGGCCAGCTCGGGGCGGGTGCCGGCATCGAATTCGCTGAACCCCGGCTCGCCGATGGCTCGCAGGATCTCGCGCGCCCGGTCAGCGCGGAAGTTGAGGAAGAAGAGACCATCGCCGTCCTTCATGCCTTCGTAACCCGCCAGCACGGTGGGGAGGATGAACTCGTCGGTCTTGTCGGCGGCATAGGAGGCCTCGACCGCGCCCACCGCGCTCTCGCCCGCCTCGCCCTTGCCATGCACGATGGCGGCGTAGGCCTTGGCGACCCGGTCCCAGCGGTTGTCGCGATCCATCGCGTAGTAGCGGCCCGAAACCGTCACGAACTTTGCGCCTTTGGGCAGGTTCTTCTCGGTTTCACCGATGTAGGTGTCGGCGGATTTGGGCGCTACGTCGCGGCCATCGGTCAGCGCGTGGATCGCCACCGGCACGCCAGCGGCGGTGATCGCGCGGGCAGCGGCGATCATGTGGCTCTGGTGGCTGTGGACCCCGCCGGGAGAGACGAGCCCCGCGAGGTGGGCGGTGCCGCCGGACTTTCTCAGCGCGGCGATGAAGGCGCCCAGCCCCTCGTTCTCGGCAAAGCTGCCGTCCTCGATGGCAAGGTCGATCTGGCCGAGGTCCATCGCCACCACGCGGCCCGCGCCGATGTTGGTATGGCCGACCTCCGAGTTGCCCATCTGGCCCGTCGGCAGGCCCACATCAGGGCCGAAGGTGGTGAGGGTGGCATGGGGGCAGGTGGCGAGGAGCCTGTCCATCGTCGGGGTGTGCGCCAGTGCAGGGGCATCGCCGGGCCCGCCATCACCCATGCCCCAGCCATCGAGAATGCAGAGGACAACGGGCTTGGGCATGGGGCGGCTCCTTCACGGGTTCGCTGGCCTTTTACCCCAGAGCGCAGGCGGGGGAAACGGCAGAGCGGCGCGCCACGCCGAAACCGGCCTGCGGCCCCCGGCGCGCGTGGAATTGAGCTGCTACCCGCGTGGCCACATGGGTGCTATCACTCGGACCATGAAGCGTATTTTCAGGATTGTTGCGGCGCTTGCCGTTCTGGCCGTGGGGCTGGTGGGCTACACCGCCGCGATGGCCCGCGTCGGCTCCGGCACCGCGCCCGAGATGGCCGCCGAGAGTGAGCGGGCCGACGAGATCCGCGTCGACAAGTCAGAGCGGCGGCTCGAGCTGCGCCGCGCGGGCGAAGTGATCCACAGCTATGAGGTGAGCCTCGGCGCCGCGCCCGAGGGCCACAAGGCCCGCGAGGGGGATGAGCGCACGCCCACCGGCCGCTACGTGATCGACTGGCGCAACCCGAATTCCATCGCCCACCTCAGTCTGCACATCTCCTACCCCAACGCCGAGGACCGCGCCCGCGCCGAGGCGGCGGGGCACAGCCCCGGCGGTGACATCATGATCCACGGCATCGCCAACGGCTGGGGCTGGCTCGGCGGGCTGCATCGCGCGTGGGATTGGACCAACGGCTGCATCGCCGTGACCGATGCCGAGATGCGCGAGATCTGGTCACTGGTGCCCGATGGCACCCCCATCACCATCAGCGAGTAATCCCGTGGGCCGTTTCATCAAGTTCCTCCTGAAGCTTGCCGCCGTTCTGGTGGTGGTCGTCATCCTCGCCCTGCTTGCGCTGCGCGGCATGGCCGCCCTGCGCGAAACCCAAACCGAAGCGCCCCGCTGGGGCAGCATGGTGCAAACCGCGATGGGCGAGGTCTACGTGATAGACTACGGCCCCAAGGAGGCGACCCCGGTGCTGCTGGTGCACGGCTCCGTCGGCTGGTCGGCCTTCTGGGATGAAACCATCGTTGCGCTGGAGAGCGCAGGCTACCGCGCCATCGCCTTCGACATGCCCCCGATGGGCTGGTCGGAGCGGGATGCGGAGGGCGATTACAACCGCGTGCGGCAGGGCCAGCGGGTGCTGGCGCTGACCGAGGCGCTGGGCGTGGCGCCCGTGCTGGTGGCGCACAGCTTCGGCGCAGGCGCGGCGGCCGAGGCGGTGATGGCCGATCAGGCGGCTTTCGCCGGGTTCATCGTGGTCGATGGCGCGATCGGGCTGGATGCGGAGGCCAAGGCGCTGCCTCTGCCGCTCCGTGCGCCCGCGCTCCGGCAACTGGCCGTGTCGGCCACCATCACCAACCCTTGGGCAATGCAGCCGATGATCAAGGCTTTCCTTCACAAGAAGGACCGGGCCGCGCCCTATGTGGACACACTGAACGCCCCGATGAAGCGCGAGGGCACCACCCTTGCCATGGCCGACTGGCTGCCCACCCTGCTCGCCCGGCCCAAGGGGGCCGCCAGTGTGACCGAGGAGGGTTGGCGCGGCCTCACCCTGCCCGTGGGCGTGCTCTGGGGTGTGGAAGATACCGCCACCCCGCTGGCGCAGGGCGAACGGCTGGTCTCGCTGGTCGAAGGGTCGCGGCTCTGGCCGCTGGAAGGGCTGGGCCACATTCCGCAGATCGAAGATCCGGGGGCCTTCATAGCAGCGCTGAAAGAGGCGCTGTCCTGGGTCGAGGGGTCGAGGGGGCGAGGTAAAGCGGGAAAGTTCCGCGCTACTCCATGAAGCCCAAGGAGGGATCGGCGCAGATTGTTGCTACGTCAACCCGGCCTCCTACGCCGCGCAGGTGCCGGTACCATGCCACCATATCCGGCAAAGCCTCGCCATAGGCGGCGATGGCGGCATCCAGCGCCTCGCGGTCGTCCCAGAACATTCTCAAACCCATGTCGGCCCGGAACTCCTCGATCCCGCCGTCCTCCGGCGTCTGGAAGATGTTGCCGATCATGGCCGGAAGCTTGGCGGCGCTCCGCAGCTTGTCGCCCTCCTCCCGCTGCGCGTCTGTCAGGTCGGCCTTGAAGGGCGCGGCGCGGCGGGCGGCGAAATCATAGTCCAGCATGGTGCGGAACCCGCCCAGCACCCGGATGAACCGCGCCTCGCCCGCGGTCGGCTCCGCCTTGGCCAGCAGCGGTGCAAGCGCGCGCACCTCGCAGCCGCCCATCTGCGCGATCGACTGCTCGAAGACGACGGGGATGGAGGCAATGGTCAGCGCGTCCTCGGCCGAGACGGCATAAAATTCCATCGGCGTGCCTGCCGAGGTCAGGGTGAAGCCGGTTTCGGTCGGCGCAAAGCCCGCCTGCTGCAACAGGCTGATCACAAAGGCGGTGTAAATCCGGTCCTGCGGGATCTCGAGGTACTTCATCGTCGAAGGCTCGATCGCCGCGCTCTCGTCGATCTCGATGTTTTCCAGCACCAGCTTGCCGCCGTCCACTCGTGCGGTGGCCGTGGCCGCCTGCACGGTGCTCTCGCAGATGCCTGTCGTGTCGCAGGCCTCGAAGTCCAGCGGCAGCGGATGCACGAAATGCAGCTCCATCGCCTCGCCCTCGAAGGCCAGCCGCACCGACCGTGGCAGCACGTGATCGGGCCAGATCGCGCTGCCCAGCATGAAGCTGCCCTGCGGTGGCGGATCGGCCCTGAGCGGCAGGGCGGCAAGCAGGAGGGTGGCGGCGAGGAGTTGTTTCATGGCGGCGAGATTGGCGTGACAGGAGGAAGGGCACAAGGGGTGGAAACCCCGACGCCGCCGGGCTATCCCGGCCCCGAACCCAAGAGGCGGGCCAAGGAGGCGGGCATGGCATTTTCACTGGCAACATGGAATATCAACTCGGTGCGGCTGCGCGCCGATCTCGTGGCCCGGCTGATGCGCGAGGAAACGCCCGATGTGCTCTGCCTGCAGGAGTGCAAGAGCCCGGTCGACAAGATCCCGGTCGAGATCTTCGAAGCGCTCGGCTACACCCACATGGTCGCCCGCGGGCAGAAGGGCTACAACGGCGTCGCAATCCTCTCGAAGCTGCCGATGGAAGAGGCCGGGGCGGCGGATTATGCCAAGCTGGGCCACGCCCGCCATATCGCCGGAAAGCTCGAGAACGGCGTGACCATCCACAACTTCTATGTCCCTGCCGGCGGCGATGTGCCCGACCGCGAGGTGAACGAGAAATTCGGCCAGAAGCTCGACTACCTCACCGAGATGCGCGACGCCTTCCACGCCGACGCGCCGCAAAAGAGTATCCTCGTCGGCGACCTCAACATCGCGCCGCGCGAAGATGATGTGTGGGACCACAAGAAACTGCTGAAGATCGTCAGCCACACGCCCGTAGAGGTGGAGGCGCTGGGCGAGACACAGGACGCGGGCAAATGGGTGGATATCACCCGCAAGGACATCCCAGAAGGGCTGCTCTACAGCTGGTGGTCTTACCGCGCGAAGGATTGGGACGCCGCCGACAAGGGCCGGCGGCTGGACCATATCTGGGCCACCCCCGATATCGCCAATGCAGGCCACTCCAGCCGCATCCTGCGCCCGGTGCGCGGCTGGGAGAAGCCCTCTGACCACGCGCCGGTGTTCGCCGAATTCGACCTCTAGGCCCGGTTGAGCCGTTCCGCGGTGGGGGTTTCACACCCCCACACCCACGAGTCCTGAGTAGGGGTTTCACACCCCCACACCCCCGTGGAGATATTTGAACCAAGATGAAGGGCGGGTGCGGGCAATTTTAATTAAATTGTCCCGGTCTCAAGGGCGCGCGATTTTCTCGCGGTCAGTCGCGGCGGATGACGCCGGTGAGGGCGGCGGCGGCCAGCGCCGTGACGATCCAGCCGATGCCCTTGGCGAGCCAGCGCAGCCCCCAGCCGAGGCGCCCCAGCGGGGAGCGCGAGGTTGAGGGGGCCCATGCGTCTTCCTGCCCGAAGTTCACCAGCGGAATCACCAGATCGGCGGCATAGGCGAGGGAGGAAAAGGTCTCCCAGTCCTGCCCGGCCTGCCCCGGCTGGCTCCAGAAGGCGCCGGGGCCCTCGGGGTGGCTCTCGGTCGCGGCGATCCAGGGCTGTGAGGTGAGGATCGGCGCGGCATTCGGCGTCATGTCGCCCGCGTTCCACGTGGCCTGATAGAAGGCGGCCAGCCCGGCGATGAGCACCACGGCAAAGGCCACCGAGCGGCCAGGGCGGTAGCCGTAGCCCACGGTGAAGCGCAGCACCATGTCGGAGAGCCACATCATCAGCCAGCGCGGCCCGTAGCCCGAGGTTTCGGCCCGGAGCCTGCGGTTTTCGGCCCGCAGCAGCCGCTCCTTCACCATCAGCACCGTCTGGGCATCGCTGCGGTGGCCCATCCGGCCCAGCACATGGGCGAGTTGCTCGTAGGGCTGCGCGTTGAAGTTCAGCTCCTCGGGCCGCCGCGCCAGCCAGCTCAGGCGTTCGGTCGGTCGGGTGTCGGCGTGGCGCGAGAAGTCAGAATAGCGGAAGCCGTCGAGACGCAGCGGATAGCTCGCGCCCTGCCCGGAGGGCTCGTCCTTGAACCGCGCCACCTCGGCCCCGGCGAGGTTGACGACCCGGCCGATCTCGTTGTGCTGGAAATAGAGGATGCCGCCAACGCGGGCGCGGGCGAGCGAGACGGCGATATCGGAGCCGTGCTCCTCGGTGGCGCCAAAGGCCTCGTGCCCGAGCGGCTCTTCGGGCAGATCCACCGCGCAGTTGGTGATGAAGCAGTCATGGTCGATCCGGGCGGAGGAGAAGAACAGCATGCCGTGGCAGGTCAGCGTGGTTTCGCCCTCGGCGTAGGGGTAGTTGCCGAGAAAGGCCGAGCCTTCGACCCGGAGCGAGGGGGCGAAGACCGCATCCTGCCCGCCGCCATCGATGGTGACGCCGCAGAGTTGCAGATCGCCCCCGATCCGCGCCCCGGCCAGCCCGATTTCGCCCGCCACATGGCTCTCGCCCCGCAGGTAGACCGAGCCGCTGAAGCGGGCGTTGTCGGCGGTGATGGCCTTCACCCAGCAGCCCTGCAGGTGCAGCCCGCGCAGCGAGGCGTTCACGAGATTCATCTCGCCCTCGATCCGGCAGGCGGAGAGGGTGATATCCTGGCTGCAATCGGTGCCCTGCAAGTCCAGCGTGCCGGTGATCCGCGCCCCGCGCAGGCGCAGGCCCTTGGGGTTCAGCGGATGCTCATAGAGCCCAAGCAGCAACTCGCGCAGCAGGGCGGCGCGCACCGTTACATCCTCGCCCGCCTCCTCGCCGGGAAGAGCCCCCTCGCCCAGCGTCACCCGCTCCGGACCGGCGCAGGTGGTGAGCAGTTTCTCTTCCGCCGGGGTGAGCGGGGCAAAGGCGCTGAGCTCTGTCATCGGGCCGAAGGTGCCACCGGGCGGCGGGGGCGGCAAGCGCGGAGCGGCCCGCGCGGCGTGCAGCGGTGCGACAGAGGCGTTACGCAGTGTCATGAAACATTGAAGCAGGGCGTGGCCGGTGTTACCTTTGTGGCACGCCCGGCGCCGGGGCATTGCAGGCGCGCAGCCACGGAGGACCATCTCCTGTCTCACTCCTCGGAGGCCGCCGTCCAGCACACGGCAGGCAACGCGCCCCTCGCAGGGGCACACAGCAGCGACCAAGGCGGCACGGCCCTGCTCGCGCATATCCTCAAATCGCTTGAAGACGACAAGGCCGAGGAGATCGTGACGATCGACCTCGCCGGAAAGTCGACCATTGCCGATCACATGGTGATCTGCTCGGGCCGCTCCACCCGCCAGGTGGCTGCGATCTCCGAAAAGCTGGTGGACCGTCTCAAGCAGGACTTCGGCACGCAGTGCAAGGTCGAGGGCAAGGATGCGGGCGACTGGGTGCTGATCGACACGGGCGACGTGATCGTTCACGTGTTCCGCCCCGAGGTCCGCGACTTTTACCAGCTCGAGAAGATGTGGCAGCCGGTCACCGCGACCGCCTGACACCGCCTTGAAGCTGACCATTCTCGCCATCGGGCGGCTCCGCGCCAGCCCGGAGAAATCCCTGATTGATGATTATCTCGACCGCGCCGGAAAAACCGGTCGCGGTCTGGGGCTTGGCCCGGCCACTGTGGTGGAGCTGGAAGACAAGCGCGGCGGCGGAAAACCCGCCGAGGCCGAGCTGCTGCGCCGCGCCCTGCCCAGCGGGGCCGTGGTGGTGGCGATGGACGAGCGCGGCAAGGTGCTTTCGTCGCCCGGCTTTGCCGACCAGCTTGGCAAATGGCGCGATACCGGCCGCCCGGAGGTGGCCCTGATGATCGGCGGCGCCGACGGGCTGGACCCGGCGCTGGTGGCCGAGGCCGATTTTACCCTCAGTTTCGGCAAGATGGTCTGGCCGCATATGCTGGCCCGGGTGATGCTGGCCGAGCAGCTCTACCGCGCCACGGCGATCCTCGCAGGCACACCCTACCACCGCGTGTAGGCCGGGCCTCGCCCAGTTCGCTGCCCTTTGCGCGACCACTTCCATTAAAAAAGGCCCGGGCGTTAACCCGGGCCAGTCCAACAGGGAGGTGTGGCCAAGTACCCCGGCCACGGAGGGATGTTGTCAGGCGACCAGCCGATAGCCGCCGCTCTCGGTCACCAGAAGGCGCGCGTTGGAGGGATCGGGCTCGATCTTCTGGCGCAGGCGATAGATGTGGGTCTCCAGCGTGTGAGTTGTCACCCCCGCGTTGTAGCCCCAGACCTCGTGCAGCAGGATATCGCGCGGCACCACGCCCTCGCTCGCCCGGTAGAGGAACTTGAGGATGTTCGTCTCTTTCTCGGTGAGGCGAATCTTCTTCTCGGCGTCATCCACCAGCATCTTCATCGAAGGCTTGAAGGTATACGGCCCGAGCTGGAACACCGCGTCCTCGCTCTGCTCATGCTGGCGTAGCTGGGCACGGATGCGGGCCAGCAGAACCGGGAATTTGAACGGCTTGGTCACGTAATCATTCGCCCCGGCATCGAGGCCGAGGATGGTGTCGGCGTCGCTGTCCTGGCCGGTGAGCATCAGGATCGGGCATTTCACCCCCTGCTTGCGCATCAGCTTGCACAGCTCGCGGCCATCGGTATCGGGCAGCGCCACGTCGAGGATCACGAGATCATAGATCGCGTTTTTCGCTTTCTCCATCGCGCCGTGGCCGTCTCCGGCCTCGAACACGTCGAAGTCTTCAGTCATCACGAGCTGCTCGCTCAGCGCCTCGCGCAGGTCTTCATCGTCGTCGACGAGGAGTATTTTCTTCAGGTTGGCCATGGGGAGCCTCCTTTCTTCTGCTCTCTCGGATGTGTGAACGGGGCACGGGAGCGACAAGATTTGCTGCAAATCGCTCACGCAACCGTGTGCGGGAGGGCGGAAATGTTTCATATTCCTACGAAAACCCACTAGATGTGCTGCAAGTTCCGCATAGGTTTTCGGCATGAGCCTCCTGCCTACCCCTGATGAGATGCGCGCCCGCGCCCGTGCCGATCTGCGGCTCGGGTTGCCTGTTGTGCTGGGCTGCGGGGCGGATCAGGCGCTGGTTCTGGCCGCCGAGGGGGCCGCGCCCGAGCGGGTCGGGGCGCTGGTGGATTTGGCGTCGGGGGCGGGGGCCTATCTTGCCATCACCGCCCGCCGGGCCGAAACCCTGAAGGCCCGCGCCTATGATGGCGACATGGCGCGCCTGCGCCTGCCCGCCGAGGGCGCGGCAGCTTGGGCGGCGGCCACGGCCGACCCGGCGCGCGACCTTGCCACCCCGATGAAAGGCCCGTTCAACGCGCTGCGTGGGGCCGAGGGCTGCCCCGAGGTTGCCCGCGCGGGCATCCGGCTGGCCAAGGAGGCCCGGCTGCTGCCCGCCGTTCTGGTGGCCCCGCTCACCGGCGCGGCCCCCGCCGGGCTGACCCGGATCACCGACACGCCCAGCGGCGAGCTTGCCCCCTTTGCCGAGGCGGTCTCGGCGCGGCTGCCGATGCATCTTGCCGGTGCCGGGCGGCTGCATGTGTTCCGCCCCGGCGATGGCAGCGAAGAGCATTATGTGGTCGAGGTCGGCCGCCCCGACCGCGATGGGCCGGTGCTCACCCGCCTGCATTCGGCCTGCTTCACCGGCGATGTGCTCGGCTCGCTCAAGTGCGATTGCGGCCCCCAGCTCCATGCCGCGCTGGAGGCGATGGGCGCGGCGGGCGGCGGGCTGCTGCTTTACCTCAATCAAGAGGGACGAGGGATTGGCCTCGCCAACAAGATGCGGGCCTATTCGTTGCAGGATCAGGGGTTCGACACTGTCGAGGCCAACCACCGGCTCGGCTTCGAGGATGACGAGCGCGATTTTCGCATTGGCGCAGCGCTCTTGGGCAAGATGGGTGTGGGGCAGGTGCGGCTGATGACGAACAACCCCGCCAAGATTGCCATGATGGAAGCGCGCGGCATCAAGGTGGTGGAACGGGTGCCGCTGAAGGTGGGGCTGACCCCGCAGAACGAGGCCTATCTCGCCACCAAGGCCGCCAAATCGGGGCATCTGCTATGAAGATCACACCCTTCCTCAGGGCCGCCGCCCGTCTGGAGGATTTCTCGCAGGCCGAGGTCGAGGCGATGCTGGGCCAGCCGCTTCGCCGCACCCAGCAGAGCAGCGCATGGATCGGCTTCGAGGCGGCGGGCGCGGGCCATTTTGCGGAGTTCGAGCTGCGCAGCCCCGGCCCCAGCGCCCGGTTCGGCGGCCTGCTGATCGGGCGTTTTCCGCGGCCGCTGACGCTGCAAACCCTCGCCCCCGCGCTCGATGCCCTGCCCTTCCTGCGCGAAGAGATGAACCCGCCGCCCATCGGCGCTGCGGTGCAGCCGCCCACCGGCGGGCGGTGGTTCAGACTGGGGCCGCATGAGTTGGCGGTCTCGATCCAGCTCACCAGCCCGGTCAGTGCCACCGCGCTCGCGGTCCACGGCGCCTACCCGTGATGCGGCTCACCCCGCGCGGGCTGCTCTTTGCGGGGCGGCTCCTGCCCACGGTTGTCGGGCGCGGCGGGATCAGTGGTGAAAAGCGCGAGGGTGACGGGGCCACGCCCACTGGCCTGCACCATATCGTCGCCTGCCACTACCGCCCCGACCGGGTGCCGCCGCCCGCGCCCTGGGCCATCCCCATCGGGTTGCGTGACCTCTGGTCCGACGCACCGGATGACCCGGCTTACAACAGCTTGGTGAAAGCCCCCTACGCGCCCAGCCACGAGAAGATGCGCCGCGCCGATCCGCTCTATGACATCGTGCTCACCACCGATTGGAACGTGCCCGCCACGCCCGGCGCAGGCTCGGCGATCTTCCTGCACCGCTGGCGCAAGCGCGGCCACCCGACCGAGGGCTGCCTCGCCTTCGCGCCCGCCCATATCGAATGGATCGCCGCCCGCGCCGCGCCCGGCACACCGCTGCAAATCGACAGCCGTTGTTAGCCGTTATTCGGGCAGCAGCCCCTCGGCTTCCAGCGTCTCCAGCATCGGGGCAAGCTGGGCCTCGTAGCGCTTCCAAGCGCCGATTGACCGCGCGTTGAGCGGCTCGCGGACCTGCGATTGCGACAAAGTCCGCACATCGCGCCGGTTTTCGTGAAAGGCCATCACCTGCGGATCCCACGCCAACCCGGCGGCCTCGACGATCCTGCGGGCCTGCGGCTCGGGCTCGGCCACGAGTCGCTCGTAGCTGACCTCGGTGAACGCCCCCGGCGCGGCCTCGCGCCAATGGTCCACCATCGCGCGATAGGCCTTGTAGGCATGCACGAGGTCCTCCAGCCCATAGGCATAGCGGTGCCGCCCCTCGCGAAAGACCTGCCGGAAGATCGAGAAAAGCTGATCGCGGGGATCTCGGTGGATCACCAGAATCGGTGCGCCCGGCAGAAGCGCCGCGAGCGCGCCGATGTTGCGGTAGCCCTGGATCGACTTGTCGGTGATCACCCGGTCAAAGCAGGCGCGGCGGCGCATGGCGGCCTCGAGCGCCGGGCCAAAGCCCTGCGGCGCGGCGCTGCCCGCCAGAACCGAGCGCAACGTGGGCCCGACCACCGCCATCTCACCGCCGCCGGTCACCTCGGGATGGCTCGCCAGCATCTGCTCCACCAGCGTGGTGCCGGAGCGCGGCATTCCGGTCACGAAAACCGGATGAAAGCCTTCGGTATCAGGGCGGGGCAGGCGGGGCAGGGCGGCAATGGCCTTGATGTGGGCCTTGTCCTCGGCCTCCCGCGCCGCGCGGTCGTAGGGAAAGCGCGCCCGGGTCAGCGCATTGCCCTCTTCGAGATAGCGCCAGACCTCGCCCGGCTCCGCGCCGGATTGCTCCAGCGCCCCGGCGAGGGCAAAGCACAGGCTGGCCCGCGTGGTGCCGCTGGCCTGCCCGCTGCGATACAGGCCGCGCATCTCCTCAATCAACGGGTCGCCCGGCTCTGAGCGATGGGCGCTCATCCGCAGGCGGTAAAGCTCGCCATCCTGCGGCCGAAGCGCCTGCGCCGCCGTAAAGGCCGCCTCCGCCCGGTCGCGCCGCCCGGCGCGTTGCTCGAGCAGTCCGATCTCCACATGCGGGCCAACGGCGCCGGGCACCACCCGCTGCACCTCGCGATGCGCGTCAATCGCCGCGTCGATCTGGCCTGCATCCGAGAGCACCTGCGCCCGCTCGATCAGCACGGCCGGCTCGCCGGGGCGATGCTTGCGCGCGAGGTCGAGCGCCTTGAGCGCGGTGCCAAGGTCGCCGGTGCGGTGCCTTATGCGCCCGATCTCGTAATGCGCCTCCGCCGTCTGCGGGCGCAGCGCGACGATATCCTCATAGAGCGCGCAGGCCTCCCCCAGCTGGCCATCGGCCTGAAGCTGGCGAGCGCGGCGAAACACGGCTGGAATGTCGTTCATTCGAAAGGTGGGCATATCTCATCTCCACCCCTCCCCAAGGCCAATAAGCCTGTGAGTTGAGTGGATAGCCACCCTGAACCGAACCGTTTGGTTCAAATAAACTGTTTGTGAATCAACTCTGTGCGGTGGCGCGCCTTAGGGGTGCCGCGCTGTGCACTACCGCGGAGATGTTGCCGTTGGACCAGCCAGTTCGCGCAAAAATTGAGCAGCTCAGGCTTTCGCCGCAGGCACCCGTTCGCCGAAAATCGCGGAGCCAACGCGCACGTGAGTCGCCCCCAATGCAATCGCCCGCTCGAAGTCGGCGCTCATGCCCATGCTGAGGCCGGTGAGACCGTTACGCGCTGCAAACTTGGCGAGCAGGGCAAAGTGCAGGCTCGGCTCCTCCTCGACCGGGGGGATGCACATCAGCCCTTTCACCGGCAGCGAGAGGCCCCGGCACTCGGCCACAAAGCCATCGACCTCCGACGGCAGACACCCCGCCTTCTGCGGCTCCTCCCCGGTGTTCACCTGAATGAACAGGTCAGGGCACCGCCCCATCTCATCGGCCAGCCGCGCGATGGTGGTGGCAATCTTGGGCCGGTCAACCGTGTGGATCGCGTCGAACAGCTCCATCGCCACGCGGGCCTTGTTGCTTTGCAGCGGGCCGATCAAGTGCAGGTCAACACCCTCGAAACGCTCGCGAAATTCAGGCCACTTGCCCTGTGCCTCTTGCACCCGGTTCTCGCCAAAACAGCGATGCCCCTCACCCAGCACGGCCTCGACCCGCGCATCGGGCTGCACCTTCGACACGGCAATGAGCCGCACGTCTTCCGCCGCCCGTCCGGCCTCAGCGGCGGCCTTGGCCACCCGGCTCCTGATTTCTTCAAGCCCCATCCGGCAGCAATCCTTCCTTCTCAAGCGCGTCGATCAACGGCTTGATGTCATCTCCATAGCGTTCCCACGCGCGGGTCGAGCTCTGGTAGATCGGCTGACGCACCTGCGCCACCGAGAGCGTGCTCACCCGCTGCTTCTGGGCGTAGAATTCGAGGCATTGATCCTCCCACTCCAGCCCCGCGGCCTCCACCAGCCGCCGCGCCTCCACCTCCGGGTCGCCCACCAGCGCCTCGTAGCGCATTTCGGTGAAGAGCCCCGGCGCCTTCTCGTGCCAGAAGTCCATCATCTCGCGGTGCGATTTCAGGTAATGCACCATGTGCTCAAAGCGATAGGCGTATTTGTGGGTGCCTTCCGAGAACACGTTCTTGTAGATCGAGAGCAGGTTGTCGCGCGGGTCGCGCTGCATCACGATCACCCGGGCATTGGGCATGATGAGGCGGATCAGGCCAATGTAGTGCCAGCTCTGCACCGACTTGTCGACACAGACCTCCCCAAAGCTGAAGCGCCGCCGGGTCAGCTCCTCGGCCCGCTTGCGCATCGCGGCCAGATCATCGGTCGAGAGCTCGGCAAGCGGGCGAAACCCGCCATCCGGACGCCCGAGAAACTGCCGTACCGCAAGGTTGAATTCGCGCGCCTCGCCGATGGCGGTGGCCTTGCTGTGCGCACCCACGATCTGCTCGGCAAGCGTGGTGCCGGAGCGCGGAATGCCGGTGACGAACACCGGCGCATAACCCGGATCGGGATCCAGCGCGGTGGTAGTAAAGTCGATCCCCTCGAATGCCGCCTTGAGGCCCGCCACTTCAGCGTCACGTACGGCGGGGTCGTAGGGAGCGATCTTTGCCAGCTCGTCGTTGCCCCGCTTCAGGTGTTTCATCACTGGGGCATAGTCCTTCACGTCCTCATGCGCCTTGGCGAGGGCAAAATCGAGGTTGGCGCGGTGGCGCGGGTAAAGCGACTTGTCGCGATAGAGTTTTTCCATCTCTCCGATCACTGGGTCGCCCGCCTTCAGCTTGCGGCCCGAGGCCAGCAGCCGCCATGTGACCCCGTTCTTGGGTTGCAGAGCGATGCAGCGCCTGAGCTGCGATTCCGCCTCTTCGAAATCCCCCATGTATTGCAGTGCGATAGCGAGGGCGCTGCGGGCCTCGAAATCATTGGCCTTCAGGGCAAGGATGCGGCGGAGCACCTCTATCTCGCGCGCAGTATCGCCGAAGGAGGAGAGGGCGACGGCAAAATCGCGCAGCACAACAAGCTCCTTCGGTTTGAGCTTTTGCGCCCTGTCGAGCGAGTCCACTGCAGTGCGAAAGTCGCCGATCTTCGCGGCGATCCGGCCGATCTGCCAATGCGGTTCGGCCATATTGGGGCGCAGCCGGGTGATCTGGGTGAAGAGGCCAACGGCCTCGCGCAGCTTGCCCGCCTTCGCCAGCTCGACGCCCTGCCGATAGGCGGCGGGGATCTGGGCGGGGGTCAGCGGTGCGGCCATTTCTGCTCTCTCGTCTGCTCTGTGTCTGTTGCTAACACAGGCAATCCCGAATGCGCAGGGGGCAAAACCGGCGGCCCCAAAAAGAAAAGAGCGGGCCTAAGCCCGCTCTTCCCTTGTACCGTTATCGGTGTCCTTAGAAGGACATCGACAGACCCAGCGACCAGGTGTCGGTGGTCGCAACGCCGTTGTCGGACGAACCGTAGCCGGCCAGAACCGAAGCGCCGCCGCCGAGGTCGTAGCCGAGGGCCAGGCCCCAACCAGTGATGTCGTCACCGCCGCCAGCGACGTTGAAGAGCGCATCGTCAGAAGAGAACTGACCGTAGTTCACGTGAGCCGAGAAGGCATCCACGGCGTAGCCGAGGCCGATACCAAAGTGCGTCACGTCGTCGCCGCCGGCGAAGCCGCCGAACTGGGTGTACTCGATGCCAGCCGACAGGCCGTTGTCGAAGGTGGTGACGGCGGAGAAGCCGATGGCATCTTCCACAGCAGCACCCTTGATGGCGCCGGCGTTGCCGTCAACCGACTGGTAACCAAGGCCGAGGGCCAGGTCCAGGCCGCCGAGCTCAGCGTTGTACTTGAAGCCGAGAGCGTAGCCGGTGTCGAGAGTGCCGGTTTCGTCCATCTCGACGGAGATGGCGACGCCGAAGTCACCGAAGGTGTTGTCGTAGCGAACGATCTGGCCGTCGTAGGTGCCGTCCAGGTAGGCGCCGAGGTAACCAGCGTGCGAGGTCTCGTCGTCAGCGATCGAGCCCGGGTTGCCGATGTTGCCGGCGTCGGTCAGGGCCCAGTCCATGGCGCCGTCGGTGTCACCCATGGTCACGGTGCCGAAGGAGCCGGAGATGAAGATCGACGCGCCGCCGTCTTCAGTCACGTCATCCAGAGCGTCGTTGGTGCAGTCCAGCGAGGTGCCGGGGCTGACGCACACACCGGCCGGCGTCGTGGACAGGCTGTCCTGGGCTTCGTCGAGATCGATCGACGCGCCGAAGGTCAGGCCGCCGTCGGTTTCACCGGACATGGTGAAGGTGACGTCCAGATCCTGGAAGAACTGAGTTTCGACGCCAGTGCCGCCGAAAATACCCATCTCGGCGGAGCCGGTGATGGAAACTTCTGCCGACGCGGCGCCAGCGAAGGCGACCAGCGCGGTCGAAGTGAGAAGAACCTTTTTCATCGTGTTTCCCTCGTTATCAAAGGTCAGCCCAACGCGGGGAATCCACATTGGGTATGGCAGGGTGTTTCGCTCTTTCGCTGATTGATTGCAATAATGCCGAAAAGCCCGTCGGGGACTCTGTAAGATATGGTGCATGTCTGCCACAGTGAGTCATCTGGCGCCTCGGGGGGCGCCTCGGGCCAAAAAGCCTTGTGGGGCTGGAGCCGCTCGGATAGACAAGCAAAAAAGGGTGAGAGGGGCAGTTTTCAATGACCTTCCGGAAGGGACTTCGGGCAGCAGGAATGTCGGCGCTTGTTCTGGTGCTGGCCTCGTGTGGTGTGAGCAACCGGGTTGGCGCGAGTTTTGGCGGCAGTTCCGGCGGTGGCTCGAGCACGATCCGCAATGCGCCCCGGCAAGTCGAGACCGACGCCCAGGGCCGCACTCTATATAAAGGCAAGGTTCGCCAGTCGACGATCTGGGATCTCTTCGGCAACAACGACGACCCCAACATCACCGTCGAGGTGAACAAGTATATCTGGCGCGCCTCGCTTGAAGTTCTCAACTTCATGCCGATCCAGACGGTCGATCCCTTCACCGGTGTCATCGTCTATGGCTACGGCACCCCTCCCGGCGGCGGGCGCCCGTACCGCGCGACTGTCTATGTGCAGGACCCGGCGCTCGATGCCCGCTCGCTGAAGGTGGCGCTGCAGTCGCGCTCCGGCCCGGTGAGCGCCGATACCGTGCGCGCAGTCGAGGATGCCATCCTTACCCGCGCCCGCCAGCTCCGCATTCAGGACACCAACCTGTAAGAGCGGTCGGGTAGCCCCCACCACGCAGTCTGACCCAAGGTCCCGCCCGCCAGCAGCGTGGGGGGCGACCCCTCGTATCTTCCAACCCGCTGGACCCTGCGCCGCGCCCGCCGTAAACACGCCGGGACAAATTGCACGACCCGCAGGACCGCCATGACCCGTTTCACCCCGTCCGAGATCGAACCCCGCTGGCAGAAGGCGTGGGATGACGCCGAGACCTTCAAGGCGGAGCGCGACGAGAGCCGCCCCAAGTATTACGTGCTCGAGATGTTCCCCTATCCTTCGGGGCGCATCCACATGGGCCACGTCCGCAACTACTCGCTGGGTGATGTAGTTGCCCGTTACAAGCGCGCGCAGGGTTTCAACGTGCTGCACCCGATGGGCTTTGATGCCTTCGGTATGCCCGCCGAAAACGCCGCGATGAACTCGAACGGCCATCCAAAGGACTGGACCTACGGCAACATCGAAACCATGGTCGATCAGATGAAGCCGCTCGGCCTCTCGCTGGATTGGTCGCGCATGTTCGCCACCTGCGACGTTGAATACTATGGCCAGCAGCAGGCGCTCTTCCTCGACATGCTGGAGGCCGGTTTCGTCACCCGCCGCAATGCCACCGTCAACTGGGACCCCGTCGACATGACGGTGCTCGCCAACGAGCAGGTGATCGACGGCAAGGGCTGGCGCTCGGGCGCCGAGGTCGAGCGCCGCGAGCTGACGCAATGGTTCTTCAAGATCTCCGACATGTCGGAAGAGCTGCTGGAGGCGCTGGACGGGCTGGAGGATTGGCCCGAAAAGGTGCGGCTGATGCAGTCCAACTGGATCGGTAAGTCGCGCGGCCTGCAGTTCAGCTTCGAGCGCGTCGAAGGCGGCGAGCCGGTGACAGTCTATACCACTCGGCCCGACACGCTGATGGGCGCTAGCTTTGTTGGCATCTCGCCTGATCATCCGCTGGCCAAGGAACTGGCCGAGAGCAACCCGGAGGTCGCCGCCTTCCGCGCCGAATGCGCCAAGGGCGGCACCACCGCCGAAGAGCTGGAGACGGCTGAGAAAAAGGGCTTCGACACCGGGCTGAAGGTGCGCCACCCGCTGGACCCGTCTTGGGAGCTGCCGGTCTGGATCGCAAACTTCATCCTGATGGACTACGGCACCGGCGCGATCTTCGGCTGCCCGGCGCACGACCAGCGGGACCTCGATTTCTGCCGAAAGTACGACCTGGCGGTGGTGGACACCTTCTTTGCTCTGGACGATCCGCAGCCGGTGCAGGCCGAGGCCTTCACCCCGCCGAAAGAACAGAAGGTGAAGTGGGTCAACCACTTCGCCGGGCTGGATGAAGCCACCGGGCAGGAGGCGATCGACGCCACCATCGCCTTTGCCGAGGCCGCCGGTTGGGGCGAGGGCGTTACCAAATTTCGCCTGCGCGACTGGGGCCTGAGCCGCCAGCGCTACTGGGGCTGCCCGATTCCCGTGGTGCATTGCGAAAAATGTGGCGTGGTGCCGGAGAAGAAAGAGAACCTGCCCATCGAGCTGCCCTACGATGTGTCCTTCGACACGCCGGGCAACCCGCTGGACCGCCACCCCACGTGGCGCGACTGCGCTTGCCCGAGCTGCGGCGCGCCTGCCAAGCGCGAGACCGACACGATGGATACCTTCGTCGATTCGTCGTGGTATTTCGCCCGTTTCACCGCCCCCCGCGCCGAAACGCCGACGGTGCGCGAAGATGCCGACTACTGGATGAACGTCGACCAATACGTCGGCGGCATCGAGCACGCGATCCTGCACCTGCTCTACTCCCGCTTCTTCGCCCGCGCGATGAATGCCACCGGCCACCTGCCGGAGAAGAGCAAGGAGCCGTTCAACGCGCTCTTCACCCAAGGCATGGTGACCCACGCGATCTACCAGACGAAGGATGCCAATGGCCGCCCGGTCTATCATTACCCCGAGGATGTGGTGGTGGGCGAGAATGGCGCGGCGCTGAAGGATGGCACGGCGGTGGAGGTGATCCCTTCCGCCAAGATGTCGAAATCCAAGAACAACGTGGTCGACCCGTTGAACATCATTGAGGGCTACGGCGCTGACACCGCCCGCTGGTTCGTGCTGTCCGACAGCCCGCCCGAGCGTGATGTGGAGTGGACAGCCTCTGGGGCCGAGGCGGCCAACCGCCATCTCGCCCGTGTTTGGCGCATGGCCGATGAGATCGCCGCCAGCGATTCCCCGGCCAACGATGAAGACGCCGCCCTGCAAAAGGCCCTGCACCGCACCATCGCGGATGTGACCGAAGGGGTGGAGAGCTTTGCCTTCAACACCTCCATCGCCAAGCTCTATGCCTTCACCAACACGCTCTCCAAATCCAAGGCGGGCGGCGCGGCCAAGAAAGAGGCGATGGCGACCATGGCCCAACTGATGGCGCCGATGACCCCGCATCTGGCCGAGGAACTCTGGCACATGCTGGGCCGCGAAGGCCTGATCACCGAGGCCGCATGGCCCAAGGCCGACCCGGCCCTGTTGGTTGAAGATACCGTCACCCTGCCGATTCAGGTGAACGGCAAACGCCGGGCGGAGATCAGCGTGCCCAAGGACATGGACAAGGCAGAGGTTGAAAAGCTGGCGCTGGCTGAAGAAGCTGTGCAGCGGGCGCTCGATGGTGCGGCCCCGAAGAAGGTGATCGTGGTGCCGGGACGGATCGTGAATGTGGTGGCGTAGCGCCCTCATCGGCGGGTGCGCCCTGCTCGCCTCCTGCGGCTTCGCGCCGCTCTACGGCCCCGGCGGGCCGGGTGACACGCTGCACGGTCAGGTCGAGATCGCCGAGCCGACCACCGAGAATGAGTTCGATTTCGTCTCCCGCGTCGAAAACCGGCTCGGCCGCACCGCCGCCGGGCCGATGCGGCTCGACTATACCATCGACACCCGCCGCGAGGGGCTGGCGATCACCGCCGATCAGGAGACCCAGCGCTACAACATCGTCGGCGAGGTGACCTATCAGGTGACCGACACCACCACCGGCGCCGTGCTCTCCACCGGGCGGACCAACAGCTTCACCAGCTATTCGGCCACCGGTACCACCGTCGCCACCTCCACCGCCTCGCGCGATGCCGAGGCGCGGCTGATGGTGATTCTCGCCGATCAGGCCGTCACCCACCTGCTGGCCACCGCCGAAACCTTCCTGCCGTGAACGCCGGGCCATGAAGCTCTCGACCCGCGACGCCAATGCCTTCTTCGCCAAGCCCACGCCGGGGCCGGGCATTTTGATTTCGGGCGCCGATGCGATGCGGGTCGCGCTGAAGCGGCAGGATCTGCTGAAGGCCCTCGTCGGCCCGAGCGGCGAGGAGGAGATGCGCCTCTCCCGCCTCTCCGGCGCCGATCTGCGCGGCGATCCGGCGGCATTGCTCGATGCGATCCGGGGCGCGAGCTTCTTTCCCGGCCCGCGCGCCGTGCATGTCGAGGGCGCGACCGACGGGCTGACAGACCTCTTTGCCACCGCGCTCACCGAATGGCAGGAGGGCGATGGCATGGTGGTGGCCACCGCCGGCAGCCTCAAGGCCTCCAGCAAGCTGCGGAAACTCTTCGAAAAAGACCCACGCGCCCGCTTCGTCGCCATTTACGACGACCCCCCGAGCGCAGGCGAGATCAAGGACAGGCTCACCGCCGCCGGCCTCGCCAACGTCGAGCATTCCGCGATGGAGGCGCTGGTCGCGCTGGCCTCGCATATCGACCCGGGCGACCTGCGGCAGTTCATCGAAAAGCTGGCGCTCTACAAGATCGGCGATTCCACCCCGTTGTCGGAGGCTGAGGTCGATCTGTTGGCCCCCGCCACCACCGAGGCCGGGGTGGACGAGCTGCTGAACGCCGCCGCCGAGGCCCGGCGTGACCAGATCGGCCCGCTGATGGCCCGGCTCGAAGGGCAGGGGGTGAACCCGACCACGCTCTGCATCATGGCGGGCATGCACTTTCGCACCCTCCACGCCGCTGCCGCCCACCCCGGCGGCCCGGCGCAGGGCATCGGCAGCCTGCGCCCGCCGGTCTTTGGCCCCCGGCGTGACAGGATGATCCGTCAGGCGCAGGCCTGGGGCCTCGACCGGCTGGAGCGTGCGCTTGCGCTGCTGCTCGATACCGACCTCGCCCTGCGCTCCGCCGGGCAGACCGCCCCGCAAATGGCGCAGGTGGAGCGGGCGATGATCCGCCTCGCGATGATGCCCCGCTAGGGGAAGTCAGGCCGGGACAAGCCACATCTCTCCGGTCCACCATCCCACCGCAAGCCGGGCAGCGTCGTCCCGTGGGGTGGCGCATGCAACGGGTGTTCGAATGCGCTTTATGGTGCAGTGGTCATCTGACCTTTGATGGAGGCACTTACGTCACCGAAGCGCCGCCCCGTGGGGCGGGACGGCGCTGCCCGGCGCCTTCGGCGCGCATCGGGCGGGCACACCCGATCAACCGCCACCCCTCCGCCCGTCTTGTCATGCAACTGACATGGCCCTGTTACGCGGGCGTCACCGCTTCGGCCCAAATGTCCCCCACAACAAGAACCAAGGGGACTCCCATGCACCGCACGCTTCTGACCTCGGCGCTCGCGCTGGCCGCCGCAACCGGCGCCGCTCAGGCCGAGATGGTCTTCAACCGCATCGCCTCCTTCCCGGTCATCAAGAACATGGCCGAAGGCGAGGACACCGCCCGCGAAAGCTCGCCCGAGATCATCGACGTGACCGCCGATGGCATGACGCTGGTTTACACCGACAGCCCGCTCGGCGTGCTGGGCCGGGTCGACATCACCGATCCCGCCGCGCCCAAGCCACTGGGCAATATCGCGCTGGATGGCGAGCCGACCTCGGTGGCCGTGATCGGCACCACCGCCTTCACCGGAATCAACACCTCCGAGAGCTACGTGGCCCCCTCCGGCCGCCTCGCCGCGATTGATGTGACCTCCGGCGAAGAGCTGGCCTCCTGCGACCTCGGCGGCCAGCCCGACTCGGTCGCCAAGGCGCCCGATGGCAGCTTCATCGCCGTGGCGATCGAGAACGAGCGCGACGAAGACCTGAACGATGGCGTCATCCCCCAGATGCCCGCAGGCTTCGTGGTCAAGATCGCCCTGACGGACGGTGCCCTAGACTGCGACAGCCTCCAGCAGATCGAACTGACCGGCCTCGCCGATGTGGCGGGCGATGACCCCGAGCCCGAGTTCGTCGACATCAACGCGCTGGGCGAGATCGTCGTGACGATGCAGGAGAACAACCACATCGCTGTCATCGGTGCGGACAACAGCGTCACCAGTCACTTCTCCGCTGGTGCGGTGGACCTTGAGGGAATCGACGCCACCGACGAGCGCGGCGCGCTGCTCTTCACCGAAAGCCAGCAGGGCCGCAAGCGCGAGCCCGACGCGGTGAAGTGGATCGACGATCAGCACTTCGCCACCGCCAACGAGGGCGACTATGAAGGCGGCTCGCGCGGCTGGACGATCTTCAACAAAACCGGCGAGGTGGTTTACGAGAGCGGCACCCGCTTCGAGCGCGAACTCATCAAGATCGGCCACTACCCCGACAAGCGCTCCGATGCCAAAGGCGTCGAGCCGGAGTCCGTGACCTTCGCCGAGTTCGGCGGCACCCCGATGATCTTCGTCGGCTCCGAGCGCGGCTCTGTCGTCGGCGTCTATGATGCCACCGACCCGGCCAACCCCGTGCTCACCCAGCTCCTGCCCTCGGGCATCGGGCCGGAGGGCTACGTGACCATCCCCTCCCGCAACCTGCTGGTCTCGGCCAACGAGAGTGACCTCATCGAGGACGGCGGCGCACGCGCTCACGTGATGCTCTATGAGTATGCCGAGGGCGAGGCGAGCTACCCGCAGCTCACCTCCGAAGGCATGGCCAACCTCACCGGCTGGGGCGCGATCTCGGGCATGGTGGCTGAGGGTGAAAGCACCGTCTGGGCGGTGTCCGACAGCTTCTATGGCTACCAGCCGCGCATCTTCAAGATCGACGTGAGCAGCAAGCCCGCCCGCATCGTGGAGGCCATCGACATCAGCCGCGCCGGCTACCCCGCGCAAAAGCTCGACCTCGAGGGCATCACCCTTGATGGCGAGGGCGGTTTCTGGCTCGCCTCCGAGGGCCGGACCGACCGGGTGATCCCCCATGCGCTCTACCACGTGAACGCCGAGGGCGAGATCGAGGAAGAAGTGGGCCTGCCCGCCGAGCTGATGGCGGTCGAAAAGCGCTTCGGCTTCGAGGGCATCACGCTGGTCGATGGCACGCTCTGGATGGCTGTGCAGCGCGAATGGGCCGATGATCCCAAGAACACCGTGAAACTCGTGGCCTACACCCCCGAGAGCGGCGAGTGGGGCGCAGTGCGCTACACCAAGGAAGAGCCCGCCACCGGCTGGGTCGGCCTGTCGGAAATCACCGCCCACGGCGATCACGTCTACCTCGTGGAGCGTGACAACCAGCACGACGACCGCGCCGTGACCAAGAAGATCACCCGCGTCGCCCTGACCGAAATGCAGCCTGCCCCGCTCGGTGGCGACCTGCCGATGGTGACCAAGGAAGACGTGCGCGACCTGCTGCCCGACCTCAAGGCAGGCGGCGGCTACGTGCTCGACAAGGTCGAGGGGCTGGCGATCTTCTCCGATGGCACCGCATGGGTGAGCACCGACAATGATGGCGTCGACGACCACTCCGGCGAGACGATGTTCTTCAGCGTCGGCCAACTCGGCACCGGCTACTGATTTCCCTCGAAGACCTTTTCAACAAAGTGCCCCGAAGCGGTCCGCCGCTTCGGGGTTTTTGTCGAGATTGGTGGGTTAGCACCATCACCGCCCACGGCGACTGCCAATCAAAACGCGTAAATCTCGATGAAAGCCATCGGTTTGTCCCCGGTCATCAACCGTATCCCGCAGTGAGACCTAGCGCAGATGCTGCCCCACCCCAGCACCGCATCCTTGCCCCAGACCTTGATTTGCGCCCTGTCCAGCTCCTCAACCTCGGAGAACACCTCAGCGAAGACGCCGAGCTGGTGGCCGGTTTCATAGGCATCCGCCTGGACAAACCCGGCCTCCGCCAAAACCCGGTCGTCCAGCGGCGCTTCCAGCGGCACTCGCCAGAACCCGCCGGCATCGGCAAAGGGGATTGGAACGGTTCGCGGCCCGGTCAACTCGGGCTTCCCCGCGCCGGGCAGTTCCGCCATCGCCCTCACGGCCGTCCGCTGCAATGAAGGCACCTTCAGTGCGTAATACCCTGCGACGACCGAAATCAAAGCTGCCACCAGCAATACCCGACGCCACCGTCTGCCGCGTCGGTCGGAACCCGTCTCACCGCCCATCACAAAATCGCCGCCTCGCCGCCAATCTTTGCAGCCCCGGCCCCGCCGCCAAGCCCCGGTAGCAGCCCGTTCTCGGCCACGGCGCCCGCCTCGCCGCGGATCGCCCGCAGCAGCGCCCGGTGCCCTGCCGCCGCCTGCACCTGCGCCCCGATCCCGGCGCGGGCGCGTTTCACGAAGGCTTCCCATTTCGCCGGATCGAGAGTGCGCCCGGTCGAGAATTTGCCCTTCCCGAACCCCGTCTCGTAAACCCGCTTGCCCAGCAGCACCGCCTGATAGGTCATCGGGCTGAACAGCGAGACGAACCGAATGTCGTTATGCGCAGGCAACCCGTATTGCCAAAGCTCGAGATTCTCCGCGAGCGTGTCGGGCACCTCCAGTTCCTCCCGCGCGTCGATCCAATATTGGTCGTCTGTCCGGTTGCCGAGCGCGTAATGCAGGCAGATGAAGTCGCGCACCTCGTTGTAAAGCTCATCGACCAAATGGTTGAACCGCCCCCGCAGCGGCTCGGCATAATCGGTGTCGGGGAAGTACTGCACCAGCCAGCGCACAGCGGTGTCGATCATGTGGATCGCGGTCGATTCCAGCGGCTCGATGAACCCGCCCGAGAGTCCCACGGCCACGCAGTTCTTCACCCATGCGTTCCGGTTGCGCCCCACCCGCATCGGGATCACCCGAGGCTCAGCCCCTTCGCCATCCGGCCCCAAATGCGCCAGAAACTCCGCCCGCGCCTCCTCATCCGTCCGGTGCGCGGAGGAAAACACGTAGCCCGTGCCGATCCGGTTGAAGAGCGGCACGCGCCACGCCCAGCCCGCACCCAAAGCGGTGCTCTTCGTCACCGAATCCAGCCGCTCCGGTTCGCGGTGCGGCACCTGAACCGCCATTGCCCGGTCGTTCGCCAGATACTTGCCGTAACTCTCGAAGGGCTCGCCGAGCGCCTGGTTGATGATGAGGCCGCGAAAGCCGGTGCAGTCGATCACCAATTCAACAGGGTGCCGCCCACCGCGCTCCAGCATCACGGCTGCCACGTAGCCGCGCTCGTCCAGCTCGACCTCCACAAGATCGTCCAGCACGTGCCGCACCCCGCGCGCCACGCAATGTTCCTTCAGCATCCCGGCGAACTTGCCCGCGTCGAGGTGGTAGGCAAAACCCACCGGCGGCCCCGGCATCTCGCCCGGCCCGCGCGGCCCTTTGGCGGCGGCGGCAAGATCCACCGAGGGCGAGAAGGTCTGCACGAAGTCGAGGCCCCCGGTGCCGAATTGCAGCGCATACTCCGCCGCAGAAACCCCGTCGATCGCGGGCGGATGGGCGAAGGGGTTGATGTAATCCACCCGGTTGCCCTGCGCGTCCTCGTTCCAATGGCCAAACACCACCCCGAGTTTGAAGCTGGCATTGCAGGTCCGGAAGAAGGCGCGCTCGTCGATCCCGCCTTGGCGCAGGGTCCGGGGCATGCCGGGCACCGTGGCCTCGCCCACCCCGACGGTCGGGATGTTGGGGCTTTCGATCAGGGTGATCTTCACCCCGGTCTCGCCGCCCTTCAGCATGGATTGCAGCAAGAGCGCCGTCATCCAACCGGCGGTGCCCCCGCCAACGATCGTCACCTCGCGGATCGGTTGCCCCATGCGCGCATCCCCCGTTTACCCTGCGTCAGATGCTAATCAGCGGTGGGCTACGGCTCAAGCCTGCCGTCACTTCGCCTTGCCGGGGGTTCCGTGCGGCACGTGGCTGCTCTGCTGGATCGCATGGGTCACCTCGTGGCCGATCAGCCGCATCGCGCCCTTGCCCTCGGCCTTCACGTCAAAAGAGAACGGTGTGAAGCCGTGCGAGAACGCCTTGGCCCCGACGAGCCCCTTGGCCGTGCCCGCCTCATCGCCCATCGTCTGCACGCGGATGCCCTTGTAGCCCGCCTGACGCAGCGACTGCTCCACCTTCACCTTCTTGCCCTGCTTCGGCCCGGCGGCGGCAATGTTGGGGTAGGGGATCGGCACCGGCCCGCCCGGCGCGGGCGTTTTGCAGACATCGGGGAAGGCGATGAGCAGCGTGCCCTGCCAGTCCTTCTTCACCCCGGCCTGCATCAGAGCGCCGGGCAGGTCATGGCCCTTCACCTTGCGGCCGCCCTGCTTGCCGGAGGTGATGATGATGGTGTCGGTCTTTCCCTTGACGGCGTCATCAAGGTTCGAGCTGCTCATTTGCAGCTCCTCTTCTTCCTCTTCGTCCGGCATCGAAATCACTCCGCGAAAATGAAGCAATCACTATGCCACCGAATCGGGCCGTTAACACGCTGCGGCGCAGCAGGATTGCTGCGGCTGCGATATGCATAGAATGTGCATCACTTGTGCATCGGATGTGCATGAGGCCTGTATCACCGCCCCGACGCCGTTAACCGCCCCGGACGGTGTCGATCATCAGCTGCACATTTTCCGGGTCCGCATCGGGGGTGATGCCATGCCCGAGATTGAAGATATGGGGCCCGTGGCTGAAGGCCTCCACGATCCGGCGGGTCTCGTCGACCAGCGCCTGACCGCCCGTAACCATATGGGAAGATTTGAGATTCCCCTGCACGCACCCGTCCGGCTGCACATGCTCGGCGGCCCATTCGGGCGTCACCCCGTCATCCAGCGCCACGCAATCCGCGCCGGTGGCCTTGTGGAAGCCGATGTAGCGCTCCTTCGCTCCACGGGGGAAGGCGATGATCGGGGTGTCGGGGTGCTTGGCCTTCACGCCCGCGATGATTTTCTTAATCGGATCAACGCTGTAGTTATCAAAGTCATCGCCGGTCAGGCTGCCCGCCCAACTGTCGAAGATCTTCACCACCTCGGCTCCGGCCTCGATCTGGCGGTTGAGGTATTCGATCGTCGCCCAGGTGACCCGCTCGATGATGGCGTTGAACAGCGCCACATCATTGGTTTTCAGGTCATGCGCCGGCCCCTGATCGGGCGTGCCGCGGCCCGCGATCATGTAGGTCGCCACCGTCCACGGGGCGCCGGCGAAGCCGATTAGCGTAGTCTCTTCAGGCAGTTGGCCACTCAGATTGCCCACCGTCCGATAGATCGGCGAGAGGTGGTCATGCACCTCGTCCCCGTTCTTCAGGGCTTCGTAATCTTTTCGCAGTCCAATCGGTTCCAGCCGCGGGCCTTCGCCGGTGACGAACCAAAGTTTTTGCCCCAGCGCCTGCGGGATCAGCAGGATATCGGCAAAGAGGATGGCCGCGTCAAAGCCGTAGCGCCGGATCGGTTGCAGCGTGACCTCGGTGGCCAGATCGGAGTTGTAGCAGAGCGACAGGAAATCCCCCGCCTCGGCGCGGGTGGCCTTGTACTCAGGCAGGTAACGCCCCGCCTGCCGCATCATCCAGATCGGTGGGGTGGGTTGGGTCTCGCCTGCCAAGGCTTTGAGAATGCTCTTGTTTTCGGCCATCTTGCGCCTCCTCGGTCGCCGCATGGGTCGCCCTCCGGGGGCCGAGTGTCAAGTGTCGCATTGTCACGTCTGGGCGTGGGCGCTATCCCGCGAGCATGACAAAGACGCTCAAGATCGGCACCCGCGGCAGCCCGCTCGCCCTCGCTCAGGCCCATGAAACCCGCGCGCGGCTCATGGCGGCGCACGGGCTTCCGGATGAAGCCTTTGAAATCGTGATCATTTCCACCACCGGCGACCGGGTGCAAAACCGCGCGCTGCGGGAGATCGGCGGCAAGGGGCTGTTCACCAAGGAGATCGAGGAGGCGATGCTTTCGGGTGAGATCGACATCGCCGTGCATTCCTCCAAGGATATGCCGGTGGAGCAGCCGCAAGGCCTTGTGCTGGATTGCTTTTTGGAGCGCGAAGACCCGCGCGATGCCTTTGTCACGCTGGACGGCAAGCCGTTTTCCGCCCTGCCGCAGGGCGCCGTGGTGGGCACCTCCTCGCTGCGCCGCAAGGCCCAGCTTCTGGCCAAACGGCCCGATGTGAAGGTTGTGGAATTTCGCGGCAATGTGCAGACCCGGATGCGCAAGCTCGCAGATGGCGTGGCCGAGGCGACCTTTCTCGCACAGGCGGGCCTCAACCGGCTGAACGCGCAGCATATTTCCTGCCAGGCGGTCGAGCCGGAAGAGATGCTTCCGGCGATCGCGCAGGGGGTAATCGGAATCGAACGCCGGGCGGATGATGCCGAGGCCGACAGGCTGCTCGCACCCCTCCGCCATGCCGAGACCCACACCCGCGTTGCCGCCGAACGCGCCCTGCTGGCCGGGCTGGATGGCTCCTGCGAAACCCCAATCGCGGGCCTTGCCACGCTGGAGGGCAACACCCTGACGTTGCGGGGAGAAATCCTGCGCACGGATGGGTCCGAAGTGCTCACCGGCTCCCGCACCGGCCCCGCTGAGCAGGCTGCCGAAATGGGGGCGAGCCTTGCCGAGGAGTTGCTGGCGCAGACCACGGACGATTTCTTCGACTGGAAGTAGAAAAATCTTCGCGAAGATTTTTCGGCCTGAAGAATTTTCTTTAAAATTCTTCTAGTCGACCCGTTCCAGCAATTCCAAAACCTGCGGCCCCATGTCTTCGACTACAAGCTGCACCCCGCTGGCGGAGGGGTGAATGCCATCCCCCTGCATATGCTCCCGCCGTGCCGCCGCTTGGTCTTCCAGCGCGGTCAGAGCGGCGAAGAAGTTGGGGTAAAGCAAGGCGCCATATTGCTCTGCCAGTTCAGGATACATCGCATCGAAGGCAGCCTTGTAGTCAGGCCCGTAATTGCCGGTGGCGGTCATCCCCACCAGCAGGATCGGCAGGTCACGCGCGTCCGCGGCCTGCAGAATACCGTCGAGATTTCCGCGGCTTACGGCCGGGTCGATGCCGCGCAGCAGGTCATTGCCGCCCAACTCCACGATCAGCGCATCCACGTCGTCGGTGAGCGTCCAGTCCACCCGGCTGAGCCCGCCTGCGGTGGTGTCTCCGCTCACGCCGGCGTTGCGCAGCTCCACCTCCGCGCCCTGCGCCTGCAACCAGTCTTCCATCACCGGAACGAAGCCCTCCTCCTGCGGCAAGCCGTAGCCGGCTGTCAGGCTGTCTCCCAAGGCGGCGACCACAACGGGCTGGGCAGAGGCGACGGAAACCAGAAAGAATGTCGTTAAAACCTTGAGCGCCAGCAACCTGGCCCCATATCGGAATGAAACAAAAGGCGCCCGCATGACCGATCCGATCCTGTCCCTGAACGATGTCACCTTCACGCTCGACGGCAATGCCGGAAAGGTCAACATCCTCAAGGGAATAAGCCTCGATGTCGCAAAGGGCGAAACGCTGGGGCTGATCGGGCCGTCTGGCTCTGGCAAAAGCTCTCTCCTCATGCTCATGGGCGGGCTTGATACTGCGACCTCCGGTTCCGTCACCGCGCTCGGGCACGATCTGACGGCGATGGGGGAGGACGCGTTGGCCCGCTTCCGCCTCAAGCATATGGGGGTGGTGTTCCAGTCCTTCCACCTCATCGGGACGATGACGGCGCTGGAAAACGTGGCCACGCCGCTGGAACTGGCGGGCGTGGCCGATGCCTACGAGCGCGCCGAGGCCGAGCTGGCGGCAGTGGGGCTGGGCGACCGGGCGCACCACTATCCCAGCCAGATGTCGGGCGGTGAGCAGCAGCGGGTGGCACTGGCCCGCGCCATCGCCCCGCGCCCCAATATCCTGCTGGCCGACGAGCCCACCGGCAACCTCGATGCGGCCACGGGCGATGCGGTCACCGACCTGCTCTTTGACCTCTCCGAGAAGCACGGCGCGACGCTGGTGCTCGTCACCCATTCACGCACCCTCGCCGCCCGCTGCGGGCGGGTGGTGCGGCTCGCCGATGGCGTGATTTCTCCGGAGCAGCAGGCCGAGGCCGCCGAATGAGCCTTGCCCAGTCGGCCCGGATCGCCCGGCGCGAGCTTCGTGGAGGCCTGCGTGGCTTCAAGGTATTTCTTGCCTGCCTTGCGCTGGGCGTGGCCGCCATTGCAGCGGTCGGCCTCGTGCGCGAGAGCCTGTCTGGCGGGTTGATGCGCGAAGGCGCGACCATGCTGGGCGGCGATGCCGAGCTGCGATTCACCTATCGCGCGGCGGGCGAAGCGGAGCAGGCTTGGATGGCCGAGCGCGCGACCCGCGTTTCGGAGATCGTCGACTTTCGCTCGATGGCCCGCGCGGGGAAGAACACCGCGTTAACCCAGGTGAAGGGGGTGGATGATATCTACCCGCTCTATGGCGAGGTTCGGCTCGAGCCGGTCATGCCGCTGGACGAGGCGCTGGCCGGGGCAAACGGCCTGCCCGGCGCGGTGATGGACCGCTCGCTGATGGCGCAGCTGGAGCTTGAGGTGGGTGACACCTTCGAGTTGGGCACGGCAAGCTACCACCTCGCCGCCGCGCTGACGCTGGAGCCCGATGCCGCCGGCTCGGGCTTTTCGCTGGGGCCGCGCACGCTGCTGTATCGCGCCGATCTTGAAGGCTCTGGGCTGCTTGCCCCCGGCACGCTCTTTGAGACCAACTACAGGCTCGCCCTGCCGCCCGGCACCGACCTTGAGGCAATGCGGGAGGAGGCGCTTGCGCAGTTCGCCGACAGCGGTGCGCGCTGGCGTGACAGTCGCAATGGCGCGCCCGGGCTCAACCGCTTCGTCGACCGGATCAGCGCGTTCCTCGTGCTCGTCGGACTTGCCGGATTGGCCGTGGGTGGCGTCGGGGTCAGCGCCGCCGTACGGGCCTACCTGGAGCGCAAGACGCCGGTGATCGCCACGCTCAAGACCCTTGGCGCGACACGGCGCACGATCCTTTGGGCCTACCTGATCCAGATCGGGGTGCTCTCTGCGCTGGGCATCGTCATTGGCCTCGCGCTTGGCGCCGCCGCCGTGCTGGCGCTGGCGCCAGTCTTGGAGGCGCGGTTGCCACTGCCGACCGAGTTCACCGTCTACCCCGGCCCGCTGGCGGAGGCGGCGCTCTACGGGGCACTCACCGCGCTGATCTTCACGCTCTGGCCGGTCTCCCGTGCCGAAGAGATCCGCCCGGCGCAGCTGTTCCGCGCCCTTAGCGACACGCGCCGCCACCTGCCGCGCTGGAGCGTGATGCTGCTCACCGCCGCGCTGGCGGCGCTGCTCGTAGGCGTGGCGGCCTATTTCTCAGGCCTCTGGGAACTGACGATCTGGGCCGCGCTCGGCGTCTGTTTCGCGCTCCTCCTCCTCCTCGCAGCGGCCTGGGGCATTCGCCGCCTGTCGCGCAGGCTGTCGCGGTCGCGCATGGTGCGCGGCATCCCGGCACTGCGGCTTGCGCTGGGCTCGGTCGGCGGACCGGGGCAGGAGGCCTCCGCCGTTGTGCTCTCGCTCGGGCTCGGCCTCTCGGTGCTGGCGGCGGTGGGGCAGGTCAGCTCCAACATGCGCGCCGCCATCGAGGGCGACCTGCCCGATGTCGCGCCCTCCTTCTTCTTCATCGACATCCAGCCCGACCAGATCGACCCGTTGCTGGACCGGCTGAACGGCGATGACGCCGTGACCAAGATCGACACCGCGCCCATGCTGCGCGGCGTGATCACGCGTATCAATGACCGCCCGGCGACCGAGGTTGCGCCCGACCATTGGGTGGTGCGCGGCGACCGGGGCCTGACCTATGCCGCCGAACAGCCGGAGCGGGTGAGCGTGTCAGAGGGCGAATGGTGGCCGGAGGACTACTCCGGTCCGCCGTTGATGAGCTTTGCCGCCGAGGAGGCCGCCGAGATCGGGCTGAAGATCGGCGATGAGATCACGGTGAACGTTCTTGGCCGCGAGATCACCGCCACCATCGCAAGCTTTCGCGAGGTCGATTTTTCGACCATGGGGATCAACTTCGTGATGACCTTCAACGCTGCCGCCCTGCAGGGCGCGCCGCACAGCCACATCGCCACGGTCTACGCCGAGGCAGAGGCCGAGCCGGCGATCTTGCGGGACGTGTCTCAGACGTGGCCCAACGTGACCGGCATCGGCGTGCGCGAGGCGATCAGCCGGGTGGCCGGGCTGCTGGAGGGCATCGCGGCGGCCATCACCTATGGCGCACTGGCCTCGCTGGTCACCGGCGGCGTGGTGCTGATCGGCGCCGCAGCGGCGGGCCAACCTGCGCGCGAGTTCGAGGCGGCGGTGCTGAAAACGCTGGGCGCGGTGCGGGGCCGTGTGCTGGCCTATCTGGTGCTGCGGGCGGCGCTTTTGGGGCTGGCCGCAGGCGTGGTGGCCATCGTCGCCGGAGGGCTCGCGGGCTGGGGTGTGACGACCTTCGTGATGGAGGGAGAATACAGCTTTGAGCCGGTCTCTGCGGTGCTCATCGTTTCGGGCGGGGTGCTTGCCACCCTCATCGCCGGGCTGGGCTTTGCCCTGCGCCCGCTGTCGATGCCACCTGCACGTGTGTTGCGCAGCGCGGAGTGATGTCATAAGACATGAGAGGTTGCTCTAAGGGTCTGGAATTGCAGGCCTAACGGCATTTGTCACCAAATACCACCTTCCCTTACGCCGCGGCATTTGCAAGTGTCTGTGCATCATTTCGGCTGCCGTCAGTTCGGCGGGGCCGCCCATGTGAAGGGAAGGACGAAGAGTAATGATGACGAAATTCAAAACCCTCAGCGCCGTGCTTGCGACCACGGCCGTGGTTGCCCTCGGCAGCTCCGCCTGGGCGCAGGATCAGGAAGGCCCCAACGCGGCCGATGGTGCGGGCGAGGGCGAGGCTGGCGCCGTCGCGCAGATGGCCATGGCGCAGGACCTTTATGCCTACGGCTCGGCCAACAAGGATGCGCTGGCCATCGCCACCGCCGCCAAGATCGCCATGTCGGTAGAGGCCGAGGACGTGGAGCGCGAAAAGGAGACCTCTGACATCGAGGGCTTCGAAGGCACCGAAGAGGGTGAAGGTGTGGATGCGCCGGTGACCCCCGAGATGATGCTGGCCGAGGCCGAAGAACTGGCCGGTGAAGACGAGGCGCTCAAGTCGATGATCGCCGACATCAAGGCCGAAGGCTCCCGTGGCCGCATCGGCGGTGCTTCCCGCACCCTGTCGCGCCTGCCCGCCGGCAAGACCGACGTGTTCAAGGTGCCGTTCTACGGTGGGCGTCTGGCCGAGCTGGCCATCGTCGGTGACGGCGACGCCAACCTCGACCTCGTTGTGACCGACGAGGGTGGCAACGTGATCTGTCTCGACCGCAGCTACTCCGACAAGCTCTACTGCTCGTGGACCCCGCGCTGGGATGGCTACTTCTTCATCGGCGTCCGCAACCAGGGCCGGATCCGCAACAGCTATTACATCCTGACGAACTGATCGTTTCGTCAGATCGCAAAGACACACGCCGCCGGGCTTTCCGGCGGCGTTTTTTGTTGGTGTGCTGGCTGGGGTCCGCTCAGTGGCGGCGCTGGTCGGCGGGGTAGACGCCGAGGATCTTCACCTCTTCGGTGAAGTGATCCAGCTCTTCCATCGCCAATTGCACGTTCGGGTCGTCGGGGTGGCCCTCGATATCGGAGTAGAACTGCGTCGCGGTGAAGCTGCCGCCGACCATGTAGCTCTCCAGCTTGGTCATGTTCACCCCGTTGGTCGCAAAGCCGCCCATCGCCTTGTAGAGCGCGGCGGGGATATTGCGGACGCGGAAGACGAAGGTGGTCATCATGTCGTCGGCGCGGCGGGCGGGCTGGGCCTCCGGCGCCATGATCAGGAAGCGCGTGGTGTTGTGGGCGTGGTCCTCGATGTGGCGGGCCAGCAGGTTGAGGCCATAGATCTCGGCGGCGAGATCGGAGGCCAGAACGCCCTCATCCCGCGCGCCTGAGGCCTGAAGCTCTGCCGCCGCCCCGGCGCTGTCTGCCGCCGCTTCGCCGGCAATGCCGTTGGCGGCGAGGAAGGAGGCGCATTGCGGCAGGAGCACGAGATGGGCGCGCACCTTCTTCACCTCCTCCAGCGTCACACCGGGCAGAGCCATCAGCGAGATATGCACCCGCACAAAGGCCTCATCGACGATATGCAGACCGCTCTCCGGCAACAAGCGATGAATGTCGGCCACCCGGCCGTAGGTGGAGTTCTCGACCGGCAGCATCGCCTGATCGGCGGCGCCGGAGCGCACGGCCTCGATCACATCCTCGAAGCTGCGGCAGGGGATGGCCTCCATATCCGGGCGCGCCTCGGCGCAGGCCTGGTGCGAGTAGGCCCCCAGTTCTCCCTGAAATGCGATCCGGCCTGCCATTGCCGCCTCTCCCCTGACACTTCACACAATTTTTGCCCCCTCGGGCGTTTGGTCGCGCCTGATACGGCTTGCAGCGCGGGGTGGGAAGCGCGTAGAAGGCGCCGAGACCCACACCACGGACAGGATGCGACATGTTCGACACAATGACGATGGTCAAGGCATTTGGCTGGTTTTGCGGCGCGCTGCTGATCTATCTGCTCATCAACTGGGCCGGTGAATCGCTCTATGCGATGGATGCCGGTGGCCACGGCGAAGAGGGCGAAGAGCACACGATGGGCTATGCCATCGAGGTTGCCGACAGCGGTGAAGGTGCCGAGGCCGAGGAAGATACCGGCCCCGCCTTCGAAGAAGTTTTTGCATCGGCCGATGCGGCCTCCGGCGAGAAGGTCTTTGGCAAGTGCAAGGCCTGCCACAAGCTCGACGGCACCGATGGCACCGGCCCGCACCTGAACGGCGTCGTGAACCGCGCCATCGGCGGCGTTGCCGGCTTTGGCTACTCCGACGCGATGGCATCGCATGGTGGCGAGTGGACCCCCGAGGCGCTGAGCGAGTTTCTCGCCAACCCCAAGGGCTACATGAACGGCACCAAGATGAGCTTCGCCGGCCTCCGCAAGATCGAGGACCGCGCCGACGTGATCGCCTACCTGCAGTCCGCGCAGTAAGCGACAGCACCAAGCATTCAGAGGCCGCCGCCGGGCAACCGGGGCGGCCTTTTTCATGGGCAGGTGCCGGTTTGCCGCAGGCCTCGCGGCGTGCTCACGAGGTTTCAACTTGCAAGCCGGGACCGGGGGCATTTAGCTAAAATTAACGATGCTTTGCTGTGATGGTGCCCGCGCGGGTGCCCTGCACAGCCTGATCCGAGAGGAGCCCGACTTGCGCCAGACAGACACGCCGCCCAACGCCGCCCCTGCCAGAGCCTCCGCCAAGGCAATCGCCGCCACCGCCCAACGGGCCAAGGGGCGAGAGATGCTGGCTTGGGGTGCCGGGCTCGCGCTGGCGATGGTGCTGGCCGCGCTGCCCGCTTTGGCGCAGGAGACGATCACGCGCCACGGGATCACCACCTTCCCCGGCGGCGAGCTGAAGTACGCGGCCGATTTCGAGCATCTGGAGTATGTGAACCCCGAGGCGCCGAAGGGTGGCGAAATGTCCGTTTGGACCTTCGGCGGGTTCGACAACTGGAACCCCTACACCATCAATGGCCGTTCCGGCGCGCTGGCGAGCGCTCCGCACGAGAGCCTGCTGGTGGGCACCTCCGACGAGATTGGCGCCGACTACGGGTTGTTGGCCGAGAGCCTCGAATACCCCGAGGACCGCTCTTGGGTGATTTTCACTCTGCGCGAGGGGATCACGTTTTCGGACGGCTCGCCGCTGACGGCGGAGGACGTGCTGTTCTCCTATGAGCTCTTCCGCGAGAAGGGCCTGCCGAGCTATCGCGAGATCCTCTCGGCCTCGGTTCAGAGCGCCGAGGTGATCGACCCCCGGCACATTCGCTTTGATTTCGTGCCCGAGAAGGAAAAGCGCGACCTGATCCAGATGGTCGGCGGCCTCGCGATCTTCTCCAAGGCACAATACGAGGCCGAGCGGATGGATCTCGAAGAGCCGCAGAATATCCCGTGGCTCGGCTCCGGCCCCTATGTAGTGGACCTCTCGCGCAGCGAGATGGGCAAGACCGTGGTGGTGACCCGCAACCCCGACTACTGGGGCGACGACCTGCCGATCAACGTGGGCCGCAACAATTTCGATGCTCTGCGGGTCGAGTATTTTGCCGATTACGCGGTGGCGCTGGAGGGCTTCAAGGGCGGCACATACCTTTTCCGCAACGAGGCAAGCTCCAAGGACTGGGCCACCGGCTACGATTTTCCGGCGGTGAACAACGGCTGGGTGGTGAAGCGTGAGCTGGAGCATGGGCGCATCGCGCCGGGCCAGAGCTTCATCTACAACCTGCGCCGCCCGCAGCTGCAAGATGCCCGGGTGCGTGAGGCCATCGGGCTAATGTTCAACTTCGAATGGTCGAACGAGAAGCTCTTCTACGGCATCTACGCCCGGGTCAGCTCGTTCTGGGAGAACACCGACCTTGCCGCCACGGGTATGCCGAGCGAGGCCGAGCTGGCGCTGCTTGAGCCGCTGCGCGCCGATATCCCTGAAGAGGTCTTCACCGAAGAGCCCTTCATGGAGCCGGTGTCGGATGCCGGCAGCGCGACAGACCGGCGCAACCTGCGCAAGGCCAACCGCCTGCTGGACGAGGCGGGCTGGAGCGAGTTCAACAACCAAGGCTTGCGGGTGAAGGACGGCAAGACACTGCGCATCGAGTTCCTGAACGACAGCCAGACCTTCGACCGGGTGATCAACCCCTTCGTCGAGAACCTGCGCGCCGCTGGGATCGACGCGGTGCACCAGCGGGTCGACAATGCCTCCGCCACCGAGCGCGAGCGCCCGCCGGGCTTCGACTTCGATATCGTGACCGGCTTCCTGCAAACCGGCTACATCCCTGGCGACGGTCTGAAGCAGTACTTTGGCGGCGAAACCGCCGATACCTCGACCTTCAACAAGATGGGGCTGAACAACCCTGCCGTGGACTCGCTGATCGAGAGCGTGAAGGCGGCCACCGATGAAGACGAGCTTCGTGTGGCGATCTCGGCGCTCGACCGGGTGCTTCGCGCGCTGAAGTTCCGCACCGGGCAGTGGCACAAGGCGGCCGATACCGTGGCCTACTACGATATCTACGAGCATCCCGACCCGCTGCCGCCCTATGCCCTCGGCAACCTCGATTTCTGGTGGTATAACGCCGAAAAGGCCGAAGAACTGAAGGCGGCCGGCGCGTTTTGAGCAGCGCGACAAGAACGATAAGACAGGCGAAAAGGCTCTAGATGAGCGCATATATCCTCAGGCGGCTCCTGCTCATCATCCCGACGCTGTTCGGGATCATGCTGGTGAACTTCGTCCTCACCCAATTCGTCCCCGGCGGCCCGATCGAGGCCGTAATCGCGAGGGTCGAGCAGGGCGAGGGCGCGGGTGACAACGTGACGGGCGGCGCCGATGCCGGACAGCAGCAGAGCGAAAGCGTGGATGAGCGCTATCAGGGCGCCCGTGGCCTTTCGCCCGAATTTCTGGCCCAGCTCGAAGTGCAGATGGGCTTTGCCCGCGTGGTCTGCGAAGAGGGCTACGAGCCGCGCAACGGAGAGGAGATCACCCACCGCGACCTGAGCGCAGAGGCCTGCGCCAAGGAAGATATCGGCATTGCCGAGCGCTTCTTCATCATGATGGGCCAGTATGTGACCTTCGATTTCGGCGAGAGCTACTTCAAATCGAAGTCGGTGGTGAGCCTAGTGATCGAGAAGATGCCTGTTTCGATCACCCTCGGCCTCTGGTCGACGCTCATCGCCTATCTCATCTCGATCCCGCTGGGCATCCGCAAGGCCGTGCGCGACGGCTCCCGGTTCGACACGTGGTCATCGGGCGTGATCGTGGCAGCCTATGCGATCCCCGGGTTCATCTTTGCGATCCTGCTGCTGGTGCTTTTCGCCGGTGGGTCGTACTGGAAGATCTTCCCCCTGCGCGGCCTCACCTCGCCCTCGGCAATCTGGGAAGATCTCAGCCTCTGGGGCAAGGCGCTGGATTACCTCTGGCACATCTTCCTGCCGGTGCTTGCCAGCTCCATCGCCGGCTTTGCCTCGCTGACCCTGCTGACCAAGAACAGTTTCCTCGACGAGATCAAAAAGCAGTATGTGATCACCGCGCGCGCCAAGGGCCTGAGCGAGAGCAAGGTGCTTTATGGCCATGTCTTCCGCAACGCCATGCTGATCGTGATCGCTGGCTTCCCGGGCGCATTCCTTGGCGTGTTCTTCGGCTCGTCCCTCGTGATCGAGTGGCTGTTCTCGCTCGACGGGCTCGGGCGGCTTGGCTTTGAGAGCGTGGTCGACAGAGATTATCCAGTCGTCTTCGGCACGCTCTTCGTCTTCGGGCTGATCGGCCTGCTGGTGAATATCCTGAGCGATCTAATGTATGTCTTCGTCGACCCGCGGATCGACTTTGAGCGGAGGGCGGGCTGATGGCTTTGATCAAACTCGGACCGCTCGGCAAACGCCGCTGGCGGAACTTCAAGAAGAACCGTCGTGCCTTCTGGTCGCTGATCCTGTTTAGCCTGCTCTTTGGCCTCAGCCTCTTTGCCGAGTTCCTCGCCAACGATAAGCCGATCCTCGTGCAGTATCGGGGCGAGTATTACATGCCGATCCGCACCTTCTACTCCGAGCAGGACTTCGGCGGCGACTTCCGGACAGAGGCCAAGTATCGCGACATCGAGGTGCGCTGCCTGATCCGCTCCGGCGGGCTGGACGCCTGCTTCGACGATCCCGAAGCGGTGTATGAAGACGCCGCTGATGGCGTGGTGGACGGGGAGCAGATCGAACAAGGCTGGGCGCTTTGGCCACCGATCCCCTATTCGTTCAACACGCCCAACGACGATATCGTCGGCGCGGCCCCCTCGGCGCCAGACCGCAACCACTGGCTCGGCACCGATGACGGCAGCCGCGATGTGCTGGCGCGGGTGATCTACGGCTTCCGCCTTTCGGTGCTGTTTACCCTTATCGTCACGGTCGTCGCCTCGGTCATCGGCATCGCGGCCGGGGCGGCGATGGGCTATTTCGGAGGCTGGGTGGACCTGTTCTTTCAGCGGATGCTGGAGATCTGGGGCGGCATACCAGGGCTCTACGTAATCATCATCATGTTCGCCATCTTCGGGCGAAGTTTCTGGCTGCTGGTCTTCCTCACGGTCCTCTTCGGCTGGCCGGCCCTCACGGGCGTGGTGCGGGCCGAGTTCCTCCGCGCGCGCAACTTCGAATATGTCCGCGCGGCCAAGGCGCTTGGGGTTTCCGACAGCACGATCATGTTCCGCCACATCCTGCCCAACGCAATGGTCGCCACGCTCACGCTCATGCCCTTCATCATCACCGGCACCATCGGCGGGCTCGCCACGCTCGACTTCCTCGGCTACGGCCTGCCCTCCTCGGCACCCTCGCTCGGGGAGCTGACCCTGCAAGCCAAGCAGAACCTGCAGGCACCGTGGCTCGCCTTCACTGCCTTCTTCACCTTCGCCATTATGCTCTCGCTGCTGGTCTTCGTGTTCGAAGGCGTGCGCGATGCCTTCGACCCACGGAAGGTGTTCTCGTGAGCGCGGTGCTTGAGGTCGACGGGCTGAAGGTCTCGTTCCGGCAGGATGGCGAGACGACCCATGCCGTGAAAGGCGTGAGCTTTACCGTCGGCAAGGGCGAGACGGTGGCGCTGGTGGGCGAGAGTGGCTCGGGCAAGTCGGTGACCGCGCTTTCAACTGTGAGCCTCCTCGGTGATAGCGCCCGGGTGGAAGGCTCGGTGCGCTACAGGGGCCAGCAGATGGTGGGCGCGGACGAGCAGAAGCTGATGGAGGTGCGCGGCAACGACATCTCCTTCATCTTTCAGGAGCCGATGACCTCGCTCAACCCGCTGCACACGCTGGAAAAGCAGCTGGCCGAGAGCCTCGAACTGCACCAGGGCATCAAGCGCAGCGAGGCGCGCGGGCGGATCGTGGAGCTGTTGGAAGACGTGGGCATCCACGACCCGGAAAGCCGCCTTGGCGCCTATCCGCACCAGCTTTCGGGCGGGCAGCGGCAGCGGGTGATGATTGCCATGGCGCTGGCCAACAACCCCGACCTGCTGATCGCCGACGAGCCGACCACCGCGCTCGACGTGACCATTCAGGCCCAGATCCTCGATCTGCTGGCGGAGCTGAAGCAGAAGCGGCAGATGAGCCTGCTGTTCATCACCCACGACCTCGGGATCGTGCAGGCGATTGCCGATCGTGTCTGCGTGATGAAGGACGGCGAGATCGTTGAGGCCGGGCCGACGCAGGAGATTTTCGGCAATCCGCAGCACGACTACACCAAGAAGTTGCTCGGCGCCGCGCCGCAAGGCGGGCCGCCGGAAATTGCCGCCGGGGCGGAGGAAATCGTGCGCACCGAAGACCTGCGCATCTGGTTCCCGATTCAGGCCGGGCTGCTCAAGCGCACCGTGGGCCATGTGAAGGCGGTGAACGCCGCCAGCCTCAGCGTGAGGGCGGGCGAGACCGTGGGGATCGTGGGCGAGAGCGGCTCGGGCAAGACAACGCTGGCGCTGGCGATCATG
This sequence comes from Vannielia sp. SX4, assembly GCF_052828525.1. Next base: position 560,223 of record NZ_CM128247.1, read on the forward strand.
CGGCTCATCCGGTCGCAGGGGCCGATCTATTACCTTGGCGACAATATCCAAGGCTGGAAGACCCGCCAGATGCGCGAGCTGCGGCGGCATATGCAGATCGTGTTTCAGGACCCCTTCGGCAGCCTCAGCCCGCGCCTGACGGTGGCGCAGATCGTGGCCGAGGGGCTGGGCGTGCACGGGGTCGAGAAAGGCCAGAATCCGCGCGAGCTGGTGGCCCAGATGCTCACCGAGGTCGGGCTCGAACCCTCGGTGATGGACCGCTATCCGCACGAGTTCTCGGGTGGTCAGCGGCAGCGGATCGCGATTGCGCGCGCGATGATCCTCCGACCTCGGCTGGTGGTGCTCGATGAGCCGACCTCGGCGCTCGACATGACGGTGCAGGTGCAGATCGTCGACCTGCTGCGCGACCTTCAGCAGAAGTACGGGCTGGCCTATCTCTTCATCAGTCACGACCTGCGGGTGGTGCGGGCGCTCAGCCACAAGGTCATGGTGATGCGCCAGGGCGATGTGGTGGAGGCCGGGCCTGCGGCAGAGGTCTTCGGCGCGCCCAAGACTGAGTACACCCGCACGCTCATGGATGCGGCCTTCGACCTTCCGGGCGCGGGCGACGCGTGATCCGCGCCATCGCGTGGGATTTCGACGGGGTGCTGAACCGCTGCGTCGAGGACGGGCGGTTTCTCTGGGCAGAGAACTTCGAGCGCGACACCGGGCAGAGCCTTGCCGGGTTTCAGCGTGCGATATTCGGAGAAGGCTTTCGTGAGGTGATCGAGGGGCGTGAAGACCTCGCCGACCGGGTGCGTGGCTGGTGCGAGGCGGTGGGCCATGCGCCGGGAGCCGAGGCGTTGATCGACTACTGGTTCAAGCGCGACGACAACCCGGATGAGGAGATGCAAGTGCTGTTGGCCCGGCTCAAGGCCGACGGCATGGCGCAGGTGATCGCCACCAACAACGAGGCGCGACGTGCGGCGTACATTCGTGAGCAGACCGATTGGATGCTACGGGTCGATGGGTTGTTCTGTTCGGGCGAGTTGGGGTTGGGCAAGCCGGAGGCGGGATTTTTCCAAGCGGTGAGTGAAGCACTCTCTGTGCCACCGGCAGAGTGCCTTTTCGTCGATGACACCCTCGCCAATGTGCAAGCCGCCCGCACGCTGGGCTGGCAGGCCTTCCACTTCACGCCCGAAACGCGCGGGCGGCTTGCTGCCGTGATCGCGGGAGAAGATGCCTCGCCGGGTGGATGAGGCGGCTCAGATGGCCGAGCTGTGGCCCGCGCGGGACAAGTCGTAGGCATCTGCGGCCCGTGCGATGACCCGTGTGAGCGGGCGTGCCTCGGGCGGAATCTGGATGCCGGTGGAGGACTGGATGACCACCCCGCTGAAGCGGGCGGCGATGCCCGAAAGCACGCTGCGCACCCAATCGGGGCGTGCCCCTACGGCGGTGATCTGGTCGATATCGCAGCGGAACTCGCACATCAGCTGCTCGATCATCCGGCCGCGCCAGAGGTCTTCCTGCGAGAAGTTGTGGCCGCGGGCGGTGGCGAAGCGGCCCTCGCGCACATCGCGGATGTAGGCAGAGGTGGCGGAGGCGTTTTGCGCGTAGCCCTGTGGGAAGCGAGAGATCGCCGAGGCCCCAAGTCCGACGAGCGCGGTGGCGGTATCATCGGTGTAGCCTTGGAAGTTGCGGCGCAGCCGGCCCTCGGCCAGCGCACGGGCGAGGCCATCGCCGGGGCGGGCGAAATGGTCGATTCCGATTTCGTCGTAGCCATCCCAGCAGAACAGGCGCCGGGCGGTCTCGAAGAGGGCCAGGCGCTGTTCCGGCGTGGGCAGCGCATCGGTCGGCAGCAGCGACTGGCGCTTGGCCATCCACGGAACGTGAGCGTAGCCATAGAGCGCCACACGGTCTGGCGAGAGCGAGAGCAGCTTTTGCACCGAGCTGGCCATGCGTTCGTCAGACTGGTGCGGCAGGCCGAAGAGGATATCGGCGTTCAGGCTCTCGATCCCGCGCGCGCGGATCATCTCGACGGCGCGGGCCGTCAGCTCATAGCTCTGGTCGCGGCCGATGACCTTTTGAATCTCGGGGTCGAAATCCTGCACGCCGATGGAGGCGCGGGTCATACCTGCTGCGGCCAGCGCATCGAGGCGGGCATCGTCGATTTCGTTCGGGTCGATCTCGACCGAGAACTCCGCGCCGGGTGCCATCGGCACCACGGTTTCAACCGCCTCGGCCAACTCGGTCATTTGACCGGCGTCCATCAGGGTGGGCGTGCCGCCGCCCCAATGCATCCGGCTCAGCCGCACGCCGGGCGCAAGGTGACGGCCCAGCATGGCGATTTCGGTTTTCAGCACCTCGAGATAGGCCCGCACTGGCTCGGCGGAGGATGTGCCCTGCGTGCGGCAGGCGCAGAACCAGCAGAGTCGGCGGCAGAATGGCACATGAATGTAGAGCGAGATCTGACCGTTCTCGGGGATCGCGCGGAGCCAGTTGGTAAAGCGGGTGCCATCAACGCCTCCGGCAAAATGCGGGGCGGTCGGGTAGCTGGTGTAGCGGGGCACACGTGCGTCAAAGAGGCCGTGGCGGGCAAGTTGTGCGGTGGTTTCCATTGGCCTAGATTACGGCCCTGAGGCACCGGGGTGCCTTGACCCAGATCAACAGGTACAAAATGGCCGTCCTCGACATCCAGTTCACGTCACACGACTGCGGCTCCTGCCCGATCCGCCACCGTGCGGTGTGCGCCCGTTGCGACGATGACGAGCTCGCGCGGCTGGAAGAGATCAAGTATTACCGCAGCTTCGAGCCGGGGCAGACGCTGATCTGGTCGGGTGATCACATGGATTTTGTCGGCTCCATCGTCAGCGGCGTGGCCACGCTGAGCCAGACGATGGAAGACGGGCGCACGCAGATGGTCGGCCTGCTGCTGCCGTCGGATTTTGTTGGCCGTCCGGGCCGCGAGCAGGCGGCCTATGATGTGACGGCGGTGACCGACCTGACCATGTGCTGTTTTCGCCGGAAGCCGTTTGAGCACCTGATGGAGACCACCCCGCATGTTGCCCAGCGGCTCTTGCAGATGACGCTGGATGAATTGGATGCGGCGCGGGAGTGGATGCTGATCCTCGGCCGGAAGACGGCGCGGGAGAAGATTGCGAGCCTGCTTTCCATCATCGGGCGGCGGGATGCCTCGCTGGGCCTTGGTGGGCCGGTGGGCGACGAGATGGTGTTTGATCTGCCGCTCACCCGCGAGGCGATGGCCGACTATCTCGGCTTGACGCTTGAAACCGTGAGCCGTCAGGTCTCGGCGCTGAAGAAAGACGGGATCATCGCACTCGAAGGCAAGCGCCGTGTAAGGGTGCCGAGCTACGATGCGCTGCTTGCCGAGACCGGGGACGATTCGGACGGCGGGCTGATGGCCTGAGCCGGGCCGTTAGGCCTACCACCCCTCTGATCAGTTGCGGGGTAGGATTCAATTTAGCAATGGGCACGAGATTCACCGCGCCATGAACACCGGCACCGGCGGCTCTTCCAGCACGTCACGAGTGGCCCCGCCGAGGATGGCCTCGCGGAAGCGGGAGTGTCCGTAGGCGCCCATCACCAGCATGTCTGCCCCGAAGTCCGCCACATGGCGGGAGAGCACGTCTGACACCTTGGGCATGGTGCGCGACAACACCGAGATTTCGCAGCGCAGCCCGTGGCGGGTGAGCATCTGGCTCAGCGCGCCGCCCGGATCAGAGCGTTCGGGGCCGTGGCGCGGCGGGTCGATAATGGCGATGTTGACCAGATCAGAGCCAGCCAGCAGCGGCATGGCCCGGCGGATGGCGGCGAGCGCCTCGGGACTCTGGTTCCAGGCCAGCACGGCTCGGCGCGGGCGCACCGGCGCTGCCACGGCTTCAGGTACGACCATCACTGGCGCGTGGCTGTCAAACAGGGCGGCTTCCAACGCGATCTCATACTCCGGGCCTTTGCCGCTGCCGTAGGGAGCGGGCATCACCACCAGATCGGCAAAGCGGGCGCGCGAGGTGATCAGGCCCGCGAGGACCCCCATCTGGCCCACGGCACTCTCGACCGACCAGCGCAGGAGTGAGGCTTTGAGGTGTGCGCGCGCGGAGGCCTCGATCTGCTCGGCGGCCGCACGGGCCTCGTTGTAGGTTTCCTGCTGCACGACCGCGGTGGCGCCTGCGTAATAATAGCCGATCTGGGTACGGTCGCAGCCGATTCCGATCACCTCGAGATGCGCTTCGAAGGCATCGGCCAGCGCCTCGGCGTGGCCGAGGGCCAGAGCATGCGGTGCGCACTCAGAGAGCGGTTCGAGCAGGGGGGCGAGTATCGTTTTCGGGTCCATCATCGTCATTTCCTCACGCGACTGAAGGGCAGACATGGCCGCCATGTTGCTGCTTGGAGAGTGCCGCAAACGGCGCGCGCGGAAATTGACCTGAATCAAGGACGCACCGCCCATTTCAGAAGAGTTTGCCCTCAATTCGCAGGCCCGTGCCGGGGGGATTCCCGCTGTGGCCCGCGTGAGGACAAAGAAGGGAAACGTCATGTGGGACTACGTGAAGATCGTGCTGTTCGGCCTGATCGCGTTGCTCGCGGCGATTGCTGCGAACTATGCACGCGACCTGGCCTATATGGTGCACGCTCTGATCATCTTCGCCGTTGCGGCGGGGATGTTCATCTGGGCGGTGCGCACCACCTGGGAGGAAAAACCGGCGCCTGCCATGAACGCGGAGGGCTATATGGACGGGGTGGTGCGGTACGGCGTGGTCGCCACGGCCTTTTGGGGCGTTGTCGGCTTTCTGGTTGGCACCTTCATCGCCTTTCAGCTCGCCTTCCCGCAGTTGAACTTTCACCTGCTCGGTGACGGCATCGGCAACTTCGGGCGGCTGCGCCCGCTGCACACCTCGGCGGTGATCTTTGCCTTTGGGGGCAATGCCCTGATCGCAACTGCTGGCCTATATGGTGCACGCTCTGATCATCTTCGCCGTTGCGGCGGGGATGTTCATCTGGGCGGTGCGCACCACCTGGGAGGAAAAACCGGCGCCTGCCATGAACGCGGAGGGCTATATGGACGGGGTGGTGCGGTACGGCGTGGTCGCCACGGCCTTTTGGGGCGTTGTCGGCTTTCTGGTTGGCACCTTCATCGCCTTTCAGCTCGCCTTCCCGCAGTTGAACTTTCACCTGCTCGGTGACGGCATCGGCAACTTCGGGCGGCTGCGCCCGCTGCACACCTCGGCGGTGATCTTTGCCTTTGGGGGCAATGCCCTGATCGCAACGAGTTTCTACATCGTGCAGCGCACCAGTGCGGCGCGGCTGTGGGGCGGCAACCTCGCGTGGTTCGTATTCTGGGGCTACAACCTGTTCATCGTTCTGGCCGCCACCGGCTACCTGCTGGGCGCGACGCAGAGCAAGGAATACGCCGAGCCGGAGTGGTACGTGGACCTCTGGCTCACGCTTGTCTGGGTGGCCTATCTGTTCGTGTTCCTAGGCACGATCATGACCCGGAAAGAAAAGCACATCTACGTGGCGAACTGGTTCTTCCTGAGCTTCATCGTCACCGTGGCCCTGCTTCATGTGGTCAACAACCTGAGCATACCGGTCAGCATCTTCGGCTCCAAGTCGGTGCAGGTGTTTGCCGGGGTGCAGGATGCCATGACTCAGTGGTGGTATGGCCACAACGCGGTGGGCTTCTTCCTGACCGCCGGTTTCCTCGGGATGATGTACTACTTCGTGCCCAAGCAGGCCGAGCGGCCCGTCTATTCCTACAAGCTCAGCATTATCCACTTCTGGGCGCTGATCTTCCTCTACATCTGGGCCGGTCCGCACCACCTGCACTACACCGCGCTGCCCGACTGGGCCTCGACGCTGGGCATGGTGTTTTCGATCGTGCTCTGGATGCCCAGCTGGGGTGGGATGATCAACGGCCTGATGACGCTTTCGGGCGCATGGGACAAGCTGCGAACCGATCCGATCATTCGCATGATGATCGTCTCCATCGGCTTTTACGGCATGTCGACCTTCGAAGGGCCTATGATGTCGATCCGCGCGGTCAACAGTCTCAGCCACTACACCGACTGGACCATCGGCCATGTGCATTCCGGTGCGCTCGGCTGGAACGGGATGATCACCTTCGGGGCGCTGTACTTCCTCGTGCCGCGCCTGTGGAACCGGGCCAAGCTCTACAGCCTGCCCGCGGTCAACTGGCACTTCTGGCTCGCGACCATCGGGATCGTTCTCTACGCCTCCTCGATGTGGGTGACCGGGATCATGGAGGGCCTGATGTGGCGTGAAGTGGATGCCAACGGCTTCCTGGTGAATGCCTTCGCCGACACGGTGAGCGCGAAATTCCCGATGTATGTGGTCCGGGCTCTGGGCGGGGTGCTCTACCTTGCCGGTGCGCTGATCATGGCCTGGAACCTGTGGATGACGGTGCGGAAGGGTGAGGCTCGCATGCCTGCCGCTGCCGCCGCCGTCGCCGCTGAATAAGGAGGGCCGGAGCAATGGCACTTCTCGACAAGCACAAAATCCTAGAAACCAACGCCACGCTGCTGCTGGTGGGCTCCTTCCTCGTTGTCACCGTGGGTGGCATCGTGGAGATCGCCCCGCTCTTCTACCTCGATAACACCATCGAGGATGTGGAGGGGGTGCGGCCCTACTCGCCGCTGGAGCTGACCGGGCGCGACATTTACATCCGCGAGGGCTGCTATGTGTGCCATAGCCAGATGATCCGCCCGATGCGCGATGAGGTGGAGCGCTACGGCCACTACTCCCTTGCGGCGGAGTCGAAATACGACCATCCGTTCCAATGGGGTTCCAAGCGCACCGGGCCGGATTTGGCCCGCGTCGGTGGACGCTACTCCGACGAGTGGCACGTGGATCACCTGATCGACCCGCAGAGCGTGGTGCCCGAGAGCGTGATGCCGAAGTACGGCTACCTGCTCGACCGGCCCATCGAGGGCGAACATGTGGGCGAGCTGATGGCCACGCACCGCATGGTCGGCGTGCCCTACACTGATGAGATGCTCGAAGCTGCGGCGGCGGACTTTGCGGCGCAGGCCGACCCCGACAGTGACTATGACGGGCTGATCGAGCGCTACGGCGACTCTGCGCAGGTGCGCAACTTCGATGGGCAGGCGCAGCTCACTGAGATGGATGCGCTGGTGGCCTATCTTCAGGTGCTCGGGACGATGGTGGATTTTTCCACCTTCCAGCCCGACGAGAGCCGGTAAGGGAGGGCGCGCGCAATGGATACCTATTCGTGGATGCGTGAACTGGCCGACAGCTGGGTGCTGCTTGCCATGTTCGTCTTCTTCCTTGGTGTCGTGGTCTGGGCCTTCCGACCCGGCAGCCGAAAGGACCATGAGGAGAGCGCCAACCTGATCTTCCGGAACGAAAAGACGCCTGCGGGCGAGGGCCTCGAGGAGGCGAAACAATGAGCAAGAAACCGACGACGCCCGAGAAGGACATTCCGACGACCGGCCACACTTGGGACGGGATTCAGGAATACGACAACCCGATGCCGCGCTGGTGGCTCTGGACCTTTTACGCCACCATTGTCTGGGGCATCGGCTACACCATCGCCTATCCGGCGTGGCCCCTCGTGAAGGGCGCGACGGAAGGGATTTTGGGGTATTCGACCCGCGCCGAAGTGCAGGCCGAGATCGACAGCTTCGACGCGGCCAATGAGGGCATGCGGCAACGGCTGGTTGAGGCCGATCTGAACCAGATCAGCACCGACCCGGAGCTTGCCAGTTTTGCCCAGAATGCCGGTGGGGCCGTCTTCCGCACTTGGTGCGCCCAATGCCACGGTTCGGGCGCCGCGGGGGCCAAGGGATACCCGAACCTGCTCGATGATGATTGGCTCTGGGGCGGCGACATGGAGGCGATCCACTTCACCGTGACCCACGGCATCCGGAACGAGGACGACCCGGATGGTGAGGCCCGCTACTCGGAGATGCCGCGTTTCGGCACCGACGAACTGCTCGAGACAGAGGAAATTGAGCAAGTGGTGAACTACGTGATGTCACTCTCCGGCGCGCCACAGGATGCTTCCAAGGTGGAGGCCGGCAAGGTCGTGTTTGAAGACAACTGCGCCGCCTGCCACGGCGAGGCCGCCGAGGGCGACCGCGAGCAGGGTGCGCCGAACCTCAGTGACGCGATCTGGCTCTACGGCAGCAGCTATGCCGACGTGATGGACTCGGTGAGCAACGCCCGCTTTGGTGTGATGCCCAACTGGAACACCCGGTTGAGCGAGGCCGAGATTCGCGCGGTTGCTGCCTATGTCCACGGGCTTGGAGGTGGCGAGGCAGCTGCCGAATAACACGCGCGGGATAGCCGCAGAGAGGGCCGCCCCGGGAGATCGGGGCGGCCCTTCAGATTTTTATGGCGATCAGTGAGCCGTCATCTCATGCACCACGTCCTCGGAAGAGAGCGAGGAGGGGTAGTAGGTGGGCCAGTTGGTGAGTTCTTCGAGTAGCGCGGCCCGGTCATCGCCCCAGTAGAGGTGGTAGTGATCGGCCTTGCCGGGTGCGATCTTGTGGTCGGAAAACTGGAAGAACCCGGGCGCCCCGGCATCGCCTTCGGTCTTGGCGAAGACGAACCGGACGCCGCGATTGCCCTTTTCGTAGTTCAGGATCTCGTAACCGTCGTAGGTGTAGCGCGCCTGAAGCGGGCCGTTCTCGCCGTGGAAGGTGACGGTGTCACCGTCGATCACGATCCGGTCCACATCGGTGGCATATCCCACCTCGTAATAGGCCTGATATTCTTCGGCGGTCTTGTCGCCGTTCTCCGCCTTGTGCTGCATCACGGCGTCGAGCTTGCCCGAGGTGAGCAGCGGGTAGACCGACTGCCAGTCGCCCGCCCAGTCGGAGAGCGGGCGATCGGCAATCTGGCTGTCTTCAAAGTAGCCTTTGTAGATTTGCTCGGCTTCAGCATCATGGCTGTGATCGTGGTCGTGTTTGGTCTCCGACCAGGCAGGGGCCGCGAGGAGGAGGCCGGCGAATGCCGCGCCGAGGAGGTTGAATTGCATGGTGTGTCCTTCGGGATGATTCGTGATGTTATAACATAACTATCATCGCATACCGCAGGACCCCGGCGGTCTGCAACCGGACCGTAGAAACGCGAAGAGAGCCGCACCGTTCCGCCGATGCAGCTCTCTTGCGTGCCAGTGCAGCTCACATTCAGGCGTCGGGGAACGCAGTGAGCCGCGGGAGCATGTTCCGCCAGGGAGCGGTGGGACGGGCAGATGCCTTTGGGCTCTCGCCAGTCCGGGTGGCCGTGAAGAAGGCCTTTGAAAGAATGTTGAACATATCGCGCCTCCTTTCTGCGCCGGTTGTCCCACTGTTATTGACCTTATTGGCACTTCACGCGAGCTTAATAGAAAGTCAGATGTTAGACATGCTTACAAATGCCGCTCAGAGACCTCCCGCCCCCAGCCATGCTTCGCGCCTTCGCCGCCTTGGCGGAGGCTGGCTCTGTCACCGCTGCGGGGGCCGCATTGGGCGTGACGCACGCGGCGATCAGCCAGCAGATCCGGGCCCTTGAGGCGCATCTTGGCGTGGCGTTGGTCGAGCGTAGAGGCCGGTCAGTGCAGCTTACGGATGCCGGAGAAGAGCTTGGCGCGGCAGTCAGCGGTGGCTTTGCACTGATCGGAGATGCGGTCGCGCGGATCACCGGGCAGGGCGAGGGCCGCCCGGTGCAGATCACGACCACGCCGATGTTTGCCGCCTACTGGCTCATGCCGCGGCTGGCCGGGTTTCGCCAGCGCTTTCCCGAAGTGGAACTGATGCTCAATCCATCGCCCCACCTCGTGCCACTCACGCCGGGCGGGGTGGATATTGCCATCCGACACGGCGCGGGAAACTGGCCGGGCGTGGAAACCGAACTCCTCGTGCCGTCGGAGTATGTGATCGTTGCCGCGCCCGAACTGGTCGAAGGTCGCAAGATTGCCGAGCCGCAAGATTTGCTCGACCTGCCGTGGCTACAGGAATTGGGTACCAACGAGGTGGATGACTGGCTGGCGAGCCACGGGGTAACAGAGGCGCGCGCCCGGCTGCACAGCCACCTGCCTGGAAACTTCGTGCTCGAAGCGGCCAGGCGGGGCGAGGGGCTGGCTGCGACGACGCGGGCGCTGATCGAGGAAGATATCGCGGCGGGGACGCTGAAGGTGCTCTTCAGCCGCGACACGATGAATGAGGGCTACCACATCGTCACGCGCCCCGGCCCCCTCCGCCCGCCGGCGGCCAAGTTGAAAAAGTGGCTGCGGGCGCAAAAAAGCTCCGCCGATTGACCCAGATCAAGGCCGCCGAGTCGGGCGGGGCGTAAAAGGAAGGCATAGCGAGCCAAGGCACCCTCCCTTCCGCTAAGGTTCCGCACTTCCGGCTTGTCCGGATAGGCCCCGGCCCTCCTTCCTGTTCGCGCGTTTCCTTGGAAGGGTCGGGGCCAAAGTGCATCTGCTCCTCCCTCAACCCAGCGCGAAAATCCGCAGTGCAGAGTCAGCTTTTGATTCAGGTCAAAGCCGCGCCGGCGCACCGGTGACATTCATGATGCGGGATATAAGCGCGAAAGGGCGTGAGTCGTGAGCACGGTCGAGCCGGAAGAACCAAAGAGCCTCTATGCGGCGCGAGAGCCGATCTTTCCCCGCCGGGTGAAGGGCAGCTTTCGCAACCTGAAATGGGTCATCATGATCGTGACCCTCGGGATCTACTACCTCACCCCGTGGCTCCGTTGGGACCGTGGCCCCAACCTGCCCGACCAGGCCGTGCTCGTCGACCTCGCCAACCGCAGGTTCTTTTTTTTCTGGATAGAGATCTGGCCGCATGAGTTCTATTTCATCGCGGGCCTGCTGATCATGGCGGGGCTGGGGCTGTTTCTCTTCACCTCGGCGCTGGGGCGGGTCTGGTGCGGCTATGCCTGCCCGCAAACGGTCTGGACGGACCTCTTCATCCTCGTCGAGCGCTGGATCGAGGGGGATCGCAACGCCCGCCTCCGCCTGCACCGGCAAAAAAAGCTGGACCTGCGCAAAGCAAGGCTCCGCGCCACCAAGTGGGCTGCATGGTTGCTCATCGCGCTCGCGACCGGCGGGGCCTGGGTCTTCTACTTCACCGATGCGCCGACCCTACTGCGCGACCTCGTGACGCTGAGCGCTCATCCGGTGGCCTACACCACGATCGGCGTTCTGACGGCGACGACCTTCGTGTTCGGCGGGTTCATGCGCGAGCAGGTCTGCATCTACATGTGCCCGTGGCCGCGCATTCAGGGCGCGATGATGGACGAGAACACGCTGACCATCGGCTACCGCGATTGGCGCGGCGAGCCGCGCGGCAAGGCACGCGATCCGAGCGCGGGGGACTGCGTGGATTGCATGGCCTGCGTGAACGTCTGCCCGATGGGGATCGACATTCGCAACGGCCAACAGATGGAGTGCATCACCTGCGGCCTTTGCATCGACGCCTGCGACGAGATGATGGACAAGCTCGGCCGCAAGCGCGGCTTGGTGGCCTACCTCGCCATCTCTGACGAGGAATGGGAGACGACCGGGAACGCGGCAAAGAGCGTGTGGCGGCATCACATCTTTCGGCCCCGGACGATGCTTTATACCGCGCTCTGGTCGCTGGTGGGCATCGCGCTCGTCGTCGCTCTGTTCATCCGGGACGACATCAGCCTCACCGTCGCACCGGTACGCAACCCGGTGTACGTGACCCTCTCGGACGGGACGATCCGCAATACCTATGAGCTGCGCCTGCGTAACAAGCACGGCGAAGACCGGCGGTTCGGCATCGCGATCACCGGCGATCCGGCGCTGCGGGTGGCGATCGAAGGCACGCCCTATGGCTCGGTCATGGTGCCGGCCGATGAGACCATGCTGCAACGGGTTCACGTGCTGGCCCCGGCGGGGTCGGAGGCGGCGCAGGGCGACCTCACCGAGTTCCGGTTCTGGGTGGAGGACCTGAGCAATGGGGACCGAGTCCACAAGGACAGCACATTCAACGGAAGGGGAGAGTGACGATGGGCGAGATTACCGGACGGCAGGTGTTTGCGGTGACGGCGGGGGCCTTTGCCGTGATCATCGGGGTGAACCTCGTGATGGCTTACAAGGCCGTCAGCACTTTTCCGGGATTGGAGGTGAAAAACAGCTATGTCGCCAGTCAGGAGTTTGACCGCAAACGCACAGCGCAACAGGCGCTGGGTTGGACGGTCGCGCCGAACTATGAAGCGGGGCGGCTCGCCATTGCGGTGAACGGCCCCGAGGGGCGCCCGGCAAAGCTTGAGGGCTTCGCAGTGCAGGTTGGGCGCACCACCGAGCGGCAGCATGATGTCGAGCCGGAGTTCATCCACGAGGCCGGGCGCTTCGTGGCGCCGATCGAGCTGGCGCGCGGGCGCTGGGAGTTGCGGGTGAAGGCGCGGGCTGAGGATGGCACCCCCTTCGAGCAGCGGCTCATTCTGACGGTGAAGGGCTGAGATGGACGGAACCCTTGAGCGCGGCGGCCTCGCGGCCTGCCCCGCCTGCGTGGCGCTGCCCAACGTGGGTGATGTGGCGGGCGGCGCGGCGGAGAAGGAACTGCTGATCTCGCTGCCCGAAATTCACTGTGCCGCCTGCATCAGCGGGGTCGAGAGGGTTCTGGCCGCCCAGCCCGGCGTGGCCTCGGCCCGGGTGAACCTCACTTTGAAGCGCGCGACGGTCGAGGCGGAAGAGGCGGTTCAACCGGGCGCCTTGGTGGCAGCGCTCGGTGCGGCGGGCTTCAAGGCGCAGGAGTTGGACGCCGGGCTGTTGAGCAGCACCGAGGCAGACAGGGCAGGCCGCGACCTGCTGATGCGTCTTGCCGTGGCGGGCTTTGCGATGATGAACGTGATGCTCCTCTCGGTTGCCGTCTGGTCCGGGGCTGATGGCGCGACGCGCGACCTGTTCCACTGGATCAGCGCTGCCATCGCCTTCCCCGCCGTGGGTTTCGCTGCGCGGCCCTTCTTTGCCTCCGCCTCGGTGGCATTGAAGGCGGGGCGGCTCAACATGGACGTCCCGATCACGCTTGCGATCCTGCTGGCGCTGGGCACCTCGCTCTATGAGACGATCCATTCCGGCGCTCACGCCTATTTCGATGCCGCCCTCTCGCTCACCTTTTTCCTGCTGGCCGGTCGCTACCTCGACTACCGCACCCGTGCGGTTGCCCGTTCGGCGGCGGAGGAGCTCGCGGCGCTGGAGGTGCCTCGCGCCCTGCGGCTCGTGGATGGCGCGGAGGAGACCGTGGCGGTGGGGGAGCTGGCGGTGGGTGACACGGTGCTGGTGCGCCCCGGTGGCCGGATGCCGGTGGACGGGGTTATCGTGGAAGGCGCGTCCGAGTTGGATCGGGCGTTGCTGACCGGGGAGACCCGGCCCGTTGTGGCCGTGGTAGGTCAGCAGGTCTGCGCCGGCGAGGTCAACCTGACGGGCCCGCTGACCGTGCGCGTGACTGCGGCGGGCAAAGACAGCTCGCTCCACCGCATGGCCGATCTGGTGGCCGTCGCCGAGAGCGCGAAGAACAAATACACCTCACTGGCCGACCGCGCGGCGGCGCTGTACGCACCGGGTGTCCATATCCTTTCTGCCCTGGCCGGGATTGGCTGGTATCTGGGCACGATGGATGCCCGCGTGGCGCTGAACATCGCGGCTGCCGTGCTGATCATCACCTGCCCCTGCGCGCTTGGTCTCGCCGTGCCTGCCGTTGTTACCGCCGCGTCGGGCAAGCTCTTTCGCAAGGGGCTACTGATCAAGGACGGTACCGCGCTGGAACGGCTGGCAGAGGTTACTCACGTGATTTTTGACAAGACCGGCACGCTCACTATGGGCACACCGGAGCCGGTGAATCTGTGTGACATTTCTGAGCGGGAAAAGCGGCTGGCGCTTTCACTGGCGATGGGCTCGGCCCACCCGCTGGCGGTGGCTCTCACCGGAGCGCTCAGGAGCGAAGGTGTCTTGCCGTTGCCGGTGGAGGGCCTACGGGAGGTGCCCGGTTACGGCACCGAAGCACGTTGCGAGGGCAGGGTGGTGCGGCTTGGCCGGGCCGAATGGGTTGGTGCCGAGGCGGGCGATGAAACATCGACCTGGCTGTCGGTGGCAGGGGAGGCCCCCGTTGCCTTCACCTTCGCAGATGCGCTTCGCCCGGGTGCGGCTGAAGCCGTGGCAGCTTTGAAGGCCGCCGGATGCGAGGCTGAGCTGCTCTCGGGCGATGCGCCGAGCGCGGTGGCACGCTTTGCGGCCGCACTCGGGATCGACTCCTACCAAGCGTGTGTGCTCCCGGCGGAAAAAGCCGCTCGGGTGGAAGCATTGCAAGCCGGGGGCGCAAAGGTGCTGATGGTGGGCGATGGGCTGAACGATACCGCGGCGCTCGCTGCCGCGCATGCCAGCGTCAGCCCGGCAACGGCGCTGGACGCAGCCCGCGTGGCATCTGACATCGTGCTGCTGGGCGAGAGCGTAGCGCCGGTGGCCGAAGCGGTGACAATGGCCCGCAAGGCGGTGAAACGAATCCGCGAGAACTTTCAGATCGCGACGGCCTACAACGTCATCGCGGTGCCGCTCGCCGTGGCGGGCATGGCAACGCCGCTGGTGGCGGCGCTGGCGATGTCGGCCAGTTCGATCACCGTCTCGCTCAACGCCCTTCGATTGCGGTAGGGTCGGCGCATGGAAATTCTCGTCTACCTCATCCCGATCTCGCTGATCCTCGGTGGAATCGGGCTTGGCGCTTTCTGGTGGGCGGTGCGGAGCCGCCAGTTTGATGACCCGGAGGGCGACAGCCAGCGCATTCTATCCGACGAGTGGGACGATCACCCGAGGCCGTAGAAGCCTAGAATCGGTCAGAACAAACTGCCCCTGAAAACGAGTGCGCCCGGCAGATTGCTCTGCCGGGCGCGTCCCTCGTTTATGCTTCTGGTTCAGCCCTGGCCGGGCTCGAGTGCGGTGCAGGTCGTGCCGCGGGCCTCGAGGCGGGCGCAGGCGAGCTTGGCCTTGTCGGCGGAGAGGCCGACGAAGATCGCCTCGAACCCACCCTTGCGGTTGTTCACCTTGCGCAGGCTGCCGTCGAGCGTTTCCATCTCTTTCAGCGCGGTCTTCAGCAGAACCTTCTCCGCGGAGAAGCGGGAGGGGTACTTGCCGAGCGAGATCGCCCAGAGCTTGCCGCCGGAGGTGGAGGCGCGGGTGATCACAACTGGCTCTTCCGGCTGGGTCCGCGCCGGTGCGGCGACCGGCAGAGCGGCCGGGGCCGGGTCTGCGGATGCAAGCTGGACGGTTTCAGCCTCGGGGGCGCTGCGCTCGGGGCGCGGTTTGGGCAGAAGGGCGCGCGAGAGGGCGGGGCCGCCTGCGGCCACGAAGGTGCCCGGCTCTTCGGCCACGGCCATCTCAAGGTCGCCCGCGCTGCCCGGCACTTCGCCCGGCTCGGCTTCGGGGCGGGCGGTGGGGCTGACGGCGGCCAGCATCACCTGCTCGGGGGCCACATCGGCCTTTTCCGGCTCACCCTTCAGTTCGGCGAGCGCCTCGGCGACCTGCTCTTCGTTCTCGAGGTTGCCCTCGGGGGCTGCACTGGCGAGCTTGACCGGCTCTGCAGGCGCCACCTCCACCTTTGCCTCGGCGGCAACCGCGGCCACGGCGGCATCAATCTCTTCGGAGAGCGCGGCCAGCAGCATCTCATCGGTGCTCTCGGCCTCCGGCGTCGCCGGCTCCGAGCCCGGACGGCGGCGGGGGCGAATAGAAAGCTGGACCGTGCCGCTCACGCGGATCGTCTTACCCTTGTAAATGCCATCGCCGGTCTTTGGCGCGGGGGTCGGCTCCTCCAGCATGGCGGTCATGACCGGGGCAGGGCCAGTGTCATCACGGGTGTAGGCCGGCCTTGCGGGCTTGCGAACGGCCACCTGAGAGGGGGCCCTGCGAAAGCCGAGATCGAGCAGTTCGGCCACCTTGGCGTTGCGCGTGGCAGAGCTGCGGCCGCCGAAAACGGTGGCGATGATACGCTCGCTGCCGCGCTCGGCAGAGGCAACGAGGTTGAAGCCGGCGGCACGGGTGTAGCCCGTCTTGATGCCATCGGCGCCCTTGTAGGCGGAGAGCAGGCGGCGGTTGGTGTTGTTCACCGTCTTGCCCATGGTCGAGGTGCTCATGCGCGAGAACAGGTTGTAATAGTCCGGGTAGTCGTAAAACAGGTGACGGCCCAGCTTGGTCATGTCGGAGGCGGTCGACAGATGGCCCGATTCGGTGAGGCCGTGGGCGTTTTTGAAGGTGGTGCGCGACATGCCGAGCGCGGCGGCGGTGCGGTTCATCCGGCGGGCAAAGGCGGCCTCGGAGCCGGAGATGCCTTCACCGATAGCCGTGGCGGCATCGTTGGCCGATTTCACCGCGGCGGCGCGGATCAGGTAACGCAGCTCGACCTTTTGGCCGGCGCGCAGGCCGATCTTTGAGGGCGGCTCAGAGGCGGCCTTCTGCGAGATCAGGATCTTGCTGTCGAGCGAAAGCTCGCCGTGCTCCACCGCCTGAAAGGCGATGTAGAGGGTCATCATCTTGGTCAGGGACGCGGGGTGCAGCCGGGTGTCGGCATTGCGCGAATGCAGCACCTCGCCGCTGCGTGCGTCGATCACCATTGCCGCGTAGGGTGCCGCGTTTGCGCGCAGCGAAATGCCCAGAAGCGTGATGAGAAATAGTCCGATGAAGAGGCCAAAACGGCCCCTGTGGGAGAGCGTGCTCACGTCGCTTGCCTTTTACTGCCTCAGGCTGCCGGATTTTTCCGGTCAGCAATTTTTGTATTGATTTGATACCACGCTAGCACAGGAATTTTCGTGCGAAAACAGGGCATTTTCGTGGTTTTTTAAGGTTGCAGCGATGCCACATGCGCAACATCTAGCGTGGGGCTCGGGGCCGTTCCGCTAGATGCGTTATCCGATCTCGGCGACGAGTGCCGGAAGTTTGCCCAAATCGGCAATTTCGCGGAACCGGGTTTGCGTACGGGGAGGGTCGGCGTGCTCCAGTGCCCATCCGAGGTCATGCGGTACGAAAATGCCCCACGCACCGATGTCGATTGCCGGCAGAACATCGGATTTCATCGAGTTTCCGACCATCATCGCCTGACCCTCGCCATGACCGGCGAAGATTCGGGCGTAGGTGTCAGGGGTCTTGTGGCTGACAATCTCGACCGAGTCGAAGAGATCACCGAGCCCCGATTGCGCCAGTTTGCGCTCCTGATCCAGCAAATCGCCTTTGGTGATGAGCGCGATTCTGTGGCTGCCTGCGAGGGCCTCGACCGCCTCGCGCGCGTGCGGGAGCAACTCTATCGGGTGCGAGAGCATCTCCTGCCCGGCGGCGAGTATCTGGCTGATCACCTCGCCGGGCACCCGGCCTTCGGTGACCTCCAGCGCGGTCTCGATCATCGAAAGCATGAAGCCTTTGATTCCGAATCCGTAGTGCCCGATGTTGCGTTTTTCGGCCTCCAGCAGGCGCGCATCGAGATGTCCCGGCTCGGCGAAATCGGCCAGAAGCTCAGCGAATCTCTCTTGGGTAAGCTGGAAAAACCGCTCGTTGTGCCAGAGCGTATCATCGGCATCGAAGCCGATCATACGGAGGTTCTGCGACGTTGTGCCGGGCATTTTGCGCGTTTCTCACCGTTCGCACCCTTTTCAGGGCGGGTATGGGCCATATATAACGGCCCCGATATCCCTTGCACCAGACCGCCAGACCGGAGCGCCATGCGCCTTGAGCCCATCACGATGTCGCAAGACGACGAAGACGACGCCATTGGCGGCGATCCGTCGATTGCCCTCAAGACACGGCCCAAGACCAAGAAGCCGCCGATGTACAAGGTGCTGCTTCTGAACGACGATTACACGCCGATGGAGTTTGTCGTTCATGTGTTGGAGCGGTTCTTCAACATGACCCACGCGGAGGCGTTCGAGATCATGCTGGCTGTGCACAAGAAGGGTCTTGCCGTGGTCGGCGTGTTCAGCCACGAGGTGGCCGAAACCAAGGTGGCCCAGGTGATGGACTTCGCCCGGCGGCACCAGCACCCGCTGCAATGCACGATGGAAAAGGAGTAGGGCTGCGGCCCTCCCGGCAATGACTTCCCGATTGAAAATGGCGCTCGATGCGGGCGCGGCGACCCTGCCAGAGGGCCGGATTGCGGTGTTTCGCCCCGGCGCGAGCGAAAGCTGGCTGCCCGAGGGCGCTGAGGTGATCACCGGTTTCTACCCTGATCATGCAGCCTGGACAGCGCGGGGCTTTGATGTGGCCCGCAGCCCCGAGGGCACCTACGCAGGCGCGGTGCTGTTCGTGCCGCGCGCCAAGGCTCTGGCGCGTGATCTGCTGGCGCAGGCGGCCGCACTGGGCGGCCCGGTCGTGGTGGATGGTGCCAAGACAGATGGGGTCGAGAGCCTGTGGAAAGCGGCCCGCAAGCAGGGCGAGGCTTCGGAGGCCTTCTCGAAGGCGCATGGCAAGGTCTTCACGGTCACCGGCGGCGATTTTTCTGCATGGCGGCTGGCGGAGGGCAACGAGGCCGAGGGCGGATGGATGACCGCGCCGGGCGTTTTCTCTGCCGATGGGCCGGATGCGGGCTCCGTGTTGCTGGCCGAGGCTCTGCCAGCGCAAATGAAAGGCCGCGTGGCGGATCTTGGAGCTGGTTGGGGCTACCTTTCCGCCGCCGTGTTGGAGCGCGAGGGCGTGACGGGTGTGGAGCTGGTGGAGGCCGAATGGGCCGCGTTGGAGGCCGCACGCAGCAATGTGCCAGACCAGCGCGCAACCTTCACTTGGGGCGACGGTACCCAGCCGCTTGCCGAGCCGGTGGACCATGTGGTGATGAACCCGCCCTTCCACCCAGCCCGCACCGCAGACCCGGCGCTCGGGGCCTCCTTCATTGCCTCTGCCGCCGCGTCATTGAAGCCCTCGGGCAAACTCTGGATGGTCGCCAACCGCCATTTGCCCTATGAGGCTGCCCTCTCGGCTCACTTCGGTGAGGTGAAGGAGATCGGCGGCGACACGCGCTTCAAGCTCTTCTCTGCCGCACGGCCCGCTCGCCAAGGGCGCAGATAGACACTAAGCTTCGGCCCGATTGGCCGTGATGAAGGATCGCACATGAGCTTTTCGATCAAGGGCAAGAGCTGCATCGTGACCGGCGCCAGCCACGGGCTGGGCCTTGCCATCGCGCGTCACTTCGCAGAGCGCGGTGCCTATGTGATGGCGGCTGACAGCGACGACAAGCGGCTCGCAGAGGCTCTGGCGGCAGATGCCGAGGCCGAAGACAGCCGCCTGCGTTACTTTGCCGGTGACCTTCGCCAACGGCTCGCGCAGGCCAACCTTGTCTCCGCCACCATCGACGCCTTCGACCGGGTCGACGTTTTGGTGAACGCTTATCGCATGGTCCTACCCTCCAAGCCGGGAAACCCGGATGAAGACGCGGTGGAGGAACTGTTGCAGCAAAACCTGCTCACGGCGCTGCGGATGACCCAGCTCGTCTCCAAGCGTTTTGTGAAGCAGGCGGAAGGCAGCGAAGATGAAGGGGGTGTGGGCTGCGTGATCAACATGAGCTCCATCGCCGCCCGGCGCACCCACCCACGGCTGCTAGCATACTCCGTATCCACCGCGGCGCTGGACCAGATGACCCGCTCGATGGCCGTGGCCCTCGCACCCGACCGGATCCGCGTGAATGCGGTGAGCTTCGGCTCAGTGCTCACCACCTCGCTGAACCAGGCCATGAACGACAACGAGGGCTATCGCGAGGATATCGTGAGCCACACCCCGATGGGCCGCATTGCGCAGCCCTCCGAGGTGGCCGAAGTCGTGCAGTTCCTGGCCTCCGAGAGCGCGGGCTTCATCACCGGTCAGGTGGTGACGATGGACGGCGGCCGCTCGCTGGTAGACCCGGTGGGCGCACCAGCGCACTGAGTGCCTTTCGGGTGTATTCCGGCCTCAGCCTTTGGTGGCAATCCGGCGGTCGATGGCATCCCAGATCTGCCCGGCGACATTGATGCCGTCAAACCGCTCCAACTCCTGAATGCCGGTGGGCGAGGTCACGTTGATCTCGGTGAGCCATTCGCCGATCACGTCGATCCCCACAAACACCTGCCCGCGCTCCCGCAGGAGCGGCCCGATGCGGGCGCAGATCTCGCGATCGCGATCGGTCAGATCCACCTTCACCGGTTTGCCGCCGACGTGCATGTTGGAGCGGGTCTCGCCCTCCAGCGGCACCCGGTTGATCGCACCAACCGGCTCGCCATCCACAAGAATCACCCGTTTGTCGCCTTTTGAGACCGCGGGCAGAAACTTCTGGGCGATGAGCGGCTCCCGGTTGATGCCGGAGAAGAGCTCATGAAGCGAGGCAAGGTTGCGGTCGTCCGGGCCGAGGCGAAACACGCCGGCCCCGCCGTTGCCGTAGAGCGGCTTTACGATGATGTCGCCGTGCTCTGCCTTGAACGCCTTCAGCGCATCTAGGTCTCGGGCGATCAGGGTGGGGGGCGTCAGGTCGGGGAAATTCAGGACCAGAAGCTTTTCGGGGCTGTTGCGCACCCAGAACGGATCGTTCACCACCAATGTCTTGCCGCCGATCTGCTCGAGCAGATGGGTCGTGGTGATGTAGCCCATGTCGAACGGCGGATCCTGCCGAAGCCAGACCACATCCATCTCGGCAAGGTCGATCTCAGCCATTTCGCCAAGGCTGAAGTGATCGCCTTCGACGCGGCGAACCTCCAACGGCCAGCCTTGGGCGACAACCTTGCCCTGCTTCCAAAACAGTTTGTCCGGGGTGTAGTAGAACAGCTCCCATCCCCGCGCCTGTGCCTCTTCGGCAATCCGAAAGCTGCTGTCGGCGTTGATGTTCACGCTGCCGATCGGATCCATCTGAAAGGCGACCTTCATCGCACACCCCCTCAAGCTTTTGCTCCTTTCTCATGGCGGAGCAGGCAAGGAGTTGCAACGGCTCAGGTGCAGAGCGCCCCTTCGAGAATGCGCAACTCGCCACGGGCGTTCACCAGAGCGAGGTCAAAGCGCATCGGGGTTGAGAGGGCAGTGGGGTACCGGCCCACATATTCGGATGCTGCGGCCATGATGCGGGAAACCTGCTGCGGTGTGATGGCTTCGGCAGCGCTGTCGAAGGTGCGGCTTTGTTTGACTTCGATAAAAACCACCGTGTCCGGCGCTTCGGCCACGATATCGATCTCGCCACCCTCGCCCCGCCATCTGCGCTCGGCGATTCTCAGGCCCTGTGCTTCGTAGTGAAGTGCAACGGAGTCCTCGGCCATGCGCCCTGCATCGTAATTGCGCCGTCCGCGCTGGCGGCGTGCAGGGTTTGGGGCAAGGTCAAAGGGCATCAACTGTCTCCATCAGAGCGGGCAAGTTCAAGCGCCCGCTGATACATCTCACGCTTCGGCCGCCCGTATGCGGCGGCCACCTCGGCGGCGGCATCCTTGACCCTGAGCCGCGCCATTGCCGAGCGTAGCGCTGCATCGACAGCCTCCGGATCGGCCTCTGCAGCCTCCGCCCGGCCAAGGATTATTGCGATCTCCCCGCGGGGCGGGTCGTCATCGACCGAGGCAAGCAGCTCGGCAAGCGAGCCCCGGCGCACCTCTTCGAACTTCTTGGTCAACTCGCGGGCAAGCGCTGCCGGGCGGTCCGTCCCTGCATGGTCGCAGAGAAGGTCTAACAATCCCCTAACGCGCTTGGGGGATTCGTAGAGGATCACCGTGGCCTCCATCGAAGCGACCTCTTCGATGAATTTCTTGCGCGGACCGCCAGACGAGGGCGGGAAGCCGACGAAAGTGAAGCGGTCGGACGGCAAGCCTGAGAGCGTGAGCGCCGCAATGGCAGCCGAGGGGCCGGGGGCGGTAGTCATGTAAATGCCGCGTGCGGCGGCCTCTCGGCTCAGGGCAAATCCCGGGTCGGCCACCAGCGGCGAGCCGGCTTCGCTTACGTAGGCCACGGAGGCCCCGTCTGCGGCGAGCTTCAAAAGCCCGTCCCGCGCGGCTGGCGTGGAATGGTCGTGATAGGCAATCAGCCTGCGCCCGGCGAGCGGGACGCCATGCAGCTCCAGCAGCTTGCGGGCCGTGCGGGTATCTTCGGCGGCGATGACCTCTGCCGAGGCCAGCACATCCAGCCCCCGCAGCGTAATGTCACGCGCCGAGCCGATGGGGGTGGCCACGAAATAGAGGCCCGCCGCGAGCGGGGTCTTGCGCCAGGCTGGTCCTCCCGAAGGCTCAGACATTTACTTGGCTCCCGCAGATGTTAGAATTGTTCGAACCCGGCTGTTGACACCGAAGCCCCGAGGCTCTGAAGGAGTATCCCATGTTCGCCGTCTTGACGACACCCCGCCGCCTGGCGGCCAAGATCCTTGCCGTTGGCGCCATTGCGCTTCTGGCTGCCTGTGACCCGGCGGCGCTTGGCGGTGTTGGCGGAAACTCCGGACCGAAGATCGACGCAAGCCGCGCCGTTCCGGTGGCGCTTCTGGTGCCGGGCGGCTCCGGGCGCTCGGGCGATGACGTGTTGGCCAAGGCGCTCGAAAACGCGGCGCGCCTCGCCATAGCCGATCTCGACGGTGTGCAAATCGACCTTCAGGTCTACAACACCGCCGGCAATGCGGCGACCGCGGCGCGGCAGGCGCAGGCCGCCGTGGATGCCGGTGCCAAGATCATCCTCGGGCCGGTTTACTCCGAAGCGGCCAATGCCGCCGGTGTGGCCGTGGCCGACGAGGGCGTGAACGTGCTGGCCTTCTCCAACAACCCGGAGATCGCGGGCGGCAACGTGTTTGTCCTCGGCCCGACTTTCGAGAACACCGCCAACCGGCTGGTCTCCTATGCCCGGCGTCAGGGCAAGGGCAACATCTTCACCGTGCACGCCCGCTCGGTCGCCGAGGAAATCGGCCGCGACGCCATTGCAAAGGCGATTCGGAACAGCGGTGCCAGCAATGCAGGCTCCGTCTCGTTCGAACTGAGCCAGCAGGGGCTCGTGGCGGCCGTCCCGAACATCGTTGCACAGGCCAAGGCCTCGGGCGCGACCTCGGTGTTCTTCACCTCCACCAATGACGGTGCAATGCCTTTCCTTGCGCAGCTGTTGCCCGAGGCTGGCCTCTCGCCGTCGGCGACCCAGTTCATCGGGCTTGGCCGCCTCGACATTCCGGCCGAAGCACTGACCCAGCCTGGCCTTCAGGGCGCGTGGTTCGCCCTGCCGGATAACAACCTCTACACCAGCTTCCAGAACCGTTACGCTGCCCGCTTCGGCGGCAGCCCGCACCCGATCGCCGGCCTCGCCTTCGACGGGATCGCCGCAATCGGTGCCCTCGTCGAGCGCCGCGGCGCCGATGCGCTGACCCGTGGCGCCCTGACCCAAGGTTCGGGCTTTGTCGGCACCGGCGGTATCTTCCGCCTCCGCGGCGACGGCACCAACCAGCGTGGCCTCGCCATCGCCCAAATCCGCAACAATCAGGTCGTTGTCATTGACCCAGCCCCAAGAAGCTTTGGCGGAGCCGGTTTCTGACCGGCAGCCTGCCAGCCCGCACCTGCCAGACCCGATCACCCCTTCCGGCGCGCTCCTGTGCCCGCCGGAAGAGATCATCGACCCTGCAGTCCTAGCCGAGGCCATAGAGGCCGAGTGCCGGGATGCAGGCGGCGATGCCATGGCACTGCGCGGCCTCATCACCCGGCACCTGAACGGAGCGGCAAAGTCCGGTCGGGCGAGCATTGGCGCGGCCTTCGAGGCCCACCCGCTGCGCGCCCGGGAGATGGTGCATGCCTATGCCTACCTCACCGACGGGCTTGTGGTGACAGCCTTCTGGGCCGCCCGGCGCTTCTTGCACCCGCTGCCCAACCCCACCGCTTCGGAGCGGCTCGCGCTCTGCGCAGTAGGCGGCTACGGCCGCGCCGAGATGAGCCCGCAGTCGGATGTCGACCTGCTGTTCCTCACGCCGTACAAGATCACCCCTTGGGCCGAGAGCGTGATCGAGAGCACGCTCTACATCCTGTGGGATCTTCACATGAAGGTGGGTCACGCCAGCCGGACGGTGAAAGACTGCCTGCGCCTTGGCAAGCAGGACTACACGATCCGGACCTCCTTGATCGAGTTGCGCTTTCTCGCCGGTGACAAGGCGCTGGAGGCGGAGCTTCACACCAAGCTCCATCAGGGCCTCTTTGCGGGCACCGGAAAGGAGTTCATCGAGGCCAAGCTCGACGAGCGCTCCGAGCGCCACAAGAAGCAGGGCGGCCAGCGCTACATGCTGGAGCCCAACGTGAAAGAGGGCAAAGGCGGCCTGCGTGACCTTCAGAGCCTGTTCTGGATCGCCAAATACATCCACCACGTCGACAAGATCGAAGATCTCGTGCCGCTTGGTGTCTTTGCCCCCGAGGAATATTGGGCCTTCGAACAGGCCGAAAACTTTCTTTGGGCGGTTCGCGCGCATTTGCACCTGATCGCCGGTCGCCCTGCCGACCAGCTGACCTTCGACATGCAGATCGAGGTTGCCGAGCGGATGGGCTATGCCGACAGCCCGGGCCGCCGGGGTGTTGAGCACTTCATGCAGGACTATTTCCGCCACGCGACGATGGTCGGCGAGCTGACCCGCATCTTCCTCACCGCGCTTGAGGCCGATCACGCCAAGCAGTTGCCGGGCCTCATGGGGCTGCTTCGTCGCCGCAAGGTGAAGCCCGGATATGCCGTGCGGCAGAACCGGCTCGACGTGAAGGATGAAAAGAAGTTTCTGGCAGACAAGCTGAACCTGCTTCGGATATTCGAAGAGGCTCTGCGCACCGGCTTGCTGATCCACCCCGATGCGATGCGGCTCATCACTGCCAATCTGGACCTGATCGATGATGACATGCGAGGCGACAAGGAGGCCGCCCGAATCTTCCTCGATCTGCTGGTGAAGCATGGCAACCCGGAGCGGGCGCTGCGCCGGATGAACGAGCTTGGCGCGCTCTCGGCCTTCATCCCCGAGTTCGCCCCGATCGTGGCGATGATGCAGTTCAACATCTACCACAGCTATACGGTTGATGAGCACACCATCCAGTGCATCAGCCAGCTCGCACAGATCGAGCGTGAGGAACTGGTGGAAGACCTGCCAGTGGCCTCTCGCATCCTGAGGAAGGGCGTGAACCGCAAGGTGCTCTATCTGGCGCTGCTGTTCCACGATATCGGCAAGGGCCGGGAGGAAGACCACTCGGTGCTTGGTGCCAAGATCGCCCGCGCCGTGCTGCCCCGCTTTCACCTCAAGCCGCGTGAAGCGGAAGATGTGGAATGGCTCGTGCGCTACCACCTGCTGATGTCGGACATGGCGCAAAAGCGTGACCTCTCCGATCCCCGCACCATCCGCAGCTTTGCCCGTGCCGTAAAAACCAAGAAACGGCTCGATCTGCTTACCGTGCTCACGGTCTGCGACATTCGCGGCGTTGGCCCGGAGACGTGGAACAACTGGAAGGCCCAACTGCTGCGCAACCTCTACCGGCAAACCGCCGACGGGCTCGAGAATGGGCTGGAGGACCTGAACCGTGACAAGCAGAGCGCCGAGGCGCGGCGTGAGCTGCGCGAGGCTCTAGAGGGCTGGGACAAGGCCGATGTGCGTGCCGAGCTGGCGCGGCATTACGACCCCTATCTACAAGGCCTCTCGACCCAGACGCAGGTGATCATCGCCGGGTTGCTGCAGGGGCTTGGGGATGACGAGATTCGCATCGACCTCACCCCGGATGACGACCGCGATGCCACCCGGGCCACCTTTGCCTTGGCCGACCACCCCGGTATCTTCGCCCGCATCGCCGGGGCCTTGGCGCTCGTGGGGGCCAACGTGGTGGACGCCCGGACCTATACCACCAAGGACGGCTACGCGACGCCGGTGTTCTGGATTCAGGACGCCGAGGGCAACCCTTACTCTGCGGGCAAACTCGACCGGCTCCGTGCCATGATTTCGCGCACGCTGAAGGGCGAGGTTCTGGCCCGCGCCGAGCTGACCAAGAAGGACAAGTTCAAGAAGCGCGAAAAGAGCTTCCGCTTCCCCACCACGGTCAGCTTCGACAACGAGGGCTCGGAGATTTACACCATCATCGAGGTCGACACCCGCGACCGACCCGGCCTGCTCTACGATCTTGCCCGCACCCTCTCGGAGCGGAACCTGCAAATCGCCTCCGCGGTGATCGCCACCTATGGCGCGCAGGCCGTCGACAGCTTTTACGTGAAAGACATGTTCGGGCTGAAGATCCACTCGGAGAGCAAGCAGAAGGCGCTAGAGGCGAAGCTCAAGGAGGCCGTGCAGGCGGGGACTGACAGGGCAAACGGGTAGGGCGGGCAATCTCCATTCCCCCGGCCTTCCCGCCCCTGTATGATCGCGCCAAAACGAACCGAGCAGCGCCATGCAACCCATTCGCCTGATCAAGGGCTTTCTGACCGTCGGACTCTGGACGCTGCTCAGCCGCGTCATGGGGTTTGCCCGCGATATCATCATCGCTGCGAGGCTGGGCGACGGGCCGGTGGCAGAGGCCTTCGTGGTCGCCTTCACCTTGCCCAACATGTTTCGCCGGTTTTTTGCCGAAGGCGCCTTCAATCTCGCCTTCATTCCGATCTTCTCCAAGAAGCTCGAGAGCGGCGATGACCCGCAGGGGTTTGCCCGCGATGCCTTTGCCGGGCTGGCGGGCGTGCTCATCGTGTTCACCCTGCTGGCGCAGCTCATCATGCCTTGGCTGGTGCTGGCGATGGCCTCAGGATTTGCCGAGGATGAACGGTTCGATCTTGCCACCACTTTCGGGCGCATCTGTTTCCCGTACATTCTCTTCATCTCACTGGCGGCCCTGCTCTCGGGCGTGCTCAACGCCACAGGCAAGTTCGCGGCTGCCGCCGCTGCGCCGGTGTTGCTGAACGTCATCCTCGTCGCGGCCATGCTTACAGCCTCGGCACGTGGCTGGGACTTTGGCCTCACGCTCTCCTGGGCGGTGCCAGTTGCGGGCGTGGCCCAGATGGCGTTGGTGTGGGTCGCGGCCTCCCGTGCGGGGTTCCGGCTGGTGCCGCGAATGCCGCGGATGACGCCCGAGTTGAAGCGGCTCGCGATCATCGCCGCTCCCGCCGCGCTGGCGGGCGGGGTGCTGCAGGTGAACTTGCTGGTTAGCCGTCAGGTCGCCAGTTTCTATGACGGGGCGATCCAGTATCTGAACCTCGCGGATCGGCTCTATCAGCTCCCCTTGGGGGTGGTCGCCATCGCCATTGGTGTGGTGCTTCTGCCCGAGCTGTCCCGCCGCCTTGCCGCGGGGAATGAACAGGCCGGGCGCGACGGGTTCAACCGCGCGACGGAGTTCGCGCTGGTGCTGACTGTGCCCGCTGCCGTAGCGCTGGTGCTGGTCGCCGGGCCGATCTGCTCGGTGCTCTACCAGCGCGGCGCGTTCGATGCCGAGGCCGCCGAGGCGACGGCGCTGGCCACTGCTGCCTATGGGCTCGGGTTGCCTGCCTTCGTACTGCAGAAGGTGCTGCAACCGCTCTACTACGCCCGCCATGACACTCGCCGCCCGATGAACTACGCGCTCGTGGCGATGGTGGTTAATGCAGTGGCTGCCATCGGCCTTGCTCTTACCTTCGGGTTCGTCGGCGCGGCGCTGGGCACCACGGTCGCGGGGTGGGCGATGGTGCTGCTGCTCTGGCACGGGTCGCGCAAGATGGGCGCGGCGGCGCAGGTGGACGCGCGGTTGCTCGCCCGGCTGCCGCGAATCGCGCTATCGGCTGCGCTGATGGGGGCGGTGCTATTGGCGACTGAATGGGCGCTGGGCGAGGCGCTCTACACGGCAGGCGTCCGATACTGGGCGTTGCTGGCTCTGGTGATGAGCGGAATCGTCAGCTACTTCGCCGCAGCCCACGTCACAGGTGCGCTGCGGTTGAGCGAGTTGAAATCCGCCATGCGGCGGCGCGGAAGCGCGGAGCGCTGATATCAAGCTCATTGATGGGTGTCGTAAAAACAATTCATTTCTGTTGGATCAGCGCAGGGCTTACATTGGCGGTATCCCTAAAAGGAACGCCCCATGACCGTCACCGATATTGCTTCTCCCGCCCATAGGCTGCCGCGCCCACGGTTTGTGACTACCGAGCATCTGCCCAGCCTGATCGTCGCCCTCGCCATTGGCGTGATGCTCGGTCTCTTCATTGCCAATGCACCCGACTACGCGGCGCGGCTTCAGGCATCACAAGCCGCTGAGGCTGCTCAGCCGACGCCGGAGTGGCATGGCAATGTGCGTCGCTCGGTGGTTCAGCCGTAAGGCGCCATCCAGCGACTCAACTCTCGCGGAACGCCTTGTTGAAGTAATCTGTCAGCGGCTTGACCAGATAGGCCAGCGGGCTGCGATCTTCCGTCCGAATGAAGCTCTCCACCGGCATGCCGGGCAAGATCGCCTTGCCCGCCAGCTTGCCCATCTCGCCCTCGTTCAGGCGAATCTCGGCGCGATAGAAGGTGGATTGGCTGCGCTCATCGGTGAAGGCATCGGCGGAGACCTGCATCACCTTGCCGGAGAGCTCCGGCGTGGTGCGGCTGTCGAAGGCTGGAAAACGCAGAACCGCATCCTGCCCTACGTAGACCTGATCGATGTGGATCGGCTGGACCCGCGCGGCGATGACCAGCGGCCTGTCCTGCGGGATGAGGTAGAGCACCGGGTCGGCGGGGCGGATGACCGAGCGGGGCGTGTTGACCGTCAGCCCGTAGACGACGCCGGCCACGGGTGCCCGGATATCGAGCCGTGAGAGGCGCACGTTCAGCGCCTGCCGCCGTTCCATCAGCTCGGCTTCCTGCGCAGAAATATCCCGCAGTTGGGTGATCGCCTCCTCGCGTCTGTCGGCGGCGAGCTTGAGAATCTCAATATCCAGCTCGGTGATCCGACCTTCGGCCTCGGCACGGGAGGCGCTCAGCCGACCGATCTCGCCTGAAAGCCGCGCCTGTTCGCGCTCCAGCGTCAGCACCTTGTCATAGCTCACCAAACCCCGGTCGAAGAGGCCGCGCTGGGTTTCGAGCTCTTTCTCGATCAGTTCGAGCTGGCGAGTGAGCGAGGCGCTCTGGGCGTCGATCCCCTCCACCTGATTGTCGATCTGCCCCTTCCGGCGGGCCAGTTGCTCGGCTTCCTTGGCGAGCGACTCCTTACGGGCCTCGAAGAGCCGGGACTGGCCCTCGACCATTTCGGCAATCTCCGGCCAGCCTTTGGCCCGGTCCGACAGCTCCTTGGCGAACTCCAGCGCCTCGGCCTCGTCCCGCTCGGCACGCAGCCGGGCGGCGCGGGCCATGATCTCGAAGAGCTGGCCCTCCACGATGGCCAGTTCGGAGGTGAGTTCTGAGGCATCGAGTTGGATCACCACTTCGCCGGCGGCAACGATATCGCCCTCGACCACGAGCACCTTGTCGACCACCCCGCCATCTGGGTGCTGCACAATCTGCCGGTTCTGCTCCACCTCGATCTGGCCGCTGGCAATGATAGCGCCGGAGATGTTGGAGAAGGTGGCCCATGTGCCAAAGCCGCCGATCAACAGCAGCAGGGCAATGAAGCCAAGAATCAGCGGGCGACGGGCGGAAAGGTTCATGTCACGCCTCCCTTGCCGGTAGAGCGCGAAATTTCGGCGTGGTTCTTCACCATCTGCTTCATCACCTCATCACGCGGGCCAAAGGCCTTTCGCAGACCGCCATCCAGCACCATGAGCACGTCGCACTCCTGAATCGCGGCGGGGCGGTGGGCCATGATCAACACCGAATTCTTGGCGGCCTTCATGGCGCGGATCGCCTTGTTAAGGGCCTCCGAGCCGTCATTGTCGAGGTTGGAGTTGGGTTCATCCAGCACCAGAATGACCGGGTCACCGTAAAGAGCGCGCGCCAACCCGATGCGCTGCACCTGCCCGCCGGAGAGCCGGCCACCTGCGGCGGCGACATGCGTGTCGTAGCCGTTCGGCAGCTTAACGATCATGTCGTGTGCCGCGGCCTTTTTGGCGGCGGCAACGACGGCCTCGGCGTTGGGCTGGGGCGACAGCCGGGCGATGTTCTCGGCAATGGTGCCCTCGAACAGGGTGACCCGCTGCGGCAGGTAGCCGATGTAATGGCCAAGCGTGTCCGGGTCGTATTGGTCGAGCGAGGCTCCATCGAGCCGGATGCGCCCGCCCGCGGTGGGCCAGACACCGGTGAGCGCGCGCGCCAGCGTGCTCTTGCCAGCGCCGGACTGCCCGATCACCCCCATTGCTTGGCCCGGTTCGAGCCGGAAGCTGATCATCCGCAACGAAGCCTGGCTCTCGCCGGGCGGCACGACGGTGGCCTGGCTCACATCGAGCAAGGCACGCGGCGTAGGCAATTCGGTGCGGGGTTTCTCGGCCTGCACGGCGGTAAGAAGCTGGCCAAGCGATTTCCACCCCTTGGAGGCGCGGCTCGCGGTTTCCCACTGGCCGATGAGTTGCTCGATGGGGGCAAGGGCGCGGCCGAGCAGGATGGAACCTGCAATCATTTGCCCTGCCGTCAGTGAGCCTTGGAGAACGAGATATGCCCCGAGTGCGAGCATGGCCGATTGCAGAAAAAGGCGCAGGGTGCGGGTCGTGGTGCCATATCCGCCTGCCCGGTCGGACGCC
Organism: Vannielia sp. SX4; assembly: GCF_052828525.1. Next base: position 590,743 of record NZ_CM128247.1, read on the forward strand.
ACCAACGCGCGGTCGGACGATGCCTGCCTTGCGTTCTGCCAGCGGACAAAGGTGGAGCCGCGCATGCCGAGAGACTGGATGGTCTCGGCCTCGGTGCGCATCTGGTCGGCCATGCGCTCGGTGGCTTCGCGTTGGCCTGCGGCCTCAAGTGCGGGGCGACGGGTGCGGGTCTGGTTCAGCAGGGTTACGGCCACAAGCACCGCGCCTCCGCCGACCGCAAGCAGCCCCAGCGCGGGATGAAAAAGGAAGATCGCGGCAATGAAGAGCGGTGTCCACGGCGCATCGAAGATTGCCAGCAGGGTGGGTGAGGCGAAGAACCGCTGCACGCTGTCGAGGTCGCGCAACCCGCTCGCGGCCAATTCATTGCCGGGTGAGCGGCTCTCGGCGGCCAAAACCGCCGAAAACACGCGCCCCTCCACGTCGCGCTGAAACCGCGCTGCGACCCGCGCCATCACCCGGCCCCGGGCATAATCGAGCAAGCCCATCATCAGGAACAGGAAGGCGACCAGAACGAAAAGGGCGGCCAGCGTTTCTTCAGACCTTGAGCCAAGAACCCGGTCGTAGACCTGCAACATGAAGAGCGGGCCGGTGAGCATCAGCAGGTTGACGAAGATCGAGAACAGAAAGACCGAATGAAACAGGCCACGTGCTTTGGCGCGGGCGGCGCGCAGCTCGGCCAGCCCTTTTGCCGTATCGGACATGCGCATATCCGTCGCTCTCCTTCTCCCGCCCGCGCATTGCCTTCAGGCCTGCCGCCTTCCGCCGGTTGTGACCCACAGCCGCGACGGCTATTCTGCCCCGAAGACGCGAGCATGATCTTGCCCGCCCACTGTAAGCGCCAAGATACGAATAACTGGTAGAGAATTCCATTGTTTCATCGAGCCAACTTCCGCCGCAGCGGGACCGTCCTGCTGCTGACCCTCGCCACCCTCTTGGCGGGCTGCACGCCCAACACTTCAGGCGAGGCGATCTTTGACCCCTACGAGAAACAGAACCGCAAGGTTCATGCCTTCAACAAGGGGGTGGATCGCACCTTTGGCGGTGGCAAGGGCGGCGGGATCGGCAAGGCCGTTCCGGTGCCGGTGACGCAGGGCCTGTCGAACCTCTCGACCAACTTCAGCCAGCCCAGCTACATGATGAACCACCTGCTGCAGGGCAATATGGAAAGCGCCATGCGCAACTTCTGGCGTGTGGTGGTCAACACGACGGTCGGCGTAGGCGGGCTCTTCGACCCGGCCACCAAGATCGGCCTTCATGATGACGCCACCGACTTTGGCCTGACCCTTGCCAAGCATGGCGTGCCAGAGGGGGCCTACATCGAGTTGCCCATCCTCGGCCCGTCGACCGAGCGCGACGTGGCCGGCAAGATCCTCGATACCGTGCTCAACCCGCTGCAGGGTGTCATCAAGGCGGAAGACCAGAGAAAAATCGCGGGCGTGAAGGTGCTCTCACGCGCCGGTGATCGGGCAAAGTATTCGGAAACCGTCGATTCTGTTCTATATGACAGTGCAGACAGCTACGCTCAGGCGCGGATCATCTACCTGCAAAACCGCAGGGGACAGGCCGGCGATACGGCGTCGGCAGAAGCAGAGGCAGACGAGGTTTACGATTCCTATGAAGACTTTTACGGCGGCCAATGACACCGGCATCCTGACCCGGCGCAGCCTTCTGACCGGAGCCGCAGCGCTGACTGCGTCCGCGCTGACCCTTCCGCGCGAGGCCTTCGCGCTTTCGGCCGGCGCATCGCAGCAACTGGTGACGGCAGCGGTCAACGACATCAACAAGGTGATCGCTTCGGGCAAGTCCGAACGGGCGATGTATGGCGATTTCCAGCGCATCTTCGTGCGCTACTCGGATCTCAACTACATCTCCTTCTACTCGCTCGGCTCGGCGGCCCGCAGTGCCTCGAAGGCGCAGATGCAGGCCTACACTCAGGCGTTCTCCGGCTACATCTCCCGCAAATACGGGCGGCGGTTCCGCGAGTTCATCGGGGGCCGGATCGAAGTGAAGGGCGCCCGCAGCGTGAAGAACTGGATCGAGGTCGATACCATGGCGGTTCTGCGCGGCAGTGCGCCGTTCGATGTGACGTTCTTCGTCAGCGACAAGAGCGGGAGCCACAAGTTCTTCAACCTCTTCATCGCCGATGTGAACATGCTGCTGACAGAGCGCACCGAAATCGGGGCGATGCTCGACCGGCGCGGTGGCAAGATCGACGCGCTGATCGCGGATCTCAAACGCGCGTGAGGGCGTGGCGCCTTCTGGGCCTGGCGCTTGCCTGTGCCGCGACCCCTGCAATGGCGCTGGAGGTCGAGGGCCGGTATCGCGCCAGCCCGGAGGCCGATTGCGAGGCTGGTGACGGGGCCGAGGGCTTCCTGCGGATAGAGGATGGCGTGTTTCACGGCCTCAGCGGCACCTGCAAGATGCTGAACCCCGTCAACGTGCGCGACATGAACGCCCAGCTCTTCGACATGGAATGCGAGGGCGCCAATCCCAACTTTCAATGGACCGAGCGCGCGCTCTTCATGGAGGGCGCGGAGGGCGGGCTGATCCTCGCTTGGAACGGCTATGCCTTCCGCTACGAGCGGTGCCCAATACTGTCGGAAACCGCTGAGGCCGAGGCGGAGCCAGCGGCCCCGCCGGCCGAGGCCGCCATAGCCACAGACTGATCGGTCAGCGGCAGCCCAGCAGGCCGCAGAGCACATCCTCCAGAATCCGCTCCGCCACATCGCCGTTCTGACGGCGCCGCTGCTGGCGTTGCTGACGTTGCGCCTCGCGCTCGGCCTGCCTGCGGGCACGCTCAGCCGCGCGGCTCTCGGCTTCGGTCTGCTCCCTCGCGGTCTGCTCGGGCGGCGGCTGGGTCTGGCTGACCTGCGGTTGCGCGCGCTGGGGGATGAGCATGGGCAACTCATGCACCGGCAGCCCCTCGTTCACCCGCACCATCACCTCGCGCCAGATATCGGCGGGCAAGCCGCCGCCGGTGACGCCGGTGAGCGGTGTGTTGTCATCGTACCCCATCCAAACGCCGACCACGTAGTCGGCGGTAAAGCCGAGGAACCACGCATCGCGCGCAGAGTTCGTGGTGCCGGTCTTGCCTGCCGCCGGGCGGCCAATGTTGGCGCGGCGACCTGTGCCTTGCTCGATGGTCTGGGTCATCATGTAGACGAGATAGCGCGCGGCCTCCTCGGTGATGACCCGCTCGCCGAGGCCGCCGCCTTGGCCCATGAGCGGCTCGTCATCGCCCTTCAGGCGCAGTTCGAGGATGCCATAAGGCGTGACCGAGGTGCCACCGTTCAGGATGCCGGCATAGGCCCCTGCCATCTCCAGCAGTGAGGACTCCGAAGCCCCGAGCGCCAGAGCCGGGCCCGCAGCAAGGTCGCTCTCGATCCCGAAGTCCTCTGCGATATTGCGGACGTTCTCGCGGCCCACGGCTTCGGAGACCTTCACGGCGGGGATGTTGTAACTATGGGCAAGCGCCTCTGTCAGCGTGACCCGGCCATGAAACTTGCGATCGTAGTTCTTGGGGCTGTAGGCGCCCGAGCCGGGCACGTTGATGGTGATCGGCTCGTCCACCACGGTCGCGTTGGGCGTGTAGCCAAGGTCCAGCGCGGCGGCATAAACGAACGGTTTGAAGCTGGAGCCCGTCTGCCGTTTCGCCATTGTGGCGCGGTTGAACGCGCCGGTCACCTTGGTCTGACGCCCGCCAACCATCGCGCGCACGGCACCGTCGGCGCTCATCACCACCACGGCGGCCTGAGCGGCGGAGCCTTCCCTCACCTTGGTGGCGAAGATTTCCTTCATCGCCTCCTCGGCGGCCCGCTGGATGCGCTGGTCGAGGGTGGTTTTCAACACCACATCCTCGGTGGTGTCCTTGGTCAGAAAGTCGGGGCCGGTATCCATCACCCAATCGGCAAAGTAGCCGCCCGCGCGGGCCTGCGCGGCCTCGCTGAGGGTGGCAGGGTTGTTGGTGAACTCCTCGCGCTCTGCCATCGAGATGTAGCCCTGCTCCTGCATCAGCTTCAGCACCGTGGCCGCGCGGGCCTGACTGCGCTCGAGGTCGGAGGTAGGGGCATAGCGCGTGGGGGCCACGAGCAGGCCCGCCAGCATTGCCGCTTGGGCCGGGTTCAGGTCTTTCGCGGCAATTCCGAAATAGCGCTGCGAGGCGGCAGCGAACCCGCGCGACGAGGCGCCGAGATAGGCGCGGTTCAGGTAGATCGCCAGCACCTCGTCCTTGGTGTAGCGGGTCTCCAGCGCCATGGAGTAGATCATCTCCTTGACCTTGCGCCACAGGGTGGTCTCGCGGCAGTCGGCCTCATAGGCGGCCTCGCTCTCCCACGCCCCCTCGTCATAGGGGATGCCGAGGCAAAGCAGCTTTGCCGTCTGCTGCGTGAGCGTGGAGCCGCCGTGGCCGGAGAGGGGGCCGCGTCCCTCGGAGAGGTTGATCCTGATCGCGGATGCGATGCCGCGCGGGCTGACGCCGAAGTGGCGGTAGAACCGTTTGTCCTCGGTCGCAACCACGGCGTTTTTGAGATGGGGCGAAACGTTTTCGACCCGGATTGGGCCGCCATAGGTCTCGCCGCGCCAAGCATATACCTTGCCGTCCCGGTCGAGCATGGTCACCGAGCCGCGCGTGCGGGCGTCGAGCAGGGCGGTCACATCTTCGGGGAGGGTGGTGTAGAAGTAGCCCACGGCGCCGGCCACGATGAGGCCCACGACCACGCCCATGCGCCATGTGACACCCCAGATGACCCGCATGAAGAAACGGGTGATCCGCGCAACCCAGCCCAGCACACCCTTTGGCGCGGGCCGCTTGGCGCGCGGCGCGCGTTTTTTCTTGGGGGCCTTAGCCTTCTTGGGTGCCGCCGTTTTGGCGGGCGTCGCGCCGGAATAGCGCTTCTCCGCCACCAAGGGCGTCTTCTTTCGTCCGTTGCCGCTCATGCGTGCCTCGCTCGCATTTTTCCGCGCACCATAGAGGTGGGGACTCGAAAAGGGGAGACAAGACCGCGCGACATCGCCGATTTTTCATGCCGCCTATTTTTTGAGCAAAGAGATTAATTTGTGCAAAAATTGTGCAACCGCCTGCTGAATCCGCAGGCGCAACAGTGCGCCCTCGCTTGATGCCAACGGGCAGGCAGGCTGTGACTGTGGCCGTGAACCCGCCAGGGCTGCGCCTGGCACAAAGGAAGGGGACAAACGTGAAACTCATCATTGCAGCTATCAAGCCGTTCAAGCTGGAGGAGGTCCGCGAGGCGCTGACCGCCATCGGCGTGCGCGGAATGATGGTGACCGAGATCAAGGGCTTCGGCTCTCAGTCCGGCCACACCGAAATCTACCGCGGCGCCGAATATGCCGTGAACTTCGTGCCCAAGGTCAAGCTGGAGATCGTGGTCTCCGCCGCCATGGCCGACCAGGTGGTGGAGACGATCCAGACCACCGCGAAGACCGACAAGATTGGCGACGGCAAGATCTTCGTCCTGGATGTGAACCAGGCCGTGCGCGTCCGCACCGGCGAAACCAACGACGAAGCGCTTTGAGCGCGGACAGATAGGGGACTCTGACAAGATGCAATTCCGCAAATATATCCCGGCCGCCGCGGCCCTGACGGCAGCGATCGCGCTGCCCGCCATGGGTTTCGCGCAGGAGGCCGAAGCCGACATGACGCCGCCCAATGGCGAAATCGGCTATATCTTCACCACCTTCATGTTCCTCGTCACCGGCTTCCTGGTGTTCTGGATGGCCGCGGGCTTCTCGATGCTCGAGGCCGGCCTCGTGCGCCAGAAGAACGTGACGATGCAGCTGACCAAGAACATGGCGCTCTTCTCGATCGCCTCGCTCGCCTACTACCTCGTCGGCTACAACCTGATGTACCCCGGCGATGGCTGGATCTCCGAGGGCTACCTCGGTGCCTTCGGCCCTGCCGTGCTTGAAGCCGTTGGCCTGGCTGAAACGGAAACCGACCTGACCTATGCCTCCGTCGGCTCCGACTTCTTCTTCCAACTGATGTTCTGTGCCACCACCGCTTCGATCGTTTCGGGCACGCTGGCCGAGCGCATCAAGCTGTGGCCCTTCCTGATCTTCGTGATCCTGCTGACCGCGTTCATCTACCCGATCCAGGCCTCCTGGAAATGGGGCGGCGGCTTCCTGGCGCCCGGCGCCGAGGGCGTGACCGACTTTCTCGACTTCGCCGGTTCGACCGTGGTGCACTCCACTGGTGGCTGGGCAGCGCTTGCTGGCGCGCTCATCCTTGGCCCGCGTCTTGGCAAGTACAAGGACGGCCGCGTGCATCCGATGCCCGGCTCCAACCTGACCCTCGCCACTCTGGGTACGTTCATCCTGTGGCTCGGCTGGTTCGGCTTCAACGGCGGCTCGCAGCTCTACATGGACACTGCAGGCAACGTGGCTGACATCTCCCGCATCTTCGCCAACACCAACACGGCGGCTGCCGGCGGTGCTCTCGCGGCGATGGTCCTGACCCAGATCCTCTACAAGAAGGTCGATCTGACGATGGTGCTCAACGGTGCTCTGGCCGGCCTCGTGTCGATCACTGCTGAACCGCTGACCCCGGGTCTCGGCGCGGCCACCCTGATCGGTGCCGTGGGCGGTGTGATCGTGGTCTTCGCTGTGCCGTTCCTTGACAAGCTGAAGATCGACGACGTTGTGGGCGCCATCCCGGTGCACCTCTTCGCCGGCATCTGGGGCACGCTGGCCGTGTGCATCACCAACGGTGACGCCTCCCTCGGTGTGCAGATCAAAGCCATCCTGATCGTGGGCATCTTCGTCTTCGTGGTGAGCGGCGTGATCTGGTTCATCCTGAAGGCCATCATGGGCATCCGCGTCAGCGAGGAAGACGAGATCACCGGTCTCGACACCACCGAGCTTGGCATGGAAGCCTATCCGGAGTTCGCAAAAGGCTGACCTCCCCTTCCGGGACAGTCTGGAACCAGCCCCGGGCGTGAAAGCGCCCGGGGTTTCTCTTTGCGAAGGGGGCTGCCGCCGAATGGAGGCGGCTCAAACGTAGGGACGAGCGGCCAAATTTAGGGTGGGGGCTATCAGCCGATTGCTGCGTGAACCGGTACAAGAGGGCTGCGGCCGGCCTCGGTCAGCAGCGACACTGAGAGATCTTCGCCCTCAATCACAACCGCAGAGAGCGGCCCGCCATAGGCTGCCGCGCTGTCGATGTTGAGCCGGTTGCCGTAATGCGTGGCGGCGGCCACCGGGCTGTGGCCATGCACAACCAGCCGCCCGTGATCGCGCGGGTCAGAGAGAAACGGCTCCCTGATCCAGACAAGGTCATCCTCGACCTGATTGGCAAATCTCACACCCGGCCGCACGCCTGCGTGCACAAAGAACAACCCCGGCATCAGGTGATGGGTCGCCATGCCATCCAGCAGCGCCACATGGGCTTCGGGCACCGCGGCCCGGGCATCGCGGTGGATCGCCTCCTTGCCGCGGGCTGGGTCGGTATCGATCCCGTAGCTTTCCAGCGTGCTGCGCCCGCCGATGTTGGGTTGCAGCCAGTGCAGATCGGGGCGGGACGGGTCACGCAGGCGGTCCGGCTCGAGGAAGCGGCGCATCATCCGGTCATGGTTGCCCTTCAGGATCACCCAAGGCTTGCCCTGCGCCACACCCTTGGCGAGGTAACCCAGCACGCCCGCCGAATCCGGCCCCCTGTCCACGAGGTCGCCGACATGCACCACCAGCGCATCGCTGTCGCCCGTGCGTGTGCGGTCGGCCTCGATGAGGGCATGGACAGCTTTCAGCTTGTCCAGGTGACCATGGATGTCGCCAATCGCGTAAACGCGCATACCGCTTCGACCTTTTACAGATGTCCGGGCGCCAGCATCGCCCTTGGGCGGGGGATACCACGGCGACGGAAAGGGTCAACCTCCCGCGCAAGAATTTGCCGGCGGTGAAAATGAAAGGGGCGGTGCCGAACCACTCAGCGCCGCCCCCTCAAGTCGTTCAGAAGAGCCGTCAGGCCACGTCGAATTGCAGCGGCTTGATGGACTGGAAGAGCGCCGTGTCGGCGAGTTTCTTCAGCACATCATCAGGCACCCGGTCATCCACATAGAGCAGAGCGATGGCGTCCTTACCCACCGAGGAGCGCCCAAGGGTAAAGTTGGCGATGTTCACACCGTTGGTGCCAAGCGTCTGGCCGAGGGTGCCGATGATGCCGGGCACGTCCTTGTTGGTGGTGTAGAGCATGTGTGCGCCGATCTCGGCGTCGATGTTGATGCCCTTGATCTGGATGAACCGCGGCTTGCCATCGGAGAAGACGGTGCCCGCGATGGAACGCTCGCGCAGGTCGGTCACCACGGTCACCTTGATGTAGCCATCAAAGGCGCCGGCCTTGTCTTGGCTGGTGGTGGAGATCTTCACGCCGCGCTCCTTGGCTATCACCGGCGCGCTCACAAGGTTCACATCCGGGTTGGCCTTTTTCATGATGCCCGCAACGACCGAGCAGTTCAGCGCGGGCAGGTTCATGGTGGACACGACACCATCGTAGAGGATGTTGATCGCCTTGATCGGCTCGTCGGTCATCTGGCCGATGAAGCTGCCAAGGTGGTCGGCGAGCTTGACCCACGGGCCCATGACCTTGGCCTCTTCGGCGGTCATCGAGGGCATGTTCAGCGCGTTCTCAACCGCGCCGTCGAGCAGGTAGTTCGACATCTGCTCGGCCACTTGCAGGGCTACGTTTTCCTGCGCTTCCGAGGTAGAGGCGCCGAGGTGCGGGGTGCAGACCACGTTTGGCAGGTTGAACAGTACGTTTTCGGTGGCGGGTTCTTCGGCGAACACGTCGAAGGCGGCACCGGCCACGTGGCCCGACTTCAGCAGTTCGGCCAGAGCGGCCTCGTCCACCAGTCCGCCGCGGGCGCAGTTGATGATCCGCACGCCCTTCTTGGTCTTGGCGAGGTTTTCGGCCGAGAGGATGTTGCGGGTCTGGTCGGTGAGCGGCACGTGCAGGGTGATGAAATCGGCCTTGGCGAGCAGCTCTTCCAGCTCGACCTTGTGCACGCCCATCTTGTCGGCCTTCTCCTCCGTCAGGAACGGATCGTAGGCCAGCACCTTCATGTGCAGCCCGCGCGCCCGGTCGCAGACGATACCGCCGATGTTGCCTGCGCCGATCACGCCCAGCGTCTTGCCGGTGAGTTCGACGCCCATGAACTTGCTCTTCTCCCACTTGCCAGCGTGGGTCGATTGCGAGGCCTCGGGCAACTGGCGGGCCACGGCGAACATCAGCGCGATGGCGTGCTCGGCGGTGGTGATCATGTTGCCGAAGGGCGTATTCATCACGATCACGCCCTTCTTGGAGGCGGCTTCCTTGTCGACGTTGTCGGTGCCGATCCCGGCGCGGCCGACGACCTTGAGGTTGGTGGCATGCTCCAGCAGCTTAGCAGTCACCTTGGTGGCAGAGCGGATGGCGAGGCCGTCATACTGGCCGATCACCTCGGCGAGCTTTTCCTTGTCTTTGCCGAGTTCCGGCATGAAGTCGACCTCGATGCCGCGGTCGCGGAAGATCTGGACGGCGGTTTCCGAGAGCTTGTCGGAGACGAGAACTTTGGGGGCCATGGGTTTGGTCCTGTCGTATGGATGTGGGGGGAAGGTGCGCGATGACTGCGCACCCTAAGTTTGTTGCGGTGCCCGTCGGGTGCGCAGTCATGGCGCACCCCGGGGCAGGGTCAGGCGGCTTCCGTCAGCGCGGCGATTTCAGCTTCGAAGGCCCATTCGAGCCAAGGCAGCATCGCCTCGATGTCGGAGGTCTCAACCGTGCCACCGCACCAGATACGCAGGCCCGGAGGGGCATCGCGGTAGGCACCCACGTCGAGCGCCACGTTCTCGTCGCCCAGCCGCTTGGCCACGGCCTTGGCGAAGGCGGCGCCATCGGTGATCTGGTCGTCGGTGAACTTGAGGCACACGCTGGTGTTGGAGCGCGTCGCCGGGTCGGTGGCGAGGTTGGCGATCCAGTCGCGGCTCTCGCAGAACGTGTGGATGGCCTGCGCATTGGCATTGGCGCGGGCAATCAGGCCTTTCTGCCCGCCCACGGATTTGGCCCACTCGAGCGCAACGAGATAATCCTCGACGGCCAGCATCGACGGCGTGTTGATGGTCTCGCCGACGAAGACACCCTCGATCAGCTTGCCGCCCTTGGTGAGTCGGAAGATCTTGGGCAGCGGCCATGCCGGGGTGTAGCTCTCGAGCCGTTCGACGGCGCGGGGGCTGAGCACCAGCATCCCATGGGCCGCTTCGCCGCCGAGCACCTTCTGCCAGGAGAAGGTGGTGACATCGAGCTTGTCCCAAGGCAGGTCCATCGCGAAGGCGGCGGAGGTGGCGTCACAGATCGTCAGGCCTTCGCGGTCCGTCGGGATCGCATCGCCATTCGGTACGCGCACGCCCGAGGTGGTGCCGTTCCAGGTGAAGACCACGTCAGTGTCAAAGTCGACCTCGGCGAAATCGACGATCTCACCGTAGTCGGCGGTCTTCACCTCGGCGTCGATTTTCAGTTGCTTGACCACGTCGGTCACCCAGCCCGCGCCAAAGCTCTCCCATGCAATCATGGTGGCTTTGCGGGCGCCGAGCAGGTTCCACATGGCCATTTCAACCGCCCCGGTGTCTGAGGCGGGCACGATGCCGATGCGGTAATCCGCCGGGATGCCGAGGATCTCGCGGGTGGTCTCGATGGCGGCTTTCAGCTTCGCCTTGCCCACGGCGGCGCGATGCGACCGGCCAAGAGCGGCGTCAGAAAGCTTGTCGAGCGAGAAAGTGGGGATTTTGGCACAGGGGCCAGAGGAAAAGCGCGGATTGGCCGGGCGCGCTGCCGGTGCTTCGATAGCCATTGCTGGTATCCTTCCAGATATATGCCTCTCGTTGGGGAGAGGTGTCCCGCCGCCGCATGTAGAGAGGTGCCAGGTGGCGCGCAAGCCGGAAAATCGCGCGGATGTGACAGGTCAGGTGGCAAAAGCGGCGGCGGATGTTCCGATCGGAAACAGGGCTAGTCGAGCGGCAACGCGTCCAGCGTGTCTTTGAGGAGTTTGGCGCTGCGGGCGAGATCGGCGGTTTCTTGTGGCGAAAGTTCGGGCGGCAGGTCGGCCAAGACGCCCTTGGCCCCGATGAGGCGGGGCAGCGAGAGCGGCACCTCTTGCACCCCCGCCACATGGGGCGTGAGGATGGAGACAGAATGCACCGAGGCCTCGTCGCCCCCAACGGCCTCGACCAGCCGGGCCAGCCCGGCGCCGATGCCATACCATGTGGCCCCCTTGCCCTCGATGATGGTGTAGGCGGCGCGGCGCACGCCCTCGTCAATCCGGTCGCGGGCCTCGCGGCCCAACGGCCGGCCCACCTGCGCCGCGACCTCCTCGAGCGGCAGCGCGCCGACACGGGCCGAGGACCAGGCCAGCACTTCGCTGTCGCCGTGCTCACCCAGCACATAGGCATGGACCGAGCGCGGGTCGACGCCGAGTTCGCTGCCCAGAAGATGGCGGAAGCGGGCGGTGTCGAGAATGGTGCCAGAGCCGATGACGCGGGCCGGCTGCAGGCCTGCGAGGCGGGTGGTGATGCCGGTCATGATGTCGACCGGGTTGGAGGCAATGAGCAGGAGCGCGTCGGGCGCGTGGCGGGTGATCCCCTCCAACACCTCCCTGAAAACCGCGGCGTTTCGCGCCAGCAGATCGAGCCGCGACTCGCCGGACTTTTGCGCCACACCGGCCGCGATGATCACCACGTCGGCACCGGCCAGCGCGTCGAACCCTCCGGCCTCCAAAGTGCAGGCCGAGGCAAAAGGCATGGCGTGTGCAATGTCCTCGGCCTGAGCGCGGGCAAGGGCGGCGTTGGTATCGACCAGCACGATGTGCCGCGCTTGGCCGAGCAACCCGCAGGCATAGGCCGCCGCACTCCCGACCATTCCGGCCCCGACGATTCCGAGCTTCATGCTGCACTCCATTGCTGATTCCCGTTTAAGGAGAGTGCCGCTCGCCCGACCCGGTTTGAAGCGGAGCACTGGCCAAGCCCCCCTGCCAAATGTTCTATGGCGCGCGAATCGACATTTCGGAGCCCGTTTGATGTTCATTGCGTCTTTGATTGCCCGCCCCGGCGGGCTGGACCCGGCGGCCGTGGTCGCCCTGCGCAACGCATGGGGCGGTGGCGATGTGCAGTGGCTTGCGCCTGACGAGGCGGCTGAGTTCGAGCTGCTTGGTGCCTTGCCGACCAACGCGCTCGAGGTCAGCACCGAGATGCGCGCGATGGGGGTGGATCTCAACATCCTGCCCGGCGAGGGGCGCAAGAAGCGGCTCCTGCTAGCCGACATGGACTCCACCATGATCGAGCAGGAGTGCATCGACGAGCTTGCCGCCGAAGCAGGCGTGGGCGAGCGGGTGGCGGCAATCACCGCGCGGGCGATGAATGGCGAGCTGGACTTCTTCGAGGCGCTGGATGAGCGGGTGAGCCTGCTGCAGGGGCTGCCGGTGAGCGTGATCGACAAGGTGCTGGCCGAGCGGATCAGCTACCGGCCTGGCGGCAAGGTGCTGCTGGCAACGATGAGGGCCAATGGGGCCCGCACGGCGCTGGTCTCTGGCGGGTTCACTGCCTTTACCGCAAAGGTCGCCGCAGAGCTTGGCTTTGACGAGCACCGCGCCAATGTGCTGCTGACCGAGGGCGAGAGCCTGAGCGGCAAGGTTCAAAAGCCTGCGCTCGGGAGCGATGCGAAGGTCGAGGCGCTGATGGATATCGCCAGCGGCCTGGGCCTGAGCAACCTCGATGCCATCGCCGTGGGTGACGGGGCGAACGACCTGCCGATGCTGGATACGGCGGGCATTGGTGTGGCCCTGCACGCCAAGCCCACCGTTGCTGCGCAATGCGATGTGCGCGTGGATCACGGCGACCTGACGGCGCTGCTCTACCTCCAAGGCTACGCGAAATCGGAGTTCGCGGGGTAGGTCGGGGTTCGTCTTTCCGCCTGATCAGAACGCGGGCCGGACCTCACCCACTTCGATGTTGCGCCGGTTGGTCATGGGCCCCCAGCGCTTAAGCACAGCCGGATCATTCCGATCCAACACGCCGTATTTCACCAGCAGCGCGGCCATCGCGCATTCTGCCGCGCGGGTCGTGCCATCCGCCACCTTCAGCGCGATGCCAAGGCCCTGCTCCGGCAGGATCGCGGTGAAGTAACCCTCGGCCCCGGTCTTCACGGCCGCCTTGCCCTTTGCCGCCCGCATCATCTCGGTGCAGGCCCGGCCTTCACCGGCCACAAGCTCGGGGTGGGCCATCATCGCATCGCGCAGCTGTTGCTCAGCCGAGCCTTCGGCAGCCACCGCGAACTTGGCCATCGCGCGGGCCATCGCGGTGACAGAGCTGCGGAAGTTCGGGGCCGAGCAACCGTCGATCCCGTAGCCTGCTGTCGCCTCGTCGCAGATGTCTTCCCACGCAGCGAGAGCGGCCTGCTGCACCGGGTGATCGACCTCGTGGTACTCCGGCCCGCCGCCGAGGTGGCTGTTCAGGGTCAGAAAGCCCGCGTGTTTGCCCGAGCAGTTGTTGTGAAACTGGCAGGGGGACTCATCGGTCTTGATCAGCCCTTCGCGGGCCGGGCGGTCATCGGGCATCTGTGGGCCGCAGCGCAGGTCTGCCTCGCCGAGTTCGAGCGCGGCCAGCCAGCGGGCGACGGGTTTGGTGTGGATCAGCGCACCGTTGTGCGAGGCGCAGGAGAGCGCAAGCTGCTCGCTTCCGAGGTGCCGCGCCGCCGCCGCGCCGGAGCGCACCAGTGGCAGCGCCTGAATCATCTTGGCCGCCGAGCGCGGATAGACTGGCAGGCCGGGTGCACCGCGCCCATCCACCACCTCTCCCGCGGCGTTCACCACCGCGATATGGCCGTGGTGGACCGATTCCACCTCACCACCTCGTGTTACCTCGACCAGCAGCTCTGCCTGCATGCCTCACCTCTCCGGAATGTCAGCGAAATTCTGCCAACGGGGCTTTCGCAGTTACGGAAAATCACGTTACATTGAGCCAGAGCAAGTTGAAAAGACATTCGCCGCCTGCAAGGAAAGGCGAAGGCTTGAGGCAGAGGCAGCTGGAGGCTGTGGGACACATGAACAACCGGATTTTGGCTGGCCTCGTGGCTGGCGGACTTGCAATGGGCGCGGGCGCCGGCTTTGCGCAGGAGAGCGACAACCGCGTGGCGGCAAAGACCGACTGGTCGGTGTTCGTCGAGGATGACCCCAAGGAGTGCTGGAGCGTTTCGGCCCCCAAGGAAACCGTCAACACCCGCGATGGCCGTGTCGTGGCCGTGCGCCGGAGTGACATCCTGCTCTTCGTCACGTTCCGCCCCGGCAATGGTGCGGGAGAGGTGAGCTTCACCGGCGGTTACCCGTTTGCTGGTGGCTCCACGGTGACGCTGGATATTGGCGGCACCCAGTTCGAGCTCTTCACCGAGGGCGAATGGGCCTGGTCGGCCAGCCCGCAGGATGATGCCAAGATCCTCACCGCCATGAAGCGCGGTGCCGAGGCCAAGCTTTCGGCCCGGTCCAGCCGGGGCACCCGCACCGAGGACACCTTCTCGCTTCTGGGCCTCACTGCGGCGATCGAAGAGGCCGAGCAACGCTGCGGCGGTTGATCAGCGCTCGATTTTCGGCTTAGGCTCCTCGCAGCAATTTTCTGTGTGGAGTCATTGCCTTGCCTTTCATTCTCGGAGCCATCGCGCTGCTGACGGCGGCCTATGTCTGGTACATCCGCGCCAAGGGCGCTGCCGACATGGCCGGAGAGCTGATGAATGCCGCAGGCGATGTGCGCGCCGCCGCCCGGCGGTTCGGCTACAAGCTGCGGAAACGGGAGCATCCGGTCGATGGCATCGAGGAGCCTGTCGTTGCGGCAGCGGGCATAGCCGAGGCTTTCATTTCGCTTGATGACCTGCCCACACGCGGCCAGCGCATGGGCATTCTGCAAGGGCTGCAAAAGGCATACCGGGTCGATCTGAACGGGGCCGAAGAGGCCGCCGTTCTGGGCCGCTGGCTGGTTGGGCAGTGCGGCTCCGCCGATGCCGCGATCAGCCGGATCGTGAAAAAGCTGATCTCCATGGGCGGCCAGAGCGAGCTTCAGCCGCTGATGGCGGTGCTCAACACGGCCGCTGGGGCGGACGGGGCCAGCCTTGGCCCGCGCCAGCAGGAAGCGCTTCAGGAGATCTCCCGCCGCTTCGGCCTTTAGGAGAAAACCTTTGCAATAAGGGCCGTGCCGCCCTATGTGCACGGCTTGAACCCGAAAGCCGGAGACTCCCATGACCGAGGCCAATGCCCCGATCACGCAAGACGTGGCAACGATACCCCGCAAGCTGCCCGAGGGCGGAAAGCGCAACATCGTCGGCCTGACCCGCGAAGGCCTCGCCGAGGCGCTGCGCTCCATTGGCGTGGCCGACAAGCAGGTGCGGATGAGGGTGAACCAGATCTGGCAGTGGGTTTACCAGTGGGGCGTGCGCGACTGGGACGCGATGACCAACCTCTCGAAGGCGTTCCGCGCCGAGCTGGACGAGCACTTTGAGATCGCCATTCCCGAGGTGGTGAAGCGCGAGGTGAGCGCTGATGGCACCCGCAAGTACCTTGTGCGGATCGCTGGCGGGCATGAGGTGGAAACCGTTTACATTCCCGAGGAAGATCGCGGGACGCTCTGCATCTCTTCCCAGGTTGGCTGCACACTGACCTGCTCGTTCTGCCACACCGGCACCCAGAAGCTGGTGCGCAACCTGACCGCGGGCGAGATCGTGGGGCAGGTGATGCTGGCCCGTGACGATCTGGGCGAGTGGCCGGAACCGGGCAAGGGCTCCGACGAGAACGGGCCGCGCCTGCTCTCGAACATCGTGCTGATGGGCATGGGCGAGCCGCTCTACAACTTCGATGCCGTGCGGGATGCGATGAAGATCGCGATGGACGGCGAGGGGATCTCTCTGAGCCGCCGCCGGATCACGCTGTCAACCTCCGGCGTTGTGCCGGAGATCGCCAAATGCGCCGAAGAGATCGGCTGCCTGCTGGCGGTGAGCTTCCATGCCACCACCGACGAGGTGCGCGACAGGCTGGTGCCGATCAACAAGCGGTGGAACATCGAGACACTGCTGAATGCCCTGCGGGAGTATCCGCGGCTTAGCAACTCGGAGCGGATCACCTTTGAGTACGTCATGCTCGACGGGGTGAATGACAGTGACGCAGATGCGAAGCGGCTGGTGAAGCTGATCTCCGGCATCCCGGCCAAGATCAATCTGATCCCGTTCAACGAGTGGCCCGGCGCGCCCTACAAACGCTCGAGCTGGGAGCGGATCGAGGCCTTTGCCGATATCGTCTACAAGGCGGGCTATGCCTCGCCGATCCGCACGCCGCGCGGTGAGGACATCATGGCGGCCTGCGGGCAGTTGAAGTCCGAGACCGAGCGGGCGCGGAAGAGCCGCAAGGAGATTGCGGCGGAGGCGGGGCTTTAACGCACCGTCCGGCCTTAACGCCTCGTTAACCAGAATCGCCTGACGCTGCGAGGATGCAGCGGATTTCTTTTCAGGTCAGCCACGCCACGCTTTCGAGCCTCATGGATGAGGCGCAGAGGGCCGATATTTCGGTCGGCCAGTTGCTCAGGGATGCCGTGCGGCGCGAACTTCGGCGTCGTCACACCCCTGCGAAGACGCCTCGAAGGGCGGATGAGCGGCTCGTCGCGCGCCTCGGCGCCCTCCTCGCTCCAGCCTTCGCCGACGCAGAGAGCTGGGAGCACTTACAGTGCCTGCTTCAACGCAAAGGCTTTGAGTTACGCCCGGCGGGCGGCGGCCTCACCCTGAACGACATCGAGAACGGAAACCGGGTCTGCAAGGCTTCCGAGCTCGGTTATCCCTACGCCCGTCTGATTGGCCGCTTTCGCACCGCCTTTCCCGGTCACGCGCACCAGCACCTCGTTGAACGTGTTCTGGGCGAGCTGAACGACGGCCCGGACGACGACTTTGACGTGATCGAGCGGCCCGCGCCTACAAGCACCCATCCTCGGCCCAGAGCCGCAAGTTCCCCTTGAAGGTGCCGCCCATCGGGTGCTCCTTGGCGAGGTTGTCGGCGAAGGCCGGGTCGAGGTAATTGGTCGCCTGCTCGCAAATGCGCTCCTGCGTCCACTCGTGACAGCTGGTGCAGAGCTGGTCCTTCCAGACCTCGTCCGGCAGACCCTCAATCGGCGGAAACAGCGGCGAGCCCTCGGTGAAGACCTGCTCGATCGTCTTGCCCTGAATTTCCGGAGCGCCGCCGATCAGCGCCTCGCCCCAGCGCACCGGCCCCACCGGCGCATCGGGCCCTTCAACCGCCCCGTCTTCTTCGACATCGAGGATGATTACGGCCGGATCACCGGCCTGCTGCGCACCGGCGGCCCATGCCCCGCCAAGGGCGGCAATCAGCCCAATCACGAGGCCTGCACGAATTTCTTTCATTCTTTCCGCCTGCTGCGCTTAGTATCAGGACGCTAGCAACTGTTCTGCCTTCGGGCAATTCTCGTTCCCAATTGAGCCGCCGCGTGGGCGGCATTTGCAACAGACCCATTTTCAGCCTCAACTCGGGAGGTCCCCATGATCCGCCGTCTCGCCCTTATTCTGGCACTCGCATTCATCGCCGTAACCGGCGCCGTCACTCAAACGCAGGCCCAGCAAGGGGCCCTTGAGCCGGGCTGGCTGCTTGATCCCGATGCCTCCAACCTGCGGTTCCAGTCGATCAAGAAAGAGGTCGTCTCTGAATCCAGCGACTTTGCAACGTTTACCGGCGAAATCTTTCCAAATGGTAAGGCTGAGGTCCGGGTGGCGCTCGAGAGCGTGGATACCAAGATCGATCTGCGCAACGTCCGCATGCGGTTTCTGTTCTTCGAGACCTTCAAGTTCCCCGAGGCCGTGGTGCTGGCAGAGGTGACGCCCGCCATGCTGAGCGAGTTGGAGACGAACCGGCGCGCGACCTTCGACATGCCCTTCTCGCTCGATCTGCACGGTGTGAAGAAGACCCTTGTGGCCGAGGTCGTTGCGACACTCCTGAGCGATGACCGCATCTCGGTGGCCACGGCGCGGCCGGTGGCGATCTCGGTCGAGGAGTTCGGGATGATGGAGAACCTCGGCAAGCTGGAGGACGCCGCCAAGGTGGATATCGTGCCCTCGGCCACGGTGACCTTCGACTTTCTGTTCGACCGGCGCGGCAGCAACGGCACCCCGCTATCGGGCGGGCGCGAGGGGGCAGTGGATGCCACCAACGCGGCGCTTGAGGATGAGGGCGACTTCAGCACCGAAGCCTGCGAGGGCCGTTTCGAGATCTTGTCGCGCACGGGCAACATCTACTTCGCTTCCGGCTCCTCCCGGCTCTCGGGGGAGAGCGAGCCGCTGCTGAAGGAATTGCTTGATATCACCAGCCGTTGCCCCGGCATCGAAGTAGAGGTTGCGGGCCATACCGACAGCGTGGGCAAGGCCAGCGACAACCAGCGCCTCTCGGAGCGCCGCGCGCAGTCGGTGGCCGATTACCTCATCGAGAACGGTATTGCGCCGGAGCGGCTGACGGCAAAGGGCTATGGCGAAGAGAAACCGGTGGCCTCGAATGACACCGCCGAAGGCAAGGGCAAGAACCGCCGGATCGAGTTTTTGCCGCGCACCAACTAGCCTAGGTCAGGCGAGGGCCATCTGCGGGCGGGCGCTGAACTCGGCTTCGCCCGCGACCCGCTCCCACCCGTTGGCGCCACGGGCATAGGTCGCGCTTTCGCCGGGGGCGAACTCGAGCTCGTCAGCACCCCAGGTGGTGATGGAGACGCGTCCGGCCTCGACATCCAGCACGTTAAAATTGTTGGTCTCCCCGCGCCTGCGGGTGGAGAGGCCGGTGCCGGCCTGCACGAAGAGCAGCCCCGGCGCGGCGGTGAAGGGGGCGGCGGAGGCGGTGTGCAGATGGCCCGAGAGCACCACATCGGCCTCGCAATCCGAAAGCGCCGAAAGCGCGGCGCTGGCCCCACGCATGAGCCGCTTTTCAACCGTCGGCCCATGCTCCAGCGGGTGGTGCACGACCACGACCTTCAGCTTGTCGCCAGCCTCCGCAAAAACGTTGCAGACCCGCCGGGCGGTGCGCCGCGAAAACCGGCCCCGTTGCCATGAGAAGCGGTTGACCGTGTTCACACCGACCACGTGCATTTCATCGTCTTCGACGGAGGGTTCGAGCACCGGGTCAATATAGGCCTTGTAACGGTGAAACGGCGTGACGAAGCGGCGCCAGAGATTGTCGATCGGGGTGTCGTGATTGCCCGGCACAGAGAGAACTGGCGCCTCGATCCGAGCCACGAACTCGGCGGCCTCGGCAAACTGGCGCCGCCGGGCGCGCTGGGTGAAATCGCCTGAGATCACCACGAGATCAGGCCGCAGGCTGGCGATGGTTGCCAGCAGCGGCTCCTCGAGCGCGGCATCGTCGCGGCCGTAGTGCAGATCGGACAGGTGAAGGATGCGTCTCATTGCGGCTCGGGCAGGATGATGGTCAGCGGCTTATCGGCCATCGTAAAGTGGAAGGGGCTCTTTTCCCGCGATTTTTCGCCGTCGAAGGCAACCAGCGTGCGGGGGCGCGAGGTGGCGACGGTCAGATCGCGGGCCATTACCAGGTCATAGTCGCGCCCTTCCTGCATAGTGCCGGTGATCAGCCGCCATGTGATCTTGAAGAGCTTGCCGCGGCTGGTGGCGCGGCCGATCAGGATGGCGAACTTGTCATCCGAGATCGCCTGCTTGCCGGCCAGCCCGAAGCGCTCAAGCTGGTAGGCGGAACGGGCGACGAAGAGCAGGGGCGCGCGGACATCGCGAGTTTCGCCATCGGCGGTGAGGCGCATCTTCATCGGGCGCTGGAAGCGGAGGAAGGTTTTGAGCACCGACCAATGCGCCATGATCCGGCGGCGGCCCCAGCGTTTGTAGACGGTTTCGCGCTCTTTCAGGATCGCGGGGTAGACCCCAAGGGAGGCGTTGTTGAGGAACACCCGGTCGCCGACTTTGCCCACGGTGATCTGGTGACGGTGGCCAGTCAGGATCGCCTGCGCGGCGGCCTCCGGATCCTGTGGCAGGCCGAGTCCGCGGGCGAAGTAGTTGAAGGTGCCAAGGGGCAGGACGGCCAGCGCGGCGGGGCTCCCCAGCAGGGCCTGCGCCACGGCCATCGCGGTGCCGTCACCGCCGGCGGCAACCACCGTACGGGCGCC
Source organism: Vannielia sp. SX4 (assembly GCF_052828525.1). The sequence continues at coordinate 610,921 of NZ_CM128247.1, forward strand.
GTTTTTGACCGCGGTTTCAACGATCTGGTGCAGGTCCTGGGAGGGGCTCCAGTGGGTGAGCGTGGCCGCCGTGCCGAACACGACCAAGGCACGATCGATCGCCTCGCTGTCACGGGCATTGGTGCCGGACTTGGCGTTGGCGATCACGCAGATTTCGCCCGGAACGACATCGGGGGCGGCGGGTTCGAGGGGCTGGGGCAGGGCCACCATGTAGGGTCTCCGGGTGCGGCAGTTGCGGCGCGGCTTCACGATCACAACTCGCGGAGCGGCGTTTGGTTGCTTCGGCCCCGGTCTCGACATCGCCCGACCTGCGGGCTAGCACCGGGGAGAGGCTGGGAAACGCAGGGCAGGGACTGATGGGAATTATCCAACGAAAGCTGTGGCTTGTCGGAGCCATGCTGCTGGGCCTTCTGCTTGCGGGTTGTGGTGCGCCTCCCCCCTCCTCCACCCCCGATGACGTGGCGCGGCTGGAGCAGGCCATCTTGGCACTCGGGCCGGGGATCGACCCGGAGGAGGCGGCGCGGGCGGCGCGGGTGAGTTACGAGGCGACGGCGCGGCTGGCGGTGGCTTATGAGATCGAAGACGGGCCGCTGGTGCACAACATGAAAGTGAACGCCGGAACCAAGCCGCGCGGGCTCTGCCGCCATTGGGCGGAGGACATGGAGAAGGCGCTGAATGCCGAAGGATTCCGGACACTTGAGATCCATCGCGGCATCGCCCATGCGCGCAATCCGATCCTGCTGGAGCACTCCACCTCGATCATCTCGCGGCGGGGGGATTCGATGTATGACGGCATCGTGGTGGACCCTTGGCGCGAGGGCGGGCACCTGACTTGGATTGCCACCCGTGAAGATCGGCGTTACCCTTGGGAGCCGCGGCTTGCGGTGCTGAAGTGGAAGCAGGAAACCGGGCGGACCAAGCGGGTGAGCCGGGCCGACTGAGCGCCCGCACAATTGCCCAGAAATCGCCCGTTTGTTGCTGAACTCCTGACAAACCTCCCGGGTTTTCTCCAGCATGTGGGGGCAGGTCAACTGCCCGGTTTTGCTAGAGAAATCAGGGGAAAAATAAAATGGAAGAAATCAGAAGCATCGTGATGCGCGAGAAGAGCCACTCGGTTTCGGACCGCGAGTGGAAGCACCGGCTGGTGGGCTACGGCTACAAGCTGGAAGAGACGGCAAGCGGCTTTGTCGTCAGCTCCATGCGGGGCGAGGCGCTGCTCACGCTCTGAGGCTGAGATAGCCCGGAAAAAAGGGTTAACAGCGCCGCATTAACCCTGCGGCGCATGGGATGCACATCCCATGCACAAGTGATGCACATTCCATACATACGCGATTTGCGCACAGAAGCCGGTGGTTAACCCATCGGCCTCTCTCACTATTGCAGGGTTGATCCGTCCGTAAGGCGGCGTAGCGTGGGCCGAACAGCCATCGCGAGACCGCCCATGGAAGACCCGCTCCGCCTCTCCGACCTGCCAGACTGGCGCTACCTGCTGCAGGAGTTCGACGTGCTCTACCGCCACGGCTCCTCGGGCGGCAGCAAGCTGATCCGCGGCCACCGCAAACGGGTACGCGACATGCTCTCGAAGGTGGTCGACGCCGCGCCGGAGGTGCGGATGCGCGCGCCCGAGGAAAAGCCGGTGGTGGCGCACCTCGGGCGGGCGCTGGACCGGGGCGAGCGCGGCGCGGTGGCCGGACTGGCCCGCGCGCTTGGCCGGGTGGCGGGCGGGCTGACCTGGGAATACGGCTACGAGAAGGTGCCGCCCGCGCTGGCGAGGAAATACGCCTATTGCGAAGTGCTGGGGCCGCGCGGGCCGGTGGTGGCGGAACGGCTGATCTTGGGCTTCGTGCTGTTTGCCCCGAAGACGACCTACCCGCAGCACTCCCATGCGGAGATCGAGGAAAGCTATGTGTCGGTGTCTGGCGCGTGGTCAGAGAACGACGCGGCGGTGCATGCGCCGGGGTCGCTCATTTTGAACGGGTCGGGGCATGAGCACCGGATCACCACGGACGAGACGGAGCCGTGTTTGCTGGCCTACGCGTGGATCGGGCCGGAGGAGAGGCTGAACGCGCCGGGGATGAAGCTGACGGGGACGCGGGGGAAGAGGGTTGAGCGGGGGATCTAGACCGCGCCATCAAAAAGGGTGTCGAGATAGGGCGAGCTTTGCGAACGTGTCATAACGCCGAAGCGTGAGAGATGAGGCAATCCAATTAGGGTTCCTCTATCCGAGAAGCCGCGTCGCGCCGTGATATTGCCCCAACCAACGGGGAAACGGTTCATCTTCGAAATACCAAGGATATCTGTCAGAGCGTCCGTGGCTTCTCCCCCCATCGTGACGATGAGGTTTGGACTTGCCGTTTGAAGGATTCTTGACCAGAGCGCTTTTCCGAAGGCCAATGATGCTTGCCGGTTCCTAAGGCTCGCCCAATCGGGGGAGCGGAACGGGACCAAGTTTCCTGCCAGCACCGCCTCAGGCTTGACGCCGAGACGTTGGAAGAGCGCCCTCACTTGACGCTGAAGCGGGCTGTTTCCGGCCAAATGTCCTCCCCAGCTTTCGTCAACATATGCACTCTTGCCTATGGGCATTGAGAAACTCGGATGGTCTTCAGGAATAGTGGAGCCGCCTGGATTGAGGCCGATGAATGCCACGCTTGCGTTAGTCAATGTAACTTCAGGGCTCGCCAGCAACCGCCACCCCAGCGCATTTCCTGACGACCGATAGGCTTCCTCAATTTCCGATTTCATTTGTCCTCCGAGGTTCAACACGCGGCGTGCAACTCGCACATAACGCGTTGCACGATATCTAACTTTTTCTGCTCGTCTACATAGCGCCAGCCAGCACCTTAAATGCTGTCGAACGGTAGGCCGGGAGGCTCCCCCGCCCGGTGCGCGCCGTAAGGCGCCGGGCAGCGCCGACCCGCCCCCCGGGGCGGCGCTTGGGTGAGGCTTGGGGCTTCGCTTGTAGGGAAGATGACCACTGCGCCATAAAGTGGCATGTACGGGCGTTGCGGCGCCACCCCGCGGGTCGGCGCTGCCCCGCTTGTGGGGGGCGAGTGGCGTTTGGCGTGTCGGGACGAGTCCCGGCCTACCGCCCCGGAATAGCCCCTCGCTTCTCCCCAGCTCCTTCCCAGCTATCAATCGCCGCAATCGCCTCTTCTGCAGTGTCCACGAACTTGAACAGCTCGATGTCTTCGGGGCTGATGGTGCCTGCGTCCTTCAGGGCGTCCCAGTTGATGATCTTTTCCCAGAAGGCCTTGCCGAACAGCAGGAAGGGAACCTTCTGCATCCGGCCGGTCTGGATGAGGGTGAGGGACTCGAAGAGTTCGTCCAGCGTGCCGAAGCCGCCGGGGAAGACGGCGATGGCGCGGGCGCGCATCAGGAAGTGCATCTTGCGGATGGCGAAGTAGTGGAAGTTGAAGCAGAGGTCGGGCGTGACGTATTCGTTGGGCGCCTGCTCATGGGGCAGCACGATGTTCAGGCCGATGGAGTGGCCGCCGGCGTCTGCCGCGCCGCGGTTACCGGCCTCCATCACGCCCGGCCCGCCGCCGGTGACGATGACATCCTCGGTGCCGCCGGAGGCGAGGGAGCGCTCTGTCATCAGCCGGGCGAAGCTGCGGGCCTCGTCGTAGAAGGCGGAGAGCTCGGCGAGGGTCTGGGTGCGGGCGGTGTCCTTCTTGGCCGGTTCAGGGATGCGGGCGCCGCCGAAGAGGACGACGGTTGAGCGGATGCCGTGCTCTTCCATCAGCAGTTCTGGCTTGAGCAGTTCAAGCTGTAGGCGGACGGGGCGGAGCTCGTCGCGGCAGAGGAAGTCTTCATCGGCAAAGGCGAGGGTGTAGGCCGGGGCGCGGGTTTGCGGCGTGTCGGGCACCTCGTGGGCGGTGCGCTTGTCTTCTCCGGCATCGCGGAAGCGGCTGGCGTCGTTCATTGGTCGTCCTTCCCTTGTTCGGGGGGAGGCTATCGCGGGCGGGGTGGAGAGGGAAGGCGAGGTGCGCCATGAATGCGCACCCTACAGCGGCGAGGTGGGTTGCGCCCGTGCGGGGGAGCGTTATGACGTTTGCGACCATTTCTCGGAGGATGTCCCCATGTCGAACGCCCAGCTTGAAGCCGCCATCGAAGCCGCCTGGGAGGCGCGTGATCAGATCACGCCGCAGACCACGGGCGAGACCCGCGAAGCGATCGAGGATACGCTGAATGCGCTGGATGGCGGGAGCCTGCGGGTGGCGGAGAAGCAGGCGGGCGGTTCGTGGCATGTGAACCAATGGGCCAAGAAGGCGGTGCTGCTGGGCTTCCGGATCAAGGACATGGAAGAGCAGTCCGGCGGGCCGCAGGGTGGCGGCTGGTGGGACAAGGTCGACAGCAAGTTCAAGGGTTGGGGCGACAACCAGTGGAAGGCCGCGGGCTTCCGGGCGGTGCCGAACGCGGTGGTGCGCAAGAGCGCCTATATCGCGCCGGGCGTGGTGCTGATGCCGTCTTTCGTCAACCTCGGCGCCTATGTGGACGAGGGGACGATGGTGGACACATGGGCCACGGTCGGCTCCTGCGCGCAGATCGGCAAGGGCGTGCACCTGAGCGGCGGCGTGGGCATTGGCGGCGTGCTTGAGCCGATGCAGGCGGGGCCGACGATCATCGAAGACAACTGCTTCATCGGGGCGCGGTCGGAGGTGGTGGAAGGCTGCATCATCCGTGAGGGCTCGGTGCTGGGGATGGGCGTTTACATTGGCCAGAGCACCAAGATCGTGGACCGGGAGACCGGCGAGGTGATGTATGGCGAGGTGCCGCCCTATTCGGTGGTGGTCTCGGGCTCGATGCCGACGAAGAACAACCTGAACCTCTATTGCGCGGTGATCGTGAAGCGGGTGGACGAGAAGACCCGCTCGAAGACCGGGATCAACGAGCTGCTGCGGGATTGATCGGGTGGTGAAGGCAGTCAAACTGCCAAACTCAAGTCCTAGCGGCGTACAGGGAGGTCGCAGTGCAAGTTAAAGGGTTTGTATACGGGGTGGTGGCTGGAGTTGCCTTGGCAGGTGCTGGGATGGCCGTCGCCCAAGTCTACGCTCAGGTGAATACCAACGGAACGCTCAAGGGCTATGTCGTGCAGTACAAGGGCAAAACCGTCTGCCGCGATCCGTCCGTGTATCTCCAATTCAGAGGGCCGACTAGCTACATCGTTTGTGAGTAGCCGTTGATTGGCTTTTCTGACTGGCCGAAGCGGCAGGTGCTGCATGACCTGCGATGCGTGGCGGAGGCGGCGCGGCCTGCGGTGGAGGCGCGGGGCGGGGCGATGTTGCAGGCGGTGCCGGTGGAGGCGGATCTTCAGCTCGCCTGCGATGGGGATTACCTGGATCATGTCATCGCGTTGGACGCGGTGGCGCGGGGGGCGGATGCCGAGCTGGCGGGTTATGCGACGGCGCTGCTGATAGGGGATGCGGTGCATGGGCAGATCGGCTTCGCGCCGGAGGGCCTGCCGGTCGACAGCCAGCCGGGCGCGCGGCGGGCGGCACTGGCGCGGGGGCTTCATGCGGCGGATGAGGCGCATGATCTGGGCGTGGCGCTGCCGGAGCTTGTGACGAGTTTGCCCAAAGAGAAGGTCATCCCGCCGCTGATGCAGATCGCGCGGGAGCTGCGCGGCATGGTCGATGCGGTGGCCCATGCGGATTACGGGATGGATGCGGCGCGCCACGCCGAGGCGCTCAGGGCAGTGCTGGACACGGAGGACTGCCGTTTTCCGAAGGGGGAACGGTGGTATCCGGCGGAGGTGGTGGAGCTCACGGGGCATGACCCGGACAATGGCGCCACATGGCTGCCCTGCATCGCGCTGCTGGTGCTGGATGACATCCACTACGGCGGCGACTTCGACCAGATGACGTTTCGATGGATGAAGCAGGCAGAACGCCTGCTGGAGGCGCCGGAGCGGATGCGGGGGCCGATCCTGCGGGGTATCCGCCACGTGATGGAGCGCGAGGTGCCGGGCTACTGGGACCCTTACTTTGAGTGGATGCCACGGAAGATCGCGGAGAGTGCGGTGATGGTGCCTTGGGAGGATGTGGCCTGACGGCGGGGTGTGGCGGCCAGATTGCGCACCCTAAAGGCGGGAACCGGAGGCCGTTCTGCCCGGTTAAAGCGGTAACACGCTGTTGACCGGAAAGGACGGAACAATGGGACTTGGACTTATTCTCTCGATCATCATCGGGGGCCTCGCGGGCTGGATCGCCTCGATGATCATGAAGGCCGACACCGGCCTCATCACCAATATCGTGCTGGGCATCGTCGGCGCGCTGGTGCTGAACCTGCTGCTGCAACTGCTGGGCATCTATGCCGCCGAACGGGTCGTGCCGCAGCTGATCGTGGGGATCGCGGGCGCCTGCCTGCTGATCTTCGGTTTCCGGGCCATCGCACGCCGCTCCTGACGGCGTGCTCGCAGACCTATCGCTGACATGGCTCCTCGTCGCCTTTGCGGTGGCGGGGAGCATTGTTGTGGTGGCCTCGATCCGGGCCACGGCGCTGGCCGATATCATCGCCGACCGCACGGCGATGGGCGAGGCGCTGGTGGGCGGCGTGCTGCTGGGCGGGGCGACCTCGCTCTCGGGCGTGGTCGTCAGCGTGAGTGTGGCGGCGCAGGGGGATGCCTCCTTTGCGTTTTCCAACGCGGTGGGGGGCATTGCGGCGCAGACGCTGTTCCTGGCGATCGCCGACACCCTGCACCGGCGGGCCAACCTTGAACATGCCGCCGCCGAGCCTGCGAACCTGTTTCAATGCGTGATGCTGCTGATCCTGCTCAGCCTGCCGGTGGCGGCGATGGCGGGGCCGGATGTGGCCTATTTCGGCATTCACCCCGTCTCGGTCGTGCTGTTCATCGCCTATGCCGCCGGGGTGCGGCTTGCGGCCTCGGTGCGCGAAGAGCCGATGTGGCAGCCGGTGGAGACCGGCGAGACTCGGCGGGACGACCCGGCGGATGCGGCGGATGCGCACAAGAGCGCGCGAGGGCCGGTGCTGGTGTTTGCCGCGCTGGCGGCAGCGATGGGGCTTTGCGGCTACGTGATTGGGCAGGGCGGACAGGAGTTTGTCACCCGGTTCGGGCTGGCCTCAAGCCTCGTGGGGAGCCTCGTGACGGCGGTGGTGACCTCGTTGCCAGAGTTGGTGACGACGCTGGTGGCGGTGCGCCGGGGCGCGTTGCAGCTGGCGGTGGGCGGGATCATCGGGGGCAACACCTTTGACACGCTGTTCCTTGTGTTCTCGGACGTGGCTTATCGCGAGGGCTCGCTTTATCACGCGGTGGGGCTGAGTGACCTTTACTGGCTCGCCACCGGGCTGCTGATGACGGCGGTGCTCATGGCCGGGCTGATCCTGCGCCAGCGCGAGGGGCCGGCGCGGATTGGCATCGAGAGCGTGCTGATGATGGCGATCTACGGCGGGGCCGTGGCGGTGGAGGTGCTGGCGTGAGGTGGGGGCGCGGGGCCGCTCCAGCCTCGGTGTGCCTAAGCGCGGGATCGCTTTGGCAGCGCCGTCGTGCAGCGGGGGGCCAGCCCCCCGCACCCCCCGGGAGTATTTTCAGCAAGAAAATGAACAGGGGTGGGGCGAATTTTAGATGAATTGTAATGGTTCTTTGCTGTCAGGCCGGTTTTTTCGGGCGGTCTCCGACTGGGCCGCCGCTGGCCTTCCAGCCGGAGAAGCCGTCGGTGATGTGGCTGACGTTTTTGAGCCCCATTTCTTGTGCGGCGCGGGCCGAGAGGGCGGAGCGCCAGCCCGAGGCGCAGTAGAACACGAAGCGGTCGCCTGTTTGGAATTGGGGTTTGGCGTAGGGCGATTCAGGGTCGATCCAGAATTCGAGCATGCCGCGCGGGCAGTGGAAGGCGCCGGGGATCATGCCTTCGCGCTCAAGCTCGCGGGGGTCTCGCAGGTCGACGAAGGTGACGCCCTCTTGCCCGTGCTGCGGGATGATCTCGGCGGCGGGCGCGTGGGCGACCTGGGCATTGGCCTCGGCGACCATGTCTTTGACGCGTTTCATCGGCTCTCCTCCTGCTTGACTTCGCGCATCTGGCGGAACACCTAGATTTGTCAGGAGGATATGCGATGTCGGGCGGGAAGGAAAAGAAGGTGCAGGCGGTTTACACGCTGTTGGTCGAAGTCGGCCGGAAGACGGGCGATGGCCTGCCCGAGGGGGCGCACGGCGCGGCGCTGATGTGCTATGCGGCGGGCGTGGACGAGGCCGAGGCGGTGCGGGAGACCGTGGCGATCCTGAAGCAGGCCGACCTCGCGCCGCTGGATGTGACCGGATACGGCACGCTGGAGGAGCGCGAGGCGCAGGGCCACGAGATCGACGAGGACGAGCGCGAGCTGATGGCGCGGGCGCTGGCGGAGAACGCGGTGATCGTGGCGCAGATGACGCCGTTCTTCGATGCGCCCTCCCATGAAGGCGGCGCGGCCTGATGGCTGACCGGCTGCTTCAGGTGATCGGCTCGGTGGAGCAGATCGACGAGGTGGCGGGCTGCCTTGAGGATCTGCCGCCGGATCAGTGGTGGCGGCTGCCCTATGACGAGGAGGAGGGGCGGCAGACGCTCTACGTGGCCCTCTTCAAGGCCGATGCGCAGGAGGTGATGGACGCCATCAGCGAGGCGCTGGAGGGGCAGGACGGCTGGCGGCTGTTCAGCCTGCCGACCGAGGCGAGCCTGCCGGAACTCGATGACGAGGAGGAGGAGGACCGCCGCGCGCAGAAGGAGACGGTGAACGCGCGGGAGGAGATTTATCGCGAGGTGCGGCAAGGCACGGCGCTGACGCTGGATTACCTGGTGATGACCGCGCTGGCTGCGCTGGTGGCGGCCATCGGCCTCAGCCAAGGGCAGGTGGCGGTGGTGATCGGGGCGATGGTGATTGCGCCGCTGCTGGGGCCGATCATGGCCTTTGCCTTCGGCTCGGCGCTGGGCAACTTCTCGCTCCTTGGGGTGGCGGTGAAGGCCTTGGGTGCGGGGCTGGGGGTGGCCGTGGTGGTGGGCATCGCGCTTGGGTTGATTTTGCCCGGATCCTATCCCGACACCTCGATGATGGATTTCTCTGGCGTGCTCAGCCTTGAGACCGTGGCGCTGCCGCTGGCGGGCGGCGCGGCGGCGGCGTTGATGCTCTCGGGCGGGCAGACCACAGGCCTTGTGGGCGTGATGGTGGCGGCTGCGCTGCTGCCGCCGCTCGCCGCCTTCGGGCTCTTCGTGGGTATCTGGGACATCCCGAACGCGCTGCGGGCGCTGGCGACGGTGGTGACCAATATCGTGGCGATCAACCTTGCGGCGCAGGTCGTCTTCCTCGCCAAGGGCATCCGCCCGCGCCGGTGGGAAAGCTCGGATCACAAGACATCCGTGCGGGTGGCGCTGGGGGCCTCGGGCGCGCTGGTCGCGCTCTTGGCGCTGGCGCTCTGGGCGGCGGGGCATGGCTACGTGCCGGGGCTATAGGCCCGCCGCACCCGAAACGAAAACCCCAGCATTTTCTCAGGCTTGCCCCATTTGTGCCCCGTTTTCGCTCGTAGATTGAATGCGAGTGAAGTGAGGGCCAGGGCACCCATGAAAGAGTCGATAGCCGCAATCAAGTGGGTCGCGAACCTTGTGATGGTGGCGTGCATTCTGGGTGCGGTGTGGCTGGGCTACAAGTTCGCCACGGAGCCGGGATACCTCGCAGAGCTGACCTTGGGTGTGGAGCAGGAGAGCCCCTTTGCCCCGCGCAGCCCGGTGATGGATGGGCCGCCATCCGATCAGGTGGTGACCAGCCGGTTGCCTCAGGCCAGCGGAACGCCGCAGGCGGGCGGTGCCAGCGCCGGCGAGCGCAGGCTGAGCAACGACAGCGGCAGCGGCGCGACCACCGACGCGGGCAGCTATGCGCCGCGCACATCGGCCACCGGCGGCCTTCGCACGGTGACCCGGAAAACAAAGCAAGCCCCGGAGGCCTATCAGCCGCCCGTGGCGCAAAGAAAGGTGGTTCGGGTCGGCGATTGAGCCGGGCGCGGGCCGCGACGAGAGAGAGCAAACAGGAGGCCGGGGCGCGGTGCCCGGGCCGGACACAAGGGTGAGCAAGCGGGCCGGGGGCCCGTCGTGAGCGGAAAGGCAGGCACGAGATGGCAGCTGTTCGAATAATCCTGATAGTGGTGGTTCTGGCCGTGATGGGCGGGATCGGCTTTATGCAATATTCCACGATGAAGGCGGTGGACACGGCGATGGGCCCCTACGAGGGCGAGGATTACGCCGCAGTGGAAGAGACCAAGCCAGCCCCGCGCAGCACCGCCTCGAGCGGCTACTCGGGCGGCAGCGTGATCAAGTCGACCAAGACCTCGAGCCGGGTCGGCGGCGACAAGACGATCACCATCCAGCGCAAGAAACCCAGCCTCTGGACCCGTATCCGCATGTGGTTCGGCTACCAGCCGGAAGATGCGCACCGCCGGGACTTTGCCCGCCTCAAGGCCCAGCGGGAGGCCGAGGCGGCCCGCAGCAAGGGCGTGAACCAGGTGACAGGGCGCAAGGAAAGCACCGCCAGCGTGCGCAGTGCGACCTCGGGCGCCAAGAAGAAAGCCGCGCCGAACAAGTCGGTGGCGAGCGCGCTGGGCGGCGGCTGAACCGCCTGCCTGAGCCGACACACGAGGGGCGTCCCACCGGGGCGCCCTTTTTGCATGGCGCTCAACCGCCGAGGGCGGGAAAGGCCGCCGCTACCCGGTGCCGCGCCGCCGCGCAGGCCGCGCGGGAGCGGCCTTCGGCTAGCACGAACTCCGAGCCGTCGGGCAGCAGCAGCACCGCCCGATACTGGGTTTCGCCGTCGCTGTCTGTGCGCGCCTCGACCGGGGGCAGGGCTAGCGCCGCCGCTTCGTGCTCCTGCCGCCTGCGCCGGTGCGGATAGCGCCAGGTTAACCGCAGGCGGCCTTCCGGCGTGACTGTGGCAAGGAACATGGGCATATGGGCGCAGAGGGCCACGAGGCACAGCCCGCCGATCCAGAACACAGCCAGCAGGGCGCGGATCAGCTCGGGCGGGTAGCCCTCGGGCGGCCCGTCGCGCAGGATTGCCACCGTCACGAGGCCCAGCATCCCCAGCCAGACCGCCGAGAAGGCCCAGAGAATGCCCGCTCGCCGGTTAGCCACCAGAGGCGCGGCCCGCTGCCTCATGCCGGGCCTGCCCCGTCGCGGGACAGCGACCAGCGGACCACGATGTTGGTCGAGCGCCAGAGCGGCCCCGGATCGGTGAACCGTTCCGCCTCGGTGCCGCCCATACGGGCATAGAAGGCGCGGGCGCGGGTGTTCTCGGCCACGACGGAAAGCGCTGCCGCCACGCCGCCCTCGGCCGCGATCCGCTCCAGCGCTGCCAAGAGCAGCCGTGCCCCGAGGCCGGTGCCGCGTGCCGACCGGCGCACATAGAGGTGGGTAATCTCGGTCGCGCCGTCATGGGCGGCCTGCGACGCAGGCGCAAGGCTCGCCACCCCCAGCAGCGTATCGCCCCGGCAGGCCACGATGGCGCCGCTCTGAGGCACACCCTCGGCGAGGAGGGCCTGCCAGAACGGCAGACGATGCGCCTCGTCGAGGCGGGCGATCGCCTCGGGCGGCGCGATCCCGGCATAGGTCTCGCGCCAGACCTCTACGTGAAGGGTGGCCAGCGCCCGCGCGTCCTCGGCCCGCCCGGCGCGCAGCACCGGGGGCAAAGGCGCCTCGAAGGTCACGCCGCCCGCAGCGCCTCTGCCGCCCAGAGCCGGGCCTCGTAGCCCGAAAGCATCCGCCGGGCGGCGGGGCCGTAGCCTTCGCCGGTCTCCGGATCGAGCTCGGGAAAGATCGTGCAGATCTCTTCAACGATTTCGGCTTCGAAGCTGTGCTGCATCTGGCCGCCGGGCAGGAAGCTTTCGGTCGGCAGGCCCTCGGAAAAGATCACCTGATGGCGGTCGAAGAGCAGGTGGACGTATTCGACCTCGCCGCCTTCCAGCCGGGTCACGGCTGCGCCGCCGACAAGCTCCTTGGCAGCGACCAGCACCTCGCCATCGCCGAACATCAGCTCGGCCAGCGGATCGCGGATCATCAGGCGGTGCAGGGGCGAGATGGTGAGTGCGCGGTGCGGGCCAAAGGTGCCGGCGCGGATGTGGATGGGTGCCATGCTGCCGAGGGCGGGCACGGTGCGGCGACCGATCCAGCGCAGGGGCTGGGGGCCATCATCATGGGTGAGCACCATGTCGCCGGGCTGGAGGCTCTCGACCGGCACCTCGCCGGAGGGCGTGGCGATGAGCGTGCCCGCGACGAAGCAGGGCACCTGATCGAGCTTGATGAAGCCAGTGTCGGTTTCGCCGCTGGCGTCCTCGATGGCATAGGTGAAGACGATCTCTTCGGTATCGCCATCGGAGGTGACATCGAGCGTGCCATCGGCGTTGAGCGTGATGGTCTGGCCGGTTTGCAGGGTGACGCTCTGCCCCGCCGATACCGCCACACCGTTGATGTGGGTGATGGTCATCGTCGGGGAGCCGATATCGTTGCCCAGCACGTCGATGGTCTTGGTGAAGTTGGTGCCGATCTGGACTTCGTCGGTCATGGCGACGAGGTCCGTCTGGATCGAGTTGCCCGCGATCAGCACGTTGGAGTCGTAGGAGCTATCTGACGTGTCGGCGATGCCGATGCGGATGGTGTTCTGCTCGCCTGCGTTGACCGGCATGGTCAGGGTCATGGTGAGGGTGAACCCGTCCATCTCGGTGTTGTAGTCGTCGTTCGTGTTGTCGATGTAGAGGTTGGAATTGTCGGCATCGTTGACGTTGGTCACGGCGGTGTTGCCGCTGCCGACCTCGAGCTCGACATACTCGCCGTTCACCCAGACGGCGAAGATGTCGTTGTAGATCGACTGGGCATACTCCGGGTATTCGTCGGACGAGAAGACGAACTGCATGGTCATCACGTCGCCATCGGGGATGAAGGTGACATCCATGTAGCTGGCGTCATAGGTGGAGGTGCCGGCGATGGCGTTGAAGTCGGAGTTGTTGTTCTGCCCGCCAGTGTTGGTGGAGGTGTTGTTATCCTGGTTGGACGAGCCCCACGAGTTGGTGAAGTCCGACGCACGACCGGTGGAGAGGATCACGCCGGTATCGCCGGGCACCACGCCGGGCGAGGTGCTGTCGCCGCCGGTATAGATGCCGGAGGAGTAGCTGGAGCCGGAGTAGCTGGCCGAGACCACCTGCACGCTGTCACCGAAGATCGCATCGGCCATGGCCGTCGCATTGGCGTAGGTATTGATCGAGAGTTCCGATGCCGCAACCATGCTCGTCTGTCCTCAATGGACCCTCGGCATGAGAGAACGGCACGGCGCGGGGCCGGTCCGTCGGGGGGTGGTGGGCCGCGAGATTTTTCTCGTCTGACCTGCCGCTGCTCTTCGCCCTGCCTCGGGTCGATGTGTTTGTTTTGACGAAAATTGCCATCATTTCGGCGGGTTGTCAGCACATTTGGCGCGGGGGCCTTGGGGCTGTGGGGGCGGTGCAACAGGCGGTGGGTGGTGCGCGGTGAGGGGAGGGGGTATCTGGGGGGCAAAGGAGACTTGCCCATGACCGACCCCGTAGAGCTGACCCGCGCCTTGGTGAAGTGCCCCTCTGTCACGCCCGAGGAGGGCGGTGCGCTGGTGCTCTTGGAGGAGCGGCTGACGGCGGCGGGGTTCGCCTGCACGCGGGTGGACCGGGGCGGCATTAGCAACCTCTTCGCCCGCTGGGGCCGGGCCGGGAACGGCAAGGCCTTTGGCTTCAACGGCCATACCGACGTGGTGCCGGTGGGTGATGCGGCGGCCTGGACGCATCCGCCCTTTGGCGCCGAGGAGGAGGATGGCTGGCTCTATGGCCGGGGCGCGACCGACATGAAGAGCGGGGTTGCGGCCTTTGTGGCGGCGGCGATCGACTTTGTGCAGCAGACCCCGCCCGATGGATCGGTGGTGCTGGCGATCACCGGCGACGAGGAGGCCGACGCCTTGGACGGCACCACCGCGCTGCTGGACTGGATGGCGGAGAACGGCGAGCGGATGGATGTGTGCATCGTCGGTGAGCCGACCTCGCTGGAGCAGATGGGCGACATGATGAAGATCGGGCGCCGCGGCTCGATGAATGCGCATTACGTGCTGCGCGGGAAGCAGGGGCACACGGCCTATCCGCATCGGGCGATCAACCCGGTGGCGGCGATGGCGCGGCTCTGCGACCGGCTGGCCTCGCGCACGCTCGACGTGGGGACCGAGCATTTTGATGCCTCGACGTTGGCGCTGACCACCATCGACGTGGGCAACACGGCGACCAACGTGATCCCGGCGGAGGCGCGGGCGACGGCGAACATCCGGTTCAACGACGAGCATACGGGCGAGAGCCTGACCGAGTGGCTGAAGGCCGAGGGCGACAAGGTGGCTGAGGAGTTCGGCGTGGGTGTGGGGCTGACGGTGAAGGTGAGCGGCGAGGCGTTTCTGACGCCGCCGGGTGCGCTCTCGGAACTGGTGAGCGGCGCGGTGGAGGCGGTGACGGGCCGGGTCCCGGAGCCCTCGACCACGGGCGGGACGAGCGACGCGCGGTTCGTGAAGAGCCATTGCCCGGTGGTGGAGTTCGGGCTCGTGGGTCACCGGATGCATCAGGTGGACGAGCGGGTGCGGGTGGAGCAGATCGGCGAGTTGAAGGCGATTTACGGGCGGATGCTGGCGGATTACTTCGCGGAGGGGTGACCCACAAATGTTGTTTTGTGGGTAGGGCAGCGCTAAATTGAGTGCATGCCCAGACTCTCGATAGACATCACCGCCGAAGAGCACCGCAAGCTGAAGGCCATCGCCGCGCTGAAGGGCCAGACGATCAAGGATTTCGTGATGAGCCGTGCGCTGGCGGAAGACGCGAGCGAGGAGGCGGCCGCGCTGGAGGAGTTGCGGGCGTTTCTGGAGCCGCGTCTTGATGCAATCAACCGTGGTGAGACCTTTGAAGTCTCGATGGATGACATCATCCGCGAAGCCAAGGCCCGCCGGGCCGGTTGATGGCAGGGTGGCGGCTGACGGCAGGCTCGAAGGCGGACCTGCTGGATATCTGGGCCTACAGCATCGACCAATGGGGCGAGGACCGGGCGGCAGCCTATCTGGCCGATCTTGAAGGCCGGTTCGAGCAGCTTGCGCGGCTGCCGTTCCGGGATTGGGGCGATGTTCGCACGGGGCTACGCTCGTGCCGGGCGGGGCGGCATGTGGTCTTCTGGCGCTTCGACGCGGATGGTATCCCCGCGATTGCCGCCGTATTGCACGAGCGGATGAACTTTCTGGACCACCTCAAGCAACGCATGGGACCGACCCCCGAATGACCCTCACCATCACCCCCACCCGCGACCTCGATGCTTGCTTTGCCCTCCGCCGGGAGGTGTTCATGCGGGAACAAGGGTTTTCTGAAGCCGAGGAATTCGATGGCAAGGATGGCCGTGCCATTCACCTGCTGGCCGCCGAGAGAGGGGAGCCGGTTGGCACTGCGCGGGTGTTTGTGGAGGAAGGGCGGATCGGGCGGATTTGCGTGGTGACGCGGGCGCGGGGCACCGGGCTTGGGGCCAAGATCGTGCGGGCGGGGATGGAGTTGCTGCGCGAGCGTGGGGCCAAGGCGGCGGTGCTGGACGCGCAGGTGCGGGCGATGGGGTTTTACGAGACGCTCGGGTTCACGGCGGAGGGGCCGGAGTTCGATGACGGCGGGGTGCCGCACCGGCGGATGACCTGCCCGTTGTGAGCGTGGCCCTCTCCGATATCAAGATCGCGCCGACGGAGGATTTTGCCGCCTGCATGGCGGTGCGGATCGCCGTTTTCGTGAAGGAGCAGGGCGTGCCGGCGGAGCTGGAGAACGATGCGCTCGACGCCGGGGCGCGGCACCTCTTGGCCACGCGCGATGGCCGCCCGGTGGGCACCGCGCGGGTGATGCGCGAGGGCGCGACCGGCAAGATTGGGCGGGTCTGCGTGCTGAACGAGCTGCGCGGCACCGGGCTGGGGCTGGCCCTGATGCAGGCGGCGCTGGACGAGCTGCACGCGATGGGCGGGATCGAGCGCGTCCAGCTGGGGGCGCAGACCTCGGCGCTGCCGTTCTATGCGCGGCTCGGCTTTGCCCCCTGCGGCGAGGTGTTCGACTCCGTCGGCATCCCTCACGTCATGATGGAACGGGCGCTGTAATTTCGCTGTTGCCTTCGCCCGCGCCCTGCTACCTCTTTCACATGGCCGAGCTACCAACGAAAAAAGACATTCTGGACTGGATCGCCGCCCATCCCGAGGCGGCCTCCAAGCGCGATATCGCCAAGGCGTTCCACATCAAGGGGGCGGCGCGGATCGACCTCAAGCGGATGCTCCGCGAGCTGGAGGACGAGGGGCATCTTGCCAAGCGCAAACGCTCTTATCGCGACCCCGAGAAGCTGCCGCCGGTGGGTGTGCTCACGGTCGTTGGCCCGGATGCCGATGGCGACCTGATGGCCAAGCCGATGGAGTGGCACGGCGAGGGGCCGGAGCCGAAGGTGCTGATGATCCTGCGCAGCGCCGATGGCGCGCTGGGCGCGGGTGACCGGATTTTGGCCAAGCTGCGCGAGGTGAAAGGCGAGGAGCACCACTACGAGGGGCGGCTCATTCGCAAGATCGGGACCAACCCCAAGCGCATTCTGGGCATCTATCGCAAGAGCGCCGAGGGCGGGCGGATTCTGTCGGTCGACAAGGGCGCGGACCGGGAGTGGACCGTGGCGAAGGACGCCACGGCGGGCGCCAAGGACGGTGAGTTGGTAGAGGCTGAACAGGCCGGGCCGAAGGGCCGCATGGGGCTGCCGAAGGCGCGGGTGGTGGAGCGGCTGGGCGACCCGTCCAAGCCGAAGGCGGTTTCGCTGATCGCGATCCACCAGCACGGGATTCCCGACAGTTTCGACGATGAAACCATCGCAGAGGCCGACCGGATGAAGCCGGCGGGCCTCAAGGGCCGGGAAGACCTGCACGAGCTGCCGCTCATAACCATCGACCCTTGGGACGCGCGGGACCATGACGATGCCTGCTATGCCCATGCCGACGACGACCCGAAGAACGACGGCGGCCATGTCATCTGGGTCGCGATTGCGGATGTGGCGCATTACGTGACCCCAGGCTCGGCGCTGGACCGGGAGGCGAAGGAGCGCGGCAACTCGACCTACTTCCCCGACCGGGTGGTGCCGATGCTGCCGGACCGGCTCTCGGGCGATCTGTGTTCGCTGCACGAGGGCGTGCCGCGGGCCTGCATCGCGGTGAAGATGCGGGTGGACGCGCATGGCGAGCTGGTCGATTGGTCGTTCCATCGCGGGCTGATGAAGTCGCCCGCCTCGCTGAACTACGAGGAAGTGCAGGCGGCGATGGATGGCGAGCCGAACGAGAAGGTCGCGCCGCTGATGGAGGGCGTGATCAAGCCGCTCTACGCGGCCTATCACGCGCTGGTGGATGCGAGAAACCGCCGCCAGCCGCTCGATCTGGACCTGCCGGAGCGGCAGATCGTGCTGGGCGAGGACGGCACGGTGAAATCGGTGCAGTTCAAGGACCGGCTCGATGCGCACCGGCTGATCGAGGAATTCATGGTGCTGGCCAATGTTTGTGCCGGCAAGGAGCTGGTGAAACGGAGCCAGCCGCTGCTGTTTAGGGTCCATGAGGAGCCGAGCGTGGAGAAGCTGGATGCGCTGCGCGAGACGGCGCAGGCGAGCGGGCTGAGTCTTGCGAAGGGTCAGGTGCTGAAGACGGCACACTTGAACCAGTTGCTTGCGCAGGCGGCGGGCACCGACCATGCCGAGCTGATCAACCTGAGCACGCTCCGGTCGATGACGCAGGCGTATTACTCGCCGCAGCACATTGGCCACTTCGGCCTCGCGCTGGGCACCTACGCGCATTTCACCTCGCCCATTCGGCGCTACTCGGACCTCGTGGTGCACCGGGCGCTGGTTACCGCGCATGGCTGGGGCGATGACGGGCTGACGGAGGCGGATATCGAGGCCCTGGAGGCGACGGCGGTGCACATCAGCGAGACCGAGCGGCGCTCGATGACCGCCGAGCGGGACACCACCGACCGCTACCTTGCCAGCTACCTTGCGGAGCGGGTGGGCAACGAGTTTGGCGGGCGGATCAGCGGGATTGCGCGATTTGGTGCCTTCGTGCGGCTGGACGAGACCGGGGCGGACGGGCTGATTCCGATAAGGTCGCTGGGGCAGGAGTACTTTCACTTCGACCGCGAGGCGCAGGAGCTGATGGGGGCCGATACGGGCCGGGTCATCGGGATTGGTCAGCGGGTGCTAGTGCGGCTGGCCGAAGCGGTGCCGGTGACGGGCGGGTTGCTTTTGGACCTGTTGGAGATCGAGGGCGCGGCAGTGAAGCCGGGGGCCTCGGCCAAGCGCGGGCGGCCGGTGCGGCGCAAGGAGGGCAAGGCGAAGGCCAAGGCCCAGAAGGGCCGCAAGGTGGCACGCCGCCGACGCGGCTGACCTGCGCGACGCCGCGCTTTGGCCCGGAGGCCGAATCCGCTATGCTGGGGCCAACGATCTGGCAACAGCAGACGGGCAGGCAGGCGGTATCATGAAGAGAGTATTTGCGGGCGCGGTTGTGGCGCTTGTTGGCGGCGCGGCCCTTGCGGGCCCGGTGGTGGTGGAAACGGCTGTGCGCCCACTGGCGCGGCCTGCGGGGGGAGGGCTTCCGGTGGCCGAGGTTTCGGGCGAGGGGTTTGGCGCTTGGGTCGAGGGGTTCAAGGTGCGGGCGGCGGCGAAGGGGATTGCGCCGGAGTTGCTCGAGCGGGCGTTCGACGGGGTTGAGTATGACCCCAAGATCATCACCCGCGACCGGAACCAGAACGAGTTTACCAAGACGATCTGGGAGTATCTCGACACCGCCGCCTCGGACCTGCGGGTGGAGAACGGCAAGGCGGCGCTGAAGCGGGAGCGGGCGGCGCTGGAGGCGATCGAGGCGGAATATGGCGTGCCCAAGGAGATCGTCACCGCGATCTGGGGGCTGGAGAGCGCCTATGGCACCTACAAGGGCGATACCGATATCGTCGAGGCGCTGGCGACGCTGGCGCATGACAGCCGCCGGGGGGCGTTCTTCGAGCAGCAGTTGATGGCGGCCTTCGAGATCTTGCAGGCCGGGGATGTGGCGCCGCGTGACATGAAGGGCAGCTGGGCGGGGGCGATGGGGCACACCCAGTTCATGCCGACGAGCTACCTTGGCCATGCGGTGGATTTTACCGGCGACGGCAAACGCGACATCTGGGGCGACAACCCGCAGGACGCACTGGCCTCTGCCGCCGCCTACCTCGCGGATGCGGGCTGGGTGGAGGGCATGCCCTGGGGGCTGGAAGTGGTGCTGCCAGAGGGGTTCGACTACGAGATCGCGGGCGAGCATGAGGTCCGGTCGGCGGCGGAGTGGAACGCGATGGGGGTGCGGGACGTGGAAGGACGCCCAGTGCCGGACCACGGGCCAGCCTCGATCCGGCTGCCGGGCGGGGCGAAGGGTGCGGCCTTCATGACCTTCGGCAATTTCATGGTGCTGGAGCGCTACAACACCGCCGATGCCTATGTGATTGCTGTTGGGCACTTGGGCGACCTGATCGCAGGGGGCAAGCGGATTCAGTCCGGCTGGCCGCGCGAGGACCGGGCGCTGACGCTGGCCGAGCGTGAGGAGTTGCAGACCCGGTTGGAGGCGGCGGGCTTCGACCCCGGCGGGGTGGATGGCAAGATCGGACCGCTGACGCTGGCCGCGGTGCGGGCGTTTCAGAAGAGCATCGGGGTGGTGCCGGATGGCTATGCCTCGCTGGCGGTGTTGCAGAAGCTGAGGTAGGCGCCGCGCGTGGCGGAACGCCCGCCCGCCCACCCGGTTCCGCCACGCGCGGCGCGGATCGGGCGGTGTGCCTGATGGGTGGTGTTGGAGTGGGGGCGCTGCCCCCACACCCCCGGAGATATTTGGGCCAAGATGAAGGGCAGGGCGGGGCTTTACTGCACCGTCAGGAAGGGCTCGCCCGCGGTGATCTGGCCGATGCGGGCGGCGGGGAAGCCCATGGCCTGGAGGTCGGTCAGGAGCTTGGCGGCGCGGCCCGGGGGGACGGCGGCGAGGAGGCCGCCGGCGGTTTGCGGATCGAACAGCAGGTCGGCCTCGGGCGGGGCTGGGGCGGGCAGGGCGATGCGGCTGGCGACGGCGGCGCGGTTCTCGGCCCAGAGGGTGGAGCGGATGCCCTTGGCGGCCAGTTCGGCGGCGCCGGGCAGGAGCGGCAGGGCGGCGAGCTTGAGCGTGGCGGCGACCTTGCTGGCCTCGCAGATGGCCATGAGGTGCCCGGCGAGGCCGAAGCCGGTGATATCGGTCATGGCGTGGGCGGTGGCGAGCAGGCGGGCAGGGCCGCCCTGGGGCCGGGCCATGGAGGCGAGGGCGTCGGCGACCCAGGTGGCCTCGGCCCGCCCGCGCATGTCGGCGGCAAGAATGGTGCCGGTGCCGATGGGTTTGGTGAGGATGAGCGCGTCGCCGATCTGTGCGTTTTCCAGCCCCACGGGGAAGGCGGTGCGCAGGCCGGTGACGGTGAAGCCGAGTTGCACCTCGGCGCCCATCGAGCTGTGCCCGCCGACCAGCTCAGCACCTTCATCGCGCAGGATGGCGCTGGCGGCGGTGAGCACCTCGCGCATGGAGCGGGCCTGCATCTCGGGGGACATGCGAGGCAGGGTGACGGAGGCCAGCGCCGCCTGCGGCCGGGCGCCCATGGCCCAGATATCCCCCAGCGCGTGGACGGCGGCGATGCGGGACATCAGCGAAAGGTCTTCGGTAAACCCGCGCAGGTGATCGGTGGTGATGACCTGCCAGTCGCCCTCCATCGCGAGGATGGCAGCATCGTCGCCGGGCAAGCTCATCACGTCGTCTCGCTCGGGGGCGGGCAGCTCGGCCAGTGCGGCCTTCAGCGCGGTGGGGGCGATTTTGGCGCCGCAGCCGGCGCAGAGCATGGGTTCGGCTGCCGGGTCATCGGGGGTCATGGAGGGGTAGGTGGTGAACTTTGCCATGAAGGCGCGGTCTATCTTGTCTTTCACGCGCCAGACCCAGGGGCCGGAGGCGGTGAGGCCGAGCTTTTCGCCCAGTGCGGATTGGGAGCCGAGGGAGATGAGCTTGAGGTAGTCGCGCTGGGGGCGGAAGGGTTTGAGAGCGGCGCCGCCTTTGGTGGCGCGGCGAAGGTTTTCGGCCAGCACAGGGGCGGCGCGGACAGCGTAGACACCGGCCTTGGGGCGCGGGTCGGGCTCGAAGTGGGCGCAGTCGCCGACGGCGAAGATCGCGGGATCGCTGGTGCTGCGCAGGCCGGGGCCGACACGGATGAAACCGTTCTGCAGATCGAGGCCGGTCTCGGCGAGCCAGTCGTGAGGGCGTGCGCCGCCCGCGCCAATGATGAAATCGGCGGGCAGTTCGCGGCCATCTTCAAGGTGGACGGCCTCGGTTGTGACGCGGGTGACGCGGGCGTTCTCGAGGCAGGGGATGCCTGCCTTGCGGAGAGTTTCGAAGAGCCGGGCGCGGGAGCCGCCGCCAAGGGCGGAGAGGGCGGTGCCGGCATCGACCAGCGTGACGCTGGGGCTGTGGCCTGCGGCGCTGAGGCGGTGGTGGGCAGCCATGGCCAGCTCGACCCCGGCGACCCCGGCGCCGATCACCACCACGCGGGCGCTGCCCGGGGCCTCCGCGAAGGCCTGCCAGCGGGCGGCGAAGGCATCGAGTGGCTTGGCCGGGCAGGCGTGCTCGGAGAAGCCGGGGATTTGCGGCATGTCAGAGGTGACGCCGATGTCGAGCGAGGCGATATCATAGCCGAGGCGGCGGGGGCCGGAGGCGGTTTGGACTAGAACCTCGCGTAGGGTGCGATCGATTGCCGTGGCGTGGCCGTCGATCAGCCGGGCGCCGGCGAAGCGGGCGAGGCGGTGGAGGTCGATCTGGAGCGCATCGAGCGGGTAGTGGCCAGCGATATGGCCGGGGAGCATGCCGGAGTAGGGCGCGGTGGTGCCGGGGTTCACCAGCGTCAGCCGGGCCTGCGGGATGGGCGCCATGCCGAGGCGGCGCAGCACCAGCGCATGGGCATGGCCGCCGCCGATGAGCAGGATGTCTTTTGTCAGGCTCGGGGTGGCTTGCACGCGGGCTCTCCGTTGGCTCTGTGCAGACGATAGCGGCCCGGCGGCGGGTGGCAAATGGCGATGGCGGAGGGTTGCGGGGCGGGCGGCGTGGCAATGGGGTGGCGTGGTGGCGATTGTTCACGATCTGGCATCAATCGGGGCCGCTTTTTCTCCTTGACGGCTCGCCCCCCGGCCACTACATCGGCCCTCGCTTTTGGCGGAGTAGCTCAGTTGGTTAGAGCAGCGGAATCATAATCCGCGTGTCGGGGGTTCAAGTCCCTCCTCCGCTACCAAGCATTTCCTGACAGTTCGTGATGTTGCGCCCCGAGCAGGGTGCGCCGTTTGGGCGTTCATTTGGGAAAACCTGTTCCGGTTTCGTGCGCTTCGCGCTTGCGGATCGCAGATAGTGCGAGCTTTGCGTCTCGGCTCAGGTAGTGCGCGTCGAGGATCGTCTCGACCTGCTTGAGGCTGTGGCCGGTGATCGTAGCGATCTCCGGCGTGGTGCATCTGGCGAGAGCGAGGCGGGTGACTGCGGTGCCGCGGAGGTCGTGAAAGGTGAGCCCTTCCACCCCTGCTGCCTTGCAAGCCGTCCGCCACGATGCCCGGAAGCCTGACTCGGTCCACGCGGTATTGCGCACGGTGGTGAGGATCGTCACGGCTGTCTTTTCGGTGCCGTTCAGTGCCTCAAGGAGCGGCTTCCCGACCGGGATGGTGACCCTCACGCCGGTCTTGCTTTGTTTGAGGCGGATGCACTCGCCATCGAACGCCGACCACGTGAGGCGCAGCAGATCGCCTTGGCGCTGCCCTGTCCAAAGCGCGAGCAGGAAGGCGAGACGGAGGTGGGGTGGAGCCGCCTGCATGAAGCGCGCTTCATCTTCCTGTTTCCATACGCTCTCCACGCGACGCGAGCGATACGTGCGGCCTGGGCGCTCACACGGGTTGCTGGGCACGAGGCCGCGATCCTGTGCCCAGGAGAGAACCAGAGCGAGCACAGAGTAGGTGTAGTCGGCCTGCCGGCGAGACTTGGTAGCCAGAGCGTCTCGCCACGTGAGGAACTCTCCCCTCGTCCGCCGATCCGTTAGTGCGGCGATAGGAAAGGTCCCATACTCGGCTTCGATGCGACGAAGGTGCTTCTCGTAGTCGCGCTTCGTCCGGGATGCGAGCTCTTCGAAACGCCGTGATGTGCGGTAGGCATTCAAAACGGCGGCCAGCGTTCCGGACGGAGTGTCCAACTTGGCATCGATCGCCTTCTGATAGGCAGCCATGAACTCCGGGTCGCCAGGAGCGCCGGGCAGACGAGGCCCACCCTTCCATGCGTAGTAGTAGGTCCGATAGGTTCCGTCGGCGAGCTTGGACTTGACGGTGTTGAGACCCTTCAGCCGGACGTGCATTAATGCCTCTCACGCTGACTGCGGTTAGCGTTCCAGTGGTCGAACTCGCTTTCGGGGCTCGCCTGGGGTCCGTCTCCGATCCGCTGCGCGGTATCGACGAATATCGCGCCCTGAGGGGTGATGGTCACGCCGAACACGGTCAACCCTGCGTTCAGGGTGGCCTTGATAGCGCGCTGCAGATCGCTCTGTGTAAACTTGGTCTTGGCCCGAGGCATCTCAGTCTCCTGATTATGCCTCCCTTATAGACAGGGGCCCGTTGGCTTGCGTGTAACAAAGATCACATGAGCGTGATAAGTGGCGCGGGTGACAAGAATCCCGACGTCACTGACGCGCTGATCATGGGGTTTCCGTGCGAGACGTAGCTAAGCCAATGCGCCCGGTTTAACTAGCCCTCACCGTCGGCAGGCCGCTTGATACATCGGGTCCTGAAGGCCGCATTGGCTTCGCCAAGGCCATTAAGTGCATGGTTGGTTTCGTGGACAGTTTTGATGAACACTCGGGGGCGGGCGAGATGGTGTTCGGGGCCCTTAACCTCTCTCTGGCACACGCGCAGTTGATCTTCGGGGAATAAGTGTTGGGGTAGCTACTGCATTGAATCCGCTCGGCACCTCTTCACTCAACATCCTCAAAGCCGAAGCAGCGATCTGGTCGAAGGGGACGCGGACGGAGGTCAGAGGTGTCGGTAGCCGACTGACAATTGGAATGTCGTTGTAACCTACCAGCGATACGTCGTCCGGCACGGAAAGACCTGCCTTTCCGATCGCTGAGAGTGCGCCGATGGCGGTGTTGTCGTTGACCGCGAAGATGGCGGTTGGGCGGTCTTTGAGCGCCAGTAGGGCGTTGGCCACCTCTTCGCCGGATTCAATACTGAAGGAGGATGGCGCGACAAGTTCGGGGGCGATCTTCACCCCGGCCTCTTCCATCGCCTTACGATATCCTTCCACGCGCCCCAGTGCGCTCGTGGCGTAGCTTGGACCCGTGATGAGGCCGATGCGGCGGTGGCCCAGGTCTAGTAGGTGGCGTGTGGCGAGGTAGCCGCCGAGCCTGTCGTCGCTTATCGACGCAGGGCTTGAGCCGTTGTGGCGCAGCGCCAAGACGACGGGCACGCCGCGCTCGCGAAGCTCGTCAGTGAAGTGATCGTCGGTGCGGGCCGTCGCCAGAATCAATCCATCGACTCCGCGCCGTATCAGTGCCTCGGCGGCGGCTCGGCCTGCATCGGGATTGTCGTCGGTGGTGGCCACGATGGTGAACTGACCGTTCTGCGCGGCCGCCTTGGCCAGCGCCTCGTAGAGCATGGCCATGACCGTGTCCGTCAGGCGCGGAACGATGACCCCAATCTGTCCTGTGGAGCCGCGGCGTAGGCTCGCCGCAGAGAGGTCGCGCACGTAGCCAAGCCTTTGTGCAACCTCGCGAACCCGCCGCGCCTTGGGAGAGTCAGACTGCGGCAAGCGCTCGTCGAGCATGCGCGAGACGGTCGATTTGGACACGCCCGCTTCGCGCGCCACGTCGTGGAGCGTGACACGAAGCTTGGAACGGTTTGCGGGCACTTCGGTATCCACGGGCGATGATCCTTGATCGGCAAAATGTGGTCTGCCTGCAAACTACCACTTGACTCGTCACGCTGGCAATGCATTTTTGGGAACGTTCCCGCAAACGTTCCCAATCTGGCGATACGGGTTGGCTAGGGAACGTTGGATTAGACACAGACACACCACCCCGGAGGAGACTTCCGACATGCAACCCATGGATCTTCGCGGCTTGAACCCCGCTCCCGTGACCGCCTTCAACCGCGACGGCTCGCTCGACATCGATGCCAACGTGCGCATTGCCAAGTGGCTGGCGAGCTTCGACGAGGTGAAGTCACTCGTCATCCTCGGCCATGCCGGTGAGGGCACCTTTCTGACCACCGACGAGCGGCTGGAGCTTATCCGCGCCTACAAGGACGCAGTCGACATTCCGATCATTGCGGGCATCACCGGCGAGGGCACCAAGGTGGCGGCCGAGGAGGCGAAGCGCTCGCTCGATGCCGGTGCGACCGGCGCGCTGGTGTATCCCAACCACGGCTGGCTTCGCTTCGGCTTTCAGAAGGGTGCGCCGCAGGATCGCTACAAGGCGATCTACGAGGAGGGCGGGCTTCAGACCATCCTGTTCCAGTATCCGGCTGCCACCAAGGCCAACTACGACCTCGACACCCAGCTCGAGATCGCGGCCCAAGAGGGTTGCGTTGCCACCAAGAACGGCGTGCGCGACATGAAGCGCTGGTATGTCGAGATCCCGGCGCTGAAGGAGGCCCAGCCCGAGCTGCAGGTGCTGTCGTGCCATGACGAGTGGCTGCTGCCGACCATGTTCGACGTCGACGGCCTGCTGGTGGGCTACGGCAACATCGCGCCCGAGCTGCTGATCGACCTTATCCACGCCGGCAAGGCCCAAGACTACACCGCCGCCCGCGAGATCTTCGAGCGGCTGCTGCCGGTGACCCAGGCGGTCTATCACCGCGGGTCGCACATGGAGGGCACAGTGGCCCTGAAGATCGGCCTGCGCCATCGCGGCCTGCTCGATCACGCCACCATCCGCGAGCCGTTGAAAGACCTCGGCGACGCTGCCGAGCGCGAAATCGAGGCTGCCTTCGAGGCAGCCGGGATCGGCCGTGTCGATCTGGCCATCGCGGCTGAGTGACCCAAGCAATTTGCCCCCGGCCCGCGCCGGGGGCATCCTGAACCCAAGGGAGGACCAACATGAAACACGCAATTTTTCCGCGCCTGCGCACAGCCGTTACCGCTGCCGCCGTTGCGGCCACCACCGCCACATCTGTCGCTGCGCAGGAGGTTCGCATCGGGGCCATGCGCGAGGGCTCGTCGTGGTATGTTTTTGCCGCCACGCTCGAGCAGATCATCGAGCCGATCATCGGTGACAACTCTGTCGAGGTGATCGCCCGGGGCGGCGGTGTCGCCAACCCGATGGTGGTGCAGGGCGGCAAGGCCGAGATCGCCCTGTCGAACGTGGCCTCTGCCGTCTGGGCGAAGAACGGCGATGACGTTTACAACGGTATGGCCGCGCCCGACATCCGCGCACTCGTCGGCGGCTTGAATGACGTTTACGTGGGCGTGCTGGCCAGCAAGGCCTTCACCGACAAGATGGGCACCACTGACCTTTCGGAAATTTTCGCTTCGGGTGAGCCGGTGCGCGTGCTGATGAAGCCGGTTGGCTCGTCCGCCGTTCCGGTGGCAGAGATGATATTCGAAGGACTCGGCACCTCGGCCGATGAGATCAAGGCCAATGGCGGCGATATCATCCAGGTCGATACCGGCCAGATCGCCGACCAGATGCGCAACGGCAATGCCGATGTCTACATCGACACGATGATCAAAGGGCATCCTACGATCACCGAGGTCGCGTTGACCAACGAAGTGGTCTTTCTCGACATCCCCGCCCCTGCGATGGACCTCCTCGCGCAAAACGGCCTGACCCCGGGCAGCTATGGCCCGGAATGGTATAAGGGCCAGACTGCGGCCACCTCGGGCGCCAATCTCGGCACCGTGTTGATCGCCAATGCCGCACTCGACGAGGAGACGGCCTATCAGATCACCAAGGCGATCATCGAGAACGCCGAGGCGCTGAAGGCCTCCCATGGCGCTTGGTCGCGGTTCGACCCGGCCAAGGCGATGCTGCCAGAAAACACCGGCATCGAACTGCACCCCGGCGCGATCCGCTACTTCAAGGAAGCCGGCCTGCTGTAAGGCCGCGCCCGCGTCGCCGCCCTGTGCGGCGGCGCGGCACCCCCCTTCGACATCCGTTTTGCGCCCAGGGAGGACACCATGCGCGAGATGATCCTGAAGAGCCCCGCCCTGACTGCCGCCTTTGTCGTCGGCGTGGCGATGATCGCCTTCCAGGTCTGGCTGCTGTTCGAGCCGCAACAGCCCCTCTTCGAGCGCCCGGTGCACCTCGCCTTCGCCCTCGTCCTGCTGTTTCTCTACAAGCCGCTCACCGCCCCCCGCCTGCCGCGCTGGCTTCGGATCGGGCTGGATGCGGCGGCCATTCTCGCCGCGCTCGCGGTGCTGGGCTACTACCTCACCGGCTTCGAGCGGCTGACGACCCGGATGGAGAACGTCTCTCCGATTTTCACGACCGATATCCTGTTCGGTGCACTGCTGGTGTTCCTCCTGCTTGAAGGCTCCCGCCGCGCGGTGGGCTGGGTGCTGGTGTGGGTTCTGCTGGCGTTCATCGCCTATGCCTTCTGGGGCAACGTGCTGCCCGGCTGGCTGAACTTCCGCGGCTTCGGCGTGGAGGCGGCGACCGAGATCACCACCATGACCACGGCGGGCGTGCTTGGCATCACCACATCCACCTCGGTCAGCTTTGTCTTCTACTTCATCCTCTTCGGCGCCTTCTACGCGGCGGTGGGCGGTGGGCAGCTGTTCATCGACCTCGCCATCCGCGCAGCCGGACGCGCCACCGGCGGGACCGCCAAGGCCGCCATCATCGGCTCCTCGCTGATGGGCTCGATCTCGGGCTCGGCGGTGGCCAACGTGGTTTCCACCGGCGTCTTTACCATTCCGCTGATGAAGCGCACCGGCGTGCCCGCAGCCCGGGCCGCAGGGATCGAGGCCATTGCCTCCACCGGCGGGCAACTCATGCCGCCGATCATGGGCGTTGCCGCCTTCATCATGGCCGAGCTGCTCGGCATGCCCTACGCCCAGATCGCGCTGGCGGGCCTGATTCCGGCGGTCGCCTTCTACCTCGCGCTGCTGCTGGTGGTGGACCTGTCCGCCCGCCGCGACGGGGTGCGGGCGCTGACCTCGGAGGAGGTGTCGCAGACCCCGGCCATTGGCCCGCGCCTCCATCTGATCCTGCCGCCGTTGGTGCTGATCGGGCTGCTGGTGAGTGGCTACTCGGCCTCCTACTCGGCGGTTGTGGCCTCCCTCGCCTGCCTCGTGGTTCCCTTTCTCCGCGCGTCCACGCGGATCGGCTGGAAGCAGATCGCTGAGGCTCTGCGGGACGCCCCGCGCCAGGCGGCCGAGGTGGCCGTGCCGATCGCCGCCATCGGTCTTGTCATCGCTGTCGCCGTGCAATCGAACCTCGCGCTTAAGTTCGCGGGCTCGCTGCTGTCGCTCTCCGAAGGCTCGATCTATGCCTCCCTGATGTTGGCCATGGTCGGCTGCATCATCATGGGCATGGGGCTGCCCACGGTGGCCGCCTATATCATCGGCGCGGTGCTCTTTGTGCCGGCCATCGAAGACCTCGGCATCGCCCCGCTCGCCGCCCACTTCTTCATCTTCTACTATTGCGTGCTCTCGATGGTGACGCCGCCGGTGGCGCTGGCCTCCTTCGCTGCCGCAGCGGTGGGCAAGGCCTCTGCCGTGCACACCAGCCTCTCGGCCTTCGGGCTCAGCCTCGTGGCCTTTTTCGTGCCCTTCGCCTTTGTCTTCGACCCGGGCGTGCTGGCCCAGGGCGGCGCGGGGCAAATCGCCTTCAGTGCGCTCTCTCTGCTGGTCAGCACCGCGCTCTGGGCCGTGGCCTTCGGCGGCTGGGCGATGCGCCCGCTGGGCTGGGCCACGCGCCTGCCCATCGGCCTCGCAGGGCTGGTCGCGGTGATCGCGCCTTCGGGCAGCACCGCCTGGCTGGTGGCGCTGACCGCAGGCTGGGCCATGGTGATTGTCGTGGCCTTCACCGCCCGCAGCAGTGCACGCACGCTTCCAAACCCCGCAGAGTAACCATGCCCTACACCCACCACCGCTCCGAGTCGGCGCCATTCAACGACGGCACCGGCGCGACACTCCGCCAGATCACGCAGCACGGCTCGATACACCATCACCCGTTCTTCTTTGTTGACGCCTGGGACGCGGCGATGAGCTTTCTGCTGCTGATCTCGCACCGCACCGGCAGCCCGCAGATCTTCATCGAGCCCGCGCCGGGCGCCGACCTGGTTCAGCTCACCGAAGAGCCCGCGCTGGCCGAATGGTCGGTGATCCCCTCGCGCGACGGCGACTGGATCTATTTCGTCGCCGGGCAGGAGGGCAAACGGGTGTCGCCGCGCGACGGGAGGGTGGAAGTGCTGGCACATTTCGACAGCCGCGAGATGCGCGAGGCCGGGATGGTCGGCGCGGCGATGGGCACTACGGCGCTTTCGGCCTGCGGGCGCTACTGGGCGGTGCCGGTGAAGAGCGGCGCGGTCAGCCGGTTCTGGCTGGTGGATACCGAGACGCAGAGCGCGGAGGTGTTCCTGGAAGCGCCCACCATCGGCCACCCGCAGTTCTGCCCCGACGATGACAACCTGATCCTCTATGCGGGGCCCATGACTGACCGGGTCTGGGTGACGGACCGGCAGGGCAACGCCCGGCGCATCTTCGAGCGCGCGCATGAGATGCAGTGGATCACCCATGAGGTCTGGCGCCCCGGGCATCGAACCGTGCTCTTTGTCGACTGGCCCAACGGCTTCGGTGAGATCGACCCGGAAAGCGGCGAGGTTCGGATGCTGACCGACTTCCCGGTCTGGCACGGTGCGCCCGACGCCACAGGCGCCCACCTGATCTTCGATACCAACTTTCCCGACCGAGGCCTGCACCTGCTCTCGCTCGACGGATCCGCTCCGCCCACCCCGCTTCACCGCCCGGAGGCCAGCTCGCAGGGTGCGCATTGGGCCGACCCGTTCCCCTACAACAACGGGCCGGTAAAGGTGCATGCCCCGCAGCACACCCACCCGCATCCACGGTTCTCACCGGACGGACGGAAGGTTGTGTTTACATCCGACCGGAGCGGGACAGCGCAGATCTATGAGTTAGATGTGAAGTCTGAGAAGGTTGGTCATCCGATGCGTGATTAGCCGACCTTTACCAATCTTCAGCCGAAAAAACCGAAGGATGGACAATCCACAACAAAATGCTCGTCTGACTGCCTGAACTCGAGAGCAGATAACAACGCAGATCATCGAACGTTAGCCCGTCACTGAGGTTCTCGAGTCCTTCGATGCCTCGATCCAAACCGTGCGCGTGGGAGTGGCCCGCGCCGCAATTGAGTTTGGCACTCCCCTCACAGCATAAAGTGGCTCAGTTGGCCAACATCCGTTCCACTTCGGCCAGAAAACCCTCTGCGTCACGTGACAGGGGCGCATCGCGCATACTGATCACGTTCAGCGGGAAGCAGTAGTCGATGTCGATGGCGGCGACGCAGGTGCCCTCAGGGATGCGACCGTGGACAGTGAAGCGGTCGAGGAGGGTGAGGCCGAGGTTCTCTTCCACAAGCACACAGGCGGTGCTCATCACTCGGCAGCGGGCCCGGTAATCCGGGGCGAGGCCGCGGCTGCGAAACATGTCGTCGATCAGTTGCTGCTGAAAGGCCTGGGGGTTGTAGCCGATCACCGGATGGGCGGCGATCTCTTCAAGTGTTACCCGCTCGCGCCCGGCAAGCGGGTGGTCGAGGGACATCAGGCAGACCAGCGGGGCCTCTGCAATTTTCCGGATGTTGAGCCTCGGGTCGTCGATCTCGTAGATCGTCAGGGCAAAGTCGTAGCGGCGGAATTCGAGCAGGGGCAGCACCTCGTCGACGTGCATGACCCCCAGTTCGAAGCGAAGGTCGGGCTGGCGGGCCTGAAGCCGGGAGAGGGCGTGGGGCACCACGCTGAGGCCGAGGCCAGGCGAGGTGCCGATGCGTAGGGCGGTCTCGGTGCGTGCCTGTCCGGTGAGGCGGGCCTCGATGCGGGAGAGGCTGCTGTGGACCTGTTCGAGATCGTCGAGCAGCGCGTGGGCCTCGGGCATGGGCACGAAGCCATTGGGTGCGCGCGAGAACAGTGCGAAGCCGATCTGGCTCTCGGTATGGCGCAGCATCCGGCTGACGGCGGCGGGGGAGACGTTGAGCAGCTGTGCTGCGCCGCTGACCGAACGGGCGACCATGACGGCGCGGATAACCTCCACCTGCCGGATCGAAATCATCCATGTTCCCCCTGCTTGCGGGCATTTAACCAAACGTTAAAGCCGTCG
Source organism: Vannielia sp. SX4 (assembly GCF_052828525.1). The sequence continues at coordinate 642,340 of NZ_CM128247.1, forward strand.
GATCGAATGTTAATCGTCTCCGCCGCTCGCTTCAACTAGGGTCGGGCGCACCAGACGACCGGGAGGAGGTCACCGAATGCCAGATACCAGCGCCCCCCTGCGCGCAGACGCGGAATGCGATGTGATCGTCGTGGGCGGCGGCATGGCCGGTTGCGCCGCAGCGCTGGCAGCGGCCCGCAATGGTGCGAAGGTGCTGCTGATCGAACAGAACGCCTTCTTGGGCGGCGCGGCGACGGCGGGAATGGTGGGCCAGTTCGTCGGCTGGCAAACCCGGTCGGGCCGCACCGTGATCCGCGGCGTGGCCGAGGAGATCGTGGAGCGGCTCAGGGCCGATGGCGGATGCGGGCCACTGGGCACCTTCGTGATGTCAACCGGCCACGTGATGAACCGCATCGAGTATGACGCGCAGGTGCTGAAGGTCTCGCTGGAGCAGATGCTGATCGAGGCGGGCGTGCGCATCCTGTTCAAGTCGGTCAACATGGGCGCGGCCTGCGAGGGCGGCCATGTCACCGAACTGAGGGTTTGGGCGGCGGGCAAGCCGCTAAGCCTGCGCGCCGCCTGTTATATCGATGCGTCGGGCGACATGAGCCTCGTCACCGTCGCCGGTGGCCGTTTCCTCGGCCTGAACGAGGGCGAGGCGCTGCAACCCGGCACGATGATGTTCGAGATGGCGCCGGTGGACATTGCCGCTCTGGAGGGCATGAGCCGGGCCGATCGTGACCGGGTGGTGGCCGAAGGACTGGAGAGCGGCGCGCTCCCCCGCGCCGCGCTGCATTACTCCCGCGTGCCGGGTGCCAATGCCGCGTGGTTCAACATTTCCCGTGTCTCCGTGGACCCCGACGACCCCTTCTCGGTGAGCGCCGGCGAGATCGAGGGGCGACGGCAGGCGCTGGAGATTTCTCGCTTTCTCACCGTGCATATGCCGGGCTGCGGCGAGGCGCGCCTTTCGGCCATTGCGCCGCAACTCGGCATTCGCGATACGCGCCGCGTGCGGGGAGACTACGTGGTGACCCGAGAGGACATCACGCGGGGTGAGAGGTTTGACGATACCGTGGCCGCCGGGGCTTACCCAATCGATGTCCACAAGCCTACAGGCAAGGAGATTACCTTCATCGAGTTCTCCGAGGACCACCATTACAACATCCCCTGGCGAGCGTTGCTGCCCGAGGGGCTGCGCAACGTGGCGGTGGCCGGGCGCGGCATTAGCGCAACCCACGAGGCCTTTGCCGCGCTTCGGGTCATGCCCACGGCGATGGCGATGGGCCATGCCGCGGGCACTGGCGCGGCTCTGGCGATGCAAGCACAGGGCGAGCTGCGACAGGTAAAGGTGGGCGCCCTGCAAGCCCGGCTGCGCGCCGAGAACGCATATTTGGGAGACTGACCGTCATGGCCTTTGCCGCGCTGCTCATCACCTTTGCCTTTTTCATGGCCATCGGCGCGCCGGTCGCGCTTGCGATGGGCGTGGCCTCGATGGTCTACATCCTGCTAGGCGACGTGATGCCTTCGATCTTCATCTTCTCGATGGTCGAGAGCCTCGGCGGCGTCACGTTGCTGGCGATCCCCTTCTTCGTGCTGGCGGGCGAGATCATGAACGTGGGGGGTGTGACCGAGCGCATCTTCCGCTTCGCCGGGCTGCTGGTGGGACACATCCGGGGTGGGCTGGCGCATGTGAACATTCTCTCCAGCCTGTTCTTTGCCGGTATCTCCGGCTCGGCGGTGGCCGATACCGCCGGGCTGGGGCGGATCGAGATCAAGGCGATGGTGAAGGCGGGCTATTCGCGTCCGTTCAGCGCCGCGGTCACCGCTGCCTCAAGCTGCATCGGCCCGATCATCCCGCCTTCGATCCTGATGGTGCTTTATGGTTCGATGACCGATGTCTCGATCCCTGCGCTGTTCGTCGGCGGGCTGGTGCCGGGCTTGCTGCTGGGGCTTTTCATGATGGTCTACGTTTACTTCGCGGCCAAGCGCGAGGGCGTGGAGCCCGAGGTGCGCGCCTCGCTCTGCGAGATCGGCCGCAGCTTCATCCGCAACGCGCCACCGCTGGCCACGCCCTTCGTGATCCTCGCCGGCCTCGTCTTTGGCATCGTCACCCCGACAGAAGCAGGCGTGATCGCCGTGGCCTATGCCTGTGTGGTCTCGATGCTCTACGGCGACATGAAGTGGTGCAACCTCGGCCCAATGCTGGAGGAGGCGCTCGTCACCACCACCCAGATCATGTTCATCCTCGGCATGTCCTCGCTCTTCGGCTGGCTCGTCACCACCGAGCAACTGCCCGATGCGATGGCCGAGTTCTTTCACCGCTCCGGCTACGGGCAGATCGCCTTTCTCTTCGCGATGAACGTGATCCTGCTTCTGCTCGGCACAATCATGAGCCTGACCTCGATCCTCGTCATCTTCACGCCCACCCTCGTGGGCATGGGTGTGGCACTGGGGGTCGACCCGGTGCACCTGGGCGTAGTGATCGTGCTCAACCTTACCGTGGGCCTCATCACCCCGCCGCTCGGCTGGTGCCTCTACATCGTCACCGAGATCGCCGAGATCCGCTTCATCGACACGGCGAAGGCGATCCTGCCGTTTCTCATTCCGATCCTGCTGGTGCTGCTGCTCATCACCTATGTCCCGTCCATCGTGACATATCCCGGCGAGCTGCTGTTGCCCGGACGCTGACCCGACACCGAAGTTCATCAAGGGAGGACAACCATGAAGATGATCCACACAGCCACGCTGGCCCTCGCGGCCGCAACCATTGCAGGCGCCGCGCAGGCCGCGACCTATCGGCTCGCCTGCCCGTCGGCGGAGACCTCGGCCACCTGCATGACCGCGACGAAGTTCGCGGAGGAGGTCGCGGAAAAATCCGGCGGCGACATCGAGATTCAGGTCTTTCCCGGCGGCCAGCTCGGCTCGGGCGAGAAGGCGATTCAGCAGATGCGGGCGGGCGTGCTCGACATGGTAGTGGAGAGCCTGTCGAACTACGGCAACTTCGAGAAAGATTTCAACGTCGTCTCATGGGGCTTCACTTTCCGCGACGGCGATCATTTTCAGGCCTTTCTCGACAGCGACATGGCCACGGCGATGGAGGACAAGCTGCTGGAGGAAGCGGGGATCAAGATGATCGGGGACGATTGGGCCAAGCTGCCGCGCGTGGTGGTCTCGACCAAGCCGGTGAACACTCCCGACGATCTGACTGGTCTCAAGTTCCGGGTGCCGGGCATTCCCTCTTACATCAAGACTTGGGCCACGCTGGGCACCAACCCCACGCAGGTGCCTTGGGCCGATAGCTTCCAGGCGCTGAAGACCGGCATGACCGACGCGATGGAAAGCCCCTACGACTCGGTGCTGAGCCAGAAGTTCCACCTTGCCGCGCCCTATGTTACCCGCACCAACCACGTGTATGACTCGATCACCGTGGCTATGAACGGGATGCGTTGGGGCCAGCTCGACGAGGCGCAACAGCAGATTCTGCTCGATGCCGCCGCCGTGGCCTCGGACTATTCCAAGGAGCTGATCGAGGAGGCCGCCGCCACCATCGCGGACCAGCTCAAGGCCGACGGTGCCACCATCATCGAGGTCGACCGCGCCGCCTTTGCCGAAAAGCTCACCGCCGCTGCGCATGAGCAGGAGGCCGAAGGCCTCTGGGGCGCAGGTCTCTACGACGCGATCCGCGATATCCAGTGATCCTCCCCGCCCCGCCCCGGAGCAAGCGCATGACCCATCTCGACACTCTTCTCGGCCACGTCAGCAAGGCCTACCTGCGGATTTCGCAGGGGCTCCTTCTGGCGCTGGTGGTCGGAATTCTCGCCGAGGTGGTGCTGCGCTACCTTCTGGGGCGGGGCATTTTGGGATCGGCGGAGCTGACCCGGCTGGTCATCACCTGGATCGTGTTCCTGATGGCCTTCGTGCTTTACCGGAGCCGCCGCCATATCGTGGTGACGGCCCTTGTCGACATGCTCGACCCGCGTGCCCGCGCGTTTTGTGAGCGCATCACCGATGTCTCGGTGGTGCTGTTGTCGTGCTACGTGATGCTCCAGCTCTGGCACGTCTGGGAGTTTCTCGGCCTCAGAACGCCGGTGTTCGAGATCCCCGATACCGCCTTCAAGATCGCTCCGGTCTTCTGCTTTGTCCCGATGGGCCTGCAGGCCTTGGTCAACGTCTTGGTTGGAAATTCCAGCGCAGAACCCGAGGGCAGCGAAGGCGTGTAGCCGGGTCCGCAAGTCTGATCACGAGGTGCCGGGAGCTCGTGGATTGCACCCATGTCATCGCTGCGGCTAGGTCGATCAGAGGCAGATTTGCGTCGCCCATACCTGCCGGCGCCGAGATGCATCCGGATGGTTTAGTAGTGGATCTCCTAGGACTTCGAAGGGATCCACCGATCAGCGGCCCTCCAGCCTTTCCTCCTCGGCGTGTGCACTCGTTCACGATCCACCATCCATTCGGGCGCGGGATACGCGCCGAACACTGCTCCCTCAGAATGATTTTCCAGTCGGTGGCAGCATACGGGCACAGGTATTTGCCGTCACCAAACAGCATGCGGATGGCGATGCTCGATGCCACGCCAGAGCACCGGAGAATGCCACCAGAGGGGTGATTCACCCGCGGTTGCCCACTCCTCTTGGCCACACCACGCGACACTGCACCACTCCCTATACTTCGGGGCGCAGCAGGCCAGAGCGCAACTGTCCGGAAGTTTGCGTTCCAGCAACGTTTGGCGCCGCCGGTTCTCATAGACTCCGGAGCGACAGCAATCCGTTGCAGAAGGAGAACCGAGATGCTGACGAGACGTGCCGCGCTGATGGGGGCCGCCGTGCTGGCGTCCATCCCCATGCTGACCAGCCGCGCCAAGGCCGAGGAGATTATGGATACCTCCATGGCCGCCCCGGTCGATCTGTCGAACCTGCAGCGCATCAAGCGCAAGCTGGTCCGCCCGCCCTTCGTGCACGAGCACGATCAGGAGGCCCCCGGCGAGCCGCGCATCGTGGAGTTCGAGATGCAGATCGTCGAGAAGGAGGTCGAGGTCGACAGCGGCGCCTACCTCCAGGCGATGACCTTCAATGGCTCCATCCCCGGCCCGCTGATGGTGGTGCACGAGGGCGATTACGTGGAGTTGACGCTCTATAACTCGCCCGAGAACCTGATGCAGCACAACATCGACTTCCACTCGGCCACGGGGGCCCTGGGCGGCGGCTCGCTGACCCTGATTAACCCCGGCGAAAAGACCGTGCTCCGCTGGAAGGCCACCCGCCCCGGCACTTTCGTCTACCACTGCGCCCCGGGCGGCCCGATGATCCCCTGGCACGTGGTCAGCGGCATGTCGGGCGCCATCATGGTGCTGCCGCGCGACGGGCTGAAGGACCACGAGGGCAAGCCGGTCCGCTACGACCGCGTGTTCTACATCGGCGAGAACGACTTCTACATCCCGAAGGACGAGAACGGCGACTATATGCGCTTTGCCGACGTGGGCGAGAGCTATCCCGACACGCTCGAGGTGATGAACGGGCTGATCCCGACCCATGTGGTGTTCAACGGCAAGGTCGGCGCGCTGACCGGCGACAATGCGCTGCACGCCGCGCAGGGCGAAAAGGTGCTCTTCGTCCACAGCCAGGCCAACCGCGACAGCCGCCCGCACCTGATCGGCGGCCACGGCGACCTGGTCTGGGAGACCGGCAAGTTCAACAACCCGCCGGAACGCGACCTTGAAACCTGGTTCATCCGCGGCGGCTCTGCCGGGGCGGCGCTCTACGAGTTCCTCCAGCCCGGCGTCTACGCCTACGTGAACCACAACCTCATCGAGGCGGTGAACCTCGGTGCCACCGCGCACGTGGTGGTGGAGGGCGACTGGAACAACGACCTGATGGAGCAGGTCCAAGCCCCGGTCGAATACAACGCCGCCTACGAAGGCAAGACCGCACTTCCGTAAGGCGGCCGGCCCACCAGGGAGGTGGCGGGGTGGCCGGGCAATCCGGCCACCCTCTCGGCATCGAAGGACACCGATCATGCGAAAGAAAGCCATCCTCGCAGGCTGCGTCGTGGCCGCAGGCATCGCTGCGCTGGCAGCCGTGGCGCCGCGCCCGCACACCCGCTCCAATATGGCCCTGCCCGAGACCGTAAGGGTCGCACCCGGCCAGATCGCCTTTCGCCCCCTCGGCAACTTCAGCCGCGACGGCAAGGCTAGCACGCCGGGCATCCGCCAGCTCGAGGTCGGAGCGTTCGAGATCATGAAATACCAGGTCTCGCGGGCCGAATACCTTGCCTGCGTGGCCGACGGCGCCTGCGAAGACGTGGGCACGGGCGAGGGTGGCTACGCCCAGACCATGGTGAACTGGTCCGATGCAACGGCCTATGCCGCCTGGCTCTCCCGACAGACCGGCGAAATCTGGCGCCTGCCCAGCGAGCCGGAGTGGCAACGCGCCGCCGCCGAGCGCCAGGGCGATGCCGCACCCGACGAGGGCGAGCTCGACCCGGGCGCGCGGATGCTCTCGCAATACCAGCGTGGCGTGCTTCTGCGCGGCAGCTCCAGCCCGGCGCTGCGGCCCCGCGGCGGCTTCGGCCTGAACAGCCTCGGCCTGGCCGACCTCGGCGGCAATGTCTGGGAGTGGACAGATGGCTGCATGACCACGGGCCGGCTTGCCGCCGACGGTAGCATCGAGACTTCCGAGCCCTACTGCGGCGTCCGTATCGCCGGAGGGCGGCACCGGGCGGCGGTGATCGACTTCGTCCGCGATGCCAGCGTCGGCGGCTGCGCCGTGGGCCTTCCGCCCGATCACCTGGGCTTTCGCCTGGTGCGCGAGGGCTGAGGCCCCGGCGCAGTCACACACCTGAACCTCTTCGGAACACAGAGCCATGAACCACGAACATGAAGAGGCGGCCCGGCGCTGCCTGCTACTGAGAGATTGCCCGCGCCCCCTAGTGAACAAGGTAATCGCCTCCGGCTCGACCCGTCAGCTTGTGCGCGGCGCGCGCATCTTCACGCGCGACAGCCCGGCCGATGACCTCTTCATCGTGCTCACCGGATGGGTCAAGCTCTACCGGGTGACCGCAGGCGGGGGCGAGGCGGTCATCGATGTCATCGGCCCGGGGCGCAGTATCGGCAATTCCGCGGCGCTCGAGGCCGAGAGATACCTTGCCCACGCCGAGGCGGTCACCCCCTGCGCTTTGCTGAAGATCCCGGCCGACGCGTTGCTCGCCCTCGTCGACAGCTGCCCGGAGGCCCGCGCCGCGCTGAGAGCAAACACCCTAAGCCAGGTGCAGGCGCTGGTCGGCCAGGTCGAAGCACTCAAGATGCGCTCGGGTGCGCAGCGGGCGGCGCAGTTCATCCTCTCGCTGGTTCCCGAGGGCAGCCAGGGGTCCCGCACGGTGCGCCTGCCTTATGACAAGGCGCTCATCGCCGGGCAGGTTGGCCTTTCGCCGGAAAGCCTCTCGCGCGCATTCCGGCGCCTGCGAGAGCAGGGCGTCAGGGTGCAGCGGCGCGACGTGCTGGTTAACGATCTGGGCGCCCTGGCTGCCTATGCGGAGGTCCGGGAGCTGGAATGCGCGTGATCTCGCGTGCACCGCGGATCGGGCGGGCGGCATGAGGCTGGGTTACATCCTGTCGGAAACCCGTGGCGAAGCAGACGGGCTGCTGGCGGACCTCGCCGCGCGGCTCCGGGCCGAGGGCCGAGTGGTTGCCGGGGTGGTGCAGACCCGCGCGCCTTCACTCGAAGCTCACCCCTGCGACATGGAGCTTTCGGTCCTGCCAGACGGGCCCGGCATCGAGATATCGCAACGGCTCGGGGCGGCGCGCGCGGATGCCGGCTGGACCCGTCCTCGCTGGAGCAGGCCGCCGCAGCGGTGGCGGCCCGGCTGGGTGCAGGGGCCGACGTGATGATCCTCAACAAGTTCGGCGTGCATGAGGCCTCGGGCTGGGGCTTTTTGCCCGGTGCTGGCCCTGGCGATGGAGCAGGGCATCCCGGCGCTCGCGGCGGTGAGTGAGCGCAACCTAGAGAACTTCCTCGAGTTCGCGGGCGGGCTGGAAACCCGGCTCAAGGCGGAGGCCCGCGCCGTTCACGCCTGGATCGCGGCCGCAATGCTGGGGTGAGCCGGGGCCTGTCCGGTCAGACGGTGGCGCCCTTGTGCCGGATCGCGCAGCCCACGAGGCCCGCGATGAGGCCGACAGTGATGGAGACCGCGTATTCGGTCAGGGTGATCGGCACATGCGTGGAATGCGATCCGCCCAGAACCAGGGGCGAAAGTAGCCCGGTGATGCCCCCCAGCCCGGCCGCGACGAACCAGTTGCGCGTCATCATCCCGAAGGCGGTGCCGAGGATGCCGGGCAGCCCGAGAATGCTGCCACCGATGGTGCCGAGAAGATCGAGAAGGCTGAGCATGGTGGGTCTCCGTTCCAGCGGTCAGTCGGTGGCCGTGCCGAGGTAGCTGCGGATCTGCGCCAGGTCCTCACCGGTGCCACGACGCACCTCGCCGGCCAGTTCCTGCACCACGTGCTCGTATTCTTCCAAGTAGCCCGGCGGCAGGTCATGGGCGATGCCCTGGTGGCAGTCGATGCAGGTCATGCCCTCGTCGATGGCGCGCTGGTGGTTGTCGGCGGCGCGGGTCTCCTGGATGGTGAAATCCATGTATTCGAAGGCATGGCAGTTGCGGCACTCTCGGCTGTCACTGGCCTTCATCTTCTTCCAGACGGCCGCCGCCATCTCGAGCCTGCGCTCCTCGTATTTTTCCGGTGTCGAGATCGTGCCCAGAACCTCGTGATACACGTCCTTCACGGCCATGATCTTGGCCTTCATCTTGTATTGCCACTCGTGCGGCACGTGGCAATCCGAGCAGATCGCCCGCACGCCGGAGTGATTGTTGTAGTGGATAGTCTGGCGATACTCGCCGAGGTTGGTCTCCATTGTATGGCAGGAGGTGCAGAACTCCTCGGTGTTGGTCAGCTCCAAAGACCAGTGAAAGCCGCCCCAGAACAGGATGCCGCCGATGAAGCCCGCGATCAGCAGGAAACCGGTGCTGAGCACGCCCGAGGGGCTCCAGAACCAGGTCCAGAGACGGCGCAGGGGGCCTCGGCGAGGGGTGTTCTCGTTGTCGGACATGTCGTGCCTCCCGTTCCAGTTCACTGCGACGCGCTGGCTTCGAAGGTGTTGCCTACTAGGGCAGGCGCGTCGGCCTGCGACACGTGGCACTGGTTGCAGAACCACCGCGTGCCCGCCACCGTGTCGAGCTGGGTGCCGTCCCGGTCGAGGTAGTGAGTCATCGACAGCGTCGGCGCGCCGCGCTCACCGGCCGTGCTCCAGTCATGGCAGGCGAGGCACTGATTGGTGCGCAGGTCGATCTGGTATTGATCCATCGAATGCGGGATCACGGGCGGCTGCTGGCGATAGTTCCGCACCTCCCGCCCCTCCTGCTGCCGGTAGAGTTCTGGCGCCGGCAGCTCGGTTTCCACATCCGCACCACGCAGCGATTTCACCGCGCCGGTGGATTGGGCGAGCACAAGCCCCGAGACCATCAGGGTCGAGGCGAGCGCGGCAATCCCCGCAATGGCTTTCAATTTCATAGTCACTCTCCCTCGTGGCGGATCAGGCCGAACTGGCGGTTGAGGCCGTCGCGTCTGCGTCCCGGTGCTGCATCACGCCCGCTCTACCTTGCAGGCACATTTCTTGAAGTCGGTCTCCTTGGAGAGCGGGCAGGTGGCGTCGAGCGTCAGCTTGTTGATCAGCTGCCCCTCGTCGAACCACGGCACAAAGACGAGGCCACGCGGCGGCTTGTTGCGGCCCCGGGTCTCGACGCGGCTGAGCATCCTGCCGCGCCGCGTGGAGATCTCGATCTCCTGCCCGCGCCTGAGCCCCCGCGCCTCGGCATCCTCGGGGTGCATGAAGACAACCGCGTTGGGGAAGGCCCGGTGCAGCTCGGGCACCCGGCGGGTCATCGAGCCCGAGTGCCAGTGCTCCAGCACGCGGCCGGTGGAAAGCCAGAGATCGAACTCGTCATCCGGCTCCTCGGCAGCCGGTTCATAGGGCGAGAAGATGATCTTCGCCTTGCCATCCTTGTGGCCGTAGAAGGCCACCTCGGAGCCTTCCGGCACGTAGGAGTCGTAGCCCTCGCGGAAGCGGTAGAGCGTTTCCTGCCCGTCGACCACGGGCCAGCGCAGCCCGCGCGCCTGGTGATAGACGTCGAACGGCGCAAGGTCGTGCCCATGGCCGCGTCCGAAGCTGGCGTATTCCTCGAACAGCCCCTTCTGCACGTAAAACCCGAAGTGCTCGGCCTCCACGTTGTCGAAGCCGTTCGCCGTCTCCTCCAGCGGAAACCTGTTCACGTTGCCGTTCTCGTAGAGCACCTCGTAGAGCGTCTTGCCGGCCAGCTCGGGCATGGTGGCCACCAGATCCTCGCCCCAGGCCTCCTCCACGGTGAACCGCTTGGCAAACTCCATCAGCTGCCAGAGGTCGCTCTTAGCCTCACCCGGTGCCATCACCTGCTGACGCCAGAACTGGGTGCGGCGTTCGGCATTGCCGTAGGCTCCCTCCTTTTCCACCCACATGGCGGTGGGCAGGATCAGGTCGGCGCTCATCGCGGTGACCGTCGGGTAGGGGTCGGAAACGGTGATGAAGTTCTCGGAGTTGCGGTAGCCCGGATAGCCTTCCTCGTTGATGTTGGCCGCCGCCTGCATGTTGTTGTTGCACTGCACCCAGTAGGCATTGAGCGTGCCGTCCTTCAGCGCCCGGTTCTGGGCCACCGCATGCAGGCCCGGCTTGGGCGGGATGGTGCCGGTCGGAATCTTCCAGGTTGCCTCGCAGATCGCGCGGTGTTCGTCGTTCGTCACCACCATGTCGGCAGGCAGCCGGTGAGCGAAGGTGCCCACCTCGCGCGCCGTGCCGCAGGCCGAGGGCTGGCCGGTGAGCGAGAACGGCGAGTTGCCCGGCTCCGAGATCTTTCCGGTCAGAAGATGGATGTTGTATACCGAGCCATTGGCCCAGCTGCCCCGCGTGTGCTGGTTGAAGCCCATAGTCCAGAGGCTCATCACCTTGCGGTTCGGATCGGCATATTGCTGCGCCAGCTTCTCGAGCTGGTGCACCGGCACGCCGGACAGCTCCGAGACATACTCGGCGGTATATGGCGCCACCGCCTTGGCGTATTCGTCGAAGTCGATTGGTGTCAGCTCGCCCGAGTTGGGGTTTTCCGCCTCCTCCTGACGCGGGTCGGTGTCGCGCAGGCCATACCCGATGTCTGTGGCGGTCTTGGTGATGTTGACGTGCTTCTCGAGGAAGTCCCAGTTCACCGCATCGTTCTGGATGATGTAGTTGGCGATGTAGTTCAGAATCGCGAGGTCGGTCTGCGGGGCAAAGACCATGCCGTTGTCGGCCAGTTCGAAGGAACGGTGCTCAAAGGTCGAGAGCACATGCACCTCGGCGCCGGGCTTGGTCAGACGCGTGTCGGTGAGGCGCGACCACAGGATCGGGTGCATCTCGGCCATGTTGGAGCCCCAGAGCACGAAGGTATCCGCGTGCTCGAAGTCGTCATAGCAGCCCATCGGTTCGTCGATGCCGAAGGCGCGCATGAAGCCCACCACGGCGCTGGCCATGCAGTGCCGCGCATTGGGGTCGATGTTGTTGGTGCGGAAGCCCGCTTTCATCAGCTTGGCGGCGGCGTATCCCTCCCAAACAGTCCACTGGCCCGAGCCGAACATGCCCACGGAGGTCGGCCCCTTGGAGGCCAGCGCTTCCTTCCACTTCTGCGCCATCACGTCGAAGGCCTCGTCCCAACTCACCGGCTCGAACTCGCCGTTCTTGTCGTAGACCCCGTTCGACTTGCGCAGCAGCGGCGTGGTCAGACGGTCGGCGCCATACATGATCTTCGACAGGAAATAGCCCTTGATGCAGTTCAGCCCTCGGTTCACCGGGGCCTCCGGGTCACCCTGGGTGGCCACCACGCGGCCCTCCTTGGTGCCCACCAGCACGGAACAGCCGGTGCCGCAGAACCGGCAGGGGGCCTTGTCCCAGCGAATGTCTGCATTGCCCGGCGTCTGGGCGAGGGCCTCGCCCGGCAGGGAGAGCCCGGCGGCGGCGGCGGTGCTGGCCGCGGCGGTGGCCTTGAGAAAGCTGCGGCGGGATTCCGAGAGGGTCATGCGTCAGGTCTCCGGCTGGGAAAGGGGGCGGCGCAGGGCGCGGGGTCTTCGAAATGGTGGTAGTTGAGCGTTAGCGAGATCACGCCCGGGATCTGGTGCAGGCCCATGATGGTGTCCGAGGCAAAGGCCGCGTCGGTGTCTTCGACCACAACCACGAGGCGGCCGTCGTCGGTCTGGGCGTGCACCTCCACGCCCGGCGTCGCCTCCATCGCCGCGCGGGCCTCCGTCACCACGTCTCGCGCGACGTGCACAAGGCATCCACAGATGTTCATGCGCGTTTCTCCTCCGCTGCGAGCCTCGGCATCTCGAATGCGATCGCGCCCGCCGGGCAAGTCGATGCACATTCGCCGCAGCCGGTGCATTGATTCTGGTCCAGGACGGGTGCCGACCGGCCCCCGGTCATCAGCCGGAACCGGATGGCGCGCGGTTCGCAGGCGTCCTCGCAGCTGCGGCAGAAAACGCCGTTGAGGGCGAAGCAGTTGGTGACGATCGTCGCCCGCCACGGCCAGTCCTCCGGCGCGGCGGGCTTCAGCGCGCCCGCCTCGCAGGCCTCGGTGCAGGCGTTGCAGAAGGTGCAGGCGCCGTAGCTGAAATCCACCACCGGCTCGCCCGAAGGGTGCCTCACGATGATCGCCTCGGGGCAGGCGCGGGCACAGTCGCCGCAATGGGTGCAAAGGCTCGCAAACCCCGCCTGCGCGCCCGGCGGTCGCATCCTTGGCGGCTTCGGCTCCGAGAGCCGCCCGCGCAGGAAGTTGCGTCTGCTGTGCTCGGTTGTCATAGACGACCTGGCCTTTGCGCTCGCTGCCGGACCGAAACCGGCGCGCGAATTGACGTGGCTTCACTCTGCCACAACGAGTGGATTCGGGAAAGTCTGCCCTGTTCGCATGCAACCTAGGGGAATTGCCCGGCTCGCTCCTTGATCTTCGTCAAGAGAGCGCGCTTCAGAGCGGCAGGGGCGAGGCACCGCTGACCGGGGCGTGCAGGAGCAGGAGCCCGGCCCAGAGCACGAGACCGAGTGCGGTGCGAAGAGCAAGGCGTCGGCCGTTGGCCCGGAGCCAAGCCGCATCCCCCAGGGGCCGGAGCGAAAGCACCGCCGTGCTGGCGAAGAATCCCGGCGCCACGTCTCCCAGCACGCGGCGGGCCTTAGCGTCGAAGGCCGGGATCGCCGCGAGGGCCATAAGGAGGAAACTGCCGAAGAGCACCACCATCGCCGCGTCGCCATTGGGCACCAGATGCGCGGCGGACCAGAGCGCAAGGGCCAAGAATAGCGGGTGGCGGGAGATCGCGGCAAATTCGGGCGCCACAGGGTCGAGCGCCACCCCGCGCCGTCCGCCGAGGGTGAAGGGCTGGGCCATGCCGATGCCGCATGTGGCGAGGATCACCGCGAGCGGCATGGCGATGTTGGGCACCCAGCGGGCCCACGGCATCTGTGGCCAGAGCTCCACGTAGGGCGCGCGGATCGCGGCGGAGATGAGCCACGCCAGCAGGGCAAGGGAGAGTAGCCCGTAGAGGCTGAAATACAACCGCCGCCCCAGCGCCCCGATCAGCCGCTCCCGCAGCCCGCCGAGGCGCGGAAGGAAATGGCTGGCGACGAAGAGCCCCAACGCCAGCCCGTATTCCGCCCACCCCGTCACTCGCCCTCCGCCTGTTTCATCAGCCGCACGATATGGCAGGCGAAGGCCCATGTCGCGGGCAGGCCGATCACCAGCCCCCCGGCGGCCGATTGCCAGGGCGTCAGCACCGGCCAGCCCAGCCAGGAGCCGATCAGCGAGGCAAAGAACAGGTTCACCCCCATTGCCCCCGCTGCGAAGGGATAGAGGCCCGCCAGCAGTTTCCAGCCCGGCCTCATCGCCGGCTCACAAGCCACTGGACCGCTACCAGCGAAAGCACCAGCGCCACCGATCCGACGAAGAACCAGAACTCCGCCGTCTCGGTCTGCGGCTGCGGAATCGGGCGCTCGAAGGGGGCCGCCAGCAGCGGCGCGGGGACGAGTGCGGCGAGGGTGAGGATACGTGTCATGTCAGCTCTCCATGGTCAGGGTCTGGTAGATATCGGGCAGGGCGCGGGGCAGACGCTCAGGGTGCGGCAGCAGGGTGAAACCGCCGCGTCCGAAGATGTGGGCAAACCAGTCCTGCCCGTCCTCGTCGACGATGACGCCATGCACCGATTGCCCCAGCGCCCGGGCCTCGCGCACAGCCATGCGACTGTCTTCGATACCGTGCTGGCCCTCGTAATGGTCGAGGTCGTTGGGCTTGCCGTCGGTGAGCACCAGCAGCAACCGGCGCGCGGCGCCCTCCTCGGCAAGCTGCGCCGAGACATGCCGGATCGCGGCGCCGAGCCGGGTGTAGTGGCCGGGCCGGAGCCCGCCGATCCGCGCCGTGACCGCGCCGCTCACCGGCTCGTCAAAGCGCTTGGCGCGGTGCAGGAACACCCGGTCGCGCCGGAGCGAGGAGAAGCCCCAGATCCCCAGCCGGTCGCCCGCCGTGTCGATGCCCTCGGCCAGCGCAGAAAGCGCCTGGCGCGCCACCTCGATCACCGAGGTCTCGCCGATGGCGGCCTCGGTGGAGCGCGAGCAGTCCATCAGGATCGCCACCGACAGGTCGCGCGCCACCGCCCTGCCCGCCTGCCACACCCGGTCGCTGCCCTCGTGACCGCTGGTGATATCGGTGCGCGAGGTCACCACCGCGTCGAGGTCGAGGTCGTCGCCGTCGATCTGCCGGGGCAGCACCACCCGGCGGGGATGCAGCGGCGCGAACTGCCGCTTGACCCGCGCCACCAGCCGGGCATCGGGGGCGTAGTCCTGCGCGGGCGCGGCCTCGGCCTCCAGCACGCGGGTATGGTCGGGCATGTAGGTGCCGCTGCGCCGGTTCCACTCCGGGTAGGTAAAGGCGCCCGCCAGCCGCTCGTGGTCGGCGTCCTGCGGCGCGAGGTCGAGCGAGAGCCGCAGCCGCGTGGCGGCGCGCTTAAGGTTCTGGCTTAGCGTCAGGTGGTCCTGATCCTCGGCGGCCTTGGCGGCGTTGTCCTGATCGTCGTCATCGACCATGCGGTTGAGGTTGAGGCTTTCGGCCCAGGAGAGGATCGACTCGAAGCGGTGGACGATGAAACTGTCACGCCGGTTGGCCTGGTCGCGGTCCTCCCGGCGGGCGTCCTTGCGCGCCGCCAGCGCCATCGCTGGGGCGGGCGCGTCGCTGGCCTCGGCGGGGGCCTTACCGCCGCCGGACCGCGGGTGGAGCCGCAGCCAGACTGGCACCGGCGCATAGCTGCGATACCCGCGCGGCGCGGGGCAGGCGAGGCATTCCTCAGCTTGTGCGCGGCCCGAAAGTTGGTCGAGCACCAGTTGCTCCACTCCGGCCTCGCACCGCGGCAAGCCGCTGCGCTGACGGGTCTGCACCACATGGCGGCACAGCGACTCATAGGCTCGTCGCAACCCCGGACAGGCGGCATAGGCACGGTCGGAGGCCGTCGCCAGCGTGGCGATTTCGGCCCGGTCGGCCGCGAGCGGATCGGCCTCCGGCTCGGGCATTTCCACGCAGGCGGCCAACGCGGCGAGCCAGAGGTAACAGGCGCGGTTCAGCGCCCTTGTCGGAAAGCTGTCGATCACCGGCGGCAGGCGCAGACGGTCGCCGTCGAAATCTGCCAGGTGCACCTGCTCGCGCGGCGTGCCGACCCGGCGCAGCCATCCGGTGCGGTGGCTGGAGGCAGCAAGCGGCGCGGCGGCAATTTCCACCCCCGCTCCGCCGCCCAGCGCCCGGAACAGAGCCGCGACAGAGGCCCGCATCTCCTCCAGAGCTACTGCCTCGCCCGCCGCACCCGACGCCGCACCGATCCGCGACGCCATGTCGTGCCAGAGGTTGCCGACGGTCTCTTCCGGCTCCATCAGGTCGAGCAGTTGCATCATGGCGCTCACCCGTAGATCACGGCGGCGAGGTCGCGGAGCGCGGCTTGGGTGTCCGGATCGTCGCTGAGCGGCGCGATTATTGCCGCCTCAAGAGCCCGATCCACCGCCATGCCGCCCGCGATCATCGTGGCGGCATAGATCAGCAGGCGGGTGGAAACCCCCTCCTCCAGGTCCATCCCCGACAGCGCGCGAATCTTGCCGCCGAGCCGCACCAGCGCCGTGGCGCGAGCCTCGTCGAGCCCGCTTTCGCGCATCACCACCGGCACTTCCACCTCAGGCGACGGGAACTCGAAACCGATGGAGACGAAGCGCTGCCGGGTCGAAGGTTTCAGCTTCTTCAGCACGTTCTGGTAGCCGGGGTTGTAGCTGGCCACGAGCATGAAGCTCTTCGGTGCGGCCAGCTCCTCGCCGGTGCGGTCGATCACGAGGCGGCGGCGGTCGTCGGTGAGCGGGTGGAGCACCACGGTCACGTCTTTGCGGGCTTCCACCACCTCGTCGAGGTAGCAGATGCCGCCCTCGCGCACCGCCCGGGTGAGCGGCCCGTCGACCCAGACGGTCTCGCCCCCTTTCAGCAGGTAGCGCCCGATCAGGTCGGCGGCGGAGAGGTCATCATGGCAGGCGACGGTGTGGAGCGGCAGGCCGAGCTTTGCGGCCATGTGCTCCACGAAGCGGGTCTTGCCGCAGCCGGTCGGCCCCTTAAGGAGAAGGGGCAAACCGTTGGCATGGGCCGTTTCGAACAGCGCGCATTCATCGGCGGCGGGCTGGTAGAACGGCAGGTCGGCACTTGTCAGGTCACGCATGGTTCATTCTCCCGGCACGGCCACGTCTTCGATCACGGGGCCCGGCTTCACGATCTCGCGGCGCGCCACGAGCATGGCGTAGATGAAGAGCAGCGCCCCCAGAACCACCGCCACCCCGGAGCCGAAGCGCATGAGGTAGAACAGGCCGAGCTGGTCTTGCACATCCATGTAGTAATCGCCCACGATCCGCTGCATGTGGGTCTGGATGGTGCCGGCGAAGGTGAGGGTGAAGGTCATGAAGCACATGCCCCCGGTCATCAACCAGAAGGAGGCCATGTTGAGCACCTGGTTGTAGGGCGCACGGTTTCGCAGCACTGGCATGGCGTAGGTGAACATGGCGAGGTTCAGGGCCACGTAGGCGCCGTAGAACGACAGGTGCCCGTGGGCGGCGGTGATCTGGGTGCCGTGGGTGTAGAAGTTGACCCCGTGCAGCGTGTGCAAGAAGCCCCAGACCCCGGCGCCGAAGAAGGCGACGGTGGAGGCCCCGAGCGACCAGAGCAGCGCGGCCTTGTTCGGGTGGTTCTTGCGCCCCTTCCAGACCATGATGAAGGCAAAGCTCATCATCGCGAAGAAGGGCACCACCTCGAAGGTCGAGAAGATCGAGCCGACCCATTGCCAGTAGCCCGGTGTGCCGATCCAGTAGAAGTGGTGCCCGGTCCCGAGAATGCCCGAGAACAGTGCTGTGGCGACGATGACGTAGAGCCATTTCTCGATCACCTCGCGGTCCACGCCGGTGAGCTTCAGCATCAGGAAGCCCAGGATCGCGGCCATCACCAACTCCCAGGTCGCCTCGACCCAGAGGTGCACGACGAACCACCAATACATCTTGTCGAGGCTGAGGTTGTCGGGGTTGATGAAGGCGAAAACCCAGAGCAGACACAGAAGCCAGAGGCCCATCATCAGGATGTTGGTGATCGCCGTCTTGCGCCCTGCCAGAAAGGTGAGCGAGACGTTCGCGAGGAAGATCACGGCGGCGACGAGGATGCCGAACTTGACCCAGAGCGGCTGCTCCAGAAACTCCCGCCCGCCGTGGATGCCCACCAGGTAGGAGCCGACAGCGCCGAGCGTGCCGACCACGAGGATCGCCAGTTGGACATAGGCGAGCCTGACCGAGAAGATCTCGCGCTCGCTCTCCTCGGGCACGAGGTAATATGCCGCGCCGAAGAAGCCGAGCAGCAGCCAGACGATGAGCGCGTTGGTGTGGATCATGCGAACGATGTTGAAGGGCAGCACCTCGGACAGCGTGTTGGGCGAGACGTAGATCCAGCCCAGCAGCAGCCCGCCCAGCACCTGAATGCCGAAGAGCGCCATGGCGGCGACAAAGTAGGCGTAGGCCACTTTTTGCGATTGGTATTTCATGATTTTCTCCTGTCGCTGGACTCAGCCCGCGTCGTTCGGTGGCCAGTTCTGGGTGTCGGTCTGATCGGCCCAGCGGAGGAATTCTGCGAGCGCGCGCATCTCCTCCTCGGTGATCTCGAAAAAGGGCATCTGGCGGCGGCCCTCGATGCCGGAGGGCTGGGCCTTCATCCAGCCGTCGAGAATTTCGTAGGCCAGCTCGGGATCGTCCAGCGCACCCCAGCGGGTCATGACGTTGCCCAGCTCGGGGGCGAAATAGGCGCCCTCGCCGTGCAGCGTGTGGCAGTTGATGCAAGAGTGGCGCTCCCACACATGCTTGCCGTGGCGCACCTCGTCGCTCAGCTCCATGTTGGCGGTGGAGGTTTGCACGATGTGACGGTGGCTCTGCACCGTCATGGCCACGAACACGACCACGAAGAAAATCGATCCCCCGTAGAACACGTTCCTAGCCCGCGATTTGGTTAGGATTTCTGACATGTCGCGGTCCTGTCGGATTGTTTCACATGCAAGAGATCTACCGGCGCGGGAATGACCGCATATTGCGGAAGCGCAAAGAAGCGGGCGAAAGCCGGGCGCAGGCTGGAGCCGGAAAGGACCCGCAATGCGCCGCCGCCCGGATTTCGACAACCCCGACCTGCCGCTCTCGGAGCTCTTCGCGGCCTGGCCCGAGATGGTGGCGGTATTTCTTGACCGAAAGATGCTATGCCCCGGCTGCCCGATCGCGCCGTTTCACACCCTCACCGATGCCTGTCTGGAGTATGATCTGGACGAAGATGCGTTTTGCGCCGAGCTGGAGCGGCGCGCGGGGCCCGGCTTCAGCCCTGAGCGCCGCTCAGCTCCACGAGCGCGTGCGGATCGGTGACGGTGATATGCTTGCGCGTCGATTCCACGATCCCGTCCTTCTGCCAGGCCGAGAGCAGCCGGCTCACCGTGTGCAGCGTAGTGCCCGTCATGTCCGAGATGTTCTGGCGGGTCACCGGAAAGGCAATCTCGATGCCCTCGGGCACCTTGCGGCCACTCTGCGTGACCATCCGCAGCAGCGCGCAGGCCACCCGCTTTTCCACCGCCTGCGTGGCCATCTCCGTCAGCGTCTCCTGGATCTGCCCCAGCCGCTGCCCGAGCGTCTTGTAGGTTTCGGAGGCGAAGCCCGGATAATTCGCGATGAAATCAGGCCACAGTCGCACCGGCCACGACAGCGCGATGCTCTCGGCGGTGGCGATGGAGGTGGCCGGGTAGGTGTCGCGCTGGAGCGCCGGGGCAATGCCGAAGAGCTGGCCCGGCGAGATGTGCAGCACGATGATCTGGTCGCCGCCCGGCGTGGTGCGCACCACCCGCAGGTAGCCGTCGAGCAGCAGGTAGAAGCGGTCCGCGGCCTCCCCCTCGCGAAAAATCTCGGTGCCCTCCTCGTAACGGCGCGATACGGCCGCATTGAGGATCTCGCGGATCTGCCCGCGCTCCAGCAGCGAGAAGGGCGGCAGGCCGGTCAGCAGGCTTTCATCGAGTTTCGGCACTTTCGCTCGCCAAGTTTGTTCCGGAGCAACGTTCGCTTCGGAGACTTAGTGCAAAATCTCCCCAACCGAAACAAGCGGATACGCATGAAAGGAAAGTCCGATGTTTGCAAAGATGATGCTCGCCGGTGCCCTCGCCCTCGCCGCGGGAGCGGGCTGGGCCGAGACCCACGAGGTGAAGATGCTGAACAAGGGCGAGGAAGGGGCGATGGTCTTCGAACCCGCCTATGTGCAGGCCGCGCCCGGCGATGTGGTGAAGTTCATCCCCACCGACAAGGGCCACAACGTCGAGAGCATCGAGGGCATGCTCCCCGAGGGCGTTGAAGGCTTCAAGACCAAGAACAACGAGGAATTCGAGCTGACCGTCGATGCCGAGGGCCTCTACGGCATCAAATGCACCCCGCATTACGCCATGGGCATGATCGCCCTGCTGCAGGTCGGCGCGGCGGTGAACCTCGATGAGGCCTCCGCCGTGCAACACAAAGGCAAGGCGAAAGGCCGGATGGCTGATCTCTTCGCCCGGGTCGAGTAGTCCCAGTTTCCTTCAAGCTCGACCGCCGGGCGGACCTTTGGGGGCCGCCCGTTACCGTTTCAATCCCGGAGTGCCGCCCATGCATCCCGCAACCTCCTATCGCGGCCCAGCCCTCTTTTCCTACGGGTTCCGACCCTTCTTCCTTGCCGCCACGCTCTTCGCGCTTGGCGTGATCCCGCTCTGGTGGCTGGTCTGGACGGGCCGGGTTTCGCTGGCCTCTGCCCTCACGCCCACCGACTGGCACATCCACGAAATGGTCTATGGCTATGGCGGCGCGGTGGTGGCGGGCTTCCTCTTCACCGCCGTGCCCAACTGGACAGGACGGCTGCCCACGCGCGGCTGGCCCCTGGCGGCGCTGCTGGCACTCTGGCTGGCCGGGAGGCTTGCGGTGGCCGGTCTCTTCCACCTCGGCGCGCTGGCCACCGCCCTTGTCGACCAGGCGTTTCTGCTCGCCGTCGCCGCCATGATCGCGAGGGAGATCGTGGCCGGAAGGAACTGGCGCAACCTGAAGGTCCTGGTGCCCGTCAGCCTGCTCTGGCTCGCCAACATCGCCTACCACGCCGAGGCCGCCCTCACCGGCACCGCCTGGCACGGCCACCGCGCGGGCATCGCCCTGCTGATCTTCCTCATTCTTCTGATCGGCGGACGCATCGTGCCCAGCTTCACCCGCAACTGGCTGGTGCAGCGTGGCGCCACCGCCCTGCCGGTGCCGTTTATTCGCTTCGATGCCGTGTCCCTGGCCTCGGGCGCACTTGCCCTCTTGGCCTGGGTCGCCGTGCCGGATGCGCTGGCGACAGCCGTGCTCTGCGCCGTCGCCGCCGCGTTCCACCTGATCCGCCTCGCCCGCTGGTGCGGCCACACCACCTGGCGCTCGCCGCTTCTGCTGATGCTGCACCTGGCCTATCTCTTCGTGCCCCTCGGCCTCGCCGCGGCCTCCGCCGCCGCGTTGGCCCTCGCCACCGAGGCCGCCGCGACCCACCTCTTCGGGATCGGTGCCATCGGCGGCATGACAGTCGCCGTGATGATGCGCGCCACCATGGGCCACACTGGACGACCTCTCGCCGCAGGTCCTTTCCTGACCGCCGCCTTCACCCTGACTCTCCTAGCCGGCTTCTTCCGGGTCGCGGCCGGTTGGCTCCAAGGCGGCCTCGCGCTCTCCGCGCTCCTTTGGACGGTCGCCTTCACCTTGCTGGCCATCCGGCTCGCCCCGATGCTGGCGCGTCCGAAGACCGCCCGTCGGCAAGCCTCAACCCCGGCGCCGGGTGGGCCGAAGACCTGAGCCATTGCGGCACATACAGGCAGTTTTGTGTCCCCCAGATCTGCCGGCACCGAAACGCATCAGGATGGTCTTGACTCGGAGTTTCTAGGACTTTGACGGGATCTACCGACCGGCGGCACTCAAGCCTTTCCTCATCGGGAGTCGAACGCGTTCATGATCGACCGTTATGTCGCAACTCGAACTGTGCAACCGGCTGCTGTCCAGGAGCGACACGTCACTCTTCTTTGCCCGCCAGGGCCACAGCGCAGGCCCGGCGCAGGCACTGTCGCAACCACCGGTGTCCCAGGTCTCCGTCAATCCGCGGATGCCAGAGCATCGAGACGGTGAAGCCGGGGAGCGGGAACGGTAGCCCGAAGCTCATCATGTCGCGGCGGAGTCCGAGCGTATGACGTTCCGGAATGGTGGCGACAAGGTCAGTAGCGCGCGCCAGGGCCAAGGCCGTCGCGAAGCCGCCCGCCACGGCACGCACGCGCCGATCTGCCCCTGCTTCGCTGGCTGCACGATCGATCTCATCACTGTGAAGCCCCCGACGCTCGACCTGGATGTGCGCAGCCGCAGCGTAGATCTTGTTCGGATCATCAAACTGCGCCAGGGGGTGACCGGGGCGCACAACGCCAATCCAGCGATCATCGAAGAGCGGATAGGCGCGCAGTTCGGGGGCGGTTCCGGCATCGATCACTCCGGTCTCGAGGTCGACCGCGCCGTCGCGCAGGGGCGCGCTGTCCTTGTCCTCCTTCAGGGTGAAGGCCAGCGTCACCCCCGGCGCCTCTGCACCAACGATCTCCAACAGCGCCGGTCCGAAGCTCTCGGCAAAGCCCTCGGTGCAGCGCAGGGTGAAGCGTCGCGCCAACCGGGCGAGATCGAGCTGCGCCGCAGGCCGTAGCACCTCCCGGGCCCCGTCGACGAGCTCGCCAACCCTCTCGCGCAGCTCCATCGCGCGCGGCGTCGGCACGAGGCCCCGGCCAGCGCGCACGAGCAGCGGGTCTCCGGTGACCTCCCGCAGCCGCGCCAGCGCGCGGCTCATTGCGGAGGGGCTCAGACCGAGGCGCCGCGCCGCTCCGGCCACGCTGCCTTCCGCCAGCAGTGCATCGAGCGTGATCAGCAGGTTCAGGTCCGGCATCGCATCCTCCCTCGGAGATATGGCGTCTGATGCAACAATAGAGTGCAAATGCTGCGCCTTCCGCATTCCACCTGCAAGCGCGAGATAG
This sequence comes from Vannielia sp. SX4, assembly GCF_052828525.1. The sequence continues at coordinate 665,024 of NZ_CM128247.1, forward strand.
CGGCCAGTTCACACAACTGGAGTTCCTCCCATGCCTGCCCGCTTCGCCCCGGCCCTCTTCGGGCTGATCCTCTCCGGGATGATGTCGCTCATCGTGTCCGGCATCGCCACCCTCCGGGCCGCGCCCCTCGACGGCATCCTCTCGGCCTGGCTCGGGGCCTGGCTCATCTCCTGGGCCATCGCCTTCCCGGTGGTCCTGGTCGTTGCGCCCCTCGCGCGCCGCCTGATCGGCCTGCTCGTCGCCGCCCCGACGACGCAGCGCTGAGGAGGGCGCGAGATGCACCTGATCGTGAGGCATCCTCTTGTCGCGCTGTCCCTCGCCGCGCTGCTGCCAGCGCTGGGGACCAGCATCGCCAACGTGGCGCTCCCCGACACGGCGCGCGCCTTTGCCGCGCCGCTGGTCGAGGTGCAGTGGGTCGTCGTCGGCTACCTTGTCGCGGTGACGAGCCTGGTCGTCACGGCCGGTCGGCTGGGCGACCTCTTCGGCCGCAGACGCGTGCTCCTCACCGGCACCGCGCTCTTCGGTCTCGCCTCCGCAGGCGGCGTGCTGGCCACCGGGCTGTGGAGCCTCGTGGCTCTGCGCGCGCTGCAGGGTGTAGGAGCGGCCGCAATGATGGCCCTGACGCTGGCCATGGCCGGTGATCTCATCCCGAAGGCACGCAGCGGTCGAGCCTTCGGCCTTCTGGCCACGGTCTCTGCCCTGGGCACCGCGCTCGGTCCGTCACTCGGCGGTATCCTGGTTGAGGCCTGGGGCTGGCGGGCGGTCTTTGCCGCCATGGCGCTGGCGGCCGGCTTCGCTTTCGCGGTCTTGGCGGCTGTGCTGCCGGGCGATCGGACCGGGAGCGCATCCCGGCCGAGGCTCGATCTTCCCGGTATCGTGCTGCTCTCGTCAGGCCTTGCCCTCGCAGCCTTTACCGCCTCGCGCCTTGGCTACGGCAACCAGGTGGTGGTGGCCGGGCTCGGCCTTCTGGCCTTTGCCCTGTTGCTGGCCTTTGTCCGTGTCGAGCTGCGCGCCACAGCGCCGCTGGTCGACCTGAGCCTGCTGACCAACGCCAGGCTCTTGCCCGGCCTCCTGCAGATGATGCTTGTCTCCATGATCGTGATGACCACGCTCGTCGTTGGCCCGTTCTACCTGAGCCGGGGTCTTTGTCTTGATCCGGTCGCCACCGGCCTCCTGATGAGCGTGGGGCCCGGTGTGGTGGCCCTGATCGGCGTGCCCGCCGGACGGCTCGTGGATCGTTTCGGGACAGAACGTCTCGTCCTCTGGGGCCTGGGTGCCGCGACCATCGGTTCGCTCGGCATGGTTGTCCTGCCGAACGCCCTCGGTGCCTCGGGCTACGCGATGAGCCTCGCCACCCTGACCGCCGGCTACGGCATCTTCCAGACGGCCAACGGCAAGGCCCTGCTCGCGGGCGCTCCGGCCGACCGGCGCGGCACGACCTCGGGCTTGCTGGCGCTGGCCCGGAACATCGGATTGATCACCGGCGCAGCCGCGATGGGACCGGTCTATGCGCTGGGAAGCCGGGGGCTGCCTGAGATCGCCTTGGCACCGGGCGCAGGCAGCGGTCTCATGTTCGTCTTCGCGGTCACTACGGCTGCGGCTATCCTAGCGCTGATGCTCTCGTCAGTAAGCAGGCGACACGCTGACGTTCCGGGTTGACCGGAGAGGACGACCGCCCTGCGCGAAGCAGCCCCTCCGGGCCTGCCGAGCAAGCTAGGATCAATCTGTTCGCTCGCCGGTTGCCTTCTGAGGCCCAGGGTCGCGCGCCCCGGCACGTGTCGACACCTCTTTCGGCACGCTGTCGGCCCGCCAAGGCCACGGAGCGGGTCACCAGAGGGCCTTCTCGGTGCTCCTCGCCACCACCCTAGTCAAAGAGCGGGCTTGCGTTCTACGGGCCGTTTTTGGGCCTCCGGTTCGGAGGTGCTTTCGCAATGCGCCGCGCCGGGGTCAGGCGAGCCCGGGGCAGCACCCAGGGACCAAGCACATGCCCCCCCACCCCCGGGGATGTTGGCTCGTAAACCGGATCTCTAGGGCCGCACGCCAGATTTCTCTCCCCGGCCTCGGTCACCGCATCCGGCGACGCCTGGTGGCGCATCCCTGACACGAGGGCAAAAAGTGCAGAAACGCCTTCTTCAAAACCGGGACAGGAACTGAACTGAGCGGTTTAGATTCTACCGGAAGATGTAGGAGACCGGGGACGCAATCTATGCTAGAATAAGAGCCGTCGATCGTAATAGTATATATATACCTAGTAGGTGTATTTATACTTACGAAAAATTCTGCCTCTGAACCATCATCCATGGAAGATCTGCTCCGGCCGCCGAGAGGGTGCGTCGCGGCAAAAAGAGAGGCAGAGGTGGTTCCGGCTTTCACCAAGGCGCTCATGCCTCGAAGGTCGCGGACTCAGGCCCTTCGCTGCAGCAACTAAGAGAGTGCGCCTTGGCTTCACAGCCTCTGCTGATTGCTGTCTTCGTCGTTGCCCGCATACCAACCCGCCGGCGGGCCATCGTGTTGTTGCTGTGTTGCGGGGAAGGTCTGGCTCGCTGCTCTAGGCGTCCACCCAGCCCGGTCTGCTGATCTCGCTTGTCACTAGGCCTGCGCTCTTAGGCCTAGGGCTCGATTAGAGCGTCACCAGATGCGTTCCGCAGTGCTGCCCTGTGTCACGCATCGTCGCAGAGAGCGGATCTGGTCTGGCGAGCTCCTTTGCGAACCGGGCGTTGTTGTGTGCTTCATGATCGCTTCTGCTCTGGACCGGCAGGCTGGTGCGCCACCGGCACCGGGGTCATCATGAGAGAGGCCGCTGCAAGACTGAGGAACGAGGCCTCACACCCTTCGGTCCGCCCCAAGGCATGTTGCAGGCCTTCAAGGTCCTGAAGCTGGAACTCCGGGAGCGGAAGGCAGGGATTTGTGCGCGGCCCAGGTTGTTACTGAACACGTCCCGGAATTTAAACGCCTGCCTACCGCCCGGGCACCCTTGCTAAGCAACGACCTGGCGCTCCCGGTTCGACACTCTATGCCGTCATCGATGCCTGAAACCCCAAAGCGCTTCTTCTGCAGCATACTAGATCTAGATGCAGCACGACAATTCGTAATGGCTCCAAGGAAGCTTTCCGGCCGGAATTCGACATCCTTAACCATCACGAAACTCCTCATTTTTGCCTGTATGGTGTTTCGCGTTGGGTTTGGTGAGGTTTTTGGGCCCCGAGCCAACAAAAATTGGAGCTTCCGGTCCGCATGGCGGGTGATGGTGGGTTGCCGATGTTTACCTGATGCGCCGAAAAGGTTTCCCACTAAAATGCTCAGGTAAACATAAATGTTTCCCTCGATGTTTACCTCTCAGGTCTCGCGCAACCCCGAAAGTTGCCCCGGGAAACCCGCCACAGGCACTTCGCCTCGATCCACGCCGGGAGCACGCCAATCTACATCTTGTGTGTCCCGATAACGTCGCTGCGCGCCGGTCACCCGGCGCGCAGCCGTCACCTCACTCGACTTCGAGCTCGGTCACAGTTAGCTTGCCGTTCACCCGATCCGCCAGGAAGCGGATCTCGGTGCCCTCGCTCAGGCCGTCGAGCATCGCTGCATCGGCGACGACGAAGACCATTTTCATGGCGGGCATGTCGAGGGTTTCCAGCGGGCCGTGGTCGATGGTCAACTTGTTCCATTGGCTGTCGACCTTGGTGACGATGCCGGTGGCCATCGGGTGATCACCCTCGGCGAAGGCGGTGGTGGCGGCGAGCACGATTGCTGCGGTGATGGATGCGAGTTTCATGTGAGGTTTCTCCGTCAGGTTCAGTTGATGGTCAGGGGGCCGTGCATCCCGGCCTCGTAGTGGCCGGGCAGGAGGCAGGCGAACTCGAAGGTGCCGGCCTCGCCGAAGGTCCAGATGATCTCTGCTTCCTCGCCGGGCTCGAGCCGGACGGCGTTGGGATCGTCGTGTTCCATCTCCGGAAACTTCTCCATGAGCGCCTTGTGCTCGGCATTGGCTTCGGCGGTGTCCATGACGAACTCGTGCACTTCCTCGCCTTCGTTGACGATGACGAGGCGGACGGTCTCCCCAGCCGAGAAACTCAGTTCCTTCTGGTCGAAGATGTAGACATTCTCGGCTTCGTAATCCTCCGTCATGACCACCTTGACGGTGCGCGTGGCTTGGCCGTGACCGGGCTCTCCGAGCATCATCTTGTGGCCGCCTCCGTGGGTGCCGTCGGCCATGGCCGAGAGGGGTGCCAGGGCGCTGGCCAGAACGAGGGCGAGGGTTGGTCGTATGGTCTTCATGAGCATATCTCCTTGTTGCTGCTCTTGGGGTCAGCCCCGGCGGACATGGCCGCGCGGGGGGATTTGGGTTTCAGGGCCAGTCTTGCTGGCGTGGTCCGGCAAGCTGCCGGTCCATTCCCAGGCCTGGGTGCCGGGAGGGTTCTCAAACCAGCCGGGGTCGGAATAGTCGCCGGGTGCGATGCCTTCGCGGACCTTCACCACAGAGAACATGCCGCCCATCTCAAGCGGCCCGTGCGGCCCCCAGCCGGCCATCATCGGCACGGTGTTGTCGGGGATCTCCATCGACATTTCGCCCATGTCGGCCATGCCGGCGGTGCCCATCGGCATGTAGCCGGGCTGCTGGCGCCGGATCATGCCGGTGAGACGCCGTTTGTCGGCGCCGATGAAGGTGGGAATCTCGTGTCCCATCGCGTTCATCGTGTGGTGCGACTTATGGCAGTGGATTGCCCAATCGCCCTCGTGCACGGCGTCGAACTCATAGGCGCGCATCGCGCCCACCGGGATGTCGATGCTGACCTCCGGCCAGCGCGCGCTTTCCGGCACCCAGCCGCCATCGGTGCATGTGACGTGGAAGTCGTAACCATGCATGTGGATGGGGTGGTTGGTCATCGTGAGGTTACCGCAGCGCACGCGCACCCTGTCGCCCTTGGACACCACCAGAGGGTCGATGTCGGGGAAGATCCGACTGTTCCACGTCCAGAGATTGAAGTCTGTCATCTCCATGATCCGCGGCACGGCCGTGCCCGGATCGATGTCGTAGGCGGCGAGGAGGAAGGCGAAGTCGCGGTCGACCGGCATGAAGGCCGGATCGCGCGGATGGACGATGAACAGGCCCATCATGCCCATTGCCATTTGCACCATCTCATCGGCATGCGGGTGATACATAAAGGTGCCCGACTTCGTCAGATCGAACTCGTAGACGAAGGTCTTGCCGGGAGGGATGCCGGGGTGGGAAAGGCCGCCGACGCCGTCCATCCCGGACGGCAGGATCAGCCCGTGCCAGTGCACGCTGGTGTGCTCGGGCAGGCGGTTGGTGACGTAGATTCGCACGCGCTCACCTTCGACCGCCTCGATGGTGGGTCCGGTGGACTGGCCGTTGTAGCCCCATAGCCTGGCAATCATGCCATCTGCCATGATCCGCTCGACGGGCTCCGCGACGAGGTGAAACTCCTTCACGTCACCGTTCATCCGCCACGGCAGCGACCAGCCGTTGAGGGTGACGACCGGGTTGTAGTCAAACCGATCCGTCGGCCGTGGCGGGACCTGGGTGTAGGGGCTGTCGGTGAAGGCGGCCTCAGGAAGGTCGCGGAAGCGCGTTTCGGCGTTTCCCGCCTTGGCAAGGATGGCGCCTGCGCCTGCGGTCAGGCCCGCCCCGAGAAGCTGTCTGCGGTTCATTCTTCTTCTCCTTCTTCATCACCACCTACGCCGGGGGCACTGCCCCAGATCGCGGCGGTCACTTCGGTTTCGGCGAGCCAGTAGTCGCGCTTCGCCTCCGCGGCGCCGAGCTGCGCCTCAAGTCCGTCTCGTGCGTCTTCCAGAAGCTCAAATGTGGAGGAGATCATGCCGTTGTAGGTCTTGAGTGCCTCCGTATCGATGGTGCGGCGGAGCGGCAGGACAGCATCGCGCCAGTGCCGTGCCACGGCATGCTTGCCGGTGACCGCCATATGAGCCATGCGTGCGTCGGCCCGGGCATCTGTGGCGGTCTGGGCGAGGCTGTTGGCCGCCTTGAGATAGGTCAGCGCGCCGCGCCGCGAGGTAAGCTTGGAGGTGTCGTAGAGCGGGATCTCGAACTCGACTTCGAGCACCGGGCTCACCTCGGTCTCGCCGCCCTCGCGCTCCACCTCGGCGCCGGCCATGATGGCCACATCCGATACCGCCCTGGTCTGACCCTTGAGGCGGTAATCTGCGGCGATGGCCTCCAGCTCGAGGCGGCCGGAGGCCAGATCGAGCCGGTTCTGCAGGGCGAGGCGCTCGATGTCGTTGCGCGAGCGCGGAGTGCCCGGCAGGCCGGGGAGGGCGTCAGGGACGTAGAAGGTGACCTGCCCAAGCGAGACACCCAACAGTCGCGCGAGACGCTCCTTGGCGAGTTGCGCCTCGAGCCGCGCGTCGGCCAGTTCGGCAGCGACCTCGGCGGTGAAGGCATGTTCGCGGGCCTGATCGGCGGCACCGAGCGCGCCGGTGCGCCCGAGCTCTGTGGCCAGCTCGGAGGCGGCATTGGCCGCGTTCTGGGTGCGGGCCGTCAGACTTGCGGCCTCGAAGGCCGCGACTGCCTCGATCCAGGCGCGCCTGGTTTCGACGGCAAGGGCGATGGTCTCGCCGGCGGCCGCGAGCTGGGCCTGCCGAAAGTGCAACTCGGCGACCTTTGTCCGCGGCTTTGCCGTGACGGCATCGAGCACTGCAGTGAGCAGGGTGGCCTCAAGTGTCCGGGACACGTCTCCAGCCAAGCCGGATACGGAAACGCCCACGCTCGGGACCGGCCCGAGAGCAGTTTCCCATACATCAGCAGCCGCGAGCCCTAGCTCCGCGTAGGAAGCCTGAAGCCCCCGATTGTTCAACAGCGCCACCTTGACGGCCGTTTCCGCGCTGATGGTCTTGCCGGACAAGAGGCCTTTGCTCTGCGCCTCGGCAGCGGCGATCTCAGCGGTGCTCAGCTGCCAGGCCGGGGTGCCGACGTTGGCCTTCCCCGTCTGGGCCTGCACGGCAGCAAACCCTGCCCTCGGCGCGCTGACGCGCCCGATAGTGGCCGTGTCGGCGCAGGCCGCTAGCAGCCCGAGCACCGCGACGGGTGCAATCACTCTGACTTTCATGTTCAGTTCCCCGTCTGTGCGTCGTTGACGCCGCGCCAGTCTTCAGGCGGGCGGACCCGGTAGCCTGCCCAGCCGACTGTGGGGCCCGAAGGAGCGGGGGTAGCGACAGCGGTCGAGCCTGTCAGCTCGGCGCCTGCAGGTAGGGGCTCAAGAGGCGCACAGGCCGCAAGAGCGAGCGGCACGAGGGCCGCAAAGGACTTTTTCATGGATAGTTTTTCCGCGCTTGTTTGTGATCATTCCGGGCCGCTCCGTTGAGCTGGCCCATTACAAGGAATGATCAGGCGCGCGGAGGCCTGCGGAGCCCTTCTGGTGCGGATTGATCCACCAGTGAACCTGTAAGCACTGCCTGTTCGGTGCCGAGGAGGGTTAGCGATGCGGTCGCGCCGTGCTGAGCGACGGACACGCCCACCACGCAAGAGTGGCTGGCGCAATGCCCCTCGGGGTGCGTGTGCGTGCTGCCGGAAGTGTCCGCGGCTTCTGTGTGGGCGGTATCACCATGTGACGCGCCATGACCGTGCGCCTCCGCGCTCACCTGGAGAGAGGTATCCGGCGTATCACAGGCGATCATCACAGTGGCATTGGCCGGTGTCAGGAGGACTGACATCGCGACAAGAGCCACGAGGCAAGCTGCCAAAAATGTCCGCGCCAAATCGTTCATACCCATGCCATACCTTTCCACCCTTTTACCGGCAACTCTCAATCCCGTGAGCGGCCACAACAGACCGCAAAGGTGCAAAAACGCGGCAGATTTCATCGGCCTAGTTGCGCGGCCACAGGGAACCACCGCTCACTCTCTGTAGACCTCGTGGCAACCGCTGCAGGCTGCCGAGACGGCCTTCATCGCAGGTCGAAGGTCGGCAGGATCAGAGATGCTCCCTGACAGCTCGGCTGTGCTCCGTTCCAGCCTCAGAGCTTGCTGCTCGAAATCATCAAACTCTTCCCAGACCAGCGGCAATGTCTCCGACTTCGGATCCTGCGCTTCGGTCTCAAAGAGTGCAGGAATCGACTCCGCTTCATCCGAGATGGCCTGGAGTGCCGCATTTGCGGCCGCTGCGTCGAACGCAGCCTCGCCTTTCATCATCCGGCCGATGACCTTCACTTGATCGGCGAGGGCGGTCATCCCCTCCATCCGGGCAAGCACGTCCTTGTTCTTCACCCCGCCATGGGCCAGCGCGGTGGTTCCAATGGCGATCAGGGCGATTGCGATCTTGTATGTCTGCATCCTGTTGTCCTTTTGCTTGATTGCGTGTGGGTTGCGGCCTCAGGCGACCTCGATCCAGGTGGTCATCCCCGAGGCGGCGTGATTGAGCATGTGGCAGTGGAACAGCCACTTGCCGGGGTTGTCGGCGGTGAAGGCAATGTCGAGCGGTTGGTCGGGCAGGCTGAGCACCGTATCCCGCATTGGACCGAAGCCGCCGTCCTGACGCACCTCGCGAAAGTGCATGCCATGCAGGTGCATCGCATGCGGGAAGGCGGTGTCGTTGGTGATCTTCATCCGCACCGTCTCGCCGCGCGACAGGCTGGCGAAGGGGCGTTCGGCCATGCCGACCTGTCCGGCGAGTGACCAGAACTGACCGCGTTGCACGAGATCGCGAAACCCGAGATCGGCGCCCTCGAAGCGCGCACTGCGAAGTCCGCCCATGGCCCCGCCCGCCATAGGCATGTCGAGCAATCGCGCTCCTGTCAGGTTGGGCAGCTCCATTCCGGGGTTGGGTGGAAGCGCAGACGGAGCGGGACGCCGGGTGGCAGTGGAAGCGCCAACCACGGGGAAGAGCGCCTGAGGGCGCCCGCTCTCGTCATCATCAATCCGGAGAAGGGCCGCCGTCTCCCCGACGCCCGCCGTGACATCGACGATGAGGTCGATCCGTTGCGCCGGGGCGAGGACAAGCTCACTGGTGACCTGCTCCGGTTGAAGCAAGGGCATGCCATCCAGCCCAACCGTCCAGCCGGTCAGGCCGTCCAGCCGCAGCCCGAAGATGCGCGCCGTGGCGCCGTTGATGAGGCGCAGCCGGATCCGCTCGTGCCGTCGCACTTCGCTGGAAAAGTTGAAGCGCCCGTTGGTGCCGATCAGGTTGCCGAACCGGCCGCCATGGCTGCGCAGCATCGGATGGTCGAACGGCTCCTGGAACGCCCCCGTCTCGGGGTCCAGAAGCCAGTCCGATAGCAGCAGCACTTCATCGCGGTCGATGTCGGGTGGCGTCGCCTCGTCCACGATCAAAGCGCCTGCGAGGCCGCGGGTGACCTGTTCGCTGGAGTTGGTGTGGGCGTGATACCAGTAGGTGCCCGCGTCCGGCAGGTCGAAGGCGTAATCGAACTGTCCACCGGGTGGGACCGGATCCTGCGTGAGCCCGGCGACGCCGTCCATCGCGTTGTCGATCCTGATGCCGTGCCAATGGATCGACGTCGGCACAGGAAGGCGGTTTTCGAGCCGCCTCACAAGGCGGCTCCCCTGGGGCTGTCGCAGCACCGGACCCGGAAGCTGGCCATCGTAGGTCCAGGCTTGGGTCGGGCCATAGCCCTCCGGCGCGAGTTGCAGCTCAGTTACCTCGGTGCTGAGCAACTCCGGCCCGGCAGCACGTGCCGGACGGGCCACGGCAATGCCTGAGGCGGCGATCCCGGCGCAGAAGCCGCGACGCGTCAACCTGCGACTGCGCATTTCATTCAATCCCGTTGGCACGTTGGAGTTCGCGAACATAGTCGACGATCGAGAGCACATCGGCTCGCGTCAGGCCGTGTTGCATGGGCATGTCGCCGAACGGCCAATGGTGGGCGCGGACGCCTTGCTGCACTGCGATGATGAAAGCCATGTCGCCATGATGAGACGGCTCGTAGATCTTGTGCACCAGAGGCGGCCCAGAGCCCATCTTTCCAGACGCATTTTCACCATGGCAGGCCGCGCACGTCGCATCGAAGGCGCGTTGGCCCAAGGCAGCCTCTGGCGACAATTCGGCGGGCACGGTGACTTCGACGATGGGGGCGCCTGGCGCAGGATCAGCGAGGTTAGCCGTGTCTTCCTCGTTCGAAGCCAGCAGATACCACACGCTACCTGCAACTATGGCGGCCGCTGCAGCAACCGGGAGGAGTTTGTTCATATTTAGTGTCCTGAGAGGCGCGATTGTTGGTCGCGCAGTAACGCTGTGCAGGCCGAAATGGCCTGCTTTGCAGTTTCGTCAGGATTAAAGGCGTGGTGGCGGGAGATCCGTCTGGGGCGCGTGCGAAGGTCCCGTGACGCTGTCGGTCACTCGACCGGTCGACCCGGCGAGTTGCATGGGGGTCGGCGCCGCTGTCGAGCCCGTCAAATTGGCAGTGACTCCGTGGCTGCCATGATGGCATTGATGCTCTCCGCTGCCTTCGACGTCGGCCGACAGCCACGCGCAGTCAGCGCACTCAACCCCATGTGCCATGTCGTGCGCATCGGCCGGGCTCGGCAGAGCCACGAGGCCCACCACCATAAGTGCCAACGCGATCAGGAAATGCCGCACGAACTTGCCTCCTTCAGGCCTCGTATCATGCGGACCGTGCACGCTCGGGTCAACCTCTGCTGGGGTCTGAGCGCAGACGAGGTCGGGTAGTCGGTGAACCGATCCATTCGGTTCGACGTTGGGCTCCCGCAACAAGAAAGGAGCCGCGCCCAATGTCCTACGCAAGATTCGCCGCGATGATCGCCACGTCCACCGTGATCATGTTCGGTCTGATGTATCTCAATACCTACGCATTCGACCACGTCACCTTTTCTGAAACCCGGCTCTACATGGCGCTGCTGATGGGGGCGGTGATGGCCATTGTCATGCTTGCCTTCATGCTGTCGATGTATCGCAGCAAAGCCGCCAACATCGCGATTTTCGCCGGAGCGGCGAGCGTCTTCGCGCTGTCGCTCTGGTTGGTTCGGTCGCAGACGACCGTCGACGATGTCAGCTACATGCGCGCAATGATCCCGCACCACTCGATTGCCATTATGACGTCCGGCCGCGCCAACCTCTCCGATCCGCGCGTTCGGGAACTGGCCGACGGCATCATCGAAGCGCAAGAGCGGGAGATCGCAGAGATGAAGGCGCTGATCGAGGATCTGGAGGGCGAGCAGGCGGGGGAGTGACCGCCGCCTGCCGCAGGGCCTGTCAGAGGCGCGTCGCACGCAGGCGCAGCGCGTTGCCGATGACCGAGACGGAGGACAGACTCATCGCCGCCGCCGCCACGATGGGCGAGAGCAGCACGCCCATCAGCGGGTAGAGCACCCCGGCCGCGAGCGGCACGCCGGCGGTGTTGTAGACGAAGGCGAAGAACAGGTTCTGGCGGATATTACGCATCGTCGCCTCGGCCAGCCGCCGGGCGCGCACGATGCCGCCCAAATCTCCCTTGACCAGCGTGATACCTGCGCTCTCCACCGCCACGTCAGCGCCGGTGCCCATGGCGATGCCCACGTCGGCCTCGGCCAGGGCAGGTGCGTCGTTCACACCGTCGCCGGCCATGGCAACGGAGAAGCCCTCTTCCTTTAGGCGGCGCACCAAGGCGTTCTTGTCCTCGGGGCTCACCTCGGCATGGACCTCGTCGATGCCGAGCTTGCCTGCCACGGCCTGGGCGGTGGCCTCGGCATCGCCGGTCGCCATGATGATCCGAAGCCCGAGGTCGTGCAGGGCCGCGATGGCCTCGGGGGTGGTCTCCTTAATCCGGTCGGCCACAGCCACCAGCCCAGCGAGCTTTTCATCGACGACCACGAACATCGCGGTCTTGCCTTCGTGTTGAAGAGCTTTGGCCCTGTCAGCCAGCGCGCCGGGCTCGGCACCGAGATCGGCCAGCATTGCCGCGTTGCCCAGGGCGACCCGGCGGCCATCGACCGTGCCGGTCACGCCCTTGCCGGTGATCGCCTCGAAGTCGCTGCTGGCGAGGCGTTCGGCCCCGCGCTCTTCGGCCCCGGTAACGATCGCCTCAGCCAGCGGGTGCTCGGAGCCGCGCTCCAGCGCCGCCGCCAGCGCGAGGATCTCGCCCTCTGACGCACCCTCGGCCCCCTCCACGTCGGTCAGGGTCGGCTTGCCCTCGGTCAGCGTGCCGGTCTTGTCGACGATCAGCGCGGTGACCTTGGCAAAGCGTTCCAATGCCTCGGCGTCGCGGATCAGCACGCCCGCATTCGCGCCGCGCCCGGTGGCCACCATGATCGACATGGGCGTGGCCAGACCCAGCGCACAGGGACAAGCGATGATCAGCACCGAGACGGCGGCCACGAAGGCATAGGAGAGGGCCGGCGAGGGGCCGAGCATCCACCAGGCCAGAAAGGCCAGCAGGGCGGCGGCCACGACGGCGGGCACGAACCAGGCCGAGACCCGGTCAGCCATCGCCTGGATCGGTGCACGCGAGCGCTGCGCGGAGGCGACCATGCGCACGATCCGCGCGAGCGTAGTGTCCTCGCCCACGCCCTGTGCCTCCATCAGGAAGCTTCCGGTCTTGTTCAGCGTGCCGCCCGTCACCTCTTCGCCCACGACCTTCTCCACAGGCACCGGTTCTCCGGTGAGCATGCTTTCATCGACGGACGAGCGGCCCTCGGTCACCACCCCATCAACCGGCACCGCTTCGCCGGGGCGGACCCGGAGGATGTCGCCGGTCGTCAGCGCGTCGAGTGGCACGTCTTCTTCCTTGTCGCCGTTCACCCGGCGCGCAGTCTTGGGCGCGAGGTCCATCAGGGCGCGGATCGCGTCGCCGGTGCGTTCGCGGGCCGCAAGTTCCATGACCTGCCCCACCAGCACCAGCACCAGGATCACTGCGGTTGCCTCGAAATAGACCGGCGCCATACCCATGTCGTCGCGCACCTGCTCGGGAAGCAGGCCGGGAGCCAGCAGGGAGACGGTGGAAAACACATAGGCCGCTCCAGTGCCGAGGGCGATCAGGGTCCACATGTTGGGCGAACGGTTGACGATCGAGGCCCAACCTCGCTTGAAGAACGGGCGACAGATCCAGACCACGGGCGTTGCGAGTGCGAACTGCACCCAGCCGAAGGCGCCATGGCCGATCCAGTCGGCGAAGGGCAGGCCGAGATGCGCGCCCATCTCCAGCACGAAGACGGCCAGCGCCAGCGGTCCGGCGATCCACAGCCTGTGCTTGAAGTCCACGAGCTCGGGGTTGGGGCCGGAGTCGGCGCTCGGTGTCATCGGCTCAAGGGCCATGCCGCACTTGGGGCAGTCGCCCGGATGATCCTGCACGATCTCGGGGTGCATGGGGCAGGTGTATTGCGTGCCTTCCGGCATGGCCGCAGGCGGCGGGCGGTCACCGAGGTAGGTCTCCGGCTCCGCCTCGAACGTCTCCTGGCACCGCGCCGAGCAGAAGTAGAATCTCTGCCCCTCGTGTTTTGCCATATGCGCGGCACTCGCGCGCTCCACCGTCATGCCGCAGACAGGGTCCTTGGCTGTGCGATAGGCCTCCGGGTCTGCGACGAACTTGGCGCGGCAGCCCTCGGAGCAGAAATGGTAGCTGTGGCCGTCGTGCTCCGCCCTGGGCTTCCCGGCTGCGGGATCGACCGTCATGCCGCAGACCGGGTCGCGGGTAACGGCCTCGCGGTCGTGGTCATGGCCTTGAGCGTGTGTGTGAGGGCTGTCCATGGTGAGTCCCTTCCGGTGGACTTGCTGATGAACAGGACATGTAGTCCTTCCAGTCACTGGAAGGTCAAGAGGGAGCTTCGCTGCCCTTTTTTCGCTCGTTTAGAGCCAGCCACACGACACCGCGCGCCGGGCGCTCGACCTTTCCTGAGGCCTCCAGTGAACTCACCGCGCGGTATGTCGCTTCGGGGCTCGCGCCGATCTCGCGGGCGATGTCGACCATTCGCAGATCAGCGGGTAAATGCCCGTGGGGATCCGCCAGTTCGCTCAAACGAGCCAGCAGCCGTTCCGTTAGCGGCGTGATTGAGCGCAGTTCCACAAGGCGCCGTGCATCGCGAAGAGCCATCGAGAGATGCCGGACCAGGGTCATAGCGAGGTCCGGCGTTCCTTGACAGGCGGCGCGAACCGCGCCCAGGTCAAAGGCAATTGCCTGCAGGGGCTGGGTAGCGACCGCGTCACAGTGATAGGCCTCCGAGAAGAGAGAAGCCTCGGCAACCACCTCTCCTGCTAGAGCCGAGTGGAGCCGCACTGCGCTGCCCGCAGCGGTCCTCCGCATCAGATCCACCTGTCCGGACTCGATCGCGTAGAGCCAGCTCGGGCGGTCGCCTTGTCGAAAGAGCAAGGCGCCGTCCTTCAGAGCCACCATCCGAGCGGCTGAGTCGGGGATCGAAGCGCGAAGGGTCTCAAGAAAAGACGACATGATCCCGATCATATCCCGGTGTCGCGACCGGAGATAGCTTGGGCATCCATGATGACAGGGAGATCCGCCATGAGGCTGCCAGCCACCGTTCTCGTTCTTCTACTTGCCAGCGCTCCGACTACGGCACAGATTAGCCATGACCACGCCATGCCATCCGCACCTTCGCTGCCCGGAGATGACGTGTTCGGTGCGATCGCGGAGATCGTGGCTATCCTCGCCGCGGATCCGGACACCGACTGGAGCCTCGTCAACCTCGACGATTTACGCGAGCACCTTCTCGACATGGAGACAGTGGCGCGCGGCCCGCAACCGGAACAGCGCCTCATTGCGACCGGCATCGAGATAGACGTGCCGCGATCTCTCGCTTCCGTTGGACGCCTCGTGAGCGCTCATGCGCCTGTCCTCGAGAATGAAACCGGTTGGTCCTCGCGAGTCATAGAGGACAGCGACGGTCTCATCTGGCGGGTTGAAGCCGAGGCAGCCGGAGATGTGCCCCGAGTTCACGCCCTCGGCTTTCTCGGACTTCTGGCTACGGGCGCTCACCACCAAGCGCATCATCTCGCAATGGCTAAGGGTGACGCTCATCACTGAGCGACGCAGTTGATCTTCCACCGCTCAAGATCGCCAGCCGCAACGCCTGCACAGCCGCTAGTGTCGGCTCCTTTACATCACCCCCGTAGAGATCGCGCAGAAACGTCAGCCACGCGATCTCAGCCGGGGAGAGGTCTGTCGATGTATCGGGGAGTTTAAAGGTGCTCATTTCTACACTCCGAAGATTGCGCGGAGAGCCGCCCGCGAGCGGCTTGTCAGCCGGGGGTCGCTGTGATTGGAGGCTTCACGGATCTCTCTGACCCACTCCTGCTCGTTCAAGCTCACGACGGTGCCGAGGACATCGTCGATCGCGGCGCTGCTCGTCTCGAGGCCCTCCTGCTCAAGTGCGAGCCGAAGGAGCAGCCGCGGATCAATCTCGAGCGCCGCGGCAAGCGCCGGCACGCGGTCCAAGGCGAGCTTGGAGGCGCCGGACTTGATCATCGAGAGCATATTCACGTTTCGGAAGCCTGCTTCGAGCGCGATGTCACGCTGTGATTTCTTAGGCTTTAGCTTCAGGATCTGCCGGTCGAGCAACTGAGCGAGCCGGGAATGTTCGTAAGGGGTGCGTTTCAAGGTCTTATCCAACGTAGCCGTCGCACGCTGCGACGTTTCATGCATTCTCTATAGCGACGGCTACATTGGGGGTGCGGTGGGTATGCCTATGACCAAAATATATACTCACTCAACTCGGCCTTCGGCCTCGTCTCGCTCCGTCGAGCCTCCCTCCGGTCGGCTCGAGCTGGCTTAAGCGAAGACGTTTGAGTCAGTCGGGCGAGTATTCGATTCTACAAATACATCAGACTGCCGCTGGTTTCTTCCAGCAGCAGCACGTCCGATAGATTGCCGGCTTTCAAGTGCAACGCTAACAGCCCGCGGCGTTCCCTGCGGTCTCTCGCGTTCGATCACCTGTTCCGAAACTCGCTCCAGACGATGAAGTTGCTGAAGCTTTCGGCGGACCAAAGCTCCTTAGTAACATAGTCGATAACACCCGGAGAATCAAATACTTTCACATCGGCATCTCCCGCGGGAATCAAGCGTTTCCACGTCGTCTTACACCGGATTTCAAAGCCGCTCTGGCGATGGGCGACACCAGATGACTGGGGGCTATCGAGTTGCACGATGAGGTGCCAGTGCGGGTTGACGTGCGCTTTCTCCAAGAACGCGAACCATACCATACGTTCGTCAGGACGCTCGACCCATTTAGAGCCGATGAGGAAGCGGTTCATCTTGGCGTCCCACTTTTTAAGCCGGTGTCGCATCGCGTGCTCTGAGAGCGAGTTATGGTTTGTTGCCAGCGTGACGAAGTAGTGAAATTCGAACTCGCGCAACCGGCGTGCAAGTTCCTTTTTCGAGAGATAGCGTGAGGCGTTGGTGTCGTAGGGAGAATGGTAGGTCATGATATCGCTGTGTCCGTGGAGGTTGAGCGGCGGACGCAAGCCGCCGTGTATGCAGCTATAGCGAGGCAACTCACGGGATGCGTTTACTCGTTCGGGGGAGGGGCGACGAAGTGCATAATGAACGGGCGTGGGATATGTCGCAGGGCAGCCGTTGCGTTTTGCAGATACGTCGCAACCTATTGATATCTATAGCGCCAGTTATGCCCCATTTTGAAAAATAGCGCTTTACTATCAGAGGGCAGAGCGGAATCATAATCCGCGTGTCGGGGGTTCAAGTCCCTCCTCCGCTACCAAGCGTTTCCTGATATTTGATGCCGGTGTGGTATGCCGGGTTGCGGAAATCACCCTTGGGTCCGGGGGATTTGTAAGGCGGCCTCTGCGGTGGATCTTCCGATGAATGGATATTTTGGCGACGCGTAACGCCGTTGCCAGCCTGTCAAATCTCGTCTGTTCCTCGAACTACGTAGCTCGTTTCGATCCATCAAATCATGCGTTTAGCAGTTCTCTTGATCGCCTCATGACCCACTGCAGTCGTGTCGGTGGTTAACACGTTACCTGTCATTGACTTGTTCGGTGATGCGTCTTAAGGACGATTTTGATCGCGATGCTCGTTCAGTCGGGCAACGCGTGGACTCCCCGCAAGCTTCAGCAGCCAGCGTTCCTCATTACGCAAAGGAGGCTGACTTGCCGCGTTTCCTTCAGACGACTGCGATTGCCTGTGCAATCGTTCCCTTTTTCAATCACCCATCCACAGCACAGCAGCAGGAACCCACGCTGCTTGAGCCGATCATCGTGACCACCGATCGAGCGGGGGATGAGCAGCTCGATGTGCCCGCCAACATCACGGTGATCGACGACGAGCAACTGGAAAACCGACACATCACCGATATGGAGGAGCTGGTGCGGCGCGAACCGGGCGTGACCGTGCGGCGCGGCACCAACACCACGGATCCGTTCAACTCCTTCAACGGCTTCACGATACGTGGCGTCGGCGGGAACCGTGTGGCGATTCAGGTGGACGGCTCACGGATGGCGGAAGCGATCCAGGACGGCACGCGCGATTACGTCGATCTGAATTTCACCAAGCAGGCCGAGATCGTGCGCGGCCCGGCCTCGGTGCTCTGGGGGGCCGACGCTTTGGGCGGGCTCGTGGCGTTCGAGACGATTGATCCCGAGGACTTGCTTCAGGGGCGTGACCGGGCCGTGCGCGTGGAGGGCGGTTATGACAGCTTCGACAGCAACACCAACGCCTTGCTCACTTTTGGTCAGCGCTTCTCGGATGACCTGCAACTGCTGGTCGGCGTGGCCCGCGATTCCGGCCACGAGGCTGAACTTTCTAATGCGCGCGACGATGGCGGCAGCTGGGGCTGCCCGCGTGAGGTAGAGGCCTACGGCGCGTCCACCTGCGGTGAATTGGACCCGACCGACATCTCGTCGACCCGCGCTCTGGGCAAGCTCGTCTGGACGCCGGACAGCCAGCATCGCTTCGAGTTTACCCTCGATATGCTCGACCGTGACACCACGGTGGACCAGAACTCCTCCCTCGGCCCGGTGCTCTCCAGCATCACTGGTCTGCCGACCGGCGAGATCATCGAGAACAAGGAGCGCTTCCTCGATCAGTACCGCCATCGCGCAGCCGTCGAGCACACTTGGGCGCCTGCCGGCGGAGTCATCACCGAGCTGAAAACCACGCTCTCTTCCTCCGAGCACAGCTACGATCGCCGAGGCACCGAGTTGGCCACAAGCGCTGCGGGTGACGGCATCCGCGAGCGGGAGCGGCTGCATTTCACCGAGAATTTCCTGGAGCTCGACGTGCAGGCCACCGCCGAGTTCAGCACCAGCGCCGCCGAACACCGGGTGATCTTCGGTTTCGACGGCGACCGCGCCCAGACCGACTATTACCGCCGGGTCGACACCTTCAACCTGACGCAAGGCACCGATACCACCGCCGTAGCCGGGGGCTTCAACTTTGCCAATGCGACCACCACCCGGGCCGACATTTACATCGAAGACCGTATCAGCTTTGGCGACGGTGCCTTTGAGCTGACGCCCGGCCTGCGGTTTGCCACCTACAAGATCGATCCGCGCCCTGACGGGGATTACCAAGAGGTCGCGGGCTCGGAGCCTCGGGTGCGTGAGCACGAGGCGCTGCTCAAGAGCCTCGGAGCCCTCTACCGGATCAACGAGAACTGGTCGGTCTGGGGTAAATACGGCGAGGGCTTCAAGATGCCCACGGCGCAGCAGCTTTATACCTCGCTGCCCGGCAGCTTCTTTGATCTGGTGCCAGCGCCCGACCTCGAGCCCGAACAGGTGAAGAGCTACGAGCTTGGCGTTCGCTATGAGCAGCCGCGGGGCTTTGTCGCCGTCAACGCCTTCAAGGCCGACTACTCCAACTTCATCCAGAGCTTTTACAACCCGCCGGGCACCAACGATTACACCTATCGCAACATCTCGGTGGTGAACGTCTGGGGTATTGAGGCAAGCGCAGGCTGGGCTTTCAACGAAGCTACCTCGATGGCGGTCTCGGCCGCCTGGCAGAAAGGCACGCAACAGGTCTCTCCCGGTGCGGAGGAAACCCCGCACACCCTGCCGCCGATCATGGCCACCGTGTCCTTGGCGCATGAGTTCGCGGAGCCCCGGCTGCTGCTGGAAGGTGTGCTGACTATGGCGGGCGATGTGAAGGAGACCGCCGGAGACAATGACTTCAAGCCCGAGGGCTACGCGGTGCTCGACCTGCATGCAAACTGGGAGGTCGTCGACAACGGCTTCCTCCGGATGTCGGTCAACAACGTCTTCGACGAGCGTTACTTTACAGCCGGCGCAACCAACTACGCTGTGTCGCCATCCAACGCCGCCATTGCCTCGGCCAGCCCGCGCGAATTGCAGACAGGGCCGGGTCGCACCTTTGCCATAAGCTTTGACATGACCTTCTGACGTGGGCACCGTCCTGAGGCGCATATGGCGCCTCGCCTGGCGTGCGGGCTCCGGCCCGCGCGCTTGGGTGGGGCTGCTGCTCTTTGCGGTGGTGCTGGCGCTCATCTTCGTCGACCTCTGGGTCGATGTGCAGATGATCTCTTGGGTGCGTCGCTTTTACGACGCGCTTGAACAGCTCGACCTGCCTGCTGCCCTGCGGGAGCTATGGTTCTTCTTCGTGCTGGTCGGCAGCTCGGCAGCGATCTTTCTGGCCAGCGACTACTTGCGCAATCTGCTGTTGCTGCGCTGGCGCGAGCAGCTCACCAGCGAGGCGCTGGATGCCTGGACCTCCGGCAATGCCTTCTGGCACCTGCGACCGGGGCTCTCGGCGGAGGGCATCGACAACCCCGACCAGCGGGTGGCGGAGGATTGCCGCAGTTTCATCTCGCTCCTGCTCTCCCTTACGCTTGATCTGGTTGGGCGGCTGGCGGGGATTATCACCTATGTCACCATCCTGTGGTCGCTGACCGACTTCGTCCTCAGCTTCTCGCTCTTCGGCTTCGGCATCGAGATTCCGCGCTACATGGTCTGGGCAGCCTTCATCTACGTGCTGGTCTCCTCTCTGATCACCCACTACATGGGCAAGCCGCTGAAATCTTTATATTTCCGGCAGGAGCGGCGAGAGGCGGACTTTCGTCATGCACTCGTCCAGCTGCGCGACAACGCCAGTGAGATCGCGCAGGCCCAAGGCGCCCCCGCCGAGCGCCGGCGGCTTGATCGGCGCTTTCAGGGAATTCGGCAGAACTGGTTCCGGCTGATCCGCCGCGAGCTGATCCTCGGGCTCTTCACCCGGCCCTACTTTCAGACAGTGCTTCGGGTGCCGATCTTTTTTGCCATGCCCGCCTATTTCGCCGGCTCCGTCACTTTCGGCGGGCTGATGCAGCTTTCTTCTGCCTTCATGCGCGTCACCACGACTCTTAGCTGGTTCATCTTCAACTACCCACAACTGGCGCAGTTCGTTGCGGTCTCGCAGCGGCTCGACGAGATGTTCCGGAATGCCCGCGCCCCCGCGCCCGTGGAAGGCGTGCCCACCGGCATCACTCGGAGCGAAAGCGCCGATGTCCGGCTGCGCACGGCGGGGCTCGCGCTCGCAACCCCCGATGGCCGCTGGCTCGCCCCGGTGCCGGATGCCGAGATCGGCCCGGGAGATCGCATCTGGATCACGGGTGCCTCCGGCCAGGGCAAGACCACGCTCGTTGCCGCGCTCTCCGGCCTCTGGCGGTATGGCGAGGGCCATATCGAGCGGCCCGCCGCGCCACTGATGGTGTTGCCCCAGCGCCCGCACCTCTCCGAGGAAGGACTGGCCGAGGCGGCCTGCTACCCGATGGACCCGTCCGAAGTGCCGCCCGAGCGGCTGCGTGATGTGCTGGAACGGCTTGGTCTCGCCGACCGGATGGCAGCACTGGACAAAGGCACAGGAGCCGAGGCTACCGAGGGCCTTTCGATCGGCGAGCGCCAACGCCTCGCACTGGCCCGTGTGCTGTTACATCGCCCGGCCTGGCTTGTGCTGGACGAAGCCACATCGGCCCTCGATGCCGCCAGCGAGGCCCACCTCTTCACCCTGCTCCGCCAGGAGCTGCCGGACACCACGATCCTCTGCATCGCCCACCGAGCACCGGAGGGGCTGGAGGTTACCGGCCAGTGGCACATCGGTGAGGCGCAACCCAGCTTACAGGAAGGCAAACACCATGATTGACGACACCCCGGATCAGGACATCGAGAAAGGCCGCTGGCGCCTTGAGGCTGGTGCGGGAGAACTGTTTGAGCGGCTCAGGGGAGCGGGCAAGGTTATGCTCGTACTGCGCGGCAACGGCGCCACCCACGAGCGGATCGGCCCGATCGAGGCGGTCTCTACAGATGCCGCGGGCATCTCGGTGGCAGGCGGCGCGCACACCGCCCTGATCGACCCCGGCAAGGTTACCGAGGCGGTGCTCGATACCTCCTCCGGGTTCCAGGGCCGCATCTTCCCCTCGCTCACCTTCAACCGCGCCGATGGTGCCCCCGTGATCCGGGTGGTCAGTATGGAGGGAGCACCGGGATTTCTCGCAGGATTGGAGGCTGTCGCCCGCAGCACCCTCCCCGCCGAGGAAGGACCAGCCCGAGGACAGCAGGGCGGAGGAGAGGCGGAGAGCCTTGAGACCGACCCCGGCTTCACCCTGTTGGAGCAGATGCGCGCCGAGGGTCGTCCGGTGGAGATCTGTCACAGGATGCCGGGCAGCACCCAGAGCTGGGAGGGCGTGATCGCCGAGGTAAAGCCCGCGATGGGCTTCGCCAACGTGATGACCGAGAACTTCCACCTGCATCTGAAGGCCGGTGCCGTGAGCGACTGGGAAGAGCGCGATGGGGGCTTTCATGCGTTGGGGCCTGATGGCGAAGCTACTGGCCTCAGCGTGATGCCGAAGGGCACCGCATGAGCACGGCAGGTGCGGGCTGGTTCCACCCGGGTAGCGCCGCCCCGGTGCCCCACGCCGAGGCCATCGCCGAACTGGCCGGTGCGCCCGCCGTGCTGCTTGGCGAAACCCACGATCGCGCCGACATTCACCGCTGGCAGCTTCATGTCGCCGCCGGACTGCTGGCCCACCGTCCCATCGTGATGGGCTTCGAGATGTTCCCCGCCCGGCTTGACCCGGTGCTGGCCGAGTGGGTGGGGGGCGGCTTGAGTGAAGAGGCTTTCCTCGCGAAGGCCGAGTGGGGCGAGGTCTGGGGCTTTCCGCCAGACCTCTACATGCCGCTCTTCCGCTTTTGCCGCGAGGCGGGCGTGCCGATGCTGGGGCTCAATTGCCGGCGCGGACTGGTGCGGGAGGTTGGCGCCGGTGGATGGGAGGCCGTCGCCGAGGCGGACCGCGAAGGGCTCACGCCGGCCCGCCCCTCTCCGATGCCATACCGCCGCTACATCTTCGATCTGGCCGGCGGCGGCCCTCCGGGGCGCAAGGCAACCGGCCCCGAAGATCCGGCTTTCGACCGATTTCTGCGCGCGCAGGAAGTCTGGGATCGTGCCTTCGCCACCCGCATCGTGGCGGCCCTGCGCGTTCCAGAGCCGCCTCTGGTGGTGGGCATCATTGGACAGGGCCACCTGCTGTGGGGCGGCGGCGTGCCGTGGCAGATGTCGGACCTCGGGGTGGACGGGGTCGCAGTAGCGTGCCGCGCACCAGATGAGGCACCGGCAGCGAAGGGCATGGCCGATTTCCTCTACACTCTTCCGGAAATCGATAGCTAGGCTTGGGCGTCCTGCGGGCCAGATGGAGGCGTTTCTGCCGTTGATGTTGGAAAACGCCCGCCGGTCGCTGGAGGATGAGCCGGGGTGCCATCGGTTTGATGTTTGCCTGACGGAGGATCGCAGCCGGGTGTTTCTTTACGAGCTTTATTCGGATGAAGCGGCGTTCGGGGTGCATGTCGGGACGGCGCACTTCAAGTCTTTCGATGCCGCCGTCGCCGACATGGTGCGGGAGAAGACGGTGAACATTTGCAGGTTGGCCCAGCCGCAGGAAGGGTGATCTGCTGATGAGGGCGGTGCCTGTCAGGTCGATGGTGCCGGGCTTGTCGGTGCAGGATCGGCGCGCGCTTCCTCCGGGCGCTGGCTTCGGCGTGAGCGCTTTTCGCCGAGCATCAGCATGGCGGGGGTGACGATGAGGGTCAGGGCGGTGGCGAACACCAGCCCGCCCGCGATGCTGGAGCTGAGTTCGACCCACATCTGGGTGGAGGGCGCGCCGTAGACGATTTCGCGGCGAAAGAAGTCGACGCTGACGCCGATCACCATTGGCGCGAGGCCGAGGGCGGTGGTGCCGGAGGTCAGGATCACCGGGCGCAGGCGCTGGGCGCCTGTGCGCAGAACGGCCTCCAGCGGCGACATGCCGGCGCGCTTGAGGTCGTTATAGGTGTCGATCAGCACGATGTTGTTGTTCACCACGATCCCGGCCAGCGCGATGACCCCGATGCCGCCCATGACCACCCCGAAGGGCCTGCCGGTGACGGTGAGGCCGAGCAGCACGCCCGCGATGGAAAAGACGATGGCGACCATGATGGTGAAGGCCTGATAGAAGCTGTTGAACTGGATCAGCAGCACCAGGACCATCATGCCCAGGGCGGCGATGAAGGCGCTGATGAGGAAGATCATCGCGTCCTGCTGGTCCTCGGCCTCGCCAGCGAAGGACCATGTGACGCTTTCGGGCAGGTCCATCGCCTCGATGGCGCCGCGCAGGGCGTTGATCTGATCGTTCACCAGAAGGCCGGGGGAGACATCGGCGGAGAGGGTGGTGACCCGCTCCTGATCGATCCGCTTGATGGTGCCGCTGCGCGGGGCGGGGGCGAAGCTGACAAAGTTGGTGATCGGGATCAGCCCGGCATTGGTGGGCACGCGCAGGCTTTCAAGCTCGGCGAGAGAGCGGTCACCGGCGGGGAAGCGCACCTTGATGTCGACGGCCTCCTCGGAGGTGTCGGGCCGGTAGTCGGCCACGGTGATGCCTTGGGTCAGGAGCCGCACCGCCTGCCCGAGCAGGGCGACATCGGCGCCGAAGCGGGCGGCCTCGGAGCGGTCCAGCCGGATCTCCCATTCAACGCCGGGCAGGGGGGTGGTGTCGGTGATATCGGTGAAGCCGCCGATCCGCTCCATTGCCGCGCGGACCTCTTGCACCGCGGCGATCCGCAGCTCGCTGTCACGCGAGACAAGCTCGAGGTTCACCGGTTTGCCCTGAGAGGGGCCGCCGGCCTGCACCTGCACCTGAACGTCGATGCCGGGGACGGCGCGCATCTCGCCCCTGATCTGCTCGACGATCTCGGCGGCGGGGCGGCGGGTGTCCCAATCCGTCAGTTCGAGCTGGACAGTGCCGATGACCTCTTCGTCGGCCTGCCGGTTGGAGCCGGTGCGGGCGTAGACGCTGCGCAGCTCGCCGTATTTCAGCAGGCGGGTTTCGACCTGCCGCACGAGGGTATCCTGCTCGTAGATGGAGAAGTTGTCGCGGGCGCGGACCTCGACCTGCACGAAATCGGGCTCGGACTCGGGGAAGAAGGTGATGCCGTTGCCGAACTGGGCGTAGCAGAGGAAGGAGGCGAAGAGCGCCAACACGGCGAAGATCACGGTGCGGCCGGGGCGGAGGATGGCCCATTCGAGCGCCCTCACGTAGAGCCCGGCGGCGCCGGTCATCTGGCGTGGGTCGCCATGCTCGGCGGCGGCGATCTGGGCCTGCTGCGCGGCGCTCTGGGGCTGGCGCTTGCCGATCAACCCGCCGAGGACGGGGATGAAGACGAGCGCCATGAAGAGCGAGGCCGAGAGGGTGAAGATCACGGTGATCGGCAGGAACTTCATGAATTGGCCCACGGTGGAGGACCAGAACAGCAGCGGGAAGAACACGCTGAGGGTGGTGGCGGTGGAGGCGATGATCGGCCAGGCCATGCGCTTGGCCGCCGCCGCATAAGCGTCCTTCGGGGTCTGGCCCTCGCTCAGAAGCCTGTCGGCCAGCTCGACGGTGACGATTGCGCCGTCGACCAGCATACCGACGACGAGGATCAGGCTGAAGAGTACGACCATGTTCATGGTGTAGCCCATGAAGAAGAGCGCGGTGACACCGGCCAGAAAGGCGCCGGGGATGGCGAGGCCGACGAGAATGGAGGAGCGCAGGCCGAGCGCCCAGACGATGACGATCATCACCAGCAGCACGGCTGCGATAACGTTGGATTCGAGGTCGGAGAGCATGGTTTTGACCTGCTTGCTCTCGTCTTGCATGTAGTTGATCTGGACGCTGTCGGGCCATTGTGACTGCGCCGCCGCGACGGCCTGCTTCACGGTGTCGACGGTCTCGATGATGTTGGCACCGCTGCGCTTTTTGACCTCCAGCGCGAGGGCGGGCTGGCCGTTGATGCGGGCGAAGCTGGCGGGGTCTTCGAAGGTGTTTCGCACGGTGGCGACATCGGCGAAGGTCACAACGGTATCGCCGGAGACCTTGACCGGCATTTCCATGATGTCGCCGATATCCTCCACCAGCCCCGGCACCTTCAGCACCATCCGGCCCGCGCCGTTCTCGATGGCTCCGGCGGCGATGAGCAGGTTGTTGCGGCTGATCTGGTTGGTCAGCTCGGTGAAGGAGAGGTTGTAGGTTTCGAACACCGTCGGGTCGATCAGCACCTCGAGCATCTCGACCCGCTCGCCGGCCACATCCACCTCGAGCACGCCGGGCACGCCCTCGAGCCTGTCTTTCAGGTCGTTGGCCAGCGCGTTGAGCGTACGCTCGGGCACCGGGCCAGAGAGGATGGCGGTGAGGATCGGGAAGAGTGCGGTGTTGACCTCCGTCACCGTGGGTTCGGTGGCGTCGGTGGGCAGCTCGCCTGCGGCGCGGTCCACCGCCTCGCGGACCTTGTCGAGCGCGGTGTCGGGGTCAAACCCCGCGTCGAACTCAAGCTGGACGCTGGCGTGACCCTCGGCCGCCGTGCCGGTCATGCTGTTGAGGCCGGTGAGCGCGGCCAGCTCGGTTTCGAGCGGTTTGACCAGCAGGCGCTCGGCGTCTTCGGGGGAGATCCCCTCCAGCGAGGTGGAGACGTAGACGGTGGGGATCTGGACTTCGGGGAAGCTCTCCTTGGGGATGGCCTGATAGGTGATGGCGCCGACGGTCAGAATGGCGATGAGCATCAGCACCACCACGCGGGTCCGGCTGAAGGCGGCGTCGATCAGAGCATTCATCACTCGGTCTCCGCCGCGCTGGTGTCAGGTGCCTCGACCTCGGCGGCGGCGACCTCATCCTCATCGGCCACGGGGGCCACGGTTTCGCCCTCCGAGACAAAGCCCTGCCCGATGGTGATGATCCGCGCCCGCTCCGGCAGGCCGCTGACCCAGACGCCATCGCGCTGGGCACGCTCGACGACGACCTCGTGGAAGGCGACCACATCGCCATCGCCCACGGTTTTGACACCGAGGCGGCCATCTTCGCTGAGAGAGAGGATGGCGGGCGAGATGAAATGGGCGGTGACCTGCCCGGTTGGGATGCGGACCTGCACCGAGAGGCCGGAGGCGATGGCGCCATCGGGGTTGGGCACGGTCACCTCGGCGCGGAAGGTGCGGGTATCAGTCTCGGCATCGCGGCTGATGTATTCGATCTCGCCTTCGCGCTCCTCGCCGGTGATGAAGGTAACCGAGGCGGTCAGCCCCTCGCGGATCTGGGCGAGAGCCTGTTGCGGCACCTGAATGACGATGCGCAGCGGGTCGGTATCGAGGATCGTGCCCACTTCGGCGCCCGCGGAGGTGAAGGCGCCGATTTCGAGGTCGAGCCGGTCGAGCCGCCCGGCGAAGGGCGCCCGGATCACAGCCGACTCCAGCGCCTCCTCTGCCTGCGTGAGCTGGGCCTCGGCGGCGGCGAGGGCGGCGCGGGTCTCGCGCAGGCGGGCGGCGGTGGCTGCCCCGCGCTCCACGAGGGTTTCGGTGCTGTCGAAGTCTTCTTGCGCGCGGGAGAGGGATTGGCGGGCCTCCTGCACGCGGGCCTCCAGCTCGCGGGTGCTCAGGCGGGCGATCTCGTCGCCCGGTTCCAGCGCCTCGCCCTTGGCGGCAGAAAGGCTGACGACCTCGCCCGCCATCTGAGCACGGAGCAGGGCGCGGCGGTCAGGTTGGGCCTGCCCCTCGGCGCTGAAGGTTTTGGTAACGGGTTCGGCCCGGCTGCTGCGGACGCTCACGGCGACGGCCTCGCCAGCGGCGACGGTCTCGGGCGGGGCCTCCTCGGGCGAGGGCAGGATGAAACCGCTGCCCATCCAGCCCACCAGCGCGAGTGCAAGCAGCCCGGCGACCCATTTGGACCGCGCCGAGCCGGGCTCGTCGCGGAATGTCAGCTTGTCGGGCTCGGTGCCGCGTGCGTCATCGGTCATCGTGAATTCTCCTTGCGCGGCACGACCATGCCCTGCGCATCATCCAGGCCGACCATTTCTGCACTCTCGTTCCACAACCGGTTCTGGGCCTTCAGGTTCCGCGCCAGAGTGGACGGTGCGGGGAAGGTCGGCAAGCCGTTCACCAGCGAGACATAGATGCCCTCGGGCGGAGAGAGCCTGCCGGTGGCCACATCGGCCAGCATCCTGCCGGAGTGCTCGGGGGTGTTCATGTTGAATTCGGGCACGAAAAGGCCGATCGCCGGAAAGAGGGTGTGGGTCAGGCCCTTGATCGCCAATCGGCGCAGGGGCGAGGCATCGCCGCCGCCCGCCCCGCCGGTCAGGCCGGGGTTGAAGGCGATTACGTCGATCCGGCGCTGCTCCACGTCCGGCTGCCGGGCGAGGGTTTGCGCCGTCATCAGGTTGCACAGCTTGGAGGCACAGTAGCCGCGCGTTCCGGTGCCGCCGCCGCCGGGCGTGGGGTGCGCCCATTCGGAAAGGTCCAGTTCCTTGGGCGCGAGGCGTTTGAAGGGCGGGTTGTGCATGTTGCTGGAGGTGATCACCAGCCGCCCGCAGAGGGCGAGGCGGGGCAGGAGCAGGCGGGCGAGGAGGTAGTGAGCGAGGTGGTTGACGGCGAAGGTGAGGCCGTAGCCCTCGGCGCTGACCTGACCGGCCTTGGAGCCGTGCAGCCCGGCGTTGAGCAGGAGCACGTCGATGCCGTCACCGGCCAGACGGCGCTGCACCTCGGCGGCAAAGGCGCGGGTGCTCTGCAGCGAGGCGAGATCGAGCGGGAGCACCTCGACCCCGGCGGGCACGGCGCGACCTTCGCCACGGGCGCCGAGGATGATCCGGGTGTCGCGCTCGTTCGCGAGCAATTCCAGCGCCTTGGCGCCGAAGCCGCTGGTGCCGCCGGTCATCACGATGACCTTCTGGCGGAAGGCCCTGTCATCGAAGCTCATGTGGTTTCCTTTGCGGTGGGGATGTCGCGGCGCGGGCGGAGTAGCCAGATGCGGAGCCGATCTTTCCGCCGCCGCGTGCCAGCCCGGTGAGGATGGCGGCGGCGGGAAGCGAGAGGGCCATCCATAGTGGGAAAGGGTGCAATCGGGGGAGGGGCACGTGGGGCTCGCGGAAGGCTCGTTTGGTGGAGCCATCTCTAGCCGGTTGAATGTCAAGCGCCGTCAAGCTTGTGTAAAGTTGGGTAAAACATGGCCTTGGGGCCGTGTTCACAGGCTATGGACGGGCCGAACGCGCAGAGGATGACGCAGGTGATCAAGGTTCTGCTGGTCGATGATGACTAGGAGCTGACGACCCTTCTTCGGGAGTATCTCTCGGACGAGGGGTATGAGGTTGCGGCCACCTCTGACGGGCGGGAGGCGGTTGCGGCGGCGGTGGAGGGAAGGGTGGATCTGATCGTGCTCGACATCATGATGCCGCGGATGAACGGGATCGAAGTGCTGCAGCGCATCCGCGCGCAGAGTGAGGTGCCGGTACTGATGCTCACCGCGCGCGGGGATGACACCGACCGGATCGCCGGGCTCAACCTTGGGGCGGATGACTACGTGCCGAAGCCCTGCTCGCCCGGCGAGCTCTCGGCCCGGATGCGGGCAATCCTGCGGCGGGTGCGGCGCCCGCAGGAGGTGGCGGCGAGCGATCCGATCCGGGCGGGGCGGCTGACGCTCAATCCCGGCAGCCGGACGGCGGAGTGGGATGGCGAGGCGATCAGCCTGACGGGCACCGAGTTCAGCCTGCTGGAGGTGCTGGCGCGACAGGCCGGTGAGCTGGTGTCGAAGCAGGACATCTCGCGCCGTGCCTTCGGCCAGCCGCTTACACCGTTTGACCGGCGGATCGACGTGCACATCTCGAGCGTGCGGCAGAAGCTGGGGCGGCGCGCCGATGGCCAGTCGAGCATCCTGTCGGTCCGGGGGCAGGGCTATCAGCTTCTGGTGGACTGACATGCGCGGCCTGTTTCTGAAATCCCTCGTTGTGATCGCCGTCTCGGTGATTGGCTCGATCGTGGGGATGATCCTGATCCTGAATGCCTTCGAGGCCTCGCCGGTGCTGCTGAAACTCGAGGAGGACCGGCGGCAGGTGGCGCTCGACCTGACGGAAGCCGTGCTCACCGCTGAGGGGCCGGAGGCGGCGATGCGATTTGCCGAAGTCTCGGAACGGGCGCGGCCGCTTGGCCTGCGCCTCACGCTGTTGGGGGCGGGAGATTGCGCCGGGTCTGTTGGGCCCTATGAGCGGTTGGTTGACAGCGCGGGCGGGTGCTACCGGCTCTCGACCGAGCCGCCGGCCCCGTTTGTCTCCTACAGGTTTGCGCCGATCATGCTCGGCCTTGCCGTGCTGGCCTCGACCGTGCTGGCGGCGGCGCTCTTGGCGCGAAACCTCGTGAACCCGGTGATCCAGTTGCGCGACGGGCTGCGTGCGCTGGCGGATGGGCGGTTTGACGTGCGGATCGCCGCGGCGCTGGCGCATCGGAAGGACGAGATTTCGACATTGGCGGGTGATTTCGACCGCACTGCAGTGCGGCTGGAAGAGCATCACGAGGCTCAGCGGCGGCTGTTTCACGATGTATCGCATGAGCTGCGCTCGCCGCTTTCGCGGTTGCAGGCCGCCACGGGGATTTTGCGTAAATCGCCAGACCGGCTGGACACGATTCTGGACAGGATGGACCGCGAGGTAGAGCGGCTGGACGAGCTGGTGGGCGAGGTGCTCACGCTGGCGCGGCTCTCGGAGCGGGTCGATGCCCCGTTGCAGACCCAAGTGCTCGACCTGATTGACCTGCTCAACGCCATCCTCGCGGATGCCGCCTTTGAAGCTGCGGAGCGGCGGGTCACGGTGACGACCGACTTGCCGGGGAGCTTTTTGGCGGAGGTCGAGGGCGAGTTGGTCTATCGCGCGTTGGAAAACGTCATCCGCAACGCGGTGAAGCACACTGCCGAGGGCACATCGGTGACGGTGGACTGCGCGGAGGTGGGGGCTCGGCTGAGCATCAGCGTGACGGACGAGGGGCCCGGCGTGCGGCGCGAAGACCTCGAGACGATCTTTCACCCTTTCGCCCGTGGGTCGGGCGCGCCGCAGAGGGGCGGATATGGGCTGGGCCTCGCCATCGCGCGCCGCGCGATCGAGCATCACGGTGGGCGGCTGCGGGCGGAGCTGCCGCCATCCGGCGGGCTGCGGGTGGTGCTGGACCTGCCGAAGCAGCCGGGGAAGGTAGGCTAAGCGACCGGCGCCGTCATGAGCCGACCAGCCCCGGCAGGATGAACACTAGCCCCGGCACCGCCAGCAACAGGGCCACGCGCAGCAGTTCGGCGAAGAAGAAGGGCAGCACCCCGAGGAAGGTATCGCGCATCGGCACGTCGGGCGCCTGTGCCGAGATGATGAAGACGTTCATGCCCACGGGCGGCGTGATGAGGCCGAGTTCGACCACGATCAACGCGAGGATGCCGAACCAGATCTTGAGGTCTTCGGTCGTCATGCCGAAGGGGCTTTCGGCCGCGGTGGCCCAGTCGCCGCCGTTGATCTCAACAAGGACGGGCCAGAAGAAGGGGATGGCGAGGAGGATCATCGAGAGGCTGTCCATCAGGCAGCCCAGCAGGATGAGCGCGGCCAGCAGCAGGATGAGGGTGGTCATCGGGGCGAGGCCGGAGTTTGCCATCATCTCGGCCATGACCTGCGGCACGCCGCCGCGCGCCATGAAGATTTTGAGCAGTTCGGCGCCGAGCAGGATCAGGAAGATCATGCCGGTGGTGCGGGCGGTCTCCAGCAAGGCTTCGCGGGTTTCCACGAGGGTCAGCTTGCCGCGCAGCAGGCCGATGAGCGCGACCATGACCACGCCCACCGCCGCCGCGGGCGTGGGGTTGAACAGGCCGAAGTAGAGCCCGCCGATGACGGCGGCGAAGACCACGAGCACCGGGAAAATCGCCAGCGTGGCCGAGACCAGCTCGGCGCGGGTGGCGCGTTGGCCGGAGGGGCCGGAGCCGGGGGCGAGGGTGGTGTAGGCGAGGATCGTCAGCAGGAAGAGCGCCACGGCGATCAGGCCGGGCAGCAGGGCGGCCATGAACATGGTCACCACGTTGGCCTCGACGATGATGGCGTAGATGATGAGCACCACGGACGGCGGGATAAGGATGCCTAGCACACCGCCCGCCGCGATGGTGCCGGTGGCGAGGCGGTCGGAGTATTTGTACTTCTTCAGCTCAGGCAGGGCGACGCGGCCCATGGTGGAGGCGGTCGCCAGCGAGGAGCCGCAGACCGAGCCGAAGCCCGCGCAGGCGGCGATGGCCGACATCGCCACCCCGCCGCGCATCCAGCCGAGCCATGCATTGGCGGCGCGGAAGAGGTCGGCCGAGAGCCCGGTGCGCGAGGCGATGGCTCCCATCAGCACGAAAAGGGGCACCACCGAGAGGTCGTAGTTCGAGAATTGCGCGTAGGCGAGATCCTTGAGCTGGCTCAGCACGATGGGCCAGCCGTTGAGCACCGCCGTGCCGACGCCGCCGACGAGGATCATGGCGTAGGCGATGGGGATGCGGATGGCGATGAGCGCCACGAGCACGCCGAGGCCGGTGAGGCCGATGGTCAGGCTGTCCACGGGTCAGGCGCTCCGCTTGGATTTCAGGGCCGCGATGGCCTCTGTCAGGGTGATGAAGGAGGCCAGCAGCAGCAGGGCGAGCGAGGCCAGAACGGGCACGAAGGCCCACCAGATCGGAATTTCGAGGATGCCGGTGAACTCGGTGTAGGTGCGGTAATCGATCAGCCCGAGCCACATGCGCCAGATCAGCAGAACGCTGAAGGCGAAGGCCACCAGCGCGGCGAGCAGCGACATCAGCGCCACCTGCCAAGGCGAGGCGCGCATGGTGAAGATATCGGCGGAGACATTGGCGCCGACCAGCTGGCAGTAGGGCAGGAAGGCGAAGACGGCGACGGCGGTGCCCATCTCCGTCAGCTCGAAGTCACCGGGAAATGGGGCGTTGGCGAGCCAGCCTGCGAGGATCGACCATGCGTTGACGGCGACCACGGCAAAGAGCACGAGGCCGCCGAAGAGCGCCCAGCCCTCGATCAGACGTCGCGCGGGCCTGAAGCGGCCCGCGCCGGGGGTTTCACCCGTCATCTCAGTTGGTCTGCATGTTCTGGCCGACCAGCTCGACCGCCTTGTCGTAGAGCGCCTGCCCGTCGATGCCCTGACCGTTCATCTCCTCGATCCAGCGGGTGACGACGGTGGACATGGGCTCCTCGAAGGCCGCCCATTCCTCATCGGTCAGCTGGATGTGGGTGTTGCCCGCGCCGGTGGCGACCTCGATGCCGTGGGCATCGGCATTGGCCCAGACCTCGCCCACTTCGGCGTGCCATGCCTCATCGGAGGCTTCGCGGAAGATGGCCTGAATGTCTTCTGGAAGGCTGTCCCACTTGGCCTCGTTCATCAGCACCGAGAAGGAGGTGGTGCCGAAGCGTTTGCCGCTCGGGCCCTCTATCTGGTAGTCGGTGACCTCGTGGATCTTGAGGGCCGGGATGATCTCCCACGGGATCAGCGCGCCGTCGATCACCTTTTTGGAGAGCGCGACCGGGATCTCGCCCACGGCGGTCTGCACCGGCGAGGCGCCGAGAGCTTCGAGCACCCATGAGCCGGTGCGCGAGGGGATGCGGATTTTCTTGCCGGCGAGGTCGGCGGGGCTGCGGACCTCTTCGGAGGCCATGTGGATGGCCTGTCCCTGGTGGACGTGCTGGAACATCGGCACGACGCCCTGGAAATCTTCGGCGAGGAATTCGTCGTACATCGCCAGCATGGCCTTGTTCACCGCCGCGTTGTCGCCCCGATGCACGCCCGGAAGCTCGAAGACCTCGGTGCGGGGAAAGGCCCCGGCGGCGTAGGCGTTGACGATCCAGACGAGGTCGACCACGCCGTCACGGGCCTGACGCGGAAGCTGAGGCGGCTTGCCGCCCAGCGTCATGGCCGGGAAGATCTCGATCTTCACCCGGCCCTCGGAGGCCTCCTCGATCTTCTTGGCCCAAGGCTCGAGCATCTGGGTGTGGGCGGGGGCCTTGGGGCTGAGGAAGTGGTGCAGCTTGAGCTGGATTTCCTGCGCGAAGGCCCCGCCGGTGGCAAGGGCGAGGGCCACGGCTGAGGTGGCGAGCGTTCTGACAAAAGACATTGGTTCCTCCCTGATTGTCTCTGTTTGCGGGGCGCCGGTTAGTGCGGCGCGGTTCGTGCGATGGCGATGTTGAGCAACACCTGCCGCCGCTCGGTGGTGGCGACGTCAATGGCGCGGTCGAGCGCGGCGGGCAGGTCGGCGCCGTCGGTGACGGTTTCGGTATGGGCGCGGCTGGCCCCGGCGGTGCGGGTGAAGTCGGGGCTTGGGCGGAGCGAGGTGAGCGGCACCTCGTTGGAGGCCCGCGCGGCACCCTTGGGGTAGAGCCCCTCGACGGAGTGCCGCACCGCGCCCCACTCCTCATTGTTCAGCACCAGCACGATCACCGGCACCTCATGCGCCTCGGCCACGAGGTGGCAGGCGGTGGGGTTGGCGAACATGTAGCTGCCGTCGCCCATGGTGGCGAAGACGAGCCGGTCGGGGTGGGCCATTTGGGCGCCGATGGCGGCGGGCAGGCCCCAGCCGAGGCCGCCGGAATGGGGCTCCTGAAAGTAACTGTCGGGCTCTTGCAGATCGAGCGGCATGAGCGGGCAACCAAGTTCGTGAAAGACGGTGGCGCGGCGGCCCTGTTCGGCATGCGCGCGAATGGCGCGGCCAAGGCAGAGGCTGACCCATTCCTTGCTCATCGGGCTGCCTGCGCCGGCCTCGGCCTGCGAAGCGGCCTGCGTGCGGGCCTTGGCGGCTGCCTCGGTGATGCGGGTGCGGCGGGCCTCGGTCCGGTCGGGCTGCTGCGGCGCGCCCATCGCCTGCGCCAGCCCCTCGATTACCCGGTCGGTCGGGCCGGAGAGGGTGATGGCGGCGGGGAAGCCGCGCACGGGGGTGCGGGTGAAGAGCGGGTCGGGACCGGCCATGATGACGGTGGCATCCTCGCGGAGTGTGACCTTGTCAGGGAACCACGGCGCCAGCGCGTCGAGCACAAGCACGACATCGGCCTCCGCCAGCCAAAGGCCGGGATCGGCACCCACCTGCATGGGGTGGGAGAGAGGCATGGCGAGCTGGTTCGACCAGTAGTGCGAGAGCGGCAGGGCGTGGGCCTCGCAGAGGGCGGAGAGCGCGGCGAAGCCCGCCTCGCTGCCTGCGCCGCGCTGGGCGATGATGAGGGGGGTCTCGGCCTTGGCGAGGGCCTCGGCGGCTTGGGCCAGTGCGGCGCTGTCAGGGGCGGTGAGCACCGGGGCGATGCGCGAGGGTGCCTCCAGCCCGGCCTGTGGGCAGGGTTCGCAGAGCACCTCGCGCGGCAGGCTCAGGTAGACCGGGCCGCGGGGGGTGGAGTTGGCGATGGCCCATGCGCGGTCCATCAGTTCGGCGATCTGGTCGGGGAAACGCAGCTCGTAGTGCCACTTGGTGGTCTCGCGGATCAGCGCCTCTTGGTCGAACATCTCCTGCCCCCAGCCGATCGGCACGGTGCGGGCGCCGAAGCGGCTGTGCTCTGTGACGGGGGTGCGGCCCGACATCAGGATCATCGGGACCTGGTCGCACCATGCGTTGATCGCCGCCGTCGCGCCGTTGGCGAGGCCGACGTTGGTATGCAGCAGCACCGCCTGCGGGCGGCCGGTGACCTGCCAGTAGCCATGGGCCATGGAGACGGCGGCGTGCTCGTGGGGCACGGTGACGGGCGTGGGCAGGTCGAGCCCGGCGCGGCGGGCCTCTACCAGCCCTTCGATGATCGGCGGAAAGTCGGTGCCCGAGTTGGCAAAGACATAGTCCACGCCCAGCGCCTTCAGCTTGCCAAAGATCGCGCCGCCGGCGGTGATGGTGGGAGTGTCTTTCATGCGTGCGCCCTGCTGCCTGTCTCAAATTTCAATATTTGAGATTCTATTTGCAGATAGTGAGGCAGCGCGGCAAGGTGAGTCAATGCTCGCTGAGGGAGACCGCCTGCATGGCCACGCCGATCAACCTGTCTGTGATGAAAGCCTTCGACGCGCTGGAGCTGTTCAGCGAGGCGCGGAGCGAGTTGACGGCGGAGGTGGTGGCGCGGGAGCTGCGGCTCTCGCACGCGACGGCGCACCGGTTTTTGGCGACGTTGGAGGCCGCGAGCGTGCTGACGGCGGTGCGGCGCGGGGTGTACGCGCCCGGCCCGCGCCTTGCCCGGTTGGGGCGGATGGCCGAAGACCTCGCCCCGCTGCCCGCCAGCCTGCAAGCCACGCTGGACCGGCTGCGGCAGGGGCTGGAGGAGTCGGTGATGGCCTGCCGCTACACCCCGCGCGGGCCGCTCTGCGTGGCGGTGAGTCAGGCCGACAGGCCGATTTCGGTGAACATCCGCACCGGCACCACCCTGCCGATGCTGAGCACCGCGCAGGGCCGGTTGTTTCTGGCCGGGATGGCGCCGCGCGACCGGAAGAACTGGGCCATCGGGCAGAGCGTGGCGCAGGCCGCGCTGGCCGAGGTGGAGCCGCTTCTCGAGGACATCCGCGCCGAGGGCCATGCGCTGAACCGGGGCGACAACGAGCCTGATATCGCCGCTGTTTCGGTGCCGGTGGTCTCGCAGGGCAGGACGGTGCTGACGATCTCGGCCTTCGGCACGCTGGGGCGCTTTGGCCCGGAGGTGCAGGAGCGGGCCGCGCGCCAGCTGAAGGAGGCCGCCGCAGAACTGGCGCAAGACATCGGCCCGACGAAACACACCTAGGAACCCCAAGGGAGGAGAGACGAGATGAAAGACGAAGACACTGGCAAAGACGCGGGCGGCAGCGAGTTCTGGCGCGACCTTAAGCCGATCACCAAGGTGTTTCAGCCCGATGCCTCGCCGGAGGTCTACCTGCCGAACATCGCCGATGAAGACATGCGCTATTACGTGCCCTTCACCGAAACGGTGTTCTCGAAGCCGGTCTGGATTTCGCCCAGCAAGAACCAATGGTGCGACGTGCTGATGGCGACCGGGCCGGGGCTGGTGAACCGGCATTACCACCCGCATGAGGTGTTCGCCTACACGATCTCGGGCAAGTGGGGCTACCTCGAGCATGACTGGATCGCGACGGCGGGCGACTTTGTCTACGAGACGCCGGGCGAGGGGCACACGCTTGTGGCCTATGAGCATGAAGACCCGATGAAGGTGCACTTCAAGGTCACCGGCCCGCTGATCTGGCTGGATGAGGACGGGGAGCCAGACGGCTACTTTGACGTTCACCAGTACATCGCGCTCTGCAAGGAGCATTACGAGAAGGTCGGGCTTGGCGCCGACTACATCGAGAAGCTCTTCCGCTAGCATCAGACCGACATGCCGCCATCGGCCATGAGCACATGGCCGGTGGTGAAGCCCGATTGCGACGAAGCGAGGTAGAGGATGGAGGCGGCGATCTCGTCCGCCGTGGCGTGGCGGCCCATCGGGATCATCTCGTTGAAGAACTCCGTGCCGTCGCGCCCGATCTCGGCGCCCAGCCCGTCTTCCACCGCTTTCTGAAAGCCGTTGTCCACCGGGCCGGGGGCGATGGCGTTGACCCGGATGCCGCGCGGGGCGAGATCCTTGGCCAGCACGCGCATCAGCCCGGTGAGCGCGTGTTTGGCGGTGATATAGGCATAAACGCCGGGGTCGCCCCGGGTGGCGGCGACGGAGGAGGTGAGCACGATGCTGCCCCCCTGCCCCATGTGCGGGATGGCGTGTTTGGCCAGCAGGAACGCGCCGCGCACGTGGACGGCCATCACGCTATCGAACACCTCTGTCGGGTAGGCCTCGATGGGCGCGACGGTGCCGAAGATGCCGGCGTTGGAGATGAGCACGTCGATGTGGCCGAAGCGGTCCACGGTGCGGGCAACGGCGCGGCGGACCTGAGCCTCGTCGGTGACATCGCAGGCGAGGCGCAGCACACCTGCCGCCTCGGCGCCGAAAGCGCGCTCGCAGGCCTCGTCCAGATCGGAGAGATGCAAATCTACCAGCGCCAGATGCGCACCCTGCGCGTGCAGCATCCGCGCGGCGGCGAGGCCGAGAGAGCCCGCGCCGCCGGTGATGAGGCAGGTCTTGCCCTTGAGGTCGAACATGCCGCCCGCCCTCAGATCGGGTAGTGCGGGGTGCCGTCCTGCACGGTGATCCAGCGCAGGGTGGTGAACTCTTCGATGGCCGCAGTGCCGCCGAAGCGGCCATAGCCGGAGTCCTTGACCCCGCCGAAGGGCATTTGCGCCTCGTCGTGCACGGTGGGGCCGTTGATGTGGCAGATGCCGCTTTCAATCCGCTTTGCCACGTTCATCGCGCGCACGGTGTCCTCGCCGAAGATGCAGGCGGAGAGGCCATACTCGGTGTCATTGGCCACACGCACCGCCT
Source organism: Vannielia sp. SX4 (assembly GCF_052828525.1). Next base: position 702,579 of record NZ_CM128247.1, read on the forward strand.
CGTCGATGGAGCCGACGCGGACCACGGATGCGGTGGGGCCGAAGCTCTCTTCGGTGTAGATCCGCATGGCAGGGGTAACATGATCGAGCAGGGTGGCCTGCATCAGCACGCCATCGGCCTGCCCGCCGGCGACCAGCTTGGCGCCCTTGTCCTGCGCGTCGCGCACGAGGCCCATGATCCGCTCGACGGCGTTCTTGTCGACCACGCATCCGAGCGGCGTGTTGCCCTCGCGCGGGTCGCCCACGGTGAGGGTGCGGACCTTGGCGGCGAGCTTTTCGACAAAGGCATCGGCGACGGCCTCATGCACCACCAGCCGCTCGGTCGACATGCAGATCTGGCCCTGGTTCATGTAGGCGCCGAAGGCGGCGGCAGCGACGGCCTTGTCGAGATCGGCGTCGTCCAGCACGATCATCGGGGCCTTGCCGCCCAGTTCCAGCAGCGCGGGCTTGAGGTGCTCGGCGGCCAGCTTGGCGATGATCCGGCCCACGCGGGTGGAGCCGGTGAAGTTGACCCGGCGCACGGCGGGGTGGGCGATGAGGGCCTCGACGATGTCGGCGGCGTCATCGGGCGCGTTGGAGATGACGTTGAGCACGCCTGCGGGCAGCCCGCCCTCCTGCATCGCTTCGACGATGAGCGCGTGGGTGCGGGGGCTGAGCTCGGAGGATTTCATCACCACGGTGTTGCCGCAGGCGAGCGGCATGGCGAGCGAGCGGACGCCGAGGATCACGGGCGCGTTCCACGGGGCCATCGAGAGCACCACGCCGGCGGGCTGGCGGATGGCCATGGCCATCGAGCCGGGGCGGTTGGAGGGGATGATCTCGCCCTTGATCATGGTGGTCATCGCGGCGGCCTCGCGCAGCATCCCCGCCGCGAGCATCACGTTGAACCCGGCCCATGCGGCGGTGGCGCCCAGTTCTTCGGCCATGGCCACGGCGATATCGCCCTTGCGGGCCTCAAGGCTGTCGGCGGCGGCCATCAGGAGGGCGCGGCGCTGGCCGGGGCCGGTGGCGGACCACTCGGGGAAGGCGGCGGCGGCGGCATCGGCGGCGCGCATGGCATCGGCCACAGTGGCGGCGGCGGCCTCGGTGGCAACGCCGCCTGTCAGCGGGTTGTTGCGGGCAAAGGTGCGCCCGCCCTCGGCGCTCACCTTCTCGCCGGCGATCAGAAGTTCAAGCACGCTCATGGGATTCTCCTTGGCTTTGGGTCACACGCTGCCGCCCAGAAAGGCGCTTTGCACCGCATCGTCTGTCATCAATTCTTCGGCCGTTCCTGCGCCGGTGATCCGGCCTGCCTCGAGCAGGTAGCCCCGGTCGGCGTGGCGCAGGCTGATCTTCACGTTCTGCTCCACGATCAGCAGGCCCACGCCGGTGGCGCGCACGCGGGCGAGCGCCTTGAAGAGGTCGCCCACCACGATGGGGGCGAGGCCGAGGCTGGGCTCGTCGAGCAAAAGGAATTCGGGCTTGGACATCATCGCGCGGCCCACGGCCACCATCTGCTGCTCGCCGCCCGACATGGTGCGGGCGATCTGGCCGCGCCGTTCCGCGAGGCGGGGGAAGATCTCGAAGACCTGCGCCAGCGTGCCCTCCTCGGAGGCACGGGCGCGGGTCGGGGTGGCGCCGAGGCGGAGGTTCTCCTCCACCGTCATCTGGCCGACGATGCCGCGCCCCTCGGGCACCAGCGCGAGGCCCTTGCCGGTGAGGGCGTGGGCGGGCAGGCCGGTGAGGTGCTCGCCGTTCATATGCACTTCGCCCGAAGCGGCGGGGACCATGCCGGCCACCGCCTTCAGGGTAGAGGATTTGCCCGCTCCATTGGCGCCCAGCACAACCACCACCTCACCCTTCTCGACGGTGAGGCTCACGCCCTCCACCGCGAGGTGCTTGCCGTAGCGGACGGTCAGGCCGGAGAGTTCAAGCATGGTCGTCTCCCAGGTAGGCCTTGATCACGGCGGGGCGGGCCAGCACCTCGGCGGACGGCCCCTCGGCGATGACCTCGCCCGCGCTCATCACGATGCAGCGCGAGCAGAGGGCGCGGACGGCTTCCATGATGTGCTCGACCAGCAGCACGGTGATGCCTTGCCCCTGCAGGTGGCGCACCAGCTCGATGCCGATGGAGAGCTCGGAGGGGTTGAGGCCCGCGAGCCACTCGTCGAGCAGCAGGATGTCCGGCTCGGAGGCCAGCGCGCGGGCCATCTCCATGCGCTTCTGGTCGATGTAGGTGAGGTTGCCCACCTGCTCGTCGCCGCGGCCCTCCAGCCCGACGAAAGCGAGTTTTTCCTCGGCCAGATCGCGGGCCTCGCGGCCCCAGTGGCGCTTCTTGCCGAAGGCGAGCGAGAGCATGACGTTTTCGCCCACGGTGAGCGTGGGCAGCGGGCGGACGAGCTGGAAGGTGCGGGCGACGCCGTGTTTGGCGACGCGGTGGGGCTTCATCCGGGTGATGTCGGTGGTGCCGACCTTCACAGAGCCGCCGTCGCAGGGCAGCGCGCCGGAGATCATGTTCATCACAGTGGTTTTGCCCGAGCCGTTGGGGCCGAGCAGGCCGACCACCTCGCCCGGCGCGAGGGAGAAGGACACGTCCTTTACCGCGACCAGCCCGCCGAAGCGCTTGTGGAGATGGCTCAGGTGCAACTCGGCGCTCATGGCTTGCCCCTCCCGCGCAGGTCTTCGAGCTTGGCCAGAACACCCTGCGGCATGACGAAGACGATGAGGATGAAGAGCAGCCCGAGGATGATCGAGAAGTGATCGGGGAAGCTGACCGAGAGCCATTCGAACAGCAGGAAGAGTGGCACCGCGCCCACCAGAGGCCCCCAGAGGCGCATCGCGCCGCCCAGCAGCGCCATGATGAGGGTCATGAAGCTGACGGTCGGATTGAAGACGATGGAGGGCTCGATATAGGTCCACCTCGGGGCCTGGATGGCGCCGACGAGGGTGATGAGCGTGGCGGAGATGACGAAGAGCATCAGCTTGATCCGGGTCACGTTGATGCCCGCATGGGCGGCGACCGTCTCGTCATCTCCGATGGCCTTCAGCGCCAGCCCGAGCCGCGAGCGGCCGATGGCCCATGAAATGAGCAGGGTGACGGCGGCCAGCGCCAGCAGTTGCCAGTAGATGTGCCGCCCCTCGAAGGGCAAGAACACGTAGCGGCCCATCGTGTAGGTCACGTTGACCTCCCACCAGCTCACCGTCTGGCGGACCAGTTCGGCGAGGCCGAAGGTGAAGATCACGAAGTAGACGCCCGCGAGCCGCAGGGTGGAGAGGCCGACCACAAGGGCCATCGCCGCGCCGATGCCGCCCGCGCAGAGCAGCACCAGCGGGTAGGGCAGCACCTCGTTTAGCACGGCAACGGTGTAGGCGCCGACGCCGAAAAAGGCGACGGTGGCGAGCGAGACGTAGCGGGTGGGGCCGGAGAAGAGCGCCCATGCGGTGGCCAGCGCCACGTAGCCTGTCATCCCCAGCAGAACGCCTGTCCAGTAGTCGGGGATGAAAAGGGGCGCGGCGGCGAGGGCGGCGAGCACCACGGCGGCGAGGGCGAAGGCGAGGGGTGTCTTCATCGCTCAGGCCTTTCCGAAGAGGCCGTTGGGCCGCACCAGAAGCAGCGCGAGGAAGACGGTGTAGACGGCGGCCAGCGTCAGGCCCGGGTCGATGTAGGCGGCAACGAAGGTTTCGACGAGGCCCAGCAGCAGGCCCGCGAGGATCGCCCCTGGCACGCTGCCCTTGCCGCCGAGGATGACGACGATCAGCGCCTTCATGGTAAAGACCACGCCGCCGGTTGCGGTGAAGGTCTGGAACATCGAGAGCACGACGCCCCCGGTGCAGGCCAGCGCCCCGCCGATGGCGAAGGCGGTGCGGGCGGCGCGGTTGGTGTCGATCCCGTAGAGCGGGGCGCTTTGCGGCGCGAGGGCCACGGCGCGCAGCGTCATGCCCCAGCGGGTGCGGAAGAGCACCACCACCAGCGCGGCGCCGATGGCGAGGCTGAGCGCGAGGGCCAACAGGCGGTTGGCGGCCACGGTGGTGCCGAGCACGTTCACCGGGCTGTTGAGGTAGCTGTAGCTGGTGTAGCCCCCGCCGAAGAGGGTGAGCAGCACGCCCTGGATCACGAAGAGCAGGCCGAAGGTGACGAGGATGCTGTCGACCTCCAGCGCGCCTTCGTCGGGGGCGCGGTCGACCAGCGGTTTCATGATGAAGCGGTAGACCACGAGGCTCAGCGCGTAGCCTGCGGGCACCAGCACCACCAGCGCGAGGATCGGGCTCAGCGCGAGGCCGGTGAACATGAGCCATGTGGCGAAGCAGGCGGCGATGATCGTATCGCCGAAGCTGAGGTTCATGATCCGGGCGATGCCGTACTGGATGGTCAGCCCCATGGCGACCAGCGCGTAGGTGCCGCCGAGCACCAGCCCGTTGACGACGTGTTCAAGCATGAGGGGTCCGCTGCGTCTTGAGTGGGGGGAGGCGGCGGGGCGAGGCCCGCCGCGCTCCGGTTCGGGTTATTCCCAGCCGGGCTTGGGCAGCTTCACCGCCGCCTTGCCCTCGCCGCCATCGGCGGAGACGGCGACGAAGTTGCCATCCTGCCACTGGCCGATCCAGTTGATCGCGCGGAGCTGGTTATTCTCCAGCCGGGTCTCCTCGCCGAGCACGGTCGAGAAGCTGCCGGTGGAGAGCTCGTTGGCCACGGCGGCCTTGTCGAGACCCACCCGCTCGATGGATTGGGCGAGCATCTGCAGCGAGGCGTAGACGAGGATCGAGCCCCAGAGATCGGGCGCGCGGCCGACGACCTCTTCGTGCTTGCTGCGGTAGGCCATGGTGAGCTCGTTGTTGGGGTCGATCCCGCCGAGGCTCATCACCCCCTCCACCGAGCCGCCCGCGATGCCCGGATAGACCGGGAAGGCTGCGCCGACGCCGAGGTAGAAGACCGGCGGGTTGAAGCCCGCGACCTTGGCCTGCTTGGTCAGGGCAAAGGTGTGGGGCGGGTAGCTGAAGGCCACGAAGGTATCGGCGCCCGCGTTGCCGGCCTCGCCGAGGATGGTGGCGAAGTCGGAGGTTTCGGGCGGGAAGGTCTTGTCATAGCTGACCTCGAAGCCGGCGGCCTCGAAGGCGGGGCGCGCGGCCTTCACCAGATCGATCCCGAAGCCGTCGGCCACGGAAACCATGGCGATCTGGTCGTTGATCGTGCCGGCCTCGCGCTGGGCGACGAGGATCTCGGTGAGCGCATCAACATAGTCGACGCTGCCGCCCATGAACCAGAAGCTGGTATCCCACCGTTTGACGAAGTCGGGGGCCTTGTCGGTCACCGCCGCGCCCGCGAGGTGCGGGTAGCCGAACTTGGCCATCAGTGGGGCGACGGCGAGGTTGAAGCCTGTGCCCCAGGGCGGGAGGATGAAATCCACCTCGTCCTGTGTGGCGAGGCGCTCGACGGCGCGCACCACTTCCTCGGCGGAGGAGCGGTCATCGTATTCGATTACCTCGATCATCTTCTGGCTGCCGTCGGGCAGCTTGAGGCCGCCCGCGGCGTTCACCTCTTCAACCCAGAGCTGGTAGTTGGGCGTGACCGTCATGTCGGACCCGCCCGCATTGGGGCCGGACTTGGAGACGGCATAGCCGATTTTGACGGTGTCGCCGTCCTGCGCCAGCGCCGCCGTGGATGCCACCGAAGCCAGCAGCGCCGCCGCGGCGCCACGGGTCATCAGGCGGCGGACCGCGCCTGCGGTCTCCGCAATAAAGGATGTCATGGTTTTCCTCCCGATATGTCTCGGGAGCGGCTCGTTCGGGCCGCACCCGGCTCCGCATGTCCTCCCATGCGGGGCGTGACAGAGAGCCTACGCCTGCAATGCGGCGGCCGGAATAGACATTTTGAGGAATAAATTGCACTTTTGACGGAGAGGCGCGGGAGGGATGCGATGGAGCGGCAGGCGGTTGAGGCGCAGCGGATCAGGAGTGAGCTGACCACGACTGAGTTTGGCACCTCGGGCGGGCGAGCGGTGATGCTCTTGCTGCTGGCGGGGCGCGGCACCTTCATTTCCGACGAGGTGGAGCGGGAGGTGGCCGGCCCCTGCCTGATCTGGGCGCCCACCGGCTGGTGGACCCGGATCTCGCTGGCCGCCGGGGCGCGGGGCTTTCTGGCCCGCCTGCCCGAACGCGCGCTTGGCCGGGCGATGCCGACCGATGCGCTCTCGGCCCATGTGCGCCAAGCCGTAAGCCGCCGGATCTTCCTGTCGGACATCTCGCCCAAGATGATCGCCTCGGTCACAACCCTTTTCGAGAAGATCGACACCGAGCTGCGCGAAGCGCCGCCGGGCAGCGAGACGGTTCTGCACCATTGCATCTCGTTGATGCTGATCGACATCTGGCGCGCTGCCGCCCCGCCGCGGCAATCGGTGGAGCAGGCGCCGCACCGGATTTCGGACAGCTTCCTCAGCCTTGTCGAGCTGCACATGCAGAACCATTGGACCATCGCCGAATACGCCAGCCGGATAGGGATTTCGCGCGACAGCCTGAACACGGCGGTGCGGGGCGCGATCGGGGTGCCGCCGCATGCCCACATTCAGCGCAGGCTGATGGAGGAGGCGAAGGCGCTGCTCGTCACCACCAACCTGCGCGTGGCGGAGGTGGGCTATCGGCTCGGGTTTGGGGATGCCGCCTATTTCACACGGTTCTTCAAGCGCCACGAGCAGCTTGCCCCGGCCCAGTTCAGGCGGAAGTACACGCCTCTTTATCGGCAACGGACCGAGGAAGTCTCTTTTGCGCAGTGGCCATGACTAGGGGCGGCCCTTGGCGCGCTCTCAGATGTTCAGGCTGCTGCCGCTCTTCACGGCGTCCATCGACACGAAGGTGCGGAACTTGCGGACGTTGCCGCCCGCGAAGAAGGCCTGGCGGGTGAACTCCTCGTAGGCGGCCATGCTCTCGACCACGAGCACCAGCATGAAGTCGGCCTCGCCGGTCACGTAGAAGCACTGCTGCACCTCGGGGGCCTCGCGGAAGCGGCGCTTCATGGTGTCGATATCGTCGGGGGTTTCGCTGACCAGCTCGACCTGCGCGAAGATCGTCAGCGGCAGGCCGACCCGGTCGGGCGCGACGACCGCGACATTGGCCGCGATCACGCCCTCTGCCTCCATCCGCTTGATCCGCCGCTGCACCGAAGGCGCTGAGAGATTGACCGCCTCGCCAATGGCGCGCTGGGGCGTGGCGTTGTTGCGCTGGAGGATGCGGAGGATCGCAAGGTCGTAACTGTCGAGCGGGGTCATGTGAAACAAACTTGCACGACGACGGGTAAAATGCAGCGCAAATCTCGCCTGTGGTGGAGTATTTACTCAGGCAGCCAAGGAGACACCGATGTATTTGCACAACCGACTGCCCAACCACGCCACGCCGCTGGACCCGCGCGATGCCGAAACGCTCGGGCGCGAGGGGGGCGCGGCGGTTGCGCAGGTTCTGGCGCTGCGGGAGCACAACGAGGCCACGCCGCTTGTGGCCTTGCCGGGGCTGGCGGGCGAGCTTGGGCTGGGGGCGATTCACCTGAAGGATGAAGGGCAGCGGCTTGGTCTGGGCAGCTTCAAGGCGCTGGGCGGGGCCTATGCGCTGATGCGGCTGGTGCAGGCCGAGGCGGAGCGGCGGCTGGGGCGAAGGGTGGCGCTGGAGGACCTGCTCTCAGAAGAGGTGCGGGCGATCGCGGCGACAATGAGCTTTGCCTGCGCGACCGATGGCAACCACGGGCGCTCGGTTGCGCAGGGGGCACAGATCATGGGCGCACGGGCTGTGATCTTCGTCCATGCCGGCGTGAGCCAGGGGCGGATCGACGCGATTGCGGGCTTCGGGGCGGAGATCATCCGGGTGGCGGGAAACTACGACGACAGCGTTGCAGAGGCGGCGCGGGTCTCGGAGCGGGAGGGGTGGACCGTGCTGTCTGACACCTCATGGCCGGGGTACGAGCACATTCCCGCCCTCGTGATGCAAGGCTACACCGCGATCGTGCAGGAGGCGCTGGCTGAACTGCCCGAGCCGCCGACCCATGTGTTCCTTCAGGCCGGGGTTGGCGGGTTTGCGGCGGCGGTGGCGGGGCATCTCGCGGTGCTGCTGGGCGAGGCCCGCCCGCATGTGACGGTGGTCGACCCGGCGCGAGCGGCCTGCCTTTATGCCAGTGCCGAGGCCGGAGCGGTGGTGAAGGTGGCCGAAGGCGCGCCGACGGTGATGGCGATGCTGGAGTGCTACGAACCGTCACTGGTGGCCTTCAGGGTGCTTGAGCGGGTGGCGGACGGGTTCATGACCGTGAGCGAGGAGGATGCCGTGGAGGTGATGCGCCGCCTCGCCGCGCCGGTGGCGGGCGACCCGCCGGTGGTGGCCGGGGAGAGCGGCGGCGTGGGGCTGGCCGGGGCGATTGCGGTGCTGCGGGATGCGGAGCTGGCGGCGGGCATCGGGCTTGGGCCGGACGCGCGGCTGCTGGTGATCAACACCGAGGGGGCGACCGACCCTGCGCTCTATGCCAAGCTGGTCGGGCAGGCGCCGGAGGCGGTGCTGCAAGGACCGGGCGCATGACGCTGGCGATTGACGGGGCGCGGCTTGTCTCGCGGCTCAAGGCATTGGGCGCGACGGGCCGGGATGACATGGGGCGGCTGACGCGGCTGGCGGCGAGCGATGCCGACAAGGCGGGGCGCGACCTGCTCTGCGACTGGATGAGGGCGGCGGGCCTGCGGATCGAGATCGACCGGATCGGCAATATCCACGGCCTCTGGCTGCCGGAGGAGGCGCAGGGCGATCCGGTAGTGATGGGGTCGCACATCGACACGGTGATCGACGCGGGCATCTATGATGGCTGCCTCGGCGTACTGGCCGGGCTTGCGGTGATCGAGGCGCTGCAGGCGGGCGGGGCAAGGCCCGCACGGCCTTTGGCGGTCGTGGCCTACAGCAACGAAGAGGGCGTGCGCTACGCGCCCGACATGATGGGCAGCCTCGTTGCCGCCGGGGGGATGACGGCGGAGGCGGCGCTGGCCACTGTGGGCACAGATGGCACCACGCTGGGCGAGGAGCTGGCTCGGATTGGCTATGCCGGGGACCGGGCGCCGGGGTTCATCACGCCCCATGCCTATGTCGAGCTGCATGTGGAGCAGGGGCCGGTGCTGGAGGCGGAGGGGCTTGGCCTTGGCGTGGTTGAGAGCCTTCAGGGCATCTCGTGGCAACGGGTGACGATCGGCGGCTTGGCCAACCATGCCGGAACGACGCCGATGGCGCTGCGGCGCGATGCCGGCGTGGCGGCGGCGCGGGTGATGTGCTTTCTGGACCGGATGGCGCGGGAGACGGAGGGCGCGGTGGCGACGGTGGGCACCATTGAACTGGTGCCGGGCGCTATCAACGTGATCCCCTCTGCCGCGCGCTTCACGGTTGATCTGCGCAACCCCGATGAGGCCCGGCTGAAGGCGCAGGAGGCGGCGCTGGGCGGGCTGCTCGATGAATTGCGCAGTGAGGGCTTCGAGGTGGCGACCGAGCGACTGGCGCGGTTCGAGCCGGTGCTGTTTGATCCGGAGATCGTGTGCCGGATCGAAGCGGCGGCGCAGGGGCGGCAGCTTGCGCACCGGCGGATGACCTCGGGGGCTGGGCATGACGCGCAGATGATTGCCCGCGTCGCGCCATCTGCGATGATCTTCGTGCCCTCGCGCGGCGGGATCAGCCACAATCCGGCGGAGTTCACCGCCGAGGCTGAGCTCGTGGCGGGGGCGAATGTTTTGCTCGACGTCACATGGAGCCTGAGCCGATGACGGATATGGACGCCCTTGAACGGGAGATGACGGGCTGGCGGCGCGCGCTGCACCGCGACCCCGAGTTCGGCTTCGAGGAAGTGCGGACGGCGGGGTTTGTGGCCGAGGTGCTACGCGGTCTCGGGTTGGAGGTGGCCGAGGGGATCGGCGGCACGGGGGTTGTGGGCACGCTCAGGCGCGGCAGCTCCAACCGCGCCATCGGGCTGCGGGCCGATATGGATGCCCTGCGGATCACCGAGGCGCCGGGGGCGGACTGGGCCTCTGCCACCCCCGGGTTGATGCACGCCTGCGGGCATGACGGGCACACGGCCATGTTGCTGGGCGCGGCGAAGATGCTTGCCGAAGAGGGCGGGTTTGACGGCACGATCCGGTTCATCTTCCAACCCGCAGAAGAGTGGGGCCGGGGCGCGTTGGCGATGCTGGACGACGGGCTGATGGAGCGCTTTCCCTTCGATGAGGTCTTCGGGCTGCACAACATGCCGGGCCTGCCTGTGGGCACGCTCGAAACGCGGGGCGGCGCGCTGATGTCGGCGGAGGATATCTTCGAGATCACGCTGACGGGCGAGGGTGGTCATGCGGCGCGGCCGCATGTGGGGCGTGAGGTCATGGTGCCCGCCTGCGCACTGGTTCTGGAGTTGCAGCCCATCGTCGCCCGGCGGCTCGACCCAGCGGATATTGCGGTGGTCTCCGTCACCGAGCTGCGCACGGATGGCACCCGCAATGCGCTGCCAGGGGAGGCGCGTATCCTTGGGGATGCGCGTAGTTTCAGGCCGGAGGTGTCGGCGCAGATCGAGACGGAGATGCGGGCGATCACGGCGGGCGTTGCCGCCGCGCATGGGGTGGCAGCAGAGGTGGCCTATACGCGGGAGTTCATCCCGCTGGTGAATGACGGCGAGCTTGCAGGTGAGATGCTGCGCGCGGCTGGGCCGGTATCTCGCGAGGTGCGCGAGATGCCCGCGCCTATGACGGCCTCGGAGGATTTTGCGCAGTTTCTGGCGCATGTGCCGGGCTGCTTTGCCTTCATCGGCAACGGCGAGGCCTCGGCGCCGCTGCACAGCCCGAAATACGACTTCAACGATGCGGCCCTGCTGCATGGGGCCAAGGTTCATGCGGCGATTGCGCGGCGGCGGCTGCCGGAGGCCGAAGGCTGACCGGCGGGCCGCAGGCTAGGGCATGGTCTGCCGCGCGCCCGGCGAGCTTGTGATCCTCGTGGACCGCGAGGACAAGCTCGTAGTCGAAGACCGGGGTGAACCGGATCTCGGGGAGTTGCAGCAGGTCCGGCGTGACCAGTGCGTCGATCTCATGGGCTTGCCGGGCGGGCTACTTGGGGTCGATGTTGGTGAGCATCTGCCGCATGACCTTCAGGAAAACCTCGAGGTCTTCGGGCGCGATGCCCTTGATCAGATCGGCCTCGCAGCCAAGGGCCACGGCGAGGATATCGGCGTGGACCTGCAGGCCGCGCTCGGAGAGCCACCAGAGCCGCTTGCGCGGATCGGGCCCCGGCTGCTCGTGGCGCAAGTGGCCCATCTCGTTCAGGGTCTTGAGGGAGCGGCTGACGGCGGCCTTGTCCATCCGGATCACGTCGCAGATGCGGCTGGCGGTGATGCCCGGCTCGATGTTGAGCATGGCGACCACGCGCCAGTCGGTCAGGCCGAGCCCGAAGTCGCGCCGGTAGATCGCCGAGGTCTGCCGCCCCCATGCGCTCGCCACCGCGTTGAGCAGGAACGGCACATAGTAGTCGATATCGAGAATCTCCGCGCCCTCGCGGTCGCGGGTGGGGGCGTTGAGGCGCTCGGGCGCGGCTTTGATCTGGTCGGCACGTGTCATGCGGGGGCACCTTTCAAGCGCTCACCGATAGCCGGGTTCAGCCGCCATGTCACGGGGGCGGCGGCGCTCAGAACTGCTCCTCGGGGATATGCACGGTCAGCCCGTCCATCTCTTCGGTGAGGCGGAGCTGGCAGGAGAGGCGGGAGCTGTCCTTCATCTCGGACATGGCGCAATCGAGCATGTCTTCCTCGCTCTCCGAGCGGGTGCCGGTGCGGCTGGCCCATGCGTCATCGACATAGACATGGCAAGTGGCGCAGGCCATCGAGCCGCCGCATTCGGCGACGATGCCGGGGACGTTCGCGGCGATGGCGGCTTGCATCACGCTGTCGCCGGGTTTGGCCTCGACGGTCTGTTCACTGCCGTCGGGCTGGATGTAGGTCACTTTCACGGGGGCGGTCCTCTATTTCGGGATGAGTTTGAGTGGCAGGCGGTCGAGCGCGCGGATGGCGTTGTTGGGCCGCCAGACGGCCTCGCCGGCCGGTTCGATCCGGGCGACCTTTTCGGCCATGACGGTGAGAAGCGCCTCCAGCTCGCCGCGGGCGATATTTTGGCCCACGCAGCCGTGGATGCCCGCGCCGAAGGCCATGTGGCCAACAGGGCGGCGGTCGATCCGGAAGGCATCCGGGTCGCCCCATTTGTCCGGGTCCATGTTGGCGGCGCCGAGCACGCAGAGCACCTTGGCGCTCTCGGGCACCGGGTGGCCGGCGATCTCGGTGTCCACATTGGCAGTGCGCAGGAAGGTGTGGACCGGCGAGGTGATGCGCAGCACCTCCTCGAAGGCGGGGCGGGCGAGCGAGGGGTCGGCTTTTAGCGCCTCCCACTGGTCGGGGTTCTGCGAGAAGCACCAGAGCGCGTTGCCTATGCCGGTGACGGTGGTGTCCACCCCGGCGGAGAGGAAGCTGCGCACCAGCATGGCGGCTTCGTCGGGCGTGATCTCGCCCGCGTCGGCAGCCTCGTAGACCAGCGCACCGAGGCCATCGCCAGTGAGCCGGTCGCGGGCGCAGGCGGCATTGATCCAGGCAGAGACCTCAGGGGCGCGGGCCATGGCGGCGCGGCGCAGGGTGTTGTCGGGGCCGACCGCGTTGAAGACGATGGCGCCGTAATCGACGAGGTGGCGGGCGTGCACATCGCGCATGCCCACGGCGCGGGGGAAGACGCGGGTTGGGAAGGCCTCGGCAAGGTCCACCACACCCTCGATCTCGGAGCGCTCCAGCAGACCGTCGACCACCTCTTCGGCGGTGCTGCGGAAGTCGTCCATCAACCCGCGCACCACCTTGGGCGACAGCGCTTTGGACATCACCCGGCGCGTTTTGGTGTGATCGGGCGGGTCGGCCTCGAGGATGATCGACGGCGGGCGCCAGGGCTTTTCGAGCTTGAAGTCGTTGAAGCCGATGCCGCGCGACGACACGAAGTTCTCGTGGTCGGAAAAGGTGGCCTTGGTCTCCTCGTAGCGGCCCACGGCGAGGACCTGATAGCGGGGGATGAACACCACCGGCCCGGCCTCGCGAAGTTGGGCATAGTAGGGGAAGGGGTCTGCCAGCACCGCCTCGTCATAGGGGTCGATATCGAGCACCGGAGTGTCGGCGCTGGGGGTCAGTGGGGCGTGGCCTTCGATCAGGTCCATTGTCGTGTCCTTTGCTATCATGTGGCCAGCGCGACGCCGATGTGGCGCTCCAGCAGGTCGGAGCCCTTCAGCGCGTCGGCGGGGCCGTCGTGGACTATGGCGCCGCCGGTCATGATCAGGGCGCGGGTGGCGAAGGAGAGGGCGGCCTCGGCGTGCTGCTCGACCAGCACAACGGTGCGGCCCTCGGCGGCGAGGCGGTCGAAGACCTCCATGAGCTGCTCGCAGATCACCGGGGCGAGCCCTTCGAGCGGTTCGTCGAGCAGGAGGGTTTGCGGGCCGGTCATCAGGGTGCGGGCGATGGCGAGCATCTGCTGCTCGCCGCCGGAGAGCTGGCCGCCGCCGTTGCGCCGCCGCTCCTTGAGGCGGGGGAAGAGGGTGTAGGCCTCGTCGAGCGTGGCGGTGCCGCGCTGGGCGGCAAGGAGGTTTTCCTCCACCGAGAGCGATTTGAAGATGTCGCGGGTCTGCGGCACGAGGCCGAGGCCTGCGGCGTTGCGCTTGTGGGGCGGCAGGGTGGTGACGGGCTGGCCATTCAGCGCGATGGTGCCGCCGTGCAGCTTGGTGAGGCCCATCATTGTGGCGAGCAGGGTGGTTTTGCCCGCGCCGTTGCGGCCGATCACGGCGAGGCGTTCGCCCTGCGGGATGCTGAGCGTGATGCCGTTCAGCACATGGGTCGGGCCATAACCTGCGGTGACATCGGTGAGGGTGAGCGCATCAGTCATGGCCGTGACCTCCGAGGTAAAGCTCGCGGACCTGCGCGTTGGCGGCGATTTCCTGCGGCGTGCCCTCGGTCAGGATGCGGCCCTGTACCAGCACGACGATTTGTGCGGCGACGCGAAAGACGAGGTCCATGTCGTGCTCGATGATGAGCACGGCTAGGTCGGGCGGCAGGGCCTCGATGGCCTGCACGATCAGGTGGGTTTCGGAGGAGGGCACACCGGCGGCGGGTTCATCGAGGATGAGCACGCGCGGCTTGAGGGCGAGGGTCAGGGCGAGCTCGACGAGCCGTTGCTGGCCATAGGCGAGATCGGCCACGCGCTTGTCGGCCAGAGGCTCCAGCGCGAAGGCGTCGATCAGGGCGGCGACCTCGGCCTCTGTCTCGCCATTGCCATCGGCGCGGCGGAACATGGCAAAGCCCCGGCCCTGCCGTTCGAGGATCGGCAGGCGGAGGTTTTCGCGCACCGTGAGGTCGCGGAACAACGTGGTGATCTGGAAGGTCTTGGCGATGCCGCGCTTGACCCGCTGGGCCTCGTTCAGCTTGCCGATATCCACCCCGTCAAAGCGGATGGTCCCCGAAGAGGGCGGCAGGATGCCGGTGACGAGGTTGGAGAAGGTGCTCTTGCCTGCCCCGTTCGGGCCGATCAGCGCCTTGCGGTCGCCCGGCTTGAGATCGAAGTCGATGTTCTCCGACACGGTGAGGCCGCCAAAGCGCTTGGAGAGGCCACGGACTTCAAGACCCTGCATTTTGGCCTCCTAGACGTTTCAGTGCGGTCGGCACGGCGACCAGCCCGCGCGGCAGGAAGAAGACCACCGCCAGCACCAGCGCGCCGATGACGAAGAGCCAGTTGAACGGGTCGTTCGCGGCGGCCCAGTGGTGGACGAACATGAAGACCAGCGTGCCGAGGACCGCGCCGTAGAGCCTACCGGTGCCGCCGAGGATCAGCATGATGAGGGCTTCGGCGGAGAGGGTGAAGGAGAAGGACTCGAGGCTCACCAGTTGTGTCACCTGCGCCGAGAGGGCGCCGGCCACGCCCGCGATGGCCCCGCCCAGCGTATAGGCCGCGACGCGCCGCCAGTAGACCGAGGTGCCGATGGCGGCCATGCGCTCGGGGCTTTCGTGGATGCCGCGCAGCGAAAGGCCGAAAGGCGCGCGGGTGAGCAGGGTGAGGAAGGTGAAGACGGCGGCGAGGATCGCGAGGGCATACCAGAATCCGGTCTGCCCGACGAAATCGAACTCGAAGAGGCCGAGCACCGGCTCCATCCGGATGCCGCGCAGCCCGTCGGCTCCGCCGGTGATGTCGCGCGCCTTGTTGGCGATCTCATGGCAGATCGCGGCGACGGCGATGGTGAGCATGATCAGTGTCAGCCCGTGGGCGCGCAGCACAATCAGGCCGGAGATGAAGGCGAGCACGGCCCCGGCGACACCCGCCACCAGCAAACCGGCGATCGGATCGGCCCAGGCGTGGATGGCGAAGAGCCCGGCGGCATAGGCACCGGCGCCGTAGAAGGCGGCCTGCCCCAGCGTGGCGATGCCCGCGAAGCCGAGCACGAGATCGAGCGAGAGCACCAGCACCGCCATGATCAGGATGCGGGTGAGGAAGGCGAGGTTGTAGGGCAGCGCGAAGTAGAGCGCGACGGCGAGGGCCAACAAGGCGAAGGGGGCGATACGGTTCATTATTGGGCCCTCACGATCAGCCCGTTGGGGCGCAGTGCCAGCAGCGCCATGACCAGCGCGAAGAAGAGGATGGTGGCGAAGTCGGGCGCGAGGTAGCGGGCCGCGGTTTCCAGGAGGCCGAGGCCGATGGCGGCGAGGAAGCTGCCCGCGATGGAGCCCATGCCGCCCACCGCGACGACGATGAGAAAGAGCACCATGTAGCGCAGCGGGTAATAGGCATCGATCGGCAGGATCTCGGCGCCGAGCACGCCGCCGAGCGCCGCGAGGCCCGCGCCGAGGCCGAAGGCGGCCATGAAGATGCGGTCGGTGTTGATGCCGTGGGCGGAGGCAGTGCCGCGATTGTCGACCGCCGCGCGCAGGCGGATGCCGAAGCGGGTGCGCTCGAGGAGCCACCAGAGGCCGAGCACCACCGCGAGCCCGGCGGCGATCACCATCAGCCGGTGGGCGGGGAGGGTGCGGAAGCCCAGATCGACGCTCGCCTTCAGCCCCTCGGGCAGCGGCACCGGCAGCAGGCTGGAGCCTTGCCAGAAGTTCACGGAGGCGATCATCAAGAAGGTCAGGCCGATGGTGGCGAGCACCTGTTGCAGGTCGGTGAAGCCGTAGATCCGGCGGTAGATCACCCGCTCCAGCGGCAGCGAGAGGGCCACGGTGAGCGCCACGGCCAGCACCAGCGCGGGCCAGAAGGGCAGGCCCAGTTCTGCCGCGAACCAATGGGCGAAGGTGCCACCCAGCAGGGCGAAGCCGCCGTGGGCGAGGTTCACCACCCGCATCAGGCCCATGGTGACCGAGAGGCCGACGGAGATCATGAAGAGGATCATGCCGTAGGCCACGCCGTCGACGAGGATGTTGAGGAATAGGGTCATCTGGCTTTCACATCGCTGGAGTTGCCCCGGGCCGGGAGACCAGCCCGGGGCGGGAGGATCACTTGTCCCAGCCGAGGTCGCCCACGGTGGCGATCACGCCGGTCTCGCGGTTCACCAGCTGGCCGGTGGCCTCGTCACGGGCGACTTCGCGGATGTAGACGTTCTGGATCAGCGTTCGTGTCTCCGGGTCCATCTTCACCGGGCCGCGCGGGCTCTCCCATTCGAGCGTCTTGGCGGCCTCCACGGCGGCGGGGCCGTCGGTGCCGGCGGCGGCGACCATCTGGTAGATCAGGTGGGTGCCGTCGTAGGCGCCGACCGAAGCCCAGTTGGCGATGGCATCGGGGAAGAGCTCGGTCAGTTTGGCCTGAAAGGCGCGGTTCTCGTCGGAGTCGTGGGCGCCGGAGTAGTGGTAAGCGGTGGTCAGCCCGATGGCGGCATCGCCCAGCCCTTGCAGGTTGACCTCTTCGGTTTCGGCGGTGCCGAGAAACTTGATGCCCGCCTCGGCAAGACCGTTCTCGTTGTAGGTCTTGGTGTAGGTGAAGGTGGGCGGGCCGCCCGGCAGAAAGGTGAAGACCGCATCGGGCGCGGCATCGCGGACGCGCTGGATGAAGGGGGTGAAATCGGTGGTGGAGAGCGGCATACGGATCGCATCCACCACCTCGCCGCCCTTGGCCTCGAAGGCGGCCTTGAAGGCGTTCTCGGCGTCGATGCCCGGGCCATAGTCGGTGACCGTGGTGGCGACGGTGCGCATGCCTTGGTCATAGGCCCATTCGGCCAGCGGGGCGGAGACCTGCCAGAGCGTGTAGCTGGTGCGCAGGTAGAATTCGCTCTCCTTGTTGATCGAGGAGGTGGCGGCGTTGAAGATCACCGTGGGCGTCTGGCTCTGCTCAATCAGCGGGCCGACGGCGAGCGCGTTGGGGGTGAAGGTGAAGCCCGCCAGATAATCGACCTGATCGCGGATCAGCAGTTCCTGCGCCAGTGCGCGGGACTGGTCGGGGTTCGGCCCGCCGACATCCTTGTAGATGAACTCGATTTCGTGTTCGCCGGCTGTGGTGCCGTGCTGGGCAACGTAGGTTTCGACCGCCTCCTGATACTGCTTGCCGTAGATGGCGAAGGGGCCGGAAAAGGGGGCGACGACCCCGACCTTGATGGTGTCTGCCGGGCTGGCGGCAGGCAAAAGGGTAGCTGTCACGGCCACGAGGGCCGCGCGGATGGCGCGTGTCATGGAATATCCTCCCTGAAGTCCCGCATCCCTCCCTGGATGCGGAGTTGATGATTCAACTCACTCTACGATAGGGAGGCGGATTGATATGTCAACTCATATCGGGTGATACATTTTCGTGGTTTTAAAACAGTACGTTATGCGTATCTGCGCCGCTGTATGGGCCTGTCGTCGCGCTCAGAACAGGAAGGTGAGCACCGCGAGAGCGCCGACCGAGACCATCCCCGCCACCAGCGCGGTGGAGGCGAGACTCAGCACCAGACCGGCGGCCAGCCAGTAACCGTCACGCTCGCTCAGGCCCAGTGCCAGCATGATGATGGAAAGGGCGGGGAGGCCGTTGGCGAAGGGGATCGGCAGGAACAGGAACACCGACATGATCAGCGTGGTCAGCCCGATCAGCCGTTCGGCCAGCAAGTAGGAGCGGGGCCACCAGCGGGGGCGGGCGAGCCGTTCGACCCGCTCGATATAGGGCACAGAGGCATTGACCATCCGCCCGAAGGCGGCCCGCTCGATGGAGCGGCGGGCGACGAACTGCGGCAGCCACACATCGGGCCGCCCGAGCATGAGTTGCACCGCCAACACCATGAGCGGCAGACCGGTGAAGATCGACGATCCGGGGATGAACAGGAACACGTTGGGCGCGGCGAAGAGCACCATCAGCGGGGCAAAGCTGCGGTCGCGCAGGCCGCTGACGATATCGCCGACAGACACCCGCGCCCCCTCGCCGGCCCGTAGATCGCGCAGGACTTCCGACAGGCGCCGACCGGGGCGCTGGGCGAGGAGAGGCGCTGCGGCTTCCAGCTGCGTCATGGAGCGGGCCGGGCCGCAGCGGATGGGAGTTTAAGGACCAAGGCAGAGGCTCCCGGGGAGGCTGGAAGGAGGCCGGGGCGCATCACGGCCCGACACCCTCGGAAAGTGGGGGCGACGGGCGGCAAAACAATTGGCGCGAGGTGAAATATTTCTGCACGGACCGCTTGCAGCCTGCCCCGCTCAGGCAGATATTCTGCGCAACCGCCGCAGACCATCCACGGGCCGCTCATGCGCCCGCGTCTTGCCACCTTCGACGGACCGTCGCCGTGCCCGCGACAGGACCGGGCGCATGTGGGTGCATCTTGAGCGCTATCCTTTGCCGGACCGATTGCCTGCTGCCCGCGCTGCCGTGGCCCGCGCCGCTGCGCGACCCTCGACGCATGCCCCGCATCCCCCTCTTCCCGGCCACGGCTTTCGCCGTGCGCCATTTTCGAAAGACAGCACCATGCTTCACACCGCGTCCCTGATCGCCGGCCTCATCGCGCTTTTCTGCGCCGTGGCGCTCTATGGCATGAACGTTCGCACCCGCCCCACCAGCCGCCTGCGCAGCGATTTCTGGGGCTCGATGTTTCTGGCCCTGCTCACCGGGCTCTTTCCTCTGGCCGCCGCGGGGAGCCTTGTTGGCATGTGGCGGCTGCTTCAGGGCGGCGTAACGCTGGAAGAGGTGTTGGCGGGCGGGGTGGACGTTGTTTCGCTGGCCACTGTGGTGGCCACCGTTCTGGTGCTCCGCGCACTCGTCGTTGCCACCTACCGGCCAAGCGCAATGCCCGACAACGTGACCCCGCTCACCCCGCGCCCGCTGGCGCCGCGCCGGGCGGCGACCCGCCAGAGGAAACGGGCCGCCTGAGCGCTCAGCCTTCGGCCCGCTTGCGCCGCATCTCCTTGATCCATGGCATCAGGAAAGGCGAGACGATGCTGAGCACCGCGGCCAGCAGCAGCAGGCCGGAGATCGGGCGGGTGAAGAAGGGCAGGATGCCGTCGTCGGTATAGGTCATGCCGCGCCGCAGGTTAAGCTCGAGCATGGGCGCGAGGATGAAGGCGAGGATGAAGGGGCCGATGGGCAGGCGCAACTTGTCCATCGCCAACCCGAGGGCGGCGAAGCCCAGCAGCAGCACGTAGTTGAACGCCGTGGAAGAGCCGACAAAGACGCCCATGAAGCCCAGCACCACGATGGCCGGGTAGAGGTAGTGGTAGGGGATCTTAAGGATCGCCGGAAACAGGCGCATGCCCCAGAACTGCATCACCAGCACCAGCGCGGCGGCGATGAGGGCGGTGAGGAACAGCGCGTAGACGATCTCGGGGTTGTTGTTGAACAGCAGCGGCCCGGCCTGAACGCCGTGGATCATAAGCCCGCCCAGCAGGATGGCCGTCACCCCGTCACCGGGGATGCCGAGCGCCACCATCGGAATGAGCGAGCCGCCAACCGAGGCGTTATTGGAGGTTTCCGAGGCGAAGACACCATCGACACAGCCCTTGCCGAACTTCTCCGGGTGTTTGCTGGCCGATTTGGCCTGCGCATAGGCCACCATGTTGGAGAGCGCCGCGCCCATGCCGGGCAGGAAGCCGATCCAGAGGCCGATGAAGAACGAGCGGATCATGTTCCACGTGTTGTCCCGGTACTCCTGCCAACTGACGCCAAAGCCCTTGATGTCCCGCGCGTCGACCTCGGGCACCTGCTGCTGGCCTTGGGCATAGTCCTGCACGATCTGC
This sequence comes from Vannielia sp. SX4, assembly GCF_052828525.1. The sequence goes on from NZ_CM128247.1 coordinate 722,766, forward strand.
TTGAGTGCGAAGAAGCCCAGCATCAGCGGGATCAGGTCAAACCCGCCGTTCAGGTAGATGTTGCCGAAGGTGAAGCGCGGGTAGCCGTCGATCGGGGCAAAGCCGACGGAGGCGAGCACGAGGCCCAGCGCGGCGGCGGCGAGGCCATGAAAGATTGAGCCGCGCGAGAGGGCGGCCACGAGCGAGATGGCGCAGAAGCCGAGCGAGAAATACTCCCACGGCCCCATCTTCAGCGCCAGCCGTGCCATCAGCGGCGAGGCGGCCATGGCGATGAGGATCGACAGGAAGGTGCCGATGAAGGAGGCGGTGATCGCCGCGCCGAGCGCCTTCACGGCTTGGCCATTGCGGGTCATCGGGTAGCCGTCAAACGTGGTGGCGATGGCCGAGGGCGAGCCGGGGATGCCCAGCAGGATTGAGCCGATCATCGCGCCAGAGACCCCGCCGACCCAGATCGAGACCAGCATCGCCAGCCCGACCTCGGGGGGCATCCCGAAGGTGATCGGCAGCAGCAGTGCCACGCCGAGCCCGCCGGAAAGGCCGGGGATTGCTCCCAGCACGATGCCGAGCGCGGTGGAGAGGATGATGACCATGAAGGTCGTCGGGGCGAGCAGGGTGCCGAAGCTGGCGAGGATGTCTTGCATGGCGAGGTGCCTGTCAGATCAGAAGAGGAGGCCGGTGGGCAGGAGGGTGTTCAGCATTTCGGCGAACACGAGATGGACGCCGAGGGTGACGGCGGCGGCATAGAGCGCCCCGCGCCACCAGACCCGGCGCTCCGGCCCGGCGATGGTGTGGTAGAAGGCGTAGACCATGAGCGGCGTGGCGATGTAGTAGCCGAAGATCCAGAGCGCGAGGGAGTAGGCCACCAGCAGCCCAGCCATGACCACGCCGCGCAGGGTGCTGCTACGCGCTTCCTGCGCCGCATCGGCCTCGGTGAGCACCTTGGATTGGCGGGCACGGGTCAACAGCAAGCCCAGCCCGCAGAGCACCAGCAGCGAGAACCCGAGGATCGGAAAGAGCTGTGGCCCCGGATCGTCGTTGAAGGTGCGCACGCTGATCTGCAGGGTGGCCCAGATCCCGGCGGCCCCGAAGGCGATCAGCCCGGCTCCGAGCGGTTTTTCGGTGTTCATCATTGGTCCTCCCAAAAGTCGCGGGGGCCGGTCGGCCGCGGCCCCCGCGATATGGCTTCACACGCGTCTTGTGATGCGGTCAGCGTGCGAGGCCAAGCTTTTCGGCCAGCGCCTTGATCTTGGCATCTTCCGAGGCCATCAGATCGGCAGCGCCGCCGACATCATAGTAGGTGAACACGCTGTCGGCCTTCTTGAGGGCCTCCCGCGCGGTGGCGTCCTCGGCCATGCCAGCGGTGGCGGCGTTGATGGTTTGCACCAGCTCCGCATCCATCCCCTTAGGCCCCCAGAGCACCAGAGGCGCCAGCCAGCTCACGTTGACGCCCTGCTGCACGCAGGTTTCGTACTCCGGGTACGCGGGGTGCGGCTCGGGGTCGAGCAGACAGAGCACCCTCATGTCACCGGCCTGCTCGTACTGCTTGGCCGAGCCTGCGCCGAGGTTGCCCATCTCGATATGCCCGCCTTGAATTGCGGCCACCTTGTCGACCTCGGCGGAGGCTTCCAGCAGCTTCAGGTCGACATCCTCGTTCATCATGATCAGCCCGGCGATGAAGTGGGTCGTCCGCCCGAGCGAGACGGCCACGGTGCGCTCACCGGGGTTGGCGCGGGCGTCTTCGACGAAGTCCTTCATCGTGTCCCAAGGTGCATCGGGGGCGACGGCATAGACCTGTGGTGCGTAGCTCTGGGCAACGCCGATGGTGGTGAAGTCGTCCAGCCCGATATCGGAGTGGCCGGTGTGGTAGCCCGCCAGCAGGCCGGTGTGGTTGTAGAGGATGGTCTGCCCGTCGGGCGCGGCGGTCATCACCTGATTGTAGGCGATGGAGCCGCCGCCGCCGTCGACGTTGACCACCACCACATCGCCGCCGGTTTCGCGGCCGAGGTAGTCGGCAAAAATCCGGGCCATCACATCGGTGCCGCCACCGGGTTTGGACGGCACGATGATCTGCACCGGCCCGTCGGGCCATTCGGCGGCCAATGCGCCGGTTGCGCCGAGGGCCAGCGCCAGCGCGGCGCCGATCAGTTTGCGTGGTTTCATGGTGTCCTCCCTGTTGAAACGCTTATCCGTAGAGCCTTTGTAGCCAGCCGAAGATGAGGGCCCGCGCCTCCTCGTGGCGGGCCTTGCCGCTGACCACCCAGCCGTGGTCGCAATCGTCGAACTGGTGCACGGCGATATCGACGCCTGCGGCGATGAGTTGCCCAGCGTAGCGTTGCGCCTCGTGGCGCAGCGGGTCGAGCCCGGCCACCAGCATCAGCGCAGGCGGCTGACCTTGTAGATGCTCCGGTGCGGCCAGCACCGGTGAGATCAGCGGGTTTGCCATGTTCTCGGGCTGCTGGCAGTAGAGCACGTTGAAGGCGTGCATCCGTTCGGCAGGCATGATCGAGCGCGGGTCCACCTTGTCTTCGGGCGGAGTGGCGGCATCGAGAAACGGGTAATCCAGCACTTGCCCGCAGGGGCGGAAAGCGCCGCTCTCGGCCACCATTTGGCAGATCGAGGCGGTGAAGTTGCCGCCCGCCGAGTGGCCGCCGATGGCGATGCGGTTTGCGTCGATCCGGAGCGTGTCGGCATTCTCGAAGGCCCAGGCCACCACGTCATGGCATTCGTGCAGCCCGGTGGGGAAGGGGTGTTCGGGGGCGAGGCGGTAGTCGACATCCAGCACCAGCGCCCCGGTAGCGCGGGCCAGCTGGGCGCAGAAGATCGTGTCGCGCCGGTGATAGGGCCGCACGAAGCCGCCGCCGTGAAAGTTGATGAAACAGGGGCGCGGGGCGGTGCCCTCGGCGGCGGTGACCTTCATCACCCGCGAGGGGCCAACGCGGGTGGGCACGGCGATTTCCTCGACCGTGACGGCGGCGAGGTCAGCCTCCATCTCGGGGGTGATGGTGGGGGGCAGAAGGGTGCCGCCGCGCAGCTCTTCGGCCAGCGCCAGTTGCGCCTCGGGGGTCATGTCGAACGAGTAGCTCATGCCGCCTCTCCCATCAGGGTGCGGACCTGCGCGATGCGCCCGTCGATCAGCCCGTGCCAGATCGCCGGGTCGTGAAACGGGTTGTGGCCGGGCCGGATGGCCTCGACCTTTTCCAGCATGCCCACCTGCGCGGGATGCGAGCCGAGGGTAACCTGCACCGGAATGGCGCGGACCTTCAGCATGGAGGCAAGGTAATCGTCACGGGCGCTCACTGGCAGGCCGCTCTCGGCCAGAAAGGCATCGCCCAGCGTGTTCAGGCCAACGCCGCCGTGCATGCCGCAGAGCAGCCCGCCCGCCTCGAAGAAGAACGAGGTGGTTCCCGGCGTGTGGCCCGGCGTCAGCACGGTGCGGACCCTACGGTCGCCCAGCTCGACGGGCGTGTCATCGGAGAAGAAGGCATCGGGCGTGAAGCTGCCGCAGGGGTAGCCGCTGGCAAAGATCTGGTCGGGGCGCTCCTGCATGAAGTCCCAGTCCTCGCGGCTCATCATCACCCGCGCGCCGGTCGCCTCCACCAAGGCGCGGACACCGCCGATGTGGTCGTAATGCATGTGGCTGATGAGGATCAGTTCGATGTCTGCCGGGTCCAGCCCCAGCTTCCGGATCGCCTCGAACAGCAGGTAGACCTGCGGCTGCATCGTGGTGTCGATCAGTACCAGCCCCGCGCCGGTATCGAGCAGGTAGGCGCCGACCCAGCCATTGCCCACATACCAGGTGCGCTCGGCCACCTCGAAGGGGTCCACATCCACCTCCCACGGGCGCTCGCATCCTTGGCAGAGGCATTCAAAGGGGTCGCTCGGGATTTGGGGCAGAGCTTTACTGGACATGCGCGAATGGCCTGTTGTTTGAAGGTGGGAAAGAGGGGCGCCGGGCAGGGAGCCGCCCGGCGCGATTGGGGCTCAGTTGGTGAGGCCGAGCATCTCGGCAGTCGCCTTCACCGCGTCGCTAGAGGAGGCGATGCGCGCCTGGCTTTCGGCCACGCCCATCGGGCTGATCGGCATCCGCATCTGGGCGAGCTTTTCGGTCACATCGGCATTGCCGAGCACGGCGGCGAAGGCCCCGTTGATCTGCTCGACCAAGCCGGCATCCATGCCCACCGGGCCGAGCACGATGAAATCGAGCCCGTAGACGGCCTCTTCATAGCCCAACTCATGCAGCGAGGGGAAATCCGGCGCGCCCGGGTCACGCTCGGCGTTGCCGGCTATGGTGGCGAGGATGCGGAGATCGCCGTTCTCGACATATTGCAGGGTGCCCGGCGTGTTCACGAAGGCGGCGTCGATCTGGCCGCCCTGAAGCTGCACCAGCTTGTCGGCGTCCGACCCGGCTTCGACCATGCGGAACTGCGCGTCACTGGCCTTGCTCAGCAGCCCGGCCATGAAGTGCGACCCGGAGCGGAACTGCACGCCCAGCGTCACCTTGTCGGGGGTTTCCTTGGTGGCGGCGATCAGCTCGTCGACACTCTGGTAGGGGCTGTCGGCATCCACCGCGAGGGCAAAGCTGCCGCCGACCGGGAAGGTGGCGATGGTGGTGAACTCTTCCACCGGGGAGTGGTCGTAGCCGCCGGTGTGATAGGTCGAAAGGAAGCCGGTGTGGTAGTAGAGCAGGGTCTGCCCGTCAGGATCGGCGGTGCGCACCTGCTCGGCGGCCACGGCGCCGCCGCCACCGGGGCTGTTGACCACGACAACGCCCTCGCCGATCTGCTCCTGAAGCTGCGCCGAGATGATCCGCGCGCCCGCATCGGTGCCGCCACCCGCCTTGGCAGGTACCAGCAGTTGCACGGCGCCCGAGGGCCAGTCCTGCGCCTCTGCGGTGGCCGGATCCAGCCCGAAGCCGAATGCCAGAGCGGTTGCGCCAAGCGCGGCCATCAGGGGCCGGCGTGCAATGCGGCTGTGAGTTTCGCGGTGCATAGAGAATCCTCCCAAATATCTCCTCGCTGGCCACGCTATTGACTTTGGTCATAGGTTTGTAATTCCTTTTGAGGGCAACTCATAAGTGATCCTTATGCCATGTCTCTGACCGCTGCCGTCCTGCTGAACCGCCTCACCACCCGCGCCAAGATCCGCCACATGCGGGCGTTGATGACCCTCTGCGAGCTGCGCGGCATGGGCCGTGCGGCGCAGGCGCTGGGCATCACCCAACCCGCGATGAGCCAGCTTGTTGCCGAGTTGGAAAAGCTGCTCGATACCCGCCTCTTCCTGCGCCACTCAAAGGGGGTGGACCCGACCCCGGCGGCGCTCGATCTGCTGCCCATCGCCAGCCGGATCGTGGCGGCGACGGAGGAGGGGGCGGAGCGCATCGCCTCGCATCACCGGCGAGAGGGCGGGATGGTGCGGGTCGGCTCTTCTGCCGCCGCCACCGGCGCCCTGCTCGATGCCGCCCTGCCGGCCTTCGGGGCCGCGCATCCCAACATTTTCACCCAGGTCCAGACGGTGATTGGGCAGGCGCTCGACAATGCCTTTTCGGGTGACGAGTTCGACGTGGTCTGCTGCCGCGAGCGTGAGGTGCTGCCCGATGGCTGGGCGTTCGAGGCGCTGGTGCCCGACGAGCTTATCGTGGCCGCAGGCACCTCGCACCCTCTGGCGCAGCAGGCCGGAAAGGTCAGCATCGAGGCGCTCTCCCACGCGACGTGGGTGCAGCACACCGCCGTGTCGCTTGCCCGTGACCAGTTCGACATGCTGCGCGAGCGCCACGGCTGGGACGAGTTGAAGCTGGTGCATGTGACCTCGCGCATCCCGGTGCTGAGCTGGTCGATGCTGAAGACCGGCGAACTGCTTTCGCTGGTTCCGCGCAGCGTGGTGATGCCGTGGCTCTCGATCGGGCTGTTGAAAGAGCTCGACGCCGGGCTGGGCTTGCATCTGCCGCCGATTGGCTATCACTGGCGGCCAGACCGCACGGGCCGCGCGGTGCGGCGCTTCTTCGAGGCGCTGGCACAATGCGCGGCACCGCAGGCAGAGGAGACAGCCCCGTGAGCCAGTTTGATACCATCGCCCCGCAACGCCTTGGCCACCGCCTGCTGTGGGAGGCGCTGGTGGATGTGGAGGAGATGCGCAGCCTCGGGCAGGGGCCGACGGGCGAGCGCCGGATCGTGCCGATCACCGGCGGCGAGTTTCGCGGCGGGCCGGGGCTGGAAGGGTTTTATGGAACGGTTCTGCCGGGTGGGGCCGACCGGCAGCTGGTGCGGGCCGATGGCTCCAAGGAGCTGGATGCGCTTTACGAGATGGAGGTGGCCGATGGCACGCTGCTGACCATCCGCAACCGGGTCATAATCGACGAGAGCCTGCCCGGCCCGCGCTACGCGCTTTCGAGGATCGAGGTGCGCGCGCCGGAGGGGCCGTGGGCATGGCTCGGGCGGCGGTTGATCGTGGGCACGTTGCAATCCGCCCGGCCCGAGCGGGCGGCTGTGCTGATTCGGGGTTGGGAGATGACGAGCGCCTGAGGCCGCGCCTCAGCCGTTCAGAATGCAGACCGGCTCGGGCAGGCCCTGATGGCCTGTCTCGATGGCCAGCACCGCACCATCCGGCCCGCTCTCTGAAGATGAGGGGTCGAGGCTGGTGAGGTAGAGCGTGCGCAGGTCCGGCCCGCCGAAGCACGGTTTGGTCGGCCATGTCACCGGCAGCTCGATACACAGGTCCACCTGCCCCGCCGGGGTAATCCGCAACAGCTCGCCGCCGCCCACGCCCGCCATCCAGTAGCAGCCATCCGCGTCGACGCAGGCGCCATCCGGCCTGCCCGCGCGCCCGGCGGTGTCGAAGAACAGGCTGCGGTTGGTGAAGGCGCCGGTTTCCGGCTCGTGATCGAACTGCCAGATCCGCCGCAGGCTCTCATAGCTGTCGGCCACGTAGGCGGTGCGGTCGTCGGGGCTGAAGGCCAGCCCGTTGACGATGTGCAGCCCGCCGAAGTGACGAGCAAGCTGGCCCGCGCCGGCCTCACCGCTCCAGTGATAGAGCGCGCCGGAGGCGACCGAACGGTCGCCCAGGGTCATTGTGCCGTAGTGAAGCCGCCCGCCGCGCGAGGTGGCCCCGTCGTTGGCGCGGTGGCCGGCAGCAGCCTCGGGTGTCAGCAGCGCGTGGGGCGCGAGGGCGCCAGCGACCGGGTCGAAGAGGTGCAGGCCCTCTGGCATAGCCACGACGAGCGCGTCTGTGGCGGTCAAGGCAATGCACCCGGGCTGATCGGGCAGGGGCCAGCGGGTTAGGGCTTCAGTCAATGGATCAAGCCGCAAAAGAGCGCGGCCCTTGATGTCCACCCAGAACAGCACATTGCGGCGCGGGCACCAGAGGATGCCTTCCCCCACCTCGCAGCGGGTGCCCTCCAGCACGCGGATCTCGGGGCGGCGGCTCACGCCTTGAGGTGGAGGGTCACGAGCAGGGTCGCCGCGCTGCCCGCGTCAAACTCACCCGCCAGCCGCAGCCAGTTGCCGAAGTGCGTGAGACGCACCGCCGCCACCTCGCCCTCGGCAGGCACCTCGACCGTTGCGCCCTCGTCCAGCCAGTGCATCCCGTCGGGCGAGATCTGCACCCGCAACACAGGCTGCGCGGCCTCGGGGGCCTTCAGCGAGCGAACAAAGAGCATGGCCTCGCGGGCCCATCCGGCCTCGAACGGCTCTGTCGCGGCGGCCTCCTCCCAGCGCTCGTTGCGGGCGAGGATGGCGGTGATGTTCTCGGGCAGCATCAGAAATCTCCCGAAATGCAGACGGAGTCGATGTAGAGGAACGCCCGCTTGGCGGCGTCCGTCTCCACGAAGAAGGCGAAGTTGAGCATGTTCCAGAGGTTGGGCATGGCGGGGATCTCAATGGACTCGAAGGCCGACACGTCGAACTCCCGGTCGTTCAGCCGGAAGGCCAACGGGCGCATCGAACCCAGGTCGAAATCGAAGCACATGTAGTGCCAGTTCACTTTGGTGGCGATCTCGTTGTAGCACATCAACTGGTCGCCGCCGGGCAGGTCCTGCCAGCCATCGGGCGAGAGGTGGTAGTGGCTCGCGGTCTTCTTCTCGCTGCCGATGTCAGTGAACCGGGTCTGCCCCGGCTTGTACTGCCACTTGCGCAGGGTCTCGCCCTGATCGGCGTTCAAGAACCGCAGGTGCGGCATGACCCGGCTCTTTGCCACCTGGTCCCCGCCCTGAAGGTCGAACAGAAAGCCCCATGAGCGCACGTCATTGTCGCCCAAACGCAGCTCGGTGGCCTCGGGCTTGTAGGTCACATAGGCCTCGAAGCGGATCGGCCCACGGTGGCGCATCGTCAGCCGCTTGATCGCCACGTTCTGCGCGCCGGGGCGGGGCCGGGTGGCGATTTTCAGGGCATAGGAGCTGTCGTATCCTCCATGGGAGCCGGCATCCCAATGGGCCAGCGTGGAGAGCATGGCACTGGTGTGCTGCGCGTAGCCGGGCAGCATGGTGTCGAGGCTGCCCTCGTAGTTGCCCACCAGCTGCGACCAGCCGCAGTGCCCGCGGCTGAAATCGTCGTGGCAGATGATCCGTCGCATCGGGTCGAACCGGCTGAGCTGCGGGTCGGCCAGCAGCATCCCCTGCCGTATCGCCTCGGTCTGATCTGTCATTGCATCGCGTCCTTCCTTGCCCCGGAGGGGGCGTCACTTTCACTTGCTGCGCAGGTGCGCCACTGCGTCCCAGTCGATCTCGAGGCCGAGGCCCGGGCCGCGCGGCACGTCGAGCGTGCCGTTCTTCTGGCGCAGGCAGCCGGGCTTAAGATCGGCGATATCCACCTTGAAGGGGCTCTCGTCGCCCTCGCATTCCATCACCCGGAAGTTTGGCATCGCCGCCGAGAGGTGCACGCTTGCCGTCTCGCAGACGATGCCCGACATGCCGATGTGCGGCGCGTAGCCCACGTCATGCGCGGCGGCGAGCAGGGCCATGCGGCGGGTTTCGGTCACGCCGCCGGCGCGGGCCACATCGGGTTGCAGGATCGAAAGGGTGCGGTTGCTCACGAGGCGCATCGCCTGATCGACGGTGAAATTGCTCTCCCCGGCGGCCAGCGGCACGTCGCAGCGGGCGCGGAGTTGCTCGTAGCCCTGCTCGTCCTCGGGGCGCAGCGGCTCTTCGAACCAGAAGTAGCCGTTGGCGGCCAGCGCGCGGCCGACCTCGATGGCCTCGTCGAGCCCGTAGGCCCAGTTGGCATCGACACAGAGCGCGATGTCGTCGCCCGCCCGCTTGCGCATCCTCTCGATCCGGGCGCAGGCCTCCTTCACCGGGCGGGCCATCTTGACTTTGATCCGGGGAAAGCCCCGCGCGATGAACCGCTCCAGCTCGGCATCTGCTAGCGCGTCGTCGCCCCAGTTCACCGCCGCCGCATAGACGTCAATCTCGCTGCGGTTCTCGCCGCCGAGAAGGGTAGCCAGCGGCAGGCCTGCCAGCTTGCCCATGATGTCCCAGAGCGCGATGTCCACGCCCGCGATGGCCTCGATCAGCATGCCGCCCGCTCGGCCCGAGAGGGCGCGGCGCATCTGCTGCCAATGGGCGGAGATGTTGGCGACGGGCTGGCCGACGATCCGAGGCTTGAGCAGTGTCTCGATCACCTCGGCGTAGGCTTTGGGGGCAAAGCGCGCGAGCGTCTCGCCCACGCCGGTCACACCCGCATCGGTGCGGACCTCCACCAGCACCATCGAGACCTCGCTGTAGGTGCCCCAAGAGGTGACGGTGGGACGCCGCATCTGCTGGGTCAGCGGATGGGCGATGACATCGGTGATGATTGCGCCGCTCATGCTGCAAGCTCCTTGACCGCGTCCCAGTCGAGGGTGAGGCCCAGCCCCGGCCCGGTTGGCACGGCGACGCTGCCGTTCTCGATGCGGGCATGGGCTGGGGCGATATCTGCCAGCCCGTCGCGGAAGAGGTTGGGGTTTGCGGCGCATTCCATCGTGCGGGTGTTGGGCATGGCCGCGCCGAGGTGCAGGCTCGCCACCTCGCATATGATGCCAGACATGCCGACATGGGGCGCGTAGGCTATATCGTGCATCGCGGCGAGTTCGGCCATGCGGCGGGACTCGGTGATGCCCCCTGACCGGGTGACATTCGGCTGGAGGACCGAAAGCACCCGGTCGCGAATGAGCGGCATGGCCTGATCGAGGGTGAAGTTGCTTTCGCCCGCCGCAAGCGGCACGCGGCTGCGGCGGTGGAGGCTGCGATAGCCCGCCTCATCCTCGGGGCGCAGCGGCTCTTCGAACCACGCGTAATTGTGGGCCTCGAGTGCGCGGGCGACCACCTCGGCCTCGTCCAGCGTGTAGGCCCAGTTGGAATCAGCGGTGAGGGTGATGGCGTCTCCGGCGCGGGCACGGACCCGCGCGATGCGGGCGCAGGCCTTCTCTACCGGCCCGCCAATCTTGACCTTCATGTCGGTGAGGCCGCGGGCCAGCATGGCATCTACATCCGCATCGGCCTGGGCGTCATCGCCCCAGCGGACCGACGCGCCATAAACTGGCACATGGCTGCGCCCGACGCCGCCCAGCAACTGCCAGACCGGCATGTTCGCGGCCTTGCCCAGAATATCCCAGAGCGCGATGTCCACCGCCGAGATCGCCTCGATCAGCATGCCGCCCGCGCGGCCCGAGAGGGCGCGGCGCATGTCGGCCCAGCGGGCGGAGATGGCGGTGGCGTCCTGCCCGATCAGGCGGGGGGTTAGGGCGCTCTCGATCAGCTCGGCATAGCCCTGCGGGGCGAATCGCGCCAGCGCCTCGCCCACGCCGGACAGGCCCGATGCGGTGCGCACCTCGACCAGCAGGATCGAGACCGAGTCGTAGGTGCCCCAAGAGGTGCGCGTGGGCTGCGGCAGCCGCTGAACCAGCGGAAAAACCTTTATTTCCGAGATCTTGTGATCTCCCTCGCCCGTCATGCGCTGTGCTCCTCCGTCACATTCGGTGTCGGGCAAGGGGTAGCAGATTTAAAAAACATAACAACTAAAAAACCTAGTTGCTAAGTTGAGAGGCCTCGCCTAACGTCAGCCCCAACAGCGAGAGGCCGAGATGATCGACAAGCGAAAGACCGACGCCCTGTTTGAAGCCACCCCGCCGACCGGACGGCTGGCGGATGCGGTCTCGCAATCCATCGCCGGGGCGCTGCTGGAGGGCCGGATCGCGCCGGGCGAGGCGTTGCCTTCGGAGGGTGAGATCGCCAAGGAGTTCGGCATCTCCAAGCCCATCGCCCGCGAGGCGCTGCGCCAACTGGCGGGCGTGGGGCTGATCCACACCCAGCAGGGCAAGGTCGCCCGCGCCAAGGCGCTGAACGGTGAGCCACTCGACCGGTTCTATGGCTATGCCGTGCGCTCCAGCCTCAAGCGGCTGCGCGAGGCCAACGAGATGCGCCGCGTGGTCGAAACCGGCATCGCCCAGCTCGCCGCCGAGCGGCGGGCACCGGAGGGTATTGCCCAGATGGAGGAGGCCACCCGCCAGATGCGCGAGACCATCCTTCAGCCCGGCGGGTTCACCGAGTGCGACATCGCCTTTCACCTCGGCATGGCAGCCGCGACTGGCAACAGCATGATCAAGGTGCAGATGGAGGGCCTCGGCTCGATCCAGCGCGAAGTGTCGGAGCTTTTCTCGCGCCGGTCCAACCGCAGCAAGGCCGATTGGGAGCGCACCATTGCCCGCCACGAAGCGGTGCTGGAGGCGATCCGCTCGGGCGATGTGGAAGCCGCGCGGGCCAGCATCGACGCGCATTACGAGGCTGCCGATCTCGCTTCGCTTGAAGTGGCGGGCGAGCCTAGTGGCGAAGGCCCGAGCGCGTGACAGAGCGCTCGCTCACCGGCAGAACCGCGCTGGTCACCGGCGCAAGCTCCGGCATTGGCCGGGCGATTGCGCTGGCGCTGGCGGGGCAGGGGGCGGATGTGATCCTGCATCACCACGGCCAGCCGGAGGAGGCTGAGGCGGGTGCGCGGGAAACACGTTCGATGGGCCGTGACGCGCGGGTTGTAGATGGAGATTTCACCGCGCCGGAGGCGACGGGCAATCTGCTGGCCCAGTTGAAGGGCCAACAGGTCGATATCCTGATCGCCAATGCCGCCATCGAGCGGCGCGGCGCGTGGGAGAGCCTGCCCGCAGAACAGGTCCAGGCCCATGTGCAAGCCAACTTCCTGTCACTCATCGCGCTGCTGCAGGGCCTCGTGCCCGGCATGGCGGCGCGGGGCTGGGGCCGTGTCATCTGCCTCGGCTCGATCATGCAGGCCCGGCCGCGTGCCGAAACGCTGGCCTATGCCGCGATGAAGTCGGCCCAGCTCACCACCATCCGGGCCATCGCCCGCGAGGTGGCGGCGCAGGGGGTCACGCTCAACGCGGTATCGCCCGGCGCAATCCGCACCGAGCGTATGGCCGCGCGCTACGACGACCCGGCCTTCGTGGCCGCCGTCACCGCCAAAATCCCCGCCGGACGCCCCGGCACGCCCGAAGACATCACCGCCCCGGTGCTCATGCTCTGCTCCGAGGGGGGCAGCTACATCACCGGGGCCGACATCCCCGTCGATGGCGGATGGAGGATCGGCGACGCGATGCACGCGCTGCCCGAGAAGACCTGAAGATAAACATCTCAAGGGAGGAAAACATGACACTTACAAAGAGCCTGCCGGCCACGGCGCTCGCGCTGATACTGGCCACCCCGCTCGCGGCGCAGGAGCTGCGCTTCACGGTCTGGACGGGCAATGACGCCCACCTCGCCATGCTCAACGGCATTGCCGAGAGCTTCAAGGAGAGCCACCCGGATGTGACCGTCAACTTCGAGACGATCCCGGCGGGCGATTACATTCAAAAGCTCACCTTCCAGCTCGCAGGCGGCAACCCGCCCGACCTTGGCTGGATGTTCGAAGACAGCATGCCCGCCTTCGTCGCCGCCGGTGCGGTGCAGGAGCTGACGCCCGCGCTCGAGGGCGCCGAGGGCTACGACCTCGCCGACTTCTCCGAGCCTGCGATGGGCCTCTGGAAGGACGGCGACGCGATCTACGGCGTGCCCTTCTCCACCTCGCCCTTCATGATCTACTACAACAAGGACATGTTCGACGCCGCAGGCCTCGAAGACCCGCTGGCGCTCGCAGCCAAGGGCGAGTGGGACATGGACAAGTTCCGCGAAGTGGCCAAGGCGCTGAAGGACTCGGGCGATGCCTATGGCTTCGAGTTCAAGGACGGGCAGGGCTACGACACCCGGATCATGCACGCGATCATGCCGCCGATCCGCGCTTATGGCGGATACGCCTGGCAAGACGGCGAATGCGGCTTCAAAAAGCCCGAGGCCGTCGCCGCGATCACCCAACTTCACGAAATGATCTTCGAGGATGGCTCCATCGTTCCGCCGGGCGAACAGGGAGACTACTTCTCCGGCGGCTCGGCGATGACGATCAACCAGATCAGCCGTGCCTCGCGGATGGCCGAAGCGGGCTTCAACTGGGGCATCGCGCCTCTGCCCACCGGCCCGGCGGGCGCCTCGCCGATCATCGGGCAGGCCGGTCTCGTGGTGTTCTCCGAGAGTGACCAGCCCGAGCTGGCGAAGGAGTTCATCGCCCATATGACCAGCGCCGAGAACGTGGGCGTCATGGCGCAGTTCTTCCCGCCTGCACGCAAATCGGTGCTGGAGAGCGCCACCTTCACCGAGGCCAACAGCCTGATCCCGGCCGAGCAGATGGCGGGCGTCTCGGCGGCAATCAACGAGGGTAACGTGCTGCCTAGCCACCAGAACTCGCCCCAGATCGGCGCGGCGCTGAAGCCCAAGTTCGATGCGCTCTGGCGTGCCGATGCCGATGTGCAGGCCTCTCTCGATGCCGTCTGCGACGCCATCCAGGGCGATCTGTGAGCGTCCGCTAGATGGCCGTGACCGACACCACCGAGACCACGGCGCGCAAACCCCGCGCGCCGTGGCTCACCCTTCGCAGGCGCGAGGCGATCGAGGGCTGGCTCTTTGTCAGCCCCACCCTCATCGGCTTTCTGATCTTCTTCCTCGGCCCGCTCATCGCCGTGGTGTTCTACTCGCTCACCGAGTGGAACCTGCTGAGCCAGAAGAGCACCTACGTTGGCCTTGCCAACTACACTGACGCCCTGCGCGACAACCCCGATTTCTGGCATGTGATCCGCAACTCGGTGATCTTTGCCGCAGGTCTCGTGCCGCTGAACATGGCGCTGGCCCTCGGCCTCGCCGTTGCGCTCTGCCGTCCGGGCAAGGGCGTTGTGTTCTTCCGCACCGTCTTCTTTGCGCCCGTCATCACGTCTGCCGTGGCCTGGGCCATCGTCTGGAAATTCCTGCTCCAAGGCGAGGCGGGGGCGGTCAACCAGATGCTGGCAGGCATCGGCATCGACGGACCCAACTGGCTGCGCGAACCCAACTGGGCAATGTTCGCGGTCATCGTCACGCGCGTTATCAAGATGGTCGGGCTGAACATGATCCTCTACATCGCCGCCCTTCAGGCCGTGCCGCGCGACTATGAAGAGGCCGCAAGGCTCGAGGGCGCGAACGGCTGGCAGATCTTCCGCATGGTCACATGGCCCCTGCTGGCCCCGACCACGCTGATCATCATGGTCATCACCACCATCGGCTCGTTCAAGGTCTTCGACCACATCTACCTGATGACAGGCGGCGGCCCCGAGAACGGCACGCTGGTGCTGGCCTATTACATCTACGAGCAGGCTTTCGAGTTCTTCAACATCGGCTATGCCGCGGCACTGGCGATCATCATGTTCGTCATCGTGCTGGCGCTCACCATCGTGCAGCTGCTGCTGCGGCAGAAAGGCTCCTCCTGATGGCCCTCACCCGCAGCCAGACCCGCACCGTCACCCGCATCTGCTGGGCGCTCTCGCTCTCGGTGGTGGCGGTGCCCTTCGTCTTCCCGTTCCTGTGGATGATCTCCTCGGGCTTCAAATCGGCCACCGAGATCTTCGGGCAGCTCAGTCTGCTTCCCGACACGTGGCGCTGGGGCAATTACATCGAGGTCTTCACCTACCAGCCCTTCGCGCGGCAGTACTTCAACTCTATCTACATCGCCTGCGCGGTCACCGGCATCACCCTGATCCTGTCGTCCCTCGCGGGCTACGCGCTGGCCCGGATGCGCTTTTCCGGAGCCGGGCTGCTGATGCTCTTTCTCGTCTCGGCCCTGATGGTGCCTGAGGAGGTGACGATCCTGCCCAACTTCTTTTTGATGAAGTGGCTGGGCGTGATGGACACCCATGTGCCGCTCATCCTCCTGCCGGTCTTCGGCCCGCACGGGGTGATGGCGACCTTCCTGATGCGGCAATACTTCGTCTCGCTCCCCAAGGAGTTGGAGGAGGCGGGCAAGATGGATGGCCTCTCGCGGCTCGGCATCTGGTGGAAGATCGCCCTGCCGATGTCGCGGCCCGCGCTCGCCGCTGTCGCCATCATCACCTTCCTGTTCTCGTGGAACCTCTTCCTCGAGCCGCTGGTCTTCGTCTCCAGCCTCTCCAACTTCACCCTGCCGCTGGCGCTCTCCAACTTCACCGATCCCTACGGCGCGCCGCTCTGGCACCTGCAACTCGCGGCGACCTCGCTGGCGGTGGTGCCGATCCTGATCGTCTACCTGATCGCCCAGCGGCAGATCATTGAAAGCTTCGCAATGTCCGGCGTGAAGGGCTGATGCCCGCCGCCACCCGAAAGGCCTGAACCATGAGCAGTCTCACCCTCAGAAACCTCACCAAGTCCTTCGGCAAGACCGACGTGATCCGCGGCGTCAGCCTCGATGTGGAGGAGGGCGAGTTCGTTGTTTTCGTCGGCCCCTCGGGCTGCGGCAAGTCCACCCTGCTGCGGATGATCGCCGGGCTGGAGGATGTGTCGGGCGGCGACCTCATGATCGGCGGGCAACGGATGAACGACGTGCAGGCCGCCAAGCGCGGCGTTGCGATGGTGTTCCAGTCCTACGCGCTCTACCCCCACCTCACCGTGCGGCAGAACATGGGCTTCGGCCTGAAGGTGCGCAAAGTGCCCGCAGCCGACATTGCCCGGCAGGTCGATGAGGCGGCCGCCGTGCTCAAGCTCGATGCCCTGCTCGACCGTTACCCCCGCGAACTCTCCGGCGGTCAGCGCCAGCGGGTCGCCATCGGCCGCGCCATCGTGGCCTCGCCCGAGGTGTTCCTGTTCGATGAACCGCTCTCGAACCTCGATGCCGAGTTGCGGGTGCACATGCGCGCGGAGATCGCGGCGCTGCACCGGCGGCTGGGCAACACGATGGTTTACGTGACCCACGACCAGATCGAAGCGATGACGCTGGCCGACCGGATCGTGGTGCTGCGTGATGGCCGTGTCGAGCAGGTCGGCTCCCCGCGTGAGCTTTACGAGAGCCCGGCCAATACCTTCGTGGCGCAGTTCATCGGCAGCCCCAAGATGAACCTTGTCGACGGTGGTGCGGTAGCGGAGAGGCTCGGCGCACTGGGCCGCCCGGTGCCGGAAGGCGCGCTGGTGGGCCTGCGCCCCGAGCACTTGCAACTGGTGCCCGCCGATCAGGCGATCCTTGGCGGGCGGCTGGTGACATCGGAATACACTGGGGCGGACACGCTGCTGCATGTCGAGCTGGCGGACGGCGAGGTGCTGCTGATGGTCCATCAGGGCAGTGACGCGCCGGAGCCGGGTGCGGAACTCTCCATCGGGATCGACCCGGCGCTGGCGCATATCTTCGAGCAGACCGTCGCGGCGCAGAACGCCGCCTGACGCTCAGGCGGAGGCTTCGGTGCGGATCGCAGCGGCCATGCCCTGCGACCGCATGGTTTCCAGCTTTTTGGCGATGGCCTCCCGCAGCGCGGCGCTCTCTGCCAGCGGGGCAGGGAAGAGGCCGGGCAATGCCATGAGCCGTGCGACGATGTCCTCGGAGCCTTCCACGCCGTTCACCGTTGCCCGCAATTCGTCTTCACGCGGGTCTCGCAACGCATAGGCCTCGCCAGCCCCGGTCTGGCCGAAGGCGTAGCGCATCCAGGCGGCGAGGGCGAAGGCGAAGGGGGCCAGCGGCTGGCCTGCGGAGATGGCTGCAACGCAGGGCGCGAGGATGCGCTGCGGCAGCTTTTCGGTGCCGTCCATCGCGATCTGGTAGGTCTGGTGCTTAAGGTGCGGGTTGGCGAAGCGGGCGCAGAGGGCTTCAGCGTATGCGGCAAAATCGACGCCGGGCAGGGCAGGCATGGTGGCCGCGGCGGCTGCGAGGTGGCGGCGCACCAACGCGGCGAGCGGGGCATCCTGCATCACGTCAGACACATGGCGATGACCGGCCAGAAAGCCGGAGTAGGCGAGCATCGAATGCGCCCCGTTCAGCATCCGCAGCTTCATTTCCTCGTAGGGGCGCACATCCTCCACGAACATAACGCCCGCCGCCTCCCATGCGGGCCGTCCGGTGGGAAAGTTGTCTTCGATCACCCATTGGGTGAAGGCCTCGGTCTCCACCGCCGCCTCGTCGCGATGGCCGGTCATCTCTTCTGCCGCAGCCAGCGTTTCGGGCGTGGCAGCGGGGGTGATGCGGTCGACCATGGTGGAGGGAAAGGCGACTTCCGTGGCAATGAAATCCACCATCTCTGGCGCGGTGCGGCGGGCGAAGTCCACCAGCAGGCTGCGCAGGAGCTGGCCGTTCTCGGGAAGGTTGTCGCAGCAGAGCACGGTGAAGGGCGAGATGCCCGCCGCGCGACGGACCTTGAGCGCCCAGACCAGCAGACCGGCCACGCCAATGGGAGCCTCTGGCGCGGCGAGGTCATGGGAGATGGCCGGGTGGGCCTCGTCCACGCCGCCGGTGGCGCGGCTGAGGCCATAGCCCTTCTCGGTGACGGTCAGGCTGACGATCCGGGTCGAGGGCGCGGTGAGTGCGGCCAGCACCTCGGCGCGGTCCGGCCCGAGGCAGAAGGCCTGCGCAACAGAGCCGATCACCCGTGCTTTGCTACCCTCGGCGCTGCGCTCGATCAGGGTGAAGAGCCCGTTTTGCGGGCCGAGCTGGGCGGCGGGATCGCGGCTGCGCAGGCTGACGCCGCAGATGCGCCAGTCGCCGCCCTCCGCCGCCAGCGCGGCATCGGTTGCGGCGGCCTGATGCGCCTTGTGAAAGGCCCCGAGGCCGAGGTGAACGATCCCCACACCATGATTGGCGGGGGTGTATCCGGGCCGTGCGACGCTGCTCGGCAGCCCCTCCAGCGATGTCAGCCTCATGCCGCGGTCCGCGGCTCTAGCGCGGCGATGATGCCACGCAGTTCGGCCAGCCCCTTCAGCCGCCCGATCGAGGGGTAGCCCGGCTGGGCGCTGCGCCCGAGGTCATCGAGAATGTCCTGCCCGTGATCGGGGCGGAAGGGGATGGACCAGTCGGCATGGCCGGCGGCCTTGCGCTTGGCCTCTTCCTTCAGCGCGGCCTCGACCAGCGCCACCATATCGGTGTCGCCGCCGAGGTGCTCGGCCTCGTGGAAGTCGCCGCGGATATCGGCGGTCTCACGCTTCACGTTGCGCAGGTGGAGGAAGTGCACCCGGTCTCCCAGCCGTTCCATCATGCCCGGCAGGTCGTTGTCGGGCCGCGCACCGAGCGAGCCGGAGCAGAGGGTGATGCCGTTGGCGGGGCTGTCGACGCCCTCCATCAGCTTCCGGTAGTGGTCTTCGGTCGACATGATCCGGGGCAGGCCCAGCAGTGGAACGGGCGGATCGTCGGGGTGGCAGCACATCCGCAGGCCGAGGCGCTCGGCGGTGGGCATGACTTCGGCGAGGAAGTCGTGCAGGTGCTTGCGCAGGGTGTCCTCACTCATCGCGGCATATTGGGCGAGGTGGTCGCGCACGTCTTCGAGCGAGAAGTGCTCCGCCGCGCCGGGCAGACCGAACACCACGTTCTTGGCGAGCTGCGCCTTGCGGTCCTCGGACATCTCGGCAAACCGCTTCGCGGCAGCGTCACTCAGGGCCTCGTCATAATCTTCCGCCGCGCCGGGGCGGGCGAGGATGTGCAGGTCGAAGGCGGCGAAATCGGTGAGGTCGAAGCGCATGCAGGTGGCGCCGTTGGGCAGCCGCCATGCAAGGTCGGTGCGGGTCCAGTCCAGCACCGGCATGAAGTTGTAGCAGATCACCTCGATCCCGGCCCCGGCGAGGTGCTCGAGGCTGGTGATGTAGTTGGCGACGTGCGTGCGCCAGTCGCCTTGCTGCTTCTTGATGTCTTCCGAAACCGGCAGGCTCTCGACCACGTCCCAGCCGAGGCCGGAGGGCGCGCCATCCTTCATGGTGCCGATCTCGCGTTGGCGTTGGGCGATTTCCTCGGGCGTCCACACGGCCCCGGTGGGCACGTGGTGCAGCGCCGAGACAATGCCCTGCACGCCCGCCTGAAGCGTGTCGTCGATGGATACGAGGTCACGGGGGCCGAACCACCGCCAGGTCTGTTTCATGAAAAGGAGCCTCCCGAGTCGTCTGTTGGCGGCAAGCTACCAGACCCGCGCGATCCTGGCTAGTATGGAAGTATGGAAGTATGGTAGAGCCATGCCGGGAGGAGAGCGAATCATGACGGAAAACCGCATTACATCCGCTGCGCTGGATCCGGCATCGCCGATCACGCCGCAGATCTATGCGCATCTGCGTGACGCCATCATCCGCAACCGCCTCGCCCCCGGCGACCGCATCTCCGAGACCGAGATTGCCAAGAGCTGGAGCGTCAGCCGCCAGCCCGTGCGCGAGGCCTTCATCCGGCTCGCAGGCGAGGGGCTGCTCGCGGTGCTGCCCCAGCGCGGCACCATCGTGACCCGCATCAACTATTCCGACGTTCTGAATGCGCGCTTCCTGCGAGAGGCCATCGAGGCCGATATCGCCAAGATCCTCGCACAGCGCCCGGACCCGGCCCTGATCGCCGAACTGCGCGCGCAGCTGCAGGCGCAGGAGGCCGTCGCCGCCTCCACCCCGACCGACTTCATCGGGCTCGACGAGCAGTTTCACCGCACGCTGGCCGACGCCGCCGACAAGCGCGGCGCGTGGCGGCTGATCGAGGGGCTGAAATCGCAAATGGACCGAGTGCGCTTTCTGTCGCTCGGCCATTTTCCGGTGGTCAAGCTGGTGGGCCAGCACCGCGCCATCGTGGATGCCATCGAGCAGGGCGACACCAGCGCGGCCAACGCCGCCGTGCGCACGCACCTGCGCGAGGTTCTGATCGACCTGCCGCAGATCCATGCGGCCAAGCCAGAGTTTTTCGACGTGCCGGAGGGGGGGATTCCCGAGCCGGTCAATGCACCTATCCAAGGAGGAAAAGACGAATGACGTTCAATTGGAAAAAGCCGGTTCTCGCCGCCGCCGTGGCCGCGTTTGCCGCCGTGCCCGCCTTCGCTCAGGAGATGACCCTGAAGCTCGGCCACCTCGCCAACGAGGATAACCCCTGGCACCTCGCTTCGGTGAAGTTCGCCGAAGAAGTCGCCGCCCGCACCGAAGGCCGCATCGCCGTGGAAGTTTTCCCGAACGAGAGCCTCGGCAAGGAGATCGACCTGATCAACGGCATGCAGCTCGGCACCGTCGACATGACGATCACCGGCGAGAGCCTGCAGAACTGGGCACCGATGGCCGCCCTGCTGGCTGTTCCTTATGCCTACAAATCCATCGAGCACATGGATGAGGTCGCCTCGGGTGACATCGGCAACCAGATCGAGGCCCAGATCATCGCCAACGCGCAAATCCGCCCGATCGGCTACTTTGCCCGTGGCCCGCGCAACCTCACCTCGAACCGCCCGATCACCACGCCCGATGATCTGGCGGGCCTGAAGATGCGCGTGCCGAACGTGCCGCTCTTCATCGATGTGTGGTCCGCCCTTGGTGCCGCCCCCGGCCCGATGGCCTTCTCCGAGGTGTTCACCTCGCTTCAGAACGGCACCATCGAAGCGCAGGAGAACCCGCTGGCGCTGATCCGTTCGGCGAGCTTCAACGAAGTGCAGAGCCACGTGAACCTCACCGAGCACGTGCGCTCGTGGATCTACCTGACCATCGCCGAAAGCACCTGGGCCAAGCTGTCGGAGGCCGACCAAGAGGCCGTGCTGGCCGCTGCCGCCGTAGCGCAGGAATACGAGCGCGGCCTCTTCGAGCAGAGCGTCGCCGATGACCGCGCCTATCTCGAAGAAAACGGCATGACCTTCGTCGAGGTCGATGGCGCCGCCTTTGCCGCCAAGGCCAAGGATGCCGTGCTGTCCAACGTCAGCGACGAGATCCGCCCGATTGTCGAGGGGCTCTTCGCCGAGTAACCCCGCCTTCGGGCACACGGCCGGCGTGGCTCTCCCCCGCGCCGGCCGCCTTCTTTCCTGCCGGAGACCGCTGCCATGCGCCCTGTCGAAACCCTCGTTCGCCTCCTCACCCTGATTGCCCGTGTCGGCGCGGGTGTGGCCTTTGCGGTGCTGATCGTCACCGTGCTGGTGCAGGTCGTGGGGCGCACCACCGGGCAATCGCCGGTGTGGACAGAGGAACTCACCCGCTTTGCCCTGCTCTATCTCGTGGCCTTCGGCGCGGGCCTCAGCCTGCGCACCGGCGATCTGGTGAACGTCGACGTGATCAGCGAGTCGCTGCCCGGCAAGCTGCCGTGGATCCTGCGCCTGCTGGCCGCCGCCGCCACCGCAGGGCTTGCGCTCTACCTTCTGCCCCATGCATGGAAATACGTGACGATCGGCAAAATGCAGACCGCCCCGGCGCTGGGCATCCGCATGACATGGGCGCATCTCACCGTCTTCATCCTGCTCGCAGGCCTCGCCCTCTTCGCCGTGCTCCGCTGCATCACCATGCTCTCGGGCACCGAAGACGGCACCCCCGTCAAACCCGCCGAAGAGGAGGAGTGACCACATGGACGTGACAATCCTCCTCACCGTATTCGTGCTCGGCCTCGCGCTGGGCATTCCCGTCGCCGTCACCCTCGGCCTGTCGTCGCTCGCCTACCTGACCTACGCCGGCATCCCGCCCGTGGTCATGCCGCAAAAGATGTACGCGGGCATGGACGTGTTCGTGCTGCTCTCGATCCCGGGCTTCATCCTCGCGGGCAACCTGATGAACCGCGGCGGCATCACCGAGCGGATCATCCGCTTCGCCAATGCGCTCGTGGGCTGGATTCGCGGCGGGCTGGGCCTGACCAACATCGCGGCCTCCATGCTCTTCGGCGGCATCACCGGCACCGCCGTGGCTGATGCGGCCTCCATCGGCGGCGTGATGATCCCCGGCATGAAGAAGGCTGGCTACCCGGCCGATTTCTCCGCCGCCGTCACCGCGGCCTCTTCCACCGTTGGCCCGATCATCCCGCCCTCTGTGCCGATGATCATCGTCGGCGCGCTCTCGGGCATTTCGGTGGGCAAGATGTTCCTTGCAGGCGCGATCCCCGGCATCCTGATGGGGCTGGCGATGATGGTGACCTGCTACATCATCTCGCGCCGCAAGAACTTCCCGCACCAGCCGTGGCAGGGCTTCGGTGAAGTCGCCCGCAGCTTTGGCGGCGCGATCTGGGCGCTGGCGATGACATTTCTCATCATCTATGGCCTGCTCTCCGGCCTCGCCACGCCGACCGAAACTGCCGTGGTCGCCTCGGTCTATGCCTTTCTCGTGGGCGCGTTCATCTACCGCGAACTGCCGCTGAAGCGCGTGCCCGGCATCGTCGTCGACAGCGCGGTGGCCGCCGCGGGCATTCTCGCGCTCGTCGGCTTCGCAAATGTCTTCGGCTGGATCCTCGTCTCCGAGCGCATCCCCCAAGCCATCGCCGACGCGGTGCTCTCGGTCACCGACAACAAGTTCCTCGTGCTGCTGCTGATCAACCTGCTGCTGCTCTTCGTCGGCATGTTCCTCGAGACCATCGCCGCGCTGATCATCCTCTTCGTGCCCCTTCTGGCGCTTTCCAACGCCGTCGGCATCGACCCGATCCACTTTGCCACCGTCGCGGTGCTGAACCTGATGATCGGCCTCACCACCCCGCCCGTGGGCGTTTGCCTCTTCGTCTGCGCCAACATCGCCCGGCTGCCGCTGGCGCCGGTGGTGGTGGCGATCTTCCCCTTCCTTCTGACCAACATCCTCGTGCTGCTGGCGGTCACCTACATTCCGCCGCTCGCCACCTGGCTGCCCTCGGTCCTCACCCCCTAGGAGCCCGCCCATGGAAGCCCGCGTTTGCCGCCTCTACGGCCAGAATGACATCCGGATCGAAACCGCCGAGGTGGCCGAGCCCGGCCCCGGCGAAGTGCTGCTGGCGCTGGCCGCAGGCGGCATCTGCGGGTCTGACCTGCACTATTACCAGGATGGCGGCTTTGGCCCGATCCGGGTGCGTGAGCCGATCATCCTTGGGCATGAAGCCTCCGGCACCGTTGTGGCGGTAGGCGCGGGCGTGACCGGCGTGGCCGAGGGCGACCGCGTGGCGATCAACCCCAGCCGCCCCTGCGGCACCTGCACCTTCTGCCAGCAGGATCTGCCGATACATTGCCTCTCCATGCGGTTCAACGGCTCGGCCATGCGGATGCCGCACGAGCAGGGCCTTTTCCGCGACCGGATGGTGGTGGATGCCGCACAATGCGTGAAGGTGGCCGATGGCGTGAGCCTCGCCGCCGCCGCTTGCGCCGAGCCGCTGGCGGTGTGCCTCCACGCCCGCAACCAGGCGGGCGACCTCGCGGGCAAGCGGGTGCTGGTCACCGGCGCTGGCCCCATCGGCGCACTCTGCGCCGCTGCTGCCGCTGAAGCAGGCGCGGCGGAGGTGGTGGTGACCGACCTTCAGGATTTCACCCTTGGCGTGGCCGCGAAGATGGGCGCCACCCGCACCATCAACGTGGCAACCGATGCCGAGGCGCTGGAGCCCTACGCCGAGAACAAGGGCAGTTTCGACGTGGCCTTCGAGTGCTCCGCCGCCGCCCCGGCGATCAAGACCGCCATCACCTGCCTGCGCCCGCGCGGGCGGCTGGTGCAGGTGGGCGTGTCGGGCGATGTGCCGATCCCGCTGAACATGCTGGTCGGCAAAGAAATCGCCTATCACGGCACCCAGCGCTTTGCCGGGGAGTTCGCCGAGGCGGTGGCTCTCATCGGCAGCGGGCGGACCAACGTGGCCCCGATCATCACCGGCACCTTCCCGCTGGAGCAGGCAGTGGAGGCCTTCAACACAGCCGGGGACCGCTCCGGCGCGGTGAAGGTGCAACTCTCTTTCGCCGCGGACTGACCCGATGACTGCCTACCAGCGCGACGATCTGCTCGCCTTCGCAGTGGCCCTGCTCACGCGGGCCGGGCTGCCGGATGACAAGGCTGCCGTGGTGGCCGAGCTTCTGGTGCAGACCGACGAGATGGGGGTCACCACCCACGGCGTCTCGCTCATCCCCTACTATCTGCCCGAGCTGACCGGCGGCACCATGACCACCGAGGGCATGCATGAGGTGGTGCAGGACCGCAAGGTCACGATGGTCTGGGATGGAAACTACCTCCCCGGCCACTGGCTGATGGGGCAGGCGCTCGAGGTCTGCATGGACCGCGCCGCCGAGTTCGGCATGGCCGCCCTCTCCATGCGCCGCGCCCACCACATCGGTTGCCTCTCCACCCTCACGCGCATCGCCGCCGAGCGCGGCTTCGTCTGCTACATCGCCACCTCGGACCCCTCCGGCAAATGGGTCGCGCCCTTCGGCGGCACCGAGCCGCTGCTCACGCCCAACCCCTGGGCGGTGGGCTATCCGACCGAGGGCCACCCGGTGCTGATCGACACCTGCGCCTCGATCACCACGGTCTCCAAGGTCCGCGAATACATCAACACCGGCGCCGAGTTCGCCCACCCGTGGATGCTCTCCGCCGAGGGCACCCCCACGACCGATCCCACCGTGGTCAACGCCAGCCCGAAAGGCACGCTGATGCCGGTCGGCGGGGCGGATCACGGCCACAAGGGCTTTGCAATGGCGCTGATGGTCGAGATGCTGACGCAGGGCCTCTCCGGTCATGGCCGGGCCGAGGATGTCAGCCGCTGGGGTGGCAACGTGTTCCTGCAGGTGATCGACCCCGAGGCCTTTGGCGGGCGCGCGGCGTTCCTGCGCGAGGTGAGCCATCTCGGCGATCTCTGCCGTGCCAACCGCCCCGCCGACCCGGCCCGCCCGGTGCGGATGCCGGGCGACCGGGCGCAGCAGGCGCTCTCCGGGGCGAAGGGCCGGGTGCGCCTGCCCGATGAGGTCATCACCCGCCTCGCCGCCTCAGCTGCGGAGTTCGACGTGGCGCTGCCGGCAGCGGCCTAAGGCCTCAAATCGAGGTCCAATCGCCCGATTTGCCTGCCCCTGCGTAAATCAAGCGTGAAAAAGATGGGCCAAACGGGCCGTGGCGGCGACGACAGGCGCGCAAAGCGCCATAGTGAGGGCATTCACCGCCGTCATTTCAGAGCTCGCCATGCCCAGCCTGCGTTACCGGATTCAAAGCACCCTCTTTTCGATCATCGAGGCGATCCCATTCCTCGCCAAGATCGCCAACCGTTGGGCGATCAACCGCGTCGTCAAGCGCGCTCGCAACCGGCCCCACCCGCTGAGCACCGTGGGCAACTACGTGTCATGGCGCGGGCTGACAGATCGTCGCTGGAGCGGGCGGCACCTGCCGCCACAACACCGCAGCGGCCTGCCCGAGGTGGCGGACTTGCTGCCCCTTTTCCAGCGCCGCGCAGGCGTGCAGCGGCTCTGCCCCAAGTCCACCTGCCTCTTCCCGGCCTTCGCGCAGTATCTGACCGATGGGTTCCTGCGCACCGAGACCGACGGGCTGATCCCCGAGGGCGAAGACCCGGAGCTGCGCCTGCGCCGGAACACCTCGAACCATGAGATCGACCTCTGCACGCTCTACGGCCGCACCTTCGGCCAGACCATGGCGCTGCGCGAAAACTCCGACGAGGAGGGCCGGCGCGGGCGGCTGAAATCGCAGATGAACGACGGCGAGGAATATCCGCCCTTCCTGTTCAAGGATGGCGCGATTGACCCGGACTTCGCCGCGCTCGACCCAGCGCTCGGCCATGAGGATCTGCCACCCGAGCAACAGGCCACGCTCTTTGCCGTTGGCGGCGACCGGGTGAACTCGGTGCCGCAGGTGGCCATGCTGAATACCCTCTTCCTGCGCGAGCACAACCGGCTGGCAGGCGAGATCGAGGCGGCCAATCCGGCGTGGGACGATACCCGCATCTTCGAGACCGCGCGCAACACCATGATCGTGCTCTTCATCAAGATGGTGGTGGAGGATTACATTAACCACATCTCGCCGCTGCCCTTCCGCCTCAAGGCCGATCCCTCGGTGGCCTGGGAAGCGAGCTGGAACAAACCCAACTGGATCACCACCGAGTTCAGCCTGCTCTACCGCTGGCATGCGCTCATCCCCGACACCATCCGCTGGGGCGGCGAGGATGTGCCCATCGCCCGGACCCTGCGCAACAACGCGCCGCTGCTGAAGGGCGGGCTCTTGGCCGCCTTTGCCGACATCTGCGCCACCCCCGCTGCCGAACTGGGGCCGCGCAACACCTCGGCGCCCTTGGTGAAGGTCGAGGAGGCCTCGATCCTGCAAGACCGCGCCTGCGAGCTGGCCAGTTTCTGGGATTACAACGTCTATCTCAAACAAGAGCCGCCCCGGACGTTCGAGGATATCTCCTCCGACCCGGAGGTCGCTGCCGAGCTGGCCCGGCTCTACCGCAGCCCCGAGCAGGTGGACTTTTTCGTAGGCCTCTTTTGCGAGGACCGCGTGCCCAACAGCCCGCTGCCCAACCTCGTGCTGGTCTTCGTCGCGCTCGACGCCTTCAGCCAGGCGCTCACCAACCCGCTCATGTCGCGCCACGTGTTCAACGAGGCAACATTCTCCGCGCCGGGGTGGAAGGCGATCAATGATACCCACAGCATCCGCGACATCCTCGACCGCAATGTGTCGGGCGGGGCAGGGGAGACCTTTGTGTCGATGACCCGGGCGGATTGGCAGCCCGAATAAGGGCGGCTTATCGCTTCAATCCGCATTTCCAATTTTTCCTGATAGCGCGCCGCTGCTACGGTTTGAGCATCAGGGAGGAATCACCGGCACCGCCACGGGGCCGGACCCTCCCATTCGCCATAGCCAACGACAGGAGCGCCAGATGGACGGAGCCGAACTTTCAAACATCAGCAAATGCCCGGTGATGCACACCCACGCGGTGCGCAGCAACAAGGACTGGTGGCCGAACCAGCTCAACCTGAAGATCCTCAACCAGAACGCTCCGGGCACCTCGCCGCTGAAAGGGTTCGACTACGCCGAGGCCTTCAAGGGCCTCGATCTGAAAGCGCTCAAGGCTGATCTGCACGCCCTGATGACCGACAGCCAGGAGTGGTGGCCCGCCGACTTCGGGCACTACGGCCCGTTCTTCATCCGCATGGCATGGCACTCCGCCGGCACCTACCGCACCGCCGATGGCCGTGGCGGCGCGCGCTCCGGCTCGCAGCGCTTTGCCCCGCTGAACAGCTGGCCCGACAACGCCAACCTCGACAAGGCCCGCCGCCTGCTCTGGCCGATCAAGGCCAAATACGGCAACGCGATTTCCTGGGCCGATCTGATGGTGCTCACCGGCAACGTCGCGCTCGAGTCGATGGGCTTCAAGACCTTCGGCTTTGCCGGGGGCCGGGCCGATGTGTTCGAACCGGAAGAAGATATCTACTGGGGTGCCGAAGATGAGTGGCTCGCCCAGTCGGATGCGCCCAACAGCCGCTACTCCGGCGACCGCGAGCTGGAAAACCCGCTTGCCGCCGTGCAGATGGGCCTGATCTACGTGAACCCCGAAGGCCCCGACGGTAACCCCGACCCGCTGGCCTCCGCCAAGGACATCCGTGAGACCTTCGGCCGGATGGCAATGAACGACGAAGAGACCGTCGCGCTGATCGCTGGCGGCCACACCTTCGGCAAGACCCACGGCGCGGCTGACGCCGCCAACGTGGGTGTCGAGCCGGAGCAGGCCGGCATGGCCGAGCAGGGCTTCGGCTGGACCTCCAGCCACGGCACCGGCATGGGCGCCGACACCATCACCTCGGGCCTCGAAGTGACCTGGACCTCGACGCCCACCAAGTGGTCCAACGGATATTTCGACAACCTCTTCGGTTTCGAGTGGGAGCTGACCAAGTCGCCCGCCGGCGCCAACCAGTGGACCCCGAAGAACTGGAGCGGCGAGCATGCCGTGCCTGACGCGCACCGCGCGGGCGAAACCCACGCGCCGACCATGCTCACCACCGACCTCGCCCTGCGGTTCGACCCGATCTACGGGCCGATCTCCAAGCGCTTCCACGAGAACCCCGAAGAGTTTGCCGATGCCTTCGCCCGCGCGTGGTTCAAGCTGACCCACCGGGACATGGGGCCGAAAGAGCTTTACCTCGGGACGGAAGTGCCGAGTGAAGACCTGATCTGGCAAGACCCGATCCCGGCCGTCGATCACCCGTTGGTGGATGCCGCTGACATCAAGGCGCTGAAGGAAAAGCTGCTGGCCGCGCTGCCTTTGTCTGACCTCGTCAAAACCGCTTGGGCCTCCGCCTCCACCTTCCGCGGCTCCGACCTGCGCGGCGGCGCCAACGGCGCCCGCATCCGGCTCGCGCCGCAGAAGGACTGGGCGGTGAACGAGCCTGCCGAGCTGGCCCGCGTCCTGGGCGTGCTCGAAGGCATCAAGGCCGAGTTCGACGGGCAGGGCGCCAAGAAAGTGTCGCTCGCCGACCTGATCGTGCTCGGTGGCTCCGCCGCCGTCGAAAAGGCCGCCGCCGACGCCGGTTCGGCCATCGAGGTGCCCTTCACCCCGGGCCGGATGGACGCCACGGCCGAGCAGACCGACGCCGAGGCTTTCGAGCCGCTGGAGCCCCGTGCAGACGGCTTCCGCAACTACATGGGCGGTGATTTCTCGGTCTCCGCCGAGGAGCTGCTGGTAGACCGCGCGCAACTGCTTACCCTCACCGCACCCGAGATGACCGTGCTTGTCGCCGGCCTGCGGGTGCTGGGCGCAAACCACGGCGGCAGTAAGGCGGGCGTGTTCACCGACCGCGAGGGCCAGCTCACCAACGACTTCTTCGTGAACCTGCTCAGCATGGACACGAAGTGGGAAGACGCGGGCGACGAAAAGGCCTTTGTCGGCAAAGACCGGAAAACTGGCGAGAAAAAGTATGACGCATCCCGCGTCGACCTCGTCTTCGGCTCCAACAGCCAACTGCGGGCGATTGCCGAAATCTACGGTCAGTCCGACGCGACCCACGCTTTCGTCGAGGATTTCGTCTCCGCATGGGTGAAGGTGATGGACGCCGACCGCTTCGACGCCTGATCGAGAGTTACCACCACGGAAGAAGGGCGCGGGGGCAACCTCGCGCCCTTCTGCTTTCCGACCCGCTCCTCATTGGCCCTGCAAATATCCTGCGGGGGTGCGGGGGTGCAAAACCCCCGCCGCGCGTCGCCATCAGGCGCCCTGGCTAGGATTGGCCGCGCCCATGCGATGACCGAAGGGAGCGAAGAGCTACACCGCCGAGAGCCCCGCGCAAAACGCCTTCAACGCCGCGACTTCAGCACGGTCCGCGCCGCAAATCGCCGGGTCCGTGCCATAGAGCGTCACCGCTGCGCCGATCTCGCCCTGCCAGTCCAGCACCGGGGCCGAGATGGCCGCGAGGCCGGGGATCAGGTCGCCGCTCACCTGCGCATAGCCCGCTGTCCGCACCTCTCCCGCCAAAGCCGCTGCGTCCCGTCCCGGCTCCAGCGCCAGTTCCTCCGCCAGCCGCCCGGCGATTACCGCCTGCGGCGCCCATGCCAGAAAGGCCCGCCCGCTGGCCGAGTTCAGGAGCGGCATCACCGTGCCGAGGCCCAGCGTGGTTACCACGAAGCGCGGCGCGCGCTCCCAGCGCACCACGGTCGCCCCCGCGTTGCCCCAGACGCTCAGCAGCGCCGTCAGCGCGGTGGCCTCCACCAGTTCGGGCAGCGCATCCGCCGTGCGGTTCACCATTTCCATCCGCGCCATTCCAGCGACCCCGAGCGCCACCGCGCCCGGCCCTAGGTCATACTTGCCCGATCGCCCCGCCTGACTCACCAGCCCGGCGGCCATGAAGCTGGCGAGGTAGCGGTGCGCCTTGCTCGCGGGCATGCCCGCCTCTCGCGCGATCTCGCTCAGCCCCACCGGGCCGCCCTGCGCTGAGAGCAGTTTCAGCAGCCCCAGCGCCGCGTCGAGCGAAGAGAGGCCCTCAGCCACCGATCACCTCCCGCAGCGGCGCTACATCGCCCGCCCTGATCCGCCCGTCAGCCTCCACAAACACGCCGCGCACCTCCTCGCCCTCGATCACCAGCCGGCCTTCGACCGTGCCGCGATAGTCCACCCGCAGGCTCTTCCGGCCCCATTCGCCGAGCATCATCTCCATCCGCAACACTTCTCCATCTAGCCCCGGCGAGCGGAATCGCGCATCGGCCGAGATCAGCCCTAGCCCGCGTGCGCCGAGCCGCTGGCAAAGCGCCGCATGCCCACCGTGCCGCGCCTTGAGGAAGCTGTGAAAGCACCGGTCCATCCAGCGGAAGTAGTTGGGATAATAGACAATTCCTGCCGCGTCGCAGTGCCCGAAGCTGATGTCGACATCGAGGGTGAACAGGCTCAAATTTCCGCTCCGTGAAAACTGTTGCGCAATATGGAATTAGCGCCTAGCCTCACACTGACACAAGACCAAACCGCAGGGGAGGGCGGAATGGCAGAGCTTTCAACGATCGACATCATTGGCGGCGGCCCCGGCGGTTTGCTCTCGGCCATCCTCGCCCGCCGCGCCTTCCCCTCGGCCCGCGTCACCGTGCATGAGGCCGCGGCGCGTGGGGTCACATGGGGCTTCGGCGTGGTCTTCTCGACCCAGGCGCTGGACTTTCTGCAAGCCGACGAGCCGGAGACCCATGCGCTCATTACGCCCCGCATGGAGCGCTGGCAGAACATGGTGCTCAACCACCCCGACGGCCCCGTCACTCTCGACGGCATCGGCTTTGCCGCCATCGGCCGGCTGGAGCTGCTGACGATCCTCGCCGCCCGCGCCGAGGAGGTTGGGGTGGACCTGCGTTTCGGCGCTGAGGTGGACCCTTCCAGTCTGCGGGCCGATCTCATCATCGGTGCCGACGGCCTCAACTCCCGCACACGGACCGAGGCCAACGCGCCCAGCCTCACCCATATGTCCAACCGCTTCGCATGGTTCGGCACGCCGCGCCCCTTCGACACGCTGACCCAAACCTTCCTCCGCCACCCCAAGGGCGCGCTGAACGCGCACCACTACCGCTACGCGCCCAACATGAGCACCTTCATCGTCGAGCTGGAGGAGGAGGCCTTTGCCGCTCACGGGCTGGCCGAGATGGACGAGACCGAAAGCGCCACCTATTGCGCCACCCTCTTCGCCGAGGTGCTCGAAGGCGCGCCGCTGCTCACCAACCGTTCCATCTGGCGGCAATTCCCCAAACTCTGGTGCGAGACCTGGACCAGCGCCAACACCGCCCTCATCGGCGATGCCGTTCACACCGCGCATTTCTCCATCGGCTCCGGCACCCGGCTCGCGATGGAGGATGCCATTGCCCTCATCGCCGCCATAAAGGCTGCGCCCAACGTCATGGACGGCCTCACCAGCTATCAAGCCACCCGGCCCCCGATCGCCCGCAAGATCGTCACCGGGGCTAACACCTCCGCCCAGTGGTACGAGTCCTTCTCGACTCACATCGAGCAGCCCCCGCTCGACTTCGCCATGTCTTACATCACCCGCTCCGGCCGCGTGCCGCCCGAGAAGCTGCGGGCGCTGTCACCAGAGTTCATGGCCCAATACGAGGCAGCGCAATGCCCGACATCATAAAAGACCCCGTTCAAAACCCGCCCGGCGCGCAGGAGATCGGTTTTGACAAAGCCGCCCACCCGAACTGCGCTGAGATCCTCTGGCAAAACCTCGCCCGGAACCCCGGCGCCCGCGCCCTCACCGGCTTTGCAGGCAACCTCACCTACGCCGAACTCATCGCGCAGGCGGCGCAATGGGGCAACGCCTTCACCGCGCAGGGCCTCGCCCCCGGGGACCGCATCGCGCTCTTCCTTGATGACACGCCCAGCTTCCCCGCCGCCTTCTTCGGCGCCACTCGCGCGGGTTTCGTACCGGTGCTGCTCAACACGCAAACCCCGCCCGACCTGCTGGCCTATTACCTCTCCGACAGCGCCGCGCCCCTCGCCGTAACCGAGCCGCATTACGCCAGTCGCTTCCCCGCGGATACGCGCCTCGTCACCGACCATACCGCCTACATCTCCGGCCAGCCCACCACGCTCGACCCCGCACCCACCGGCCCGGATGACATGGCGTTCTGGATGTATTCCTCCGGCTCTACCGGCCGCCCCAAAGGCATCGTCCACCTGCATCACGACATGGCCTACAGCCAGCAAAGCTTCGCCGCCCATTTGTTGAAGCTCCGCCCGGATGACATCTGCTTTTCCGTGCCCAAGGCCTATTTCGCCTATGGCTTCGGCAATAGCTTCACCTTCCCCTTCGCGGTCGGCGCCTGCACCCTGCTGATGCCTGATGCGCCAAAGCCCGATGCCGTGCTGGACATGATCGAGGCCCACAAACCAACTGTCTTCTTCGGCCTGCCCACGCTCTACACCGCGCTCACCAACGCGCCCGGTGTCGAGAGCCGCGACCTCTCCAGCCTCCGCCAATGCATGTCTGCCGCCGAGATCCTCTCCGAGGATGTCGCCTCCCGCTGGAAGTCCCTCACCGGCCTTTCGCCCATCGAGGGACTCGGCAGCACCGAGATGCTGCACGTCTACCTTTCCAACACCGCCACCGACATGCGCCATGGCGCGGCGGGCAAGCGCGTGCCGGGCTACGAGATCGAGCTGCGTGAGGGCGGGGTGATGTTCGTGCGCGGCCACAGCTCCGCCCCGCTCTACTGGAACCGCCCGGATAAGACCGCCGAGACCATGCAGGGCGACTGGATCAACACCGGCGACCGTTTCGAGGAACGCGAGGGCTTCTACTACTTCCAGGGCCGCGCCGACGATCTGGTGAAGGTCTCCGGCCAATGGGTCTGGCCGCTCGAGGTGGAACGCGCGCTGAACGAGCACCCCGAGGTGCACGAGAGCGCCGTGCTCGCCCATGAACTACCCGATCGCCGCACCACGCTCTCCGCACTGGTCTCCCTGCGGTCCGGCCCGGGCGACGACGGCGCGGTGAAGATGCTCCAGGATCACGTCAAAGCCACGCTGATGCCCCACAAGTATCCGCGCCGCATCCACTTCGTGACCGACCTGCCGAAAACGGGCACTGGAAAAATCGACCGGCAGGCTGTCAAATCACTGCTGCAAGGGAATGAGAATAATATTGCCTAAAACGGCAGTATAGTGCACAAATCTTACTGCGACCGCCGCTCAACGGAGGCGCACAACGGGAGGAACAACATGAACAAGCTACTCACGGCGGCCCTCGCGGCCAGCCTGACCGCCACAGCCGCCTACGCAGAGAGCGTGAAGATCGGCTTCGTCACCACGCTGACCACCCCCGCCGCCGTTATCGGCAAGGACATGGAAAACGCGGTCAACCTCGCGGTCGAGCACCTCGGCGGCAAGGCCGGCCCGCTCGACATCGAGGTGATCTTCGGTGACGACCAGTTCGCCCCCGAGGCCGGCAAGCAGGCCACCGACAAACTGGTGAAGCAGGACAACGTCGATTTCGTCGCGGGTTACATCTGGTCCCACGTGCTGCTCGCTTCACGCAAGTCCGTCGTGGATGCCGACAAGATCCTGATCTCCGCCAACGCGGGCCCCAGCCAGATGGCCGGCAAGCTCTGCGACAAGAACTACTTCTCCACCTCTTGGCAGAACGACCAGACCCCGATGGCGATGGGCGAGGTGCTGAACAAGGCAGGCGTGAAATCGCTCTACCTGATGGCCCCAAACTACGCCGCCGGCAAGGATATGACCGCAGGCGTGGAGCGCACCTTCACCGGCGAGATCGTCGGCAAGGACCTCACCAAATGGGGCGCAGACGCGCAGCTCGACTTCTCCGCTGAGCTGGCCAAGGCCAAGGCTTCGGGCGCCGATGGCCTCTTCGTCTTCTACCCCGGCGCAGCGGCCGGTGCTTTCGTGAAGCAGTACCAGCAGGCGGGCCTGAAAGACACGCTGCCCCTCTACTCGGTGTTCACGATCGACGGCATCTCGCTGCCCAAGCTCCAGCAGGCGGGCTTTACCGATGCGCTGGGCTCCAAGATCACGCAGGAGTGGGACCCCTCGCTCGACAACGCCGCGAACCAAAAGTTCGTGGGCGACTTCAAGGAAAAATTCGGCACCTACCCGAGCTTCTACGCCGCCCAGAGCTACGACGCGATCATGCTGATTGCCTCCGCCGTGGCAGCCGTGGACGGCAACCTTGAAGACAAGGACGCCCTGCGCGCCGCCGTGAAGGCCGCTGACTTCGAGAGCGTGCGAGGCAACTTCAAGTTCGGCACCAACAACATGCCGGTGCAAAACTTCTACCTCCGCGAAGTAGTGGAAGACGCCGATGGCAACTGGACGACCAAGGTGGTCGACACCGTCTACACCGACCACGTCGACAGCTTCGCTGCCGAATGCTCGATGAACTGATCTGACACTCCGGGCGGGCAGGGGAGACCTTGCCCGTCCCTACGCGCGAAGGCCCTCCGTGGACACCTCCCTCCTTGTCATCCAAACGCTGAACGGGCTCCAGCTCGGGCTGCTGCTGTTCCTCGTCGCCTCCGGGCTGACGCTGGTCTTCGGCATCCTCGACTTCGTGAATCTTGCCCACGCCTCTCTCTACATGCTCGGCGCCTTCATCTGCGCCTCGCTGACCTACGCGGCGGGCAACTTCTTCCTCGCGGTGCTGATCGCCCTCCCGATCACCGCGCTGCTGGGCTGGGGCGTGGAGCGCTTCGTTGCCCGGCCCCTTTACGCCCGCGACCACCTCGACCATGTGCTCGCCACCTTCGGGCTGATCCTCGTGCTGGACACGGCGGCCCACCTGATCTGGGGGCCCGAAGGGATCGCCGTGCCGCTGCCCGAGGCGTTTCGCGGCCAGATCGAGCTTTCGGAAACCCTCGTCATCCCAACCTACCGACTCGTCATTATCGCCGCCGGGCTGGCTGCGGCGGGCGGGCTCTACTGGATGGTGGTCCACACCCGGCTCGGCATGCTCATTCGCGCCGGGGCCTCCAACCGGGTGATGGTCGGCGCGCTCGGCATCAACATCGAGCTGCTCTTCGGCCTCGTCTTCGCCCTCGGTGCGGCGCTCGCCGGGCTGGCGGGCATGCTCATCGCTCCGATCACCGAGGCCTCCATCGGCATGGGCAACCAGGTCATCATCACCGCCTTCGTCGTCATCATCGTCGGCGGCATCGGCTCGATGAAGGGCGCCTTCATCGCCGCCCTGCTGATCGGGCTGATCGATACGCTGGGCCGCAGCTTCCTCGATGACATCTTCAAGCTGGTGATGAGCCCCGATGCCGCCGAAAACTCGGCCCCCGCGATCTCGGCCATGCTCATCTACATCATCATGGCCTGTGTCCTCGCCCTGAAACCGCAGGGCCTGTTCCCGCCGAAGGTGCGGTGAGGCGGATGATGCACCAGAAGAGATTTCAGGCCTCCGGCGGGGATATTTGTCGCAAGAAAATGCGAAATTTAAATCAAATTGTTCCTGCCCGCGCGCAACGCCCTTTGCATTTTCTTGCTGCAAATATCCATACCGGGCGCCTGCCCCGGGCGGAGGTCCAGCCATGAGCGCCCGCACGATCGCCACCCTCGCGCTCATGGCCCTCCTCGCCGTACTGCCGCCGATCTTCTTTTACACCGGCAACGCCTTCTGGCTCGATCTCGCCACCCGGCTCACGATCCTCGCCATCGCGGCGGTCAGCCTCAACCTGATCCTCGGCTACGGCGGGCTGGTCAGCTTCGGCCACGCTGCCTACGTTGGTCTCGGGGCCTACGCGGTGGGCATCCCGGCCTATCACTGGCTCTATGGCGGGCTCGAAAGCCTTGGGCTGGCGACCACCTCCGGCCTCGTGCAGATCCCACTTGCGATGGTGATCTGCGCACTCTTCGCCCTTGTCACGGGCGCGATCTGCCTGCGGACCAAGGGCGTTTACTTCATCATGATCACCATGGCCTTCGCCCAGATGGTCTATTACGCCATCGTCTCGATCGAGGAATACGGCGGCGACGACGGGCTGGTGATCGACACGCGCTCCGAACTGCCTGGCCTCAACCTCGACGACCCTATTCAGCTCTTCGCCCTCGCTTACGTGTCGCTCGTCGTGGCGATGCTGATCGTTCGCATGATCACGCGGAGCCGCTTCGGCATGGTGTTGCGAGGGGCCAAGGGCAACGCCGAGCGCGTCCAGATGATGGGCCTCAACCCCTACGCCTACCGCCTCACCGCCTATGTGATTTCCGGCGCGATGGCAGGCTACGCGGGCGCGCTCCTGGGCAATTTCACCACCTTCATCTCCCCCGAGATGATGGATTGGACGCGCTCTGGCGAGCTGATGTTCATGGTCATCCTAGGCGGCGCCTCCACCACTGGCGGCCCGGTCTTGGGGGCGGCGGCCTTCATCATCCTCGAGGAGGTGCTGAGCCACTTTACCATCTACTGGCACCTGCCCTTCGGCCTGCTGCTCATCGCGGTAGTCCTCTTCACCCGTGGCGGTCTGATGGGCTTCTTCCGGGGGCGCAAATGAGCATCTTGGAAACCAAGGGCCTGATGAAGAGCTTCGGCGGCATCCGCGCCACCGATGACCTCACGCTCAGTGTCGAGCAGGGCGAACTCCACGCCATCATCGGCCCCAACGGCGCGGGCAAGACCACGCTGATCACACAGCTCTGCGGCACCCAGATGCCCGATGCGGGCACGATCCACTTCAAGGGGCGAGACATCACCGCCCTCGCCCCGCACAAGCGCGCCCGCCTCGGGATCACCCGCAGCTTTCAGATCACCTCGCTCATCCCCGACATGACGGTGCTGGAGAATATCGCGCTGGCCGTGCAGGCCCGCGAGGGCTCCTCCTACCGCTTCATCCGCGCCGCCGCTGGTATCCCGGCGATCCGCGACCGGGCGATGGCCCTGCTGGAGCGGGTCGGCCTCGCCGAGAAGGCAGAGATTGAGACCCGCGCGCTATCCCACGGCGAGCACCGGCACATGGAGATCGCCATCGCGCTCGCCAGCCGCGCCGAATTGATGCTGCTCGACGAGCCGATGGCCGGGCTGGGGCCGGAGGAGTCCGCCCGCATGGTCGCCCTGCTCACCGAGTTGAAGGGCCAGCACACCATCGTCCTCATCGAGCATGACATGGACGCCGTCTTCGCCCTCGCCGACAGGATCTCGGTGCTGGTCTACGGCCACATCATCGCCACCGGTGATCCGGCGTCGATCCGCGCCAACAAGGAGGTTGAAGCGGCCTATCTGGGGGAGGAGGCCTGATGCTAACGATCGAGAACCTTCAGGCCCATTACGGCCCAAGCCAGGCGCTCTTTCGGGTGTCGCTGCAGGTGAAACCGGGCGAGGTCGTCACCCTGCTCGGCCGCAATGGCATGGGCAAGACGACGACGATCCATTCGATCATGGGCATCGTGAAGCCAACCGGCGGGCGGGTGCGGCTGGAGACCAGCGAGATCGCCGGGATGGCCTCGCACCGCATCGCCAACCTCGGCCTCGGGCTGGTGCCGGAGGGCCGCCAGATCTTCCCCAACCTGACGGCGCGCGAGAACCTCGTGGCCACCGCCTCCAACCACCTCGGCCAGCCTGACCCGTGGACCGAGGAGCGCGTCTATGCGCTCTTCCCAGAACTGGCCGAGCGCAAGTCTTCGATGGGCAATCTGCTCTCCGGCGGCGAGCAACAAATGCTCGCCATCGGCCGCGCCCTTATGACCAACCCGCGCCTGCTGATCCTCGACGAGGCCACCGAAGGGCTGGCTCCGCTGGTTCGGGCCAAGATCTGGGAGGCGCTTGCGCAGATCCGCGACACCGGCCTGTCGATCCTCGTGGTCGACAAGAACCTGCACGACCTGATGCGCCTCGCCGACCGCCACGTGGTGATCCAGCGGGGCGAGACGGTCTGGCAGGGCAGCTCGGCGGAGCTTGAGGCGGATGAAGCCGCGCGGGAGCGGTATCTGGGGCTGTAGGTCGGGACTGGTCCGGACACGAGCGTCGCGGCGTGTTTGCCCTAGAACGCCTTGAACGTCAGTGTCGTCAGCGTGCGTTCCACGCCCTTCACCTTCGAGACGTTCTCGCTGATGAACTGTCCGATATCCACGCCCTCGGGCGGGTAGAGCTTCATCAGCAGGTCCCACTCCCCAGAGGTCGAATAAAGCTCGGAGTGAATCTCCTCCAGCACCAGCGCCTTGGCCACCTCGTAGGTGGTGCCGGGGGTGCAGCGGATCTGGACGAAAATGGCGCTCATGTCTGGTCTCCTCCGGCGCAGGCTAACGCGAAATCACAGCGGCGCAAGCGCCCATCCGGCGCCTTCCAGCATCGCCCGCACCGCGCGGGCGATGGCCAGCGCCTCCGGCCCGTCGCCATGCAGGCAGATGGTGTCGATTTGCGCCGGCAGGGTGGCGCCGGAGGCGGCGAAGATCGCCTGCGCTTCGACCATGCCGAGCACCCGCGCGGCGGCCTCCTCGGGGTCGTGGATCATCGCGCCCGTCTTCTTGCGGTCCACCAGCGTGGCGTCGTCTTCATAGGCGCGGTCGGCGAAGATCTCGCAGGCCATCTGTGCGCCGAGCGCTTCTGCCGCGCGCTGTTGCGCGGTCTGGGCGATGACCATGATCACCAGCTCCGGGTCCACCGCCAGCGCCGCCTCGTAGCAGGCCCGCGCCATCGCCTCGTCCTCTGCGCACATGTTGGCCAATGCGCCGTGCAGCTTGAGGTGCCGCACCCTGCCACCCGCCCGCGCCGCCACGGCCCGTGCCGCGCCGAGCTGATAGGCCACGAGGTTGCCCAGCTCCTGATGGGAGAGCGATATCCGCCGCCGCCCGAAGCCCTGCAGGTCGGCAAAGCCCGGGTGCGCCCCGATCCCCACGCCCTGCGCCACCGCCTCGCGCATGGTGGCGGCCATCACGTCGGCATCGCCGGCGTGAAAGCCGCAGGCCACGTTGGCCGATGTCACCACCTTCAGGATCTCGCCATCCTGCCCCATCACCCAAGGGCCAAAGCTCTCGCCCATGTCGGCGTTCAGGTCGATCGTGCGCGCCATCAGTCCTCCAGCTCGTTGCCGCGGGTCACTCCGCCCACCAGTTGATAGCCCAGCAGGTCGGGGATGTCGTGCGGGTCGCGCACGCGGGGCTGCACGGCCTTGCGGAGCCGCGCCAGCTGCGCCGCCTCGCTCTCCCACAGTGCATCAGCCTCGTCGACGCCGAGCATCGCGAACCGCACTGCATCTCCCGCCTGTGCCTGCGCAAGCCGGGGCAGGTCGGCGGCGATCACCGTGCCGATCCTCGGGTAGCCGCCCACCGTCTGGCTCTCTGCAAGCAGTACGTAGGGCCGCCCATCGCCTGTCATCTGCACGTCGCCGCTGGTGATGAAATCCGAGGCCAGCCCCTGTGTTTCGCTCTCGAACGGCGCGCCCTCGAACTCCAGCCGCACGCCCTGCCGGTTGGCCTGCGGGGCGCGGGTGAAGGCGGTCTCGAGAAACCGCTCCAGCACCTCTGCGCCGAACAGCCCGGTCTGCGGCCCCGGCATCATCCGCACTGTGCCGCCGCCGAGCCTGTCTTCCGGCACAAGCACCCGCGCCGCCGCCTCCGGGTCAGGGTCACTTCCCAGCGCGATCTCATCCCCCGCCGCCAGTGCCCGCCCCACGCCCGCCAGCAAGTGTACCGCCCGCGAGCCGAGCCAGTCCTCGCCGAACACGCCGCCGGCAAAGGCGAGATACCCATATGAGCCCTTCTCCGCGCCACCCACCCGCAGCACCGCGCCGGGGGGCAGAAGCACCGTTTCGGCATGCCCCACCGGGCGGCCATCGACCTCGGCCTTCATCCGCGCGCCCGTCAGGCAAAACCGCGTGGGCGCATCCACCGTGAACCGCCCGCCCGCGCCTGCCATCTCCAGCGCCGCGAGCGGGGCCTCCCGCCCGAGCAGCGCCGCCGCCTCCAGCAGCGCCAACCGGTCCGCCGCGCCGCCCCGTGCTAGCCCCTTGGCCGTCCAGCCCGGGCGGCCCATGTCTTGAGCCGTTACGGCGGGGCCTGCATCGATCACCCGGAGCGTGGTCATGCGATCTCCTCGCACACCGCGCCGCCCAGCGGCTCCGTCTCCAGCCGCTCCAATTCTGCCGCTTCGACCCGCTCGAACCGCAACGCATCCCTGGGCGCCAGTGGAAACGGCTCTTTCGCGCCCCGCCGGAATGGCCGGAAGGCGCAGCGCCCGACCATCCGCCAGCCGGTTACGCTCTCGGTCGGAAACAGCACCAGCTGCCGCACCGCCACCACCAGTGCCCCGGCGGGCACCTTTGGGGTCAGGTCTGTCTGGCGCGGGATGTTCCAATGCTCCGGCAGGAACCCGAGATAGGGCATCCCCGGCGCAAAGCCGATCGCCCGAACCCGCAGTTCGGTCGCCAGAAACTCCTCGCAAGCCTCCGCCTCGCTCAGCCCTGCCATTTCTGCCGCCTCGGCCAGTTGCGGGCCGTCCAGTGCCGCCGGCACGCGCCAGCGGCGGGCAGGGGCAGGGTCTTTCAGCCCGCGCCACTCCCGTTCGTCCAGCAGGTCCTCGACCCGTGCGATCAGTTCTTCCCTAGCCACCTTTGCGGGGTCGAACCGAAGCAACACCGAAGCCAGCGCAGGCGCGACCTCGTCCGCCAACCCCTCGGCCTCCGCCGCAAAGCGGGCCACCGCCGCGCTGGCCTCGGGGCTGACGGCGCGGGCAAAGCGCACAAGCACGCCATCCTGCCCGAGCGGCAAAATTTCCGGCGTGATCTCTGAGGCATCCATGCCCGCACTCTCCCCCGCCCGCCCCTCGGCGACAATATGCACAAAAATGCAAAAACTACGCGGCGAGCTTGATCGGCGCGCAGATGTATGCACTATAACGCACATACAGGGAGGAGGCGCGATTCCACGGAGTCGCGTCAGGGAGGACGAAGCCATGAACAGCAACGCAGCCCTCTATTTCGTCGATCGCCACGTGACACAGGGCCGGGGCGACAAGCCCGCCTTTCGCGAGGCCGACGGGGCAAAACGCAGCCTGACCTACGGGCAGCTGGCGGAGGAAAGCGCAAAATTCGCCGGGGCGCTCGCCCGCCACGGAGTCCGGCGGGAGGAGCGGGTGGCGATGATCGTCCGCGACCAGATCGAGTTTCCGGTCGTGTTCTGGGGCGCGCTGAAGGCCGGGGCGATCCCGGTGCCGCTGAACACCCTGCTTGCCGCGCCGGTCTACGAGGCGATCCTCGAAGACAGCCGCGCATCCATCCTCGTGGTTTCCGGCGCGATGTGGGACATGGTCAAACCGGCCGTAGAGAACAACCGCTTTCT
Organism: Vannielia sp. SX4; assembly: GCF_052828525.1. The sequence goes on from NZ_CM128247.1 coordinate 764,174, forward strand.
CCGCGCCATCGTGGTGATCGGCGAGGCCCCCGAGGGCACCGAGAGCTACACCGCATTCACGCAGGGCGCCGAGCCGATGGAGGCCGTGGAGGCCCATGAGGACGAGTTGGCCTTCTGGCTCTACTCCTCCGGTTCCACCGGCGTGCCCAAGGGGGTGCGCCACGTGCACGCCAGCCTGAAGGCCACCGCCGACACCTTCGGCAAGGACGTGCTCGGAATCCGCGAAGATGACACCGTGTTTTCCGCCGCCAAGATGTTCTTCGCCTACGGGCTGGGCAACGCGATGAGCTTTCCCATGGCCGTCGGCGCGACCACCGTCATCTACTCCGGCCGCCCCACGCCGGAGGCCTGCTTTGCAATCATGGCCGAGGAAAAGCCCACGCTCTTCTGCGGCGTGCCCACGCTTTTTGCCGCCCTCGTCGCCGCGCAGGAAAAGGCTGGCGGCGCGCCTGCCCACACCGTTCGCCTCTGCACCTCCGCGGGCGAGGCTCTGCCGCGCGAGATCGGCGAGCGCTGGGAAAAGCTTTGGGGCGCCGAGATCGTCGACGGTGTCGGCTCCACAGAGATGCTGCACATCTTCCTCTCCAACCGCCCCGGCGAATGTGTCTATGGCACCTCCGGCACGGCCGTTCCGGGCTATGAGGTCCGGCTGGTCGATGAGCACGACGAAGACGTGGCCGATGGCGAGGTCGGCGAGCTGCTGGTGCGCGGCCCCTCTGCCGCCGAGGGCTACTGGAACCGCCGCGCCAAGAGCATGGCCACTTTTCAGGGCCACTGGACCCGCACGGGCGACAAATACGAGCGCGACGGGCAGGGGCGTTACGTCTACTGCGGCCGGACGGATGACATGTTCAAGGTCTCGGGCATCTGGGTCTCCCCCTTCGAGGTCGAGCAAGCGCTGGTGGAGCACCCCGCCGTGCTCGAGGCCGCCGTGGTCGCCCGTGCCGACGAAAAGGGGCTCGACAAGCCCGCCGCCTACATCGTGCTGAAGGAGGGGGCCAGCGCCGACATTGCCAGCGACCTCAAGGAAATGGTCAAGGAGAAGATCGGAATGTGGAAATACCCCCGATGGATCGAGGTGGTCGATGAGCTGCCCAAAACCGCCACTGGCAAGATCCAGCGCTTCAAGCTGCGCGACCCGGAGGCGGCGTGATGGAGTTTCCCGGCAAGGGCCGCGTTACGGCGGCAGGCAAATCGCTCGAATGGCAGAGCTGGGGCGGTGATGCATCCGCGCCCGTAATCGTGCTGCTGCACGAGGGCCTCGGCTGCCTCGCTCTTTGGCGCGACATCCCCGAGAAGCTGGCGCAGGCCACCGGCCTGCGTGTCTTTGCCTATTCCCGCGCAGGGTACGGCCAGTCCGACCCCGCCGACCTGCCCCGCCCGCTGGATTACATGACCCGCGAGGCGATGGAGAGCCTTCCGGATGTGCTCAATGCCATCGGCGCCGAGCAATATATCCTCATGGGCCATTCAGATGGCGCGACCATCGCCGCTGAATACGCCGGCCGCCACGCAGATCACCGCATTCGCGGGCTGGTTCTGATGGCGCCGCATTTCTTCACCGAGCCTGCCGGTCTTGCTGCCATTGCCGCTGCTCGCGACGCGTTTGAGGCTGATCTCAAGCCGCGTATGGCCAAGTATCACGCCGACCCGGAGGCCACCTTCCGCGGCTGGAACGATGCCTGGCTCGCCCCCGGCTTCAAGGAGTGGCACGTCGGCGAGGTGGTCGACTACCTGCGCATCCCTTCGCTCGTGATCCAGGGCGCAGATGACCAATACGGCACGCTGGCGCAGGTGCGCGAGATCGAGGAGCGCAGCTACGCGCCTGTCGATGCCGTGATCCTCGAGAATTGCCGCCACAGCCCCCATCTCGACCAGCCGCAGGCGGCGCTCGATGCCGTGGCCGAGTTCTCCGCCCGCCTCATCCGGCTGGAGCGCGAAGAGGTGGTGCCCGCGTGACCCTCGCGGCGGATCCACGGCCCGACTACGCCTACGTGCCGGGCCAGAACCCGCGCCACCCGGAGGGTGCCTTTGACGCCATCCGCGCCAGCGCCGAGACCGACCCGCTGGGCTCCGACGCCCTGCGCATCGGCCTCGACTGGATCGACGCCGGGTTCTACTGGGAGGCCCATGAGGTGCTCGAGCCGGTCTGGCTCGTGCTCCCCGATGGCCCCGACCGGGTTGGCATGCAGGCCCTGATCCAGCTGGCCAACGCCGGGCTGAAGGCCCGGATGAACCGCCCCTCCGCCGCGCTCCGCCTGTGTGACATCGCCGCCCGCCTGCTGGACGAGGCGGCCCCCTTCACGCCCCCGCATCGCCCCGCCGGGTGGTTCACTCTTCGGGTGGAGTCGATTCGATCCAGCGCGAAGATCGCGGCGAAAGATGCAGTATAATGCAATAAAGTGCATGATAATTCGGCATAACCACGCCATATGTGAATTATTGTGCAAAAAAACCGTTGCCGCGACGCGGCCAACCCTGTAAGACAGCGGACTCAAGAGGAGACGCGCCATGAGTGAACAGCCAATCGACTTCCGCACCGACCCGTCGAAGTATCGGCACTGGAAAGTGACCTATGAGGGTGAGGTCGCCCGCGTCACCATGGACGTTGACGAGGATGGCGGCCTGTTCGACGGCTACCAGCTCAAGCTCAACAGCTACGACCTCGGCGTCGACATCGAGCTGGCCGACGTGGTGCAGCGCATGCGCTTCGAGCACCCCGAGGTGAAGGTGGTCATCATGCAGTCCGGCAAGGACCGCGTGTTCTGCGCCGGGGCCAACATACGCATGCTGGGCGGCGCGAGCCACGCCCACAAGGTCAACTTCTGCAAGTTCACCAACGAGACCCGCAACACCTTCGAGGCCGCCGAGGCGGACTCTGGCCAAAAGTGGATCGCCGCTGTGAAAGGCGCCTGCGCCGGGGGCGGCTACGAGCTGGCGCTGGCCTGCAACCACATCATGCTGACCGACGACTCCTCTAGCTCCGTCGCCCTCCCCGAAGTGCCGCTCCTCGCCGTGCTCCCCGGCACCGGCGGCCTCACCCGCGTGACCGACAAGCGCAGGGTCCGCCGCGACCTGGCCGATGTGTTCTGCGCAATGGAAGAGGGCGTGCGCGGCAAGCGGGCGAAAGACTGGCGGCTGGTCGACGAAGTGGTGCCAAACAGCAAGTTCGACGCCACCGTGACCGAGCGGGCCGCCGAGTTCGCCGCCGGCATGCCCACCCGCGCCGAGCAGGGCATCACCCTCGGCCCCATCGAGCGCACCATCACCGACAACGCCGTGACCTACACGCACGTTGAAGTCGAACTGGACCGCGAGGCACGCTCCGCCACGATCACCCTCAAAGGCCCCGAGGGCGCAGCCCCGGCCTCCGCCGAGGAGCTTCTGGCCCAGGGCGACCAAAGCTACATGCTCAAGCTCGCCCGCGAGCTGGATGACGCCATCCTGCACCTGCGCCTTAACGAGATGGAGCAGGGCACTTGGACCTTCCGCACCCAAGGAGACCCCGAGGCGCTGCTGGCCCATGAAAAAGCCCTGACCGACAACAAGGATAACTGGCTCGCCGCCGAAACCCTCGGCTTCTGGAAGCGCGTCCTCAAGCGGATCGACGTGACCTCCCGCTCCCTCGTGGCCCTCGTCGAGCACGGCTCCTGCTTTGCCGGCGTGCTGGCCGAGATCCTCTGGGCCTGCGACCGGACCTACATGATGGAAGACGAGTTCGAGGGCGACAATCGCCCGCTCGCCACCATCACCCTCGCCGAGACCAATTTCGGCCAATACCCGATGGGTAACGACCTGACCCGACTGCAAACCCGCTTTCTCGGCACGCCCGAGGCGGTGGAGGAGCTGAAAGGCAAGGTCGGCGAGCCGCTGGAGGCCGAGGAGGCCGACGAGCTGGGCCTCGTGACCTACATCCTCGACGACATCGACTGGGAAGACGAGATCCGAATCTTCATGGAAGAGCGCGCCAGCTTCTCCCCCGACGCGATGACCGGGATGGAGGCCAACCTGCGCTTCGCTGGCCCCGAGACGATGGAAACCCGCATCTTCGGCCGCCTGACCGCCTGGCAAAACTGGATCTTCCAGCGCCCCAATGCCGTCGGCCCCGAAGGCGCGCTCCAGCGCTACGGCACCGGCATCCGCGGCGACTACAACATGCAACGCGTCTGACCAGACGGTCTTTCAAAACAAAATCTTCGGCAGGAAAAATCCTCGCGAAGGTTTTTCCACCACCAAGGAGGAAAAAATGCTCGACCTGATCAACGTCTCCTACGACACCCAGATCCCCAACAACGTGGGCCTGTCGGAAGACAAGCGCGTGCTCAAGGCGCTGGAAAAATGGCACCCCGGTTACATCAACTGGTGGAACGATCTGATCCCGCAGAACTTTCAGGAGAGCCTCGTTTACCTGCGCACCGCCGTTTCGGTGGACCCGAAGGGTTGGGCCAAGTTCGACTATGTGAAGATGCCCGAATACCGCTGGGGCGTGCTGCTGGCCCCCCAGGGCGAGGGCCGCACGATCCCTTGCGGTGAGCACGCCGGCCAGCCCGCATGGCAGGAGGTGCCCGGCGAGTATCGCAACATGCTCAAGCGCCTGATCGTGATCCAGGGCGATACCGAGCCGGGGTCGGTCGAGCAACAGCGCTTCCTCGGCCTCACCGCGCCCTCGCTCTACGACCTCCGCAACCTCTTCCAGGTGAACGTCGAGGAGGGCCGACACCTCTGGGCGATGGTCTACCTGCTGTTCAAATACTTCGGCAAGGATGGCCGCGAGGAGGCCGATGACCTGCTCCGCCGGTCGTCGGGTTCCGAAGAGGCCCCCCGGATGCTCGGCGCCTTCAACGAGGAAACGCCCGACTGGCTGTCCTTCTTCATGTTCACCTACTTCACCGACCGTGACGGCAAGATGCAGCTGGAATCCCTCGCCCAATCGGGCTTCGACCCGCTCTCCCGCACCTGCCGCTTCATGCTCACCGAAGAGGCGCACCACATGTTTGTGGGCGAAACCGGCGTCGGCCGCGTGGTGCAGGCCACTTGCGAAGCGATGAAGGCCGCTGGCATCACCGACCCCTACGACATCAACAAGATCCGCGACCTCGGCGTGATCGACCTGCCTACGATCCAGAAAAAGCTGAACCTGCACTACACGCTCTCGCTCGACCTCTTCGGGCAGGAAGTGAGCACCAACGCCGCCAATGCCTTCAACGCCGGCATCAAGGGCCGCTACATGGAGCACCGGATCGACGACGACCACCAGCTGCGCGGCGACACCTACAAGGTCTGGAACCTCGTCGACGGCAAAGTGGTGCAAGAGGAAGTGCCCGCGCTGACCGCCATCAACATGCGCCTGCGCGACGATTATGTGCGCGACGCCTCGGGCGGCGTGGGCCGCTGGAACAAGGCCATCGAGAAGATGGGCATCGAGTTCGAGCTGACCCTCCCGCACGAGAGCTTCCACCGCCAGATCGGCGTGTTCTCCGCCGCCAAGTTCGACCCGGAGGGCACCCCGCTCTCCGAGGAAGAGTACAACGCCAAGAAGGACGAGTGGCTCCCCACCAAGGCCGATGGCGATTTCATCCAGTCGCTGATGAAGCCCTGCTACGAGCCCGGCAAATACGCCAGCTGGATCGCCGCGCCCAAGGTCGGGATCGACAACAAGCCCGGTGACTTCGAGTATGTGAAGCTGCACATGGCTTGATGCCAGTTCGGGCGGCGCCCCGGTGCCGCCCGTCTCCACGACCGATGAGGGAGGAAACGCCATGATGACCCAAAGCCACGCCCCCGCCCGCCCCCGCGCGCTGACCACCGGCAAATGCCTCGGCTGCACCGGCTGCAAGGGCGCCTGCCGCGAGGTGCTCGACCTTCTGGCCGTGCCCGAGATGGTGCTGAAGCCGAAGGGCAGGGCGGCATGAACAAGCCCCTCAAGCAGCACCTCATCGACCCCGAGATCTGCATCCGCTGCTACACCTGCGAGATGACCTGCCCGATTGAGGCAATCACCCATGACGACATGAACGTCGTGGTGGATGCCGACAAATGCAACCACTGCATGGATTGCATCCCCGTCTGCCCGACCGGCTCCATCGACGAGTGGCGCGTGGTCGAAACACCCTATTCGCTCGAAGAGCAGTTCGAGTGGACAGAGCTGCCCGAGCAGCAGGAGATCGAGACAGGCGGCGAGGGCAGCACCGAGGCGCTGGACGAGGCGATGGCCGCGCTTTTGGCCGAGGCCCATGCCGGGGCAGGGGGCAAATCGGTCGCCCCCGCTTCCGCCTCCAAACCCTCGATCAACCTGCACACCATCGGCAAGCCCGTCACCGCAAAGGTGCAAGGCAACTACCGCCTCACCGCCGAGGGCGCCGACAGCGATGTGCGCCATATCATCCTCGACATGCAGGGCGCGCCCTTTCCGGTGCTCGAAGGCCAGTCCATCGGTATCATTCCCCCCGGCACGGACAAAGACGGCAAACCGCACCTGCCGCGCCTCTACTCCGTCAGCTCCCCGCGCGACGGCGAGCGGCCCGGATATTCCAACGTCTCTCTCACGGTGAAGCGGGAGGAGAAGGGCGTGGCCTCCAACTACGTCTGCGATCTCGAAAAAGGCGCCGAGGTGAAGGTCACCGGCCCGTTCGGTGCCACCTTCCTGCTGCCCGACGATCCTGCCGCCCGGTTGCTGATGATCTGCACCGGCACCGGCTCCGCCCCCTTCCGCGCCTTCACCATGCGCCGCCAACGCATGTCTGCCGGTGCCGCAGGCGACATGGTGCTCTTCTTCGGCGCCCGCACGCCCGACAGCCTCCCCTACTTCGGCCCGCTGAAGAAGGTGCCCGACAGCCTGCTGAAAAAGCACTTCGCCTTCTCCCGCGTCGAGGGAGAAGAAAAGCAATACGTGCAAGACCGGATGCGCGCCCATGAAGAAGAGGTCGCCGAGCTTCTGGCCGACCCGAAAACCCATATCTACGTCTGCGGGCTGCGCGGCATGGAAGCCGGCGTGGACGAGGCCCTCTCCAACATCGCCGAAAGCATCGGCCTGCCCTGGGTCACGACGCGGGATGCCATGCGCGCCGAAGGCCGCTACCATGTGGAGACCTACTGAGGAGGAGAGACCCGCATGGCTACTTACGTGATCGTTCACGGCGCATGGCACGAGGGCGCGCTGTTCGAGGAGGTCGCCGCGCCGATCCGCGCCGCCGGCCACACCGTTCACCTGCCCACGCTGGCGGGCAACGAGGCGGGCGGCGACAAGGGGGTGGGGCTTGATGACGCCATCGCCTCCGTCACCGACTACTTCGCCGAGCACAACATCACCGATGCCGTGCTGGTCGGCCACTCTTACGGCGGCATGGTCATCACCGGTGCCTATGATCGCCTGCCCGAAGGCTCCGTGCGCCGCCTCGTCTACTGGTCCGCCTTCGTGCCGAACGACGGTGAGGCGCTGGATGATCTCGTCCCGCCTCACTACGTCGACCTCTTCAACCAGCTCGAGGCGGATGATGGCTCGGTCCTGCTGCCCTTCCCGGTCTGGCGCGAGGCCTTCATCAACGATGGCTCGCTGGAGCAGGCGCAGGCCGCCTACGACAAGCTCAACCTGCACCCGCACAAGACCTTTCAGGACAAGATCTCGCTCAGCAGCAACCCGGCCGAATGGCAGGTCGGCAAGAGCTACATCCACTGTCAGGAGGATGTGGCCCTGCCCGCCTCCCTGCCGTGGCACCCGCGCCTGTCCGAAAAACTCGGCCTCTACCGTTACCACTGGATGCCCGGGTCGCACGAGGTCTGCTTCACCAACCCCGCGCTGCTGGCGCAGAAGTTCATGGAAGCGGGCCGGGATTGACCAAAGACAAGGCAAAGGCGCCCTATATCCACCACATCCAGGTCGGCTGGGGAGATTGCGACCCGGCCCGCATCGCCTACACCGCCCGCCTGCCGTGGTTCGCACTGGAGGCGATCAACGGCTGGTGGGCCGATGCGTTGGGCGAGGTGGCGGGCTGGTACCACATGGAGATGGACCGCGGCACCGGCACGCCCTTCGTCTCGATGAGCATGGATTTCCGCGCGCCGGTCACGCCCCGCCACATCCTTGACTGCGCCTGCTGGCCCACCCGGCTGGGCACCACCTCCATAACCTTCCGCGTCGAGGGGCGGCAGGCGGGCACGCTCTGCTTCGACGGCGCGTTCACCTGCGTCTTCGTCGATGCCCCCAGCTTCACCAAGCAGCCCCCGCCCGAAGACATCCGCGCGCTGGTCGAGGCACGCATTCCCTAGGGCAGGGCTTGTCCCGACCCGCCAGAAACGCCATCTCCTGCCGGGAACCTCGCCCGCCCCCGCGGGTTACTCCGCCGCAAGGAGACCCGCATGCAAATATTCCACTGCCCCACCTGCTCCGAGCAGGTCTGGTTTCACAACCACCAATGCCCCAACGGCCACGCCCTGCACTTCGACCCCGATGCGCAGGCGATGGTACAGGGCAGCGATTGCGAGCGCCGCGCCGCCATCGGCTGCAACTGGTCCGCCCATGCCGAGCCGGGGCCGCTCTGCCGCTCCTGCGCCATGACCGCCGTCATCCCCGACCCCGAGGTCGAAGGCGCCGAGAGCCGCCTGGCCCGCACCGAGGCCGCCAAGCGCTGGGTGCTTGCCGGGCTGCACCGCTGGGGCTGGTTCGGTCCCGCCGATCCCGGCCCCGCGCCGCGCTTCGAACTGGTCGCCGACCGCACCCGCCACGGGCCGGAGAGCATCACCATGGGTCACGCCGATGGGGTCATCACCCTCGATGTCGCCGAGGCAAGCCGTGCCGTGCAGGAGGAGCGCCGCGAGCGGCTGGCGGAGGACTACCGCACCATGATCGGCCACCTACGTCACGAGTTGGCGCACTACCTGTTTCTGCGCCTCAGCACCGATGATCCGGCCTTCCCAGATGCCTTCCGCGCCCTCTTTGGCGACGAGCGGGCCGATTATGGCGAGGCGCTGAAGGCGCATTACGCCAACCCCCGGCCCGCCGGCGGCACCCATATCACCAGCTATGCCACCGCCCATCCGCATGAGGACTGGGCCGAGACGGTGGCCCACCTGCTACACCTGACCGACCTTGTCGACAGCGGCTACGCCGTTGCCCTCGCGCCCGGTGGCGATGCCTATGCGGAGCCTGATGCGCAGGCCCTGATCGAGCGCGCCGCCAACTTCGCCATGCGGGTCAACCACGTGAACCGCGCCCTCGACCTGCCCGATCTCTACCCCTTCGTCCTCTCCGACCCGGTCCGCGACAAGCTCGCCTTCGCCCACGGCGCCCTCCGCCGCACAGGCTGACACCGAATTTCGTTGAAGCCGCCCGGCGGATCGTCCATCTTGTGCACTATAATTCACACGATGGATCCCGGGGCGCGGGACGCGGCGACAGATGAGCGAAATCACCAACTTCCGGGGCCAGACCACTGCCGCTTTGGGCGGCGATGAGATGGAGGCAGCCGTTGAGCGGCTGATTTCCCGCGTCGGCGAGCGGGTCCGCAAGGCCCGCGAGTTGCGCGGGCTGCCCCGCCGCGTGGTGTCGGAGCTCTCCGGCGTCTCGCCGCGCTACCTCGCCCAGCTGGAGGCTGGCGAGGGCAACATCTCCATCGGCCTGCTGAAGCGCGTCGCCGTGGCGCTCGACCACCGGATCGAGTGGCTTGTAGGTGAGGATGACCCCTGGACCTCCGAGGCCATGCGCGTGGCCGACCTGTTCTCTTCCTCCCCCGCCGATGTCCGCACCCGTGTGCTTGAGCTGCTCACGCCCGAGCCGCCCGCCCGGATGCGCGGCCAGCGCATCTGCCTCATCGGGCTGCGCGGGGCCGGAAAATCCACGCTCGGCGCAGCCTTGGGCGCCCGCCTCGGCCTGCCCTTCATCGAGCTCAACCGCGAGATCGAGGAGCAGTCGGGCATGCCGGTCAACGAGGTGATGGCGCTCTACGGGCAGGAGGGTTACCGCAAGCTCGAGGCGCAGGCCGTGAGCCGCATTACCGCCACCCACGAGTCGCTTATCCTCGCCGTCGCGGGCGGCATCGTCGCTGAACCCGACACCTACAAGAGCCTGCTGGCGCAGTTCCACACCGTCTGGCTCAAGGCCTCCCCCGAGGAGCACATGGGCCGGGTCCGGGCGCAGGGCGACACCCGGCCGATGGCCGGCAATCCCGAGGCGATGGAGCAACTCAAGAGTATCCTGCGCAGCCGCGAGGCGCTCTACGAGCGCGCCGAGGCCCAGCTCGATACCTCCGGCCAGCCGATTGAGGCCACGCTGGACGCGCTGGAGGCGCTGGTGCGGGAGCGCGGCTTTCTGACTGGCGAATGAGCGGCACTATAGTTCATGAGGCCGTGGCCCGGCTGATGGCGCGGAGCCATGCCGAGGTTGAGGCGTTGCTGCTCGAAGGCTCCAACCCTTGGGAGCTGGACGAGGCGCTGGAGGCGGGCGGCATGGCCCAAGGCCCCTGCGCCATGCAGGACCAGATCGGCCTCGATGTCATCAAATCCGCCCGCAGCGAACCGTTCCTCGTGGCCGACCGCATGGTGGCCGAGGGGCGGCTTGGACGAAAGGTCGGCGTCGGCTGGTTCCGCTATCCCGGCGGCGGTGGCGCGGTGATCGACCCGCTGGTGGAAGACCTGATCCGCGAAGAGGCCCATTTCGCCGGGCGGCAATGGCGCGAGTTGAGTGCCGATGCGCTGCGGGCACGTTACTTCGGCGCGATGGCGGAGGCGTCTGAAGGCATGCCTCCCGAGGCCTGCGCCGCGCTGGGGATGCCCGGCTGAGCGGCGAACCCATACGGAATCAAGGCGAAGCCGCCGTGCAGCGCCGTCCCGCCCCCCGGGGCGGCGCTTCTTCTAGGCTGGTGCCAACCTCTGATGTTCAATGACCACTGCACCATAAAGTGCCCTGCACAGCTGTTGCATGTGCCACCCCGCGGGACGGCGCTGCACGGCTCCCAACCCTTCACAACCGCCGGAATACCTCCTGCATTACCCGCTCCGCTGCCCGGCTCATCTGCCGCGCCCGCGCCCGGATGATGAAGCAGGGCGACACCGCCAGCGGCTCCGCCAACTCCAACGTGGCGAGGCTGTCGCCGATCTTGTTGCGCGTCAGCAGGTCCGCCACCTCCTGGCTCTGCGGCGCAATCGCATCGGTGCCCTCAAGGATGGACAGCGCCACCAGCAGCGAGGAGGAGTTGGTGATCTGCTCCGGCGCGGTCAGCCCAGCGGCATGAAAGGCCCCATCCATCGCCACCCGGATCGGCGTGCCGAGGTCCTGAATGACCCATTCATAGCCCACCAGCTCCGACAGCTTGCGCCGGTCTCCCAGGGCCGGATGCCCGGCTCGCACCACGAGGCTCACCACTTCGTTCCGCGCCGGGTCGATCCGGAACTGGCGGCTGTCATACTCCGGCGGCAGGCGGGCGATCACAAAGTCGAACCGCCCTTCCTCCAACCCCCGCACAAGCTGCCCCGAGGGGCCTACCTCCACCGTGGCCTGTATCCCCGGTGCCTCCGCCCGCACCGCCCGGATGGCCGGCACCAGCACGCCCACCGTTGGCCCGGTCACCGAGCCCACGCGCACCTCCCCGCCCTCGCCGCTGCGCAGCCCCGCGACCTCCGTTTCGAGGCTCTCCAACTCGCTCAGGATCACCCGCGCATGGCGCAGGAATGTCTCGCCAATCAGCGTGGGCTCCATCCCCTTGGGGTGGCGGGTGAACAGCGGCGTGCCCACCTCCGCCTCGATCTCGGCAAGCACCCGCGAGGCCGCAGGCTGGCTCATCGCCAGCATGTGCGCGGCGGTCTGCAGCTGCCGGGTCTCCCCGATCCGCTGGATCAGCCTGAGCTGCCGTGGTTTCAGCCGGGTCGCCAACTCCATCACGCGCCATCCATAACAAAACTGATATGCAGATCGGCAGTATTCGCATTTTACAGTCATGTAAATGGCGGGCTATCGGAGTCGCACGGGCGCCGGAAGGCCCCGCAACAGGGAGAAGTGTGCCACCGGGCCGGGAGGGCCTGCCGAGCGCACGCATTTGGAGGATACAAATGAAACTCAAGACCCTTCTCGCCTCGGCTGCGGCCGTGGTGGCCTTCACCGCTGGCGCCTATGCCGAAGGCACCGTCGGCATCGCCATGCCCACCAAATCCTCAGCCCGCTGGATCTCTGACGGGGAGTCCATGGTTCAGCAGTTCGAAGAGGCCGGCTATGAGACCGACCTGCAATATGCCGAGGATGACATCCCCAACCAGCTGGCCCAGATCGAAAACATGATCACCAAGGGCGTCGACGTGCTGGTCATCGCCGCCATTGACGGCACGACCCTCAGCAACGCGCTCGAAAACGCCGCTGCTTCCGGTATCAAGGTCATCGCCTACGACCGCCTGATCCGCGACAGCGAGAACGTCGACTATTACGCCACCTTCGACAACTTCAAGGTCGGCGTGCAGCAGGCCTCCAGCCTCGTTGACGGCCTCAAGGAGCGCTTCGGCGACGGCCCCTACAACGTCGAACTCTTCGGCGGCTCGCCCGACGACAACAACGCCTACTTCTTCTACAACGGCGCCATGTCGGTGCTTCAGCCGCTGATCGACGATGGCACCGTTGTCATCCAGTCCGGCCAGATGGGCATGGATACCGTCGGCACCCTGCGTTGGGATGGCGCCGTGGCTCAGGCCCGGATGGATAACCTCCTCTCCGCCCATTACACCGACAAGGAAGTCCACGGCGTTCTATCGCCCTACGATGGCCTCTCCATCGGCATCCTGTCGTCGCTCAAAGGCGTCGGCTACGGCTCCGGCGACATGAAAATGCCGATCGTGTCCGGTCAGGACGCCGAGGTGCCCTCCGTCAAGTCGATCCTCGCCGGTGAGCAGTACTCCACCGTGTTCAAGGACACCCGCGAACTGGCCCGCGTCACCGTGGGCATGGTCGATGCGGTCCTCGGCGGCGGCGAGCCCGAGATCAACGACACCGAGACCTACGACAACGGCGTGAAGGTCGTGCCCTCCTACCTGCTCGAGCCCGTCTCCGTCGACGCGAGCAACTGGGAAGAGATCCTGATCGGCTCCGGCTACTACTCCGAAGACCAGATCAAGTAATCCCCTCCAAGGGGGTTCTCCCGGGGCCTGCGTTCGCGCGGGCCCCATCAAAGGCGGAGGCAGCGATGAGCGCACTGCTCGAAATGCGCGCGATCACCAAGGAATTTCCGGGCGTGAAGGCTCTCGATACCGTCAACCTGACGGTGAAAGAGGGCGAAATCCACGCGCTGGTCGGTGAGAACGGCGCAGGCAAATCCACTCTGATGAAGGTGCTCTCCGGGGTCTATCCCGTGGGCAGCTACGAGGGTGAAATCCACTACGAAGGCGCGCTTGCCGAGTTTCGCAACATCTCCGACAGCGAGGCGCGCGGCATCATCATCATCCACCAGGAGCTTGCTCTGGTGCCGCTGCTTTCCATCGCCGAAAACCTGTTTCTCGGCAACGAACGCGCCAAGGGCGGCGTGATCGACTGGCGCGAAACCAACCGCCGCACCGAGGAGCTTCTGCGCAAGGTCGGCCTCAAGGAGCCGCCCACCACGATGGTCGACAAGATCGGCGTGGGCAAACAGCAGCTTGTCGAAATCGCCAAGGCGCTCTCGAAGGAGGTGAAACTCCTCATCCTCGACGAGCCGACCGCCGCGCTCTCGGAATCCGACAGCCAGGCGCTGCTCGACCTGATGCTGGAGTTGAAGGCGCAGGGCGTGAGCCAGATCATCATCAGCCACAAGCTCAACGAAGTCCGCCGCGTGGCCGACAGCGTCACCGTCATCCGCGACGGAACCACCGTCAGCACAATGGACGCCCGCGAGGGCGGCATCACCGAAGACCGCATCGTGCGTGACATGGTCGGCCGCGACATGGCCAACCGCTACCCCGCCCGCGAGCGCCGCTCCGGCGACATGCTGATGGAGGTGAAGGGCTGGAACGTCTGGCACCCCGAGCACTCCGACCGGCAGGTGATCAAGAACGCAAACTTCACCGTCCGCGCAGGCGAGGTGGTGGGCATCGCGGGCCTCATGGGGTCCGGCCGTACCGAACTGGCGATGAGCCTCTTCGGGCGCAGCTACGGCCAGAACATCTCGGGGCAGGTCGAGATCGGCGGCAAGGCGGTCGATACCTCCACCGTCCCCCGCGCCATTCAGGCCGGGCTGGCCTATGTGACCGAGGATCGCAAATCGCTCGGCCTGATCCTTGAAGAGGACATCCAGCGCAACATCACCCTCACCAACCTGCCCGCCGTCTCCACCTCGGGCGTGTTGAACGAGGCCGAAGAGACCAAGGTGGCCGAGCGCTACCGCTCCGCGATGAACATCCGCACGCCCTCGGTGTTCCAGAAGGTGATTAACCTCTCGGGCGGCAACCAGCAAAAGGTGGCGCTCTCCAAGTGGCTCTTCGCCGAGCCCGAGGTGCTGATCCTCGACGAGCCGACCCGCGGCATCGACGTGGGCGCCAAGTTCGAGATTTACGGCATCATCAACGAGCTTTCCGAGCAGGGCAGGGGGGTGCTGATGATCTCCTCCGAAATGCCCGAACTGCTCGGCATGTGTGACCGTATCTACGTGATGAACGAAGGGGCCCTCGTCGGTGAACTCACCGCCGAAGAGGCCAGCCAGGAGCGCATCATGTCGCTCATCGTGACCGATTGAGGAAGACCCATGGCAATCGCTGAACAGAACGACACCGCCCAAGAGGGCATCGGCAGCTACCTGAAGAGCCACCTGCGCGAATATGGCCTGCTGCTGGCCCTCATCGCCATCATGGTGTTCTTCCAGATCGTCACCGAGGGCACCCTGCTGCGCGCGGTGAACATCACCAACCTGCTGCTGCAGAACAGCTACATCATCATCATGGCGCTGGGCATGCTCATCGTCATTGTCTCCGGCAACATCGACCTCTCCGTCGGCTCTGTGATGGGCTTCATCGGCGCTCTGGCGGCGGTAATGATCGTCAATTGGGGCTGGAACACATGGCTCGCCGCCGCTGCCTGCCTCGTCGTCGGCGGTGCCATCGGCGCGGCGCAGGGCTATTGGGTCGCCTATTGGAAGA
This sequence comes from Vannielia sp. SX4, assembly GCF_052828525.1. The sequence goes on from NZ_CM128247.1 coordinate 779,252, forward strand.
TCCCCAGCTTCATCGTCACGCTGGCGGGGATGCTGGTGTTCCGCGGTGCCTCGCTCTGGCTGCTTGAGGGCCAATCCGTCGGCCCCTTCCCCCGCGAGTTTCAGGTCATCGCCAACGGCTTCATCCCCGATCTCTTCCCCGAGGGTCTGGGTGACAGCCTCGCCGGCATCTTCGGCGCCCGTCAGGTCAACGTGCTGGCCCTGCTCACCGGTGTCGTTGCCGCCGCCATCATCGTCTGGCTCGGCATGCGCCAGCGCGCCCGCAACAAGACCTATGGCATCGCAGGTGAGCCGCGCGGCTTCTTCATTGCCCGCAACGCCATCGTTTCCATTGCGCTGATTTTCATCTGCTACAAGCTCGCCACCTTCCGGGGCCTGCCCAACGTGCTGATCACCATGGGCGTGCTGACGATCATCTACGCCTTCATCACCGAGCAGACGACGATCGGCCGCCGGGTCTATGCCCTCGGCGGCAACGAGAAGGCCGCCAAGCTCTCGGGCATCAAGACCGAGCGGCTGACCTTCCTCGCCTTCACCAACATGGGCGTGCTCGCCGCCATCGCCGGCCTCGTCTTCGCCGCCCGCCTCAACACCGCAACGCCCAAGGCCGGCTTCGCGCTGGAGCTCGACGTGATCGCAGCCGTCTTCATCGGCGGCGCGTCCATGTCGGGCGGCGTGGGCAAGATCGTCGGCGCCGTGGTCGGCGCCTTCCTGATGGGCGTGCTGAACAACGGCATGTCGATCATGGGCATCGGCATCGACTACCAGCAGGTCATCAAGGGCCTCGTGCTGCTCGCCGCCGTGCTCTTCGATGTCTACAACAAGTCCAAACAGGGGTAACTCATGGCGTTCCAACCCGCAGAATGGCCCCGCAAGCTCCGCAGCCAGGAATGGTACGGCGGCAACTCCCGCGATACGATCTATCATCGCGGTTGGCTGAAAAATCAGGGCTACCCGCATGACCTGTTCGACGGTCGCCCGATCATCGGCATCCTCAACACATGGTCCGAGCTGACGCCCTGCAACGGAAGCCACGTCAAGGAACTGGTGGAGAAGGTGAAGGCCGGCATCTGGGAGGCTGGCGGCTTCCCCGTCGAGGTGCCGGTGTTCTCCGCCTCTGAGAACACCTACCGCCCCACCGCCATGATGTTCCGCAACCTCGCCGCGCTGGCGGTCGAGGAAACCATCCGCGGCCAGCCCATCGACGGCTGCGTGCTCATGGTCGGCTGCGACAAGACCACGCCCTCCCTGATGATGGGCGCCGCCTCAGTCGACCTCCCCGCCATCGTCGTCACCGGCGGCCCCATGCTCAACGGCTACTTCCAGGGTGAGCGCGTCGGCTCCGGCACCCACCTCTGGAAGTTCTCGGAAGACGTGAAAGCCGGCAACATGACCCAGGAGGAATTCCTCGAGGCTGAGCAGTCCATGTCCCGCTCCACCGGCACCTGCAACACCATGGGCACCGCCTCGTCGATGGCGAGCATGGCCGAAGCCCTCGGCATGGCACTCTCCGGCAACGCCGCCATCCCCGCCGTGGACAGCCGCCGCCGCGTCATGGCCCAACTCTCCGGCCGCCGCATCGTTCAGATGGTGAAGGACGACCTGAAGCCGTCGGACGTGATGACCAAACAGGCCTTCGAAAACGCCATCCGCACCAACGCCGCCATCGGCGGCTCCACCAACGCGGTGATCCACCTCCTCGCGATGGCCGGCCGCGTCGGCGTCGACTTGACCCTTGAGGATTGGGACCGCTGCGGTCGCGACATCCCCACCGTGGTCAACCTCATGCCCTCCGGCAAATACCTGATGGAAGAGTTCTTCTACGCCGGGGGCCTCCCGGTCGTCCTCAAACGCCTCGGCGAAGCGGACGTGCTCCACAAGGAGGCCCTCACCGTCTCGGGCGGCGCGATCTGGGACGAGGTGAAGGACGCGGTTAACCACAATGACGACGTGATCCTCCCCGCCGAAAAGGCGCTCACCCAGTCCGGCGGCATCGTCGTGCTCAAGGGCAACCTCGCCCCCGGCGGCGCGGTGCTCAAACCCTCCGCCGCCACCCCCGCGCTGCTTCAGCACAAGGGCCGCGCCGTGGTGTTCGAGGACATCGACGACTACAAAGCCCGCATCAACGACGATGCGCTCGACATCGACGAGACCTGCATCATGGTGATGAAGAACTGCGGCCCCAAGGGCTATCCGGGCATGGCCGAGGTCGGCAACATGGGCCTGCCGCCCAAGGTGCTGAAGAAGGGCATCACCGACATGGTCCGCATCTCCGATGCCCGCATGTCCGGCACCGCCTACGGCACCGTGATCCTGCACACCTCCCCCGAGGCCGCCGCCGGTGGCCCGCTCGCAGTGGTGCAGTCGGGCGATATCATCGAGGTCGACGTGGCCAACCGCCGCCTCCATCTCGACATCACCGAAGCCGAACTCACCGGGCGCCTCGCCGCTTGGAAGCCGACCCACGAGCAACCCGCGTCCGGCTACGCCTGGCTGCACCAGCAGCACGTCATGGGGGCCGACACCGGCGCCGATCTCGACTTCCTCAAGGGCTGCCGGGGCAACGAAGTGGGCCGCGACTCGCACTAACAGGGTGGGCAATCTGCCCACCACCCGAACCAACCGGAGACACCCATGGAAATCGCCCTCGTCGGCATCGGCAAGATCGCGGTGGACCAGCACGTGCCGTCCATCACCGCCTCCCCCGATTGGGAACTGGCCGCCACCGTCTCCCGCAACGGCACGGTGGAGGGCACGCCCGCCTATACGCAGCTCTCCGAGATGCTTGAGGCCCACCCAGAGATCCGCGTCGTCTCCCTCTGCGTCCCGCCCGTGCCGCGCTTCGCCCTCGCGGCGGCGGCCCTCAAGGCAGGCCGTCACGTGATGCTCGAAAAACCCCCGGGCGCGACCCTCTCCGAGTGCCACACGCTCGAGGCGCTGGCCCGCGAAAACCGAGTCACCCTCTACGCCTCATGGCACAGCCGCGAGGCGGCGATGGTCCCGCAGGCCAAGGCTTGGCTTGCCGGCAAACAGCTCACAAAATTCACCGTGACGTGGAAGGAAGACGTGCGCCGCTGGCACCCGGGGCAGGAGTGGATCTGGCAACCCGGCGGCCTCGGCGTGTTCGATCCCGGCATCAACGCCATCTCCATCGTCACCGAGATCCTGCCAGACCCGATCCACCTGACCTCCGCCAACCTCGACGTGCCGGAAAACTGCCAAGCCCCCATCGGCGCGCAGCTCGCCTTCGCCCATCCCACGGCCTCTGTCGACATGGTGTTCGACTGGCGCCAGACCGGCGACCAGACATGGGAGATCGAGGCCGAAACCACCGAAGGCACCCTCAAGCTGCTCGACGGCGGTGCGTGCCTCCAGATCGACGGCACCGAGCAGGGCGAAGACGCCGACGCGCTCAAGGGCGAATACCCGCGCCTCTACGCCAACCTCGCCCGCCTCGTCGCCGCCGGAGAGATCGACATGGACCTCGCCCCCATGCGCCACGTTGCCGATGCCTTCACCCTCGGCCACCGCACCCTCACGGAGCCCTTTCACGAATGACTGCCGAAATCTTCGCCACCACGCCCGAGGGCGACACCGTCGAGATCGTCACCCTGCAAAACGGTCCCGCCACCGCCCGGGTGATGACTTGGGGCGCGACCCTTCAGGACTTCCGCCTCGACGGCACCCCGCATAGCCTTGTCCTCGGCTCCCCGGTGTTCGAGCCTTACCGCAGCCGTATGCGCAATTACGGCGCCGTTGTGGGCCGCGCCGCCAACCGCATCGCGGGCGGACGCGCGCCTTTGAATGGCGCCACAGTCCAACTGGAGACCAATGAGGCCGGCCGCACCGCCATTCACGGCGGCTCCGATGGCTGCGGCTACGTCAACTGGTCGCTCGCCAGCCACAGCGAGACCTCCGCCACCTTTACGATCACCTTGGCCGACGGTCAGGCGGGCTACCCCGGCAACCTCGCCCTCACCGCCACCTACAGCCTCGACGACGAAGGCGCGCTGACGCTTGAGATTACCGGCACAACCGACGCTCCGACCTTCTGCAACATCGCCCACCACAGCTACTGGAACCTCGACGGCACCCCCACGCTGGGCGGCCACACAATGCACATCGACGCCGACAGCTACCTCGCGGTCGATGAGCACAAGATCCCGCAGGGCGGCCCGCAGCCCGTCGCTGGCACCCGCTTCGATTTCCGCCAGCCCCGCGCCATCACCACGCCGCAGGACGACCCCAAGCTCGATCACAACTTCTGCCTGCGCCTGCCCGGCACCGAGATGCACCCGGCCTGCACCCTCCGCGCGGGCGACCTGCAACTGGAGATCGACACCACCGAACCCGGCCTTCAGGTCTACGACGGCTCCGGCCTAAACTCCGAAGTCCCCGGCCACGGCGGCGTGCCCTACGGCCCGCACGGCGGGGTGGCGATCGAGCCGCAAAAGTGGCCCGACGCGCCCAACCACCCCGACTATCCGCAAATCACCCTCAACCCCGGCGAGACCTATCGGCAGGTCTCCCGGTTCCATGTCACCCGTATCTGACGTAAGGAACACCCATGCAAAGCCCGCTCACCGGAATCCTCCCCGTCGCCCCCACGCCCTTCACCGCCGAAGGGCTGGTGGATGAAGAGGGGATGCGCCGCGTCCTCGATTGCATGATCGACCAAGGGGTGGATGCAATCTGCATCCTCGCCAACTACTCCGAGCAGTTCGTGCTCTCCGACGAGGAACGCGCCACGCTCACCCGCGTCAGCCTCGAACACGTCGCAGGCCGCGTCCCGGTGATCGTCACCGTCTCGCATTTCTCCACCCAGATCGTGGTGGAGCGGGCCAAATACGCCGAGTCCCTCGGCGCCTCCATGCTGATGATGATGCCCCCCTACCACGGCGTAGGTCTCGTGCCCGCCGAGGCCGGGATCATGGAGCACTTTCAAGCCGTTTCGGATGCCATCAACATCCCGATCATGGTGCAGGATGCGCCGCTCTCCGGCGTCACCCTGACCGTGCCCACGCTGGTGCGCATGGCGAAGGAGATCGAGCATGTCTCCTACTTCAAGATGGAAACGCCCTTTGCCGCCGACAAGCTGGCAGCCCTGATCGAGCAGGGCGGAGAGCACATCGTCGGCCCCTTCGACGGCGAAGAGGCCGTGACCCTGCTGGCCGACCTCGACGCAGGCTGCACCGGCACCATGACCTCCGCGCTGCAACCCGAGCTGATCGGCCCGATCGTTGTCAACTACCTCGACGGCGACCATGACGCCGCGCTCGCTGGCTGGAAGCGCTGCCTGCCGCTCATCAACCATGAAAACCGCCAATGCGGCCTCCGCGCCGCCAAGACGGTGATGATGGAGGGCGGCGTGATCGGCTCCGACCACGTCCGCCACCCCTTGAAACCCATGTCGCAGCGAACGAAATCCCGCTTGCTGCAACTCGCAAAAGAACTTGATCTGATCGCCCTGAAATGGGGCAAGTGAGGAGAGAAATGAGCTTTACCCCCAAGTCCAAGCACCTGATCGCCGGCGAATGGCTCGATGGCCCGTCGACCTTCAAATCCGAGCCCGCCCACGGCGAGGCCTTCGACTATCCGGTCGGCACGCCTGATCTGGTGAACAAGGCCTGCGAGGCGGCGGAAGAGGCCTTCTGGACCTACGGGTACAGCTCGCGCGAGACCCGGGCGAAGTTTCTCGACACCATCGCAGACGAAATCGAGGCGCGCGGTGACGAGATCACCGAGATCGGCACCTCCGAGACCGGTCTGCCCGAGGCCCGCCTGCAGGGCGAGCGCGGCCGCACCACCGGCCAGCTCCGCCTCTTCGCCAGCCACATCCGCGACGGCGGCTATCTCGACGTGCGCCATGACGCGGCGCTGCCTGACCGTGCCCCGCTGCCCCGGCCCGACCTGAAGATGGTCCAGCGCCCCATCGGCCCCGTCGCCGTCTTCGGTGCCTCCAACTTCCCGCTCGCCTTCTCCACCGCAGGCGGCGACACCGCCGCCGCGCTGGCCGCGGGCTGCCCCGTGGTCGTCAAGGGTCACTCCGCCCACCCCGGCACGGGCGAGATCGTGGCCCAGGCCATCGACGCCGCGATCCAGAAGTGCGGCATCCACCCCGGCGTCTTCTCCCTGATCCAGGGCGGCAAGCGCGATGTGGGCACCACCCTCGTCGAGCACCCGCTGATCAAGGCCGTGGGCTTCACCGGCTCCCTCGGCGGTGGTCGCGCGCTCTTCAACCTCTGCGCCGCCCGCCCCGAGCCGATCCCCTTCTTCGGTGAGCTGGGCTCCGTGAACCCCATGTTCGTGCTCCCCGAGGCCGCCAAGGCGCGCGGTGCGGCGATGGGCGAGGGCTGGGCCGGTTCGCTCACCATGGGCGCAGGCCAGTTCTGCACCAACCCCGGCATCGCCGTGGTCGAGAAGGGCGCCGATGGCGATGCCTTCGTCTCCGCCGCCAAAGAGGCGCTCTCCAAGGCCGCCCCGCAGACCATGCTCACCGACGGCATCGCCAAGGCCTATCAAGACGGCAAGGCCCGCTTCGACGGCCGCAATGCCGTGCAGCCGCTGCTGACCAACGCCGACGAGGGCCGCAATGCCAGCCCCAATCTCTATGAAACCGACGCCGCGGCCTACCTGCAGGACCACGCGCTGGGCGAGGAGGTTTTCGGCCCCCTCGGGCTGGTTGTACGGGTGAATGGTAAAGAAGAGATGGAGACGCTCGCGAAAGGCTTCGAAGGCCAGCTCACCGCCACCATCCACATGGATGAGGGTGACACCGAGCGCGCCCGCGCCCTGATGCCGATCCTCGAGCGCAAGGCCGGCCGCATCCTCGTCAACGGCTTCCCGACCGGCGTGGAAGTGGCCGACACCATGGTCCACGGCGGCCCCTACCCGGCCTCCACCAACTTCGGCGCAACCTCCGTAGGCACCCTCTCGATCCGCCGCTTCCTGCGCCCGGTCTGCTACCAGAACATGCCCGACGCGATCCTCCCCGAGGACCTCGCAGGCGCATGACCGCAAGCTGGATCGCGGCCGACTGGGGCACCTCCAACCTCCGCCTCTGGGCCATCGGCGCAGAGGGGGAGGTGATCGGCCGCGAATCCAGCAGCGCGGGCATGGGCGCACTCACGCCGGACGGCTACGAGCCCGCCCTCCTTGCCCTCGCCGAAAAATACCTCGGCGACGGCCCCATAGATGTGCTCGTTTGCGGCATGGCGGGCGCCAAGCAGGGCTGGGTCGAAGCTCCCTACGCCTCCGCCCCCTGCAAGCCCTCCGGCCTCGCCCCGGTGAGCGCCCCCACCAATGACCCGCGCCTGCGCGTGCGCATCCTGCCCGGCGTCAGCCAGCAGGACCCGGCAGACGTGATGCGCGGCGAAGAAACGCAAGTCGCAGGCTTCCTCGCCGGCAACCCCGACTTCGACGGCATCCTCTGCCTACCCGGCACCCACTCCAAATGGGTCCATGTCTCCGCCGGTGAGATCGTCAGCTTCAGCACCTTCATGACCGGCGAGCTCTTTTCGCTGCTCTCCTTGCAGTCGGTGCTGCGCCACTCGCTCCACGGCGAGGGTTGGGACGACAGCGCCTTTGCCGAGGCCGCCTCCGAGGCCATGTCCCGCCCCGAGCGACTGGCCTCCTCGCTCTTCTCCCTCCGCGCCGCCTCGCTGCTCAGCGGCCTCGCGCCCGGCACCGCCCGCGCGCGCCTGTCCGGCATGCTCATCGGCCTCGAACTCGCCGCCGCGCGCCCCTACTGGCTCGGCCAGCGCGTCGCCCTCATCGGCGGCCCGCTCCTGACCGAACCCTACGCCAAGGCTCTCGCCGCCCAAGGCCTCGCCCCCGAAACCCACGATGGCGACAATCTCGCGCTGGCTGGCCTCACCGCCGCCCGCATGGCCCTCGCCTGACGCCGCACCGGAGCCGCTCATGACCCGCAACATCGTCGCCATCCTCCGCGGCCTGACGCCGCCCGAGGCCGTCACCATCGCTGAAACGCTCATCGCCGCCGGGATCACCAAGATCGAGGTGCCGCTCAACTCGCCCGATCCGCTCGCCTCCATCGCCGCGATGGTGCAAGCCTTCCCCGAGGCGGTGATCGGCGCAGGCACCGTGCTCACCCCAGACGATGTGGCCAATGTCGCCGCCACCGGCGCCCGCCTCATCGTCTCGCCCGATACCAACCCGGCAGTGATCGACGCGACAGTGGCCGCAGGCCTGCTCTCCTACCCCGGCATCATGACCCCGTCAGAGGCCTTCACCGCGCTGCGCCACGGCGCGACCGGCCTCAAGCTCTTCCCCGGCTCGCTGCTCGGCCCCGAGGGGCTCAAGGCCATCCGCGCCGTGCTGCCCGCAGGTACAGAGGTGCTCGCCGTGGGCGGGGCCGGTCCTTCCAACTTCGCCGACTGGGCTGCGGCAGGCGTTTCGGGCTTTGGGATCGGCTCCGCGCTCTACAAGCCCGGCGACACGCCCGCCGAGGTGGCCGAAAAGGCCGTCGCCATCGTCGCGGCCTACGATGAGGTCATGCCATGAGCGAGGTCTACGACACCCGCGCTTGCCGCCTTGGTGAAGGCCCGCTCTGGCACCCGCTGCGCCGCCAGCTCTTTTGGTTCGACATCCTCGAAGCCCGCCTGCTGACACAGACCAAAGAAGGCCCCCACGAGTGGACCTTCCCCGAGCTGGTCTCCGCCGCTGGCTGGCTCTCCGAAGACGTGCTGCTCATCGCATCCGAGACCCAGCTCTTCACCTTCGATCTCGACACTGGCGTGCGCGAACACATCGCCCCGCTGGAGGCCAACAACCCCGTGACCCGCTCCAACGATGGCCGCGCCGACCCGATGGGCGGCTTCTGGATCGGCACAATGGGCAAGAAGGAAGAGAAGGGCGCAGGCGCGATCTACCGCTATTACAAGGGCGAGTTGCGGCAACTCTATGGCGAGATCACCGTCAGCAACTCGATCTGCTTCGCTCCCGGCGGGCGGCTGGCCTATTGGTCCGATACGGTGACGCAGAAGATCATGAAAACCCCGCTCGACGCCGAAGGCTGGCCAGCAGGCGAGGCGGAGGTCTTCGTCGATCTGGCCACCGAAGGCCTCTACCCGGACGGGTCGCTGGTGGACAGCGAGGGCGCCCTCTGGAACGCCCAATGGGGCGCAGGCCGCGTGGTACGCTACCTGCCCGATGGCAGCGCCGATAAGGTGATCGAAGTCGGTGGTGAGAAATCGACCTGCCCGGCCTTCGGCGGTGAGGGGCTGACCACGCTCTACGTGACCACCGCCTGCGGTGGAATGACGAAGGATGGAAAGCAGGGCGTGACGTACGAAGTCCCCGTCGACGTTGCGGGCCTGCCCGAACCGCAGGTCATTCTCTAGGCGAGGACGCCTCGAAGGGCGGACGAGCGCACCCGGCGCCCGCTCATCAAGCCCCTCGGGCTTTCTTCGCCCCCGCTACCCCGTCACGCCAATCGGCCAGGGCGCAAATTCCTCCTCGCCCACACCCAGCGCCTCGCTCTTCGATTTCTCCCCACTGGCCACCGCCAGCATCTTCTCGAAGATCTCCTGCCCGACCTCGTCCAGCGACTTGTCGCCGTCGATCACCGTGCCGCAGTTCACGTCCATGTCGCCCGTCATCCGGCCATACATCGGGGTATTCGTCGCCAGCTTGATCGTCGGCGCGGGCATCGAGCCAAAGCAGCTCCCCCGGCCGGTGGTAAAGCAAACGAGGTTGGCCCCACCGGCAATCTGCCCCGTAGCGCTCACCGGGTCGTAGCCCGGCGTATCCATGATCACGAGGCCCTTCTCGAGCACCGGATAGGCATATTCATAGACCGCGTTGATCCCGGTCGAGCCGCCCTTCTTCGAGCCGCCCAGCGACTTCTCGATCACATTGGCCAATCCGCCCGCGTTGTTGCCGGGCGAGACCCGCCCGTTCATCTGCACATCCCGGCCCTCGTTGTACTTGAGCCACCAGTTGATCCGCTCGATAAACTTCTGCCCCACCTCAGGCGTCTTCGCCCGCGCGGTCAGCGTGTGCTCCACGCCATAAAGCTCCGGCGTCTCCGAGAGGATCGCCGTGCCGCCGTGCTTTACCAGAATGTCCACGGCCTTCCCAAGCGCCGGGTTGGCGCTGAGGCCAGAAAACCCGTCCGAGCCGCCGCACTGAAGCCCCACCATCAGGTGCTCCGCGCTCACCGGCTCGCGCTCGATCGCGTTGGCCTCGTCCAGCATCTCGCGGATCACCCGCTTGCCTTCCTCCACCGCCGCCGCCGTGCCGCCGACATGCTGCATAGTGATCGCCCGCAGCATCTTGCCGCTCTCCAGCGACTCCTTCTCGAAGAACTCGCCGAGATTGTTCCGCTCGCAGCCCAGCGAACACACCAGCGCCCCCGCCGTGTTCGGATGCCGGATATACCCGGCCAGCGTCCGCCGAAGCAGGTCCATCGGCTCGCCGGTCATCTCCATGCCGCAGCCCTGCTGGTGGACAAAAGCCACCACGCCATCGACGTTCGGCCACTTCTCCAGCCGCTCCTCGTCGAAATAGGCAGAAATCTTCCGCGCCACCGTGGCCGAGCAGTTCACCGTGATGAAAATCCCGATGTAATTGCGCGTGCCAATCCGCCCGTCCTTGCGACGGATTCCCATGAACCGCGCGCGCTCTTCCTCGGGCAGCACCGGCGTTTCCACGTAATCCTTTGAAAAGCGGTAATCTTTCTGGAAGTCATCGACCAGAACGTTGTGCGAGTGCAGCCAGGTACCCGGCACAATGTCCTCGCCCGCAAAGCCGATGATAGTCGCGTATTTCAGGATCGGCTCGCCTTTGCGGATCGCCCGCGTGGCGATCTTGTGGCCCAGCGGCACCTCCTGAAGCGTGGTCACGCCTTCGCTCGCCACCGTGGTCCCGGCAGCGATCTCGACCCGAGCGACAACCACGTTGTCGGCCTCGTCCAGCCGGATCACCGGCGATTTTTCCATCACGTCGCTCACAGCAACCCCGCCTCTTTCATGAAGCCCATCAAATCCGCCGTCTGCCGCTCGGTCAGCCCGCTGGCCCCCGGCGGGCGGCACGCCCCGCAGTCCATCCCCTGCGCCGCCAGCGCGGCCTTCACCCCGGTCACGTTGGTTCCGCCCATCTCCTCGGCGCGGATGTCCTCGAACACCCGCATCCCCTCGATGAGCCGCGCCGCGCCCGGGTAGTCCCCCGCCGCCAGCGCATCGCGGATCGCCACCGACCGCTCAGGCCACACGTTGATCAGCCCGCTGGTAAACCCCCGCGCCCCCACCGCATAGAGCGGCGGCGCCCAGACTTCGGCGAGCCCGGCGACCCAGATCACATCCTCCGGGCTCTCCTCGATGGCCCGCGACAGGTTCAGCGCGTTCGTCGTTGCCCATTTCACCCCGGCCACGCCTTCGATGGAGCAGATCTCCGCAATTGCCTTCGGCCCCATCCCGTCGTTGCGCAGGTAGAGCATCACCGGCAGCCCGCCGCCCGCATCCACCACGCGCTTCACGTAGTCCGCATAGCCGCGCGGCGACACGAAGGGGTCCGGCGTTTGGTGGATCATCAGCGCATCGGCCCCGGCCTTGGCGGCGTGTTTCGCCGCCCGCTCCGCCTCGCGGATGCTGCGCCCGATCCCGGCAAACACAGGCGCCCGCCCGTCGACCATCTCGACGACCGACGAGCACATCCGCGCCGCCTCGGCCTCTTCGAGGCTGTAGAACTCGCCCGTATTCCCGTTCACCACGAGAATATCCACGCCCGCATCCACAGACCGATCGATGATTGGCACCAGCTTCTCGGGCGCGATCTCGCCGTCATCGCCGTAGGGCGTCACGAGAATGCCCGAAATCCCGGCCAGCGCTTCTCTTACCCGGCTCATGTCGCACCTCCAAAGCTCTCTTCGGCCCGCGTCCACTCCCGTGCCTTGTCGCTCAGCGTAAAGCCAAGGCCGGGGCGCTCGGGCACATGCATCTTGCCGCCCGAAATCTCCAACTGCTCGTTGAAGAGCGGCAGCCACCATTCAAAGTGCTCCACCCAGCCCTCGCTGCCATAAGCCGCCGCCGCGTGAATATGCAGCTCCATCACCATATGCGGGGCCAGCTCGATCCGCGCCGCCTCGGCCATGGTCATCACCTTCAGCATCGGGGTGAAGCCACCAATCCGGCATACGTCCAGCTGGTTCACATCGCAGCCGCCCTTGCCGATCAGGTCAAAGTGCTCCTGCGGCGAGGTCAGCATCTCGCCGGTTGCCACCGGGGTCGCCAGATTGCGGGCCAGCTCGGCGTGGCCGTCAAAATCCCATGCGTCCAGCGGCTCCTCGATGAAGGCGAGGCCCATGCCATCCACCACCCGGCCGAATTGCAGCGCATAGGCCCTATCCCACTGCTGGTTGGCGTCGATCATCAGGGCGATGTGCTCGGGCAGATGGGCGCGCATCGCGTCGATCCGCTTCAGGTCTTCCTGCCCGTCCGGCTGGCCGACCTTCATCTTGATCCCGCCGATGCCATTGGCAATCGACCGGTCCGCCGCCGCCTTCATCTCGTCAATCGAGGCCTGCAGATACTGCCCCTGCGAATTGTAGATCCGCACAGAATCCCGATGCGCCCCGAAGAGCTTGGCCAGCGGAAGCCCCGCCCGCCGCGCCTTCATGTCCCAGAGCGCCACGTCAAAGGCGCAGACCGCGTGATAGGCCATCCCGCCGCGCCCGAGCGAGATGCTCTGCCACGCGAGCCTTTCCCAGATGCGGTTGATATCATTGGGGTCTTGCCCAATCAGAAACGGCGCCAGTTCGCAGCCCAGTGCAAACATCCCCGGCCCGCCAGCACGCAACGTGTAGGAAAACCCGAGCCCCGTGTGCCCGCCTTCGCTCACCATCTCGACCATCAGCAGATCGAGCGCGGCAAGCGGGCTCTGCCGCCCGGTCAGCACCTTGGCGTCGCTGATCGGCTTGTCCATCGGCACCACCACATGGCGCAGGGTCAGGCTCTCGATCCGGTCGGTCTGAAAGCGCGGCTTGTGCCCGGCCATTGGAGGCCGCGCGGCAATGCGCCGCTCGCTCAGATCGAGGCCCATCAGTTGATCTCCGGTTCGGGAACGGGCGCGCCGAAATCGGTGCGCAGGTAGTCAAAATCGCACCCCTTGTCGGCCTGCTCGATATGCTGGCTGAACATCGCGCCATAGCCGCGCTCGTAGCGCGGGGGCGGGGCCTGCCAGGCCTTGCGCCGCTCGGCCAGTTCCTCGTCGGAAACTTCCATCTCCAGCTTGCGTGCCTTGATATCCAGCACCACCATGTCGCCGGTCTTCAGCAACGCCAGCGGGCCGCCCACGTAGGCCTCGGGGGCGATGTGCAGCACGCAGGCGCCATAGCTGGTGCCGCTCATCCGCGCATCGCTCATCCGCACCATGTCGCGAATGCCCTGCTTCAGCAGCGCCTTGGGCATCGGCAGCATTCCCCACTCCGGCATCCCCGGCCCGCCCTGTGGCCCGGCGTTGCGCAGCACCAGCACAGTATCGGCACTCATCGGGTGGTCTTCGTCGTTGATGATCTCTTTCAGCTCGGCGTAGCTGTCGGCCACCAGTGCCGGGCCACGATGCTGCCAGAAATCCGGGTTGCAAGCGGCGGGTTTGATCACCGCGCCATCGGGCGCGAGGTTGCCCTTCAGCACCGCGAGGCTCCCCTCATGGTAAACCGGGTTGGAGAGCGGCCGGATCACATCGTCATTGAAGTTCTTCGCGCCTTCGATGTTCTCGCCCACGGTCTTGCCGGTCACGGTCATCGCGCCCAGCTCCAGCTTGTCGCCCAGCTCCGCCATCAGCGCAGGCAACCCGCCCGCGTAGAAGAAATCTTCCATCAGGTATTTGTCGCCAGACGGCCGCAAATTCGCCAGCACCGGCACCTCGTGGCCGATCCGGTCGAACTCATCAAGCGTCAGGTCGATCCCGGCCCGCCGGGCCATCGCCAGCAGGTGAATGACCGCGTTGGTCGAGCACCCCGTCGCCATCGCCACCCGCACCGCGTTGCGCGTGGCTTCCCAAGTGATGATTTTTTCCGGCGTCAGGTCTTCCCAGACCATCTCAACCGCGCGCCGCCCGCAGGCCGCCGCCATCCGCTTGTGCCCCGCATCCGGCGCCGGGATGCTAGACGCGCCCGGCAGGCAAAGCCCGAACCCCTCGGCGATGCTCATCATCGTCGAAGCGGTGCCCATCGTCATGCAGGTGCCGTAGCTGCGGGCAATGCCGCCCTCCACGCCATCCCACTCTTCCTTGCCGATGGTGCCCGCGCGCCGCTCGTCCCAATATTTCCAAACGTCCGTGCCCGAGCCGAGCTTTTGCCCCGCGTAATTGCCCCGCAGCATCGCGCCCGCCGGCATGAAGATGAAGGGAATGCCCATGCTGATCGCGCCCATCACGAGGGCAGGGGTGGACTTGTCGCAGCCCCCCATCAGCACCACGCCATCCACCGGATGCGAGCGCAGCACCTCTTCCACCTCCATCGCCCCGAAGTTGCGATAAAGCATCGAGGTGGGCTTCAGGAACTGCTCGCTGAAGCTCTGCACCGGCATCTCCACCGGCATCCCCCCGGCCTGATACACGCCTTTCTTCACAAACTCCGCGCGGTCGCGCAGGTGGTGGTGGCAGGGCGACAGGTCCGACCATGTGTTGATGATCGCGATGACCGGCTTGCCTTCCCAGTCATTGCCATCGAGCCCCATCTGGCGCGCTCGGGAGCGGTGGCCCATCGAGCGCAGGTCATCCGGGGCGAACCACCGGGCGGATCGCAGGTCTTCAGGCTTCTTCATGGCGAACCTCAGGAGATGGGGGTGGCGAAGGTGAACATCAGCGTAATGATCACCCCGGCCAGCACCAGCCCCCCGATCCAGGGCCAGAGGCCATAGCCGTTGATGTCTTCGTGAGAGTCTCTGCCGATCATGTCAGCCTCCTCAGTTCAAGAGTTCGGGCAGCCACAGCGCGATCTGCGGGAACATCATCACCAGAACGAGGCCGGTGATCTGCAGCGCGATGAAGGGCAGCACGGATAGGAAGATTTCCTGCAACGTCACATCCTTGGGTGCAACCGACTTGAGCCAGAAGCAGGCCGGGCCAAAGGGCGGCGACAGGAAGTAAATCTGGATGTTCATCACAAAGAGGATGCCGAACCAGATCTTCGCCTGATCCTCGGTCAGGCCAAGCTCGGGCGCCAGCGTCATCACCACCGGGGCAAAGACCGGCACGGTGATCAGCACGATGGCGATCCACTCCATGAAGGTGCCCAGCACCATCAGGATCAACATCATCACGATCACCGTGCCCATGGCCGATAGCCCGAGGTTCAGGAACAGTGACCGGATGAAGTCACCACCACCGACGAGGTTGAAGATCCCCACGAAGGAGACAGCGCCGAGGATCAGCCAGATGATCGTGCCCACCGTGGTCATGGTGCCCAGCAGCGAGGCCGAGATCACATCCCAGTTGAACCGGTTGCGCACGGCGGCGATGAAGAGCGCGCCGATGCAGCCCACCGCGGCGGACTCGGTGACCGAGGCGATGCCGCCGTAGATCGAGCCCATTACCATCGCGATGAGGATCACGCAGAGGATCACCGCCGTCAGCCGCTCGCGGCTCAGCTTCTGCTTGGTGCCGGTGATCTCTGCGACCTCTGCGGCCGTGGGGGCCATCGAGGGGTTCAGGTTCACCCGGATCAGCACGTAACCGGCATAGAAGGTCGCCAGCATGATGCCCGGGATCGCACCGGCCATGAACAGATCGCCAATCCCCACCTCGGCGGACACGCCGTAAACGATGGTGATGATCGACGGCGGGATCAGCGTCGCCAGCGCACCGGCGGCACAGATCAGGCCAATCGAGAGCTTGCGGTCATAGCCAAGGCGGAACATCTGCGGCAGCGCCACAAGCCCCAGCATCACGATCTCGCCGCCCATCACGCCCGACATGGCCGCCAGGATCACCGCCACAACGGTCGTCTGCACCGCCACGCCGCCGCGCAGGTTGCCGGCGAAGATGCTCATCGCGTCAAACAGGTCTTCGGCAATGCCCGCCCGTTCGAGGATTGAGGCCATCAGCACGAAGAACGGCACCGCCACGAGGCTGTAGTGCTCCAGCAGGCCCGCCGCGTTGGACGACACCAAGAACAACCCGCGCGGGCCAAAGAAGCCGACCGCCATGATGACAGAGACGAAGAGCGTCACCACGCCCAGCGGCATGCCGGTCATCATCAGTACGATCAGCAGGATCACCATGATCAGCGAGATGGTGCCAAGGTCCATGCTGCGCAGTTGCAGCGCCTTCGACGGGTCCATCGACGCGCCCAGCCCCGAGATCCAGTCGGACACCGCTTTGAAGATCTGAATGTCCAGCACATGGCTCAGGAAGGCGGAGACGAAGTAGAACACGAAGTAGACGGCCACCGCCTTCACGATCAGCTTCGCCCAGCCGGAGCTGAGGTGGCGATGCAGGTTCATCGTGAGCTGCGCCAGATACATGAAGGCGCCCAGCACCATCAGGCTCTTCATCATGAAGGGCAGGGGCGAGTTGAAGGCCGAGCCAGAGGTCTCCACCCGCATCACGCTGTCATAGGCCCGCACAGAGGCGTCGGTCAGCAGCATGTAGAGCGCGAAAATGCCCACCACCATGGCCAGCAGATCGAGCCACCAGCGGGTGCCGGGGCTGGCAATGTTGTGGATGACGGTGATGGCAATGTGCCGCTTCTTCATCGTCACGTAACCGGCAGAGAGCATCCACGCGGCGGCAACGGTGACCATCACGGTCTCGAAGGCCCAATAGGTCGGCTGGTTCAGCACGTAGCGCGAGAAGACCTCCCAGAGGGTGGCCAGCGCGGCGATCATGTAAAAGGTCGAAACCGCAATGCCCACAACGTGGCTGGTGTGCTCGACAGGCGTGTAATCCGCCATCGCCAGATCGGCCTCGTCATCATGGTGCAACGGATCCTGATCGGCAATCTCGGCGTGGCTGGCCTGCACGGCCTCGTCGTATCGCTGGGTCATCTGCGCGCTCCCCTTGGCCCTCTCAGGGGCCGTCCCTCTCGCGGAAATTCTGGTAGCCCCGTAGGGCAAAGATCGGCTGTGCCCCTTTGGGCAAGAGTGGCCTGCGCCCGCCGGTCAGGGGGGCGCAGGCTCAAGCTGGGCTCAGAGCAGCCCGGCTTCTTTCATGAAGGCGACATGCGCGTCATAGACTTCCTGCGCCAGTTCGGTCTGAGAGGCAAAGGCGCTCCAGGCTTCCTGGGCGATGACACGGAGTTTGTCGCGCTCTTCCTGCGGCCAGTCGATGATCTCCAGTTCACCGGCAGCCTTGTCGCGGGCCACCAGCTGGCGGTCGAGACGGTCGAAGTGCTGACGCAGCCCGTTGTAGGCAGCGAGATACCAGGTCTCGAGCGCCACGCGCTCCTGCTCGCTCAGCTCGTCATACACCTGCTGGCTGATGGTGAACTGCAGGATCGGGGTGGAGTGGATGCCGGGGAAGATCGGGTATTTGGCGATCTTGTGCATCCCGTTGGCGTCGTTGTTGGCATAGGCCGAGTTATCGGCGGCGTCGATCACGCCCTTCTCCAGCGCGCCATAGGTTTCCGAACCGGACATCGACACAGGCGCAGCACCCGCGCGCTTGAACACGTCGGCGGCAAGGCCTTCGGGCGAGCGGATCTTCAGACCCTGCAGGTCTTCCACGCTGCGCACCGGCACCTTCGAGACAAAGGCCTCGCGGGCATAGGCGCCGCAGCCAACCACATGCACACCTGGGAAGTGGGCATCAAAGAGCTTTTGCAGCATCTCCTTTCCGCCGCCCTGCGCACAGAAGGCCTGGATCTGGTCGGCGCTGTCGTAGCCCGCGATCAGGTCGCCCATCAGTGCGAAGGCCGGGTCGACACCGGCGAAGTAGTTGATCGAGGTGAGGTCGCCGTCGAGGATGCCAACGCCGATCGCTTCGGCGGTCTCGCGGCGCGGCACAACCGCGTCCACGGGCAGAAGCTCGACACCCAGCGAACCGCCGGTCATCTCTTCCAGCTTGGGCACCCACTCTTCGTTGAGATAAGCAAGCGAAGCGTGGCTGGCGTTCGAGCTGGTCTGAATTTTCAGAGTCCGCTCGGCGGCCATCGAGGCCGTCGCCATGGCGCCGATGACGGAAGCCACCGCAAGGGTGCTGACCGTCTTGGCGAGGGTTTTGAATGTCATTGGTATCCTCCCGTTTACCTGTTTCGGGCCGCGCGCCCGGTCCTCCCCTGACGCTGCGACTCGCTTACTGATATATTAGTGACCTAATTGCGGCAAGCCTCCAGCCAAGGCGCCGGGCAAAAAGGTTACAAAAGAGAAGGGCCGCCGTGCCTTGTGGCAACGAAGCGGCCCTCCACAATTTTGGCGCATCGCGTATGCATGGAATGTGCATCGGATGTGCATCAGTTGTGCATCCCCCGATTTCAGTGCATCGGAGGGGCGTTAACCTTCAGCGCAGGTTTATTTGCGCCCCGCGATGAGCTGCTCCATCAGGCCCATTTCCTCGTCGGTCAGGTCGGTCAGCGGGCTGCGCACCGGCCCGGTTTCGAACCCGCGCAGCTTCACGCCCGCCTTGATCGCGCTCACCGCATAGCCGGTCTTGCGGTCACGGATCTTGGCGAAGGGGTAGTAAAAATCGCGCAGCATCTGCTCGCATTTCGCATCGTCACCGGCGGTGAAGGCCGCGTGGAACTCCAGCGCCGTCTCGGGCACAAAGTTGAACACCGCGGAGGAGTAGGTGGGCATCCCCGCGCCGCGATAGGCCTGCGCAAACAGCTCATGCGTGGGCATCCCGCCGATGTAGCTCAGCCGGTCGCCCATGCGCACGGTGATGCGGCGCACGGTGTCGATATCGCCGGTGCCATCCTTGAAGCCGATCAGGTTGGGGCACTCGTCCGCCAGCCGCGCGATCATGTCTTCGGTCACCCGCGCCTGGCCCCGGTTGTAAACGATCACGGCCATCTTGGTGGCCTTGCAGACCGCCCGGATATGCGCCTCTATCCCGTCCGCTGGGGCGCCGATCAGGTAGTGCGGCAGCAGCAGGATACCGTCGCCGCCCGCCGCCTCGATCCCCTGCGCGATTTCGCAGGCCAGCCGCGTGCCGTAGCCGCAGCCAGCGATGATCGGCTGGCCCGGCTGGGCCTCCTTGGCGACCTTCACCACATCCACGATTTCCTGCGGCGTCAGCGAGAACATCTCACCCGTACCGCCCGCCACAATCAGCCCCGCGACCTCGTAATCGCTCAGCCATTCCAGATGTTTGCGGAACGGTTCGGCGGCAAATCCCCCGTCCTCGCCAAACGGCGTGACCGGGAAAGAGAGCAGCCCGGTCTTGATGCGGGCCTGAAGATCTTTGTTGTCGAGCATAGGGTTTTCCTCAGCGATTGTTCTCTTTGCGCCAAGTCTCGAACTTGGCCAGGTTCTCTTCCTCGGTGGCCGGGTAGAGGCCGATGATCGTCGCGCCCTCCTTCACCTGCTCCACCACGAAATCTTCATAGGCGGTCATCTCCACCGCCTCGGCGCTCACCTCGTCGGCAATCTCCGCCGGGATCACGATGACGCTCTCGTAGTCACCCACGATCACGTCGCCGGGGAAGACCGCCACATCGCCGCAGCCGATCGGTCCGTTGATCTCGATCGCCTCGTGCAGCGTCAGGTTCGTCGGGGAGGAGGGGCGGTTGTGATAGGCCGGGATGTCGAGCTTGGCGATTGTCCCCGCATCGCGAAAGCCGCCATCGGTGACAACGCCCGCGCCGCCGCGCACCATGAGCCGGGTGATCAGGATGTCGCCCGAGGAGGCCGCGCGCGGGTCCTTCCGGCTGTCCATCACCATCACGTGCCCTTCCGGGCATTGCTCGATGGCCTGCCGCTGCGGGTGGTTCGGATCGCGGAAGACAACCAGCTGGTTCCGGTCTTCTCGCGCGGGAATGTAGCGAAGCGTAAAGGCCGGCCCGACCATATTGCGGCCCTTCACGGCCACCGGCCGCACATCCTGCAACACCTGATTGCGCAGGCCGCGCTTGTAGAGGGCAGTTGCGAGCGTGGCGACGGAAACGCCCATCAGCCGCTCGCGGATCTCTTCAGTGAACGACATGGCGCAACCTCCCGTGTTCTGGCTCGTGTCGCGCCAACTGATATATTAGTGCCTCTGGTCTTGCAATGGCCCACTCGGGTTGGCAGAATGCCGTAGTTTCAGGGTTGATAACGCTAACATGAACGATCAGGGCACCTTCACAGACGTCATCGCCCGCCTCGGAATCGGGGCTGACGGGCGTGGTGCCCCGCAAACTGCCGCGGCCCGCACGCTCGATTCGCTCCGCCGCCGGATCATCTCTCTCCAGCTCCCGCCCGACACTGTCCTCACCCGCAACGAGCTGGCCCGCGAGTATGGCATCAGCCAGACCCCGCTGCGCGACGCCCTGCAAAAGCTCGAGGCTGAGGGCCTGGTGGATATCTTCCCCCAGAGCAAAACCCTCGTCACCCGCATCGACCCCGACGAGATCGAAGAGGCCCATTTTCTGCGCCGCTCCGTCGAGATTGAGGTGGTCCGCAAGCTGGCTTCCGAAGGCGTGGGCGAAAATACCCTGACCCGGCTCAAGACGTTGGTTTCCATGCAGGAAATGGTGATCGCCAATGGCGATGACATCTCCGCCTTTCAGGATATCGACGACGCCTTTCATCAAGCCCTGCTCGCTGCCGCGGGCTATGCTGGGCTGCACCGGCTGATCCGCTCCCGCTCCGGCCACCTCAACCGCCTGCGGCGGCTCGACATGTGGGATGACGAGAAGGTCAGCCGCATCATCCGCGAGCACCGCGAGATCATCGCCGCACTGGCGGCAGGCGATGCCGAGCAGGCCGTGGCCGCCGTGCGCAATCACCTGAGCCAAACCGTCAGCCGCCTTGAAAAGCTCCGCGCCGATCATCCCGCCTACTTCCCCGATTGACCGTCAGAACTTCGGCCGGCCAAAGGTCCAGTCCGGCCAGTGCTTGCGCATCTCGGTGGCATCGTCGCGCTTGGTGTAGCCGCAGGCGAGGTAGTTCTGGTGCAACCGCGCCAGCGCCTCGCGGTCCAGCGTCACCCCCAGCCCCGGACCCTCGGGCACCGCCAGCGAGCCGCCGTCAAAAGCGAGTTTGCCGCCCTCGATCACCTCGTCTACCTGCCACGGCTGATGGGTGTCGCAATCGTAGGTAAGGTTCGGCGTGGCGGCGGCCAGATGGGTCATCGCCGCCAGCGAAATCCCCAGGTGCGAGTTGGAGTGCATGCCCAGCCCCAACCCCCAGAGATCGCAGATATGCGCCAACTGGCGACAGGCCATCAGCCCGCCCCAGTAGTGGTGATCGCTCAGGATGACCCGAAACCCGTCCAGCCGCGCATTGGCCGGAAGATGCGCGTTTTCAACCACATACATGTTGGTCGCCAGCGGAATATCGGTCGCTGCCTGCACCTGCGCGTTCTCGCTCAGCCCGGCAGTCGGGTCTTCGAGGTATTCCACCAGGCCGGTCAGCCTGGGCAGCAGCTTCAGCGTGGTCTCCACCGTCCAGCCGCCGTTCGGGTCGATCCGCAGCGGCGCACCGGGGAAGGCCACGCGGAGCGCCTCAAGCCCGGCGATCTCCTCCTCCGGCTCCAGCACGCCCGCCTTCAGCTTGATCGCCTTGAACCCGTTCTCGCTCACCATCTTGCGGGCCTGTTCCACCAGACCCTCAGGCGTGAGCGCCTCGCCCCAGTCATCCGTGGTGCCATCGGCGTGGGCGCCGAACTTGTAGAACAGGTAGGCCGAGAACGGCACGCGCTCCCGCACCTGCCCGCCCAGCAGGTCCACCACCCGCTGCCCGGTCGCCTTGCCGAGCGCGTCCCACATCGCCACTTCGATGGCGGCGACAACGCGCGGCACCACCGCCTCTGCCCCGGTGTAGCCTTCCGTCCGCCCGCCGCCCTGCGCCGCCGCCCAGAGCGCGTTGAGGTCCGTCACCTTGCGGCCGACCATTGCGGCCCCCGCAGCCTTGATCCCCTCCACAACCGCCGCCGCGCCGTAGCTCTCGCCAAGGCCCACCACGCCATCTTCAGTTTCCACCTCAATGATCGAGCGCAGCGCGAAAGGCTGGTGGCAGCCCGCGTTGTTCAGCAGCGGCGGATCGGCAAAGGCGATGGGGGTGACGCGAACGTCCGCGATGCGCAGGTCAGTCATTATTCACCCGATGCGCCTCGATGTATTCCATGTTCAGGTCCTGCCCCAGCCCCGGCTCCTCGCGGCCATGCACGTAGCCATCTGCATCCATCTCGTCGTCGATCCGGTTCTGGTAGTCCGCCGGCGCATCGTAATCGATGAAGGGGTGCAGCAGCCCGCGCTCGTAATAGGTGCAGTTGTGCGAGGCGAGGGCCACGGCGAGGTTGCCCGCGCCAGTGCCATGCACTTCGCAGGCCATGTGGAAACTCTCTGCCATATGGGCGCATTTCATCGCCGGGCTGATCCCGCCCACATCCCACACCCCGGTGCGGACCATGTCGCAGGCGTCGTGTTTCACCCACTCGGCCCGCGTCCAGTGCTTTCCCGTCATCGTCTCGGGCCCGAGAATGTTGAGCCCGGTGTTCCCGGTGAGCCACTTGTAGGAGCTCATCGAGGCCTCCTCCATCGGCTCCTCCATCCAGACAAAATCCAGCTCCGCCAGTTTGTTGGCGAGCCAGAGTACATCGGAGCGCGGGTAGAAGTGATGCGGGTCGAGCATCAGCGGGATATCGGGGCCGACAACCTCGCGCACGGCGGCGCAGGCGCGGTAATCGAGCTTTACGTCCGGCGCGCCGGGCATCGGCACCATCCACCCGTGCAGCTTGATCGCCTTGTAGCCGCGCCCCAGCATCCACTCGGCGAAGCGGGCGTAATCCTCGGGCGTCGCCAGCCCGCCCTCCATGTCATCGCCGCACATGGTCGAGCCATAAGCGAGGATCTTGGGGCGGTAGCCGCCAATCAACTTCCAGACCGGCTGGCCCGTGACCTTGCCCATCAAGTCCCAGAGTGCGAGGTCGACAGCGGTGAGCGCGCGATCGGTCAGCTGCCCGCCCGAGAGCCGCTGCCACTTGTAGATTGCATACCACGCCCGCTCGATCAGCAGCGGGCTTTGCCCGATCAGGTTGGGCCGCACGAAACGCTCCAGCACATCCGGGCGCAGGTCGGTCGGGCGGCACATGGCTTGGCCCACGGTGCCATCGTCGCAGGTGATCTGCAGCAGCGCCGAGGTGCCGGTGCCTTCCGGTCCGGGGTGGTTGTGCCCGTCGCTGTCGCGCTGGGTATAGGTGCGGTGGGTGAAGGTGATCGCCTCGACGCGCTCGATCTTCATGTGAGGGTCTCCTTGAGAAAATGTGCGGCTCGCGTGATGCAGGCCTCGGCGGCAGGCACAAGGCGCCCGCGATTGATGAATCCGTGGGTCACGCCCGGCTCCACGTGCCACGTGGTCGGCACCCCGGCGTTTTGCAGCGCGTCCGCCATGGCTTCGTTCTCGCTGCGCAGAACGTCCACTTCAGCGGCGATTAGCAGGGCGGGCGGCAGGCCGTGCAAGTCGGCTTTGAGCGGGGCGATCAACGCGTCGCGGGATTGGCCGGGGTCATACATGGCAAAGAGTTCCTGCATCCGGGCGCGGGTCAGGCCGGGGCCGGCTTCGTGGCGTCGGTAGCTCTCTGTCTCGAAATCGTCGCCATAGACCCCGTAGAACAGCACCATTCCGGCCAGCGGCACATCGGTCGAGAGCGAAGTCGCCACAGCAAGGTTGGCCCCTGCCGATGCTCCACCAATGGCGATTTTCCCGCCTTTGGCGGCGAGGAAGTCTAGCGCCGCGCGGCAGTCCTCCAGACCGGCGGGGAAGGGGTGGGCCGGGGCGAGCCGGTAGCTGATGCTCAGGACGTCCCATCCGCTTTGCAGCGCCATCCCGGCTGCCGAAGGCTGGTGCAGCTCGATAGAGCCTCCCGCCCATCCGCCGCCGTGGATGTACAGCAAAGTCCCGGCCCCTCCGCCCCTGTAGAGCCGTGCCCGCTGCGGCTGTCCCGCTCCGCCGGTGTAGGTGAGATCCTCGAAAGGCGCCTCGGGCACACCCTCATTCCAATAGGCCGCAGCCACCTCGGGCGAGGGAAAATCCCCCAGCGCGATCATCTCCGCGATGCCCTCCGCGTAGCTCACGCGCCCTCTCCCAAATAGCGATGCCGCTGGCGGGTGCCGCGCAGGGCCGGGTCGGCGATGGGCACAGACGAGAGCAGCGCCTGTGTGTAGGGGTGCTGCGGGTTCTGGATGATTTCTTCGGTCTCGCCGATCTCTACGATCTTGCCGCGATACATCACCGCCACCCGGTCGCAGAAATAGCGGATCACGGCCATGTCGTGACTGATGAAGATAAAGCTTAGGCCCATCTCGGCCTGAAGCCGCAGCAGCAGGTCGAGCACCTGCGTCCGGATCGAAACGTCGAGCGCCGAGGTCGGCTCGTCGGCGATCACCAGTTTGGGTTCCAATGCGATGGCGCGGGCCACCACGATCCGCTGCCGCTGCCCGCCCGAGAAGGCGTGTGGGTAGCGCTCCATCATCTCGGGTTGCAAACCGACCTCGCGCAGCAGCGTTGCCACCCGGTCCTCAAGCTCGGAGCCAGAGGCCACGCCGTTCACCACCAGCGGCTCGGCGATGAGCTGCTTCACGGTCATCCGTGGGTTGAGCGAGGCAAACGGGTCCTGAAAGATCATACGGATCTGCTGGCGATAGCTTTGCAGTTCCGCCTTGCCGGCCGTCACGAGGTTGGAGCCGCGATAATCCACCGTGCCCTCCGGGTCATAGACCCGCGCGATGCAGCGGCCCACTGTCGTCTTGCCCGAGCCGCTTTCGCCCACGATCCCAAGCGCCTCGCCCTCCTTGAGCGAAAAGCTCACGCCGTCCACCGCCTTGGTCACATCGGTCACGCGCTGGAAAAAGCCTTCGCGTTTCTCGAAATGCAGCCGCAGGTCGTCGACCCGCAGGATCTCCCGCGCATCCGCCGCTGGCCGCACCTTGGCTGCCGCCGGCTCCTCCAGCCGCTTCACGGCGCCCAGCAGCCGCTTGGTGTAGGGGTGGTGTTGCTCGGCAAAGAGCGGCCCGGTCTGGCCGGTTTCCACCACATGACCCTTCTCCATCACCACCACGTCATCGGCCAGTTCGGCGACCACGCCCATGTCGTGGGTGATGAACATGATCGCCATGTTCAGTTCGACCTGAAGCTTGCGCATGAGGTCGAGGATTTCGGCCTGCGTGGTAACGTCCAGCGCCGTGGTCGGCTCGTCGGCGATGAGCACATCGGGGTGGCACGAGAGCGCCATTGCAATCATCGCCCGCTGGCGCATGCCGCCGGAAAACTCGAAGGCGTATTGATCCAAGGCCTTTTCCGGCTTCGGAATTTCCACCTGCTCCAACATCTGGCGCGCAATTTCGCGGGCCTCCTGCTTGGTGCAGTCGCGGTGCAGCCGGACGGCTTCGATGATCTGGTTCCCGATGGTGTGCACCGGGCTGAGGCTGCTCATCGGCTCCTGAAAGATCATCCCGATCTTTCCGCCCCTGATATCGCGGATCGCCTTGCCGCGCGGGTCGAGCGCGGTGGTTTCGATCTCGCTGCCCTTGGAGGGGCGGAACAGCACGCGCCCGCCGTTGATCTGCCCCGGCCGCGGCACCATGTTCAGGATCGCCCGCGCGGTCACGCTCTTGCCCGAGCCACTCTCGCCCACGATCGCCGTGGTCCGCCCCCGGTTCAGCTCGAAGCTGACACCGTGGAGCACGTCGAACATGCCCTTGCGGGTGTTGAACCCGACATTGAGGTTTTCGACCGAGAGGATCGGGCGGCTGCTTGCTTCAGTGGCCATAAGGGTCTGCGGCATCGCGCATGCCGTCTCCAAGGAAGTTGAATGCCAGAACCGCGACGACGACGAAGCCGCCGGGGATGAAGAGCCAGGGGGCCTGGCTGATCGAGCGGATGTTCTGCGCCTCTTTCAGCAGCACGCCCCAGCTGATCGCGGGGGGCTGAAGGCCAAGGCCGAGGAAGCTCAGGCCGGTTTCGGCGAGGATCATCAGCGGGATCGCCAGCGTCAGCGAGGCGATGATGTGGCTGGTCAGCGAGGGCAGCATGTGGCGGAAGATGATCCGCTTTTCGCTGGCCCCATCGAGCCGGGCAGCGATGACGAAATCATCGTTCTTCATCGCGAGGAACCGCCCGCGCACCACGCGCCCCAGCTCTGTCCACCCCACGAGACTGACGATCAGGGTGATCACGAAATACTGCTGGTAGATCGGCCATGAGGGGGGCAGCGCGGCGGCCAGGGCCAGCCAGATCGGGATGGTCGGCAGGCTGAGCACGAACTCGATCAGCCGTTGGATCACCGTGTCGATCCGCCCACCGTAGTAGCCCGAGATCCCGCCCAGCGTGATGCCCAGCACCAGCGCAATCGCCACGCCGACAAGGCCAATGCTCATGGAAATCCGGGTGCCGTAGACCACGCGGGAGAACATGTCGCGCCCCAGCCTGTCGGCCCCGAAGAGGAAAAAATTGTCACGCGGTTTGACCGTGGCCAGAAGGTGAATGTCGGTCTCCCAGAGGCCCCAGAACTTGTACTCTTGCCCGCGCCCGAAGAGCCGCAGGTAGATTTTTTCGCCGCTCGGCACATAGGTAACGGCCAGCGTGTCGGGGTCGCGCTCGCGATCCATCTCGTAGACGTAGGGGCGGAAGCTCCAGCCATCCTCGCTGCTGTCGATGAAGTGGATCATCTGCGGCGGGTGATAGACGGCGCGACGGTTGCTGTCGGTGGGGTCGTTTGGGGCTACGAAGCCGGCGAAGAGCGACACGATGTACATGAAGCCGATGACCCAAAGGCCGATCATCGCCAGCCGGTGCTTTTTGAAGGCCCACCACGTGAGTTGCCATTGCGAGGCGATTGCCACCTCATCGGGCGAGTGCGCCTCGGCCACGGCGAGCGGCTCGTCGGGCTGGTCGGGCAGGGCTTTGGAGGGGGTCTCAGTCATACTTCACCCGTGGGTCGAGCAGAACGAGGAGGATGTCTGAAAGCAGCATCCCGATCACGGTGAGGGAGGAGAGCATCAGCACGAAGGCCCCTGCGAGATACATATCCTGCGCTAGAAGAGCCTGAAGCATCAGCGGCCCGGCGGTGGGCAGGCTCAGCACGATGGCGGTGACGACCGCGCCTGAGACGAGGTTGGGCAGCACCCAGCCGATGGTCGAGACAAATGGGTTCAGCGCCACCCGCACCGGGTATTTCATGATGAGCCAGAACTCCGAGAGCCCCTTGGCGCGGGCGGTGTCGACGTAGGGCTTGTTCAGCTCATCCAGCAGGTTGGCGCGCATGATGCGGATCAGCGAGGCGGTGGCCGAAGTGCCGAGCACGACGACGGGAAGCCAGAGGTGTTTCATCAGGTCCCATACCTTGGCCCAGCTCCAAGGGGCGTTCTTGTATTCGTTCGAGAAGAGGCCGCCGACATCTGCGCCAAAGTGGACCACTCCGATATACATGAGGATCAGCGCGAGCAGAAAGTTGGGGGTGGCGAGGCCGATGAAGCCGATGGTGGTGGCGAGGTAGTCACCGAAGGAATACTTGCGCACGGCGGAGTAGACGCCGATGGGGAAGGCCACGGCCCATGTGAAGAGCAGGGTGGCCATCGAGAGGCAGAGTGTCAGGCCCATGCGGCCCCAGACAAGATCGGACACCGGCTGCCGCCACTCGAAGCTCATGCCAAAGTCGCCCACCAGAAGGCGGCTCACCCACTTGAAGTACTGCACGTAAAGCGGCTGATCGAGGCCGAAGCGGGCGCGGAGATTTTCAATCGAGGCCTGGTCCAGCACCTCGTTGCTCTCGCCCAGCTTGGCGATATAGGTCGTCAGGTAGTCTCCCGGCGGCGCCTGTATCAGCAGGAAGGCGACGATGGAGACACCGAAGAGAAACGGCACCATCCAGAGGATGCGTTTCAGGATGTAACGCCAGATCATTGGGTTTGCCTGTCAGGGTAGTCGTTGCGCCGAAGGGCGGTGGGGGCGAGCCCTAAGGCCCGCCCGAAGGGTCAGCTTTCCGGCCAGTACCAGGTTTGCGGCAGGGTCGGGCCCGGGTCGGGATACATCCACGACGAGGGCAGGCTACGCGGCGCGTTCATCAGGTTCTTGTTCACCACGCCCACGAGGTTGGGGGCGAGGGAGATGCCGATGATTTCCATCTCGTCGGCGGCCTCCTGGTGAATCTGCCGGAAGATATCCAGCGCCTTCTCCTGATCGGCCTCCTGCTTGAAGCTGTCGTAGAGCGCGAGGCGTTTCTTCATGCTCTCGGTCGGCTCTTCACCTTCCGAGCCGCCGGACAGATACCAGCGCGTCCACGGAATGCCGAACCAGCTGGCCTGCGGATGCACGGCGAGCACATCGCGCGGAGAGAGGGTCGGGTCCAGCCCGCCGGGCGCGCCCCAGACCATGAAGTCATGCTCGTTGGCTTCACCGCGCGAGTAGTAGATCGACCGTTCGACAGAGGTAGAGTTCAGCTCGATGCCGATCTCTTCCCATTGCTCCTTGATGATCTCGAGGCTGTCGCCCCAATCGGGTTGCTCAACGCCGGTATACTGCGCGTTGAACACGATCCGGGTGCCATCGGGGAACAGGCGGTAGCCTTCGTCGTCCATCTCGGCATAGCCGGCGGCATCGAGCAGCTCATTGGCCTTGTCAGGGTCATACTCGGTGTGCTGCTTGCCCAGTTGCTCGTTGTAGAGCACGTGGGTCGGCCGTGGCCCGATTTGGTAGGGTTCGCCCTGGCCCTGGTAGACGATGTCGATGATCTCCTCGCGGTCGATCCCGAGGCTCAGCGCCACGCGCACATCCTTGTTGCGGATGAACTCGCGCATCTGCGGGTTCTTGTGCGTGTGGTTGAAGTGGATCGCCATCGAGTTGGAGTTCGAGTTGATCATGTCGAGGATCTCGAAACCGCCCTTCTCGGCGTTCTCGGCAAAGACCGGCTTGTTGGCCGGGTTCGAGATTTTCCGGCGCTGGAAGTCGATGTTGCCAGCGATGGCCTCAAGCACGAGCGCCTCGTTGTCTTGCGCAACACCCATCTCCAGCGTGTCGATATAGGGGAGCTGGTTGCCCTCCTCGTCGACCTGCCAGAAGTAGGGATTACGCTCCATGACCACTTGCGTGGAACCGGCGGAATAGCCCTCGCCGGTGACCACCCAAGGGTCGAGCGTGGGACGCTCGGGGTTGGACCAGCGGTTGGGGGCCTCGACCTCGCCGCACTTGAGGCGGTAGAGCGCGGGCCAATCTTCGACCGCCTCGGTCTCATCCACCATCGACTGCACGTCGTCGTTGTAAGCCGGGTGGAACTGCTGGCAGTAGTGTTTGGCCCAGAGCACCGGCTCCTGTGCGAGCGGCGTGGCCAGCTCGGTCAGGAAGGTGCCGTAGGGTGCAGCGAACTTCAGCGTCACCGTATGGTCATCCACCTTCTCGGCCTGCATCGGCTCCCCGGCCACCACGAAGCGTGCGGGCGGGTTGGGGTAGAATTCTTTGTTGTTCAACAAGTCGTTGACGAAGAACACCACGTCATCGGCGGTGAAGGGCTCGCCGTCCGACCACTTCATGCCCTCGCGGAGCTTGAAGGTGAACTCGGAGCCGTCTTCGTTGGTTTCCCAGCTCTCGGCCACATTGGGCACCACGCCGGAAAAGTCGGCTTTCCAGCGGGTCAGCCCCTGCGGGCTGATGATGCGCAGAATGGAGTTGTGATCGTTCGAGCCGCCGAGCATCCGGCGCAGTTTGCCGCCGTAGGTGCCGATGTTCTCCAGCCCCGTGACCACCTCGGGCTGGGCTGGCAGCCGCTCTTCCAAGGGCGGCAGGTTGCCCGCGGCAACGGCTTCGGCCAGCGCGGGCGCTTCGCCTGCCTGGGCGGTGAACGGATGCAAGAATACGCCGACGGCAAGCGCGGCCACTGACGAGAATCGCCAATTTCGTGTCATGGATTTTCCTCCCTGTGCTTTCGCTCTTCCGAGTCTCAGCGGCACAAGGTCAGCATTTCCGATGACAACTTGTCAAACAAATTATCTCATGTTGTAATTTCAAGGCCCGTGATACATCTCCGGGCGGGAGAACGTGTTAATGAATACTGTGTCGAAAGAAGTGCCTTCGCGCGGCGAGGCGGCCCACGCGCGGCGGCTGGAAAATCAGGTGTACGAGCGCCTGCTCGGGCAGATCCGCAGCGGGCACTACACTTTGGGGGCCAAGCTGCCGGCGGAAAAGGACCTTTCGGCGGAGCACGGTGTATCGCGCCCCGTGATTCGTGCGGCCCTTGCGCGGTTGCGCGAAGATGGGCTGATCGTGTCGCGGCAGGGCGCCGGGTCGTTCATCAGCGGGGGTGGCGACCAGCTGGGCGCCGGATATGCGCCGTTGCAGAGCATCGATGATATCGCGGCCTACATCGGCTTTCGGAAGATGCTGGAGGTCGAGAGTGCCGGTCTGGCGGCGCAGAAGGTGACGCGGGAGGAGGTTGCGGCGCTGGAGGCCATGCTGGAAGACATGGAGGCGAGCGTGCGCGAGGGCACCTCGACCATCGACATGGATGCGCGATTTCACGTGCGGATCGCGGAGTTGTCTGACAACAGGTTTATACTTGATACTTTGCGCATGCTCCGGCCGCAGATGTTTTTTATCGGTAAGTTTGTGCGCAGTCTTGGCTCCACCGGATACCGGGAGGGCAAAGTCTCAATGGGAAACGAGCACCGTCGGATCTTTGACGCGATAGCCGCGGGCGATGCCAAGGCGGCGCGGGCGGCGATGGCCGAGCATATCGAGGCGTCCGAGCGGCGGGTGTTCAAGGGAGAGTGATCCATGACAGTTTCGGTTGATGTGGCCGTGCCCGCCCGGGCGCAGCTGGGAGAGGGGCCTGTTTGGGACGTGGGCGACCAGGCGCTGTGGTGGGCCGATATTTCTGGCGGAAAGATCCACCGCACCGGGGAGGATGGCAGCGACGAGGCGTTCGACTTTGGCGAGCCGGTCGGGTGCATTGCCCGGCGGGAGGCTGGCGGGCTGATCGTGGCGGCGAAGTCCGGCTTTTATCTTTATGACCCGGAAACCTTAACAAAGACCTTCCTTACGGACCCCGAGGCCGACAGGCCCGGCAACCGCTTCAACGATGGCGGCACCGACATGCAGGGCCGGTTCTGGGCGGGCACGATGAAAGATGGCGGCGACCCGGAGCAACTGGGGCAGTTCTACCGCTACGGCACGGATGGGTCGGTGACGCCCTTCTTCGACAAGGTCTACACCACCAACGGCCTCGCCTTCAGCCCCGATGGCAAAACGCTCTACTACTCCGACAGCAACCCGCTGGTCCGCACCATCTGGGCTTGCGACTACGACACCGATAGCGGCACGCCCTCCAACCGGAGGGTTTTCTTTGACACCCGCGAGGTGGCAGGGCGGCCCGATGGGGGCACGGTGGATGCCGATGGCTGTTACTGGATGGCCGGGATCAGCGGCGCGCAGCTGGTGCGGATCACGCCGCAGGGCAAGGTGGACCGGATCATCGACATGCCGGTAGAGCGCCCGACCAAGCCGATGTTCGGCGGGCGCAACCTCGATATTCTCTATGTGACCTCTATTGGCTCCGATGCGCCGGATGCGCTGGATGGCAACCTTTTTGCCGTCACCGGCCTTGGCGTGACGGGCGTTGAGCAGGCGAGGTTTGCGGGATGAAGATCACTGGCTTGAGAAGCTTCATGTCGCGCGATGGCAACCGGCCGCGCGTGATCGTGGCGGTTGATACCGACGAGGGGATCACCGGCTGGGGCGAGTGCTACAACCACGGGCCGGACCGCGCCCTGCCGCCGTTGCTTGATTACCTCTATCTCCAGATCGAGGGCGAAGACCCGACGCGGATTGAGCGCCTGATCCTGAAGCTGCTCCAGCAGAGCCGCTTTCCGCCCGGCGCGCTTGGCCTCGCCGCCATCGCCGGGATCGACCATGCGCTGTGGGATATCTCGGCCAAGGCGCTGGGCGTGCCGGTTTACAAGCTGCTCGGCGGGCATGTGCGCGACCGGGTGCGGGTGTATCAGGGCGTTTACTCGGCGCCCGATGCGGCGCAGGTGGCCGACCATGTGGCGGAGCACCGGGAGGCGTGGGGTCTCAATGCCTTTAAGCTCTCGCCCTATCGTTGCGATATTCATGCCGAGCCGTGGCACAGGGTGGTTGGCCAGACCGAGGAATGGGTGGCTGAGCTGCGCGCGCTTTGCCCGGACGCGGAGTTTGCCTTTGATGCCCACGCCCGCCTCTTCGAGCCCTATCAGGCGGTGGAGATGGGCAATGCGCTCGCTGCCTTCCGCCCGCTCTTTTACGAAGAGCCGATGCGGATGGAGAACATCGAGGCTTGGGGTGATCTGAAGCGGCAGCTCAAGGTTCCGCTGGCGACCGGGGAGAGCCTGTATTCGCGCTTCGAGTTCAACCGCCTGTTGGCGGTGAAGGGGGCTGACATCATCCAGCCCGATATCTGCGCGGTGGGCGGGCTGCTGGAGATGCGCAAGATCGCGGCGATTGCCGAGGCGCATTATGTCAACGTTGCGCCGCACAACCCGATGGGGCCGCTGGCGACGGCGGTGAACGTGCATTTCTGCGCCGCTCAGCCCAACTTCAAGATCCTCGAATACCGGCTGCCGGGCACCTCGGCCTTCCTGACCCGCGACATGGTGAAAACCGATGAGGCGGCGGGCTATGTGAAAGACCCCTACATGCCGGTGGACGGCCATCTGGAGCTGCGCCCCGACCGGCCCGGCTGGGGTGTGGAGATCGACGAGGAGTTTCTCGCGACCGACCGATACATTCATTGGGAGCGCAAGTTGCCCGTGCGGCCTGACGGCTCCTACGGCTACACCTGATGCGCTTCGAGGAGCTGGTGGGTTGGGCGCCGGCGGAGCCGCTGGCGGGCGGGGTGCTCTTGTGCCCCGACGGGCCGGGGCCGTTTCCAGCGGTGCTCTATTGCCATGCCCACGGAGGCGAATACGGGCTTGGCAAACGCGAGCTGACCGAGGGCGCATGGTGGACAAGCGGGCCACCCGGACCGGCCTTGGTGGCGGCGGGCTTTGCGGTGTATTGCATCGACATGCCGGGGTTTGGCGCGCGGCAGGCCGAGGGCAGCGAAGAGGCGCTGTCACTGGCCGAGGCGTGGCATGGGCGCTCGCTCTTTGCCCGGATGCTGGCCGACCAGCGCGGGGCGTTCGAGTATCTGGCCACTGACCCGCGCGTGGATGCGGCACGGATTTTCACCTGGGGCGCCTCGATGGGTGCGGGGCTCGGCACGTGGCTCGCCGCGCTGGAGCCGAGGGTCGCAGGGGCGGTGAGCCTGATCATGCTGGCCGATATCGCGCCCATGATTGAGACCGGCGCCCATGCGCGGCACGGGCCGTGGTACACCGCGCCCGGCCTGCTCCGCATGGGCGACCAAGGCGATGTGGCCGCGGGGATCGCGCCGCGCCCGCTCTTCGTGGCCCACGGCGGGCAGGATGCGCTGACGCCGCAAGCCGCCCGTGAAGCCGCGCTGGCCAAGCTGCCACCCGAGGGGTTCACCCATTTCTTCCAACCGGAAGCCGACCATGCCGAAACCGCGGAAATGCGGGAGGCTGCTCTGGCCTTCCTGAAAACCCATGCGCATAAATCCTGACAGGGAGAGAAGACTATGATGAACCGACTGCTGATCACCGGCGCCGCTGGCGGCCTTGGCTCGATGTGCCGCGACCGTCTGAAACATATGGCAAAAACTTTGAGGCTCTCTGATGTGGTCGAGATGCCGCCCGCCGGGGAGAACGAGGAGGTCGTGGTTTGCGACCTTGGAGACAAGGCGGCGGTGGAAGACCTCGTGCGTGGTTGCGACGGGATCGTGCATCTGGGCGGGCGGTCGATCGAGGATACGTGGTCTGTCATCCGCAACGCCAATATCGACGGGGTGTTCAACCTCTACGAGGCTTGCCGGAACACGGGCTGCAACCGGGTGATCTTTGCCAGCTCAAACCACGCGGTGGGCTTTCACAAGCAGACCACCCGGCTCGACGCCAATGCCCTGACCCAGCCGGACGGGCTCTATGGTGTGAGCAAGGTCTTCGGCGAGGCGATGGCCTCAATGTATTACAACAAATTCGGCATTGAGACGGCGAGTGTGCGGATCGGCTCCTGCTTCCCCGAGCCGAAGAACCGGCGGATGCTGGCGAGCTGGATGAGCTACGACGATTTCGTGCGGCTGATTGAGGCCGTGTTCCGCGCGCCCAAGATCGGCTGCCCGATTGTGTATGGCGCCTCCAACAACGCGACCGGCTGGTGGGACAACCGCGAGGTCGGGTTCCTCGGCTGGGAGCCGCAGGACCGGGCCGAAGATTACCGCGCCGTTGTGGAGCAGATGGAGGAGATGCCTGCCATCGACGCGCCGCAGGTCGTCTATCAGGGCGGGGCCTTCACGGCTGACGGAATTCACGAGGAATAACATGGCCATTTTCGGGGCGATTGCCGACGATTTCACGGGTGCCACCGATCTGGCGGGCCTGCTGGCGCGGAGCGGAGCGAAGGTTTCGCTGCGCATCGGGGTGCCGGAGGACGGCGAGAGCGATGCGCCTTTCGAGGTGGTCGCCCTGAAGATCCGCACTGCGCCGGTGAGCGAGGCCGTGTCGGAGGCGCTGACCGCGCTCGACTGGCTGAAGGGCACCGGGGCAGAGCGGTTCTTTTGGAAATATTGCAGCACCTTTGACTCGACCGCAGAGGGCAACATCGGCCCGGTATCGGAGGCGCTGATGGCGGCGCTGGGGGCGGATCGCACTGTGTATTGCCCGGCCTTTCCGGAGAACGGACGCTCGGTGTTCATGGGCAACCTCTTCGTCGGGCAGCAGCCCTTGGCGGAGAGTCCGATGAAGGACCATCCGCTGACCCCGATGCGCGACAGCAACCTGATGCGGCTGCTTGGCCCGCAGGTCACGCGGGAGGTGGGGCTGGTGGACAGGCTCACCGTGGCGCGGGGCGCGGAGGCGCTGGCCGAGGCGTTGGCCAAGGCCCCGGCGCATGTGGTCGTGGATGCGGTGGCGGATGCCGACCTCGAGATCATCGCCCGCGCGGGCCGCGACATGGCGCTGATGACGGGCGGTTCGGCGTTGGCGATGCCCTTGCCGGCGCTCTACCGCGAGGCAGGGCTGCTGGATGACAGCGCCCGTGAAGCCACGGTGCCGCAGGTGGGGCCGGGGGCGGTGGTGCTCTCTGGCAGTTGCTCGGCGATGACGCGCGCGCAGGTGGCGGCCTATTCTGGCCCGGCCTTCGAGCTTGATCCGTTGGTGCTGGCCGCCGAGGGCCACGGCGCGGCCTCCAACTGGCTGGCGAAGCAGGACATGGGCAAGGCGCCGATCGTCTATGCGACGGCGGAACCGCAGGCGGTGCGCCGTGCGCAGAGCGAGCTGGGGACAGCACGTGCTGGCGAAGTGGTCGAACAGGCGCTGGCCGCGCTGGCGGTGCAGGCGCGCGACCAAGGCGCGCGGCGGATCGTCGTGGCGGGCGGCGAGACCTCGGGCGCGGTCACGCAGGCGCTGGGCGTGACCCGGCTCGATGTGGGCCGCGAGATTGCGCCGGGCGTGCCGTGGTGCGGGTGCGTCTCCGGCGGCGAGGAGATTGCATTGGCGCTGAAGTCGGGCAACTTCGGGACCGAGAGCTTCTTTTCCGATGCGCTGGGGATGCTGGCATGAGCGAGACGGCCCTGCGCGAACAGCTTTGCATGCTGGCAAGATCGCTTTTCGACCGGGGGCTGACCCACGGCTCGACCGGCAATATCTCGGCCCGCACCGAGGATGGCGGGCTGCTTGTTTCACCCACGGGCACCAGCTTTGGTCGGCTCGACCCGGGGCGGCTGGCGCGGTTCGACAGCGCGGGGCAGCATGTGGGCGGTGACAAGCCGACCAAGGAAATGGCGCTGCACACGGCGTTTTACGACACGCGCGGCACGGCGGGGGCGGTGGTGCACCTGCATTCGTGCCACTCGGTCGCGCTCTCGATGCTTAAGGCAGACGAGGACGACTTTTTGCCGCCGCTCACCCCCTATGGCGTGATGCAGCTGGGCCGGGTGAAGCTGCTGCCGTTCTTCCTGCCGGGCGATCCGGCGATGGGCGAGGCGGTGCGCGGGCTGGCGGGCAAGCGCTCTGCGGTGATGCTGGCCAACCACGGGCCGGTGGTGGCGGGCAAGGACGTGGAGGCGGCCTGCAACGCGATCGAGGAGTTGGAGGCCACGGCCAAGCTGGCGCTGATGACGCGCGGCATGGGCGCACGGGGCCTCGACGACGGGCAGGTGCAGGCACTGGTGAGCAAGTTCAACCTGGAGTGGGATGCATGAAATTTTCGGCCAACCTCGGGTTCCTCTGGAGCGAGTTGCCGCTTCCGCAAGCGATCCGGGCTGCCAAGGCGGCGGGGTTCGACGCGGTGGAGTGCCATTGGCCCTACGCGGTGCCTGCGGGCGAGGTGGCCGATGCGCTGGCCGAGACCGAGCTGGAGATGCTGGGCCTGAATGCCTCGCGGGGCGATGCCTCAATCGGCGAGATGGGCTTTTCGGCGGTGCCGGGGCGTGAGGCGGAGGCGCGGGATGCCATCGACGAGGCGCTCGCCTATGCCGAGGCCACGGGCACCGGAAAGGTGCATGTGATGGCGGGCTTCGGCGGCGACCACGACACCTTTGTCGAGGCGCTGGGCTATGCCTGCGACAAGGCGGCGGGGCTGGGCAAGACCATCTTGATCGAGCCGATCAACCACTATGACGCGCCGGGATACTTCCTTTCGACCACCGCGCAGGCCGAGGCGATTCTGGCCGAGGTGGGGGCGGAGAACCTGAAGATCATGTTCGACTGCTACCATGTGCAGCTGATGGAAGGCGACCTGAGCCACCGGCTGGAGCGGCTTCTGCCGAAGATCGGGCATATCCAAATCGCGGCGGTGCCGGACCGGGGCGCGCCGGATCATGGGGAAGTGAATTTCACGCATATCTACAGGCACTTGAAGGCGCTGGGCTGGGAGGCTCCGCTGGGGGCGGAGTACAAGCCCGGCGGGCAGACGGAGCCAACGCTGGGCTGGATGAAGGCGGCGCAGGACATCTGAGCCAAGCAAGGCTCTTGATCGGTGCGGGCGCTTGCGCTAGCAACTGGTATGATGAGTTTACCAGATCAGATAAAGCCCCGGAAGCTGGCCGATGAGGTGCAGGATCGTCTGCTGCGGTTGATCCGCGAGGACGGCCTTGGCCCGGGCGATGCCTTGCCCTCCGAGCGGGAGCTGATGGCGCGATACGAGATCGGGCGACCGGCGATCCGCGAGGCGATGCAGGCGCTCCAGCATCGCGGCGTGATCGAAATCCGGCATGGCGGGCGCCCGAGGGTGGCGGAGCCGTCGCTCGATGGGCTGATCGGGCAACTAGGCACCGGGGTGCGGCACCTGCTCGCGCATACCTCCTCGATGGACCACCTGAAGGAGGCCCGCGCGGCGCTGGAGGCCGAGATGGCCCGGATCGCCGCACGCCGCCGGACAGAGGTGGACATCGCCTCGCTGGAGGCGCTGCTGGCGGCGCAGGAGCTTTCGGCAGAGGAGCCGGAGAAGTTTCTTGAGATTGACGGCAAGTTCCACCGCCGGATTGCGGCCATTTCGGCAAATCCCATCTTCGAAACCCTCGCTGCCGGTGTGTTCGATTGGTTGCGCGACTTTCACGCAGAGGCGGTGCGCAAGCGCGGGTTGGAGCAACTGACACTGACCGAGCACCGCGCCATCCTCGATGCGATTGCAGCGGGGGATGAGGGCGCGGCGGCGAAGGCCATGCGCGACCACCTCGAGCGCGCCAATGAACTCTATCACCAGGATCACTTCCAATGAGTGAACGCATCGAAGCGGACTACCTGATCGAAACCCCGGTGGACCCGACCAAGGCGGCGGAGGCGATGGCGGGGGAGCAATCTTCCGGCACTTTCGTCAGCGTTCCGGGCGAGACGCCGGAGCTGCGCGAGCGGTCGGCGGCGCGGGTGGAGGCGCTGGAGGTCGTGGGCGAGGTGGCGGAGCCGTCGCTGGGCGGCGGGGCCACGGGGGAGCGGTATACGCGGGCGAAGGTCACGTTGAGCTGGCCGATGGGCAACATCGGGCCGTCGATCCCGAACCTTGTGGCGACGGTGGCGGGCAACCTCTTTGAGTTGCGGCAGTTTTCGGGATTGCGGCTGCGGGATATCCGGCTGCCACGGGCGTTTGGCGAAGCCTATCCGGGGCCGAAGTTCGGGATCGAGGGGACGCGGCGGTTGAGCGGCGTGGCGAGCGGGCCGCTGATCGGCACTATCGTGAAGCCCTCTGTGGGCTTTGGACCGGAGGAGACGGCTTCGCTGGCCGGGGATCTGGCGGCGGCGGGCATCGACTTCATCAAGGATGACGAGTTGCAGAGCGACGGGCCGAATTGCCCGTTCGACGACCGGGCGCGGGCGGTGATGCGGGTGCTGAACGACCATGCCGAGAAGACCGGCAAGAAGGTCATGTTCGCCTTCAACCTCACTGGCGAGGTGGACGAGATGCGGCGGCGGCATGACCTGCTGCTGGAGCTTGGGGCGACCTGCGCGATGGTGTCGCTGAACTCGGTGGGCTTTGCGGGCTTTCTCGCCTTCTCGCGCCATTCGGAGTTGCCTATCCATGCGCACCGCTGTGGCTGGGGCTATCTCAGCCGCGCGGACATGCTGGGCTGGGATTACACCGCGTGGAGCAAGCTCTGGCGGTTGGCGGGGGCGGACCACATGCATGTGAACGGGCTGCGCAACAAGTTCTCGGAGGGGGATGACAGTGTGGTCACCTCGGCGCTCTCTGTCGGCACGCCGCTGTGGGAGGACAAGCCCTGCGTGGCGATGCCGGTGTTCTCCTCGGGCCAGACGGCGGTGCAGGCGGCGGAGACCTATGCGCGGGTCGGCCATGCCGATTGCATCCACGCGGCGGGCGGCGGGATCATGGCGCACCCGGACGGGCCTGCGGCGGGCGTGGCCTCGCTGCGGGAGGCTTGGGAGGCGGCGGTTTCGGGCGTTCCGGCGGAGGACTATGCTGCGACCCGGCCCGCGCTGAAGGGCGCGCTGGAGGCCTTTGGATGAGCCTGCCGGGAGGCACCCTGATCGGCTGGGTGGGGGATGACTTCACCGGCTCGGCGGCCAGCATGGAGGTGCTGGAGTTTGCCGGGGTGCCTGCGGTGCTGTTTCTGGATGTGCCGACCGAGGCGCAGCTGGCGCGGTTTCCCGGCGTGCGGGCGGTTGGGGTGGCGACCACGGCGCGGTCGCATTCGCCCGGCTGGATGGAGCGGGAATTGCCGGGGGTGTTTCGCTTTCTGGCCGGAACGGGTGCGCGGGTGGTGCATTACAAGACCTGCTCGACGCTGGATAGCTCGCCTGAGATCGGCTCGATCGGGAAGGCCATCGACATCGGCGCGGAGGTGGTCCGGGGGCCGTTCATTCCGTGCCTCCTCGCCGCGCCGAAGATGCGGCGATATCAGGCTTTCGGGCATTTGTTTGCGTCCGGCCCCGGCGGGGTGTTCCGGCTCGACCGGCATCCGGTGATGGCGCGGCATCCGGTGACGCCGATGGACGAGAGCGACGTGGCGCGGCATCTCGCCAAGCAGACGGGTAAGAGCTTTGGATTGGTGTCGCTGGAGGATCTGGGGGCCAGCCCGGAGGCGGAGGTCTGGTCATTCGATGCGATGACGGATGCCCACATGGGCCGGGTCGGGCAGCGCATGTGGGACCAGTCGCCGGTGTATGCGGTGGGTTCGCAGGGGGTGGAATACGCGCTGGTGGAGCACTGGCGGGCGCAGGGCTGGCTGTCTGCCCAGGACCGGGTGGAGAGCGCGGGGCCGGTGGAGCGGATGCTGGCCGTATCCGGCTCCGTCTCACCGGTGACGGCGGCGCAGATTGCATGGGCCGAGGCGCATGGGTTCGAGGGGATCGAGCTGGATGCGGTGACGGCCGTGCGGGGCGAAGAGACGGGGGCCTATGAGGCGGCTTTGAAGGCGCTGGAGGCCGGGCGCGACCCGCTGATCTACACCGCGAAAGGGCCGGATGACCCTGCCGTGGCGCGGCTGCGGGCGGCGGTGCCTGCGGGCGGGATGGAAGAGGCGAATGCGCGGATCGGCGCGGCGCTGGGCAAGGTGCTGGCGCGGTTGCTGCGGCAGACGGGGCTCAAGCGGGCGGTGATTTCGGGTGGGGACACCAGCGGCCATGCGAGCCGCGAGTTGGGGCTTTTTGCCTTTACCGCTCTGGCTCCGACGATCCCCGGTGCGGCGCTGCTCAGGGCGCATTCGGAAGATGAGAATTTGGCCGGGCTCGAGCTGGCGCTGAAGGGCGGGCAGATGGGGTCGGACGATTATTTTGGATGGATCAAACGCGGCGGTGGTGCCGCAGGAGGAGAATGAGATGACCAAGGTTGCTTTGCTCGGTGCGGGCGGAAAGATGGGCGTTCGGCTGGCGCAGAACCTCAAGCCGACGCGATTTGAGATTGACCATGTGGAAGTGTCCGAGGTGGGCCGCAAGCGGCTGCTGGACGAGGTGGGCGTTGAGGCGGTGACCGATGGCGACAATGCGATTTCGGACGCCGATGTGGTGCTGATGGCGGTGCCGGACCGGCTGATTGGCAAGATCGCGCATGGGTTCGTGGACAAGCTGAAGCCCGGTGCGGCGGTGATCGTGCTGGACGCGGCGGCGCCCTATGCGGGCGAGATGCCGGAGCGCGACGACATCACCTATTTCTGCACCCACCCCTGCCACCCGCATATCCTTGAGGTGCAGGAGACCAAGGAGGCGCAGGCGGATTACTTCGGCGGGATCGCGGCGCCGCAGGGGATCGTTTGCGCGCTGATCCAAGGGCCGGAGGAGCATTATGCGCTCTGCGAGGAAATCGCGAAGATCATCTATGCCCCAGTGGCCCGGAGCCATCGCTGCACGCTAGAAAACATCGCCGTTCTGGAACCTGCGCTGAGCGAGACGGTGGCGGCCACGATGAGCCTTGCGTTGCGCGATGCGACCGACCGGGCGGTGAGCATGGGGGTGCCGGAGGCGGCGGCGCATGACTTCGTGCTGGGGCATCTGAAGATCGAGCTGGCGATTGCCTTTGGCATCTTCCCGGAAGGCAAGTTCAGCGATGGCGCGCTGATGGCGATCGACAAGGCCAAGAGCGTGATCTTCAAGGAAGACTGGCTGGATCAGGTCTTTTCATTGGAGGCGGTGAAAAAGTCGGTGCAGGAGATCTGCGAAGGTTGATCGGCTTGACTCCCCGGCGGCGCACTGCGAGGGAATGGTATACCATTTGACGCGCCGCCGGGGAGGAACAGGCCATGAGCAAGGTGATCGCAATCGGGAACTACAGCGAGGCCGATCTGGCCAAGCTGAAAGAGACGTTCGACCCGGTTTTTCTGGCCGAAACCACCGAGATCGGCAGCCTCGACGAAGCCACGCGGGCGGGCATCACCGCTGCGGGCTTCAAGGGGCACAAGCCGTTTGGCGCCGAGGCGATGGACCTGCTGCCGAACCTCGGCGTCATCGCCAACTTCGGGGTTGGTTACGACTCCATTAACGTGGCGGCCGCCTCGGAGCGCGATATTCGCGTGACCAACACCCCCGATGTGCTCAACGATGACGTGGCTGACCTTGCGGTGGCGATGCTGCTGATGTGCGGCCGGGAGATGGAACATGCGAGCCAGTGGGCGCGCTCCGGATCATGGGCCGAAAAGGGTGAATATCGGCTGAACCGCAAGGTCAGCGGGGGCCGCGCTGGCATCCTTGGCCTTGGCCGGATCGGGCGTGAGATTGCCGAGCGTCTGGTGCCGTTCAAGATGGACCTGCACTATTGGAGCCGCTCCGAGAAGGAGACTCCGGGCTGGACCTATCATGACAGCCCCGAGGCGCTGGCCGCGGCTGTCGACTACCTGATCGTGGCTACGGTGGGTGGCAAGGCGACAGAAAATATCGTTTCGAAAGAGGTGCTTGAGGCACTGGGGCCGCGCGGTATCCTGGTGAACATCTCGCGTGGCTCGACGGTGGATGAAGAGGCGCTGATCGCCGCGCTGAAGAGCGGCGGGATCTATGGCGCGGGGCTGGATGTGTTCGTGAACGAGCCGAAGATCGACGCGCGGTTCTACGAGTTCGACAACGTGGTGATCCAGCCGCACCAAGGCTCCGGCACGGTGGAAACGCGGGCGGCGATGGCGAAGCTCCAGCGCGACAATATCAGCGCCTTTCTGGCCGGAAACGACCTGCTGACGCCGGTCAACTGAGGCTTTGCGTTAATGCCTGTGCGGCAGGGCCGGATGGGCGTTAACGCTATATTTTGTTGATGCACAACTGATGCACATCCCATGCACATCCTATGCATATGCAGATGTGCATGACGGCGATGTGTTAACGGATCGGGCGGTCTCTCGCCCGGTTCTGGCTTGCGGGGCGAGGCGGCGTTAGGGCGCCAGCATGGGCCAGTCGGCCAGCAGGCTATCGCGTGTCAGAAGGCCGGGGGAGCGCGATGTGCGCT
This sequence comes from Vannielia sp. SX4, assembly GCF_052828525.1. The sequence goes on from NZ_CM128247.1 coordinate 821,808, forward strand.
CGCGGGCCTGCGTGAGCCGGGCGAAGACGAGGGTGCGCCCCTCTTTGTCGGCCCAGCCGACGAACCAGCCCCAGCCCGCAGCATAATCGAAACTCCGGTCGGCCCGGCGCGGGTAGGCGCCGCCGGTCTTACCGTGGATTGCCCAGCCGCCTGCCTCGAAGCTCTGGGTGATCGCGCGGGTCTGCTCCATGGCCTCGGGCGAGACCGGCAGGGTGGCAGTGACCAGACCGCGCAGGAAGGCGGTTTGCTCGCGCGGGGAGATTTGTAGGGATGAGGCGATCCAGGCGCGGTCCAGCCCGTTGCCGAAGCCGGGATCACCGGAGAAGTCGGCGTTGCCATAGCCCATGGCGCGGGCGTGGCGGGTGAGGGTTGGCTCCCCGAGCGCTTGGCTGATGCGCTGCGAATACCAGACGACGGAGTAGCGGAGCCAATCGGTTGGGTCGGTCTCACGCGTCCAATTGGCGCCGCCCCAATCGGGGTCGCCGGGGCGGAAGGGCAGGACGGGGGCGTGAGGGCCGGTGAGAAAGCCCTCCTCGAAGCCGATGACGGCGAGGGCGAGCTTGAAAGTGGAGGCGGGGGTGGTGCGCGTGTCGCAATCGCCCGCCTCGTGCAGCGCCGCGCCTGTGGCCGCGTCGATGACGAGGGTGCAGAGGGTGCGGGGCGCGGCCTGCGCCGATGCGGCGGCGAGGGTCAGCAGGAGGGCGGTGAGCAGCTTGCGCATGGAGGCTTGGGCCGGGTCTGGCGGGGTGGAGCAGCCTCACCGCAGCATGAGCCGCGATGAGGCTGTGAGGGCCGAGGGGCGGCCCGGATCAGGGGCGATCGTCTTCGATGTAGTAGCGGATGTTGTCCTCGAAGGTCTCGTCCGCCGACATGCCGAGGCGCAGGGCCTTTTCAGGCCGCAGATCGAAGCGCCAGCCTTTCACGATGTTCTGGATCACCGGGTCGTCGTTCCAGGTGATGAGCTTTGCGGGCTCGGGGCCTGCGACGGCTGTCATCGCGTCGATGCATTGGCGGATTGTCCACATGCGGCCGGGCAGTTGCACGGCGCGGTTGGGGCCGAAGTCTTCTGCCGGGATCTCGGCGCCGATCACGAGGTTCTCAACGCATTTGCGCGGGCTGAGGTAGTAGTGCGGGAAGCTGTCATCGACCGGGCAGTTGGCGGTCTGGCCGTTCAGCGGCTCGCGGAAGATCGACGACATGAAACCGGAGGCTGCCGCGTTGGGCTTGCCGGGGCGCACCGAGATGGTGGGCAGGCGGAAGGCGCGGCCGTCGATGTAGCCCTTGCGGGAGTAGTCGGTGACCATCATCTCGCCGATGGCCTTTTGCGCACCGTAGGAGGTTTGCGGGTTCAGCGAGGAGAAATCGGTGATCGGGTCGGGCGTGTCGCCGCCGTAGACGGCCATCGAGGAGGAGAACACCACCACAGGACAGGTGCCGAGGGTGCGGGCGCGCTCCAGCACGTTGATGGTGCCGTGCATGTTGATGTTCCAGCCCAGCTCGAACTCGGCCTCGGCCTGACCGGAGACGATGGCGGCCAGCAGGTAGATCACATCGGTCTCGGCGGTGATGATCGCTTCCATCGAGGCCGGGTCGGTGATGTCACACTTTGTGGTTTCAACCGAAAAGGGCGCCTCGACGGCGGTGGGGGCGACCACATCGGCGAGGGTGAGGCGGCTGATCGGCTTGCCGCGCAGGGTGCCCTTGGCGGCGAGGGAGGTGGCGAGCTTTTGCCCGACGACACCTGCGCCGCCGATGATGAGGATGTTCATTTGCTGTCTCCTGAGAAGATATCTGGCACGAGCGCGCCGGGCGCGCGGATGACTTTGGCAGCGAGGCCCATGGCGGCGCGGGCGGCCTCGGCGGGCGGCTCCTGCTGGGCGAGACCGGCGAGGAAGCGCGCGGCGAAGCTGTCGCCCGCGGCGGTGCTGTCGATCACCTTGTCGACCGGATCGCAGGCGATCTCGGTGATGCCCTCGGGCGTGGCCAGCGTGAGCGCCTCGGCGCCGTTCTTCACCGCGATGATCGAAGCCCCGGCCTCGCGGTAGCGGGCGATGGTGTGCGCTGGCGTGGGGTCGCCGAAGAGGGCGGTTTCCTCATCGAAGCTGGGCAGCACGATGGAGGCGGCGGAGGCGCCTTGGGTGAGGCCGCGCTTCATGGCGTTCTCGTTCTCCCAGAGGCGCGGGCGCAGGTTGGTGTCGAAGCTGACGGTGGCACGGGAGGAGCGCAGGGCATTGCACAGGCGGCTGCGCTGGTCGGGGGCGAGGATGGCGAGGGTGATGCCGGAGAAGTGGATCATCTCGGCGGTGGAGAAGGTGCTGGCGAGCCAGTCGGTATCTTCGCCCAGCAGGCGGGCGGCGGAGTGGCTGCGCCAGTAGGAGAAGCTGCGCTCGCCGTCCTTGGTGGCGATCATGTAGAGGCCCACCGTGCGATCCGGGATCTCGCGGGTGACGGGGCTAACGCCCTCGGCCTGCATGAAGGCGGTCATCTCGGCGGAGGTGGCATCTGTGCCGACGGCGGTGGCGTAGCTGACATCCCAGCTCTCGGGGAGGCAGCGGCGGGCGTACCATGCGGTGTTGAAGGTGTCGCCCGCGAAGCCGCGGCGGTAGGTGTCTGGCCCGGTCTGGGCCAGTTCGACCATGCATTCACCGATGCAGAGGAAACGGCTCATAGGATCACCTGTTGTTCGGCTTGCCCGGTCGCCTGCGGGTCGAGCAGGTAGGTGCAGCCGTCTTCGGGGGCTGGGTTCGGGTCTTCCTGAATGGCGGTGGTAACGTAGAGCTGGTCGAGCGCCTCGCCGCCGAAAGCCGGGCAGGTGGTGTTCTTGCCGGGGACGGGGAGGGCGCGCAGCTCGGTGCCATCTGGGGCGTGGACGGTGACCTTGGAGTGGCCATATTGGGCGATCCAGAGGTTGCCTTGGGTATCGCAGACGGCGCCATCGGGGCGATGGCTCTCCTTGGGGAGGGTCAGCCACGGCTCGGGGTCGCCCTTGGGCCAGCCGTGCTCATCAAGCGCCACCCGCCAGATCTGGTTTTGCGGCGTGTCGGCGATGTAGGCGGTGGTGCCATCGGGGGTGAAGCAGGTGCAGTTTGGGATGCTCCAGTTATCCCAGAGCTGGCGCAGCTCGCCGCGGTAGTAGCGGTAGTAGGCGCCTGCGCCGGTTTCCTTCTTGCAGCCCATAGTGCCGATCCAGAAGCCGCCCTGCGGGTCGGCGCGGCCATCGTTGGAGCGGGTGGCGGGATTGTCGGCCTCGAGCGAGGTGATCTCTTCACGCGCCCCTGTGGTGAGGTTGAAAGTGAAGAGCGCGGCGTCTGAGGCGATCAGCAGCGTGTCACGATCGACCCATCCGGCGGCGGAGACGAAGTGCTCGAACTCCCATGTGAAGGTCTGACCCGCGCGCTGGGCGTGCATGTGGTGCTTGTTGATGTCGAACCAGAAGAACTCTTGCCGCTCGGGGTGCCAGAGCGGACCTTCGCCGAGGTTGCACTGGGTGTCGTCATAAAGGGTCATAGCAGGCCTCGCTGGGCAAGGTTGCGCATCAGGGCGGAGTTGCCGAAGGTCCATTCGGGGGCCTCGGTGGAGAGGCGGACGGTGTTGGTGAGGGTGCCGAGCAGCGGAGTGGAGATGGAGACGGTGTCGCCCGGGTGGTGGGTGAAGCCCTGGCCGGGTGCGTCGCGGTCTTTGACGGGGGCGAACATGGTGCCGAGGTAGAGGAAGAAGCCGTCGGGATACTGGTGGTGGCGGCCGATGGTTTGGGTGACGATGCTCGCGGGGTCGCGGGAGATTTTCTCCATCGAGGAGGAGCCCTCGAGAGTGAAGCCATCGGTGCCGGTCACGCTCATGGTGAGGTGAGCCTTGCACACGTCATCGAGGGTGAACTTGTCGTCGAAGAGGCGGAGGAAGGGACCGAGGGCGGCGGAGGCGTTGTTGTCTTTGGCCTTCCCGAGCAGGAGGGCGGAGCGGCCCTCGACATCGCGCAGGTTTACATCGTTGCCGAGGGTGGCGCCGACGATCTTGCCTGCGGAGGAGACGGCGAGGACGACTTCGGGTTCGGGGTTGTTCCAGCTCGACATGGGGTGCAGGCCAACGGAGGCGCCGTAGCCCACAGCGGCCATGGGCTGGCATTTGGTGAAGACTTCGGCATCGGGGCCGATGCCGACTTCGAGGTATTGCGACCAGAGGCCCTCCTTTTGCAGCACCTCCTTGACGGTCATCGCCTTATCGCTGCCCGGCTCAATGCCGGAGAGGCTCTCGCCGATGTGGCTTTTGACCCGGGCGCGGATCTCTTCGGCGCGGTCGGCGTCGCCTGCGGCGCGCTCTTCGATCACCCGCTCGACCATCGACTCGGCGAAGGTGACGCCGCTGGCCTTGATGGCTTGCAGATCGGCGGGGGCGAGGAGGCGGAGGGCATCGGGGCCGGCGGCCTCGGTGGAGGCTTCGGCCAGTTCATCGAAGGTGCAGAGGAAGTTGCCGGGCGCGGAGCGCGCGGTGGCAGCCGGGTCGGGCTGCTCCAGCAGGGCCTGCATGGTGGGAATGGCCTTGGAGGTAATATCGATCACCCGGTTCGCCTCCAGCCGTACCACGCAGGGGCCGGTGCCGGGCTTCCAGACGCGGGTTGTCAGGACGGCTTGGTCGCTATTCTGCGGCAGCATGGGGCACCTCGTTGGTTGGCGGCAGGAGCTTGCCGGGGTTCAGGATGTTGCGCGGATCGAAGGCCTGCTTGATCGCTCGCATGTAGGTGAGGGCGGGGCCGTGCTCGGCCTCCATGTAGCGCTGTTTCCCGAGGCCGATGCCATGCTCGCCCGAGACGGTGCCGCCGAGGCGGAGGGCGGTTTTGGCCAGTGCGCCGGTGAAGGCCTCGGCGCGCTGCATCTCCTCGAGGTCTGTCGGGTCAACGCTGACGCCCGCGTGGAAGTTTCCATCACCGACATGGCCGACAATGGTGGAGGTGAGGCCGAGGGCGACCGCGTCTTTCTGGGCCTGAAGCACGGCCTCGGCGAGCCGGGAGATCGGCACGCAGACATCGGTTGGCCAGAGGTGCTTGCCCTTGCCGAGCGCGGCGGAGGCGTAGTGGGCCTTGTGGCGCATGGCCCAGAGGGCGGTGCGATCTTCGGCCTTTTCGGCCACCTGCCAGCCGGAAGCGCCGAAGTCTTCGGCGATCATGCCGAAGGTTTCGGCCTGTTCGGCCACGCTGGCGGGGGTGCCGTGAAACTCCAGAAAGAGGTGCGGCTCTTCGGGGAGGCCCGCGCCGGAGTAGGCGTTGAAGCCCTTCACCATCATCTCGTCGAGCAGCTCGATGCGGGCCATCGGCAGGCCGGACTGGATGGTGGTGATGACGCAGTTCACCGCGTCTTCGACCGACGCGAAGCGGCAGGTGGCGGCGGAGGTGGCCTCGGGGATGCCCTGAAGCCGGAGGGTCAGCTCGGTGATGATGCCGAGCGTACCCTCGGAGCCGATGAGCAGGTGAGTGAGGTCGTAGCCGGTGGAGGATTTGCGGGCCTCGGTGCCGGTGCGGATGACGGTGCCATCGGCCATAACCGCCTCCAGCGCGAGGATGTTCTCGCGCATGGTGCCGTAGCGCACGGCGGTGGTGCCGGAGGCGCGGGTGGCGGCCATGCCGCCGATGGAGGCATCGGCGCCTGGATCGACCGGGAACATCAGGCCTGTGGCGCGTAGCTCTTCGTTCAGCCGCAGGCGGGTGATGCCGGGCTGGACGGTGCAGTTGAGATCTTCGGGGCGAACTTCGAGCACGCTCGCCATGCGGTTCATGTCGAGCGAGATGCCGCCGGAGGTGCAGAGGTGCTGGCCTTCGAGCGAGGAGGCGGCGCCGTAGGGGACGACGGGGCAGGATTCCTCATGGCAGATCTTCAGGATCTGGCTGACTTCCTCGGTTGTCTCGGGGAAGGCCACGGCATCGGGCGGAGTGTCGGGGTAGTAGGTTTCGTTCTGGCCGTGCTGGTCGCGGACGGCGCCGGAGGTGACGAGGCGGTCGCCGAGGAAGGCGAGGCGGGTGATGGCGGCGGGGATGGTCATTTGAGGAAACTTGCGTAGAGGGCGAGGGCGACCACGGCCAGCAGCGAGGCGGCCATGGCGATGTTGATCCGGCGGTGAGCGGCCTCGGAGAGGTTGAGGCGGTGCAGCGTGGCCCCGGCCCAGAGCCAGCCGAGGTGGATGGGAATCCAGATGGCGTTGGCGATCACCAGCTTAGCGATGGTCTCGAACACGAGATTGTCGGGGGCGAAGGGGAAGCCCGCGAAGAGCGTGGTGTTGACGGCATAGGCCTTGGGGTTGATCGCCTGAAGCATTACGCCGCCGAGCACGCCCGGCGCGGTGGTGGCGGGGGAGAAGGCGATTTTGCTGCCTGCGAAGGCGATCTTGGCGGCGAGCCAGCAGAGGTAGGCCACCGAGGCAACGGCCAGCACGATGCGGATGGCGGGCACCGAGAGCACCACGGCGGCGACGCCCGAGATGACCCCGAGCGCCACGAGGTTGGTGCCGATGAAGAGGCCGACCACGTAGCGCAGGCCGGGGCGGAAGCCGAAGCCCGAGCCAACGCCAGCCGTTGTCAGCACGCCCGGCCCGGGGGTGATGATGAGGAAGAAGACGGCGGCGGCGAAGGTGAGCATCAGAACTCCAGTTGGACCTTCATGGCGCGGGATTTGTCGGAGGCGGTGGAGAAGGCCTCGGCGAAGCTGGCGAGCGGGAAGCTGTGGGTGATGAGCGGAGCCACGTCGATCAGGCCCTTCTGCATGAGCTGGACCGCGATGGCGAATTCTTCATGGAAGCGGAAGGAGCCTTTGAGGGAGAGTTCCTTGGCGGTGACCTGCATCATCGGCACCGACATGTCGCCGGAGAGGCCGAGTTGCACCAGCGTGCCGCAAGGCCGGAGGGCGGCAATGCAGGCGGCGAGGGCTTGGGGGGCGCCGGAGCATTCGATGGCGGCATCGAAGGTGCCTTTGCCCGCCACATAAGGGGCGAGGGCCTCGGGGTTTTCGGCGGTGTTCAGGGCGCGGTCGGCGCCGGAGGTTTTGGCGGCTTCGAGCGCGGGGGCGGCGATGTCTGTCGCCACGATCTCGGCGGCCCCGGCGCGGCGGGCGGCGAGGATGCAGAGCTGGCCGATGGGGCCGCAACCGGTGATGAGCACGCGTTTGCCGAGGAGGTCCCCAGCCTGCCGTGTGGCGTGGAGGCAGACGGCAAGAGGCTCGGCCATGGCGGCCTGCGCGGCGGAGAGGCCGGCGGCGGGCACGCATTGGGAGGCGAGAGCGGTCAGTTCTTCGCGGAAAGCGCCCTGGATGTGCGGGAAAGGCATGGCGGAGCCGTAGAAGCGCATGTTCAGGCACTGGTTGGGCAGGCCGCGGAGGCACTCGGCGCAGGCCCCGCAGGGGCGGGAGGGAGAGACGGCGACGAGGTCGCCGACGGCGAGGTTCTGGACGCCTTCACCGAGCGCGGTGATCTCGCCAGCCACCTCGTGGCCGAGGATCATCGGCTCGCGCAGCTTGACGGTGCCGAAGCCCCCGTTGTGGTAGTAATGCAGGTCGGAGCCGCAGATGCCGCCACGGGCCATGCGCAGCGCAACCTCGCCCGGGCCGGGGGCAACGGGCTGGCAATCCTCAAGGCGCAGGTCATGCGCCCCGTGGGCAAATAGCGCCTTCATGGGCGTGGCTCCTCCCTGGGCGGGGCGGTTGCATGCCGCCCCAAATGGTATACCATTTGCATGAAGGCTCGGCCCCCGATTGTCAATGAGGGGGGCTGGCGCGTGGGAGGACTTATGAAGATTTTCGATCTGAGCGGCCGGCGGGCGCTGGTGACTGGCTCGTCTATGGGGATTGGCGCGGCGCTGGCCAAGGGGCTGGCGGAGGCCGGGGCCTCGGTGGTGCTGAATGCGCGCAACGCTGAACGGCTCGGCGAGGCGGCAGAGGCGCTGCGGGCGACCGGCGCGGATGTGGAGACGCTGGCGTTTGACGTGACCGACGCGGGCGCGGTGCGCGAGGCGGTGGAGGGCTATGGCAAGCCGCTCGACATCTTGGTGAGCAACGCCGGGATGCAGCACCGGGGACCGCTGGAGGAGTTCGAGCCGGAGGCCTTTGACCGGCTGATGCGGACCAATGTGAACAGCGCGTTCTACGTGGGGCAGGCCGTGGCGCGGGGGATGATCGCACGCGGCAAGGGCAAGATCATCAACATCGCCTCGGTGCAGACCCTGCTCGCAAGGCCCGGCATTGCGCCCTACACGGCCAGCAAGGGGGCGATTGCCAACCTGACGAAGGGGATGGCGACCGACTGGGCGAAGCACGGGCTGAACTGCAATGCGATTGCGCCCGGCTACTTTGACACGCCGTTGAACGCGGCGCTGGTCTCTGACCCCGAGTTCAGCGCCTGGCTCGAAAAGCGCACGCCCGCCGGGCGCTGGGGCAAGGTGGAAGAGCTGGTGGGGGCCTGCGTGTTCCTTGCCAGCGATGCGGCGAGCTTCGTGAACGGGCATACGCTTTTCGTGGATGGCGGCATTACCGCCAGCCTTTGAGATTTTCGGGGAGGACAACATGGCAGACAAACCGACCGTCGGGTTCATCGGCGTGGGATTCATGGGCCACGGGATGGCAAAGAACATCCTGAAAGGCGGCTATCCGCTGGTGGTGAAGGGCAACCGCAACCGCACGCCGATCGAGAGCCTCGTGGGGATGGGGGCGACGGAAGCGGCCTCGCCCAAGGAGATGGCGGAGCAATGCGAGATCATCCACATCTGCCTCGGCAACTCGCCGCAGGTGGAGGCGGTGTTTCATGGTGAGGACGGGATTTTGGCCGGGGCGAAACCGGGCCTGATCGTGGTGGAGTGTTCCACCGCCGATCCGGTTTCCACCATGAAGCTGGCCGCTGAGCTGGAGGCCAAGGGCGGCCGCCTTGTGGATGCGCCGCTGGGCCGCACGCCGAAGGAGGCCGAGGAAGGCACGCTGGATGCAATGGTGGGCGCGGATGACGAAAGCTTCGCCAGGGTGCTGCCGATCATCGAGTGCTGGGCCGGGACGATCAACCACATGGGACCGACAGGCAACGGCCACAAGATGAAGCTGCTGATGAACTTCGTCTCGATGGGCTATGCCAGCCTTTATGCCGAGGCGGCGGTGCTGGGTGCGAAGGTGGGGATCACGCCGAAGCAGTTTCAGACGGTGATCGGCGGCTCGCGGCTCGGCAACGGGTTTTTCGATACCTTCACCCGCGGTTGCGTGGGCCGGGAGGCGGAGGTGCACAAGTTCACCATCCAGAACGCCAACAAGGATTTGCGCTACGTGAACTCGATGGCCGCCGATGCGGGCGTGGTCAACGTGGTGGCCAGCGCGGTGCGGCATTACTTCAACCATGTCGAGGCAATCGGGAAGGGCGGCGACTTTGTGCCTTTCGTCACCGACCATGTGGCCCGGATGAACGGGATGGACATGGAAGAGGAAGCCAAGAAGGGCTGATCAGCCGGGCGTGGCCCCTTGGGCCATCGCCCTCTCGACCGCGGCGAGCAGCTCGTCGCGGGGCACGGGCTTCATCAAACGGATGTCGTCGGCATGGAGACCGTTGCCATGCACGGTGGCCTCGGAGGCGTAGCCCGAAAGGAACACGATGGGCAGATCGGGGCGGCGGGCGCGCAGGGCGCGGGCCAGCCCGGTGCCCTGAAGCGCGCCGGGCATAACGATATCGGTCAGCACCACATCAAAGGCTTCCGGCTCCTCCAGAAAGGCGGCGAGGGCGGCATCGCCGGTGGCGGTGGCTGTCACCTCGTAACCGGCGCGGGTGAGGATGGAGAGGAGCACGTCGTTCACGCCGCTCTCATCCTCGGCCAGCAGCAGGCGCTTGCCAGTGGGCGGCGTTTCATCGGCCACGGGCGCGGGCGCGGCGGGCTGCATCGGGGTACCATCGGCGGCGGGAAAGTAGAGCTTGAAGGTCGTGCCGGTGCCCGGCTCGGAATAGACCTGCACGGTGCCGCCGGACTGGCGGACAAAGCCCATGACCATCGACAGCCCCAGCCCGGAGCCGGAGGCGGGGGGCTTGGTGGAATAGAACGGCTCGAAGATATGCGGCAGCTCTTCGGGCGCGATGCCGGTGCCGGTGTCGGAGACGGCGAGCATGACGTAGCGGCCCGGTGCGATTTCTTCATTGCGGGCGTCGATGTAGCTTTGGTCGATGCGCACATTGGCGGTTTCGATGGTGAGGCTGCCCTTGCCCTCCATCGCGTCGCGGGCGTTGACGATGAGGTTGAGCAGGGCGCTCTCCAGCGTGGCCGGGTCGGCGAGCACCGGCCAGAGGCCGCCCAGCAGCGAGGTTTCGACCGAGACGGAGGTGGGCAGGGCGCGGCGCATCCAGTTGTCGGACTGGCGGGCGATGTCGTTAAGGTCGACCACCTCGGGATCGAGCCGGGACTTGCGGGCGAAGGCGAGCATCGCGCGGGTGAGCTGCGCGCCGCGCTGGCTGGCCTCGATGGCGGCGTCGATCAGCGAGAGCCTGTCAGCCGAGCTTGTGTCTTCGCGCAGGAGTTCGAGGTTGCCGAGGATCACCGCGAGGATGTTGTTGAAGTCATGCGCCACGCCGCCGGTGAGCTTGCCGATGGCCTCGTTGCGCTGGGCGCTGTGGGCCAGTTCGAGGTTGTGGTCGGCCTCGGCGCGTGCGGCGACCTCGGCGGAGACATCGATGAAGATGCCATCGACCTGATGGCCGCCCTCGGGCAGGGGCGTGCCGGAGCCGTAAAACTCCATCCAGCGGGTGGTGCCGATGCGGTCGGTGACCGGGATTCGGCTGCGGATGGGCGCGCCGCGGGCAAGGGCCGCGCGCATATCGGCCACGAAGCGCTCGACATCCTCGGGTGGCTGGCCGCTGCGGATGAGCGCGTTGTCGGCCATGACCTCCTCGGCCGGGTAACCCCAGACCTCGAGGCATTTGGGGCCGATGTAGGTGAGGCGGCGGCTGCCATCTTCGTCGATCAGCAGTTGCACCACCACGCCGGGCAGGTTGGCGGCGATGGTGGAAGAGCGCTGCTCGGCCTTGTCGAGCGCCTGCTGCGCCCGGCGGATATCGGTGAGGTCGCGGTGGACGCCGACCATCTCAACCGGCCCGTCGGGCGCCTCGCGGAACACCACCCAGTTGAGGCGGATCTCGAGCGGGGTGCCATCGGCCCGGATGGCGCGAATGTCGATCTGGTCGCGGGCGGTGCTGCCGGCTTCGGCCTCGTCTTTCGCGCGGGCCATCCGGGCGCGGTCGTCTGGGTGAACGAGGGCGTCGAAGGTGGCGTAATCAATCGGGCCGGGAGGGCGTGAGAGGCCGTAGAGCCGCATGAAGCCCTCATCGACGTGGTAGGTGTTGCTCTCGCCGTAGTAGCGGAAGGTGCCCACCCCGGCGTGGGGCAGGATGATGCCCATGCGGGCGAGCAACTCGTCTTTCTCGGTGAGGCCGTGGGCGGTGCGGCGGGCGATCTCGTTCAAGGCCCATGTGAGGACGATGGAGATGGCCCCGCCAAGCAGGATGCCCGGCAGGATGACGACCGGGCTGCCGAGCGCGCCGATCGCGGCGCTGACGCGCGGCAGCATTGGCACGATGGATTGCACGAAGGCGAAGCCGATCAGAAGCAGGGCGAGGTGGCGGAGCGGCACGCGGGGCCAGTCGCGCGGGGGCGCGAGGGCGCGGACGGCGAGGCCGGTGAGCAGCAGTCCGGCGATGAGCAGCAGGCCTTCGGCCATCACCGGCCCGCCCATCCAGACCCGTGCGCCGAGGGCAAACACGGCGGCCGCTGCCGCGCCGATGGGGCCGCCGAGGTAGCCCGCCAGCACCAGTGGGCCGGATTTAGCCACGAGGGGCGCGACCAGTTGGATCAGCCCGTAGGTTTCGATCAGCAGGGCGACGGTGATGCCGAGGGCGGTGCCGATGGCGGCATCGCGCAGCAGCGGGCGGCGGGCGAGGCGTTGGGAGGAGTAGATGGCATAGAGCGCCCCGGCGGCCAGCAGGAGCATGGTCAGGCTGAGGACGACCGAGGTGATCATGCCTTGGCCTTGGGCTTGGCCTGAAGCGGGCGGGCAAGCGCCCTTGGGTCAACGCGGTGCGATTTTGCCATGCTCCTCCCTTGGTTTCGGTCGCTTCCGGGCTGGCGCGGGAGCACCAGAGCCATTCGGGCAGAGGGAGGGCCGATGAGTCAAGCCGGGGCTGCTTGCGCCGGTGCGGCTCTCGTGGTCGGATCGCACCATGCGTGCCGCGTTGAAAGCCATAGGTCTCGGATTGCTCCTGCTGCTCGTCTTGGCGGGCGCGGCGGCTTGGGTGAAGCGGGAAGAGGTGGCCCGGCTCTGGGCGGTGCAGAAGCTCTTCGATCCGGAGCGGATCGTCTGGAACTTCACCCATATGGGCGAGCTGTTTTATTGGGTCGCGCTGCCGATCGGGCCGGGCGATGCGGTGCAGCCGGTGCTGGAGGCCCCGCCGGTGCCGCTGCCCGAAGGGTCGGAGGCATGGATGGCGGAGCGGCGGATCACCGGGCTGGTGGTGCTCTCCGACGGGCAGGTGACTCAGGAGCTGTACCGCGAGGGCACCGGGCGCGATGACCTGCGGATCTCGTGGTCGGTGTCGAAGAGCTTTGTGTCTGCACTGCTCGGGATCGTGCTGGACGCGGGCGAGATCGAAAGCCTCGACGACCCGGTGACGCAATATGCCCCTGCGCTGGAAGGCAGCGCCTATGACGGGGCGAGCGTTGGCGATGTGCTGCTGATGCAGTCCGGCGTGGCCTTCAACGAGGATTATTTCGACTATTGGTCCGACATCAACCGGATGGGCCGCATCCTTGCGCTGGGCGGGTCGCTCGACGGGTTCACCGAGGGGCTCGACCGCCGGGCCGGGCCGCCGGGTGAGGTGTGGCGCTACGTGTCGATGGATACCCATGTGCTGGGCATCGTACTGCGCGGCGCGACCGGGCAGGACATGACGACGCTGCTGGGCGAGCGGCTGCTGGCGCCGATGGGGCTTGAGAGCCGACCGACGCTGCTGACCGATGCGCGGGGGCAGGGGTTTGTGCTGGGCGGGCTGAACATGAGCCTGCGCGACTATGCGCTCTTCGGGCAGATGTATTTGCAGGACGGGCGGCTGGGGGAGCGGCGGATCGTGCCCTATGACTGGGTGCGCGAGAGCACCCTGCCGCGGGCCAATACCGCGCCCGGTGCGCTGCGCTACGGCTATCACTGGTGGGTGCCAAAGACGGGGGAGGGCGAATTTCTGGCCGTGGGGATCTATGGGCAATACATCTACATCAACCGCCCGGCGCAGGTGGTCGTTGCGGTGAGCGCGGCGGACCACGGCTTTGGGCAAGGTGCGGTGCAGGACGGGATGATCGACTGGTTCCGCCGTATCGCCATAACCAACGTGGAGGCCCGCTGATGACCGCACTGGAGAAATACCCCTCGCTCAACGTGCTGGGCGGCGATCTGGCGCCCTGCTCCAACGATCCGGTGACGGGATTCTTCCGCGACGGGCATTGCAACTCCTGCCTCGCCGACGCGGGGAGCCACACGGTGTGCGCGGTGATGACGGCGGAGTTCCTCGCCTACAGCAAATACGTGGGCAACGACCTGAGCACGCCGATGCCGCAATACGGGTTTGACGGGCTGAAGCCGGGCGACCGCTGGTGCCTCTGTGCCAGCCGGTTCATGCAGGCCCATGACGAGGGGTGCCCGCCGGAGGTGGTGCTGGAGGCGACCCATCAGAAGGCGCTGGAGATCGTGCCGCTGAAGGTTTTGCAGGCGGTGGCGGCGAAATAGTTTTGCTGCGTGGTCAGAGGGTTACGAGATTTTCGCGAAATAATCTCGGCCGATGGTGAATAAACCGGGGCGCTGCTGCGTAACTCTCATGACAGCCGATGAGGGCCGTCACCGAGATAAACCGAACCAGACCATTGACCCAAAGGACCGACAGATGACCCGCATTCTTCCGATGACCGCCGTTCTCCTCGCCATGGCCGCCCCGGCCTTTGCCGCAGGCTCCGACAGCACCACCCCGCCGACCAGCACCTCGACGACCACGAAGTGCGAGAAGGGGCAGGTGTTTGACGAGAAGACCGCCAAGTGCCTCGACGCCAAGTCCGAAGCTGTCACCGACGACGACCGCTACGAAGCCGCCCGCGAACTGGCCTACAACGGCAAATACGACCGCGCCCTGATGGTGCTGGCCGCCGCCGAAGACCAGAACGACCCGCGCATCCTGAACTACAAGGGCTTCACCCACCGCAAGATGGGCGACACCGGCGCCGCGATGGGCTTTTACCAGGCCGCGCTGAACGTGGACCCCGACTACATTCTTGCCCGCTCCTACATGGGCCAAGGCCTCGCCGCCGAGGGCGACCTTGCGGGCGCGACCGAGCAGCTTGAAGAGATCGCCCTGCGCGGCGGGCAGGACACATGGGCCTATGCCAGCCTGATGCAGGCGATTGGCGGGGTTGCGGTGGATTATTGATCCCGCTGCACACCCGAGGGGCAGGCGCCATCCCTGCCTGCCCCAAAAAGCCAACCGTCCGGGCGCATTTTCGCACGGGCGGTTGCATCGCGACCGGCCTTTGGTTTCTATCGGGCCACGCGGACCAAGGGGTTCGCACCGCTCCGAGGAGGCCGCAGCTTGCAGCCCGACGCGACAGATTTTCAGGCCGAGCTTCTGGCCAGCCTTCCGCGGCTGCGGCGCTTTGCGCTCAGCCTGACCCGCCACCCATCCGAGGGCGATGACCTTGTTCAGATGACCTGCGAACGTGCCATAACCAATGCCGCCAAGTGGAACCCAGAGCAGCCGTTGCTGCCTTGGCTCTACACGATGGCGCGCAATCTTTGGACCTCGGAGATGCGCAAGCGGCAGGTGCGGACGGGCGAAGGCACAGTGCCCGCCGAGGAGGCCGCCGAACTGGTGAGCCATGCGGGCGGCGAGGAAGCCACCCGCGCGGGGCAGGTGATGGCGCAGATCATGGCGCTGCCCGAGGGGCTCTCATCGGTGCTGCTGCTCGTCTCGGTGGAGGGGCACAGCTATGCCGAGGCGGCGTCGATCCTCGATATTCCGCCGGGCACGGTGATGTCGCGCATGTCGGCGGCGCGGGTGCGCCTGCGAGCGGCACTGGCAGGGGAGGCGGCATGATGGACGACCGGATGGACCGCATCTCTGCCTATCTCGACGGGGCGATGAGCGCCGCCGAGGCCGCCGCCTTCGAGGCCGAAGCGGCCGAAGACCCGAGCCTTGCTGCAGAGATCGAGGTGGCGGGGGCGCTGGATGCCGAGGTGGGCGCGGCCTTTGACAGCCTGCTCGACGCACCGTTGCCGCCCGCGCTGCTGGCGACGATATCGGCCACCACCACGCCGGGCACCCGGCTGGAGGAGGCCCGGCCCACGGTGGCCGCTGCCACGCCGGGCGGCGAGGGCGCGGCCCCGGCGCCGGATGTGGCGGAGGCCGAGCCGGGCGTGCCGGGGCAGGCAGCGCTGGGCGGTGGCACGCCTTCCGTTGGGGGCATTCCGGCCGGGGGCAATGCGCCGCGCGAAGAGATGCCGCCGCCGGCCTATGCCGCGGCCAATGAGAACCGCCAACCGTTCTTTTCCTCATCCATCGCTGCGGCGCTGGCGCTGCTTCTGGTGGGCGCGGGGGCCGGGGCGCTGATGACCCGCGCACTGGTGCCGGGCACTGAACTGGCCGATGGCCATGCCACGCGCGGCTGGATGGACGAGATCGCCGATTACCACCGGGTCTATGCCCGGCAGGTGGCGCACCTCGTGGAGGTGCCGGCGAGCGAGAAGGACCATATCGAGACGTGGCTCGGCAAGGAGACGGGCGTGCCGTTCAGCGTGCCGGACCTTGCGGCCTCTGGCTTTACCTTTCAGGGCGCGCGCCTGCTGGTGGCGGGCGGCAAGCCGGTGGCGCAGCTGCTCTATACCGATGCCGATGGCCAGGTGATGGCGCTTTGCATGCTGGGCCGGGAGGGGCCGGGGAGCGAAGAGTTCACGCCGCGCAGCTTTGACGGTGTGGAGATGGTGCGCTGGCTTGCGCCGGGTGCCGCATGGGTGGCCGTGGGTGAGCCGGGGATGGACCTTGAAGCGGTTGCGCGGGAGGCGGCGCAGGAGGTGTGAGCCTTGCGCTTGTGGCTAGTGTCGGAGTGGGGGCGCTGCCCCCACACCCCCGGGAATATTTTCAGCAAGAAAATGACCAGGGCGAGGCGAGAATTTCAGGCGAATTGTAGGGGTAGGCCGCCCGGCGGGGGTGCCGGACGGCCTGTTGGTTCAGTCGCGGAGCTTCACGAGGTCGGACAGAAGCCCGGCCGTCCCGTTGTGGACGGTGAGCCGCTCGACCTTGGAGGCCACGGTTTCCAGCGCCTCCAGCTCTTTCAGCCGCAGCATGACGGGGTTGTCCGCCATGACCTTAGCCGTGTTGTGCAGCGCCCGGACCGCGTTGGTCTCTTCGCGCCGACGGATGACGTTGGCTTCCGCCTCTTTCTCCGCCGCCACGACGCGGTTGAGGATTTCGCGCATCTCGCCGGGAAGGATCACGTCCTTCAGGGCGATCTCCGCCACCTCGAGCCCGAGCTCGGCCATGGCCGCCCGGACCTCGCCCGCTGCCGTTTCGTCGACCGCGACCTTGTCGGCCAGAAGCTCATCGAGGGTCAGCGCCCCGAGGGTCTTCCGGAAAGCGAGTGCCAGCGCCCGGTGGAGCGCCTCGGCGTAGTCCTTGGTCACCGTCACTGCGGCCCGCGCATCGACCACCCGGTAGGTGGCCGAGAGGTTGACCCGCAGAGTCACCCGATCCCGCGTGAGGATCTCGTGGCCGGTGACCTCATGGGCCCGCCAGCGGAGATCGACCGTGGTGACGGTCGACTTGGCGCCGATCGTCCAGACACGGTGCAGACCGGGGGCCAGATCGCCCACCAGCGCGCCCTCGGTGAAGAGCAGGCCGGTGTGGCCATCGGGCACGGTCACGGGGGTATAGACCCGCGTGATCCCGGCGGCCTCGAGCCGGTCCCCCAGTGCCTTGGGCAGGAGGGGGCCGGTCACGGCGTGGCGCTCGACCGTCCAGAGGCCCGCGTCTTTCCAGACGGTGACCCGGTGGCCGGGGTGGAGCAGGCGCCAGGGCCAGCCATAGAGCGAGATCAGCACCACCTCGGCCTCCTCGGCCCGGACCTCGGTGAGGTGGGCGTCGTGCAGATCGGGGCGTGCGCGCTTCAAGGCGTCGCTGTAGGACGAGACGAAGGCAGGGTTTGCCTCGATGTCATACCGGTGGAGCGTGGTGCCTTTGCGCCGCAGGCGGTAGTGCCCGGCGGTCAGCATGGAGGCGAACCGCCCGTGCCGCAGCACGAGCACACGCTCGGTTTCGGTGACGGTGACGGGGATGGTCCCGGTCAGAAAATCTATCATGGTCATTGTCTCGTTCCTTCTTCGCTTCGCTATCGCACGCGCGATCTCCTTTTGGGTTTGGTGGGTTGCGCCCGGGATGGACGGCAGGTGTGAAGCGCCGGGTGGCGCGGAAAGGGTGGAGCCCGAGGCCGCCCCTGCCATGGCCGCGGGCGGGCGGGCCGGGGAGAGGGCGTGGCTTGGGGCGGGTGGGGCATTGGGAGTGCTCCCGCCGCCCGGCCCGCACCGGCCCGTGCCATCACCCGCCGCCGGCCCGTGGCCAGGGTCGGGAGGCGCCTTGCCGCCCCCTTGCCCGAGGGCGCGGGATTGGCGCGGAACCACCCGACAGGGCGACCCCGAACTCCGTATCTTCAGATGCACCGTTCAAAGCGGTGGCCAGTTCCTGAAACTGGTGGCCTTTTAAGGGCCGGTGATGACGGGGATCGAACCCGCTACACCCAGATTAGAAGTCTGGTGCTCTCCCAGATGAGCTACATCGATGGCGCACGTGGAAGGACTTGAACCTCCGACCTCCGGATTAAATTCCGGCGCTCTTCCGCTGAGCTACACGCGCATCCCGCAGGGCTGCGCCGGGTTCGGCATACGGCAAAGGCAGGGCCTCTCCGCACCGGACGGGGGATCAAACCCCGAGCCGCTGAACTCCGACCGCTACGAGCGGGAGGGGCCGTATAGGCGGGATGCGCGATTCTGCCGCATGAAATATGCTGTCATGGGCCGTGAAGTTGCAAAATTGCCACTTCGGGGCGCAGGCGGGGCTATCGCGGGGTGGCCTCGGCGGCTTCGGCAGGCTGGGGACGGACCGGGGGTGGAGTGGCGGCGAGGCGCTCGTTCATGCCGCTCTCCATCAGTTCCTCGATGAAGAGCGAGAGAAGCTGGGGACGGCCGTTGACCCCGGCTTTGCGATAGATCGCCGCCGTTTGGGCCTTCACCGTGCCCTCTGAGGTTTGGCGCAGGCTGGCGATTTCGGGGATGGTCAGGCCCTTCACCGCGAAGATGGCCACATCTCGTTCGGCCGGGGTCAGGCCCCAGGCGGCGATGCGCTCTTCGAGCAGATCCATGAAGGCGCTGGAGGCGGCGTGCAACTGGTGCCCCAGCGCGGCGTTGCGCGACATGGTGCGGCGCAGGGCGATGCCGCCCAGCAGGATGCCGAGAAGGAGCCCGAGCGCGGCGCCGATCTCGATGAACTCATGCACCTGCCAGCTGAGTGGCGCGAAGCCGATGACCGAGGACAGGATCTCGCCCACGAAGAACAGCGCGCAGAGGGTTTGCACGACGAGGATGACGAGGAGGAGGGCGGTGTTGGCCTGCATCACGGGAGGCCTGCCGCGCGGGGCGGCGCGGGCGGGGCGCCGGGCAGATCAATCGTCATCGTCGTCGCCCCCATCGTCGTCGCCCCCATCGTCGTCATCGTCCCCGCCGTCGTCATCATCATCATCATCATCGTCGTCGTCATCTCCGCCGCCGCCACCGTTGCGGTCATTGCCCGCGCCAGAGGCGTGGCCGTTGCTGCCCTGCACCCCCTTGCGGATCGGGCGGGAGAGATCGCGCAGGATCTCGCCGGTGGCCGGGTTGAAGACGATTTCGCGCTGCATCCCGCGGCCGATGGCGACGATGCGCACCCGGCCCAGCAGGGTGCGGGAGATGCGGAAGTTGCCGAACCCCTGCGCCTCGAGCTGCGAGACCACGCGGTCGCGCACCGACTGGGCCGCCGCGGGCTCGGGCAGGACGAGGGCGGTGACGAGGCAGAGGAGCGCGAGGATGCGAGTCATGGTCAGAGCTTAAGCGAAGCGCCCGACCCGGAAAACCGGGCCGGACGGGTTTGGGCCTTTCGGCATGAGATTGCGCGGGCGATCAATCGTCGTCGTCGTCGTCGTCGTCGTCGTCGTCGTCGTCGTCGTCGTTATCATCATCATCGTCGCGGTCGTCATCACGATCATCGTCGCGATCATCGTCCCGGTCATCGTCATCATCCCGGTCGTCGTCGCGATCGTCATCATCATCGCGGTCATCATCCCGGTCGTCGTAACGATCATCGTCGTCATCGTCGTCGCGGTCATCCCAGTCATCATCGTCGTCATCCAGCCCGGACATGTGGTGGATCCGGCGGTCGGAGCGGTTGTCGTAGCCGAAGACTTCGCGCTGGCCATCGCGGTAGACATCGACCCGTGTGGTCTGACTGCCGCGCTGGATCACGATCCGGTCGGCGCCGGGGTGCATGCGCATGATGTCGCGCTTGGACAGGTCGGCCATGGCTGGGGCGCTGACCATGGTGAGGGCCGTGGTGGAGAGAATGAGGATGCGGCGCATCGGCTTTTCCTTTCGGGCGTTGTGGGCCGGCGGGGTGCCGGACCTTGGCCGAAAGGAAAGCGTGGTTGGGGACGGGCGGTCGATTGGCCGGGGGTTTAGGCGTGCGGCCTTAAACCCCCGGGTGACCGGCCTAAACCCCCGGCAGAGGGGCCTAAACCGAGGTTTAGGCCTCAGCCCATCGCGCTCATGTCGACGCCGAGGGCCTTGGCGACGGTGAAGATATCCTTGTCGCCGCGTCCGCACATGTTCATGCAGAGGATGTGGTCGGCCGGCAGGGTGGGCGCGTATTTGATGACGTGGCCGAGCGCGTGGCAGGGCTCGAGCGCGGGGATGATCCCCTCGGTCTCGCAGCAGAGCTGGAAGGCTTCGAGCGCCTCGGCGTCGGTGATCGACACGTATTTGGCGCGGCCCGTCTCGTGCAGCCAAGAGTGCTCGGGGCCGATGCCCGGGTAGTCGAGGCCCGCCGAAATGGAGGAGCCTTCGAGGATCTGGCCGTCTTCGTCCTGCAGCAGGTAGGTGCGGTTGCCGTGCAGCACGCCGGGGCGGCCGCCGGAGAGGGAGGCGCAGTGCTCCATCTTTTCGTTCACGCCCTTGCCGCCGGCCTCGACGCCGATGATTTCCACTTCCTTGTCATCGAGGAAGGGGAAGAACAGGCCCATCGCGTTGGAGCCGCCGCCAATGGCGGCCACGAGGCTGTTGGGCAGGCGGCCTTCGGCCTCCATCATCTGCTCGCGGGTTTCCTTGCCGATGATGGCCTGAAAATCGCGGACCATTGCCGGGTAGGGGTGCGGGCCGGCGACGGTGCCGATGCAGTAGAAGGTGTCGCGCACGTTGGTCACCCAGTCGCGCAGCGCGTCGTTCATCGCGTCTTTCAGGGTGCCGCGCCCGGAGGTCACCGGCACCACCTCGGCGCCCAGAAGGCGCATGCGGAAGACGTTGGGGGCCTGGCGCTCCACGTCGTGGGCGCCCATGTAGACAACGCATTTGAGGCCGAACTTGGCGCAGACGGTGGCGGTGGCCACGCCGTGCTGGCCTGCGCCGGTCTCGGCGATGATGCGGTTCTTGCCCATGCGGCGGGCGAGGATGATCTGGCCCAGCACGTTGTTGATCTTGTGGGCGCCGGTGTGGTTCAGCTCATCGCGCTTGAAGTAGACCTTGGCGCCGCCGAGGCGCTCGGTCAGCCGCTCGGCAAAGTAGAGCGGGCTGGGGCGGCCGACGTAATGCTTCCACAGGAAGTCCATCTCGGCCCAGAACTCCGGGTCGGTCTTGGCGTGCTCGTAGCGTTCCTCGAGCTCGAGGATCAGCGGCATCAGCGTTTCCGACACGAAACGCCCGCCGAAATCGCCGAAGCGGCCCTTTTCATCGGGGCCGGTCATGAAGCTGTTGAGCTGTTCGGTCATCGCGCGGACTCCTTGTTGACCTGCGCGTTCTAAAGGCGCGGGCGCGGCGCGGCAAGCGGGTCGGGCGGCATTTGGGGGCCGATCAGGCGGCCGTCAGGCCAGGAGCGTGTGATCGAGCAGGATGCCGGTGCCGAGGGCGATGAGCGCAAGGCCGCCCGCGACCTCGGCAAGGGTGCCGAAGCGGCGGCCAAGGGAGGCCCCGGCGAGGGTGCCGAGGGTGGCCATGACGAGGGTCGCCGCGCCGATGGCGATGGCGACGGTGACGATGGGCGCGCCAAGGACGGCGAGCGAGATGCCCACGGCGAAGGCGTCGATCGAGGAGCCGATGGCGGTGAGAACGAGGCCGCCTGCGGTCGGCGCGGGCCGGGACTTGGCGAGCGCGTGCAGCACCATGCGCCCGCCGACGAGGGCGAGCAGGAGAAAGGCGATCCAGTGGTCGATGGCCTCGACAAACTGCGCGGCGGCCAGCCCGGCGGCCCAACCGAGCAGCGGGGTCAGCGCCTCGACCGCGCCGAAGACGGCGCCGGTGGAGAGCGCGGTGGCAAAGCCGGGCCGGGCGACCTGCGCGCCACGGCCAAGCGCCGCCACGAAGGCGTCGATCGAGAGCGCAAGCGCGAGGGTGGCGATGGCAAGCGGGGTCATGGCGGGCCTTTCCTGTGCGGGTCAGGTAAAGGCGCTCGTCGGAAAAGTCAACGATTTCAATTAGATGTAACTGCGACGCAGTTGCATTCTCATAAACTGTTCAGCAGTTCCGCGGTGGGCCAGCCATCGGCGGGCAGGCCGAGGCGGGCCTGTTCGGCGCGCACGGCGGAGCGGGTTTTTGCGCCGAGGATGCCGTCGACCTCGCCCACGTCATATCCCTGCGCCTGAAGTTTCTGTTGCAGGGCCTTCATTTGCCCGTCCGCGAGGCCCGGATCGGGGGTGCCTGCATTGAACACCGGCGCGCCCTCCAGCCGGGTGGCGAAATAGGCGGCGGTGGTGACGTAGACGAAGCTCTGGTTCCACTCGAAGTAGACGCGGTAGTTGGGGTAGGCGAGGAAGGCCGGGCCCTTGCGGCCCTGCGGGAGCAGGAGCGAGGCGGGAAGATCGGCAAAGCTGCCCTCGCGGGGCTGCACGCCGAGGGCGGCCCATTCGGCGGCGGGCTTCTCGGTTTCCAGCCCGGTCTGCGACCAGTCGAGCGTGTCGGGGATCGTAACCTCTTGCAGCCAGGGCTCGCCTGCGCGCCAGCCGAGCGATTGCAGCATCTTGCCGCCGGACATCAGCGCATCGGGGGCGGAGGTCTTGAGGCTCACGTGGCCGTCGCCATCGCCATCGACGCCGTTTTCGATGATGTCTTCGGGGAGCATCTGGACCATGCCGATCTCGCCCGCCCATGCGCCGGTGGTGCGGGCGGGGTCGAGATCGCCGGTTTCGAACAGCTTCATCGCGGCAAAGACCTGCGGCCGGAACAGGCCGGGGCGGCGGCAGTCGTGGGCGAGGGTGACGAGGGCGTTCACCGTGTTGAAATCGCCCTGCACCGCACCGTAGTCGGTTTCGAAGGCCCAGAAGGCGAGGAGGACGCCGCGGGAGACGCCGTAGCGCTGTTCGATCTCGGTGAAGATCGAATCGTACTCGCGCGCATTGGCGCGGCCCCGGTCGATGCGGGACTGGCTAATGAGGCGGCGGGAGAAATCGACGAAGGGCATCTGGAAGACGCCTTGGGCGCGGTCGGCCTTGAGGACAGCCTGGTCTTGCCGGACGCCGGACAGGAAGCGGCTGGCGGTGTCGGCGCTGACGCCGTGGGTGGGGGCCTCGGCGGCGAGGGCGGCCTTGAAGGCGGTGAAGTCACCGCCGCAGGGTGCCTCTTGCGCCTGAAGCGGGGCGGCGGCGAGCAGGCTGGCGGCGAGAAGGGCGGTGCGCATGGCGATCTCCGGGGCTGGCAGTGCGGCGAGAGGGTAGCGGACACGCGGGAGGACGCAACGGGGCCTACGAAAACGTTAAGTGGTTAACAGGCCGTTCACGGGGGATGGGCGACAAGGCGCTGATTTGAGGCTGATTTTAGATTTGTCCCTCCGGAGCCGGGGAATCGCGTTAACCATTATGTCCAATGTGTTAACGTGCGTTTAGGTATTCTGGCCCATAGTGGGCTGAGGGGGCGTTGCGTCCGGAACCGTCCGGTCAGCGAGGCGTGGTGTGAAAGTCTTGATCGTGGAAAGCGACGAGGAGCTCGGAGGAGTCTGGGCTCGGCATCTGGAGCGGCAAGGCTGCCAGGTGACGCTCGTTGGCGGCCAGGGCGATGCGGTGGATGTGCTGCGCCACGGCGAGGCCAAGGTGATCGTGCTGAACCTCGTGCTGGCTGAGGGCAGCGCGCTGGCGGTGGCCGATTTTGCCGCCTACCGCAGCCCCGAGACCAAGGTGATCTTCGTCACTGACACCAGCTTCTTCTCGGACGGGTCGATCTTTTCGATCGCATCCAATGCCTGCGCCTTCCTCCGCACGGGCACCCCGGTCGACGACCTCGCCGCGATGGTTGAGTATCACGGTGGCGGTTTCACCCCGGCGGCGACCGGAACCGACGGCGCGCTGACTCACTGACCCCACAGCAGAAAATAGTCGGGCCGGAGGCTTGCCGGGGCCGCGCGAATGGCACAGGCTGAGACGAATCCCCGGGGCCGCCAGATGAAGACCGTCGTGCCACTAAAAACGCCCAAACCTTCCGCCGCGCCGCGGGCCGCTGAGCTTCGGCATGGCGGGCAGGTGCTTGTCGACCAACTCGCCATCCGTGGCATCGAGCGCGTGTTCTCGGTGCCGGGAGAGAGCTTTTTGCCGGTGCTCGACGGGCTCGTGGGCTCCGGCATCAAGAACATCGTCTGCCGTCAGGAAGGCGGCGCGGCGATGATGGCCGAGGCCGAGGGCAAGATGACCGGCGAGCCCGGCGTGCTCTTCGTGACCCGCGGGCCGGGGGCGGCCAATGCCTCCGCCGGGCTGCATGTGGCCAAGCATGACAGCACGCCGATGGTGGTGTTCGTCGGGCAGGTGCCGCGCGAGCAGCGCGACCGCGACGCCTTTCAGGAAGTGGACATGAAGGCCTTTCTGGCCCCCGTCGCCAAGTGGACGGCGGAGGTGGACGATGCCGCGCGCCTGCCGGAATATATCGACCGCGCCTTCCGCCTTTCGATGTCGGGCCGTCCGGGGCCGGTGGTGCTTTCGCTCCCCGAGGACATGCTGCACGACAAGGTCAACGTGGCCGACCGGCCGGATGACTCCTTTTTCACCTCGCCGGAAGGGTCGAACTTTGCCGAGCTGGTGATCCACCAGATCGAGCGGTCGCACCGGCCACTGCTGATCGCGGGCGGGCCGGGCTGGAGCGCCGAGGCCTCCGCCAACCTCGCGCGCTTTGCCGAGGCGATGGATCTGCCTGTGGCGGTGCCGTTCCGGCGGCAGGATTACATGGACAACCGGCACCCCAATTACATCGGCGATCTCGGCGTGGGCATGAGCCCGGGCCTTGCCGATGCGGTGCGGCAGGCCGACCTGATCGTGGCGCTGGGCACCCGGCTGGGCGATGTGACGATGGGCGGCTACAAGCTGCTCGACGTGGCCGCGCCGCACAAGCGGATCATCCATGTGCACCCCGATCCGGACGAGATCGGCAAGGTCTACCCGGTGCAGCTGCCCTTCGTCGCGGAGGCGCCGGTGGTGCTGGCCAAGCTCGCCCGTTCAGTCCGACCGCGCGGCGACAAGCGGCAGTGGACGGCCGATTACCGCGCCGCCTATGAAAAGTGGATCCGCCCGAAGGAGACCCCCGGCGCGCTGAAGCTGGAGCAGGTGATCCACTGGCTGTCGGAGAACCTGCCCGACGATGCGGTGCTGACCAACGGCGCGGGCAACTATGCCGCCTGGCTGCATCGCTACTACCAGTTCAAGCGTTACGGCACCCAGCTTGCGCCGACTTCCGGCTCGATGGGCTACGGCCTTCCCGCCGCCATCGCCGCCAAGCTGCGCCATCCCGAGCGAGTGGTGGTGGCACTGGCGGGGGACGGCTGCTTTCAGATGACCTGCAACGAGCTTTCGACCGCGATGCAACACGGCGCTGCGCCGATCGTGCTGGTGGTGAACAACGGGCGCTATGGCACGATCCGGATGCATCAGGAAAAGACCTTCCCCGGGCGCGTCTCGGGCACCGACCTTGCCAACCCGGATTTCGTGGCGCTGGCCCAGGCCTATGGCGGGTTCGGCGAGCGGGTGGAGCGGACAGAGGACTTTGCCGGGGCCTTCGTGCGGGCGCAGGCCAGCGGGCGGCTTGCAGTGCTGGAGTTGGTGGTGGACCCCGAGGCGCTCTCTGCCGGGATGACCCTGAGTGAGACCCGCGAGGTCGGCGAGCGGCGCTGAGCTGCGCGGGCCCTGCGCCAGCTTCCGGTGGTCAGTTATCTTGCCGGACGATGTCGATGATGAGCACATCCGTCAGCGTGGCGCCGAGCACCTTGCGGCCAATCTCCTCAAGCGCTTCGGAAAGATGGCGCATCTTGGTGCCGGTGGTGAAGTTGCCCGAGAACCCGCCTGAATTTGCATGGTCGAAGAGCACCTGAAGGAAGCTGTCGCGCAGCTTGGGCTCGCGGGCATAAACGGTTTCACGCTGGCCGAGCTCGACCTCGAGGCTAAGGCTCAGCACCACCATCGAGGCCACGCGCCCCTCCTCCACGATGGGCACGATGAACTGGTTGTTCAGCTTCACGTATTCCTTGTTCGGGTCGGCCTCCTCCCCGGTGGTGTCCTTTGGCTCCGGCGCGGCGACCGGGTGGCTCTCGACCATCTCGCCCTCCTCGCCGCAGGGGTTCATCACGACCTCCTCGGGCGGCGGGCGGAGCATCATGCCCGCGCCTGCTCCCGCGCCAATGCCGATGGCGGCGAGGATGAGGATGAGGAGGATCGACTTCATGGGGCTGTCTCCGGTGTGGGCGGATCAGAAGGGCAGGACGATGTCGGCCACCTGCTGGCCGTAGCGCGGCTGCTGCACATCGGTGATCTGGCCGCGACCGCCGTAGGAAATGCGAGCGCCGGCGATTTTGTCATAGGTGATCTCGTTCTGGCGGGTGATGTCCTCTGGGCGAACATAGCCGGTGACCAGAAGCTCGCGCAGCTCGAAGTTCACCCGCACCTCCTGGCTGCCCTGAATGCGCAGGATGCCGTTCGACATTTCCTCCACGATGGTCGCCGCGATGCGCAACTCCAGCTGCTCGTTCCGGCTTACCGAGCCGTTGCCCGAGAAGGTGGATGACGAGTTGGCCGAGACGGCATCGGCGGTGCTGGCGCCTTCGGGCAGGCGCTCGTCGATCCGCTGGGGGATGCCGAAGAGCGAGGGGACGCCCATGCTCTCGGAGCCGTTGCGGCTGCGGCCTGTGGCGTTGGAGATGGAGGCGGAATCGTCGATCTCGATCACCACGGTGAGGATATCGCCGCGCCGCACTGCCCGCCGGTCGCCCAGCAGGGACTTGCGGTTGCGGCTCCAGAGCGAGGCCTGCTCGGCGCCGCGCTTGTCATCGAGCACATCGGGCAGGGGTACGGAGGCCATCGCGCGGTACTCATAGCTCTTTTCGGTCGGCTCGAAGTCGGGGGCCTTGCCCACGTTTTGCAGGCGCGAGCAGCCGGTGAGTGCGAGCAGCGCGGTGAGCAGGATAAGGGCGGTGCGGGTCATCAGAAGTCCTCCAGATCGTGCAGCATTCGGGCGCTCGGGCCCACGATGACGCGCCCCGCCTCGTCGACCTGTCCGGTGACGGTGCTGCGGGATGCGAGGTTCATGACTCTCAGCATGTCGCCCACGCCGCCGCGCCCCAGCGCCCGCGCCTCGGTGGCGATGAGCAGGCCGGAGCGGCGGTAGACGAGGGTGACGATCTGGTTGCGCTCGACCAGCGCGGGCGGGCCGAGATCGGCGGCGCGGATCGGGCGGCCGGGGTAGAGGACGACGCGGGATTCGAGCCCGACGGCCTCCTCGACAGCCACTACAGCGCCCGCCGCCGCGCCCTCGCGCAGGAGCACATCGCGAGGCTCCAGCAGGGTGCCCGCCGGGATCATCCGGGCGGCCACCAGCATCTCGGCCCGGAGCGGGCTGGCGAGAAGCGACAGGAGGGCGAGGAGGCGAAGCATCATCAGCGGATCTGGGTTGTGGCGCCGAGCATCTGGTCGGCGGCGGTGATGACCTTGGCGTTCAGCTCGTAACCGCGCTGGGCGGTGATCAGGTCGGTGATCTCCTTCACCGCATCGACCGAGCTATCCTCCAGATAGCCCTGCCGGACGGTCCCGAGCCCCTGTTCGCCGGGGGTGGCCACCAGCGGCGGGCCGGAGGCCTCGGTCTCGAGGAAGAGGTTGGAGCCCATCGCCTCGAGCCCCTTCACGTTGGAAAAGTCGGCGAGGGTGAACTGGCCGAGGAGTTGGGGCGCGACCTGATCGTTGAAGTAGGCGTAGACCTCGCCGTCGGCGTTGATCGAGATGGCGCGGGCATCCTCGGGGATGGTGATATCGGGCACTACACCGTAGCCGTCAGCGGTGACGATGAGGCCATCTGCCGAGCGCTTCAGGGCGCCGTCGCGGGTGTAGGCGGAGAGGCCGGAGGGCAGGGTGACCTCGAAATAACCATTGCCCTCGATCGCCACATCAAGATCGCCGCCGGTGGCGCCGAGCGAGCCTTGCTGGACGTTCATGCTGACGGCGGAGGGCCGCACGCCGAGACCGATCTGCACGCCGGTCGGCAGGATGGTTCCATCATTCGCGTTGATCGCGCCAGGCCGGGCGAGTTGGCGGTAGTGCAGATCGGCAAAATCGGCGCGGCGGGCGTTGTAGCCGGTGGTGCTCATGTTCGCGAGGTTGTTGGAGATGACATCGACGCGCATCTGCTGCGCGCTCATGCCGGTGGCGGCGATCTTCAGGGCCTGCATTGGCTTGCCTCCTTATCGTGTCAGAGTCTGGATGACGGAGTCCTTGCGCTCGGACTCCTTCTCCAGAAATTTCTGGCCCAGCTCATAGGTGCGCTGGACCTCGATCATCCGTGCGATCTCGAGGATCGGGTCGACGTTGCTCTCTTCAACAAAGCCTTGCAGCACGCGGGCGTTCTCGGCGGGCAGCACAGCGCCGCCGGGGTTGAAGAGGGTGCCGCCCTGCCGGGTCATGGCGGTGTAATCCTCGGGCACCACCACGCCGATCTGGGTGAGCGGCGTGCCATCGGCGGACAGGGTGCCATCGGGCGAGAGGCTGATGGAGCGCACGCCAGGCGGGGCGAAAACAGGCGCGCCGCCGGCATCGAGCAGGAAATGGCCATCACCGTTCATCAACTCGCCCGCCGGGCCGGGGGAGTAGCTGCCAGCACGGGTGAGGCGCAGGCCCTCGGGCGTTTCGATCTGGAAGAAACCCTCGCCCTCGATTGCAAAATCGAAGGTTCCGCCGGTCTGGGAGAGGACGCCCTGCGACAGGTCGGTGTTGCGCACGCGGGCGGTGCCCATGGAGACCGAGCCCGAAGGGCCATCGGCGGCGCGGACCCATTCGGAAAAGATCACCCCTTCGCGGCGAAAGCCGGTAGTGGAGAGGTTGGCGAGATTGTTCGCGACCGCGCGCATCTCGTTCATCAACCCGGTCTGGCGGGAGAGGGTCACGTATCCGGTGCTCATGGGGTTATCCTCCGGCGATCAGCGGCACGAGAGTGGATTGGAAGAAGCTGACGAGGCGTTCGGTCATGAACCCCATGGTCAGCCAGAAGACGGCGAGGATGGCGGCGAGCTTGGGCACGAAGGTGAGGGTCATCTCCTGCACCGAGGTGAGCGCCTGGACGAGGCCAATGGCCACGCCCGCGACGAGTGCCACGATGAGGATGGGCAGGGCGATGATGACGCCGACCCAGAGCCCCTCGCGGAGCGTGTCGTAAAAGCCCGCCGCCTCCATTGATCACACAGGCATCCGCAGGATTTCCTGGTAGGCCTCCACGACCTTGTCGCGCACCGTGACGGCGGTTTCGACCGCCAGCTCGGTTTCGGCCAATGCCTGAACGAGGGCGTGAGGATCGGCTTTGCCGACCATCGCATCCTGCGCCACCTGCTCCGCGTTCGAGAGCATGGAGGCGAAGTCCTGGGCCACGCGGGCGAAGCCTTCGCCGCCCGACTGAGTGCTCTCCTTCGGAGCGGTGGCCGGCTTGGCTCCTTCGTAGAGCCGAGCCACCTGGGACAGTTTGATATCCATTCTGGATCTCCTTTAACCTGCTATTTTCGCAGTATTTCCAACAGGCTCCGGGTCATCTGCCGGGCCTGATCAAACATTTTGAGGTTGGCCTCATAGCTGCGCTGGGCCTCGCGGGCATCGGCGATCTCAATCACGAGATCGACGTTGGAGCCGCGGTAGAAGCCCGCCTCATCGGCCATCGGGTGCGAGGGGTCGAAGACCTCGGGAAGCTCGGTGTCATCGAGCCGGACCGGCGCGGCCTCGACCTCGCCGGTCATCCGGCCGCCCTGCATCACCTCGCGGAACGGGGTCAGCTTGCGGTGGTAGCCGGGGGTATCGGCGTTGGCGATGTTCTCCGACACGTGGCGCAGGCGCGAGCTTTGCGCGGCCATGCCGCTGGCGGAGACGGAGAAACTGGACAGAAGATCGCTCATGTTGCCCCCTTACCCGCGGCCGAGCGTGGTGCGGAGGATGCCGAGCGTGGTGCGGTAGACCGAAAGCGCCATTTCGTGCTGGGTGCGGATCTCGGCCGATTTCACCATCTGGCTCTCGATCGAAACGGTGTTGCCGTTGGGGTCGCCATCGATGCCGCGCTCCACATGGGGGCGCAGGGCGGGCGGTGGCGTGCTGTCGGCGATATGGCCAGTGCGGGTGCTGCGCAGAGCCAGCCCGGTTGAGGCACGGTAGCTCTCGCCAAAGCTGGCGAGGTCGCGCGCCTTGTAACCGGCGGTATCGGCCTGGGCGAGGTTTTGCGCCACCACGGACTGGCGGGCGGCGGAGTGCGTGGCAAGGCCACGCGCCATTGAAAGGATCTCGAGCTGATCGAACATCGGGGTTTCTCCCACGGGCTTCAACCTGGGCTTAACCCTGATTCCTTTAGAAACAGTTTCAGGCGCCCGGCTCGCGGCGCGGAATGTGGAGAATCCCATGGCCGAGACCTCGATTGCCCAACTCACTGCCGAAATCGCGGCGCTCAGGCCCTCTGCCTCGGTCGGGCGGATCAGCGCCGTGGGGCGCGGCGCGGTGGAGCTCACCGGCTTGTCGGAGATCGCCGCGCTGGGCGATCAGGTCTGGCTCGGCACGCAGGGCGGGCGGCTTCGGGGAGAGATCGTGCATATCGACCGGGACCGCGCGATGGCCCTGCCGGACGGGCCAGCTGATGGCATCCGGCTGGGGGACAAGGTGACGTTGCAGGGGGGCGACGGGCTGTTCCCTGATCTGTCGTGGCAGGGGCGGGTGATCGACCCCTATGGCCAGCCGCTCGACGGGCGGGCGTTGGCGCGGGGGGCGGAGTTGCGGCCACTGCGGCCCCATGCCCCGCCTGCGACACAGCGCAAGCGGCTGGGCGACCGGCTGGGCACCGGGCTGGCGGTGTTCGATACGCTGTTGCCGATCGTGCGGGGCCAGCGGCTTGGCCTTTTCGCCGGCTCGGGCGTGGGCAAATCCTCTCTGCTGGGCGCGCTGGGTCGGGGGCTTCAGGCAGACCGGGCGGTGATTGCGCTGGTCGGTGAGCGGGGGCGGGAGCTGCGGCACTTTATAGAAGATGTGCTGGGGCCGGAGGGCATGGCGCGCTCAGTGATCGTGGCGGCGACATCGGATCAGTCAGCCATTGCACGGCGCCGGTGCCTCTGGACGGCGATGGCGGTAGCGGAGCACCTGCGGGACGAGGGGCACCATGTGCTCTTTTTGGCCGACTCGGTGACGCGCTTTGCCGAGGCTCACCGGGAGGTGGCGCTGGCGGCTGGGGAGCCTGCGAGCTTGCGAGGCTATCCGCCCTCGACCGCACATATGATCATGGCGCTGGCCGAGCGGGCGGGGCCGGGGGTGGATGGCGTGGGGGATATCACCGCGATCTTCTCGGTGCTGGTCGCCGGGTCGGACATGGAGGAGCCGGTGGCCGATATCCTGCGCGGCGTGCTCGACGGCCACGTGGTGCTGGCGCGGGAGATCGCGGAACGCGGGCGCTTCCCGGCGGTGGACCTGCTGCGCTCGACCTCGCGCTCGCTCCCCGAGGCGGCCAGCCCGGAGGAGAATGCGCTCATCGTCAAGGCACGGCGACGGCTGGGGGCCTACGACCGGGCGGAGCTGATGATCCAGTCCGGGCTCTATACCTCTGGCTCGGACCCGGAGATCGATGCGGCGATCCGGGTTTACGGGCAGCTCGACGGGTTTCTGGCGGAGGCCAGCGCTGGCCCGGAGGAGGCGTTCCGGCGGCTGCGGTCGGTGCTGGGGCCGGGGAAGGCCTAGGGAAGACATAGAAAGGGGGCCATGACGGCCCCCTTTTTGGTGCGCTGATGGGCGCGGATTACTCGGCGCGCAGTTCCTGGAACTTGGCTTCGGCAACCGGGTTGATGATGCCGCGGGCGGCAACCGCCTGCGAGGTGCCGGACACGCCGTTGTTTTGCTCGGCGTTCAGCTCGCGGAACTTGGCGGCGGCCACGTCATTGACCACGCCGTTGGCGGCATCGCCACCGAAGTAGACGCGGGATTCACCGGCTGAGTCGCCCTCGTGGGCTTTCAGCGTGGCCAGCTGCTCTTGGGTATAGGCACCGGGCTGAACGCCGAGGGAGCGGGCGAGGCTGGCATCGCTTGCGAACGCGGGAGCGGCGACGGCGAGGATGGCGGCTGCGAGGATGGGGGGTTTCATTGTCTTGTCTCTCTTTCGTGTGGTGCCCGTTGGTGGGCTGTTGGCGCGATGTCTTGCATCGTGATGAGCCCGATGTATGGTCTGTTTAGTATGAATCAAACAAACAGAACAAAATAATCGGAATGAATGGAGTAACGTATTGATTTTGCTTGATTCAAAAATGGTGAGGGGGACCGGGGCAGCCTCCGCAGGCGCACAGGACAGGGGAACCACTAGACTTTAAGTGCGTTTAGTACTATCTGAACTCACGAGAACGACAGAAGAACAGTGACCAAGACGCATATGAATTGAAGCTCCGAAGAGGCGACCGAATGACCAAATCCATCGAAGAAATCCGTGACGAGTTCATCGAGAAGATCGGGCTGCTGATGCAATCCGACGGCCTGCCGCGCACCGCAGGGCGGGTGATGGGCGCGCTGGTTTGGGAAGGGTCTCCGGTTGCGTTCTGCGATCTTGCGACGGAGCTTCAGGTGAGCCGGGGCAGTATCAGCACCGCGACCCGCGCGCTGATCGACCGCCGGATGATCCGCCGGGTGACGAAGCCGGGCGATCGGCAAGATTACTTTCAGCTCGCCGAAAAATCCTATGAGACGATGGTGGAGGACCTGAGCCTCAAGTTCCATCGTCGCAGCGAAGAGTTATATGCCACGCTCGACGGCGTGCCCGAGTGCGAGCCGGAAATTCGCGAGCGGGTGCGGGCCTATTCAGAAACGCTGGAGTCCGTCGCCAAGAAGATCGGCGAACTGGTGAAAGAGATGGTCTGAGCGGCCGACGCCGCCTGCGCCAAGGCCATTCCGGCGCGCGCCGGAACCTCTGATTGGCTGGATCGTTCTGTTGGCAACGCCACCTGAACGAAAGGCAGCCCGACATGGCCAAGAAACCCTCCACCCCGCCCACCACCACCGATGCCGGCATTCCGGTGCAGAGCGATGAGCATTCGCTGACCGTTGGCCGCGACGGCCCGATCGTGCTGAACGATCACTACCTGCTGGAGCAGATGGCCAACTTCAACCGCGAGCGCATCCCGGAGCGGCAACCTCATGCCAAGGGTTCGGGCGCCTTCGGCCATTTTGAAGTGACTGCGGATGTTTCGAAATACACCAAGGCGAAGGTGTTTCAGCCGGGCGCGAAGACCGACATCCTCGCCCGTTTTTCCACCGTGGCGGGCGAGCAGGGCAGCCCTGACACATGGCGCGACCCGCGCGGCTTTGCGGTGAAGTTCTACACCGAGGAAGGCAATTTCGACATGGTGGGCAACAACACGCCCATCTTCTTCATTCGTGATCCGATGAAGTTTCAGCACTTCATTCGCAGCCAGAAACGTCGCGCGGACAACGGGTTGCGCGACCATGACATGCAGTGGGATTTCTGGACGCTGTCGCCCGAGAGCGCGCATCAGGTGGCCTACCTGATGGGCGACCGGGGCATCCCGCGGACGTGGCGCGAGATGAATGGCTATTCCTCGCACACCTACTCGCTGGTGAACGCCGAGGGTGAGCGGTTTTGGGTGAAGTTCCACTTTCATACCGACCAAGGTGACGGCAACGCGCATCTGACGCAGGAAGCGGCCGACCGGCTGGCGGGGACGGATGGCGACTATCACCGGGCCGACCTGTTCAACCAGATCCGCGAGGGCAACCACCCGAGCTGGACGCTGAAGTGGCAGGTGATGCCGTGGGATGATGCCAAGACCTACCGGATCAACCCGTTCGACCTGACCAAAGTCTGGCCGCATGCCGATTATCCTCTGATCGAGGTAGGCAAGATGGTGCTGGACCGGAACCCGACCGATTTTCATACCCAGATCGAGCAGGCGGCGTTCGAGCCGAACAACATGGTACCGGGTATGGGCCTTTCGCCCGACAAGATGCTGCTGGCGCGGGGATTTTCCTACGCCGATGCCCACCGCGCGCGGC
Source organism: Vannielia sp. SX4 (assembly GCF_052828525.1). The sequence continues at coordinate 855,634 of NZ_CM128247.1, forward strand.
TTGGGGTGAACTACAAGGAAATTCCGGTGAACAAGGCGCAATCGCCGGTGCATAGCTACTCGAAGGATGGTGCGGGGCGGACGGTGCCGGTGAGCGACCCGGTCTATGCGCCCAACACCTACGGCGGGCCGGAGGCGCAGCCTCACGAGCACGAGGCCGGGCTGTGGCACAGCGACGGCGAGATGGTGCGCGAGGCCTATATGCTGCGCGAGGATGACGACGACTGGAGCCAGGCCGGAACGCTGGTGCGCGAGGTGATGGACGATGGCGGCCGGGAGCGGCTGGTGAACAACGTCGCCGGGCACCTGAGCGCCGGGGTCAGCGAGAAGGTGCTGGTGCGGGCGTTCGAGTACTGGCGCAACATCGACGGCGACATTGGCGAGCGCATCGAGAAAGCTGTGCGCGACGAGATCGGTGGCAAGTCGAAGGCCGAAGGCATGGCCTCAGCGGAGAGCATCAAGGGGTGACGTGGAAGGTGGGCATGTTGCCCACCCTACCTGTAGAGTGCGGGGCGTTCGTCAGGCGACGAGCGCTTCGGCCTTCTTGAGGTCGACCGAAACGAGCTGGCTCACGCCCTGCTCCTGCATGGTGACTCCAAAGAGGCGATCCATCCGGCTCATCGTCACCGCGTGGTGGGTGATGATGAGAAAGCGGGTATCTGTCCGCCGCGTCATCTCGTCGAGCAGGTCGCAGAAACGGGTGACGTTGGCATCGTCGAGCGGCGCGTCCACCTCGTCGAGCACGCAAATCGGGGCGGGGTTGGCGAGGAAGACGGCGAAGATGAGCGCCAGCGCGGTCAGGGTCTGCTCGCCGCCTGACAGCAGGCTCAGGGTGCTGAGTTTCTTGCCCGGCGGCATGCACATGATTTCGAGGCCGGCTTCCAGCGGGTCATCGGATTCAACCAGTTCGAGCGACGCCTCGCCGCCACCGAAGAGGTGCTTGAAGAGCAAGGTGAAGTTAGAGTTCACCTGTTCAAAGGCGGTCAGCAGGCGCTCGCGGCCCTCCTTGTTGAGGCCGGCGATGCCGTTGCGCAGGGCGCGAATAGCCTCTTCGAGATCGGCCTTTTCCTTGACCAGCTCGTCATGCTCGGTCTGGACCTCTTTGGCGTCTTCCTCGGCGCGGAGGTTCACCGCGCCGAGGGCGTCGCGCTGGCGGCGCAGGCGGGAGAGGTCATTTTCGAGCGCATCGACACCGGGCATCTTCTCGGGGTCGGTGTCGAGGGTCTCGAGCAGTTTCGCGGGGGCACATTCCAGCTCTTCGTGGATGCGCTCCTCGGCGAGCTTGCGGGCCTCCTGCGCGGCCTCCATGCGGGCCTGAGCGGCGGCCCGGCCCTCGCGCAAATCGCCTGCGATCTTGGTGGCTTCGCGTTCCTGAGCCTGAGCCTCGCGCCAGGCGCTCTCGCCCGTCGCCAGCGCGTCAGCGGCGGCTTTGCGGCGGTCTTCGGCTCCTTCGAGGGCTTCGAGAAGCTTGGCCTCGCGGGCCTCGATCTCTTCCGGGGCGGCCTCGGCCTGTTCCAGCTCGGCCTCTGTGGCGGCGTGGCGCTCTTTCAACTCGGTGGAGCGGGTCTCTGCGTTGGTGAGGCGCTCGGTCCAGCTGGCGACTTCGCGGGCGATTTCCTGCAGGCGGCGCACGCGGGCCTCGCCCATGCGGCGGATCTCGTCCTGCACTGCGCGGCGGGAGAGCATATCTTGCCGGGCATTCTCGACGAGGCTCTTGGCGGCCTCGACGTTGCCGCGCGCCTCCTCCAGATCGCCGAGTTGAGACAGTGCGGCCTCGGCCTCGACAAGACGGCCACGAGCATCGGCGGCCTCGTCCTCATGCCGTTTCACCGCCATCTCGGCGGCCTCGGCGCGGGTGGCGGCCATGGCGGCATCGCTCTCGGCGCGGTTCAGGGCGCGGGAGGCATCGGCGAGCGCGGTGTCGGCCTCGCGGCGGGCCTGACGGGCGGCGCGGTCGGCTTCGGTCACGCGGGCCAACTCGTCGGAAAGGCTGCGGTGCGCGGAGCGGGCGCCCTCGGCGCGGGCCTCGGCCTCGTTGAGGTCGATCTTCAGCTCTTCCAGCCGGTTCAGCTGCTCCAACCGGAGGGCGGCGGCGGAGGGCGCATCCTCGGCCCCGGCGCGGAAGCCGTCCCAACGCCAGAGGTCGCCCTCACGGCTCACTAGCCGCTGGCCGGGTTTCAGCTCGGCCTGCCGCGCGGCGCCCTCCTCGGGGGAGTTCACCAGCCCGACCTCGGCCATGCGGCGCTGGAGCACCTCGGGCACATGCATATAATCGGCCAGCGGATGCAGCCCGCCGGGCAGGCCCTGCGGCGCGGGATAGGCGGGCAGGGCGGCCCAGCCGGAGGGCGCATCGGCCTCGACGGCGGGGGCGCGGAGATCGTCGGCCAGCGCGGCGCCGAGGGCCTTTTCGTAGCCCTTGTCGACGGAGAGCATGTCGAGCACCTGCGCGCCCTCGGTGCCCTCGCGGTCGACCAGCCGGGCCAACGCGTGCATCTCGGCGGAGAGGGTCTTGGTTTCGCCTTCGGCGGCGGAGGCGGCGGCGCGGGCCTCGGCCTCGCGCCCGGCGATATCGGCGCGGGCGGCATCGGCGGCCTCGAGCGCGGCCTCGGCCTCTTCGGCTTTGGCGCTGGCAATCTCGCTGGCCATCTGGGCCGCGCGCATCGCCTCCTCGGCGCCGGACTTGCGGCCCCGCGCCTCCTCGGCCTGCGCCCGGGCCTTGGCGGCATCGGCCTCGCCCCGGTCGGCGGCGCTACGGGCATCGGCCTGCATCCGCTGGGCAGATTGGTGGCGGGCGGCGAGGCGGGCGACATCTTCTGTCTTTTCAGCCAGTTGCTCCTCGATCTCGGAGAGCACGGAGGCGGCCTTGCGGGCGGCCTCGGTGGCCTGCTCCAGCTTTTCCTCATGGCCCTCGCCGGCCTTTTGCAGCTCGGTCTCCTCCCAGCCGAGGCGCTGGACGGTCTCTCCAGCATCACGGTTCAGCCCGTCTTCACGCTCCATGTCGCGGGCAAGCTGGACCAGCCGGTTCTTCAGCGTGTCGATGGCGGCCTCGGCGCGCGTGGCTTCCTCACGCAACCCGCCGCGCTCGACCGAGAGCCGTTGCAGCACGGCGGCGGCAATCGCCTCTTCCTCGCGGAGCGCAGGCAGGGCGGCATCGGTCTCGCTGCGGCGCTTTTCGGCGGCCAGCACGGCGCGTTCGGCGGCGGAGGCGGCGGCGACGGTTTCGCGGTGGGCGTGGCCTGCGGCGGCCACGGCCTCATCGGCCTCTTTCCAGCGGCGGTAGAGCAGCAGGCCTTCGACCTGCCGCAATTCGGTGCCGATCTCGCGATAGCGGGCGGCCTGCCGGGCCTGCCGGGCGAGCTGCGAAAGCTGGGCAGCGAGTTGCTCGATCACATCATCGACGCGGGCGAGGTTTTGCTCGGCGCCGTTCAGCTTGAGCTCGGCCTCGTGGCGGCGCTGGTAGAGGCCGGAAATGCCTGCCGCTTCTTCCAGAATGCGCCGACGGTTCTTGGGCTTGGCGTTGATCAGCTCGGAGATCTGCCCCTGCCGAACCAGCGCCGGGCTGTGCGAGCCGGTGGAAGCATCGGCGAAGAGCATCTGGATGTCGCGCGCCCGCACATCCTTGGTGTTGGCCTTGTAGGCCGAGCCGGCATCGCGGGTGATGCGGCGGACGACCTCGAGCACATCGGCATCGTTGAACCCGGCGGGCGCGAGGCGCTCGGCGTTGTCGATGTGGATCGAGACCTCGGCGAAGTTGCGGGCCGGGCGCGAGGCGGCACCGGCGAAGATCACATCTTCCATGCCGCCGCCGCGCATGGCGGTGGGGCGGTTCTCGCCCATGACCCAACGCAGGGCTTCCAGCAGGTTCGACTTGCCGCAGCCGTTCGGGCCGACAACGCCGGTCAGGCCATCGGCGATGACCAGGTCGGTCGGATCGACGAAGCTCTTGAAGCCATTGAGTCTGAGCCGTGTGAAACGCACGCTGCCTGCTGCCCCGGTTGTTGTCCCCATGCCCCGTGGGGGCGATTCCCCGGGGCTGACCCATGTTTGGGGGGTGTGCTGCGTCTGTCAATCAGCATCTGGGCTGGATTTTGGCCTTATCCACAAGATATGGAGCGGGTGACGGCGGGGGAACGCCGAGACGGAGGCTGATATGCGCGACATCGAGGTGACGGTCGGAGACCCGCGGCACCCGGAGGCGACCGCTCTGCTGAAGCAGAGCCACGCGCTGATGGAACGGCTGTTTCCGCCGGAGGACAACTTCTTTCTCGATATCGACGCGCTGGCCGGGCCGGATATCGTGTTTTTTATCGCGCAGGACGCGGGCCGGGTGGTGGGCACCGGGGCGCTGGCGGTGAAGGCGGGCTACGGCGAGGTGAAATCGATGTTCACCGATGAGGCGGCGCGGGGCTGTGGGGTGGCCGGCAAGGTGCTTGCGGCGATCGAGGCGGAGGCGCGCGCGCGAGGGCTGGGCTGGCTGCGGCTGGAGACAGGCAACCTGCTGGAGGCGGCGCATAGGGTATACCGGGCGGCGGGGTTCAAGGAGCGCGGCCCGTTCGGCGCCTACCCCGATGCGGCCTCCTCGCTCTTCATGGAAAAGCGGCTCTCATAGCTTGCGGATCAGCTCCCGGCTGGCCTGCATCTGACCGAAGGACCGGGCCAACGCCTTGCGGGCCTTGGCCGAGGCGGCGCGGGCGCGGGCGAGGTCGCGGTTGAGCACCGCCTTGCGCGCATCGGTCCAGCGCAGCCACACGTTGGTGGCCCGCGCGTGGGACGGGCTGAAATGGACCGGGTCGGACGCATCCGCCATGGCCTGACGGCGGGCCTTGTCGATCTCGTCGATGGCGGCGGCGAGGCGGGCCTCTTCTGCGAGGCGTTGCTTGAGCGTGCCCTGACCGGCCATGAACCGCGCCTCCATCAGGCCGGAGAGGCTTTGCATCTGTTTTCTCTTCACGCTCATGGGCTGCGCCTGCGGGCATAGCTGGCCCGCGCCTTGCGGCGCATCGCCTCGGAGAAGCGGATGGCGGCTGCGACCGGGGCATAATGCTCGGGGCGGATCTCTTCGCCGATCTGGACGGTTCCAAAGAGCGCCCGTGCGGTGGGCGGATCGCGGTGAATCGGCACGCCCGCCTCCTGCGCCTTTTCGCGAATGCGCGCGGCGACCTCATCCACCCCCTTGGCCACGCAGACCGGCGCCCCCACCGACTCGCGGCTCCACTTGAGTGCGACTGCGTAGTGCTGTGGGTTCACCACGATGACATCGGCCTTGGGCACCTCGCCCATCATCTGCGCCGAGGCGATCTCGATGGCCTTCTGGCGGCGCTGCTGGCGGATGTAAGGGTCGCCCTCGCTCTCCTTGTGTTCGTCCTTCAGCTCTTGGTGGCTCATCCGGTTTTTGCGCATGTGCTCGGCCCGCTGCCACATGAAGTCCACCGTGGCGATGGCGGCCATGATGGCGGTGACGATGAGCAGGAAATCGAGGCAGAGCCGCCCCAGCAGCGCGCCGACCTGCCCCGGCTCGAGCGCGGTGGCCGAGAGCATGTCGGGCAGGCGGCGGTCGAGGTAGACGAAGAGCACGACCGAGATGATGGTGAGCTTGAGGAAGCTCTTGAAGAACTCGAAGAGCCCGCCGCGGCCGAACTTGTTCTTGGCGTTGGAGAGCGGCGAAATGCGGCTGAGTTTGAACTGGATCTTCTCGGGCGCGAAGGTCACCGCCCGCTGGGCAATGAGCGAAAGCACGCAGGCGAGCGCGGGGATGGCGAACCACGGGGCGATGGCGGTGGCGACCTGTGCCAGCAGCCCGCCGGAGAGGGTGGCAAAGCCCGGCCCGGTCATCAGCGGGGCGAGACGGTCGGCCTGGGCGAGGAGCTGGCTGCCGGTGGTGCCGAGCGTGCCCACGCTGGAGGCCCCGGCGGTGAGCATGGCCAGCAGCAGCCCGCCATAGGCGGTGGCGGTGGTGATATCGGTCGAGCGCGGAACCTCGCCCTTCTTGCGGGCGTCCTCCAGCCGCTTCTGGGTTGGTTCGTGTTGCTTTTCGCCTTCGTCGTTCTGCCCGGCCATCCCCTATCCTCCCAGCGGAATGGCGAGATAGCGCTGCAGCGCATCCAGCCAGAGCGAGAGCAGGTATGGCGCGGAGAAGAACAGCAGGATGAGCCCGCCCGCAGTGATGGCGGGCGCGCCGACGAAGGCCACCATGAGCTGGGGCATGGCGCGGTTAATCACCCCGAGGGCGATGTTGTAGATCAGCGCGGCGATGATGAAAGGCGAGGCGAGCGAGAAGGCCATCCCGAAGGACGCGCCGATGCGCTCCACCCCCCAGGCCATCGCCTCGCCGGCGCCGATGACAGCGCCGACCGGCAGCACCTCGTAGCTTTGGACGAAGCCAATCGCGACCTGCACATGCAGGCCCGACATGGCGGCGAGCGCGAGCCCGGAGACAACGAGCAGGTGGCCGATGGCGGGCTGCGGATCCACATCCTTGGAGGCACCGAAGATCTGGGCGAGCGAGGTGGATTGCGCCGCCATCGAGCCCGCGACCTGGAGCGCATAGACAAAGAGCCGGAGCCCGAAGCCGAAGACGAGGCCGATGGCGGTTTCGCTGACGAGGGTAAGCGAGAGGGCGATGTCGGTGAGCGAGGCGGATTGCGGCACCTCGACCATGGGCGCGACGATGGCGGTGAAGGCCAGCGCGGCGGCGAGGCGGATGCGGGCGGGCACCCCGGCCTCGCCGAAGGCAGGGATCATCATCATCGCCGCGCCGATCCGGAGGAAGACGGTGAATCCGGTCACAAGGGCGTCTTGAGAGAAGCCGAGAAGCTGTGCGAGAGTCTCGATCACGTGCGGCGGCTCATGCGGGACGGCTCATGCTGCGATGACGCCCATCAGAGCCGGGCGCGCATCCATCCCGATTTCCTCGAAGGAGAGCACTGGCGTGCCGATGCCCTTGGCCGTCAGCACGGTTTTTAGGAAGCGGCGGCGGCGGGAGGTGGTGACCAGCGCGGGCGAGACCCCGCTTTCGGCCGCGTGGGAGAGCTTTTCGGAGACACCGGTTGCGAGCCTGGAGAAGGCCTCGGGCGGCAGGGCGATATCCTCGGTGCCGTTGCCGCCATCGACTTGGTGGGCAAGGAATTTTTCCTCCCATTCGGGGGCGAGTTGCAGCAACGGCAGGGTGCCATCCTCCCGACGCAGCTCGGAGACCAGCTGGAAGCCGAGGCGCTGGCGGACGTGCTCGCAAATCGCCTCCGGGGCGGAATAAGTGCCGCGCGCCTCCGAGATCGCCTCGAGAATAAGGGGCAGGTTGCGGACAGAGACTTGCTCATCGAGCAGCAGCCGCATGACGGCGAGCAGTAGTTCGGTTGGCACCTTGTCGGGCACCAACTCGTCGATCAGGCGGCGGTTGGCCTCGGCGCGGACCGGATCGGAGAGGTTGGAAAGCTCCTCCAGCAGCCGCCGCAGGGCCTTCAGGGTGAGCAGCCGGGCGAAGTTGCGCTTCAGCACCTCCAGCAGGTGGGTGGCGAGCACCTCGGCGGAGGTGACCACGGTGGAGCCCCGAAGCGCCGCCTCTTCCCGCGCGTTCTCCGAGATCCAGCGGGCCGGGGCACCATAGACCGGTTCGTTGCAATCCTCGCCGGGGGGCAGCAGTTCGGGCGTGTCACCGGCCAGCGCGAGCACCCGGTCGGGATGGAGCGTGTTGGTGGCCTGGGTGACGCCGTGGATGCGGATGGCGTAGGTTTGCGGCTTGAGCGCGGCGTTATCCGTCAGCCGGATCTCGGGAAGAATGAGACCGTAGGCGCCGGCTACATGGGCGCGCATGTTCTCGATCCGGGCGTCGAGGCCGGTGGCCGGGTCGAGCACCATGGCCACCAGATCAGGTGCGAACTCGACGTGGATATCGTCGAGGTCGAGCATGTCGCCGACGGATTTTCGAGCCGGTTTGGCGGCTTCCGGCGCGGGCTGCGCGGCGGCGATGGCGTCGGCGCGCAGCACCTTTTGCCGTCGCCACGCGAAGATCCCGAGTGTCACAGCACCCGCGAAGAAGGGCAGCATCGGCAGGCCCGGGACGAGGCCGAAGAGCGCCATGAGGACGGCGACGGTCGCAATCGCCGCCGGGTGCTTGCCAAGCTGGCCCACGAGGGCAAGGTCGGTCGCCCCCTTCTCGCCGCCGCGGGCCAGTAGCAGGGCGGAGGCGATGGAGATGATGACGGCAGGGATCTGCGTGACGAGCCCGTCGCCGACAGTGAGGATCGCATAAGTCTGGAAGGCCTCGGCCAGCGGGAGGCCATGAACGGCGGCGCCCATGATCAGGCCCATCACGAGGTTCAGCAGGGTGATCAGCAACCCGGCAACGGCATCGCCCTTCACGAATTTCGAGGCACCGTCGAGCGAGCCGAAAAAGGTGGTTTCGGCCTGCTCCAACTCGCGCCGCGCCTTGGCCTCGGCATGGTCGATTGCGCCTGCGGACATGTCGGAATCGATAGCGAGCTGCTTGCCGGGCATACCATCGAGCGCGAACCGCGCGCCGACCTCGGCCATGCGGGCGGCGCCCTTGGTGATAACCATGAAGTTCACGATCATCAGCACGCCGAAGACGACGAGGCCCAGAAACACCGAGCCGCCCATGACGAACATGGCGAAGCCCTCAATCACGCTGCCCGCCGCCCGGGTGCCGGTGTGGCCCTCGCCGATGATCAGCTTGGTCGAGCTGACGTTGAGCGACAGGCGCAGCATGAGCGAGGCCAGCAGGATCGTCGGGAAGGACGAAAAATCAAGCGGGCGCTCGATGAAGAGGGTGACGGTGAAGATCAGGATGGCGAGCGCGAAGCTGCCGGCAAGGCCGATGTCGAGCACCCACGACGGCATCGGCAGGATCATCATCGTAATGACGCCCATCAATGCGAGCGCCAGCAGGATTGTGGGTTTGAAGAGTTCGGCCTTGCCGAGGGCCATCACTCAGAGCCCTTCTGCCGGGGTGAAGAGGCTGGCTCCCGGGTATGCTGGGGCGGTGGGCACCAGCGATCCCATAGCTTGTGCCGCGCCGGTGTTTTGCAGGAGCGGGTAGGTGTTGAGCCGGGGCTGGTGTTCTTGCGGGCCGGTGGTGGTGAGCGCCGTATCGTAGGCTTCCGCATGGAGCGAACTGCGGTTGCGGTTGAAGCTTGCTAGCCAAGTCTCTGACTCTTCAGGAGCGAGGCCTTTGAGCGCGGCGGCAGCATAGCCCCAGCCGCCGTGTTTGGCGTGCAGACCGAGCAGGAGAGATGCGGCAAACTCGGCGTTGATGCGCGGGGTCAGCATGTCTTCGAGTGAGGCGAACTCGGGGCCGTATTTGGCGTAGTCGATCTGGAAACAGCCGAGCCCAAGCGCGGGCTCGCTGGCCTTGATCTGCTGGTAGGCATAGGCGCGAGCATCATCGGCGGTTTCGAACCAGACGCGCTGGCCGCCTGCGCCGATTGTCCAGGGCCAAGGCACCAGACCTTCCTCGCTCTTGCGGCCGCTGACAGTGAGCATGATCGCCCGAAGGACGGAGAGCGGCACGCCGGTTTTGGCGGCGGCCTCGGTAGCGGCGGCCTCGCAAAGCTCTGGCCGGGTGGGTTGGGCTAGCGCGGGCAGCGACAGCATGGCCAAGGCGAGAGCGGCGAGGATGATGAAGATCCGGCGTGCGCGGGGCGTGCCGAGGGGCGGGGTACGCGGGGAGTCTGGCAGCCCGCGCGGCGCAATGCTGGGGCCGCCTTCTGGCGGGGAACAGTGGGGCATCTGAGATCGCAGTTCTGGCTAATCCGACATTTGGTCAGCCTAGGGCAAGCTGGTTACCATATAGTTTCCGCCGTCAGGCGCCCGGCGGATTTTCGGCTTCGTCGCCAGCGGGGGACGTAGGACGAGTCGCGGCCCCGGTGGCGGTGGATTTTTCTTCGAGCAGGGTCTCGATCGCGCTGCGGCGCTGGCGGATCTGTTCGAGCAGCTCTTCGGCGCCGGAAAGGCTGGGGCGTCCGGGGGCGGTGGGGGCGGTCTCGGCGCTGGTGGCCTCGGTGAAGCCGGCCTCTGTCTCGCTCCCTGATTCGCGGATCGCCTCGGCACTGCCGCTGGCCCATGCGGCGCGGCGGGCTGCCTCTGCATCGCCCGCGACCCGGCTCATGGTATGGGCGCGTTCGTGCTCACCCAGCCGTGCGAGAAGTTCGCCGCGCAGCGCGTCGCTCTCAGCGCCTTGCATGCCGGCAAGGGATGCCAGTGCACGCTCATAGCGGCCAAGCGCGGCGAGGGCGCGAACCCGCATGAGGCGGTAGGTATCCTCGCGGGGCAGGTTTTCGGACTGGGCGAGGGTCTGCTCGGGGAAGCCGAGGGCGAGCAGCCGTTCGGCGATGGCGAAGCTTGCCTCATGCGAGACGGTGGACCCGAGCTTGGCCTGGGCAGGGTGGAACATGGTGCGGAGAAATATCTCGTCTGCCGCGTTCTGCGCGAGCAGGAGCGCGGTGGCGGAGCGGGCTTGAACGAGCGGGTCAGGCTCCGCCTCGGTGGGGAAGGCTGCGGCGGCGTCGAGCCGGTCGAAGGCCTTGGTGAAGGCGCCATCGCGGGCGTAGGCCGGAGCGAGGCCGATCAGCAGAACCCGGGCGAGGTCGGTATCGCGATGCTCGAAGATCAGGGCTTCGGCGAGGTCTATCTTGTCGGGCGGCAGCGGGCGACCTTGCGCGTTGGCCAGTCGGATCAGTTCGACCAGCGCCTGCGCGGCCTCGGCCTTGTTGCTCTCGGCCACCTCTTCGAGAATTGCTTCGGCGGCAGTGCTGCTTGCAGGCGAGGGGGCGCCGTTTCCGCCGGAGGCGATGTCACCTTCTTCGGCCAGCGCTGCCTGAAGCATCTGGTAGCCGGCACCGTGGGTGCCATCGACGCGGGCGAGAGAATCGCGCAGGGCGGCGGCCAGTTGATCGTGCCCGCGGGCGAGCAGGCGCTGCGCGAGGCGCGGCACGAGAAGGCGGCGCAGGTGCAGCGGCAGATCTGAGGCGGTGGCGGCCACGTCGCGCTGGGTGCGCTCGTTCAGCGCCGCGGGAACGGGGCCAACCAGCATCGCCCAGAAGGACGCCGGACCGGGGCAGCCGACCTGGCCGCTCAGGGCCTGACTGGCGAGGTCCGGCGTGTCATCCAGTCCGGCAGCGAGAGCGCGGTAGAGGGCGGCGACCTCGGCCTCTGGCAGAAAGTCATCGATCACCTGCCGGGCCTCGGCGCCGAACGCGAGGTAAAGGTAGACGCGGGAGAGCGCCTCGGCGGCATAGGTATCGGGCGTGTCGAACTCCTTCAGCAGTGCCATGCGGGCGGTGGCGATCATCTGATGTGGCTCTTCCGAGGGTTCGGAGATGAGGAATGCGAAGTCCTCCGGCGCGATGCAGGCTGCGCGCGTGTCTTCCGGCGGGGGCGGGGCATCGGGTGCGGCGCGATCGACCCCGGTGATGGCGTCGACGTTCGCGCCGGGATGGTTGCTTGGCGGCATGGCGGCATCGGGTTGCTCAACCTCGCCCTCAAGCCCAGCATAGGCCGGGTTGGGTTTAACCATGCCCTGCGAGCCCGCGCGAGCCAGTTGCTTGAGCAGCTCGGCCTCAATCTCGGCGATCCGGCTCCTCTCGCGGGCCTCTGCGAAGGCATCGGTTGCCGGGGGCTCTTCACGCACTTGTACCGCTGCGGGTGGAGATTCTACCGACTCTGACCGCGCATTGGGCAGGACGACGGGTCGATCGTAACGCTTGCGCAACTCGCCAGAATGGAGTGGGGGGAGGGCGCCCGCGGCCACCTCTGCTGCAGGCGGGGGCGTGCGATCCGGCGCAATAGCGGGCGCTGGCGTGGGAGGGAAGAGGGGCGCGGTGAAGGCGTTGCCCTCGGATGCCGGGCCATCGCGGATGTCGACGACAAGGATGTTGGAGCGGATCTGGAAGGCCTCGGCGTGGCAGTTGCAGCGGACCCCGATGCTGAGCAAGCCTTCGGCTGCATCGAACTCCAGCGTACCGATGCGGGTGCGGGGGATGAGGTCGAACGCACCGGTGAGATCAACGGCGATTTCGGGCCGGTCCAGTTTGAGGCCGAAGCCGCCCTCGATCCGTCCCACGCGCCAAGCGCTCTCGCGCGCGAGCACGAGGGCGATGCGGGTGAAGCCGTCATGCTCACCGGAGAGCAGGCGAACTGTCTCGGCCCGCAGCGGCGCGGCGACGAAGGCCGCGACCAGCGCGACCGCATGGAGCCATGCCCGAGGGGTCATGCGGCCTCCGACTTGAGGTTCTTCAGCGCTTCTTCTAGCTCTGAGAAGCTGGGGCGGCTGTGGCCCGGGGTGTTTTGCCGCCCGACTTCGATGCAGATGTTAGTGGCGTGCTGGTGCAGGTTGGCCACCAGCACCTCGCGGATGAGCTGGTAGAAATGCGCATCTTCCTCGATCACGGCCTTCATCTTGGACGCAAAGGGCCCGACGATGCCGTAGGCGAGGAACACGCCCAGAAAGGTGCCAACGAGCGCGCCGCCGATCAGCTTGCCGAGAATTTCCGGCGGCTGGTCGATGGAGCCCATGGTCTTGATCACGCCGAGCACGGCGGCCACGATCCCCAGTGCCGGTAGGCCGTCGGCCATGGATTGCATTGCGTGGGAGGAGTGCATGTTGTGGTGCATGTTGGCGGACATGCGCTTTTCGAGCACCTCCTCGACCTGGTTCGGGTCATCGTAGTTCATCGAGGCGGAGCGGAGCGTGTCGCAGATGAGCTCGATCGCTTCCCTGTCGGCGAGGATCTTGGGGTAGCGCGATATGATCGAACTTTCGGCCGGGTTCTCGATATGCTCCTCGAGGCCGACCGGGTTTTGCCGGGCGAGGCGGATCAGCTCGAAGAGCAGGCAGAGCAGCTCCTTGTAGTCGTGGTGGCCCCAATGCGGGCCTTTGAACACCTTCTTGATGTCTTTCAGGGTGTGCTTGATCGCGGCCATGTCGTTGGCGAGCACGAAGGCGCCCACTGCGGCTCCGCCGATCATCGTCATCTCGAAGGGCAGGGACTTGAGGATGATTCCCATCTTGCCGCCGGCGGCGAGATAGCCGCCGAAGACCATCACGAAGATGATGATGATACCGACAATACCGATCATGTTCTGCTCGCTCTCGCTCTGCCTCGCGGGCTTTGGCCCGCGTCTGTTGTCGCATCCGGCGGTTAAGATTCTCTGAGGCCCAGGACTTTACTCGGTCGGAACCGCGCCGTTCCGGCCCGCGAGGATCAGGGAGAGAGTGTAGGCCGCCTTGGGCTCCATCCCGGCGAGCACGGCACCGGCCCGCTCCGGCTGCATGCGGCCGAGAAACCCGGCGGCAAAGACCGGGTCCATCTCGGCAAAGAGCGCGGCGGCCTCTTTGGGTTTCATCACCTCATACATGCGCGTCAGCTTGGCGAGGTCGTTCTCGGCGGCGCCGTCTGCGAGGGCGAGGGTCTCTTCGAGCTGGGCTTCTGCGGCCTTTAGCGCGGCCATCTCGCGGGCGACCTCTGCCCGGGCGCGTTCCAGCGCGACGATCTCGTCAGACACCGCCAGTTCGCGTGCGGTGACCGCCGCCTCACGCTCGGTGAGCGCGGCGAGAAGCGCGGCGATTTCAGGTTCGGGCTCGCATCCGGCGACGACAGGCGTGGCCTCATGGCCCGCATCGCTGCTCATGCGGCTGGCGACCTCGCGGGCGAAAGCGGTGCCGCTGCCGCCGGTCAGCCGCAGCGCGGCGGAACTCAGGAGGAGGCCTGCCAGAACGGTCAGCAGCCCGCGGCCCAGCCTGCGGCGTAGCCCTGAGCGCGATTTCTTGCGCCGTGCCATCAGGCGGCCTCCTGTTCCTCGGGGCGCGCGGCTCGGCGACGGCGGGTCACCGTGGGCTTGGCAGCCTGCTTCGGCTCGCTCTCTGGCAGGTCGTGCATGGAGGCGAGGAGAATCTCCAGCCGGGCGGCCGACTCTTCGGCGCGTTTTGTCATGTCGGTCAGGCGGGAGACGCTGCCGTTGGAGGCTTTGCGTGCTTCTTCCAGCGCCTTCTTCAGGTCGTCGACCTGCACCGAAAGCACGGCGACAGCGCCGCCCATGCCGCCCTCAAGATCGGTGAAACGTGAGAGCCTGCGCGACAGTATGAGGCAATAGACCCCGGCACCAATGGCTCCGGCGACCATGAGAATATCTGCAACGAGATTGAGCATCGGAACCCTCCTAGTTCACCACGAATTCGGTCACGAGAAGGTCCTTTACCCGGCCCTCCCCGGTGACGATCTGAATGCGCCGCAACATCTGGGCACGCAGGCTCATCAGCGCGCTCGGGCGCTCGATTTCTCCGATTTCCACCGCGCGGAGGTAGGTGTTGAGCACGTCGAGGATGCGCGGCATCAGCAGTGTCACCTCCTCCTGCCTGTCCGGCTCCACCTCCAACTCGGCGCGAAACCGCAGGTGGGCGGCGCGGCCCTGCGAGCGGACGGCGATGATGATCGGGTCGAGCGGCACGAAAGCGACCGGCTCCAGCGGCTCGGCCTCGGCGACCTCATCATGCCGTTCCTCCGCAGGCTCCCCCCCGCCCAAAATGCCGGAAAAGGTGGCAAAGAACGCCCCGCCGCCGCCGCCCAGCATGAGCAAGACGCCGAGAACCAGTGGGAGCTTCGACTTCTTTTTCGGGGTGTCGTCACCGCCCTCCGTTGCGGCGGCGTCCTCTTCCTCGGCCATGGCGTCGGGTCTCCTGAACAAATCCGTTGATCCGTTCATAGACCGAATGTGGCTAACCGATTGTTAAGGCCAATGCGCGATTTAGGGAGCACGGGGCAGAAGCCCGGATGACGGCGGAGAATGCGCGTGCAGAACCTACTCGACACATGGAATGGCCTCGATGCGCGGCGGAGAATCACCGTTCTGGTCACCACGCTGGCCATGTTCGCGGCGGTTCTCGCACTGAGCCGGGTGGCAACGGCCCCCGGGATGACGCTGCTCTATGCCGGGCTGGAACCCTCCGCCGCGGGCGAGGTGGTGACTTCGCTCGATCAGCGCGGTGTGGCCTATGAGGTGCGCGGCGGTGCGATTTACGTGGATAGTGCCCGCCGCGACGAGCTGCGGATGACCCTCGCGGGCGAGGGGCTGCCGGCGAATGGCGGCCAAGGCTATGAAATCCTTGACGGTCTTTCGGGGTTCGGCACCACGAGCCAGATGTTCGACGCGGCCTACTGGCGGGCGAAGGAGGGCGAGCTGGCGCGCACGATTCTGGCGTCTCCCAAGGTGCGCGCGGCGCGGGTGCATATCTCTAACCCGGCGAGCCATGGGTTCGGCCGCAACGAATCTGCCTCGGCCTCGGTCTCCGTCACCTCGACGGGCAGGCGAGTGACACCGGCAGAGGCCAAGGCCTTCAAGTTCCTGATCGCCAGCGCCGTGGCGGGGCTGTCGCCGGAGGGTGTTTCAGTGATCGACGGGGCCACGGGGGCCGTGGTCTCCGCCGAAGACGCAATGGGCGATTCGGGCGGCGAAGAGCGGGCGGAGGCCCTGCGCCGCAACGTCCAGCGCCTGCTGGAGGCCCATGTTGGGCCGGGCAATGCGGTGGTTGAGGTTTCGGTCGAGACCGAGACGGAGCGAGAGCAGATCATCGAACGGCGGTTTGACCCCGACGGGCGGGTTGCGGTGAGTTCGGAGACCGAAGAACGCTCCAACTCCGCCAGCGGCACCAACCCTTCTGCGGTGACCGTCGCCTCCAATCTGCCGGATGGTGAGGCGGGCGCGGGGGGCGGTGAAAGCCAGAGCCAAGAGACCGAAACCCGCGAGCGGACCAACTTTGAAGTCTCTGAAACGCAAAGGGAATTGCTGCGAACGCCCGGGGCGGTCAAGCGCCTTACGGTGGCCGTTCTGGTCGATGGGGTGCGCGGGGCGGATGCCAATGGCGACCCGACGTGGACGGCCCGCAGCGACGAGCAGCTTGGTGCCCTGCGCGAACTGGTGGCCAGCGCCGTTGGCTACAACGAGGATCGGGGTGACCAGATCACCATAAAGTCGCTCGAATTCCTGCCGGTGGAAGAGATCGGCACGGCGGCGGGCGGCTCGCTACTCGACAGCCTCAACATCATGACCCTGATTCAATTGGCGATTCTGGCGGTGGTGGTGCTGGGTCTCGGCCTCTTCGTGCTGAAGCCGGCGCTCAGTGCCCGCGCGTTGCCCGCGCCCGAGGCCCCGGTGGCCGCCCTGCCGCCCGGCGCCCCATCCGAGAGCGGCGAGGCCGGGCTCGATGACTTTCCGATGCCGGACGCCCTCACAGGTGAGATCGATGATAGCGGAATCGACCTGCCTGATCTTGCGGTGGTCAATGATTTCGACGTGGCCGGGGTGCCAGGGTTCGACGGGGCCGACAGTGATGACCCGGTGGCCCGGCTGCGCAGCATGATCGAAGAGCGCCAAGACGAGACCATCGAAATTCTCAAGAGCTGGATGGAAGATGACGAGGAGGTGAAAGCGTGAGCAAGGGAGGGATCACGCTTGAGGAGTTCAGCGGCACGGCGCGCAAATCGCGCCGCGCCGACGCGGGAGACAGTGCGCTCGCCGAGGCCCAACTCGCCGCGTTTGACAAGGGATACCGCGAGGGATGGGACGATGCCGCCAAAGCCCACGCGGAAGAGCAGAAAGCCATCGGCGCCGACCTTGCCCGCGCGCTCGACGACATGAGTTTCACCTACCACGAGGCGCGCCGCGCGATGGTGGGTGAAATGCGCGGTCTGGTGACCGGGATCATCTCCAAGGTGCTGCCCGAAACCCTGAACGGAAGCCTGGGGCTCATGATCCTCGAGCGGATCGAGGCTGCGGTGAAGGCACGCAGCGAGGTTTCGGTCGAGATCACTGTGGCGCCGGGCAACATGGCCCGGGTAGAGCCGCTCCTTCAGGGGGAGGCGACCATCCCGGTGCGGCTGGCCGAAGAGCCGAGCCTCGGGCCAGGACAGGCGGCACTGCGCTTCGCCAGTTCCGAGGAAATCATCGACATGAGCGCCGTTCTGGCTGGCATCGCCGAGGTCGTGGACGGGTTTTTTGAGGGTCAGGCGACCCGGGAAGGATGAAACATGAGCGAGGAAATTCACGCCAAGGGCAACCCGTTCACGCAGGTGCCGGTGGAGATCACGGTGGCGGTCGGCAAGGCGCGGCCACGGGTCTCGGAGCTGCTGAAGCTGGGACCGGATGCGGTGCTGCCGCTCGACCGCCGGGTCGAAGACCCGGTCGAGCTCTACGTGGGCGACAAGCTTATCGCGCGGGGCGAGTTGACGGAGGCGGAAGATGGCCAGCCGGGCCAGCTTGCAGTGCGGCTCACCGAGGTCGCGGATCTCAAGGGCGGTCTCTGACTATCATGTGGCGTCGCCTTGGAGTTG
Organism: Vannielia sp. SX4; assembly: GCF_052828525.1. The sequence goes on from NZ_CM128247.1 coordinate 872,972, forward strand.
CTTTGGCGTTTCTGCTGATCGCCAGCCCGGTGGCTGCGCAAGACATCTCGGTGGATCTCAGTGACGGGCCGGGGGCGCTTACCAACCAGACCATCGGCCTCTTCGCGCTGATCACCATCCTCAGCCTCGTGCCTGGGATCGCGGTGATGATCACCTGCTTTCCCTTTATCGTCACGGTGCTCTCGATCCTGCGGCAGGCAATCGGGCTTCAACAATCACCGCCGAACATGCTGATCGTTTCGCTGGCGCTTTTCCTGACCTATTTCATCATGGACCCGGTGCTTCAGGAGGCGTGGGCCAGCGGGGTGAAGCCGCTGCTCGATGAGCAGATTGCGGCGGCGGAGGCTTTTGACCGAACGCTTGCGCCTTTCAGGGTGTTCATGGCGGCCAGGGTCGATGCAGAGACTTTCGGCACACTTGCCGACTTGCGCGAGGGTGTTGCAGCGACGACCCCGCCGGGGGAGGCGCCGCTCTCGCTTTTGGTGCCCTCCTTCCTGCTCAGCGAGGTGGAGCGGGCGTTTCAGATCGGGTTTCTGATCTTCCTGCCATTCCTGATCATCGATTTGGTGGTGGCGGCGGTGCTCATGTCGATGGGGATGATGATGGTGCCGCCTGCGATCGTGTCTCTGCCGTTCAAACTCGCCTTCTTCGTGGTGGCTGACGGATGGGCGCTGATTTCCGGGGCGCTTGTGCGAAGCTACTTCTGAGTGCTCTGCGGGTCCCATCGCCCACCTTCTGTTTTGCCGCGTCTATCCCACTCTTAAAGGTGCGCCTACAATTGGAAGCATCTGCGATGCGCGTGCGCGCGCCATATCTCGGCTGGCCAAGCGACTGGCTTGTCCGGGGGCGCCTCGAGGTCGGGCGCGAGACCACGCAGGCCTAGCGGACGATGAAGTCTGCGTGGAGGGCGCCGGCGGCCTTGATGCTCTTCAGGATGTCGATCATGTCACGGGGGGAGACGCCGAGGGCGTTGAGGCCGGCGACGACCTCGGAGAGGGAGGTTCCCTCGGCCACCTCGGCAAGGCCGATGCCGGGTTCTTCATTGATTTCGGCGGTGGTGTTGGGCAGCACGACGGTTTCGCCTGGGGCGAAGGGGTTGGGCTGCACGGCGATAGGCTTTTCCTCGATTCGGATCGTCAGATTGCCTTGGCTCACGGCCACACGGCTTATCCGAACATCCTCGCCCATGACGATGGTGCCGGAGCGCTGATCGACCACGACCATGGCGCGGCGCTGGGGCTCGACCGCGATGTTCTCGATCCGGCTAACCATGTGGGCCGGGGAGCGGGTGCCGCTGCCCGAAAGGCTGATTTGCACCGTGCCAGCATCCAGCATGCGGGCGACCGGGGCACCGAAAGTGCCGTTAATTGCGCTTTCAATGCGGCTGGCGGTGGTGAAATCCTGTGTGCGCAGGGCAAGGCGCATGGTGCGTAACTGGGTGAAGTCAAAGGGCACCTCACGTTCTACTCGGGCGCCAGAAGGCACGGTGCCGGCGGTGGGCACGCCCTGGGTTACAGTGGCGCCGTCGCCCTCGGCACTGGCGCCGCCGGCGATGATGGTGCCCTGCGCGACGGCATAGATCTGGCCATCGGCGGCGGTGAGGGGGGTCATCACGAGGGTGCCGCCGAGCAGGCTCTTGGCGTCGCCGATGGCGGAGACCGTCACGTCGATCTGGCTCCCGGCGCGGGCGAAGGGAGGCAGGGTGGCGGTGACGAAGACGGCGGCCACGTTCTTGGGGCGGAATTGCTCGCCGGTGACGTTGACGCCGAGCCGCTCCAGCATGTTTTGCATGATCTCTTCGGTGAAAGGCGCATTGCGCAGGCCGTCGCCGGAGCCATTGAGGCCGACAACGAGGCCGTAGCCGACGAGATCGTTGCCGCGCACCCCGTCAAACTCGACGAGATCCTTGATCCGGACAGGTGTGGCATGGGCCGCGCTGAGGGTGGTCAACGCGACAAGGCAGGCAAGAAAGAGACGAAGCATCAGAGGTAATTCACCAGGCTTAGGGACTGCATTCTGGCAGTCATCGCGTAGATGGTTTCGAGTTGCAGCTGCACCTGTTGCAGCCGCGAGGCGGTTTCATAGGGATCGACCTCGACCAGTTCGGCGCGGGTCAACTTGAGGGCGGAGGTTTCGGCGGCGCGGGCGGTATCGGCCTCGCCGATCAGTTCCTCGACGGTGCCGAGGCGGGCTTGCAGCTTGGTGAGGCCGGATTCGCCCTCGGTCAGGATTTCGCCCGCGCGCTGAAGCAGGTCGGCGCGGGCATCGGTATCGCCGGCGAGGGCGCCATCGGCGATGAGGCCGGCGAGGGCGATGCCCTTGAGTGTGGCGCGCAGCTCGGGGTCGAGGGCGGTAAAGCCGAGGTCGGCAGAGACCTCTTGTCCGATATCGACGGGGGCGAGCGGGGTTGCGGAGCCGAGGTAGACGGTGGTCTCGAAACCGCCGCCGGGGTCGAACCAGGTGTCGACTGCGGCCATGAGCGTGGCGGTATCGGTGGCCCCTGCAGTGGCGGCGCTGAGGCCTGCAATCAGGGTGGCGGCATCGGCCACGGCGGGTCCGCTGACATCCTGCCCGGCGAAGACGCTGCGACCGCCGAACTCGGTGTTCAGCGCCGAGAGAATCGGCTGGAGTTTGGCGGCGGCATCGGCGGCGGCGGTGCCGATCAGCTCGGGTTGCGCGGCTTGGCTCGCATTGAGCAGGTTGGAGGCGCTATCTGCGCCGAAGGCGGAGATCGTCTGGTAGGCGTGCTGCATCACCGCGGCGAAACTCGCGGCCTCTGTACTGGCGGTCTGGAAGGCGGCGTTGCGTGCCAGTGTCATCTCGATGCTGGTGATCGGGGCGAAGTCACCGCCGACGGCCTCGGCGATGCTGGACTTGCGGCCCGAGGACATCTCTTGCGTGAGGCGGGTAAGCTCCGACTTCATGTCGTGGTTGGAGCGGTTCATCGAGTGGAGGCGGGCGAGGTCGCCGAAGCCGAGTTGTTTCAACATCCTGTCAGCCCCTTCAGATGGCCATGATCCGCTGGATCAGCTCGTCGATGGTTTGGATCACCTTGGCGTTGGCGGCGTAGGCCTGTTCGACGACGAGGAGCTGTTGCAGCTCGCGGTCGGTATCGACGCCGCCGGCGAGTTCGGTGCTGAGCAGCGTGTCGTAGCGGGCGTATTGGTAGCTCAGCTCGACTTCGCCGCTCTCGCGCTCGGCGGCGAGGCCAGAGAGGAAGTCGGCCGCATGGCCTGAGGCGGAGCGGGACAGGCCGGTGGTGGCGGTGGAGGCGGAGCTTCGGCTCTCGTTCAGCCGGTCTGTGAGAGACTGGAGCAGGGCGGCGTTGCCGACCGGGCCGGAGGCGGCGGCACCGAGACCGTCGCGCAGGCGCCAGCTGTCGCCGCCGCGATCCGGGTCGGCAAGGATGTTGAACTCCAGCCGGGCGGAAAGCCCCTCTTCATCGGTGGCGACAAAGGCGGTGCCGCCATCGGTGAATAGGCCGGCGTCTCCGACGCCGAGCGTGGTGTCGAGCGCCGGGTCCTGAAACCGCTCGACGAGATCGCGGGCCATCATGTCGAGGCTGGCTTGGGCGGACACTGCGATCTCGTCGCGCTGGGCGAAGAGGGCGTGGAGGCTACCGCCGGCGAAGGGGGCGTTGTTACCGTCGGTGCGGACGGGGTTGCCGTTGAGGGTAAGGCCGGAGAGCGCGCCTGAGCCAAGGGTCATGTCGGGCGTGATCATGTTGACGGAAGAGAAGCCGATTTTGGCCGCGGTCCCCTCCAGCAGGATGCCGCCTGTGGGGGTGAAGAGGGCGACCTTGCCACCCTCGCGCTGGACCTGCCGGATGGGAACGATTTCGGCGATGCTGTCGATCAGCACCTGACGTTGGTCGTGCAGGGCGGCGGCGTCCTGCCCGCTGGAGTTGGAGCTGAAGATCAGGGCGTTCAGCTCAGCCACTTGCTCTAGCGCGCTGTTCAGCTTTGTGACCTCGCGGCTGATCTGCTGGTCGGCCTCGAGCCGGAGATCCTGAATGCCGTCGGAGATGCTCTCGAACTTGGCGGCGAGGTTGACGCCGGCGCGCGCGGCGCTGTCGAGCCGGGCGGGCACATCGGGGCGGCTGGCGGCCTCGATCAGTGCGCCCTCTAAGCGCGCGTAGGCGCTGGTCAGGGAGCTAATGTCATCGGGCGCACCGAGCAGGGCCTCGATGCGGGTGAGTGCATCGGAGCGGGTTTGTGCCTCGCCGGCGGCGGCCTGGGCCAGCCGCCGGTCGCCGATGACGCGCTCGTTCACGACCCTTTCGATGGCCCCGACCTGCACCCCGCCGAGGGGGCGCACCGAGAGGCTCACGCTGCGCCGCCCGTAGCCCTCGGTGAGGGCGTTGGCGATGTTGGAGCTGATCACGTCGGTCTGGCGCTTGGTGGCGTTCAGCCCCGACAGCGCGGCCGACATGGAGGCGGAGAGGGTCATGGGGAGACTCCCGGGTTAGAGCTGGGGTCAGCGCTTGATGTTTGTGGTTTCCTGCAGCATTTCATCCACCGTCTGGATGACCTTGGCGTTGGAGGAATAGGCGCGCTGGGTCTGGATCAGGGCGGTGAGTTCGCCGGCCACATCTGTGGCGCTCTCTTCGAGCGCGTAGCTCAGGATATCCCCGGTCGGCCCGTCTGCCGCGTCCCAGAGAAAGAAGGAGCCGGAGGCGTTGGAGGTTTGGTAGGTCTGGTTATCGAGTGCCAGCAGCCCGTTGGGATTGGGCAGGTCGACCAGCGGGATCTGGTAGATCGTACGGGTGATGCCGATGTCGAAAGCCGCCGAGAGGAAGCCGTTGGCATCGACCTCGACCGAGACCATGTTGCCCACCGGTGAGCCATCCTTGCTGATCGAGGTGGGCGCGAAGCTGTCGGAGAGCTGGGTCATCAGGTTGCCGGAGCCAATGGCGCCGATGTTGATGTCGATCGGGCCGCCGTCGACGGTGACGGTGAAGATGCCTGTCACCCCGTCATAAGCGCCGCCTGCGCCGGTGAGGGTGACGGCGTCGATGGTGCCGCCGGAGCCGCGGGTATCATCGAAGACCAGCTCGTACTCGCCCACAACGGCGCCGCCCGAGGCGGAATCGGTGATCACCATATCCCATGTGTTGGAGGAGCCGGTGGCCGGAATCTGGGGGGTGAAGGTGATGGACAGGGACTCGGAGGTGCCGAGGTTGTCGTAATATTCGATCGACAGATCGAGCGGGTCGCCGGAGGCGTCAAAGTCGGTTTCGGTCGCGGGCAGGTTCATGCCGAGTTGCATGTTCTCGGTCGGCTCGCCGGCGAACTGGTTCACGTTGATCTGGATCGGCTCGAGCCCATCGGCGGTGTCGCGCGCGAAGTTGGGGATGGAGCCATCGGAATCGGCCGGCCAGCCCATGAGCACGAGGCCCGACTCGGTCACCAGATAGCCATCGGCATTGGTGCGGAAGCTGCCGGTGGTGGCCAGATACATCGGCCGGTCACCCGTGAGGTTGTTCAGCGAGCTTTCGGTGGTGACGGGCAGAAAGCCGCGGCCGCGCACGGCGAGATCTGTTGGGTTTTCGGTCGAGAGCAGGGCGCCGGGCTGGTCGATGAAGCGGGTGGTCGTGACCCGCACGCCGCCGGCGGAATAGGTGCCCCGCCCGGAGGTGATGACCATGGCGTGGAAGTCGGCCACGGCGCGCTTGTAGCCGTTGGTCGCGCTGTTGGCGATGTTGTCAGAGATCGTGGCCAGGCGGCTGGCGTTGGCCGCGAGGCCTGCCACGCCCGCGTTGAGCGAGGAAGAAATCGTCATGTGAAGCGCCTTTCTGCTGCTTGGAGCTTTGCTTGAGAGGCACTATGCGCGGGCGTCCTTAAGGGAGGGCTAACAGATAAAATGCCATCGGTTTTGCCCCTCTTTCGCCGCAATCAGATGTCGGTGCGCAGGAGAATGAACTCCAGCCGGTTGTTGCGGATCGACATGGGGTTGCCCTCCATCGGCTTGCGGTCGGCGAAGCCGGAGGTGCGCTGCATTCGGGCGCCATCGAGGCCGGAGGATACCAGAAGCTCGCGGCCCACGGCGGCGCGGTCTGCCGAAAGCTGCCAGACGGGGTTGTTGGCCCGGACGACCGGCTCGGAGGCGGTGTGGCCGTTGACGGCGACCGGGTTGGCGGCGAGGTCGAAGACGCGGGCCAGCATGCCGGCGATCTCGCGCATGATCCGGGTGGGCTCATCGGTGCCGGGCTGGAACAGCGGCACGCCTTCGATGTCGAAGACCTCAACGATCAGCCCCTCGTCGGTGACCTTTGTGACGATATGGCGGAGCGCCTCGTTGGCGGTCATGCTCTCGCCGGACATGGCCATCAGCGCCTGTTCGACATCTTCGAGATCGACCGATTGGGTGAGGGATTCCTCGTTGGACGCGCCCGCGTGCTCGCCCTGCTCGCCCGCCGCAAGCTGGGCATCCGCCGGGTTTTCTGCCGTGGCGCCGGTGCCACTTTGGGGCAGGGTCTCTTCGGTGAAGACGCTGTCACCGCCAAAGGCTCCCTCGCCGCCGCCGGAGACGCGGGAGAGCGGGACGTTGGGGTTGAAATAGTCGGCGATGCCCTTGCGCTGCTTCTCGGTGGTGGCGTTCAGGAGCCACATCAGCATGAAGAAGGCCATCATCGCGGTCACGAAATCAGCGTAGGCGACCTTCCATGCGCCGCCGTGGTGACCATCGCCCGCGATGATCTTTTTCTTCTTGATGATGATCGGTCGAACATCGTTCGCGGCAGACATAGCTCGCCCCTCGCTTTTACACCTGTCTTCACCCGGAGACGGGTTTAGCAGAGGGGCGTGAAGCGCGGCTTAACAGGTAAAATGCGAGGCGTATCGGGCGGCGCGCCGGATCAGGCAGGCGCGCCGGTGTCGCGGATGAGCTGCGAGATTTCGGCCACCTTTTCATCGAGCAGCGCGCGGTCGCCGCGGGTTTCGACGTTGAGGCGCAGCACCGGCTCGGTGTTGGAACTGCGCAGGTTCACCCGCCACTCGGGGAACTCGAGGCTGAGGCCATCGAGGCGGCTGGTGTCGGTGGCGTCGGCGGCATAGGTCGTTTCGAAAGCCTGCTTGGCGGCCTCCGGATCGCCGAGGCGAAAGTTGATCTCGCCGGAGGAGGGGTAGGCGGCGCGCATTTGTGCCACCATCTCGGAGAGCGGTTTGCCCTCGGAGGCCATGAGGGCAGCGACCATCAGCCAGGGGATCATGCCGCTGTCGCAGTAGAAAAACTCGCGGAAGTAATGGTGGGCCGAAATCTCGCCGCCGTAGATGCCATCTTCGCTGCGCATCAGGCGCTTGATCAGCGAGTGGCCGGAAGGCGAGGGCACGGCGACGCCGCCTGCCTCGGCGATCACCTCGCGGGCGTTGAAGGCGACGCGGGTATCATGGACGATCTTGGCCCCGGGATGCGCGGCGAGGAAGCTCTTGGCCAGAAGGGCCACGACGAACTCGCCCTCAACGAAGCTGCCGGTCTCGTCGCAGAGGAAGCAACGGTCGAAGTCGCCATCCCATGCCACGCCCATCGCGGCGCCGGTGGCTTTCACTCGGTCGGCGGTGGCGGGCTGGTTCTCTGGCAGGAGCGGGTTGGGGATGCCGTTGGGAAAGGTCGCATCAGGCTCGTGGTGCATCCGCTCGAAGGTGAGCGGGGCGCCTGCGGCCTCGAGCTTGGCGGCGATGGCATCGAAGGAGGGGCCGGCGACGCCGTTGCCTGCGTTCACGAGGATCTTCAGCGGCTTGAGCGCGGAGATATCCACGAAAGACACGATCTTGTCGGCATAGGCATCGCGGGTGTCGGCCTCGGAGCGGGTGCCGGGGGTGGCGGCATTGGGCAGGTCGGGGCCGCCGCAAAGCTCCTTCAGGCGCTCCATCTCGTCATCTGCGGAGAGCGGGCGAGAACCTTCGGCCACCATCTTGATGCCGTTGTAATCAATCGGGTTGTGCGAGGCGGTCACCATCAGCCCGCCATCTGCGCCGAGGTGAGAGGTGGCGAAATAGACCTCTTCGGTGCCGACGAGGCCGATGTCGATCACATCAACGCCGCCTGCGATGAGGCCTTGGGTCAGCGCCTCGGTGATCTCGGGGGAGGAGGGGCGGATATCTCGCCCGATGACGGCTGTCTTGCAGCCCAGAACCTCGGCGAAGGCGCGGCCGATCTTGCGGGCAAGCGCGCTATCGAGGTTCACGCCGATCTGGCCGCGGATGTCATAGGCCTTGAATGCGGAAAGGTCGGTCATGGGGGCTCCGGGTGCTGGTACGGTCATGCTGCAACTGCGAATGGATCGTAGGCAGCCCGCGCGAATTGGCAACCCCGGCGGCGCAATCACGGCTTTGCCCTTTAAACACGCCCATAAACCCTATATGGCCCCGCAACGTGTAAACAAAGGAGACCCTGATGGGCTATCGCGTCGTCGTCGCCGGCGCCACGGGCAATGTGGGCCGCGAAATGCTGAATATCCTGGCCGAGCGCCAGTTCCCTGTTGATGAGATCGTTGCGCTGGCATCGCGCAAGTCTCTCGGCACAGAAGTTTCGTTTGGCGACAAGACCCTCAAGACCAAGGATCTCGATACCTTCGACTTCACCGGCTGGGATATCGCGCTCTTCGCCATCGGCTCGGATGCGACGAAGACCTATGCGCCAAAGGCCACCAAGGCGGGCTGCCTCGTGATCGACAACTCGTCGCTCTATCGCTACGACCCGGATATCCCGCTGATCGTGCCGGAAGTGAATGCCGATGCGATCGAGGGCTATGCCAAGAAGATGATCATCGCCAACCCCAACTGCTCCACGGCGCAGATGGTGGTGGCGCTCAAGCCGCTGCATGACCGGGCCAAGATCAAGCGCGTGGTGGTGAGCACCTACCAGTCGGTTTCCGGCGCGGGCAAGGGCGGCATGGACGAGCTTTGGGACCAGACCAAGGGCATGTACGTGCCAGGTCAGGAGAAAGAACCTGCGCAGTTTCAGAAGCAGATCGCCTTCAACGTGATCCCGCAGATCGACGTGTTCATGGAGGACGGCTCCACCAAGGAAGAGTGGAAGATGGTCGTCGAGACCAAGAAGATCATCGACCCCTCGATCAAGGTCACGGCGACCTGCGTGCGGGTGCCGGTGTTCGTGGGCCACTCCGAGGCGGTGAACATCGAGACCGAGGAGTTCCTCGATGAGGATGAGGCGCGTGATATTCTGCGCGAAGCGCCGGGCATCCTCGTGGTCGATAAGCGCGAGCCGGGTGGTTACACCACGCCGGTGGAATGCGTGGGCGACTTTGCCACCTTCATCAGCCGCATCCGGCAAGACAGCACCATCGAGAACGGGCTGAACTTCTGGTGCGTGAGCGACAACCTGCGCAAGGGCGCGGCGTTGAACGCGGTGCAGATAGCCGAGCTTTACGGCCAGCGGATCCTGAAAAAGGGCTGAAAATGGTGCGCTTTGATGGCGCGCCCAATGAACGCTGAAAATTCTTTGAGGGCCGGTCCAAGGATCGGCCCTTTGCTTGCGTCTTACCTATTGAACGGCGCCGAGGAGCGCCGGGAAACGCAGCTTGCTTTCGGACAGAGGCAGGAGGATGCTCCGCGCCGAAGGCATTTTGACATGAGGTATTGACCGATGAAGACCCTCCTTTGGGCGACCGCCCTCACCACCTTGCCCGTTGCAGCACTGGCTGCCGATTTTCAGGCCGCGGCCCCGGTGACGGCGGCCACCGTTTACCCGCAGGGCGCCACCGTGACCCGCACGGTGACGGCGCAGGTGCCGGCGGGGGCGCACCGCATTCTGTTTCCGGTGCGCCGAGGGATGCAGGACTACGGGCCGCCGCGGATCTTGCCGTCGGGCGGTGTGGCGCTGGGGGCGACCCAGCTTTTGACCGGCTACGTGACCGACGCGGAAACGCTTTACTCCCCGGCACAGCAGGCCACGCTGGAGCGGGTCGAGAGCCTTGAGGACAGCATCACCGCCAAGGCCGATGAGATCGCCCGCGCGCAGGTGGCGCTGGACGGGGCGAACGCGCGGGTCGAGTTTTTGGCCTCGGTGAAGGGCGGGGCGCTCGATGCGATCGACCCGGAGGCGCTGCGCACCGCCGCTGGGCTGATTGGCAGCGAGACGGCGGCCGCCCAGCTTGAGAAACAGCAGACCGAGGAGGCCCTGCGCGACCTCTCTGAGGAAATGACCGAGCTGAAGACCCAGTTGGCCCAGGCCAAGGCCGACATGGCCCGCCTGACCCCGCCCGAGGGGCCGGTGGACATGATGGCGGTTTCGCTCGAGCTGGACGCGCCGCAGGAGGTGGTGCTGGAGGTGGTCTATCTCGACGGGGCCGCCGCGTGGCGCCCGGACTACGACCTGCGGCTGACGCGGGGTGAAAACGCCTCTGTCGCAATCGACCGGAAGGCGGTGGTGCAGCAGTACACCGGGGAACTGTGGGACGGGATCACGCTGGAGCTTTCGACCGCCGACCCGTTTGCGGGCATCGTGCCCAGCGAGCCGCACCCGAACCAGGCGCAGATCGGGCAGGGTGCCTACAAGAGCCGTGTCTCCGGCAGTGCCTCCTACGACACCGCCCGCGCCGCCGCAGAGCCGGAGGTGATGGAAGAGGCGATGGTGGAGCCGGTTGCCCCGATCGCCGCCGGGTTGAAGGTGGAGGGCCTTGCCGTCAGCTACGACTACCCGCGCAAGGTGACGCTCTCGCCCGACGCGGGTGAGGGGCTGCAACTGGCGCTGGATACGGTGACGCTGGAAGCGGACGAGAAGATCATCGCCGCCCCGCGCACCGACAGCACCGCCTTCCTGCTGGCAGAGCTGCGTAACTCGCTGGCCGAGCCGATCCTGCCCGGTCAGGCCTCGGTTTACCGCGACGGGGTGTTCGTGGGCCGCAACTCGGTGCCGCTGATCCCGGCGGGCGCAAAGGAAGAACTTTCGTTTGGCCCGCTGGAGGCGGTGCGGCTGGAGTGGACGCTGCTGAACAACGACACTGGCGACAAGGGGATCGTGACCCGCTCGAACACCCGCGAGCAGGCGATGGAGTTCACGGTGGAAAACCTCAGCGGCGAGCCGGTGGAGCTGACCGCGCTTTATGCGCTGCCCTATTCGGAGCAGGAAGACTTGGAGCTTGATATCCGCGTGCGCCCCGCCCCCACCCGTGAGGACTGGGAGAAGAAGCGCGGTGTGGGTGAGTGGGACATGGAGCTTGCGCCGGGCGAGAAGAAGCTGGTGCGGATCGACGTGACGCTGGATTGGCCCTCGGGGTCGGAGCTGATCTGGTATCCGTGAGGCCGGCTGACTGACTAGGAGAGGGCCGGGGCGTTGTGCGCTCCGGCCCTTTGCCGTTTCAGTACTTGGGGTGAGCCGCGTTCATCAGCTGCCGCCGCCGCACGGCCCGCTCGCGCTGCCAGATGTAGAGGCCCGAGCCGATGATTATGAGCCCGCCAGCCAGCGTCCAGACCGTTGGCCATGTGTCGAACACGAGGATGCCCGAGACCGCGGCGAGGAAGATCTGGCTGTAGACCATCGGCGCGAGGATCGAGGCATCGGCCCAGCGGTGGGCGGTGGTGGCCAGGATGTGGCCGAACATGCCGAAGAAGCCGATGGCGAAGAGGACCACCCATTGGGTTGTGGTTTCAGGCGCGGTCCATGCGACGAAGGCGAAGGGCGCCAGCACGAGGGAGGCCAGCCCGGCGGACCAGACCTGCTGGGTGGCGTTGGTCTCCACCCCCGCGAGCATCCGAGTCATCACGAAGTAGAGCGAGGCCATGATGAGCGCGGCGAGCGAGAAGAACATCGCCGGGTGCCACTCGGCTCCCCATGGCTGGATCACCACAAGCACGCCCAGGAAGCCGGTGGCCACGGCGAGGAAGCGGCGGAGGCCAACTGTCTCGCCCAGCAGCGGGATGGCGAGGAGCGTGACCACGATGGGGCCGGCGAACATGATCGTCGTGGTGACGGTGATCGGAAGGTATTTGAGCGCGAAGAAGTTGAGCACCGTGGAGCCAAAGAGGAAGCAGCTGCGCAGGAACTGCTTGAGCGGCGCACGCGAGCGGAAGCAGCCGAACCCCTCCTGCGGGATGTAGATCACGCAGGCATAGACGAAGTGGCCGAAGTAACGCGCGAAGACCACCATCAGCACCGGCAGGCCAGAGAGGGTGAGCCACTTGGCAGACGTATCGATGCAGATGAAGAAGCAGACGGCGAGCAGCATGGTGACTACCCCCGCTGCCGTGCGGTCTTCTCTTGGTAACGGATCGCTCAAGGAGTTTGCCTCAGTTCGACATGCCGCCGTCGATGGCGATGCACTGCCCTGTCATGTAGCGACTTTCATCGCTGGCGAGGTAGAGTGCAAGGTCTGCGATTTCCTGCGGTAGGCCGATGCGGCCCATCGGCTGGCGGGCGACGAAGGCCTTCATCGCGGCCTCGTAGTCGCCGGTGGCGCGGAGGCGCTCGTGCAGGGAGGGGCTATCGACCGTGCCGGGGCAGATGGCGTTGCAGCGGATGCCATCGGTGATGCAGTCGGCGGCGACCGACTTCGTGAGGCCCAGCACGGCGGCCTTGGAGGTGCCGTAGACGAAGCGGTTGGGCACGCCCATGATCGAGGAGGCCACGGAGGCGATATTCACGATCGCGCCGCCGCCCTTGCCGCGCAGGATCGGCAGCGCGGCCTGAATGGCGTGCATCTGGGAGCGGACGTTTAGGTTGATGGCAAAGTCGAGATCGGCGTCGGTGGCCTGCTCGATGGTGCCTGCGTGGACCACGCCCGCGCAGTTGACGAGAATGTCGGGCGTTGCGGCCTGGATGGCGGAGGTGAGGGCGGCGCGGTCGAGCACGTCGAGCGCGAAGGCCTCCCCGGGAAGGCCTGTGAGCAGGTCGGCGTTGAGGTCGGTTGCGACCACATCGGCCCCTTGCGCCGCGAAGGCTTCGGCAATCGCCCGGCCGATGCCCTGACCGGCGGCGGTGATGAAGGCTTTCTTGCCCTGTAGTCTCATTTGGGGTCCTTTCCGAGGTTCTTGCCCATCCAGTCGACGAGTTCGGGCACCATGATCTCGCCATCGCCGGTGGATTTGGCCTCTTGCAGCGTGGCATCTGCGGCGGTGGACATGCGGGAGTGCAGGCCGAGATCGGCGGCCATCTGGCGGTAGTAGCCCACGTCCTTGGCGCCGTTGGCGACGGAGAAGGCGAGGTCGATCTGGCCTTTCATCGCATAGTTCTTGATGAAGTCCATCATGCCGGAGTGGTTGGGACCGGCGGCCATGACATCGTAGAGGGCGCCGCGCTCGATGACCGCGGCGTCGGCCATGGCGAAGGCCTCGGACATGGCGGAGGCGGTTGTCATAGCGAAGAAGTTGTTGATCAGCTTGATGGTGTGGCCGTTGCCGGATTTGCCGAGGTGGAAGACGTTCTCGCCCAGCGTGTCGAGCACGGGTTTGACCTTGTTGTAGGCCGCCTCGTCGCCTGCGCACATGATGTTGAGCAGGCCCTTCTCGGCATGGGCGGGGGTGCGGCCGAGGGGGGCGTCGAGATAGGCCGCGCCCTTGGCGGCGAGGTCGGCGGCGATCTTTTGGGTGGAGGCGGGCAGGGAGGTGCCGAAGTCGATCACGACCTGCCCCTCTGTGGCGCCTGCAAGAACGCCATCCTCGCCATAGACGCGGCCCTCGACGTGCTCGGAGGTGCCCATGCAGAGCATCACGATGTCGGCGGCCTCGGTGAGTTCGCGGGCGGTGACGGCCTCGGTCGCGCCCCGTGCGATGGCTTCCTCGATGCCGGTGCGGTCGCGGTTGCCGAGGGCGATGACCGGGTGGCCCGCCTGCTGAAGGCAGCCGACCATGGCACGGCCCATGAGGCCTAGGCCGATGAAACCGATGGTTTCCTTGCTCATCTTAGACTCCTGTGTAGTCGCCCGGCACATCGGCCGGGGTAATCGGTTTGCCCGCCTTGCCGGAGAGGGCGGCGGCGAGGGTCATCTCCATCGCGGCGATCCCGTCAGCGCCGGTGCAGAGCACGCTGTCTTCGCCCCCCGCGACCACGGCGGCGAAACGCTCGATCTGGGCGAGGAGGGGGTCGATGCGCTCGAAGCGCTGACCCGGCACAGGGGCGAGCGGCTTGGACCATTCGATCTCGCCCGGACCGGAGCGGCCCCAGCGGGTGAGCGAGGGGAAGGCGAGGGCGCCTTCGGTGCCGGTGATGCGGATGTAATCCTCGCCCGACCCGGCAATCGCCGGGTTTTCGTAGCTGGCAGCCTCGAAAGACCACGGCGAGGCGCCGGCATCGGAGATGAGGAAGGAGCCGAGCGCGCCGTTTGCGAAGCGGAAAGCGACGGCGGCGGTATCTTCGATCACGAAGCCACGGCGGGCGGAGGAGAGCAGCGCGGTGGCCTCTGTCATGTCGCCGACGAAGAAGCGGAGCAGGTCGATCTCATGGGTGAGGTTGGTCAGCAGCGGGCCAGCACCGGGTGCGCGGCGCCAGTCGACATCATAGTAGGTGTTGTGCTTGCGCAGGGACCAGAGGCCCTGCACGCCGACCAGCTCGCCGATCTCGGCCAGCGCGTCGCGGGCGGCGATGGAGAAGGGGTGGCAGCGGCGGTGGTGGCCGGTGAAGAGCGGCAGGCCTTTGGCCCCGGCATCGGCCACAAGCGCGCGGGCCTCGTCGAGCGTGGCGGCGGTGGGCTTTTCGACCATCACGGCCCAGCCGCGCGAGAGGCAGGCGTGTGCGCTGGCGCCGTGGTCCTGCGTCGGGGTGGCGATGACGGCGGCGCGGGTTTCGGCGGGCACGTCATCGAGGGTGGCTACCGTGTTCAGACCCTGCGCAGCCAGTTCGGCGCGGCGGGGGGCGTGAGGTTCGACAACGGCGGTGATTTCGACGTGAGGCGAGGCGGTGGCAACCTCGACGTGGCGCATGCCGATGGAGCCTGCGCCGATGATGCAGAGAGGGAGCGGCGTGGTCATGCGGCGGTCTCCTGCCTGGGCATCCGAAGGTCTGCCCTGTTTGCACGGTGTTGATCCCTACACTCGCGGGGCGAGCCAGAGGAGGAGACACCATGTTGAAGCATCTCATTGTAACCACGGCCCTTGCCGCTTTGCCCGGCGGAGCGATTGCCCAGCAAACCTCGGGAGAGGTGGGGGGCTTTCCGCCGGAAGATATCGAGATTGTAGTGAAAACCGGGGAAGGCGGGGCGCCGGAGGTTTCGGCCACCGAGTTCACGCTGGCGCTGGGCGGCTACTACCGGTTCAACTTTACCTGCCCTGACGCCAAGGACGACGAGACCGGGTTTCACTTTGAATCCGAGGGGTTGATGACCAACGCCCATATCCGCGTCGTCAGTGTGGGCGACATGGAGATCTACATGCAGGGGCTCGGCTTTCGAGCGCTGGAATGCGACGAGCCGGGGACGGTGAAGTTCAGCTTCCACCCGATGCGGGCGGGCACCTACGACTTTATCGTGCGCGACCACAGCGAGCCGCCGCAGGTGGTGAATGGGGTGTTTGTTGTGGAGTAGTTGCGCCATCAATCCCACCAGACGAGCCAGGAGGAGGCAGAGGCGAGGGTTTCGGCGGCCTGCGCGGCGGGGATGCCGTTGATCTCACTGGCCCCGAGGGCCTGAAACCCCAGCGCGATGCGGGCGGCCTCGGCCAGCGGGGGCGGCGTGGGGGCGGTGAAGCCTAGGCTGTCGTTGCTGGCGGTGATGGGCCGCGTGCCGTGGGCGATGTGTAGGTGGCGGCAGAAGGCGAGCAGCGCGGTGCGGCTATCGCCCGCCATGTAGCTTGCGCCCGGCAGGTAGGCGGGGGCGGCCCAAGGGTGGGGCGCGGGCAGGCGGGCGAGGGTAGCCTTGCTGCTTGCGGTGCCGAGCATGGCGGAGAGCGGATCGAACGGGGCGGAGGCCTCGGGCGTGTCAATCTCGGAGGCGGTGCCTCCTGTCAGGGCCGCCACGGCCTCGCCGCCAAAGAGTTGGCTCATGAGATGAAGCGATCGAAAGGGATCATGCGGTTTGGCCTCGGGGCTCATCAGCCGCTCCACGAGGCCCTGCACGGTGGCGAGGTCGGTGCCCGGATCGTCACGGGCCTCTTTCAATGCACGGGCCACTCCGATCAGCTCTTTTTCCTCTTTGCTCATCGCCGCGTCCGGCGTGCCATCGACGGCGCGGCGGCGGCGGACCATATCGTGGACCATGGGCGACCATGTCGGATCATCCTCGGCGGGCAGCGCGCCCATGGCGAGGCTGATGAGCAACTCGGCCTCGCGCTCTTCTTCCGAGATAGTGCCGGTGGCGTCGAGCCAGGCGGCGATGTCGAAGTCCTCGGCTGCGGCGATGAGCGCGGCGGCATTGCTTGCCGCCTCCTCGGCCAGATCGTGCAACTCTGGCCGCTCGATCAGCAGCAGGGTGCCCTCCTTGGGAGGCGGTGCGCGCAGCACCTCCAATGCGCGGTTGCGAGGAACTTCGATGACCTCGAAGGGCAGCGGCATTACATCACCGCTCCGACCTGCCAGGGGACGAACTCGTAATCGCCAAGCCCCTGAAGCTCGGATTTGGTCTTTTCGCCCGAGGCCATGCGGAGCCACATCTCGTAGATCTCGCGGCCCACTTCCTCGACGGAGGCGCCCTCGGTGAGGATGCGGCCTGCGTTCACGTCCATGTCGTCGCCCTGCTTCTCGAAGAGCGGCGAGTTGGAGGAGACCTTCATGCAGGGGGAGGGCTTGGAGCCGAAGGCGGAGCCGCGCCCGGTGGTGAAGCAGACGAGGTTTGCGCCGCCGGCGATCATGCCGGTCACGGAGGCCGGGTCGTAGCCGGGGGTATCCATGAAGGTGAAGCCCTTGGCGGTCACCGGCTCGGCGTATTTGTAGACTCCCATCAGCGGGGTGGTGCCACCTTTGGCCGCCGCGCCGAGGGACTTTTCGAGGATCGTGGTCAGGCCGCCCTTCTTGTTGCCGGGGGAGGGGTTGTTGTCCATCGAGCCGCCTGCCTTGGCGGTGTACTCCTCCCACCAGTGGATGAGGTCGATCAGCTTTTCGCCGGTTGCGCGGTCCTTGGCGCGGGCGGTCAGCAGGTGCTCGGCGCCGTAGACCTCGGGGGTTTCGGCCAGCACGCCGGTGCCGCCCTGCGCCACCAGCAGATCACAGGCGTGGCCGACGGCGGGGTTGGCGGTGATGCCGGACCATGCGTCCGACCCGCCGCACTCGAGGCCGACCATCAGCTCGGAGGCAGGGCACTCTTCGCGCTGCGCCTTGTTGACCTCGGGCAGCATTGCCTCGACCTGAGCGATGCCCAGCTCGACGGTTTTGCGCAGACCGCCGACATCCTGAATGTTCATGGTCTGGAACAGCGGGCCGGGGGTGAGGCCGTAAGCCTCCAGCAGCCAGTCGATCTGCATGCCCTCACAGCCCAGCCCGGCCATCAGCACGCCGCCGACATTGGGGTTGCGAGCATAGCCCCAGAGCGTGCGCTGGAGCAGCTCGAAACCGGTGCCGTCGCCGCCCATGGCGCAGCCGGTGCCGTGGACGAAGGCCACCACTCCGTCGACATTGGGATAGGCGGCGAGCTTCTCGGGGGTGAAGTGCTGGGCGATCTGGCGGGCGGCGGTGGCGGAGCAGTTCACCGAGGTGAGCAGGGCGATGTAGTTGCGAGTGCCGACGCGGCCGGTCGAGCGGCGATAGCCCATGAAGGTATCGGGCGTTGCGACCGGCTCCACGGGGCGGAGGTTGGTGGAAAACTCATACTCGGTGTCGACGTTGCGAAACTCGAGGTTATGCGTGTGAACGTGTGCGCCCTGCGCGATGTCTTCTGCCGCATAACCGATGATCTGGGCGTATTTTAGCACCGCCTCGCCCTTGGCGATATCCTGAGCCGCCATCTTGTGCCCACGCGGGATGAGCTGGGCCGCCCCCTCCTGCCCGACTTCGAGCGGGGTGATGGCGGTGACAACGTTGTCGGCGGCGGAAAGGCGGACGGTTTGGCTCATGGATGGCTCGCGGTTGAGAGTGGTGTGGTGGGCAGATTGCCCAGCCTACGGGTCAGGCGCAGACGGGGGCGTTGCCGTCCCAGCGGTGGATCGGGATGTGCGGCTCGGTGGCGAGGCGGGTGCGGGTGTCTTCCCACATCTGCTTCCAGATACGCCAGTCCTTCAACTCGCTATCGGGATTGGCGCGCGAGCGGGCGACGAAATCGGGGAAGTGGGCGCGTCCGGTGGGCTGGCCGGTGACATTGTAGCGGATGTCGAAGGACCAGCGAAAATCATCGGCCACGTTGTCGAGCGAGGCATGGGGCGTCAGCGGGTGGAAGATCACCGCGCCGCCGGCCTTGACCGGCAGGGGCCGGGCCTTGCTTTCGTCCAGCAGGCCATCGGCGATGGAGGTCTGCTTTTGCGGGCAGTGCGGATACATCTGCGGCTTGCCGGGGATGACTTGCAGGCAGCCGTTTTCGAGCGTGGCATCGGAGATCGCCAGCCAGACGGTGACCATCTGGGTGTTGTCGCCCTCGGCGTGGGCCACGGCGCGATCCTGGTGCCAGTCGGTGGCCATGATGTGGGCGGTGGTCTCGGAGCCGCGCAGGGTTCGGGAGGGCGGCTTGAGGCGGACGTGCTGGATGGGGTTGGAGGTGATCTCGGGGCCGATCAGGCTTTCGACCATATCGAGCAGGCGGTCGCAGCGGAGCATGTCGAAGACCGCCGGGCCCTGGTGCATGGGCGTGTCTGCGGTGAACTCGCCGCCGGGCAGGGTGATGTCCATCGGTTGGAACCACTCGCAGCCCGCCTCGTAGCTGACCAGCAACTTTTGCCAGAAGTCCATGTTGCCGGGTGCGGGCACGCGGCCCTCGGCATGCCAGCGATCATACATGGCGTCGAGCAGGGCGGTGTATTCGGCTTTGACCGCCTCCAGCGTTTCTGTGGGCAGAACATTGTCGACCACGAGCACGCCCTCGGCGTTGAAGGTGTCGATCTGGCTTTGTGTGAGCATTGGCGTCTCCTCCTCAGGCGCGGCAGGTTTCCAACTTTTCCCAGTCGAAGACGACGCCGTGGCCCGGAGTTTCAGGCGCGGTGACGTGGCCTTCGACCACGGTGAGCGGAGTTTCGATGTAGTCGTTCAGGCCGAAGCTGTGCATCTCAAGGTAGCTTCGGTTGGGCGCGGCGGCGAGCAGATGCACGGTGACATCATGGGCGCCGTGGCTGGTGACGGGCAGGTGGTGGGCCTCGGCCAGTGCGGCGATCTTCATGAAGCCGGTCACGCCGCCGCAGCCGGTGACGTCGGGCTCGGGGTAGCTGATGCCCTTGCTGTCGAAGAGGGTCTTGAACTCCCAGAGAGTCCGGAGGTTCTCGCCGGTTGCCAAGGGAACGCCGCCTTCGGAGAGGATGCGGGCGTGGCCTGCGGGATCATCCGGCGGGATCGGCTCTTCGAACCATGTGAGGTCGAACTCGCGGAAGGCACGGGCGGCGCGGATGGCGCCATCGACCGTGAACTTCATATTGGCGTCGGTCATCAGCGGCATGTCGGGGCCGAAGGCATCGCGCATCGCCGACATGCGGGCCACATCCTCGCGGAGGGCGTCACGGCCGCATTTGATCTTGATGTGGCGGTGGCCGTTTTCGAAATTGCGGTGGGTCTGGTCGACCAGCTCTTGCGGGGAGAGGTGAAGGTCGACGCCGCCCATGTAGCAGGGCACGCGCGGATCGTAACCGCCGAGCAGGCGCCAGAGCGGCAGGCCGGCACGCTTGGCCTTGAGATCCCAGAGCGCCATGTCGAGCGCGGAGAGGGCCATGACGGTGGGGCCGCCGCGGCCGCCGTAGTGGCAGGCCCACCAGAGGTCTTTCCAGATTGCTTCGATGAGGTCGGCATCGCGGCCGGCCACGCGGGGGGCCATCTCGCGGGTGAGGGTATCGGAAATCGCGCCGCCGTTCACGCCGCAGGTGTAGGTGTAGCCCATCCCCTCGGCGCCGTCAGAGTCGGTGACGCGGGCGGTGATGACCTCGAAATTTTCCATCGCGCCGTGCATCGAATCTTCGAGCACCTGCGGGAGGGGGATGATGTAATGGTCGGCCTGAAGACGGCTGATGGTGGCCATGGAATTTCAAGCTCCTTGCGGCCTGGAAGAATGCGTGCCGGGGCGGGCGGGCCGCCCCGGCGAAATGTCAGTGTCTCAGAGGAAGACCGAGACGATCGGCGGCCAGATCAGCAGCACCGCAAGGGCGCAGAGCTGGAGGCAGATGAAGGGCAGGAAACCCCGGAAGATCGCCGTGAGGGTGATGTGCGGCGGGGCCACGGACTTGAGGTAGAAGGCCGCGGGACCGAAGGGTGGCGACAAGAAACTGACCTGCATGTTCATACAGAACACCACGCCGAACCAGATCGCCACGTGGCGCGGCTCCAGCCCGCCGATGAAGCCCAGTTCCTCGACCGGCAGCTTGAGCACGATCGGCAGGAACACCGGCATGATCAGCAGCACGATGCCGACCCAGTCCATGAACATCCCCATGATGAGGAAGATCAGCATCATCACGAGGATGATGCCCATGGTGGGCAGGTCGGCGGCGACGATCAGGTTGGCCACATAGGTCGGGCCGCCTGCGAGGGTGTAGGCCGCAGCGAGGGCCGCCGCACCGATGGTCACCCAGATGATCGTGCCGGTGGACTTTAGCGTGCGCATCAGGCTGTCCCAGACGATGTCGAAGGTCATCTCGCGGCGCAGGACGGAGATGGTGAACACTGCCACCACGCCCATACCGGCAGCCTCGGTGATGCCGGTGATGCCCATGTAGATGGAGCCGAGCACCACGCCGATGACGATCACGGGCGCGACGAGGCCCTTGCCCATCTGCCAGCCTTCTGCGGTGCGCTCTTTGCCCACAAGGAACACAGCGGCGAGGCAGAGCGCGAAGGCGCCTGCGATCCAGGGCATGTGATAGACCATGCCGAGCGCGATCGGGTCGACGCCTTCCTGCACGTAGCCTTCACCGGTTGCCCAGAAGAACACTGCCCGCAGGAACAGCACACCGGTGATCCAGAGCCCGAAGTAGGCGAGGAAGCCGAGGAAGCGCATGCCCTTTTCCTTGCCTTCCACAGCGCCCGGCTCCTCGGGTGGCAGCGGGGCCAGCGAGGGGTTCAGGTTGGTGCGGATCAGGATGTAGACGATGAAGAAGGACGCCAGCATGAAGCCCGGCAGGAACGAGGCGGTGAAGAGGGCCTTGATCGAGGTTTCCGTCACCAGCCCGTAGAAAATGAGCACGATGGACGGCGGGATCATGGTGCCGAGCGAGCCGGAGGCACAGATGGTGCCGATGGCGAGGTTCTGGTTGTACCCAAGGCGGAGCATCTGCGGCAGGGCGATGAGGCCCAGCAGAACCACCTCGCCGCCGATGATGCCCGACATGGCGGCCATGATGACGGCCATGATCGAGGTCACGATGGCGATGCCGCCGCGCATCCGGCTGAGCCAGACGTTCAGCGAGTTGTACATGTCCTTTGCGATGCCCGTTCGTTCGAGCAGCGCCGCCATGAATATGAACAAGGGTATCGAGATCAGGACGTAGTTCGTCATTTGCCGGTAAACGGCCTGACCGAGCACCGAGAACGGGCCCTTGCCGAAGTCGCGGAAGAGGATATCCACGTCGAACTTGAGGATCAGGGTCACCACCGCGAGGAAGGCGGAGGCGAAACCGAGGGGCATGCCGATGGCAAGCAGGATGAACATGCCTGCAAGAACCAGCAGGCTGAGGGTGCCGATATCGACCATTGATCAGTCCTCCAGCGTCTTGCGGATGTTTTCGATCTCTTGCTCGTCCATCTCGTCGGTGTGGTGCTCGGGGGCCTTGTTCCAATCTGCGATGAGGTTGGAGACGGCCTGCACGGCGACGAGGCAGATGATGAAGAGAATGGCGGCCTTCATGGTGCCCGGAATGGGCGGATCCCACGCGGTGCCGAAGGTTTCCATCCGCAGGAGGCGGGTCTTGGCGTCGGCGTAGCCGCCCCAGACGAGGGCGAAGGTAAAGCCGACGATCAGGCCGACAGAAATGCAGTCGGCGGTCTTTTGAGCCCAGCGGGGCATCACGTCATAGATCACGTAGATGCGGATGTGGCTGCGCTGCTGCATGGCGTACTGCCCGGCGAACAGGAAGACTACGCCCGCGATCCAGAGCGATAGCTCGTTGGCCCAGAGCGTGGGGCGCGAGAAGACGTAGCGCGAGACCACCTCGTAGAACATGACGATCACGATCAGCCCGATCATGATCATCGCCATCCGCGACGTGATCAGCGACAGAATGTCGAAGAAGCCTTCCGGCTTGTCCTCGATCGCGCCGATGAAGTCGGACAGGTAGATCGAGGTGAACACGATGGAGAGCAAGGCCGAGCCCAGCATCAGGTAGACGATCGGCTTGCCCTGCGGGCGGATCATCTCGTGCATGCCGTAGGCGTCGTCGGAGATCAGCAGGTTGAGCACCAGCCAGGCCCAGACGAGCACGGCGATGCCGGTGAACACGATGGCGGCTGTACGGACAGGCTTTCGCAGCCCTCCGAGCCACACACTTTCCTTTTCGAGAATTTCCGACATGGCGCACCTCCCCAAGCGGTCATGCTGTGTGTTGTGTGATTATTTCTTCTGCCCGAAGACGGATGAGCCCCGGCGTGCGGGGCTCATCGATGTTATGAAGGCTGATGCCTCATGCTTACTCGATCAGGCCGAGCTGCTTGAGGTAGGTCTTGTGGCTGGCGAGGATCGCGCCGGCCTCGGGCGAACGGGTGCCCCAGTCGTCCCAAGCGGTCTGAGCGGCCTTACGGAAGGCGGCACGATCTTCGGGCGACCAGTCGTAGAGGGTCACGCCAGCGGCGGTCAGCTCAGCGGCGGCTTCAGCGTTGGCCTTCTCGTTCGACAGGGCGATCTGGAAGGAAAGCTTCTGCCAGGCAGTGTCGATGATGCGACGCTGCTGCTCGGTCATGCCGTCCCACACGTCCTTGTTACAGGCGAGGTGGTCGGACGGCATCGAGTGGAAGCCCGGGTAGGTGGCGTGCTTCACGATGTCGTAAAGACCGAGGCCCACGTTGTTGGCGAGGCCAGAGGCGTCAGCACCGTCGATGATGCCGGTTTCGAGCGCGGTGAAGATCTCGGTGAAGTCCATCACGATGGGCGAGGCGCCCAGCTCTTCGAAGATCTCGGTTTCCATGCCCGGGGGCGAACGGAACTTCCAGCCCTTCAGGTCTTCGAAGCCACGGATCGGCTTGGAAGAAGACAGCGACTCCTGGCCGTAGATCGACCAGCCGACGAGCTGCATGCCCTGAGCGTTGTAGAGCTCCTGAGCGGCAGCGTAGCCGTCACCGTAGTAGAGCCAGGAGTACTGCTGCCAGGGGGTATCGTAGCCGCCCATGATGTCGCCGACGAACTGGAACGCGGGGTTTTTGCCGGTCTGGTAGGCGCCGCCGGTGGCGTCGCAGTCGACGATGCCGTTGATGGCGGCGTCGAAGGTCTCGGTGGTCGCCACGACGGACGAGGAGTAGAACATCTCGACGGTGATGTCGCCGCCGGACATGGTCTGGACGTCGTCGATCCAGGTGGCCAGAGCCTGACCGGTCGGATGCTCGGTTGCGTAGTGGGTCTGGATCCGAAGGGTGATCGGATCAGCCATGGCTGCACCGGCCACAAGGGCAGCGGCTGCGGCCGTCGAAAGAACGGTCGAAAGTTTCATAGAGTTACCTCCCTGCGCGGCCCTTACCCTCCCCGGGCGGCACCGCTTTTCATACTGCGCGTCCTCCAACGCGCGGCGAAAGATGGCATACCATCCGGGCGGAAACTATCGGAAGCCATGTCGACAATCAACGGGTTTTGGTATACCAAAATCGCCGGAGAGGCACTTTTTTGCGGTTGATTTCGGGGTCATTGCCCGTATTTCGCGAGTGCCTGGGAGGGAATCGCCAACACGAGGCGCAATATGGCGGACAAACTGCTGCCGGAGCAGATCGCGAAGCGTCTGCGAAGGGAAATTCTGCGGGGCACGCTGCGGCCCGGTGCTTCTATCAAGGAACGCGACAATGCCGCCGAGCTGGGCGTGAGCCGCACGCCCATGCGTGAGGCGATTCGAATCCTGTCGCTGGAGGGGTTGGTGGAGCTGCGCCCCTCGCGCAGCCCGATCGTGGCCGACCCGACATGGAAGGAAGTGGTCGACAACCTTGAAGTGCTGAAGGCGCTGGAGTTGCTCTCGGGTGAGCTCGCCGTGGCCCATGCCTCGGAGGCAGATATCGACGCTGCCGCCGCCGTTCAGGCCCGTATGGAAGAGCTGGCCCCCACTACGGATGAGATCGATCTCTTCGAGGTGGATATGGAGTTTCACTCCGCGCTCGTGCGGGCCAGCGGTAACCCGGCGCTTGCCGAGACCCACAGCACCTACCTCGCCAAGCTCTGGCGCGCGCGCTTTCTCGGCAGCCGGATCGGGCGCAGCCAGCAGCGGGTGTTCGACGAGCACAACGGAATCATTCAGGGTTTGCGGGATCGGGACCGGCGCAAGGTGAAATCAACCATCTCGGCCCACCTCGATGCTCTGCGCCGCCAGATCCGGCGGCACTTTGACACCAACACCCGGGTCGGCGAGTTACAGCCCAACCCGACAACGGAACCCGCGGACGACGTCACCCCTGCAAAGTGATCCTTCCGCATCAAGCTATCTCTATCAAGGAAAGTGAGACCTGATGAAACTCTTGCGTTTTGGCCCTGCGGGCTCGGAAAAGCCCGGCATTCTGGATGCGGAAGGCCGAGTGCGCGATCTGTCCGGCAAGGTCGGCGAACTGGCGGGTGAGGGCGTATCGCTCGAGGCCCTCGAGGCGATCCGCGCCATCGACGTGAACAGCCTGCCGGTGGTCGAAGAGCCGGGCCGGATTGGCAGTTGCGTGGCCTCCGTGCCGAACTTCTTTTGCATCGGGCTGAACTACACCAAGCACGCCGAAGAGACCGGCGCCGAGCCGCCGAAGGAGCCGATCATCTTCTCGAAAGCGACCAGCGCACTGTCGGGGCCGTTTGATGAGGTGATCATTCCGCGCGACAGCGTGAAGGGCGACTGGGAGGTCGAGCTGGGCGTGGTGATCGGCAAGACCGCGCTTTATGTCAGCGAGGAAGAGGCGCTGGATTACGTGGCCGGTTACTGCACGATCAACGATGTCTCCGAGCGCGAGTTCCAGATCGAGAAGGGCGGCCAGTGGATCAAGGGCAAATCGGCCCCCACCTTTGGCCCGACCGGCCCCTACCTTGTGACCGCCGATGAGGTGGCCGACCCGCAGAAGCTGCGCGTCACGCTCGACCTCAATGGCGAGACCGTGCAGGATTCGAACACGGATGACATGATCTTCACGGTGGCCGAGATCATCAGCTACATGAGCCGGTTCATGCAGCTTCAGCCCGGCGACATCATCGCCACCGGAACGCCCTCGGGCGTGGGCATGGGCATGAAGCCGCAGCGGTTCCTTAAGCCTGGCGACGTGATGGAAATCGAGGTGGAAGGCCTCGGGCGCCAGCGGCAGGAGGCCGTGGCGGCGAAGTAAGGGAGCAAGAGGATGGCACGGACCGAGAACCTCAATGCCATCCTCTACTTCGAGACGGTGGCGCGGCGGGGCACGCTCTCCCGCGCTGCCGAAGAGCTTTCGGTCTCGCCCTCGGCCGTCAGTCAGCAGATCAAGCTGTTGGAGCAGCAGCTGGGGGTGAAGCTTTTCCGCCGCGACGGGCGGCAGCTGTCGCTCACTCTGGAGGGGGAGCAGCTTTATCAGTCGGCCGGGACGGCGCTGCGCATGCTGAAGGATGCGCGGCGCAACCTTGGCCGCTCGCGCGAGACCCGGCGGCTGAACCTGCGGGTGGCGCCGAGTTTCGGGGTGCTCTGGCTCGGGCCGCGGTTGAGCCGGTTCGTGGAGAAGCACCCGGAGTGGGAGCTGCGGGTGGATGCGGCGCCGGACCCCACAGACTTTGACCGAGAGGTGATGGACCTCGATGTGCGCTATGGGACCGGCGACTGGGGCGGTATGCACGTGGAGCCGGTGGTAGACGATCACATCCTGCCGCTGGCGACGCCGGAGTATCTGGAAGCCTTGGGAGAAGACCCTTTCGGGAAAGCGCGGTTTATCGATTCCGCGCGCAACCTCTGCCAGTGGGATAGCTGGCTCTTGCGCAACGGAATCGAGACCCGCGCCAACCGCAAGACGTTGCTGATGGATCGCTCGTCGATGGCCCTGCAACTGGCACTCGACGGCGTCGGTATGGTGCTGGAATCGCTGGTTGTGGCCGAGCGGGAGGTAACGGAGGGGCGGCTGGTGCCGGTGGCGCCGAAGATGCCAGTGCTGCGGTTTCCGGCGCATTGGGCGATCTGCCCGAGCCGTTATCTCAACCGTAAAGCGGTGCAGATTTTTCTGGGCTGGATTGCCGAAGAAGCGGAGCGGCACGGGCGCGACGTCGAGGCGATCGTGGCGCGGCACGGGTTGACCGTGGAGAGCTTTGAGAGCGTGACGGAGCTGGCGGGGTAGGTGGGTGCGCCATGCGTGGCGCACCCGTTGCCGGTTAGTGGATCAGGGAGCCGCCGTTCACGTCGACTTCGGAGCCGGTGACATAGGCGGCGAGGTCGGAGGCGAGGAAGAGGGCGCAACCCGCTACATCGGAGGCTTCGCCGGCGCGGCCCATCGGGATGCCGTCGAGCACCGCCGCTTTCATCTCGTTGGTCAGCTTGCCTGCGGTGATGTCGGTCGCGATGAAGCCGGGGCAGATGGCGTTGGAGCGCACGTTATCGGGGGCGGCCTCGCGGGCCATGGCCTTGGTGAGGCCGAGCACGCCGGCCTTGGCCGCGGAGTAGTGCGGGCCGCCGAAGATGCCGCCGCCGCGCTGGGCGGAGACGGAGCTCATGTTGACGATGGAGCCGGACTTGCGGGAGCGCATGTGGGGCAGGGCGGCCTGACTCATGTAGAGCGTGCCGCGCAGGTTGACATCCAGCACGGCGTCGTAGTTCTCGGGTGCGATGTCCATGAACTTCAGCGGCTGGGTGATGCCGGCGTTATTCACCAGAATGTCGACCTGACCGAAGGCCTCCAGCACGGCGGCGAAGGCGGTGTCGCAGGCGTCTTTGTCGGTGACGTTGCAGGCGAGCCCGATGTGGCCCTCGCCGGGCAGGTCCGCCGCCGCACTGGCGGCGGCGTCGGCGTCGAGGTCGAGCACCGCCACGCGGCAGCCGTGCTCGGCGAAGAGCTTGGCGGTGGCCTTGCCGAGGCCGCGCGGGCTGGCGGCGCCGGTGATGATGGCGGTCTTTCCGGTGAGAAGATCGGGCATGTTACTTCAGCTTTCGTGGACGGGTTTGCCGGTGAGCGCCTCGTAGGCGCGGATGACGAGGGCATCGTCCGCCTTGCCGTGGCCGAGGGCGCGGGCGGCGGAGAAGAGTTGCAGCGAGAGGGCGGCGAGGGGCACGGGTGCACCGGCTTCCTTGGCGGTTTCCTCAACCAGCCCGAGGTCCTTGATGAAGATCTCGACGGTAGAAGTGACCTCGGGGTCGGCCTCGAGCATCCGGGGGCCGCGGTTGCCGAGCATCCAACTCGCCCCGGCGGAGGCCATGACGATCTCGTGGAGCTTTGCCGGGTCGCAGCCCGCCTTGGCGCCGAAAGAGAGCAGCTCGGCGGCGGCGGCGATGTGGACGCCTGCGGCGAGCTGGTGGACGACCTTGTAGGTGGCTCCCATGCCGGGTTCGTCACCGAGGCGGTGGAGGGTTTTGGACGTGGCGACGAGCACCTTTTCGGCGCGGGCGAAGGCCTGCGCGGAGCCGGACGCCATGATGGTAAGGGCCCCGGCCTCGGCGCCGACCTGGCCGCCAGAGACCGGCGCGTCGAGCAGGTGGTGGCCCATCGCGGCGAGCTCGTCGCCGATGGCACGGGCGGCGGAGGGGGCGACGGTGGACGACAGCATGACGGTGGCGCCGGGCGAGAGGGCGGCGGCGGCGCCGTCGTCGAAGAGCGCGGCGCGGGCCTGGGCGGCGTTGACGACCATGAGGATCAGGAGGGATGCGCCGGAGGCGGCTTCGGCGGCGGAGGCGGCGGGGGTGCCGCCCATTGCGGCGAGGGCGTCGAGCGCGGGTTGGGCCATGTCATACCCGGTGAGCGGGATGCCCGCCGCGAGGATGTTCTTCGCCATGCCCCGGCCCATGACGCCGAGGCCGATGATCGCTGTTCCGGTGTTTTCAGTCATTCAGCCAGCCCTTTACCCGTGTGGTGATGCTGGCAACGGATAGCCCGTATTGCTCGTGAAGCGAAGGGAGGGCGCCCGCATCGAGGAACTCGTCGGGGAGCGCGACCTGCCGGAAGGGGACGTGAACTTGGTTGCGGGCGAGGGCGCCCGCGACGGCTTCGCCCAGCCCGCCGGTGATGGAGTGGTTCTCGGCCGTCACCACCAGCCTTCCGCCCTTGGCCGCCTCGGCGCAGATCGTGGCTTCGTCGAGCGGCTTGATGGTGGGGGAGTGGAGGACGGCGCAGCTGACGCCATCCTTCTCCAGCGCGGTGGCCGCATCGAGGCAGCGCATGGTCATGAAGCCGGAGGAGATGAAGAGCACGTCGGACCCGCCGCGGATCTCCTTGGCCTTGCCCAACTCGAACTGGTAACCGTATTCGCCCAGCACGTTGGGCACCTTGCCGCGCAGCAGGCGCATGTAGACCGGGCCGGGGTAGTCGGCGATGGCGCGGGTGGCTTGGTCAGTTTCCACCGCATCGCAGGGGTCGAGCACGGTCATATTGGGCATGCCGCGCATGATGGCGAGGTCTTCGGTGGCTTGGTGCGAGGGGCCGTAGCCGGTGGTGAGGCCGGGCAGGGCGCAGACGATCTTGACCGGCAGGTTCTCCTCGGCGATGGCCATGACGATGAAGTCATAGGCGCGGCGCGAGGCGAAGACGGCGTAGGTGGTGGCGAAGGGGGTGAAACCCTCGCGGGCCATGCCGGCGGCGGCGGACATGAGCAGCGCCTCGGCCATGCCCATCTGGTAGAACCGGTCGGGGTAGGCTTGGGCGAAGACGTGCAGGTCGGTGTACTTGCCGAGGTCGGCGGTGAGGCCGACGATGTCTTCGCGGGTCTTGGCGAGATCCACCAGCGCGTGGCCAAAGGGGGCGGCGATGGTGTCGCGGCCCTCGGCATCGAGCGAGGCGATCATGGCGGAGGTGCGGGCGCCGCGCTCGGCGGGCTTGGGCCGGGCGATGTGGGCTGGCGTGCGGCGGGAGTTGGGACCGATGGTCATTCCGGCATCTCCGTATCGAGGTGAGCGAGCGCCTTGGCCCATTCTTCAGGCTCCACGCGGACGAAGTGGGTGATCTCGCGATCTTCGAGGAAGGGCACACCGTTGCACATCTTGGTGTTGCAGATGATCGCGCGTGGCTTCGGGTCGGCCAGATTGCGGGCGCGGTCGAAGGCGGCCACAA
The DNA here is from genome assembly GCF_052828525.1 of Vannielia sp. SX4. The sequence continues at coordinate 902,342 of NZ_CM128247.1, forward strand.
CCGCATCGATATCGTTGCCGTCGACCTCCTCGGCGTGCCAGCCGAAGGCCCGCCACTTGGCGGCCTCGGTGCCGGGGCCGGTGGCAAGCGCGTCCATCGTGGGGCCGTCGGCCTGTTGGTTGTTGAAGTCGACGATGGCGATCAGGTTATCGAGCTTCCAGGCGGCGGCGCCCATCACGGCCTCCCAAGTGGAGCCCTCACCCAGCTCGCCGTCGGACAGCATGTTGTAGACGAAGGCGTCGTTCTTCTTGCGCTTGAGGCCCAGTGCCATGCCGACGGCGATGCCGAGCCCGTGGCCGAGCGAGCCGCCGGTGATTTCCATCCCCGGCGTGTAGGCGGCCATGCCCGACATCGGCAGGCGCGAGTCGTCCATGCCGTAGGTTTCGATTTCGTCCTCGGGCAGGATCCCGGCCTCGATCATCGCGGCATAGAGCGCGATGGCGTAGTGGCCGATGGAGAGGAGGAAGCGATCCCGACCTTCCCAGTCGGGATCGCCGGGGCGATAGCGCATGGCGTGGAAGTAGGACACCGCCAGAACGTCGGCTGATCCCAGCGCCTGCCCGATATATCCCTGCCCCTGCACCTCGCCCATCCGCAGCGCATGGCGACGGATCGACCAGGCGCGGCGGGCGAGACTCACGTTTGAACCTGCCGGATGTTCCACGCTCACGTTCCTCCCTTACGCTCGTGTTTCGCCAGTGGTTCTGGCAGGGCGGAGCGGGTGAAACAACGACATATTCTTAAAGTGTGGTGAAGTGGGGCTTAAGGGTGCGATAGCAGAATTTGATGGTGCAGAAGACGCGTGCGCCGCTACCGTCTGGCCAGATATTGGAGGACGGCAATGAACCTTGCGAGCATGTTGGCGGCACGAAACGCCGCAGGAAGACCAGTGCGTGTAGGCCTGGTCGGGGCGGGCAAATTTGGCTCGATGATCCTGGCGCAGGCGCGTCATATCGAGGGGCTGCATGTGGTCGGGGTCGCGGACCTCGACGTGAAGAAGGCGCGCGAGTCCTTTGCGCGGGTCCACTGGCCGCGGGAGCAGTATGCGGCGTCTTCGGTGCAGAACGCGCTCAGTAGCGGGCAGACTTGGATTACCGAGGATGCAGGCGCGCTGATGGCCTGCGAGGAGATCGAATGCATCATCGAGGCCACTGGCCATCCGCTGGCGGGCACGCGGCACGCCTTGGCGGCCATCGGCGCGGGCAAGCACGTGGTCATGGTGAACGTCGAGGCCGACGTGATGGTGGGCGCGCTGCTGGCAGAAAAGGCGCGGCAGGCCGGAGTCGTGTACTCAATGGCCTATGGCGATCAGCCTGCGGCCATGTGCGAGCTGGTCGACTGGGTGAAAAGTTGCGGCTTTGAGCTGGTCGCGGCGGGCAAGGGGATGAACTTTTGCCCTTCCTACCGCTATTCGACGCCGGACACGGTGTGGGATTACTTCGATTTCACCCCGGAGCAGGTGAAGTCGGGCGACTTCAATCCGAAGATGTACAACTCCTTCACCGATGGCACCAAGGCGGCGATCGAGATGGCGGCTGTCGCCAATGCCACGGGCATGGACTGCCCGAAAGACGGCCTCGCCTTTCCGCCCGCCGGGCTGCAAGACCTTGCCGAGGTGTTCAAGCCGGTGAGCGAAGGCGGGCAGCTGGAGAAGACCGGCATCGTCGATATCGCCGCCTCGCGCGAGCCGGATGGCCGGACGGTGCTGAACAACATCCAGTACGGCATGTTCGTGACCTTTAAGGCGCCGAACGAATACACCCGCCAGTGTTTCAACCAGTACGGGCTGATGACAGACAAGAGCGGCTGGTATGGGTCCATGTGGCGGCCGTTCCACCTGATCGGGCTGGAAACGGCGATGTCGGTGCTTTCGGCCTGCCTGCGGCAGGAGCCGACCGGCAGCTCGCGCCTGTTCCGCGCCGATGCGGTCGCGGCTGCGAAGGGCAGCTTTGACAGCGGGGAGTATCTGGACGGTGAAGGGGGCTTCAAGGTTTGGGCCAAGGCCATTCCGGCGACGGAATCGGTGGCGTTGAATGCTCTGCCCATCGGTTTGGCACACCATGTGCGGCTGAAGCGCTCTGTCAGCCAGGATCAGGTGGTGAGCCTCGATGATGTGGACATCGTGGATGACCTCGACATTCACGCGCTCCGCCGGGAGCAGCGGCGGCTGCTGTCGCCGGGGGCAGAGGTGCCGCAGCCTGCGCCTGCGATGGCCGAGGCCTGACAGCCCAGCCTCAGCCCGGGGCGGCGGTACTCTGGCGGGTCACCAACTCGACTCCGACCATCTCGACCCGGTCGGGGGCGGCCGGTGCGAGTGGATCGCCCGCCGCGGCGATCTGCTCCAGCAGCAGTTGGGCGGCCCGGCAACCGAGCGCGTGCCGGTCCTGCCGGATGGTGGTGAGCGAGGGCGTGTAGACCTTGCTCAGCTCGATATCGTCGAACCCAATGACCGAGATATCCTCGGGTACGCGCACGCCCGCCTCCATCAGCGTGGACATCAGCGCAAAGGCCACCTGATCGGAAGCGCAGAACACGGCTGAGGGCCGGTCTTTCATGTGGATGATGCGGTGCGCGGCATCGCGGCCTGAGGCGAGCGAGAAGTCGCCGCGGATGATCCAGTCATCCCGGCTGGGCAGACCGAGGCGGGCGCGTTCGGCCAGCATGCCTGCCCGCCGAGCCTTGGTGAGCACGTTGCCCGCGGGGCCGGTGACATGGGCGATGTCGCGGTGGCCGAGATCATGCAGGTGCTGCACGGCGAGGCGCGCGCCCTCTTCGTTGTCCGACCGAACTGAGGGCAGGGTGGAGCCATCGACCCACTCACAGGCGAAGACGATGCGTTCGGCCACGCCTGCACTGTCAAAGGCGGCGAGATCGGACTGTGCGAGGCCGCCATCGAGCGAGATCATCCCGTCGATCCGGCCATCGAGAAAATAGCCGGTCAACTCGCGCCCGCCGCTTGCGGTATCGGCGATGAGCACGGAGGTATCGGTGCCCGCGAAGCTCTCGGAGATGGCGGCGAGGATGGTGCTGAAAAACGGGTTGCCGAGGTTGGGGACGAGCACCAGAACGGCCCCGGCGCGCTGCATGCGGAGGTTCCGCGCGGCGTGGTTGACCCGGTATCCGGTGATTCGAACCGCATCTTCTACCGCTTTGCGGGTGCTCTCGGTCAGCAGGTCGGGGTTGGAAAGCGCCCGGCTGACGGTGGCGGTCGAGACCCCGGCCTCCCGCGCAACATCCCGGATTCTGACAGTTTTTTGAGCCATTGAAGTAAATCCCTCGCCGCTTGCCTGATAGCGATAACCCGGTGCTTGACAAGGGCAGCGGTGCCGGAAACTATCCATGTAATCGTTTACATGCAAGGGCGCTGCGTTTCAGTCCTGCACATGTAAACGATTACAGGCGCCGTGGAGGACGGCGCGTAAAAAAATGACAGGGCCTGCCCCGCGCAGCGCCTGCAGGGAGGAATAGAGATGACGTTTCGCACCATTCTGATGGCGGGCACGGCGCTGTGCGCAGGGTCCGCTGTTTCGGCGGCCGACCTCGAGGTGACACATTGGTGGACATCGGGCGGCGAAGCCGCAGCCGTGCAGCAGTTTGCCACCGAATTCGAGGGCCAGACCGAACACAAGTGGATCGACGGCGCGATTGCCGGGGGCGGGGGCACCGCCCGCCCGGTGATGGTAAGCCGGATCATCGGTGGCGACCCGATGGGGGCGTTCCAGTTCAACCACGGGCGGCAGGCGGAGGAGCTGATCGAGGCCGGGTTGCTGCGTGACATGACCCATGTGGCCGAGGCCGAGGGCTGGACAGATATCGTGAACCCGCCGAGCCTGCTGGATGCCTGCACGGTGGACGGCAAGATCTATTGCGCGCCAGTGAACATTCACTCGTGGCAGTGGCTGTGGCTCTCCAATGGGGCATTCGAGACGGCGGGCGTGGACGTGCCGTCCAACTGGGACGAGTTCGTGGCTGCGGCCCCTGCGCTGAAAGAGGCCGGTATCCAGCCGATGGCGCTGGGTGGGCAGCCCTGGCAAAGCTCGGGCGCATTCAACGTGCTGATGGCCACGCTGGCCGGGCCGGACGTGCTGCAAAAGGTTTACGGCGATGGTGACGCCGAACTGGCGGGCGGCGAAGAGATGGCCCGGGTGTTCAAGGCGGCCGAAGACATGCGTGGCATGGTCGAAGGCTCCAACGTGCAGGACTGGAACCAGGCCACCAACCTCGTGATCACCGATGCCGCAGGCGGCCAGATAATGGGCGACTGGGCGCAGGGCGAGTTTGCCGTGGCCGGTGAGGTCGCCGGTGAGGATTACACCTGCTTGCCGGGCCTTGGTGTGATCGAGGTGCTTTCAACTGGGGGTGATGCCTTCTACTTCCCCGAGACCGGCGATGCCGAGATCGAGGCTGCGCAGGATGCGCTGGCCGCGACCCTTTTGAAGCCGCAGACGCAGGTGGCCTTCAACCTCAAGAAGGGCTCGCTTCCGATCCGCGGTGACGTGGACCTCGCCAGCGCCAACGACTGCATGAAAAAGGGCCTCCAGCTGCTCGCCGACGGCAAGACCATGCCCGACGTGAACATGCTCAACACCGAAGACACCAACAATCAGTTGAACGACCTCTTCGTTCAGTTCTTCCAGGATCCGTCAATCTCTGCCGACGACGCGCAGGCGCGCTTCGTGAGCATCGTCGAGAACAAGGACTGACACGCGTCCACCCAGGGGCTGGGCTGCGCTGACAGGCGTGGCCCGGTTCCATGGCTGACCTACCAGCGCGAGAGGGGAGCGCCATGGCTGCGGCCCGCCCGTTAGGGCTTTTTCGGAACATCAACGCCAAGATCGCTGCCATTCCGATGGTGCTGACGGCCCTCGTGGTCTTCACCGGGGGCACGATCTGGACGGTTGTCTATTCCTTCACCAATTCAAAGCTGTTGCCGCGCGAGAAGTTCGTGGGGTTCCAGCAGTACGAGCGGCTCTGGGGCACGGAGCGCTGGAACGTGGCGATCGAGAACCTGCTCATCTATGGCGCCTGCATGGTGGTGTTCAGTCTCGTGATCGGCTTCGTGCTGGCGGCGTTGCTAGACCAGAAGATCCGATTCGAGAACACCTTCCGGACGATCCTGCTCTACCCCTTCGCGCTGAGCTTCATCGTGACTGGCCTCGTCTGGCAGTGGCTGCTGAACCCCGACTTTGGCATTCAGTCGGTGATCCGGGCGATGGGGTGGGAGAGCTTCGATTTCGACCCGCTGTATAACGCGGATATCGTCATCTACGGCGTGCTCATTGCCGGGCTTTGGCAGGGCACGGGACTTGTGATGTGCCTGATGCTCGCGGGGCTGCGCGGGATCGATCAGGAGATCTGGAAGGCCGCACGGGTCGACGGCATCCCGATGTGGAAGACCTATATCTTTATCGTCATTCCGATGATGCGGCCGGTATTCATTACGACACTCGTCATCATAGCCAGCGGTATCGTGCGGCTCTACGACCTGATCGTGGCGCAAACCGGGGGCGGGCCGGGGATCGCCTCGGATGTGCCGGCGAAATATGTCTATGACTACATGTTCCAGGGGCAGAACCTTGGGCAGGGCTTTGCCGCCTCGACGATGATGCTGCTTGCGGTGCTGGTGGTCATCATCCCGTGGGCCTATCTCGAATTCGGGGGGAAGAAGCGTGTCTGACCCCGGTATCCTCAACGTCGCTGGCGTCGGCGCGGACGCGCTCGACGGGCCGCGCGGACCCAAGCCGCGCCGCCGGTTTTCGCGGCGCAACATCTTCATCTACGGCACGCTGATCGTGGTGGCGCTCTACTACCTGCTGCCGCTCTGGGTGATGGTTGTGACCTCGCTGAAGGGGATGCCCGAGATCCGGCTGGGCAACATCTTTGCGCCGCCGGTTGAGATCACATTTCAGCCGTGGGTGAAGGCTTGGGCGGAGGCTTGCACCGGTCTGAATTGCGACGGGCTGAGCCGCGGGTTCTGGAACTCGGTGCGGATCACCGTGCCTTCGGTGATCCTGTCGATCCTCATTGCATCGGTGAACGGTTACGCACTCGCCAACTGGCGGTTCAAGGGCGCGGACGTATTCTTCACCATCCTGATCTTCGGCGCCTTCATCCCCTACCAAGTGATGCTCTACCCGATCGTCATCATCCTGCGCGAGATCGGGCTCTACGGCTCGCTCACCGGGCTGGTGCTGGTGCACTCCGTTTTCGGCATGCCAATCCTCACACTGCTCTTCCGCAACTACTTCACTTCGCTCCCCGAGGAGCTGTTCAAGGCGGCGCGGGTCGATGGGGCCGGGTTTTGGCAGATTTACTTCCAGATCATGCTGCCGATGAGCCTGCCGATTTTCGTGGTGGCGATGATCCTGCAAGTCACCGGCATCTGGAACGACTTCCTGTTCGGCGTGGTCTACACCAAGCCCGACCTCTACCCGATGACCGTGCAGCTCAACAACATCGTTAATTCGGTGCAGGGCGTGAAGGAATACAACGTCAACATGGCGGCGACGTTGCTCACCGGCCTCGTGCCCCTCGTCATCTACTTCATCTCCGGAAAACTCTTCGTGCGCGGCATCGCGGCGGGCGCGGTCAAAGGCTGAGGCATGGAACATTCAATCGAAATCAAACACCTCGACCTTTCGTTCGGCGCCGTGAAGGTGCTTCAGGATTTGAACCTCGACGTAAAGCAGGGCGAGTTCCTGGTGCTGCTGGGCTCTTCGGGTTGCGGCAAGTCCACCTTGCTCAACTGTATCGCCGGGCTGCTTGACGTGACCGACGGGCAGATCTGGATCGGCGGGAAGAACGTGACTTGGGAGGAGCCGAGCAAGCGGGGCATCGGCATGGTGTTTCAGAGCTACGCACTTTACCCGCAGATGACCGTGCGCGGGAACCTGAGCTTTGGGTTGAAGAACGCAGGGGTCAGCAAGGCCGAGATCGCGAGCCGGGTCGACCGCGCGGCGCAGGTGCTGCAGATCGAGCCGCTGCTGGACCGGAAGCCTTCGGCCCTTTCGGGCGGGCAGCGGCAGCGGGTGGCGATTGGCCGGGCGCTGGTGCGCGACGTGGATGTGTTCCTCTTCGACGAGCCGCTCTCGAACCTTGATGCTAAGCTGCGCGCCGATCTGCGGGTGGAGGTCAAGCAGCTGCACGCGACGTTGGGCAACACGATGATCTACGTCACCCACGACCAGATCGAGGCGATGACGCTGGCGGACCGGATCGCGATCATGAAGGGCGGAGCGGTGATGCAGCTCGACGCGCCCAACGCCATCTACAACCGTCCGGCCAACAAGTATGTGGCGGAGTTCATCGGTTCGCCGACGATGAATTTCTTTGAGGGCGAGGTGCAGGGTGGCAATTTCCTTTCAGGCGAGCTGGCGATCCCGCTGGAGGGCTACGCGTGGCAGGGCGGGGCCGTGGATGGCGCGGCATGGCTTGGCATCCGACCGGAGCACATCGCCAGCGGCGAGGTGGCTGCGCATAAGCCCTTCCAGGTGGAGGCGACCGTGGAGCTTGTGGAGCCGCTCGGCTCCGACACCCTGCTGCGCTGCGATGTGGCGGGGCGGCATGTGTGGGTGCGGATCGACGGGCAGACCGAGATCGCCCCCGGCGCGCCCCTTTCGCTCGGCTTTTCGCCCGAGCGCGCGCACCTCTTTGAAAAGACGAACGAAACCCGGCTCTAGGCCGCCACGACAGGACCGATCACGATGATCTCATACCAGCTTTATTCCTCCCGCGACGCCGGGGCCTGGGAAGACACGCTCAACCACCTGGCCTCGCTGGGCTACAGCTACGTGGAAGGCTTTGGCGGCGTCTATGAAGACCCCCACGGCTTCAAGGCGCTGCTGGACGCCAACCAGCTGGCGATGCCCTCGGGCCATTTCTTTCCGCTCGCATCGTTCGAGGAAGGGTTCGACAAGAGCATCGCTGCGGCCAAGGTGCTGGGCATGGAGCGGTTGTTCTGCCCGGCGCCGACGGATGAATACCGCAACGGGGCTGATCTGGCGGCCTGGAAAGACCTTGCCAACCGGCTGAACGAGGCGGGCAAGCGCGTGCAGGGCGCGGGGCTGCGCTTTGGCTGGCACAACCATCACTGGGAGTTCATGGCGCTGGAGGATGGCACCCTGCCGATGCAGGTGCTGCTCGACCTCGCGCCGGAGATCGAGTGGGAGATGGACGTGGCATGGGTGGTGCGCGGCGGGGCCGACCCGCTGAAGTGGATCGCTGACCACAAGGACCGGATCACCACAGCCCATGTGAAGGACATTGCCGCCGAGGGCGAGTGCGCCGATGAGGACGGCTGGGCCGATGTGGGCCACGGTGTGATGGATTGGCCGGGGCTGATGGCAGCGTTGGAGGGCGCGGGGGTGGACCTCTTCGTGATGGAACACGACAAGCCCAACGACGCGCGCCGCTTTGCGCAGCGGTCGCTCGAAGCCGTGAAGGGGTTTTGAGCCATGGCTGACACACTTGGAATTGGCGTGATCGGCTGCGGCAACATCTCGGCCGCCTACATGCGCCTCGCGCCGCTCTTCAAGGGCATCGAGATGCTCGCCTGCGCGGACCTGAACGAAGGGGCCGCCAAGGCGCGGGCCGAGGAGTTTGGCCTGCGGGCGGAGAGCATCGACGGGCTGCTGGCGGCGGATGACGTTGACGTGGTGGTGAACCTGACGGTGCCGAACGCGCATTTCGAGGTGTCGAAACGCGTGCTGGAGGCGGGCAAGCATGTGTACTCGGAGAAGCCCTTTGTGCTGACGCTGGAAGAGGGCGAGGCACTGAAGGCCATTGCGGGCGAGAAGGGTCTGCGGGTGGGCTCGGCGCCCGATACCTTCCTCGGCGGGGCGCATCAGTTGGCGCGGCATCTGGTGGACAGCGGGGCGGTGGGGCGTGTGACCTCCGGCACCTGCTTTGTTCAGAGCGCGGGCATGGAGATGTGGCACCCGAACCCCGATTTCTTCTTCCAGCCCGGCGCCGGGCCGGTACTGGATATCGGGCCGTATTACGTGAGCAACCTCGTGCAGTTGCTCGGGCCGGTGAAGCGGGTGGTGGCGATGAGTTCGAGCGCGAACGCGTATCGCACGATCACCTCGCAGCCGCGCCATGGCGAGAAGATCAAGGTGGAGACGCCGACGACGATCCACTCGATCCTGCAATTCGCCTCCGGGGCGCAGGTGACGTTCATCGCGTCGTGGGATGTCTGGCAGCACGGGCATTCGAACATGGAGCTTTACGGCACCGAAGGCACACTGCATGTGCCAGACCCCAACTTCTTTGGCGGCGAGGTGCGGGTGACGGAGAAGGGGGTGTTCACCAACATCTCCGGGGAGTGGGCGCATCCGTTCTCCAAGGCCAATGACAACGGGCGGGCGAACTATCGCACGGCGGGGCTGGCCGATATGGCGCAGGCCATTCTTGAGGGGCGCCCGCACCGCTGCTCGGATGACTTCGCGACGCATGTGGTGGATGTGATGACTTCGATCCTCAAGGCGGGCGAAGAGGGGCGGGCGCTCGATATTGCGACCACCTGCGAGCGGCCTGCCGCCCTGGGGCCGGGTGCAGCTAAGGCGCTGCTGGCATGAGTGTCTATTCCGCCGCGGAGGACCGGTACGAGCGGATGGTGTATCGCCGCTGCGGACGCTCGGGGCTGAAGCTGCCCGCCGTGTCGCTCGGACTGTGGCACAACTTCGGCGATGACGCGCCGCACGAGACCAAGCGGGAGATATGCCGGACGGCCTTCGACCACGGGATCACCCATTTTGACCTCGCCAATAACTACGGCCCTCGCCCCGGCGCGGCGGAGCAGGCGTTTGGCGAGATCCTGCGAACGGATTTTGCGCCCTACCGGGATGAGCTGATTATCTCGTCGAAGGCGGGATACGGCATGTGGCCGGGGCCTTATGGCGAGTGGGGGAGCCGGAAATATTTGGTGGCCAGTTGCGACCAGTCGCTGAAGCGTATGGGGCTGGATTACGTCGATATCTTCTATTCGCACCGCTTCGACCCGGACACGCCGCTGGAGGAGACCATGGGCGCGCTGGATTACATCGTGCGGTCAGGGCGGGCGCTTTATGCCGGGATTTCCTCGTATAATTCGGAGCGGACGCGGGAGGCGGTGGCGATCCTGCGCGATCTCGGCACGCCCTGCCTGATCCACCAGCCGAGTTACAACATGATCAACCGCTGGGTCGAGCGGGACGGGCTGAAGGACACTTTGGCCGAGCTTGGTGTGGGGTCGATTGCCTTTACCCCGCTTGCGCAGGGGATGCTGACAGCGAAGTATCTGAATGGCATGCCCGAGGGCAGCCGGGCGACGCAGGGGAAATCGCTGCGGTCGGAGATGCTTAGCGAAAGGGCGATCGAGAACATACGGGCGCTGAACGGGATTGCCGAGCGGCGCGGGCAGACGCTGGCGCAGATGGCGATTGCATGGGTGCTGCGGGGCGGCGGGATCACCACCGCACTGATCGGGGCCAGCAAGCCGAGCCAGGTGGTGGATTGCGTGGGGGCGGTGGGGAACCTCGAGTTCACGGAGGCCGAGTTGGCGGAAATTGATGAATACGCCGACGAGGAGGCGATCAACCTCTGGGCGCAGTCGGCGGAGCAGACCAAGGGGGCGGCGCAACGATGATCCGCAACCCGATCCTGCCGGGGTTCAACCCGGACCCGTCGATCTGCCGGGTGGGCGATGAGTATTTCATCGCGACCTCGACCTTCGAATGGTATCCGGGCGTGCAGATTCACCGCTCCAAGGACCTGGTCAACTGGGATCTGGCCTGTCGTCCGCTCTCGCGTGCGAGCCAACTGGATATGCGCGGCGACCCCGACAGTTGCGGGATCTGGGCGCCCTGCCTTAGCTACGCCGACGGGCTTTTCTGGCTCGTGTATACTGACGTGAAGCGGTATGATGGTAACTTCAAGGATGCGCACAATTACATCGTTACCGCGCCCTCCATCGAAGGGCCGTGGAGCGAACCGGTCTATGTGAGCAGCCACGGGTTCGATCCTTCCCTGTTTCATGATGACGACGGGAAGAAATACTGGCTGGTGCTTCAGTGGAACCACATCAGCGAGAGCATCGGCGGCAAGCCGAAGACCTCTGCGTTTGACGGCATCCTCTGCCAGGAGTGGCATCCCGAGGAGGGGCTGAAGGGGGAGATCAAGGTGATCTCCAAGGGCTCCGCGCTGGGGCTTACTGAGGGGCCGCACCTGAGTAAGCGGAACGGGTGGTACTACCTGACCGTGGCCGAAGGTGGGACGGGGTATAGCCACGCTGTGACGATGGCGCGTAGTCGCGATGTGTTCGGCCCCTATGAGCTGCACCCCGACACCCATCTGCTGACTGCCAAGGACGACCCGGACGCGCCGCTGCAACGCACCGGGCACGGGCAGATCGTGGAGACGCCCGAGGGCGAGACCTATCACACCTTCCTCTGTTCACGGCCCCTGCCGGGGCGGTTCTCGCCACTTGGGCGGGAGACGGGGATCGAGAAATGCGAATGGCGCGATGACTGGCTTTATGTCGAGGGCGGCGGCACGCTGGCGCATCTGGAAGTGCCAGCGCCGTTTGATGTGGAGCAGCGGGCGCCGGTTGCCGTGGAGCGGAAGTTTTCGGATGAGCTTCCACCCGAGTTCCAATGGCTGCGCACGCCGGAGCCGGAGCGGATGTTCACGCTGACCGGCGAGGCGCTGAGGCTGACCGGACGGGAGAGCATTGGCAGCTGGTTCGAGCAAAGCCTTGTGGCGCGGCGGCAGGAGCATTTGCGGTATCGCGCTGCGACGACTCTGGAGGTGTTCGAGCCGACGACATACCAGCAGGCCGCCGGGCTGACGACCTATTACAATCGGTACAAGTTTCACTTTGCCGCCGTGTCGTGGACGGAGGAACTGGGACGTTGCCTGATGCTAATGTCCTGCCCCGGTGACTGGCCAGATGGGCGGATGCAGTTTCCGGCCAAGCCGGTGGCCTTGGCCGAGGGGCCGGTGGAACTGGCGGTTGAAGTCGACCACGCCAAGCAGCAATTCATCTATCGGCAGGGTAGCGGCAACTGGCAGCCGTTCGGACCGGAACTGGATGCCAGCGTGATTTCTGACGAGGGCGGGCGGGGCGAGCATGGCTCGTTCACCGGGGCCTTCGTGGGAATGATGTGCTTCGACATCACCGGGCAGGGCCGCACCGCCGATTTCACCCGATTCAGCTACGACCCGACCTGATGTTTGCTGCGCTTGAAATCTTTGACCTTGAGACCGGCGAGAGCCAAACGCTGCTAGAGACCGACCGGCACATCGAGGCGCCGAACTGGGCGGGGGATGCGCTGATCGTCAACGCAGACGGGCGTCTCTATCGTGTGCCGCTCGATGCACCTGGTTTGGAATTGATAGACACCGGCCTGCACGATGGCCTGAACAACGATCACGGGCTCTCTCCGGACGGTAAATGGCTCGCGATTTCAGACAGCAGCGAAGCCGGTGCGTCTTGCATCTACACCCTGCCTGCGGGCGGCGGTGTGCCGGAACGGATCACGATGCAGACGCCGAGTTGGTGGCACGGCTGGTCGCCCGATGGCGAACGGCTGGCCTACACCTGCCGCCGTGACGGGGTTTTCGGCATTGCCACGATCCCTGAAGCCGGGGGCGACGAGACGGTGCTGATCGCCGGTGGTGGGCATTATGACGGGCCGGACTATACCCCCGACGGCCGCCATATCTGGTTCAACTCCGACAGGGGGGGGCAGATGAACCTTTGGCGCATGGGGCCGGGTGGTGAAGACCCCGAGGAGATGACGGGCGGTGACAGCGTGGACTGGTTTCCGCACCCTTCGCCGAATGGTGAGCACGTGCTCTATCTCGCCTACCCGCCTGGCACAGAAGGGCACCCGTTTGGCCGTGAGGTCGAGCTGAGGCTTATGCCCGCGGGCGGCGGAGCGCCGAAGACGCTCTGCGCCTTCTTCGGCGGGCAGGGCAGCATCAACGTGCCGTCATGGTCGCCTGATGCCCGCCGGTTTGCCTATGTCAGATACGCGCGGCCCTGAGGTCACGCAGCCTTTGCGGCCTCGCTTACCCGATCTGCGAGCGCCTTGAAGTTCCGGGCCGAGGCGAGGTGGAGGAACGTGCATTCCAGCTCATCAGTACGGAACATCTGGAGTGCCGCATCATCCTCAAGGCCTTTCAGCTTTTCACGATCGACGGTGAAGAAACCCTGAAGCGTGCGCTTCTCCCCGGAGGGCGTGGTGTAATTGGCCTGCATCGGCTTGAGCAACTCGAGGTCCGCGAGGCGCTGGGCGTAGGCCTGGGTGCGCTGGTGCTGGGCCTGATAATCCTGCTGAAACTTCAGCACGCCTTCGAGGTAGGGCGTTGGCTTGCCGCCAGCATCGAACAGTGCCTCGCCCTTGCCCTTGGTCACAAGACAAGCGGCGCTGTCATCGATGTGCAGGGTCTGGGTGCCGGTCTTGTCCTGCTGCGACAGGACAAAGGGGTAGCGGCGGATGTAGGCCGGAACGTAGCTGCCCAGCCAATTGCCCTTTTTGCCGATGAAGGCATTGCGTGACCCGTCCAGACCGAGGATCACCGAGGGAACGGGGGCCTTCGGATCGCCCGCAAACACAATAGGATACTCGGCAGCGCAGAGCGCGAATTCGGCGGCGGCGATGGGCACTGAGTTGACCCCGGCGGCAAAGCTGAAATCGCCGGTGTCCTTTACAAGCGTCTTGCCGTGCCGCGCGGGGTTCACCGCGGCTGGGGTTTCATAAAACAGCAGCTGCTTGGCCATCGGTCTGCTCTCCTCACCTGTCATGCTGGCCCTTGGTGTAACGGCTGAGGGGGTGGTTGCAAGGGAAAGGCGGGGTTTGGCGGCTCGGTGACGGATGCGGCCCGCCGTTCGGTGGTCTCGGCATTCGTAAAGGAAGCTCGCTTAGGGTCGACCGGCACGAATGCCGACCGGCGCGAACCGGCGCGACGATTTCCGCAGATTCAACCACAGAGAGCCCGCCTCCATGCACGATCCGTTCAAGAACCGCACGCCCAGCCTCTCCGGCCCCGCGACCGATATCATTCCGGTCACACCGTCGGACAGCACCAACCTGTCCGCCGTTTGCGTGGCGCTTTATATCGAGACTGGGGGAGACCTCGTGATCGTCACGCAGGCCGGGGCGACGCGGACAGTTGCAGTGGCCGACCAGTCGATGCTGCCGGTGGGCGTGCGGCGGGTGCAGGCCACGGGCACCACTGCGACGGGCATTCATGGCTTCGTGGTCTAAGCATGACCGGATTCACCCTTGATCTCACACAGACGCCGAGCCTGCGCCTGCGGCGGGGGCGGTCACTTTCACTCGAGGGCCTGCTCGCCAATCTCGCGCCCGAGGATATGCCCAGCATCAGCATAGGCACGGCGCAAACGCTGGCCGGGACGCTGGTAGATTGCTCAGCCGATTTTCACGGCGATCCGCACTATCGCTACGATGGGTGCCTCGACGTGCGAAAGACCGGCTCGGGCCGGATCGCGGCGGGGCTGTCCACGCTTGGGATCACTTATTACTGCAACCTCGAGTTTGTCACTGATGCGGCGAACGATGTGTTCGAGGCAAAGGTTTATGTGCCGGCTTCGGGTTATGACCTTGGGCTGCGGGTGGTGGTGGACGGCAAGTTGCACAGCCTGCACCTTGAGCGGCATGCGACCACCCCCAACGCGATCCATTACGTGCGGGTTGCCTTTCCGACTGCGCGGGCGCGGCACATCACGTTGGAGATGGAGACCGTCTCCAGCCTGAACGGCGTGATCGTGCCATCGGGGCAGGGGCTGACCCGACCCGCCGCGCCTGTGGCGCGCCCGGTCGGCGTGTTGGGGGACAGTTTCTTTCGCGGCGCGGGGTATAGCGTGGGCGGCGCCAGCGGGCTGGAAACGGCGGGATACTTCATCGCGCGGCTGCTTGGGGCGGATCGGATCGTCAACTTCGCGGTTGGGGGAACCGGCTGGGTGAATGCCGGGTCTGCCAATGCCTTCGGCGGGCGGCTGCCGGAGATCCTTGGTTCGGGTGTTATGGCGCTGATCTGCGCAGGGTCGAGGAATGATGACGGGGAAAGCGGCATTCAGGCGGCAGTGGAGAGCGCACTTGCCGGTCTGTCGGATGTGCCGTTTGTTGCCGTAAGCGGGCCCGCTCAACCGGGTTTTTCCTCCGTCAACGCCGAGGTTGCGGCGGCTGCCGCGAGTGCGGGGCGAGCCTTCGTGGATACGCTCAACGTCATCGGTCCCGAACTGACCTTGCCGGAGGGCGTTCATCCCAATGCGCAGGGCCATGTGGCGCTGGCGCGGGCTATTGCGGGAGGGTTTTCAATTGGTCAGGCACAGGCCACGGTCGCTGCGGCGATGGCGGCACGTGAGGCTGTGTCGCTCACGCTGACCGGCCCCTCCGGCGCATTCGTGAAGACCGGGAACGACGTGGCGTTGACGGCGGAGGTTTCTACCGGCCAGCCCGGCAGTGTGACTTTCTACGAGGCGGGGCTGCCGGTTGCCACGGAGGTTGTTGCGGGTGGCTTGGCCAGCACGGTGATTGCGGGCATCGCTAGCGGCCAGCATGGCTTCACCGCGAGTTTCGTGCCGCATGATCGATTTGCGGCCACGGAGGCCACCGGGGAAGTCAGCCTGACGGCCGTGGATGATCTTGGCTTCACCGACAGTTTCACGCGGGCCGATGGCCCGCCAGTCGAGACCGAAGGCGCAGTGCCTAAGACATGGCAGGCGCTTGGTAGCGGCGGCGCGTGGCTGCTCGCCGGAAACAAGCTGGCGAATACTACTGTGGCGGGCGGCTCGCATTACCTCGTGGCGGAGGCGGGCGCGCCGGATGGAGCCTTTGAGGTGACAGTCTCGGGCAGTCTCGTGATCGGCGGCTACATTGCGCTGCGAGCCACGAACCAGACTAACCTGTTGCGGCTGACTGTTCAGGGCGGCCAGATCGAGCTGCAATCCATCGTTGCGAACGCGAAGACCGTTATTGCTACCGGAACGGGTGGGGCCTGGGCTGACGGCGATACGGTCCGCGTGGAACTGGTGGGGCAAGCGGTGACTGTCCTGCGCAATGGAACGGCCGTGCCGGGGCTTGAGGGCGTGAGTTGCGCGGCTTGGACCGACCGGACGCTCTTTGGCGTTGGAGTGGGCAGCGCCGGGGGGAACGTGGCCTTCGATGACGTGAGTTTCAGCCAGATCGTTTGAGGCATTCTCCGAGCCGCGACGGATTTTTTCGGCGAGGCTCGGATGAAGCCGATTTGCACGACGCTTGCCTTTGTTCCGTAAAACACGCTCACTACCCTGAGATGAAATGCATCGCCTGCCGAACACTTGCGGGCGCAGAAGACAGGGTTCGCCCTGTCGGGATGGTGGACGGAATGCGCCTGTGCTTCGCCATAAACAGCTTCGGTCAGGGCGGCGCGCAAAAGCAATGCGTCGCCCTGATGAACGCACTGGCTCTCGACCCCGACATCGAAGTGCAGTTGATCTACTTTCAGGAGGGCGAGAATTTTGCGGCCCTGAGGCAAGACAGGATTAGAGCGGTGCGGCTTCCTGGCGGCTCAGTTTATGATCCCCGCAACATATTCCGCATGGCGAAACGATTGCGCGAGTTACGGCCGGATGTGGTGTGCAGTTGGCTCCATGGAAGCGATGTGCTCGCTGCCCTGAGCACGTCTCTGCTTGGCGTCACTGGCCGGCACGTGCCATGGGTCATGACGGAGCGTGACAGCCACTACCCTCCGAATTGGCGTTACAGGCTGCGGCGCAGATTGGCGCGTGGGGCGCGGCGTATCCTTTGCAACTCCGAGGCCGGGCGCCGGTACTGGCTCGCAAGCGGGATCAACGCTGCGGCGCTGCACGTGGTGCCGAACATCAATCTTGCTGCTGGGCTGACCGCCAACTCTGCTGGCACGTCGCAGCGCGAGGTGGTGTTTGCCGGTCGTCTCGAGCCACAAAAAAATGTGCGCCAGCTTGCTCAGGCCTTCGTCTTGGCCGCGCAGGGCAGCCCGGCCCGCTTTCGCATTCTGGGCGACGGAAGTGAGCGTGAGGCGGTGTCGGAAATTGTGGAGCAGGCTGGCGGCGCGGGGCGCGTGGATCTGGAAGGGCACCAGCCTGACATATTGCCGATATACCAGCGCGACCCCGTCTACGTGACGCTCAGCAGGCACGAAGGCACGCCTAACGCGTTGATCGAGAACATCAGCCTCGGCAACCTTATCGTCGCGTCTCGGATCGACGAGCACGTGGCGCTCCTTGGGCCTGAATACCCATTCTACGTGGCGCCCGACGCTGCGCCATCGGAGGTCGCTCGGGTCATCGGTGAGGCTCTACCGGTGGAAGATAGGTCGCCCCTTACCTATGCGCAGGCCAAGGTCGCAGCCTTCACCGGAATGGCAGTGGCGACTTGCTACAAATGGCATTTCATGGAGGTCGCAGGATGATCCCACTTCGCCGCTCACTTTCGCGCCTTGGTTTTCACGCGGCCCGGTTCTTACTCCGCCCAATTGAGCCGTTCTCGGCGCGGCTTTGCATGCGGGCCTACCTGCCGCTGCTCCGCGCGATGGGCCAAAGGATGACTGGCTGCCCTCGCTATATCGCGCTCGACGCCAAGTTCGACGATTTCGACCAGATCACGCTTGGAGACCGGGTCGTGATCTCACAGCGGGCCATTCTGTTGACGCACGACTATTCGCTTACCGCTGGTTTGAGGGCGATCGGCGAGGCGCCGGAAACGGACATTGCCTTCATCCGGCCCATCACGCTCGGCGACAATGTCTTCGTCGGGATGGGGGCGATCCTGCTTCCGGGCACCGTGCTCGGGGATGATGTGGTTGTGGCGGCGGGGTCAGTGGTTCGCGGCAAGGTTGAGCCTGATAGCATCATTGCCGGCAACCCCGCGCAGGTCGTCGGGCGGCTCAGCGAGCGGGCGCAAGACTGGAAAAGCCGCATGGAAGATGCCGATTTGCGGGTCGACAAGGCCTGACGAGTCAAGGCCGTCGCACTTGCCCGAAGCGTATGATGGGACTACCAAAGAAGTCTGGGCACAACCTGATGGCGAGTGTCCAGACTGGGATGATTGGAACGGTACGTCTTGGCGCGGTATCAGGATCTTAGCAGCTTTTGCCTGCCCCCCGGCTCTCGTGGCCGATCGGCATTTGTCGTGCAGCTTTGGTGGCTGGTTCAGGCCGTGCTGGTGCAAAGCTCTCCCCAGTTCATGTACGGCTGGCGCGCCTTCTGGTGGCGGGCATTCGGCGCAAAGGTCGGGCCGGGATGCCTCATACGCCCCTCGGCGCGGGTGACCTATCCTTGGAAGGTCCGATTGGGGGCGAATTGCTGGATCGGGGACCGGGCGGAGCTTTACTCGCTGGAGAGCATCACGGTTGGCGACAACGCGTGCATTTCGCAGGATTGCTACATCTGCACTGGCTCGCATGAGCCCGCGCGCTTGGACTTTGCCTACGCCAACGCACCGGTCGAAATTGGTTCGGAAGTCTGGATTGCGGCAGGCGCTTTTGTTGGCCCCGGGGTGAGTATCGGCGATGGTGCTGTCGTCGGCGCACGGTCACTGGTGCTGACGCCGCTGGAGGGCGGCGGCATCTATGCAGGGCAGCCTGCTCGGTGGGTTCGGCAAAGGCCTGAGGCTGGGGGAGCGGGCGCATGAACGGTCGCGGCGGGCCTCTTCTGGCGATCGGCCAGTTCCCTCCGCCGGTGCATGGGTTCAGCGCTGTTACCGAGGCCATGGCCGATGCGTTGGAGCAGCAGGGCGAGGTGCAGCGGGTCAACCTGGCGCCCTTATCATCGCGGGCCGGCCTGAAAGGGGCGTCGCGGATATTGCGGTGCCTTGTCGCCATGTTCGCCTTGGTTGTGGCTCGGCGGCGCGGTGCGCGGCGGGCCTATATCCCCTGTGAAGGTGGGCGCGGCCTGCTCTTCACGCTGGCTCTTGCCCGCCTTGCGCGTGCCGTGGGTTACGAAGTGACGTGCCACCATCACAGCTACGCTTATATCAATGCCCCTTCTCGCTTGATGTGGTGGCTCACACGACCGCCGCTGGACCAGATGCGCCACGTGTTCCTGTCAAGCGACATGCGCGCGGCGTTTGAGGCGCGCTATGGGCCAGCGGCACGGGCCAGCGTGATCAGCAATGCGGCCTTCGTTTCGCCTGTGGCCGACGTTGTTGCGGTGCCGCGGGAGGGCGCGCGGCTCCGGCTTGGGTTGCTGTCCAACCTTTCGGCGGAGAAGGGCGCGGTGACGCTTCTGGATCTTGTGGAGCACCTGCATGCAAAGGGCATTTCGGTTGAGGCCGACCTGGCTGGGCCGGTCGCTGACCAAGACTTCGCGCGGGTACTGAGGGCGCACCCGGCTGTTGCTGCGGGTCGCGCTCGCTTGCTCGGGCCGGTCTACGGCGCTGCGAAGTCCTCGTTCTTCGAGGGGATCGATGTGTTCGTCTTCGCGACGAGCTACCTTAATGAAGCCGAGCCGATGGTGGTCTTCGAGGCCATGGCACATGGCGTCACGGTGGTCGCGCGGGATCGCGGAACGATCAGGTCTCAGATCGCAGGGATTGGGCACTTGATGCCACCGGAGGCCGACTTTTGTGCCGCGTTCCATGAATGGCTAGGCGCCCGTCGGAAGCCGACGGATTTTGACCGTGCAGCGGTTCATGCTGACTTCCGCGATCGCCATACAACCGCACGCCACGCGTTAAGTCTGTTTTGCCGCCAAACCATGGCGCCGACTGCTCAAACTGAAGACCGAGTGCATGGATAGTGGCGCGGTTCATATCGTGTTGCCGCAAATCTCGCGGCTGCTCTCCGCGCTAGACACTGCCGACATTCGATACGTTCACTGGAAGAGCAACAACAACATCGACAGGGCGCTCTCGGGCCGTGACGACCTTGATCTGCTGGTGCGCCCGACGGACCAGACTAAGGCCAAGGCGCTGATTTCAGAGCTTGGCTACGTGCAGGGCATCTCGGAGAAGGACGGATGGCAGCGCAATATGCTGCACTACTTCACGATGGATGCCGAGGCGGGTCAGTTGATCCACCTGCACCTGCATTCCGGGCTGACGCTGGGGTACGACTACCACAAGAACTACACCTTACCGCTGGTCGATTGGTATCTGGAAGGGCGCCGCCGCGCGGGGCCGATTTGGTTGCCGCGGCCGGAGCGGGAGTTCTTGATCTTCGTCATCCGCGTGCTGCTGAAGTCAGCAACGACTGGGGCGGTGGCGGAGTTTCCCATTCGCCAGTTGCGAGCACTCTATCGCTCTGAGACGCGCGCAGGTGTGGCGCGCGAGTTGGATTGGTTGAAGCGTCAGGGAGCATTGGAGGGCCTCGATGAGAGCTTGTCTAGTTCTGGCCTGCCGTTCTCACTAGGTGGCTTCCGAAGGCTGGCAGAGGTGGCGGAACGAGGACGCGGGGCGCAGCTTCGCCTTGCAGCGCGGGAGGTTAAACAGGCTCTCGCGGGAATGCGGGATGCAAGCGAGTGGCGGTCCTTGCTCGCTTGCATCTGGCGCGTCAATCGAACTCGGTTAGATAGGCTTCGCGGCGGTTTATCTGGCGCTTCCTCTGGCCGCAAGACGGCCGGGCAGGGCGGGAGAGTTATCGCCTTTGTGGGCGGAGATGGCGCTGGAAAGAGCACCAATTCAGCGGCCCTGTCTCGTGCGCTCGGACAACACCTCGCCGTGGAGAGCCTGCACTTTGGGCGGCCGGGACGATCTCTGCTGGGAGTAACGCTCGCCGCATTGGGCAAGCTCCTGAGAGCTGCGGGACAGCCGGAAGTGTCGGAAGACCTCCGCAGCCTAGCGCTGGCCTTTAACCGTCGCAGTGTTTCTCGCCGGGCGGAGCGAGCGCGGGCGGCCGGGCGTATCGTGATCCTCGACCGCCTGCATCGGCCGGAATTCACCCACATGGATGGGCCACGGATAGAGGATGCGCGCACCCCACTCCGCCGCAGGCTGGCGGCCTGGGAGCAGCGCCTCTACCGAAAGACGGTCTCAGCCGATCTTCTGGTCGTTCTGCGCCTCGACCCGGAAGTTGCCTGCCGGCGCCGCCCCGATGACGATCGGGCGACGCTTATGGCGCGTTCCGGCGAAGTATGGCGGGCCGAGTGGTCCGCGGCGAACATGCTGATGCTCGACACCGGCGAGACGCGCCCCGAAGAGGTGCAGGCTCGCGTGTTCCGCCGGGCGTGGGAAGAGATTGCACGGCCCTTTCTGCGCGTCGAAGTGCTGGGCCTCACGGGGGCGGGCAAATCGACGCTCACGCGCGGTCTGGCGCGCGAATTCGGCAATTCGGCGACCGGTCTGCCCTACCGGAGGCATCCCGTTGCGGCGGCGAGAGGCATCGCACGCGCGCTTGCGGAGGGCGGCTGGCCGCATGGAGGGAAGGAACGGTGGCAGGTCTTCCGCAACCATGCGCAATTGCATGTGTTTCTGGATTTAGTCCAGCGCGGACAGCTCGCTGCAAATCGCCCTGCAAAACATCTTCTGCTCGATCAGGGTCCACTCTTTCAGGTTGCGATGTGCCTGAAGGAAGGGCGATTCAAACCCGAGTCGGAAACAGTGCAACGCACCATTTCAGCCTTTGAGAGCCTAGGTGGTCGCGCGGTTTTCCTAGCCGCGGCGGACGAGTTGCTCCGCGATAGAGTTTTGCGTCGACCGGCGCAATGCTCACGGGGGGAGGGCCTGTCGGACGAAACCTTTCAGATTTTTCTCGAGGGCTATGCGGCGCGTTTTGCGGAGCTCCGGAACAGGATGTCCAACCCTTTCGAGCTCTCATCAGAAAATCCCGCCGAGGCGACCCTCCAAGAGGCGCTCACACAGCTGAACCGTGGGGGAGCGGCATCGTGAGCCCGGCGCGCCGCAATGCGCTGGCCAGCTACCTCAACTTCGCAGTTCTGGCAGCGGTCGGCCTCGTGGCAAACCCGCTTCTCGCAGGGGCGCTTGGCCCTGTCGCCTTCGGGATATGGAAAGCAGCTCAGCGGCTTTTTGACGTTGGAGCCGTGGCGGACGGGCAGGCGACGCAGGCTTTGAAATGGGTGTTTGCTCACCGCGGTAGAGAGACGGACCCGGCAGGGCTGAGGCGGATGGTCGGATCGGCGCTCAGGGTCTGGTTCCTGTGGTTGCCGGCGCTCCTTTTGATTCAGTTGGGCCTCGTATTGATGCTGCCGGTCCTGATCGCGGATGTGCCGGAACATCTCGGCTTGGCGCTGATGTTGATGGGGGCGGTGCTTGGGCTGAACGTGGTGGCGCGTGGCCTTTCAGGTATTCCGGATGCGGCTCTAGTGGGCAGCAACCTTGGTTACCGCTCAATGCTGGTGACCACGTTGCTGCTGCCGTTGTCGAACGCGGCACTGGTGATCGTCGCACTCAGCGACGCTGGCGGGCTGGTAGGGCTCGCGGCCGTTGTGCTTGCGGCGACTGTGCTTAACGGTGCGCTGACGTGGCTGGTGGCGCGCGCTTCGCTGCCGTGGTTTGGCGCAAGCCGCCCGGAACCGGGAGAGGCAGGTGAACTGGCGCGGTTCGGCGGTTGGGTGCTGGGTTGGGCGCTGGTGGCACGCCTCATGCTCGCGACGGAGATTTTGCTTCTGGGCGCGATCCTTGGCGCAACTGCGGTCACGGTCTGGGTCTTCACCTCGTTCGTCCTTCAGTTCGCGCTGGCCGCCTGCCTGATGACCGCAAGCGCGATGATGCCCGGTCTGGGACGTCTGCTGGGGCAAGGTGAGATTGCACAGTCGGCAGCGCGGGCGAGAGAAACTCGGGAGATCGTGGCGGCCATCGCCACGGTGCTGGCGTGCCTCATGATCCTCTTCAACGAGTCCTTCGTGGGCCTTTGGGCCGACCCGGAGGTTTTTATGGGTCAGCCGCTGACCATTGCCATGAGCCTCGCCTTTGTTCAGCTGGCGCTTTGCCGATGCGATGGGCAGATCCAGGACGCGGGGCTGAAGCTCAGGCCGAAAGTCCTGCTTGGTGCGGCAAGCATGCTGCTTTCCCTTCTCTTCGGCGGGGTCGCGCTTGCGTTGACGGGTGCGCCATGGGTCATGATCGGGGCCATCATGGTTGCTCGGCTTCCGATGTGGCTGGGGTTCGCGGTGATGGTGCGCCGCTTGCTGGGGCCGTCAAGCGCCCTTCCGCGCCGTAGCCTTCTGATCGCGGCTGGAGCGCTTGCGTTGAGCGTGCTCCTTGCGCCACTGGTGCCCCGGAGCGTGTGGGTGATCGCCGCGCTTCCACCCGTACTCTGCCTTGCGGCGGTGGCAGGCTGGCTCATGCTAACGCCGCTCACCCGCGCAAAACTGATGCCACAGCGGAGTTGAGGTGCGGATGAGGCTGACCCACTTCAACTTTGCCGAATTGTGCCTCATCTCGCTTCTGACCGCGTTGTTCTGCGGCGCGCCGCCAGGGGCTTCTTCGCTGGTGCTCGCAGGTTGCTTCGCAGCCTTCTACACGCTGGTCGGCCGGGCGCTTCTGATGCCTGCCATAGTACGCCCCGGCCTGCCGACGTTCATGACGCCGAAGCTTTTGTTTTTCTTCTTCTACTTCCTGCTGTTCTACTATCCCTACCAGCTCTACCTGCTCGGTCTCACAGATATGAACCGCAGCATCTTTCTGCGCCGTACCTACGTGGAGCACGCAAACCTAGCAGTCATCGCGGCCACCATCGGGGTGCTGGCGTTCGACTTTGGGGTCGACGCGGGGCTGCGGGGGCGGGCGCTTCGGGTTTCGGGCAAGCGTACGCCAAGCACGTCGCTTCCGGCCTTCTGCCTGACTCTCCAACTGGTGCTGATCGCTGTCTATTTCGCTTTAGGATTCCGGGCAGCCAGCGAGGGGCGCTACACCGGCACTTCCTCGGGCGGGCAGATTGCAGAGGGCATCTACCTGATCATCCTGTTGCTGGCGATGGTTGGCACGGGCGAGTTCATTTTCAGGCTGGCACAGCGCAAGCCATTGCCGCCAGGCCTGCTGCTGGCGATGGGGGTCAATCTGCTTTGGATCACGCGGATCCTGCTGGCGGGCGATCGCAACAGCTTCATGCTCTTCGGGATATTCATCGTGGGTGGCCTGTTTACATACGTCTGGCGCGCGACCCGTCTCCACCTGTTGGCCTTCCTGATTGGCGCGTTGGTCTTGTATCAGTCGATCGAGGTTTTGCGGATGACCCAGACCATGCCGCTGAAGGACGCGCTGGCGGTGAGCCTCAGCGGCAACGCAATCTCGGCGGGGGATGACAACAGCTTCAACATCACCACCATCGGGCTTCGCGCCACTTTCGAGGTGGTGCCGGAGAAGGTGGACTACGGATACGGCCTCTACAAGTTGGTAGGGTTCATGGGGGTGGTGCCGCTTTTGCGCGGTGTGGTCTTCGGTGACTCGCTGACCTTTGACACCACGTCCAAACTCCTCAAGAGCGAGATGCTGGAGCCGACAGCCGGGTGGGGCGTGGGGTCCAATATCGTCACTGATTTTTATGCCGATTTCGGGCTGCCGGGGGTCATTTTCGGGATGATGCTGTGGGGCTGGTTCGTGGGCTGTATGCAGAAAACGGCGACAGTCTTTCCTGACTCGGCAAAGGTCGCCACGCTATATCTGCTGACGCTGGCGCTTTTTGCGGAGATCCCCCGCTACTCGGCGGACTTTCCTGTGAGGCCGCTGGTTTGGGCATTTCTGCTTTATCAGGCATATCAGGCTCTCGTTGCGTCGCGCTTCGGCCGCATGCCAGCTCCGCCGGGCCGCTTGGTTGCGGAGCACCAGCGCGATCCCTGAAGTGCTCAGCGGTCCAGTTGGTGAAAGGCCTTTGGGTTGAGCCGGAAGCGGGTATTCAAAGCAATGTCGGTGCGAGTTGGGGCCGCAGGCGGTGTTTCATGCGGAGTTGTCCGACCTTCACTGCAAAGTAGCTCAAAGGCCGCTTTGAGCTCGTCGAGCGTGCGCGAGGCATCCCATCTCTCCATCGCAAGGGTGCGGGCTCTGACGCCAAGGGCGGCCCGGCGCTCAGGGTCGTCCAGCAAAGCGGACAGTGCTTCGGCGGCGGCCACTCCGTCACCCGGGCGAGTCACCAATCCGGCGCCCTCGACCTCATCGGCAAGAGCTGTGCCCGCCTCGGTAGTGGCCAGAACCGGGCGGCCTGAGGCGAGCATATTGGTCAGTTTCGATGGCAAGACGAGATCGGCCGCGCTGGCGATCTGAGGCAGCAAGTGAATGTCAGCCATGCCCAGCAATTCGCCCAGCCGCTCAATGGGCTGGAGCGGCAGAAAACGGACGCTAGGAAGGTCGCGAGACATATCCTCTAACCGTGGCCTCATTGGTCCATCGCCGCAGACAACGAACGTTACATCGCGGCGATGGTCGAGGCGTCGGGCAATGTCGGGAATGATCTCAAGTCCCTGCTTGTTGGCGAGGTTGCCGGAGTAGAGCACAACGTGAGGCGTGTGGATGCCCAGTTCGGCGCGCATCGGCGATGGCCCCTCAAGCGGTTTGACGTTCTCGAGATTCGCCCAGTTGCGAAGCTCGCAGACGCGCTCTTGCGGCACATGTTTCTTGCGAAGCTTGGCGACCATCGGTGCCGAGATCGTGCTGACCCGGTCAAAGCGGCGCAGCACCCAGGTCTCAAAGGCCCGGGCTGCTCGGGCGATGCGGCTTTCGGGCTTCAGCAGGCCTGTTGCAAAAGCGGCCTCGACCTCGAAGTCCTGAATGTGGAGCCATGCCTTGGCACCAGCAAGCCGGGCTGCCAGCCAACCTACAGGAGCGGATATCAATGAGGGCGCGACGACGAATACGATATCGGGGCGCCAGACCAGCCCGCGCCAGAGGGCTATGGGCAGGGCGGTAAGGGCAAAGCTGGCATGGTGCAGGATGCGCTTGAGGCCGGTGGGGTTGGCGGGCACGTAGAGCGGGCAATGAGTGATCTTTACGCCGGTTTCGGAGCGCCGATTGCGCCAGAATGGACCGCGCCAGCCTTTCCGCACACACCACTCTGGATAATAGGGCTTGGCCGCGACCACTCGCACCTCGGCGCCGCGGCTTGCCATGCCCTCGGCGAGGTCGGTGTTGTAAACTGCGGTCGAAATGATCTCGGGCGCGTAGTTGATTCCGAGCACGAGAATTTTCAGCGGGCGGGCCGGGGCCTGTGAAACCATCCTAAATCCTCGCAGCGAGTTGCATGCCCGGCACGTGCCGGAGATCACGAGGATATGCAGAAGCTTGGTTAACAGTCGGTTAAGGCCGGCCGTTTTGGTGCCGGGTGTACAAGCTTCCTACCTGAGGTATACGCGTTTGCGCAGCGTCCCGAAGGCGAGCGTGCCGCCTTCGGGAATTTTCTGCAGATCAGGTCAGAACTTCATGTTCGCCGAGATCAGGAACGTCCGGCCCGGCTCGGTGATCGGTTCCACGGCGGAGAAGCCGACACCATCGTTGCCGCGCCCGGAATAGGTCGTGTCGAACACGTTCTTCACGTCGAAGCGGACGGTGAGGTTATCGTAGCTGGGAGGAGTCCATTTGGCCCAGAGGTTCACGACCTCGTAGCTGTCGAGCGGCGCATAACCCGCAGGCACTTCATCGACTTCCAGCGCGATCTCGGCGGTGCCGCCAAGGGTCCACTGCTCGTTCACGTCCCACGCGCCGGAGAGGCCGATGATATGGCCCACGGGGCGACCCACGTAGTAAGACGTTGTCGAAACGGGGCCTTCATCAATCTGCACGTCGGCATAGGTCCAGTTGCCCTCGATGTAGCCCTGAGTGCCAGTGTACCGCAGCTTGGCGTCAAAGCCCTGCGAGGTCACATCATAGGCCGCCGCTTCCCCCGTGGTGGTGAAGGGATCGTTGGCGTCCTTGATGTTGGTGTGGAACAGGGCAAAGCCCGCCTGCCACGGACCCTGCTCGTAGCGCAAGCCGATGCGGAAGTTGGTGGACCGGCTGGTGATCTGGTCACCGTACACCGGGGCCGAGCGCAGACCGATCAAGGCCGCCTCGTTCAGTTCGTAGCCGCCCCACACCGACGCTGCGCCGACGTTCAGAGTGAGCCGGTCGGTCAGTAGCACGTCTGCTGCCGCATTCACGCTGACGCCCGAAGACGACCACTCCTCACCGGTGGCGCCGGTGTAGGTCTGGCTGTCGAGGCGCACGCCGTAGGAGAGCGACACGCGGTTGCTCACGTCCTGCCGCATCTGGGCATAAAGGCCGATGTTGGAAAGCTCTTCTTCACCTGCATCAGCTGCCGTGCCGGTGTTGGTGGCGGTCTCGTGGAAGAAGTCCACGCCCGCGGTCAGCACGCCGCTGCCTAGCGCAAACCTGTTCTCCGCCTTGCCCGAAAGGCTGCGGTTGCGGCCCTGTGCGCTCTCGGCATCGACAAGCTGCTCGTTCCAGGCAAGCTGGATAGTCGGAGCCCAGATGCCCTGCGGGTTCTCATCGGTATAGGTGAAGCTGTAGCTGGTGCGCTCCGTCACCGCCACGAGGTAGGTGGTGCCACGGCCCGGCACATCCTCAAAGTCCGGGCGCGGGAAGCCGCCTTGGAAGGGCCGCAGACCCTGATCGGAGATCTGCTCGGCGGAGAACTCGAAGCGCTTGCCAGCATCTGTGGTGTAGGCGACCTTGGCAAAATAGTCGGTAAGGTCGGGCTCGGTTCCGCCGATCACATCACCATCACCATTCTCGTAGTCGTCGCCTGTTTGGCGGGAATAGGCGAGCAGATACTCGAAGCCGCTTTGGGCACCGTATAGCGCCGCCGATCGACGGAAGGTGCCACCGTTGGAGCCGAAGGTCAGGCCGGTGAAGCCGCCAATGGTCTGGCCAGGCTCGAGTAGGTCCCGGGCATCTTTGGTTTCGTAGGCGAGGATGCCGGCGAGGGCGCCGGGGCCAGCATCGGCTGGGGCAAGGCCGGAGCTGACCTTCACGCTCTTCAGCAGGAAGGGATCAATCGGCACGTTGCCGGTGTGGTGGAAGGCACCCTTGTTCTGCCGAGCGCCATCGATGGTGACGGCGAGGTTGCTCTCTTCGAGGCCGTGGACCAGAACCTTTTGCGCAATCACCGAGCCGCCGGTTGCGAGGATTTCGGATTGCCCGGCAAAGAGCTCATCGGTGCTTGCGGCGTTCCGCTCTTCGATCTCTTCGGCAGAAATTTCGACGTTGCCGAGGGTGTCTTGCGCGGCGTCGGATTCAACGCGGATAGCTTCAAGGTCGATCACATCCTGCGCGGCGGCGATGCTGGCGGCCAGAATGGAAGAAGAGGCCAGCAGGGCGGCCTTCATGGTCGTTTTCATAGTCGGGTGTCCCGGGGTTCGTGGTGGTTTCTTGAGCTGGCACGGAACACGCCGGGAGGCGCCGGAGGCTGGCTTTTTGAGTGTCGGCGGAATTGGCTCCGCCTTTATGGATCAGGAAGCGGCGGCGAGCCCTTCCCAATCCATCGTTTCGAAGTTTTCGCGGAAGGCAAAACGCACGAGGTGGTTGTCGATCACGGCGCGCGCGCGGGTTAGCCCCTCTTCGCTTGGTGCGGTCACCTCGACCACGAGCGCATCATCTTCGGCGCGCAGCTTGGCGGGGCCGACAGGCAGGGCACATTCGCCCGAACTTGCATCGTAGCGAACGTCGATCTTGTGGCCGAAGTGTTTGCAGAGCTGTTGCAGGTACTTGCTTGCGCTTTGGGTGGCAAATCTGCCGGTGTCGTGGAGTTGCTCTTGCATCTTGCTTGTCTCTGAGTTTTTCTGTCGGAAATAATCCTGATGAAATCCATCGGGATTGTCCAGCCCGATTCCGAACTCCAGGAGACCCCGATGAATCGCCTCGCCACATTGGCTGCACTGGCTCTGACCCCCGCCGCGCTGGCTGCGCAAACCGTCGAAATCGAGACCTATGCAGGCCCGGTCAGTGTTCCGCAGGCGCCTGAGAAGGTGGTTGTACTCGATATCGCCGCAATCGACTCGCTCTCCGCCTTGGGCGTTGCCATTGCCGCAGTGCCGCAGTTCACCCCGCCGGCCTACCTGGCCGATGTGTTTGCCTCGGCTCAGCCGGTTGGCAGCCTGTTTGAGCCCGATTTCGAGGCCATCGCGAGCCTTGGCCCGGACCTGATTGTCGCTGGCGGCCGGTCACAGGCGCAGGTGGAGCCGCTTTCACAGATCGCTCCGACCGTCGACATGACGATCTGGGAAGATGTCGTGGGCCAGGGTCGTGCGCGGCTGGAAGCCTACGGCAAGCTGTTTGCCAAGGAAGACGAGGCCGCTGAGCTTGTCGGTGAGCTCGATGCGGCCGTCGAGGGAGCAAAAGCTGCGGCAGAAGGCAAAGGTGACGCCCTGATCCTGCTGGTGAATGGTGGAAAGATTTCTGCCTATGGCGATGACAGCCGTTTCGGTTGGCTGCATAGCACGCTCGGACTGCCTGAAGCCTACCCCGAGCTGACTGCGGAAACCCACGGCGAGGCAGTGTCCTTCGAATTTGTTGCCGAGGTGAACCCGGATTGGATCCTAGTGATCGACCGTGGCGCCGCCATTGGCCAAGAGGGCGAGGCGGCCAGCGCTGTGCTGGACACGCCTCTGATCGCCGGCACCACGGCAGGCCAGAACGGGCAAATCGTCTATCTCGAGAGCGCGCGCCTCTACATTGCGGGCGGCGGCATCGACTCGATGCTTGGGACGATTGGTGAAGTCACCGAGGCGCTGGAAGGCGCCGCAGCCAGCAATTGAAACCGGTCACGCTCTGGCTGACCGCCGGACTGATCCTCGCCGCCCTGATCTGCGCCTCGGTGCTGATCGGGGCGGCGAGCCTCTTTTCGGGTGATGTCGATGGCGGCCTGCTGATCGCCGTCAGCCGCCTGCCGCGCACTCTTGCCGCCTTGTTGGCCGGAGCCGGGTTGGCGCTGGCCGGGGTGGTCGTGCAGATGGCGGTGCAGAACCGGCTGGTGGAGCCGGGGCTAGTCGGCACGCCTGAGGCGGCCATGCTCGGGCTGCTTGCGGTCACCCTGATCGCGCCGGGCGCATCAATGATGGTCAAGATGAGCGTGGCAGCCGCTGCGGCACTCGTTGGAACTCTCTGCTTCATGGTCTTGGCCCGCCACGTGCCCCGGCGCGACCCTGTGCTTCTTCCACTTGTGGGGCTGATCTACGGCGGAATTCTGGGAGCGGCAGCGCTGTGGGTCGCCTGGACAACCGACCTTGTGCAGTATCTCGGCACGTGGATGTCGGGCGAGTTCTCGGGCGTGCTGGCGGGCCGCTACGAACTGCTCTGGATCGTCGCCGTTTTAGCTCCTCTGCTCTACCTGGCCGCAGACCGCATTACCCTGCTGGGACTGGGCGAAGACGCGGCCCGCAGCCTCGGGCTAAACTACCGGCAAACCCTGCTGGCCGGGCTGTTGCTGGTGGCCATCATCACAGCTGCCGTTGTCGTCACGGTTGGGGCCATCCCCTTTGTAGGGCTTGTGGTGCCCAACATCATCTCGCGGCTCCGCGGCGATAACCTGCGCCGCAACCTGCCGCTTACCGCATGGCTCGGGGCAAGTGCGGTTCTGGCGTGCGATATTCTCGGCCGCCTGATCCGATGGCCCTACGAAATTCCGGCCGGTACGATCTTTGCCGTCTTCGGCGCGGGCCTGTTTCTGTGGCTGCTCAATGCCGCTCCGCGACGCGCCCATGCCTGAACGCCGCCGCCTCATCCCCCTGGCACTGATGCTGACAGGCCTCGCGGCCCTTTTCCTTGCGTGGAATTTGAAGGCACCGGTGGAGTTCATCCTGACCCTGCGGGTAGGCAAACTTGCCTCGCTCGTGGTGGTCGGCGCGGCCATCGGGGCTGCCACGGTGATTTTTCAGACCTTGACGGAAAACCGGCTGCTGACCCCAGGGATCGTCGGCTTCGACGCGCTCTTCGTCTTCATCCAGACGGCGTTGGTTTTGCTCTTCGGTGGCGCGGTGCAGGCCGCCATTCCACCGCTACTTCAGTTCCTCGCGGAGGCGGCCTGTCTGGTGGCGGTCAGCCTCGCGCTGTTCACGCTCCTGCTCAGGCGCGGCGCAGGAGACATTCTAAGAATGGTGCTCACGGGGGTGATTCTCGGCATCTTTCTCCGGGGGCTGACCAGTTTTGCCCAGCGGCTGCTCGACCCGTCTGAGTTTGCCATCGTCCAGCAGGCGAGCATCGCCAGTTTCACCGCAGTCAATTCGCAGGTGCTTACTATCGCCGGGATTACTCTCATCCTCGCGCTCGGGGCAGCCCTTTGGTTGGCGCCGTCGCTCGATGCGGCAGGTCTTGGGCGGCAGACGGCGCGGGGCATCGGGCTGGATCATGACAAGGTGGTGCTGGCCGGGCTAAGCCTGGTTGCGCTCCTTGTGGCGCTCTCCACCGCGCTCGTCGGTCCGGTGACCTTTCTGGGCCTGATCGCGGCGAGCCTCGCCTATCGGTTCTGCGGCACGTGGCGGCACGCGGTGTTGATCCCCGCTGCGGCCCTGATCGGCGCGGCCATCCTCGTGGCTGGCCAATTCATGTTCGAGCGCCTCCTCGGCCTGCAATCTTCGCTATCGGTCGTGGTCGAGTTTTTGGGCGGCCTGCTCTTTTTGTTCCTCCTCCTCCGAAGGTCAGCCAGATGATCCGCATCGCCAACCTTACTGTCACGCGCGGCACCAAGCCCGTGCTCACCGACCTGTCGCTGCGCTTCGGGCATGGCGGCATCACCGCACTGATCGGGCCAAACGGCGCTGGAAAGTCGACGCTTCTACACGCCATCGCCGGGCTTCTGCCCTCCACTACAGGGCAGGTGGAGGTGGAAGGCCGCGATGTGGCGCGCATCCCGCCAGAAGAGCGGGCGCGCCTCGTGGCGTTGCTCATGCAGTCTGACCGCGTAACGGCGCGATTGACCGTCGAAGATCTCGTGAGCTTCGGCCGCTGGACCTACCACAAGGGCCGCCCCACGGCTCGCGACCGTGAGGTGATTGCGCAGGCGCTCTCGCAGTTCGACCTCGAAAGCCTCGCATCCCGCCAGATCGACAGCCTCTCTGGTGGCCAGCGCCAGCGCGCCTTTGTCGCCATGGCCTGGGCGCAGGAAACTCCTTGGCTCCTGCTCGATGAACCCCTCGCAGCCCTCGACCCGCGCCATGTGCGTGACCTGATGGAACGGCTGCACGGCATGTCGCGCCCCGGTGAGGGCCAGCGCAGCATCATCATCGTCATGCATGATCTGCCCGCTGCCGCCCGATATGCCGACCGGATCATTGCCATGAAAGATGGCAAGATCGTTACCACCGGGCCGCGCCAGTTGAAGATGACCGGCGCTGTCTTGAGTGACCTCTTCGAGACCGGTCTGGAGGTGGTGCAGGTTGGCGGCGGAGATACGGTCGTTCCCGCCTAGGCGGGACAACGTCAGAAGGACTCGGGCAAGAGCAGGTTGGGCTCGAAGAGCGTTGACGACGATACCTCAAGATCTGGAGCCTGCGCCATCCTGTTGACCAAGGCAGCGCAGAGCTCTTTCAGTGGAGTTGCAACGCACATCAGGGCGTAGCGGTCGGCAAGTGCATTCTGGCTTTCGGGGGTCAATTCGTTGACAATCAGCGCCACCTTGTTCGGTGGTCGAACCTCTCGCAGGGCGGCGATGGCCCCCTCCATGCCGCCTCCCGCCACGTAGAGACCGGCAAGGTCGCTGTGACGAGATAGCAGATCGAGCGTCGCTTCATAGGTCACCTGCCGTGTTTCGAGGTTCACCACTGTGTCGGCAATCGCGATCTGCGGGGCGTACTCGTGCAATGCATTGCGAAAGCCGGTTTCCCGCAGGGAGTGACCGTGCCATCGCGTGCCACCGACGAAGATGCCAACCCGGCCGGGCCTTTGAAGTCGCACAGACATCATCCAGCCCGCGATGCGCCCGACCTTCATGTTGTCTAGTCCGAAGTAGCCCGCTCCGGCGCGGCCGCCAAAATCGTTTAGCAGCGCGTAGATCGGCGTGCCCTGCGCCTGAAGTTCGGTCACCAACCGTGAGAGGGACGGATGGTTGATAGCCGTGGCCGCGACGGCTTGTGTATTCTGGGCGACGCGGGTGATCGCGCCGCAGAAATCATCAGGCGATTGCGAGGCGGAGTACTCGATGTGCGGTGTGATGCTTGCAGCTGGATGGGCCGCACAGGCCGCTTCGATCTCCGCCGCGAACCGCTGGTAGAAACTCTGCGACGGTTTGTGCAGAACGAAACCGAGGTTGATCCTCCGTGACGGGGCCGAAGGCGCCGTAGTGTCCGACGGGAGGCGGTAGCCAATGCGCTCCGCGGCCTCGGCGATCCTTTGCCGCATCCTGTCCGATACATTACCGCGCCCGTGCAGGGCCCGGTCCGCCGTGGCGGTCCCAACCCCGGCAGCGCGGGCCAGATCGCGGATGGTCGGGCGCTGTCCCAAGCAAAGCTCCTGATGTAATGACCTCAGTTTTTACCGCCGATGCTGATGCATTCTGATGCGAAAAGGAACGAGAATCTTCGCTAACTCAGCCTTCCTTCAGTTATCGTCTCCCTCAACACTGGCTCTGGGAGGACCATATGGCGCGCGATTACTCACTGCTCGGACCCGATGCCAAACGCGCTGTCGAGAGCGGCCTTGCGGCGGCAGAGTGGTATCACACCGACATTCCCCGCAAAGAGATGAAAGCGCTGATGCAGCGGGCCGATCAGCCTGCGATCCGCGATACATTCATCCTTTTCGGCTGCATGGTGCTCTTTGCGGGCATCGGCATCGTGCTCTGGCCTTCATGGTGGTCGGCCCCCTTTTGGCTCGCCTATGGGGTGCTCTATGGCTCGGCGATGGATTCTCGCTGGCACGAGTGCTCACACGGCACCGCCTTCAAGACCCGGCAATACAACGACTGGCTCTATCAGGTCGCCTGCTTTTGCATGATCCGCAATCCGGTGAGCTGGCGGTGGTCGCACGCGCGGCACCACACCGATACCATCATCGTTGGCCGCGATCCCGAGATCGCCGTGATGCGTCCGCCCGCGTTGTTCCGGATCTTTCTCAACTTCTTTGGCATCATCGACGCATGGCACGGCTGGGGCCGGATGCTCTACAACGCCTCCGGGCGCATTCACCCGGAGGAGGCCGATTACATCCCCGAGAGTGAACAGCCAAAGGCCATTCGCGTGGCACGGATATGGACTGCGATCTATGCCGCAACGATCCTTCTCGCCGTATTCAGCTGGTCCCTGCTGCCGCTGATGGTGATTGGCTTGCCCCGGCTCTATGGCGCATGGCACCACATCATGACCGGGCTGATGCAGCATGGTGGCCTTGCCGACAATGTGACCGACCACCGGCTCAACAGCCGCACCGTTTACATCAATCCGATCAGCCGGTTCATCTACTGGAACATGAACTATCACGTCGAGCATCACATGTTCCCCATGGTGCCCTATCACCGGCTGCCGGAATTGCACGAGGCGATCAAGCATGACCTGCCCGCGCCCAACCCTTCGATCTGGGCGGCCTATGCCGAGATGTGGCCTGTGCTGAAGCGCCAGCTGGCCTATGAGGACTTCTTCCTCAAGCGCGAACTACCCGCCTCTGCCAAGCCTTATCGGGAGGATTTTCATGCCTCCGCGCTGGGCGCGGCCGCCGAATAGACCCTGACATTTCCGAAAACACCGACCGGGAGGAGCCTGACACATGGCCTGGATCGACGCTTGCGCAACCGATGAGATCGACGAAGAGGACCTGATCCGCTTCGACCATGACGGAAAGACCTTTGCCATCTACCACGCGCCGGACGGGGCCTTTTACTGCACCGATGGGCTCTGCACTCATGAGAAGGTGCACCTCGAAGACGGGCTGGTGATGGAATACGAGATCGAATGCCCAAAGCATAATGCGACCTTCGATTATCGGACGGGCGAGGCCCTGCGTGCGCCTGCTTGCGTCAACCTCAACACCTATTCGGTGAAGGTCGAAGCTGGTCGGGTGATGATCGAAGTCTGACGCGGCGCTGCTGGCCTCAATCTCGCGCCTTGCCGAAAACGCATCATTCATGCTGAAATGCCTCATCCGTTTATCGGAGGGAGGATATCATGGCGAACCGGCCGACCATCAGGGATGTGGCGCGCGAGGCGGGAGTCAGCCCGGCCACGGTGGACAGAGCGCTCAACGGGCGTAGCAAGGTGCGCGATGAGACCCTGCGCAAGATCGCTGAGGCCGCCCGCCGTGTGGGCTATCACGCGCGCGGGTTGATCGATCAGCGCCTCGTCGCTTCCGTCCCTGATCACAAGATTGGCCTGATCCTCATCAAGGAAAAGCAACCCTTCTACCGGGCGTTTCAGGCCACGATGGAGCAGGCGCTTGAGGAGCGTACTGACATTCGCGGGCGGTTGGTGGTGCGCTATGCGCAGTCTCAGTCCCCTGAAGAGTTTGCCAGCCTCCTGGCAGAGGTGGGCGCGCGGGTTGATGCTGTCGGGGCTGTGGCGGTGAATCACCAGTCGTTGGACAAGGTGGTGCAGGATCTGGCCCAGAACGGTGTTCCGACCTTCTCGCTGCTGAACGATTTCGCGCAAGGCATTCGCAGAAACTATATTGGTTTGAACAACATAAAAGTTGGGCGGCAAGCGGCCTGGATGCTCACGCGCGGCGCGGCGCCGGGCAGTTATGCCATCTTCGTCGGCGGCAACCGGTGGCATGGGCACGACCTGCGGGAGGTCGGGTTCCGGGCCTATATGCGGGAAGGCGCGCCTGCCTCATCGGTCAAGGAAACGCTCGTCAACCTCGAGACCCGGCAGCTGACTTACGAGGCCACACTGAACCTGCTGGAGCGGCAGCAGGATTTGCGTGGCATCTACGTGGCGGGCGGCGGGATGGAGGGCGCCATCGCCGCGCTGCGCGAGACCCGCCCTCCAGGCAAGGTCGGGCTCGTTGTCAACGAGCTGACAGCAGACAGTCGCGCCGGGCTTCTGGAGGGCTACGTTCAGATGGTGATCGCCACCCCGCTCGAAGCACTGTGCCGCGAATTGGTCGCCCTGTCCCTCCGCTCCCGGTCAGAGGCCGGATCGACCGCCGTCGAGCAAAAGTTCCTCACCCCGGAGATCATTCTGCCGGAACTGCTGTGATGATGGATTAACGTCATTCCCGTGAGGGTGAATGACGTCATGCATGAGGAAATCTTGCCGTCGCAAGATTGACCGACTCGCATACACAGGCGCAGAACATGCCTCGGAGGTCGCCTCGTGCTTTGGCATGAGGCCGATGGAGGAGCGTTAGATGCAGACAGCGATCAATCACATGACCGTGCCGCGGCTCACCTATGTCGAACTGCTTGATCTGGCCGCTAACCTCGGCTGCATCGGCGTCGAGGTCAGGAACGATATCGAGCGGCCACTGTTCGACGGCGCCGACCCGGCCTCTGCCGGAGCGATGGCCCGCGAAAGGGGCCTGCGCCTCGTGGGTCTGAGCCAAGTCTATCCCTTCAACAGCTGGTCCGACGCGATTGCCACCGAAGTGCGTGCGCTCATCGCAACTGCGCTGGAGGCCGGGGCCGAGACCATCAGCCTCATCCCCCGCAACGATGGCACCCAAACCGGCAATGGTGAGCGCCATGCCAACCTGCGGATCGCGCTGAAGGAAATCCAGCCAATGCTGGTTGATGCGGACCTTGTGGCACTGGTCGAGCCTCTCGGCTTTCCGCGTTCCTCGCTCCGCTCCAAGACCGAACTGATAGAGACCATCGACGCGCTCGATGCTGCTGCGCAGTTCAGGATCGTGCATGATACGTTCCATCACGCTTTGGCGGAGGGTGGTCCGATCTACCCTGATCGGACGGGCATCGTGCATATCTCCGGTGTCATCGACCCGGCGCTGGGCATCGAGAACATGGAAGATGAGCACCGTGTTCTGGTGGATGCGGCGGACCGGTTGGGCAACATCGAGCAACTGCGTGCGCTTCTGGCGGCAGGCTACGATGGCCCGGTGTCTTACGAATGCTTCTCACCCGAAGTTCATGCCTTGGGTGATCCGGAGGCAGCGTTGCGCGCCTCTTTCGAGTTCATTTCCTCGCAGCTCGCGGAAGAGGCCGCGTGAGGTGAGGGTCGTCGCCCTTATGGGGCATCCGGCAGCAAGGACGGGTGAGCCGGACACCCGAATTGGGAGGAAACCAATGAAAAAGACTTTCATCGCAGCGGGCGTGGCCTCGCTTCTGTCGACCAGCGCCATGGCCGAGACCATCGGCGTTTCGATGGCGCTCTTCGACGACAACTTTCTAACTGTCCTTCGAAACGGCATTCAGGAGCAGGCCGACGCAATGGACGGTGTAGAGGTGCAGATCGAGGATGCGCAGAACGACGTGGCGCGCCAGCTCGACCAGATCAACAACTTCGTGGCCTCCGGCGTCGATGCGATCATCGTCAACCCGGTCGACACGTCTGCCACCGAGGCCATGACGGCGGCTGCCGAGGCCGCCGGTGTTCCGCTGGTATATGTGAACCGCCAGCCGATCAACGTGGATACGCTGCCCGACAATCAGGCCTTCGTGGCCTCCAACGAGGAAGAATCTGGTACGCTCGAGACCATCGAGATCTGCGACATCCTCGCCGAGCAGGGCACCGACCCTGCCAAGATCTACGTGATGATGGGCGAGCTCTCCAACCAGGCCGCCGTGCAGCGTACGCAAGACATCGACGACGTGATCGCCGCCGGGAACTGCAAGGTCGAGATTCAGGAGATCGACCGTCAGACTGCCAACTGGTCGCGCGATCAGGCCCAAAACCTGATGACCAACTGGCTCTCCTCCGGTGAAGAGTTCCACGCCGTCATCGCCAACAACGACGAAATGGCCATCGGCGCCATCCAAGCCATGAAAGCGGCGGGCATCTCGATGGATGATGTCGTGGTCGGCGGCATCGACGCCACGCAGGATGCCCTTGCAGCCATGGCGGCAGGTGACCTCGATGTGACCGTGTTCCAGAACGCGGCCGGTCAGGGTGGCGGTGCGCTGGATGCGGCGCTGAAGCTCTCCAAGGGCGAGGACGTGGACCAGAAAGTCTACATCCCCTTCGAGTTGGTGACGCCTGACAACATGGCTGACTACACCTCCAAGAACTGATCGCCTCTCATGGCGATAGACTGCGGAGCGGCGTTACGTGCGCCGCTCCGACGGCACTCCAGCCGGGCACGGCGCCAACCGTTCAGGGGACAAGGACCATGGCAGACACAACCCAGGGCACAGGCGGGCTAATCTACGACAAGTCCAAACGCGCTTGGCCGAATGAAATCAACATTTTCATCGCGCTGATCCTCATCATCGGCGTGTTCGAGGCTCTCGGTCAGATCCTGCCATACATGCAGGGCCAGAGCTTTCTGTTTGATACCTCGGGCCGCTTCGACTCCATCTTCAACGAGGCGCGGCTCAAGATCGTAATCCTCCAGGTGGCGATTATCGGGATCATCGCACTGGGGTCGACACAAGTGATCATTTCCGGCGGCATCGATCTTTCCGCAGGCCCTTTGGTGGGCGCGGCGGCGATGATCGTGATGTCATTCGCACAGACCGAGCTGGTCAATGGAAACCCCAACCCTAAGGCGGTGTTCGGCCTCTGGGCGATGGATCTGCCAGTGATCGTTCCGGTCCTCGTGGGCTTGGCCTTCGGGGCGCTGATCGGGGCCATAAATGGCTCGCTCATCGCCTACACCGGCATCCCGCCCTTCATCGCGACCCTCGGCATGTTCCTCTTCGCACGCGGTATCTCTCGCTGGTGGACTGAGGGCCAGCCCGTGAGCTTCCCGACCGAGGGATTTGCCGCGCTGGGCTCGGGCATGATGCCGGTCTTCTGGTTTCTCGCGCTCGCGGTGCTGTTTCATGTGCTGCTGCGCTACACGCTCTACGGCAAGCGCACCTATGCGATCGGCTCCAACGAGGATGCCGCGCGGATGTCGGGCATCAACGTGAAGCGCCACAAGGTGCTCGTGTATATGATCGCCGCGATGCTCGCCGCCTTTGCCGCCGTGGTGCTGTCGTCCAAGAACCTCACCGCGCAGGCGGGTATGGGCCAGTTCTACGAGCTCTACGCCATTGCCATGGCGGTGATCGGCGGGGTGAGCCTAACCGGCGGGCGCGGCTCGATCCCGGGCACGGTGCTGGGTGCCATGGTCTTCGGCGTCATCCAGTCCGGCTTCACCTATGTAAAACTCGATGCCTACTACCAGCTGATGGCCATGGGCATGATCATCGTCGGCGCCGTGGTGCTCGACAAATGGCGCCAGCAGCGCGGCGCGAAAATGGGCTGAGGAGAGGTAAGATGAGCGACATGCAAACCGATATCCACAGCGCCGATCACGCGCATCCAAGCGGTGCCCTTGGCGAGGTGATCCTCGAGACCCGTGGCCTGACCAAGCATTACGGTGGGGTTCACGCGCTTGAAGACGCGAACTTCACCCTTCGCAAGGGCGAACACGTGGCGATCATGGGTGACAACGGTGCAGGCAAGAGCACCTTTGTCCGCCAGATCACCGGGGTGGAACAGCGCACGCGCGGTGACATTTACTTCGACGGCCAGCCGGTTCACTTTGCAGGCCCACTGGAGGCTCGTGAAGCCGGGATCGAGGCGGTCTTTCAGACCCTCGCTCTCGCCGATGATCTCGACGTGGCCGACAACCTTTTTTTGGGCCGCGAGAAGACCAAATGGAACTGGCTCGGACCATTCCGCTTTTTGGACTACAAGGCCATGCGGCAGGACACGATTGCGGCGCTCGAAAAGACGGCGGTGAAGATCCCGAACATCCGCAACACGATTCAGAACATGTCGGGCGGGCAGAGGCAGTGCGTGGCGATTGCCCGAACCGCGACCTTTCACTCCAAGCTGACGATCATGGACGAGCCGACAGCTGCGCTCGGCGTTCAGGAGACTGCGCAGGTCGAAAATATCATCCGCACGCTGAAGGAAGCCGGCGAGCCGCTCATCCTGATCAGCCACAACATGCGGCAGGTGATGGATACCTGTGACCGAATCGTGGTGTTTCGCCGTGGGCGCATCTGCGCAAACATCGATATCACCGGCGGCGATGTAACGGGGGAAGAGGTTGTCTCCTACATCACCGGGGCGAAGACGCAGCCGGAGTATGACGTTGAGGGGCTGACCTGAGGCAAGGTGGGACGGCGCTTCGCGCGGTCCCGCCAAGCTCAGGCGTTCCCCGTCCAGCGCAGATCGGCCGCCAGCAGGGCGCCGTTCACCCGCTCGGCATTGGCGAGGTCGTTGCCTTCGGCGCGGGCGGTGGCCTCGGCCTGCGAGAGCCCGTGCGCCAGCCAGCGCTCGACCAACCGCGCGCGCAGGGTTTCGATGCTGACATCGATCAGCACGGCTAGATCCCAGAGCGGGCGGAGGTCGCGCCATACCGGCGCATCGAAGAGCAGGTAGTTGCCTTCGACGATCACCGTCTGGCAGTCTTCATCCACAATTCCGGCACCGGCAATGGCAATGTCTCGCGCCCGGTCGAAGAGCGGAAAGGCGACCTCCCGCTCTTGACCCAACCGCCCGGAGAGATGCAGGAAGCCCATGGCGTCGAACGTCTCCGGCGCGCCTTTCCGGGCCAGCAGTCCTCGCTCCATGAGGATTGGGTTGTGCAGGTGGAAGCCGTCCATCGGCACCAC
Source organism: Vannielia sp. SX4 (assembly GCF_052828525.1). The sequence continues at coordinate 942,896 of NZ_CM128247.1, forward strand.
CTGAGCACTGTGTTCCCTTTCCTTTAGCGCAGCGCAAAGCGTTTCAGCCAGAGTAGATTTCCCGCTCGCCGGCGCCCCGGCCAACGCCACGACTCTGCGACGCCCGGCAGGAGGGGCCGCCATAACGGCCTCCGCCAAATCGGGCAGGGCGTGGAGCACGCGCGTCATGCCGCCTCGGCGGGCGCCTCTTTTGCGCCGGTCATGAAGGCAACCGCGTCCGACATGGTGTAGTCGCGCGGATCGATCACGCAGAGCCTCCGGCCCAGCCGGTGCACGTGAATGCGGTCGGCGACCTCAAAGACATGCGGCATGTTGTGGCTGATCAGGATGATCGGGATGCCGCGCGACTTAACGTCTTGGATCAGCTCCAGAACGCGGCGGCTCTCCTTGACCCCGAGTGCGGCGGTGGGCTCATCGAGGATGATGACCTTGGAGCCGAAGGCGGCCGCACGGGCCACGGCAACGCCTTGGCGCTGGCCACCGGAAAGCGTTTCGACCGCCTGATTGATGTTCTGGATCGTCATAAGCCCCAGCTCGGTGAGCTTCTCGCGGGCGACCTTTTCCATCTTCGGGCGGTCGAGTTGGCGCAGGAACCTGCCACGCCAGCCGGGGCGGCGCAGTTCGCGGCCCATAAACATGTTGTCGGCGATGGAGAGCGCGGGCGACATAGCGAGGGTCTGATAGACGGTTTCGATCCCCGCCTCCCGCGCGTCGATGGGTGATGAGAAGTGCACCTCTTTTCCCTCTAGCGTCACCGTACCCGCATCGGGGGTCACTGCCCCCGACACCGCCTTGATCAGAGAGCTCTTGCCAGCCCCGTTGTCTCCGATGACGGCGAGGATCTCGCCCGGCATCAGATCGAAGTCGCAATTGTCGAGCGCTGTGACGCGGCCGTAGCGCTTGGTCAGGCCGCGGCCCTTGAGAATGGGTTCCATCAGGCTGCCACCTTTCTGATCCACTGGTCGACGGCCACAGCCGCGATGATGAGAGTGCCGATGAGGAGGTAGGTCCATTGCGCATCGGCCCCGGCGAGGCGCAGGCCGAGTGTGAAGACCCCCACGATCAGCGCGCCGAAGAAGGTGCCGAGGATCGAGCCGCGTCCGCCGAAGAGCGAGATGCCCCCGATCACGACGGCGGTGATGCTCTCGATGTTCAGAAGCTGGCCCGAGGTCGGCGAGACCGAGCCAATCCGCCCGATCAGCGCCCAACCTGCGAAGGCGCAGATGAGGCCGGCGAGCGCGTAGACCGAGATCAGCACGCCCTTTACGTTGACGCCCGAGAGCTCTGCGGCCTCCGGATCGTCGCCCACGGCGTAGACATGGCGGCCCCAGGCGGTGTGGCGCAGGACGTAGGCGAGGATCAGCACCAGCACCAGCATGAAGACCACGCCGAAGGTGAAGACCGCGCCACCGACGCTGAACTTGGCGCCCATGAGCTGGAGCAGCGGAGCCTGTTCGGCAATATCTTGGCTGCGGATAGTCTCGTTGGCCGAATAGAGGAAGTTGGCCGCAAGCACGATCTGCCACATGCCCAGCGTCACGATGAAGGGCGGCAGCTTGACCCGCGCAACCAGCCATCCGTTCAGCGCGCCGATGGCGGTGCCAACCGTGAGGCCACAGAAGATGGAGACGCTCACCGGCAGGCCGTAGCGAAAGGTGAACTGGCCCATGATGACCGAGGAGATCACCGCGATGGCGCCGACGCTCAGGTCGATGCCCGCTGTCAGGATCACGAGGCTCTGTGCCGCGGCGACGATACCCACGATCTGCACCTGTTGCAGGATCAGCGTCAGCGCGAAGGGCGAGAAAAAGCGGCTGCCCAGCGTGATGCCGAAGACGATGATCGAGATCACCAGCACGATGAGCGGTACCAGCGCGGGCGTGGTGTGCAGCAGATGCTGGAAGCGGTCGACCAAGCTCTTGCCGTGCCCGTCGAATGACGCGACTTCACTGGGAGCGCTGGAGGCAGAGGCCTCGTAGTTATCGGATTGTGACATGTGTCCCCCCGGGAGGCAGGCTCCTTCGCCTGCCGGTTTGAACAGGGCGGAGAGGCCCGCCCTGTTCGTGGTTCAATTGGCTGTCGGCCGGGTCAGCCCCAGCAAAGCTCGTTGCCCTCGGCGGTGTCGATGCTCTCGACGCCCTCGGCGGGCTTGTCGGTGACCAGCGCAACGCCGGTATCGAAGAAGTCCTTGCCGGGGGTGTTTTCGGGCTTGGTGCCGTCGTTCGCCCAGGCCACGATCGCCTCGATGCCCTTGGAGGCCATGAGCAGCGGATACTGCTGCGAGGTCGCGCCGATAACGCCGTCCTTCACGTTCTGCACACCGGGGCAGCCGCCGTCGACCGAGACGATCAGCACGTCATTCTCGCGGCCAATGGCCTTGAGCGCTTCGTAGGCACCGGCAGCGGCGGGTTCATTGATCGTGTAGACCACGTTGATCTCGGGGTCGGTGGCCAGAAGGTTTTCCATCGCCCGGCGGCCGCCCTCTTCGTTGCCCTGAGTGACGTCATTGCCGACGATGCGCGGGTCTTCCTCGTCGCCCCACTTGTTCGGGTCACCGAGGTCGATGCCGAAGCCCTGCAGGAAGCCCTGGTCGCGCAGCACGCCAACGGAAGGCTGGCTGACGGCGAGGTCGAGCATGGCGATCTTGGCGTTGGCAGCCTCGTCACCGAGGGTCGCGGCGGCCCACTGGCCGATCAGCTCGCCGGCAAGAAAGTTGTCGGTGGCGAAGGTCATGTCGGCGGCGTCGATCGGCTCCAGCGGCGTGTCGAGTGCAATCACCACGAGGCCGGCGTCACGGGCCTGCTGCACGGCGGGGACGATGGAGCTGGTGTCGGAGGCGGTGAGCAGGATGCCCTTGGCGCCGTTGGCGATGCAGGTCTCGATAGCCGCCACTTGCGTTTCGTGGTCGCCGTCGATCTTGCCCGCGTAGCTGTTGAGCGTCACGCCGAGCTCGGCGGCCTTGGCCTCGGCGCCTTCGCGCATCTTCACGAAAAACGGGTTGGTATCGGTTTTGGTGATCAGGCACGCGCCAATGTCTTGCGCCATGGCGGTTCCGGCCGTTGCACAGAGGGCGAGCGCCGTGGTTGCGACGAGTTTCTTCATGTTTTCCTCCCTGGGAAATGATGACTGACTTGGATCTCCCATGATCCCCCCAGAACGGCGCACCGCCTGAGGTTGAGGCCCAAGAAACCGTGATTCCGCAGGGGCTGTCAATAAATAAATAAACTTGATTTATTAACCGGGGCCGGGCCTACTTCCGCAAGCGAGAGAAGTTTCGTATGGCCAATGTGATGGACGGGAGCGAGATCAAGGGGTTGAGCGGTGGCGTCAACCAAGCGGGTGTTCGTGACTACAACGAACGCCTCCTGCTCTCTGTGCTCCAGCGCCGTGGCGCTATGGCCGGCAGTGATATTGCCCGGCTGGTCAATCTTTCGCCGCAGACGGTGTCGATCATCCTCCGGCGGCTTGAGAAAGACGGCATCATCATGCGGGGTGACCCGAGCCGGGGGAAGGTGGGCAAGCCGTCGATCCCGATGCGCCTCAACCCCGATGGGGTTCTGGCCATCGGCTTCAAGATCGGTCGTCGCAGTGCCGACCTCGTGCTCACCGGTTTTGATGGTGCTGTGCGCCAGCAAATTCAGGAGCATTACGATTACCCGTTCCCTGAGGCGATCTTCGGGCTCTTACAGCGTGGCGTGGCACAGTTTCTCGAACACCTCACGGTAGAGGAACAGGGGCGACTCTCCGGCATCGGCATCGCTGCGCCTTTCGAACTGTGGAAATGGCATGACCTCACCGGCGACATGGCCGAGAAGTTCCGTTCATGGAAGGACGTGGACTTTGCTGCCGAGGTCGCAAAGTTCAGCCCCTTGCCGGTTTTCGTGCTGAATGACGGCACCGCTGCTTGCCATGCCGAGCACCTCTACGGGCGCGGCAAGGAATTCAGAGATTACGCATTCTTCTTCGTCAGCTCATTCATTGGCGGTGGCGTCGTGCTGAACAACACCGTCTTCGCCGGAAATCAGGGAAATGCGGGTGCCTTGGGCTCCATGCGCACCACCGGACCATTGGGCGAGTCCCAACACCTGATAGATGTGGCTTCGATCCATCTGCTCGAAGGGCGCCTGAGTGAAGCGGGGGTGGATCCGCGCCTGCTGTGGCAGCAGCCGCAAGACTGGACGATGCTCTCTCGCTACGTCGACCCTTGGTTGGCGCAAACCGCGCAGGAACTGGCCAAGGCATCGCTCTCGATCTGCTCGGTGATCGATTTTGAGGCCATAGTCATCGACGGAGCCTTTCCGCCCGAGGTACGCACCGACCTAGTGGGCCGGGTGCGGCGCTACCTCGTCAATCAGGACACCCGCGGCCTAATCGAGCCGCGCATCGAAACCGGAAGCATCGGGTCGGCGGCCCGGGGCATCGGCGCGGCGAGCGCACCGATCACGTCGCAGTTCCTGCTGAATGCGAACGCCGGGCTGACAGCCTATTGAGTGGCAGCCTGACCCGGCATCTCTCTCACAGAAGTCCCGGCCCGAAGATCACCGCGCCGCCGGCACCGATGAGGAGCGCAGTTGGCACCACCTTCCGCATCCCGATCAAGCCAAAGGAGATAAGCGCGAGACCGACCGCGATCTGCGCAAATGCCAGCAGGGCCATCACCGGGGTTTCGGCAAGGGTCAGGATTGCCGGATTGGCGATCATCCCCAGCGGGATGATGTAGAGGCCGACCCCGAGTGCCATCGCCGTGATTGCCACCTTCAGCCAGTTCTCCCCGATCATCCCGGCTGCAATGAACACCGCCCCGCAGACAGGCGGGGTGATCGTTGAGAGCAGCGCGAACCAGAAGACGAAGAGATGCGCCTGAAGCGGCTCCAACCCCAGTTGGGTCAGTGCGGGCCCTGCCACCGAGACGCAGATCACATAGGCCGCCGTTGTCGGCACCTCCATCCCGAGCAGCAGGCAGGCAAGAGCCGTCAGCAGCAGCGAGGGCCAGAGCATACCGCCTGAGCCTTCGAGGATCAGAGAGGTCAGCTTAACCCCCAGCCCGGTGATCGACAGCACGCCGATGATGATGGACGCACAAAGGATGATGGCCGCGATCATCGAGACCTGACGCGCCGCATTGAGGATCGCCGAGCCAAACCTCTCGATGACTTGCGCCCGGTTCACCTGAAGCTTGCCATTGATGAAGAGCAGTGCAGCGCCAGCGAACACCGCGAGGGCAGCCGAATATTCAGGCGTGTAGCCCGCCGCGAACATCGCCGTCAGCAGCGTGGTGAAAGGCACAAGGAAGAAAAGCGAGGTGATCAGCACGTCCCGCCCGGCTGGCCGGTCTTCACGGGCGACGCTCTTCAATTCGGTGTGGCGGGCGTAGGCATCAATCCCTACCCAGACTGCCACGAAAAACAGGATCGCCGGCAGGATCGCAGCGGCCATGATGGAGGTGTAGGGGGTGCCAGTGAGTTCGACCATCACGAAAGCACCCGCGCCCATCAGCGGCGGCATGATCTGGCCTCCCGAGGAGGCAACAGCCTCAACGGCGGCAGCAAGCCGCTTGGGATAACCCAGCTTTTCCATTGCGGGCAGGGTGACGGCGCCGGTCGAGGCCACGTTGGCCGAGGCCGAACCGGAGATGGAGCCAAAGAGTGCGGAGGATATCACGGAGACTTTCGCCGCCCCGCCCTTCAAACGCCCGGCGGCAGCGGAGGCCACGTTCATGAAGCCTTGTCCGGCTTCGCCAGCGTTGAGCACGGCGCCAAAGATCACGAAAATCGAGACAACGCCAACCGAAACCCCGGTGAGCGAACCCCAGATCCCGCCTTCTGCAATGGTCAGAGTGCCGAGGAAGCTCGCAAGTGGAATTCCCGAATGCCCGAACTGGCCAGGTATGTGTTGGCCGAAGAGGCCGTAGAGCAGGGCAAGGGTGGCCACAAGCGGGAGGGGCCAACCAATGGCGCGTCGCGCGGCTTCGATCACCACAGCCAGCAGGGTCACGGCAATGACCACCTGCCATGTGCTTTCCAAGAAACCGTATTGATCGGCCAGCAGGTTGTAGTTCCAAGCAACCCAAAGCGCAGCGCCTGAGCCGATCGCCGCCAACACTGCGCCACTGGCCTTCTGGCCTGGCGAGGCTGCACCGAGAACAAGCACGAAGGGTAGGATCAGCGCCATATGCACAGGGCGGCTAACGAGGTTGGGCGCGAGCCCGTAAAAGACCAGCCCGATGTGATAAATCACAACCAAGGCGGCAAGGGCGAGCCAGAAGGGGGCGCTGAAACGAGTGGCCAGCGCAAGCCAAGGGCTCCCGGCAGGCCGGGGCGAGGCGACGGTATCCATGTTCGGGTCTTTCACGGCGAGAGAGAGCTGGGGCGCAAGTGCGAGGCCGGACGCCCACTTCTGTGAGCCCCAGCCTCGCAGTAGGACTTACATGTCGCCGGACGGCAGGGCGATGCCTTGCTCTTCATAGTAGCGGGCCGCGCCCGGGTGGAAGGTGCCGCTCACCTCCCCCAGCAACTCGGTGCTCACGCCATCCCACCACGGGGCCATGCCAGCCATCTCCGCCTTGCTCTCCCAGAAGGTCTTGGTGAGCAGGTAGGCGGTGTCATCACTCATAGCCGTGGTGGTGAAAGCGACGACCGGCAGCGAGGTGGTGTTGATGTCCTCGGTCTGTCCGGCATAGGTGCCTGCCGGAATGGTGATGGCGGTTCGACCGGTCTGTGCGATTTCTTCTTCCGACATGTTCAGCACGGTGACAGGGGTAGAGGCCGCTGCCTCGATCACATTGGGCGCAGGCCAGGAACCTGCGGTCACGAAACCATCGATCTGTCCGTTCTTCAGCGCGGCGACCGCGTTGGAAAGCTCGGCATCAGCGATCTCGACCTTGCCGGTCAGCCCGAAGATCTCGATGTACTTGTCGCCCTCGGTGGCGCCGAAAGAGCCCTTGCCCAGCAGCACCGAGTGGCCCTCCATATCCGCCAGCGCGCTAGCGCCGGTCTCGGCAGACATGACGAAGTGCATCGTCAGAGAGGGGATCGGAAAGAGCGCGCGGATCTCGGAGAACTTGGGGTCGCCCTTTCCCTCGAACGGACCGGTCCCCGCAGCGGCGGAGGTGGCAAGCGCGGGCGGGGTGGTAAATACGTAGTCGGCGCCGCGGGCGCGTACTTCCATCACGTTCTGCACCGAGCCCTGGCTCTCTTCGATGGTCATGATGACTTCGCCATCGGTGCCTGCCTTCAGAGCCTCGGCCAGCTCGACACCCATCTGATAGTAGGACGAGCCGGTTTTGGCCGACTTGTAAGTGATACGGGTCTCGGCGCCTGCCGCGACGGCCGCGAGCCCCGCGAGGGCGAGGCCCAGCGTGGTCGATTTCAGGAATGCGTTCATTGGTTTGTCTCCTCCATGACAGAATTCTCCTGCGCCTTTGGCGCCACTTCGGCACCCAAGGGCATCTTGTGCGCGCCCGCAAGGTGCGATGCGGCAAAGAATGTAGCGCTTGCGCCGCCGTCGACCGGAAGCACGTGGCCCGTGATGAACCGCCCGGCGTTTGAGCTGAGGAACATGGCCGCGCCAGCGACCTCCTCGGCAAGGGCAGCGCGGCGCAAGGGCGTGCGCTCAAGCGCGCGGGCGCGGTCATGCGGGGCTGACCCCATGCCACGCCCGGTCGGGCCGGGGGCCACTGCGTTTATGGTAATGCCCTCTGGGCCAAGCTCGCCAGCCACCGCATGGATGAAGCCCGAGATGCCACCTTTGGAGGCGGCGTAGGCCACGCGGTTGGGAGCGCCACGCAAGGCGTGAATCGAAGAGATATGCACGATGGCACCAGCGCCCTCGGCCTGCATCGCGCGCGCAGCGGCTCGGGTCACGCGGAACGCCCCGCCAAGGTTGGTGTCAATCGTGCGCAGAAAGTCGGCTTCGCTGGTTTCAAGCAAGGCGCCACGCGTCATCAGGCCTGCGCAGTTGACCACCACATCGAGCCCGCCCAAGCGCTGGATTGCGGCAGCGAAGGCGTTCTCCACATTAGCCTCGCTTTGAATGTCCACGGCGGCGGTGCCAACTGCCCCAGGCAGGTCGCTGGGCGCCAGATCCAATCCGAACACCTTGTCACCACGGACGAGTGCAGCCTGCACTACGGCACGGCCGATTTCGCCACTTGAGCCGATGACGATCGTTCGATACATTGTCAGTTAGACCTGCTTATTATCGATGTTAATGGACAATATCGGATATTTTTGGAGTTGCAAGGCGAAATGAATCCGGAGAGTTCGGGGGCGGAGCGAGAGAGCGGCGGGGTGATCCACTCGGCGACGGATGCTTTACGCGATGACATCTCTGCGGGCCGCCTTTCACCGGGCCAAAAACTCAAGGTCACATGGGTCCGGGAGACCTATCAAATCAGCGCCGCGTCTGCCCGAGAGGCGCTCTCCCAGCTCTGCGGCGAGGGCTATGTGGACGCGGTCGAGCAACGCGGTTTCTTCGTGTCGGACATGACAACCGAAGCCCTGCTCGACAACACCCGCCTTCGCGCCGAGCTCGAATCGCTTGCGTTTCGTTGGTCGGTAGAAAGGCACTCGCCGGAGTGGCGGGCGGGCATCGTCAGTAGTCACTTTCTGCTGAAGGAGGCCGAGGCTGCGATGCTCGAGAACCCATCACAAGCGGTCCGAAACTGGGATGACCGAAACAGGGCCTTCCACATGAGCCTCATCACCAACGCAGGCTCACCTGCACTGATCGACTTGATCCGCGACCTCTATGACAAGACCCGCCGCTTCCGCATCCACGCCTATTTGCGCCTGACGGAGACAGGAGCGTTAGAGCAGAGGTTGCAGCGCAGCGCCGCCGATCACGAAGAAATCGCCGAGGCCGCGCTGGCGCTGGATGCTGCCCGGGGCGAGCGTGCGCTTCGCGCGCACATCAATAAGCCGAACGGTGCCAGCTGACCCAGCTCAGCTCTCGGCGAAGGCATCCTTGTAGGTGTCGCGCAGCAAATTCTTCTGGACCTTGCCCATCGTGTTGCGTGGCAGGCTTTCTGCCACCACCATCCTGCGCGGATGCTTGAAACGGGCGAGCTTTGTGCTCACCTCGGCTTCGATGGCGTCGATGTCTGGGCCGGTGCCCGGCTCGGGTACCAGAACGGCAAGGACTGTCTCGCCAAAGTCGGCGTGCGGCACGCCGATCACGGCGCTCTCGAGCACACCCGGCTGATCATCCAGCAGCGTTTCGATCTCCTTGGGGTAGATGTTGTAACCGCCGGAGATGATCAGATCCTTCCCGCGCCCGACGATTGAAACGTAGCCGTCACTATCAACCATTCCGAGGTCACCGGTGATGAAGAAACCATTTTCCCGCAGCTCCGCTGCGGTCTTCTCCGGCATCTCCCAGTAGCCCGTGAACACGTTCGGTCCGCGCACCTCAATCTGGCCAATCTCACCCTGCGGGAGCTCTGCGCCGTTGCCCGGATCGGTGATTTTGAGTTCGACGCCCGGAAGGGGGAAGCCAACGGTCCCGGCACGGCGCTCGCCGTCGTAGGGGTTGGACGTGTTCATATTGGTCTCAGTCATCCCGTATCGCTCGAGGATGCGCTGTCCGGTCCGCCCCTCGAACTGGCGGTGGGTTTCGGCCAGCAGCGGGGCGGAGCCGGAGATGAAGAGCCGCATATGCGCAGCAGCCTCGGCGGAGAAGCGCGTATCACTGAGCAGGCGGGTGTAGAAGGTTGGCACTCCCATCATCGTCGTCGCGCGCGGCATCTGTTCGAGGATCACGTCGAGGTCGAACTTCGGCAGGAAGATCATCGCCCCGCCAGCCGCAAGTGTGACGTTGGTCGCAACGAAGAGCCCGTGAGTGTGGAAGATCGGGAGAGCATGTAGCAGCACATCCTCCGCCGTGAAGCGCCATTCTTCGGCCAGCGTGAGGCAGTTCGAGAGAAGGTTCGCCTGGGTCAGCATCGCCCCCTTCGAGCGGCCCGTGGTGCCGGAGGTGTAGAGAAAAGCAGCGAGATCACCCTCGACACGGGCGATGGTGTCGAACGCCTCTGGCAGGCCTGCAGCGTTGTCGGCAAAGCTGCCGGCCCCGTCCGCGCCTAGCGTGAGCAGGGTCGCGCCCGCCCCGTTCGCGACAGGCCCCAGCGCCTCAGCGCGTGCCGGATCGCAGACCAACAGCTTCGCGCCGCTGTTCTCGACGAAGTAGCTGACTTCATCCGCCGTGTAGCCGGTGTTCAGCGGTAGGAAGATCACGCCAGCCTGAACCGCGGCGGCATAGAGTGCCAGCGCCTCGGGGCTCTTCTCGATCTGCACAGCCAGCCTGTCACCCGGTTCCAACCCGGCAGCGACCAGTGCATGGGCGAAGCGGCTGGCTATCGCCAGAAACTCCGCGTGGCTGAGGCTCCGCCCGTCAGCCAGCTGCAGAAAGGGGGTGCTCTTGCCCGCATGGGCGCCGAACAGCCGGTCGTAGAGAGGGTTGGCCATCGGCGTTACTCCTGAGTCAGTGTCTTGTCGGCCGCTTGGGCGAGCGCCCGTACCTCTGCGGAGGCCGCAATCTCGCCGCCCTCGGCAAAGCGCTCATGGTTTTGGGTCACGCGGGAGAGGTCGTAGAGGTAGTTCACCATCACGCCGTGTGATTGCGCGTTGCCCTTCTCCGATGTGTCAGCCCTAGTGTGAAGCATGTGGACCTGCGCCCCATTGCCCAAGTGAAAGCGCGCAACCGGGTCGCGCGGCGCGTCACCCCGGCCCTTGGCTCGTGTGAGGTAATAAGCGGCGAGCTGGCGCAGGCGGGTATCGTCGCCGGGCTCAAGCTCCTGCTCCTCCATCCAGCCCGCAAGGCCGGGAATGGGGGAGAGGGTGACAAAGGTCGAAAGCCCCGGCACTTCGGCAGAAAGGTCGGAGGCCACCTGCTTGATCAGCGAGTTGCCAAAGGAGATGCCCGCGAGCCCGGCCTGGCAGTTGGAGATGGAGTAGAACACCGCCGTGTCGGCTTCGGCCTCGGGAAGGGCAGGGCGCCCCTCGGCCAGCAGAGCCTGCACCGATCCGGGGATGCCCTGCGTCAGCGCAACTTCGACAAAGATCAGCGGCTCCGAAGGCATGGCAGGGTGAAAGAAAGCAAAGCAGCGCCGATCGGTCGGCTCCAGCCTGCGCCGCAGATCGGCCCAGGAGTGGATGGCGTGCACCGCCTCGTAGGCGGTGATCTTCTCCAGCACCTGCGCCGAGGTCTCCCATGAGATCGGGCGCAGCACCAGGAAGCCCCGGTTGAACCAGCTAGCGAAGAGGTGGCGAAAGTCGAGGTCGAGCGCCATCAGCGCTTCATCGCCGTGGCCCAGCCGCAGCAGGTCGGCCCGCATCTGAACCAACGCACCAGTGGCCCCGGGCACTTGGTTCAGCCGCCGGATCAGTTCTTGGCGCGGAGGTTCCGACGCCGCCATGAAGGCGCGGTAGCTGGCCTTGGTCTGGCCTTCGCCGAGAGCCTCCAGCGCCGCCCGCACTGCTGCCTGATCGACCCCCAGCGCGCCCGCGAGGAAGTGGAAGAAGGCAAGCTTCGCCTCGTCCTCCAATGCAGCGTAACGGTCGAGCATCGCGCGGGCCAGCGCGAGGCCCGACATTTCGCCGGAACTGCCAATAAGGTCCCGCGCCAGCTCTTCCAAGCTTCGGTCACCAAGCCGGGCGGCCGCATCGGACCGCACCCGGCGCTCGAAGACGGTCGAGAGCAGATCGGCCAGCAGGGTCATAGCTCTGGCCCCATCACCGCGTCCGGCAACCATGTGGCGAGGCCGGGGAAGAGGCAGAGCAGCACGATGGCCAGAACCATGCAGGCGACAAATGGCAGGGAGCCTTTGAGGATGGTCTGCAACCGGATGTCGGGCGCGATGCCGTTGATGACATAGAGGTTGAGGCCCACGGGCGGCGAGATCAGGCCGATCTCCATGTTGATGGTCAGCACCACGGCAAACCAGATGGGGTCGAACCCGGCGGTTGTGATGATCGGCAGCAGGATCGGTGCAGCCATCAAAATCACCGCGACCGGCGGCAGGAAGAAGCCCGCTACCAGCAGGAAGAGGTTGATAGCCCCCATCAACACCCAGCGGTTGGCTTCCAACGTTCCGATCCAGTTGGCGATGGATTGGGTGATGAAGAGCGATGAAAGCATGTAGCTGAAGACGCCCGCAGCGGCAATGATGAAGAGGATCATCACGCTCTCGCGGGTGCTGTCGCGCAGCACCACCCAAAGGTCATTCGGGTTCCACAGCCGGTAGATGATCACCGCGACCATGAGGCAAAGCAGGGCGCCAACCGCTGCAGTTTCCGAAGGTGTCGCCACCCCGCCATAGAGTGCGTAGAGCACGCCGAGAATGATGAGGATGAAAGGCACCACGCGGGGCAGGATTTCCAAACGCTGTCGCCACGAGTAGCGCGCGCCGGAGAGCAGGTTGGTGTCGCCCGACTTCCAGGTGGAATAGAGCGACCAAGCCATGAAGAGCATCACCAGCATCAGACCCGGCAGTACACCGGCAAGAAACAGGCGGCCGATCGAGGTTTCGGTCGCGATCCCATAGACGATCATGGTGACGGAAGGCGGAATGAGGATGCCCAGCGTGCCGCCCGCTGCAATGGAGCCCGCCGCGACGCCATCGGGGTAGCCGCGCTTGCGCATCTCCGGGATGCCCATCTTGCCGATGGCCGCGCAAGTGGCGGGCGAGCTACCCGACATGGCCGCAAAGAGCGCGCAGGCCCCAAGGTTGGAGATCACGAGGCCGCCGGGCACCCGGGTCAGCCAGCGCTCCAGCGCTTCGTAGAGATCGGCCCCCGCGCGGGTCGAGCTTATTGCCGCGCCCATGATGATGAACATCGGGATCGAGAGCAGGGCGAAGTTGTCGAGCTTGCCGAAGAAGATTTCGGGCAGAAGCGAGAGCGAGCGCATCCCGTCGAAGACGATCAGGAAGCCAGCCGATACGACCAGCAGGCCCGCGCCAACGGAGATGCCAGAGAAGAGAACGAGGATGGTGAAGACGGCGACCAGCGCGCCAAGAATGAGCGGATCCATCAGTGGCCCTCCCGTCCGTCGGTGAGGCCTACATCAGGATCGAGCCCGAAAGGTGTATCGTAGCCAGCCAGCAAGGCCCAGAGATCGGCGGCCACCTGGCAGGCGTAAAGCCCGAAGCCCACCGGCAGGGCGAGGTAGGGAACCCAGAGCCGTGGGTTCCAAGGGGAGTTCGAGGTTTCACCCCAATCCCAGGCCTCGTGCCAGAACTCATAGCCGTAAAACAGCATCATCCCGATCACCGCCAGCGTCAGCAGTTGAACGAAGATCGCCAGCGCCTTGCGGGCAGCGGGGGGCAGCATCAGCGGCAGCAGGTCCACGTTCACGTGGCCGCGCAGCAGTTGCACATAGGGCAGGCCGAGCATGGTGGCGGCGATGACGATGTAGGTCACGCCTTCGGTCTGCCAGATCGTGGAGCCGTTCAGCACCCAGCGGATGAAGATCATCTGGCAGGTGATCGCGACGGCAGCGACGATCAGCAGCGCGGCGAGGACGCCGCACACCCGGCTGAGCGCGCCAATGGCCCGCAGCAGGGGATTGCCGCCGTGGCGTGCGGCGGGAGTGGGATGGGCAGAGCCGGACATCGGGAAATCTTTCAGCAAGGGGCGTCCCGGCAGGCATGCCGCCGGGACGCAATAGGCATCACTCGACGGAGAGCGCGAGGTCGAGCAGCTTCTGGTCCTGCTCCGAGCCCTCTTTGAAGGCCTTGTACGAGGTCTCCTGGGCAATCGCCTGCCAGGCCTTGAACTGCTCTTCGGTCATCTCCGAAATTTCGACGCCGTTCTTCTCGAAGGTGTCGCGGGCCTCTCCGTCTTCGCGCTTGGCCTCTTCAAGGTAGAAGGCCTGCGCTTTCTCGGCGGCGGCATCCAGCGCGGCACGCTGCTCGTCCGTCAGGTCGTCGTAGACGGATTTGTTCATCATCAGCGGCTGGTACATGAACCAAAGCGCGTAGTCGCCCACAGGGGTGAAGCACTTGGCCTGCTCATAGATGCGGTAGCTGACAAAGCTCGACGATGAGGTGTTGGCCGCATCCAGAACGCCCGTCTGCATGGCGTTGTAGATTTCGGCGGAGCTCATCGAGGCAATCGAGGCGCCGGCACCGGCAAGCATCTGCTCGAATGCCTTTCCAGCGGCGCGTGTCTGCATGCCCTGCACGTCTTCGGGGCCGGTGATGCAGCTGTCCTTGCCGGCAAAACCACCTGCAAGGTAGCCGTGGACCAGCACCATCACGTCATCCTCGGCCATGATCTTTTCGATCTCGCCCATGAACTCGCTGTCGTTCATTCGCGCGGCATGGTCGTGGTTTTTGACGAGGCCGGGCATGAGGGTGAGGTTGTAGGCATTGCGCAGCCCGCCTGCATAGGAGAGCGGGAACACGATCATGTCGACCTGCCCGCGGCTCAACGGCTTGTATTGCTCGCGCGCCTTGAACAGCGATTGGCTGGGAAAAATCTTGATCTCGAGATCGACACCGGCGGCGGCAACATCGTCGGCCACCATCTGGGCCACCTTGTGGCGCACGTCGCCCTCTGACCACTGGTGCGAGAGCCGCAGCTCTTTGGCGTCAGCGGCAATGGTTCCGGCAAACAGCGCGGCGGCCGCCGCGAATGCGGTGTACTTCATGGTTTCCTCCCTGGGTTTTCGGTCCTTATGGACTCCTCCGACGCAAAGCCTTGCATCCATTGTTTTCAGGGTCAACTATTTTGTATACAATTTTCCACTTCTTGTGGGCAACTTTTGGCGCTAGAGTGGAGGCATGGAGAGGAAACGTTCAGACAACATTGCCGAAGAACTGGAGGGTCTGATCCTCGGTGGTGTGTTCACCCCGGGAGAACGGCTGGACGAGGTGCAACTCGCTGACCGTTTCGCGGTCTCCCGCACGCCTCTCCGTGAAGCCTTTCACCGCCTCGCGCTCTCGGGGTTGGTCGAGCACATCCCGCATCGCGGCACCTTCGTGCGCCAGCCTGGCCCGGTGGAACTGATCGAGATGTTTGAGGTCATGGCAGAGTTGGAGGCCACCTGCGCCAGGCTGGCGGCGGCCCGTATCACCGACGAAGCCCTCGACGACATGCGCGCCACCAATGCCCGCTGTCTGGCCGCCGTCGAGGCCGCTGACCATGATGGCTACTACCACGAGAATGAGCGCTTTCACGCAATCCTGTATCGGCAGTCGGGCAACGGTTTTCTGGAGGGTGAATGCCTGCGGCTGCACAAGCGCCTCATGCCATTCCGCCGGATGCAACTCCGCCTTCGTGGGCGGTTGCGTCAGTCGATGAGCGAGCACGAGGCCATCGTAGAGGCGCTGCAGCGTGGTGCCGCCGATGAGGCTGCCGAAGCCCTGCGGGCCCATGTGGCAGTGCAGGGCGAGAAGTTCCACCACCTGATGGCCGGGCTGAAGCAGGCTGCAGAGTAGGGTGTATCGCCAGACGCGGTGCTGCCCGGTTGGGGCTTAGCCACGCTCCACGATCTGGGCATCCCAGACGCCGGAGTGAACTGCCTCGCGTGCGTGGCTCAGCAGTAGGTCGCGGATCGCTTCGGAGGCATAGGTCGGCGGCCGTGAGGCAAGGCGAGTGAGGTGCAGCGTGCGGGAAAGTTCGGGCTCGATGATCGGCCGGGCGATGATGGTCCCTCGGTCAAGTTCATCCTGCATGAAGAGCTTGGTGCCGATCACGCAGCCCAGCCCGGCCACCAGCGACCCGGCGATGGCCTGCACCGAGTTCATCTGAAGAACCGCGCGGGCCTCGATCTTCTTCAGCAGAACTGTGTCATCCAGAATGGCCCGGGCAGAAATTCCCTGCCGCAGCAGTATGATCGGCAGGCCGAGCACCTCTTCAAAACGGATCGGCTCGTCGGTGTCGCCGATGATCTCGGGCCGCCCTACGCAAACGAGGGGCTCCTCCAGCACTGGCACGGAGTCGAACATCGTGTCGGTCGGCGGGTTGTAGATGAGCGCCATATCAACTTCGGCGGCCATCAGCGTTGGCAAGGCAACACCCGAGAGGCTCTCGGTCAGCGCCAGTTGCACCGCCGGATAATCTCGCACCACCTGGCTGATAAATGGCACGCCGATCGCCTTGACCGCCGAATACGACATCCCAACCGAGACTGGCCCCGAGATTTTGCCCTCCTGATCCGCCATATCCGCCTCCGCCGATGTGACCGCCCGAAGGATCGCTCGCGCGTGCTCATGCAGCCGACGCCCGGCTGCTGTCGGCTCCATGCCACGCGGCTTTCGCAAAAAAAGCGGTTGGCCGAAGCGCACTTCGAGTTGAGCAAGGTGATGGCTCAGCGCGGAGGCGGCGACATTGAGGTTTGAGGAGGCCCGAGAAAGTGAGCCGTGCTCGCAGATGGCGGCGAAGTACTGAAGCTGACGCGTATCGAGCATTCTGGTTTCCAGAAAGGTTTTGTCGAAACATTATAATATTCCGTTCTCGTTGCCGTTGCTATCCTTCGAGTTGGGAGGATTGTAATGACCGAAGACCTGAGGCCGCTCGCCGGGCTGCGCGTTGTTGAGATGACCCATATGATCATGGGGCCATCTTGTGGCATGTTCCTTGGCTTGCTCGGGGCTGAAGTCATCAAGGTCGAGCCGCCCGAGGGCGACAAGACGCGTGCGCTCACAGGCATGGGGCGGGGCTTTTACCCCACCTTCAATCGCGGCAAGAAGAGCATCACTCTCGACCTCAAGTCAGAGGCGGGCCTTGCTGCGCTACACAAACTGCTTGCCGGGGCCGATGTGTTTGTCGAGAATTTCCGTGATCAATCGCTAGCCAAGATGGGATTCGCGCCGGACGTTCTGCGCAAAAAATACCCTGAGCTGATCGTCTCGTCCCTGAAGGGGTTCCTCAAAGGCCCCTACGAGAACCGCACCGCGATGGACGAAGTGGTGCAGATGATGACCGGCATGGCCTACATGACTGGCCCCACTGGCCGTCCGTTGCGCATCGGCTCCTCTGCAAATGACATCATGGGTGGCCTTTTCGGTGCCTTTGCCGTGCTCGCCGCCCTGCTCCAGCGCGGGAAAGACGGCAAGGGCCGCACCCTGCGCACCGGGCTCTTCGAGAACTGCCTCTTCCTTGTCGCGCAACACATGGTTCAGTTCGACATTGAGGGCCGCGAGGCCCCGCCGATGCCCGAGCGCGAGTTCTCTTGGCCGGTCTACGACATCTTCGAGACCGCCGATGCCCGCCAGATCTTCATTGGGGCTGTCACCGAGGGCCAGTGGGTGACACTGTGCAACATCCTCGGGCTCGACACCCTGCGCGAAGACCCTCGCCTACAGAAGCGGATGGATCAAATAGAGGCGCGCGACTGGACCATCCCTATCGTGGCCGAGGCCGTCCGCGCCCGTGGCTTCGATGATCTGCTCGCGGCATTCGAGCCCGCAGGTATCCCCTTCTCCCCGATCCACCGCCCGGCGGAAATGTATGACGACCCTCACGTCACTCGCCCCGGCGGCCTCTTCACCTCGCGGCTGCCCGAGGGCCAGAGCTACCGGGCGCCGATCATGCCCTTCGAGATTGACGGAACGCCGCTGCATGGCGACTCGCTCGATATCGCCGGGATCGGCGATGATACCCGCGCCGTGCTTGCCGCGGCGGGCCTGAGCGACGCCGAAATCGCGGCCGCCAGCGGCATGGAAGCGACAGCATGAGCCTTGAGGTCATTTACCCCGCAGATCGCGTGACTCTGCGCGAGGTTGGCCTGCGCGACGGGCTGCAACTTGCCAAGTCGTTGCCCTCGCCCGAGGCCAAGCGGGCTTGGCTAAAGGCCGAGGCGGACGCAGGGGTTCGGCATTACGAGGTCGGCTCCTTCCTCCCCGCCGGCCGCTTTCCGCAATTCGCCGACATCCCGCAGATGATCGAGGCAAGCGAAGCGCTGAACCTGCATTCCGCCGGGCTCACGCTCAACGAACGCGGCGCAGAGACCGCAATCGCAACGGCGATCCGCGAGATGGTCTGCGTTGTCTCCGCCACCGAGGAGCACTCCGAAGCCAACATGCGCCGGTCCCGCGCAGCTGCGGTGGAGCTGGTCGGCAAGGTAGCAGCGCTGCGCGATGCCGAAGCACCCCGCAAGCTAGTCAATGCAGGAATCGCCATGGCCTTCGGTTGCTCCATCTCCGGCAACGTGGACCCCAGCGAGGTGATCCGTCTCGCAGATGCCTGCCTTGTGGCCGGGGCCGATATCGTCGGCTTGGCTGATACGGTGGGCTACGCCGGGCCAACAGCGGTCGGCCAGCTCTGCGCACAGATGGAAAAGCTCTGCGCGGGTCGCCCGTTCATCATCCACCTGCATGACACCCGTGGCATGGGTATCGCCAACACAGCGGCGGCGCTGGACAATGGCGCGCGGGTGGTGGACGCTTCGCTCGGCGGGCTGGGGGGCTGTCCTTTCGCGCCCGGCGCCACCGGCAATGTCGTATTCGAAGACGTGGTCTTTCTGGCCGAATCCATGGGCTTTCGCACCGGGATCGACCTTGAGGCCCTCAAACCCGCCCGGGCCATCGCAGAGGAGGCGATGCCGGGCGAGGAGTTTCATGGCGCCCTGCACCGCGCGGGCCCGCCGAAGAACGCAAATTGGCAGGCGACGGCCTGACCGAACCCCAGGGAGGAAAACTAAATGAAATACATCGCAACCGCTGCACTCGGCGCAGCCATGCTCGCGGCCCCTGCTGCGCAAGCCGCCACCGAGATGCGCTGCAGCCACCAGCTGCCGCCCGCGCACCACATCGCCAAGGTCGTCGACCGTTGGGCCGAAGAGGTCGAAACCCTCTCCGAAGGCGAGATCGACGTGCAGATCTTCGGGGCCGACAGCCTCGTGGGCGCCCGCGAGAACATCGTCGCCACGGCTAAGGGCGACATCGAATGCGCCTTTTCGCTGAACTTCCAGTGGGGCAAGACCCTGCCGATCATGAACGTTACCGTCGCCCCCTTCGCCTTTGGTGACATCGAGATCTGGAAGAAATGGCCGGAGAGCGAGGCTGCCGCCTTCCTCGAAGAGAAACTGCTTGAGAAGGGCGTAAAGAACGTCGTCTGGATGTTCCAGACCAACACCTCCGTCTTCACTACCAACGGAGAGCCGCTGGTAGCCCCGGAGGATTTTGACGGCCTCAAGTTCCGCGGCCTGACCCCGCCCTTCGACGCCTCTTTCGTCGCCCTCGGCGCGACCCCAACCGCGATGCCCGGCTCCGAGGTGTACCAGGCGCTCGCCACCGGCGTGATCGACGGCGCCATCACCGACGTGGCCGCAGCGGTGTCACGCAAGTATTACGAGGTGCAGGATGCCTTCACCGTGGTGCCCGTGCTTTCGGCCTACCTTCACGGCTACTTGAACCCCGAGTTCTACGATGGTCTCTCCGAAAAATCGAAAGAGGCACTGCGGGAGGCCGGGCTGAAGGCCTCCGGCTGGGCTATCGAAGCCTCTGTAGAGGCTGGTGCCGCCGGGCCCGAGCAACTCCGCGAGAAGGGTGTGACCGTGCATATCGCCACGCCGGAAGAGAACGCGGCGCTGGAAGCGGTCATGCGTCCGGCCTTCGACAAGGCCTTTGGCGAGGGCGATGCCGACAGCGCCAAGCTGCTCGAACTTCTCGGCAAAATGTGATCGCGCCGCGCGATGCACGACACTGAAAAGGAGGGAGCGCCAGCCGCTCCCTCTCCCCTCTTTCCCGACCGGATCGTGACCGGGCTGGTGCGTCTCTGCGGCGCTCTCTCCACCCTGCTCATCCTCTACGTCTTCTGCCAAATCGTGGTGGCCGTGGTCCGCCGCTACCTGCTCGATGCGCCTCTGCAATGGAATGATGAGATGATCGGCTACCTGCTGGTGGCTCTGGTGATGCTGGGCGCGGCCGAGGCGCTGCGCCGAGGGGATCACATCGCGATCGATCTCGCGACATCACGGCTTGGTCCGCGTATGGCCCGTGCTCAAGCGGTTCTGGCACATCTGGCCGTCATGGCCTTCGCCTACATCGTCGGCCATTCGATTTGGGACAGCATCGCCTTCGCCCGCAGCTTCGGCTCGTACTCGGTTGGCTATATCGAAATCGAAACGTGGATCCCCCAAGTGCCAGTGGTGCTGGGCGCGGGCCTGCTGTTTCTCGCCGCCGCGCTTGGCCTGTACCGCACATTGAGGCCACTCTCATGACCCTCGCCCTCGTTTTCGCCGGGCTGATCCTGCTGCTTCTCTCCGGCATCCCGATCTTCGCCGCACTAGGGTTGACGGCCAGCGCCATCCTGCTGCTGGTCGAGGGCGATATGGATGGGGTTGGTGACGCCGTTTACACCCATCTCAACAAGCCGGTTCTGGCGACGATACCGCTCTTCGTCTTCATGGCGCAGGTGATGATCCGCGCCAAGGTGATCGACGATTTATATAGTTTCGCCCACACCCTAATTGGCCACATCAAAGGCGGCCTCGGCGTGGCGACGGTCATGGCCTGCACGATCTTTGCGGCCATCTCCGGTTCTTCCGTCGCCACCGCGCTCTCCATCGGTTCCAGCGCCATCCCACAAATGCAGAAGTTCGGCTATGCCGAGCGCGACGCGCTGGGCGTGGTCGCTGCTGGCGGCACGCTGGGCATCCTAATCCCGCCCTCCGGGCCAATGATCCTTTATGCCATCGTCTCCGAGGCCTCGATTGGGGGGCTGTTCCTCGCAGGCATCATCCCGGGGCTTTTGCTGGCGCTGATGTTCTCTGGCTGGTGCATGGTGCAGGCCCGCCGCCGCAGCGGAGTTGACGCGCCCGACTGGGCCGGCTGGAGCAAGGCAACCGCCGCGCTGCGCCGCTCGGTTTGGGCACTGCTGGCCCCGCCGGTGGTGATGGGGGGCATTTACTTTGGCGTCTTCACTGCCTCCGAAGCTGCCGCCGCAGGCTCGCTCTATGCACTGCTTGTCGCGGTGCTGGTTTACCGCAATTTCGGTCTGCGCGACCTCTGGCACTGCGCTTATGCCACCATGCGGACGTCGATGATGGTTTTCATGATCATCGCGGGCGCGGCGATGTTTGCTCATGCGATCACGCTTGTGAGGCTGCCGGTGGGGGTGACCGAGAGCGTTACGGCCATGGGCCTTGGCCCCATCGGCTTCATCCTCGTGGTGATGGCGCTGATCTTCGTACTCGGCATGTTCCTAGAGAGCATCGCGATCATCCTCATCACCACACCGATCCTGCTCCCAACCATGATCGCGCTCCAGATCGACCCGATCTGGTATGGGGTCCTGCTGATGATCAACCTCGAATTGGCGATGATAACCCCGCCGGTGGGGATGAACCTCTTCGTGATCAAGGGAATCACCAACGCCTCACTGGGGACCATCGTGCGTGGCGCGGCGCCCTTTGTTGCGCTGATGCTTGGCGGGCTGGCTCTACTGGTGGCCTTCCCCGGCCTCGCCACATGGCTGCCCACAGCGGCGGGCTTCGGGCGCTGAACCCTGTCTGCCCGACAAGGCGCGGCCGCCATAAAGCGCTGGAACAAGGCGCTCTCCCGGGCCAAGATTGCTGGGCCGGGGGAGGGGCCAGCGCAATGTTCGCAGGGAAATTCATGCAGGCCAGGTCTCAGGCCCGGGCATCCAAGGGCTGAGCGAATAACGCACTGCCATGACACTTCTGGTCGACATCAAAGCATTCCTCGCCACCGCCCGCACCGGCAGCTTTTCGGCCGCAGCGCGTGAAATCGGCGTGGCCCCCTCGGTCGTCACCAAGCGGGTTGGTCGGCTGGAGGACCACATCGGCAACCGGCTCTTCGTCCGCTCCACCCGCGCGCTGGTCATGACCTCCGAGGCTGACCGCCTGCGCCCCCGTCTGCAAATGCTGGTGAGCCAGCTCGACGATGCGCTCGAAGGCGCCGCCCCGCCCGAAACCGGCCTCGCCGGACATGTGCGGATCAAGGCGCCCACCACGCTGGGCACGCTCTTTGCCGGGCGCTCCATTGCCCGCTTCATGGCGCAGAACCCCGCGATCACCACCGAGCTGATGCTGATCGACCGCGCGGTGAATCCGCTCGAAGAGGGTTTCGACATCGCCCTCGGCGGCCTGCCGCAGAGCTTTGCCAGCGTGCATGAAACACCGCTCTGCTATTATCCGCGCGTGCTGGTGGCCACGCCCGAATACCTAGCAGAGCATGGCTCCCCTAAAACGCCGGGAGATCTGGTGGAGCACCGATGCATCATCTACGTGGCCGCCGGGATGACATGGTTTTTCGAGAGCGAGGGCGGGCCGATTTCCGTCACGGTGAACCCGGTCTTCACCGTCAACGACTCGCGGCTGCTGCACTTCGCCGCCCTGCATCACCTCGGCATCTGCATCGCGCCCGGTTTTCTGGTGCAGGAGGATCTGGCGGAGGGGCGGTTGGTTGAGGTGATCCCCGATTTTCCGGTCACACAGCTCTGGTTCAAGGCGATGGTGCCCAACAACAAACTGCACCGTCCCGAGGTGGCCGCGCTTCTGGAGTTTCTGAAAAATGAGTTCGAGGCGGCGCCTTGGGAGACGGAGCCGGTGCCGCGGCTTTGATGTGGCGCGTCGCGGCGGGGCAGAGCGCCCCGCCGCGGTCATGCGTCAGGACGCGAGCGAAAGCTCGGGCGCCTGATCGTCCAGCGTGGTGGTCCGGCGCAACTCGCGGGGCTCGTCGAGGTCAAAGTGGCGGCCGCGATGCAGCGTTGCGCGATTGTCCCAGATCACCGTATCGCCGGTCTGCCATTTGTGGCGGTAGATGAACTGCTGCTGGGTGGCGTGCTCCAAGAGGTCGGCCAGCATCATCCGCCCCTCGGGAACGGTCAAACCGTCGATCTGGCGGGCATGGACGCCGATGAAGAGGTGCTTGCGCCCGGTCGCAGGGTTCACCCGCACGATGGGCCACCAAGCGGGATCGATCGCGGCTTTCTGCTCCTCGGTGTAGCTGTCGTCGCCCAGCAAGAAGCGCGAATGAAGCGCGTAGTGCTCTGCCTCTTTCCCGTCGAGAAAGTCCTTCATCCGGTCGTCCAGCGCGTCATAAGCAGCCTTCAGATCGGTGAACTCCGTATCGCCGCCCCAGCTGGGGTTCCGCACCGAGTGCAGCATTGAGTACTTCGCCGCCGGCTTCTGGAACGAGCTGTCGGAATGCCACATCTGGTTGGCGATGTTGTTCAACACCCGTTTGTCGGTGCGCGGTACCGGCTTGCCATCCTTGCCGATGTTCGAGATGTCGCCGACCTCGGCTTGGGTGACCTGCGTATTGGTGTTCCATTTGGCCGTGACCTTCTTGAAGCCTTGGTCCAGCGGGCCAAACTGGCGGGTGAAAGCCAATTGCTGATCCGTCGTCATCGGCTGGTTGCGAATGAGCACGACGGAATGCTCGTCCATAAGCGCATCAAGCTCGGCAACCTGCGCGGGGCTGAGCGGTGCGAGCACGTCGAGCCCGCCGGTGATCTCCACGCCAAAGCCGTTTTCGATCTGTCTGGTGTCCATGGTCAGTCTCCTCTCATCACATCTTACGGGGCCACACCGTCGGTGCGGGTCAGGTTGTCGGAAAGCCGGGCTTGCAACGCGGCCATGTCGAGTTGGTGAACGGAGCCGGAGCCAGCGAGGTCCAGCGCTTGGGCAGCGGCCATGCCCTGCGCCATGCAGGGACCCATCACCCGGACCGAACTGAGTGCAGCCGGATCACCGTCGATGCAGCGGCCCACGGCGACGAGGTTGTCGGCCTCTGGGCAGATCATCGATCCGAAGGGGATGTAGTGGGTGTGGTTCTCGTCGAAGGTGTTCCACACGAAGCCCTCGGGCGCATTGTGCAGCTCGATCGGCCATGCAGTGCGACCGATGGCATCGTCGAACTTCTTCTGGCCCACCACCTCATCCACGACGAGATGATGCGCGCCCTTGATCCAGCGGGTCTGGCGAATGCCCGGGAAGCCATAGCTGCGCACCCGGATGTTGCCGAAGAAATCGGGATACTCGGCCTTCAAAAGCTCGATCCCCCGGTCCACCTGCTCCTTGCCGAACTGTCCCATCTTCGAGGCCTCCAGCGGGTCGAGCGGGGTTTCCATATGGGTCATGTTCAGCACCGCCACATCCTTGCCGGGGAAGTAGAAGGCGATGCCGCCGTGGCGCAGCAGCCCGTAGTCCTTGGCCTTCTGCGCGATCCGCTCGGAGAGTTCGTCGCGCTCCGGCGGCTCGACCTCGGTGTTCAGCCCCTCGACCACGCATTGCTGGGTGCCATAAACTTTCTCATCCGGCTCGCGGCACTCCAGCCCGGCAAGATAAGCCAGCGCTGCATCGCCCGAGCAATCGGCAAAGCCCTCGGCGCGTACCGTCACGTCTCCGTAGCGGGTGACCAGTTTGGCCGCGGTGATCCGCCGCCCGTCGCGCTCGACTTCGCGCAGGATGGCGCCGGTGATGGGGGTCACGCCCGCCTTGTCGAGCGAAGTCTCGACCCAGCGAGACAGGGCGACCTCGTTGTAATGCACTACGGTCGTCATCGGGCCATGGCGGTAGTAGCAAGCGTCGTTGGCCTCGAGATAGGCCAGCATCTCATCGGCGATACCGAAGGTGTAGCGGTGGCCGTGGGTGCCGTTCTGGTAGAGGCCACAGAAAGTGCCGATGATCGAGTTCACCGCCTGCCCGCCGAGCGCGGGGAGGCCGTCGACGATGGCCACCTTCTTGCCCAGTTTCGCGGCTTCCAGCGCCGTGGTGGTGCCGGAGATACCCGCGCCGATCACGCAGAGGTCCACCTCCAGCTCGCGGTGCAGGGTTTCGCCGGTGTGGCGCACCACCGTCGTGGCGGGGTTAATCGGGCGACCGTAAGACATGCGTATAGACTCCGTTGAAATGCTGTTGTTGGTGATGCGGGTGGTTGACCCGCCTGTGTGTCAGGTTGCGCTGGCGGGGGCGTCCCGCGCCTCCGCCCGGCTGCCCAGCATCACCAGCGCGGCGGCGAGGGCGAGGCCGATGGCGGTGCTGGACCATTCGGGGAAGCCGATGATCAGCCCGCAGCCAAAGAGGGGCCATCGCGCCCATCCCGCCAGCCTGCCACGCCAGGGCACGTAGCCCTCGGAGGCGGCTGCGATGGTGATGACGGCGAGGATGTTCAACGCGGTCCAGATGACCGTCAGGTAGAATGGCCCCTGAAGGATCAGCGCCGGCTCGAACAGAAAGAAGATCGGCACGAAATAGAGCACGATGCCGAGCCGCGCGGCGTGGACGCTGGTTTTTATCGGGTCGCTGTCGGAGATCCGCGAGGCGAGGAAGGCGGCCAGCGCCACCGGAGGGGTGATCGCGGCGAGCGAGGCGTAATAGGCGATGAAGAGGTGGATCGCGAGGGTGTTGAGGCCCGCGATCTGCTCCAGCGCCGGGGCGAGGGTGAGCGCCAGCATAAGGTAGGCGGCCACGATCATGCCCAGCATCCCGAAGATCAGGCAAACGCCGATCCCGATGGCCAGCACCGGCACGAGGCCGTCGCCACCCATCCGCACAAGGCTGGCGGCAATCACCGGGGCCACGCCGGTAGCCATGAGCCCGCCGAGGATAAAGCTGGTGGGCAGAAGCAGACCCATTGTTTGGCTCAGCAGCTTGGTGATCTGGTAGAACAGTTCGGGAATGCGGTTCAGCCGGATACGCAGGCGCGGGTGCAGCGTGGTCAGCACCAGCAGCAGGGCCGAGGCATAGAAGGGCGTCAGCCGCTCCCAGCGCATAAAGACGAGCCCCCAGACGAGGAAGGCGAGCACGACGAGGAACGGCCAACCGTCCTTGAGCACCGCGGCGACCCGGGGCAGGTCGGCCCGCTTCAGACCCTTCAGCCCATTGCGCGCGGCAAATCCATCAACGTGGCAGTAGAGGCCGAAGTAGTAGAGCAGCGAGGGGATCAGCGCGGCCAGCACGATCACCCGATATTCGGTGTTGGTGAAATCGGCCATGATAAAGGCCACCGCGCCCATCACCGGCGGCATCAGCATGCCCCCAGTCGAGGCACAGGCCTCCAGCGCGCCGGCGTAATGACCTGGAAAGCCCGCCTTCTTCATGCTCGGGATCGTCACCGAGCCGGTCGAGACCACGTTGCCGAAGATCGAGCCCGAGAGCGAGCCGAAGAAGCCCGAGGCCAGCACGCTCACCTTGGCTGCCCCACCCCGCGATGTGCCCATCAGCGCCATGGCAAGGTTGAGGAAGAAGTCTGCCGCGCCGGTCGCCACCATCAGGGCAGCGAGGATCAGGAAGCCGATGATCAGCTCGCCCACCACCCGCGTCACCACGCCCAGCATCGCGTCACCGGAGAAAACGTTGAAAGCGATGGTGCGCGAAAGCGACGTCGGCGGGCCCCAGAGGATGCCGGGCATATAGAAGGCGTAGACAGGGTAGAGCGCCAGCGCGATGACGATGACGAGGAAGATGTATCCGCCGGAGCGCCGCGCGGCTTCGAGGATCAGCAGGAAGATGGCCGAGGCCACCACCAGTTGCCAAGTCTCCTTGACCGGCACCCAAGTGCCAAACACGAGGCCGCGGGCCTGGTAGGCCATGAAGAGTGTGAGGCCGCAAATCGCGATGGCCGGCAGGTAGCTAGCCCATGTCACCCGGTCTTCGCTCGTCCATGCAGGGAGCAGCAGGTAGACGACAGGCAGGAACGCGGCCATCAGCAGGAAGTAATAGGTCAGGTCCAGCATCGGGACGATGGCGAAGATGTAAGCCACCGAGAGTGCGACACCGCTGGCCGACATCGCCAGCACCAGAGCGCGAACCCAGCGCGGCATCGAGAGCCAGCGTTCTTCGGCCTGATCGCGAAAGCTCTGCGGCACGGCGGCTGCGGCGGCGGCCGCTTCGGCCTCATTTGTAAGAGCGCTGCTCTGGGGTGTCTGGTCGGTGCTCATGTCTGGCCCTTCGGCGCAATGGCCGGTGAGTTGGATGGGAGATTTCGCCGCCCGCATCTCTGGGGGAATGCGGGCGGTAGGTGAGGGTTCACTCGATCGAGAGAACCATCTCGCCATAGGTCTTGCCGCCGCTCGCGGCCTCGCGCTTGGCAGTCCAGAGCTCGGTAAACTCGGCGCTGTCGGGCGATACGTCGATGCCCTTCTCCTGCGCCTCAGCCAGCGCTTCCTGCCAGAGCGCAACCCGGTCCTCGGCAAGGGCCACCAACTTGTCCTGACGGGCCTGATGCGCGTCGGTCCAGACGCCCTTTTCCTTCAGGTAGCGAATGGCGCCGTCGTGCACCGGCTGAAGCGCGCCCACGTTCAGGAAGTTCTCGAGGCTCGCCATCGACATCATCTTGGCGTGGGTGAAGTCCTTCTCGAAGTCGCCATGGTGCTCGTCGAGCCACTTGGACAATTGGTAGACGAACTCTTCGTCGCCATCGGCCATTACGTGGTTGGCCTGAAAGGCATGATCCATGTTCAGCCCCTGCGAAGTGGGCACACCCGAAGTGATCGTGGCCGGCACGTAGCCCGGCTGGATTGCGCGGTAGCGGTCAAAGGCTTCCGGGTTGTCCTCCCGCTTGGGCAGCGGCAGCCAGCGAATGCCCTGCGGGTTGGCCTCGGCCTCATAGCTGGTGCCGGAGAGTGGTGAGGTGAAGGTCACATCGGCGCGGCCTTCCACGGTAATCCGCGTGTTGGCGCCGTAGTTGCCCACCTCGACCAACTCCACGTCATCCCGGCTCAGGCCACGGTAGGCCAGCAGCGCATCCACGCCCGCCACGAGGAAGGAGGAGGACGGCGAAAAGGCGATGCGCGTGCCGGGGCCGATATCCTCAAAGCTCTCGATCTCGCTGTCACCGCGCACCATGTAGCCCCAGGGAGTGATCATGTTCATCACCGCCACACGGCTATCCGAAGGCCCGCCGCTCGTGGTGGCATAGCCCTCGTTGGCATCCATCAGGTCAAAGTAGTCGCTGGCCTGCATCATCGCGACCAGCCCCTCGCCGGTGCTCAGCCACTCTGCACGGGCATAGCCGTTGGGGGCGGGCAGCACACGGGCGCGACTGGCGGTTTGGGCCGAGAACTCGGCAGTCCAGGCCACGGCGAGCGAGTGGTTGGCGGTGCCCACAATGGGGGTAATGACCGAAAAGTAATCGGGCCATTCGTAGTCCTGTGCAGAGGCGCTTGCGGTGGTCAGCCCCATAGCAAGAGCGGCACCTGCCAGCAGGTGGGTTGCGCGTTTCAACATCTGTTTGGTCTCCTCCTTGTTGGTCGGGGCGGGTCTGCCCCTTTCTTCCGGTAGGTCCGGCGCGACACCCTCCCAGGTGCGCCGGTCCGGTCATTTCCCTCAGCCCGGCGGCTTGGTGATGGTCACGGTCCCGGCGTCGGCATCGACTTCCACGAGATCACCGCTTTCGATCAACTCGAATGGGTCACCATCGAGATCCGTTACCGTGGGCACCCGTGTCACCACCGCGCCGAGTGCGATCTTGGTGGTCATCCGGGTAAAGATCATCGCCGCGGGGGCGGTGCCGTTCAGGCGGCACATATGAAAATAAGCCGACCAGCCAGAGCTTCCCTTGGCGCCGGGAAAGACCAGCACCTTGCCGGCAAAACTCTGCCCGTTCAGCTCGTGGTGCAGTTCGATCACCGAGCCGTCGCGCTCGTTGATCCCGCCCCAGCCCGAAATGGTCTGCGTGGTCACCAGTGCTTCGGCGCGGGCCTTGCCACCCACCACCTTGCGGCCCCTCAGGGTGATGACGCGCGATTGCGCGGCGATCTCGCTCATTGCACCACCCCCAGCCATTCACCTGCCACGGCGCTGTCGACACATTGCTGCACCGAGCCGAACCAGCCCTGCACCCTGCCGATGGCGGGCAGGTAATGCGCCTGCTTGGCGCTGTCGGTCGCGATCACGCGCACGCCCTCGGGCATCCGCCGCGAGATCGAGGGGCAAGTGTCCGACATCACCTCGCCGCCTGCGGCGCGGATGATGTCGGTGTAGCCGGAGCGATCCGCGATCTGCCGGATGGCGCGGGGGGTATGCACCCAAAGCGCCGTGTCGGGGTGGATCTTCCGCCCTTCAAGCAACTCGGCCACCAGCGACATCTGCTCAATCGAGTTGTGGGGACAGCCCAGCATCACGAAGTCGAGCTTGCGGTCGGTCGCATTTTGAAGGCGCGCCCAGGTGCGGCGCTTCTCGGCCTCGCCAAAGACAATGGCCTCGGGCCGGGCCGTGCCGCCAAAGGCCGCGTCCATCGTTGGCGCTTCGGGAGTGATCCCCGGCATGTGATACATCTCCACCCCACCCGAGGAGGCGGCGGCGGCGCCGAAGTGCTTGAGCTTCATCAGGTCCGGCAGGTGGGTCAGCCCCTCGAAGGCGGGCTTGTTCTCCTCCACTTCGAAGCCGGTGAAGTAGCCGAGCACGCCCCAGTCGGCCATGTCGTTCACCTCGGTCTCGACCCGGATCAGCCGGTTGGCAAGGCGGTTCTCGGGGCGGTGCAAGCCCCAATAGGGGATGCGCCCGGTCAGCCCGGCGGCACCGGTGCTTTCCTTGCCTTCTACATTAGTGCGCGCACCCAGAACCGAGTTGCAGTAGATCACCGCAGAGCTCTCCATCCAGGCGCAATGCTCGCCCTGCACCGGCACGTTGCCGACCTGATAGGGCGTGCAGGTGCACATCATGTTGACGCCGCGCTTGCCGAGATATTTCTCGCCGGCGCGCTGCATCTCAACCAGCGCCGGGTCGGCGCCTTGCAGTTCGTGGTTGTCGAGGTCGATCCCGGTGATGAGCTGGCAGGTCGGAACCGCCATGCGCGGCACATCCACTACTTCGTCACTATCGAGGTTCAGTACGGAGAATACCCTGTCGAAGCCCTCTTCGGCGAGGCTGCGCACTGAGGGCGTAGAGGCATTGTAGGCCCCCGCCACGTTGCGCGTTTCCACGAGACGCTCAGCGCCAAGTGCCTCTCCATAGCGGATCAGAAGGTCCATCGAGCGGGCCACCGCGGGGCCGCTTGAACCGTCGCGCATGGCTTTTTCGGTGTCAGTTAGCTGCATCTCTCCTCCCCAGGAATGCTGGCTGTTCGGACAGGCTAACCCCGGCAATCTTTCTTGATAACAGAGAAAAATGACTATCAGTTTTCGCGATACGAGAAAGGCGGAATGCGTGGCTGCGCCCACGCAGAGTCTGACAAGCCATCCCAGTCGCCCGCGCACTCTGGTCGATCAGAGGCATGACGCAAGTGCGAAAAACCTGCGGAGCTGCGACTGAATTGAGCCCCCGTTTGCCGCACCGATCTTCGGGCGCGGGGCTTTCCCGGTGTGAACTCCAGTAACTGATACCTGCTTGCCCCAAAGCCGACCTCTAGCCTCCTCGCGGCATCGGCGCGTCGATCTGATAGATTCCGATAAATCAGTATACTTGACAATTTTTATCAGATTTCTTAGTGCCCGATCAGCGCAACCCACCCTACCGGCAGGCCTGCACAGAGCAACGCATGGCGGAAGGGGACAAAATGCGCCAATTCTCACTCTATACGACCACGGCAGCAGTGGCACTCGCGGCTCCTGCATGGGCGCAGCAAAGCGCCTTCACGCTTGACCCGATCTACGTGGAATCCGCCGCACGGGCCGAGCGTCTCATCCTCGATACGCCAGTGTCCGTCACAGCAGTGGACGCCGAAAATCTGCTCAACAGGCAGGCTGGCGATTTCAACGAGCTTATCGGTGATGTCCCGGGCGTTACCATCGGCGGCGGCCCACGGGCGATTGCACTAGAGCCCAACATTCGCGGGTTCACTGACGACCAGATCGTGCTGCGTTTCGACGGCGGGCGGTTCAACTTCAACCAAGGTCACCGCGGGCGTTTCTTCCTCGATCCGGCGCTGGTCAAACGCGTCGAAGTGGTGCGCGGCGGCGGCTCCACGCTCTACGGCTCCGGCGCACTGGGCGGGGTCATCTCGGTTGATACCGTCGATGCCGATGACCTGCTGGAAGAGGGCCGCACCATCGGCGCACGGGTCGGCATGGGCTACTCCACAAACGGCGGGCAATGGTCGGCCAACACCGCTGTCTATGCCGACTGGGGTAACTGGGATGCGCTCATGTTCCTGGGCACCCGCGACACCACCGACAATTACACCTCCGGCGACGGCGCCGACATTCCCTTCTCCGAGCTCGACCAGCAGAATGCCACGATCAAGCTCGGCTTTGAGCCTTCGGCCGACAGCCGGTTCGAGTTCAGCTACTCCGACTATCACGACAGCGCCCTCACGCTGGCCTCGGCCAATGGCGCGCCCTCCAGTTCCAACCCGGAGGTGAACCGTGAAGCCGATGAGCAAAGCTTCCGCTTCAGCTGGGACTATGCACCCGAAGGCTCCGATGCGTTGGACCTCTCCGTGCTCTTTTACGGCGACCGGCTGAAGATCACCGAAGACCGCGTGAGCGCCCCGCGCCACGATGAAACCACCTACGACAGTCTCGGGCTGGAGGTCATCAACCGCTCCCGGCTCGATCTCGGAGTGCCGGTGGAGGTGGTCTACGGGCTTGAGGTCTTCAAGGAGAGCCAGGAGGGCACGCGCGATGGCGCGCCCCGCTCCACCTTCCCGCCCGCAGAAGCAATGACAACCGGGATCTTCGCCGAGGCCACCTTTGAGCTGTCACCTCAGTTCGACGTGATCGCGGGGGCCCGCTACGATGCCTACAACCGAAAGCCCGGCGACACTTCGCTCGCCGATGTCGAAGAAGAGTTCTTCTCGCCCCGCATCGGCATCAGCTACCGCCCCAACGAGAATTGGCAGGTCTTCGCCAACCTGTCCCGGGCTTATCGCGCGCCCTCTTTGAGCGAACTTTATAACGATGGGCTGCACTTTCCGGGCAATCCATTCGGCTTCCCGCCAGACAACTTCTTCGTCCCCAACCCCGACCTGAAGCCGGAAGAGTCCACTCAGTTTGAAGTCGGCGCCCGGTTCGAAAAGCGCGGTTTCCGGCAGGCGGACGACAAGCTCAGCTTCTCGGTCAGCCTCTACAACGCAGAAGTGAAGAACTACATCGAGCAGACGGTCGATATCTTCGCCGGCACCACCACCTCGGACAATGTCGATGGCCGCCTTTGGGGGCTGGAGGCCGAAGCCCGCTACGACACCGCCGCATGGTTCGTCGGCGGCGGCCTCTCCATCGCCCGGGGCGAAGGGGATGACGGTGATCCGCTGGCATCCATTCCGCAAGACAGGCTCACGCTGGAGGCGGGTTACCGCCCCGATGAAGACTGGCTCTTCGGCGCCCGCGCCACCTTTGCCGCCGAACAAAACCGCGTGCCGGCCACTGGTGTTGCGGGTGAAAGCTGGCAGACCCTCGATCTCTACGCAGCCTGGACACCGAGCAGTAAGGCAATGGCTGGCAGCAGTTTCCGCGTGGGCATCGATAACGTCTTTGACCAGCGGTACACGATCTACCCCAACGAACTCGCCCAACCGGGTCGTTCGCTTGAGGTATCGGCTGCCTTCACGTTCTGAAGTCGGACCGAAGGCACAAAAAGAACCGCCGCGCGCTAAGGCACGCGGCGGTTTCGTTTTTGGGGCAGGGCGGTCTCAGCCGATGTGCTGGATCGGGGCGAAGCCCTCGAATTGCGGGTGGCCCTCAAACAGTTTGTCCGGTCCACCCGCCTTGGCGTGCGATGCCCTGAACTGCTCGGAGCGGGTCCATGCGCGGAACGTCTCCTCGCTATCCCACACCGTGTGGGAGGCGTAGAGGGTTGTGCCGTCTTCCCGCTCTGGCCCCTTCAGCATGTGAAACTCGCGAAAGCCCTCCATCTCCTTGAGGTGCGTGTCGCGCCCGAGCCAGAGCGCCTCGAAGGCCTCCGCGTTGTCGGTCTTCACGGTAAAACGGTTCATTGCCAGATACATGTGACTTCTCCTTTCGAGGATGTTGGTTTGAGTGTCAGCCCGCTGGTCGGGCGGTGTGAGGTAAAAGGAAGGTTGCGGGGGCAGGTGGCGCGGTGTTGACCCGCAATGCACAGCCATAAGCCCGCGTCAGGTTCGAGTCGGTCAGAACGTCTGCCGGGGCGCCACTCGCCTGCATCAACCCGCCAGCCATTAACATCACATGGTCGGCGTACATGGCGGTCAGGTTGAGGTCGTGCATCACCGCCACCACACCGCCGCCCTCTGCGGCATAGCTCGCGAGCAATTCCATGACCTCGAGCTGGTGGCCGATGTCGAGCGAGGAAACCGGCTCATCGAGCAGGAGCCAACGAGCGCCCTCCGGCCCCACCGGCTCCCAGACCTGCGTCAGCACGCGAGCCAGTTGCACTCGCTGTTGCTCGCCGCCAGAGAGCGCGGCATAGGGCCGCCCGGCAAAGCCCGCGAGGCCGACCCGTTCCAGTGCTTCGGCGACGCGGCCTTTTGGCGGCGGTGTGGCGGCAGCGGTCATCCCAAGGCGCACGATTTCGGCCACCGTGAACGGAAAGGCGATGCGGCTGTGCTGCGGCAGCACCGCCCGCCGGGCCGCCAGCTTCCAGCCAGGCAGGGCGGTAAAGTCTTCCCCGTCCAGCCGGATCTCGCCCTCGAAGCCAACCTCCTGCGTGATCGCCCGCAGAAGCGTCGTCTTGCCCGAACCGTTCGGTCCCACGATTACCGAAACCTCGCCGGGTCGGGCCGTGAGCGAGGCACCTTTCAGCACCGGTGTCCGGGAGAGGCGGACGTGAATATCGGTTGCGCTCAACATCCGTGTCTCACAGGTCCAGCCCGGCGCGGTTGCGCAGCAGGATCCAAAGGAAGAAAGGGCCGCCGATCATGGCGGTGACGATCCCGATTGGCAGTTCCGCAGGGGCGATGATGGTGCGTGAGATCATATCGGCCACCAGCAGCAGCGAGGCGCCAAGCAGTGCGGCATTGGGTAGGAGCAGCCGGTGATCCGGGCCAATGACCAGCCTGAGCAGATGCGGCACCACGATCCCGATAAACCCGATGCCGCCCGAAACCGCCACAGCGGCGCCGGTCGCCGCCGCAACCGAGAGCACGGCGAGACGCTTCATCCTCTGAACCGATATCCCCAAATGCGCCGCCGGGGCCTCGCCCAATGCGAGCGCATTGAGCGCATGGGCGAGAAAGGGCGTTGCCGCCAAGGCCAGCCCGATGAGCGGCCCTGCCACCAAAACCTTGCCCCACGTCGCCCCGGCCAGCGAGCCGAGGCCCCAGAAGGTAAGGTCGCGCAGTTGGCTGTCGTCCGCCATATAGACCAACACGCCGCTGATGGCTCCCGCCAGCGCGGCCAGCGCGATGCCTGCCAGCAACATCACGGCAACCGAGGTGCGCCCCTCGCGCGTGGCAATGCGGTATAGCAAAAGCGTTGTGACCCATCCGCCCGCAAAGGCTGCTACCGGTACCAGCGCGTAGCCAAGCCAATCGCGCAGGGCCAAGGGCAGCAGCCCGCCGAGCACAATCGCGAGGATCGCACCCAGCCCGGCGCCAGCCCCGACGCCCACCAGCCCCGGGTCAGCCAAGGGGTTGCGGAAGAGCCCCTGCATCACCGCGCCCGACACCGCCAGCGCCGCGCCCACCAGCATGCCCATCGCCAGCCGTGGGAGGCGGATGTCGAACAGGATCAGCCGGTCGCGCAGGGCGATTTCTTCTCCGTTGAGCGCCTGCCACAGTGCCGCCGGCAGGCTTGTGCCCGACGCCCCAACGCCAAGGCTGAGGACGCTGATCGTCAGCAGGAGTGCGGTGAGCGCGAGCGCGGCGAGGCGCGCCCGTGGGCGGCGGTCGCCTTCAGCTGCAGCCAGTCGGCGCAAGGGGGACGGGCAGTCAGAGAGGGCAGGAGCAGCCATCCGGGCTCAGGGCCGCGCGGCCTTCAGCGCGCTGCTCAGGGCGGTTACGGCTTCCGGGGTTCGTGGGCCGAAGCCGAGCAGCAGCAGCCCGGGCAGACGGAGCACTGCGCCGGACTCGGCCGCCGGTGTCTGACCCAGCACCGGATGCGCCAACACATCCGCACTGTCGCCGCCGTGGTCTCCGCCACGTTCCATCATCAAGATCACCTCTGGCGCTGCCTCCAGCACAGCCTCGTCGGAAACCTGACTGTAGCCATTGAAGCCCTCAAGCGCGTTCACGCCCCCGGCCAGAGAGATGATCGCTTCAGCCGAGCTGCCACGTCCCGCCGCCATGATCCGTCCGCCCTGCATCGAGAGCACGAAGAGCACGCGAACGGGCTGATCAGGTCGCGCACCTTCCACGGCCTCCGCCAGCGTGGCCTCGACCTCCGCGGCTAGCGCCTCTCCTTTTTCGGGCACGTCCAGTGCCTCAGCCACGATCTCGATCTTCCGGCGGATCGCCGGGCCGTCGTAGCCATCAGGCACCAAAACAAGTGGCACCTGTGCCGCCTCCAGCACATCCAGCGTTTCCTGCGGCCCGCTGCTTTCTTCTGCGAGGATCATGTCGGGCGCGACAGAGAGCACGCCCTCGGGCGACAGAGCCCGCATGTAGCCCACATCCGGCAGCGCCATGGCCTCCGACGGAAAGGTCGAGGTGCTGTCGCGTGCCACCAACCTGTCCTGCTCACCGAGCGCATAGACGATCTCGGTCACCGCCCCGCCGAGCGAGACCACCCTACGGCCAGCCTCTTGCGCCATAGCGGGACCGGCCAGCGCCACGGCAAGTATCAATGCGGCAACGCGTGCCGTCAGGGTTGTGCGGGGTAAAATATGGGGTCGTGCCATGCGTCAGAACCTTCATGAGCCGGTTTCTCGTGAGGTCGCTGGCACTGCGTCGTAGCGGCGTTGCTGGCACCGGGGGTAACCCGTGAGCGCAGATGTATTATACCGCTCCGGAGACCACAAGAGTGCGCCCCGGTTGCCCACTCGCCTTGGGCGCTCCGCAACACCGCCCGTATCCGGCACCCAAAGAAAGTTTCTGTTGAGAATCTTCTTAATGTTGGATATCCAACAATCAAATACGGCAAGGAGGCCGTGTCTCAGGGAGGATCACATGAAAAAAGTTTCCGTTGCGCTCGGCGCTCTCCTTTCGCTCACCGCGGGGAATGCCGCTGTTGCCCAAGAGGTCACGCTGCGCCTGTCGCATTGGGTGCCGCCGACCATCGCGCCCGCAACCAAGGGCATCAATCCTTGGGCCGAGTCGGTCCAGGAGGCCTCCGAAGGCCGGATCGCCATCCAGATCTTCCCGGCACAGCAGCTCGGCAAGGCGCCCGATCACTACGACATGGCACAACAGGGCATCGTCGATATCGCCTACGTGAACCCCGGCTACACCGCCGGACGGTTCCCGATTTACGCGCTGACCGAAATTCCCTTCATGGCCGATGACAGTGTCGCCGCCGCCAAGGCGATCCACGAGTGGTACATGGAGAACGGCGCAGGGGCGGAGATGAGCGACGTTAAGGTCTGCTTTGTCCATCCACACGGCCCCGGCGCCCTGCACAGCCAGGAAACTATCACCTCGCCAGAGGACGTCAAAGGCAAGAACATCCGCCCGGCCCACGCCACCATGGCGCGCTTCGTCTCGTTGCTCGGCGGCGGCCCGGTTCAGGTGCCCGCCCCCGAAGTGCGCGAGGCGCTATCCAAAGGCACAGCGGAAGCCGTGACATTCCCCTGGGGCGCAATGTTCGACTTCAAGCTGACCGATGAGGTGCCGGTCCACCTCGACATGCCCTTTTATCTCTCGTCTCAGGTCATGGTGATGAACCAGGGCAGCTATGACGGCCTGTCCGACGAGAACAAGGCTGTGATCGACGACCACTGCACGCCCGATTGGTCCTCTAAAACCGCCGCAGGCTGGCTCGAGGATGACATGGCCGCGCGCGACAAGCTGATGGCCGACAGCGGCCAGACCTTCAACACGCCGACCGACGAAGAGGTCGCGGCGTGGCGCGAGGCGGCCCTGCCGCTCATCGACGAGTGGAAAGAGAGCGTCACCGCCAAGGGTGGCGATGCCGACGCCATTCTCGAAGCCTACAAAGCCGCGCTCGAAGCCAACGACGCAGCCTACTGAACTGGCCCGGCGATGCGCGAAGCGATTGACAGTTACCTGCGGACCACGTGCAGGACAGGATGACACAACCCACTGAAAAGCGGCGCTTCGTCGACCGTGTCGTCCTGTCAATCGAGCGCATCGCCGGCCTCATGCTTGGCGGCGTCACCCTCCTGATCGTCGTCTCCGCAATCGGGCGCTACGGGTTTGCGCGCCCCCTGCCGGATGCCTTCGATGCCTCGCGTTTGCTCCTTGGCGTGGCCATCGCCTGGGGCATGGCTTCAGTCGCTTGGCACGGCTCGCACATCAAGGTCGATATCGTCGCTCAGGCCGTCGGGCCGCGTGCGCGCCTCTGGTTGTCGGGCTTCGCCTGGGCGGTTCTCTTGCTCTTCACGCTGGCGATGACCTGGAAGATCGGCGAGCGGGTCGAGGCCACGTTCCGCTCCGGCGACACCACGATGGATCTGCGTCTGCCGCACTGGCCGTTCTTTCTGGCGATCTGGCTGGGGCTGGTCGCGGCCCTCGTTACCACCGGCCTGCGCCTTTGGCGGATCGTCGTACACGGCTCCGATCTCGAAGAGTTCGATGGCGCCGAGGCACACACGCAAGAGGACGCGCAGAAATGACCAACGAGCTCGCGGCGGTCGCAGGCTTCGCCGCCCTCTTCGGCATGATGGCTCTCCGGGTGCCGATCGGGGTTGCCATGGGCATCGTCGGGGTCGGCGGCTTCGCGGTGGTCGTCCACCCCTCGCCCGCGATGAACCTGCTCTTCCAATCGCCCATCGCGACCATCACCGATTTCAACCTCACCCTGATTCCGCTCTTCATCCTGATGGGGGTGCTGGCCACCCGCTCGGGCATGTCGGCCGAGCTGTTCCGGGCGGGCAGGGCTTGGCTTGGCGGTTTCAAGGGCGGCCTCGGGCTGGCGTCGGTCGGGGCCTGCGGCGGTTTCGCCGCCATCTGCGGCTCATCCGTTGCTACCGCGGCCACCATGACCAACATCGCTTATCCGGAGATGAAGAAATCCGGCTACCCCGACGCCGCCTCAACAGGCATCATCGCGGCGGGCGGAACGCTGGGCATCCTGATCCCGCCCTCCGTGGTGCTCGCAATTTACGGCTTCATCACCGAAACCGATATCGGCACACTCTTCATCGCGGGCATCGTGCCCGGCATCCTCGCCGTGCTGCTCTACATGCTCACCGTCCGCGTCTGGTACGGCCGCCACCTGCCTGCCGCAGAGCCGTTTCAGCTGCCCGAGGCACTGGGCTCGCTCAAGGGCATCTGGGCCGTAGGCCTGCTCTTCATCTCGGTCATCCTGTCGATGTACTTCGGCATTGTCACAGCCACCGAAGCTGCCGCCGTGGGCGCAACCATGACCGCTATCATCGGCCTGCTTCGCCGCCGACTGAACTGGACCAGCCTGCTCGACGGCCTCACCGAAGCGCTGCGCACCTCGGTGTCGATCTACGTTGTGCTGATCGGTGCCACCCTCTTCGGTTACTTCCTCGCGGTGACTCAGGTGCCGCAGAACATCACCATGTTCCTCACCGAACTGGGGGCCGGAACCTACGGCACGCTGGCGCTGATACTGCTCCTCTTCTTCGTCATGGGCTGCTTCCTCGATGCGATGGCAATGATCATCCTGATGGTACCCATCGTCTTTCCGGTCGTGTCCGAACTCGGCTTCGATCCCGTCTGGTTCGGCATCATCATCGTCATGACGGTCGAATTGGGTCTGATCACCCCGCCCGTAGGGATGAACGTCTACGTCATCAACTCGATCGCGCGGGAGGTAAGCCTCGTCACGATCTTCCGCGGCGTCCTGCCCTTCGTCACCATCGACGTGCTGCGATTGATCCTCCTCATCGCCTTTCCGGCTCTGGTTCTGTTCCTGCCGGAGAGCATGAAATGAGCGGGCGCGCGCCGGTCATGCGCGACGTGGCCGAAGTGGTCGAGCCGGAACTTCTCTCGCGTTCGGTCTCCTATCGCATCCGCCTGTTGCAGATCGCGTCCTACAAGATCTTCGAGCAGCGGGTCGAAGGCTTCGGCTCCGCGCCGCGCTATTTCGGGATGCTCAAGCTGATCGAGGCCAACCCCGGCATTCCGCAAACCCGCCTAGCCGAGGCGATCTTTCTGGATCGCTCCAGCCTCGTGCCGATCCTCGAGGGCCTAACCCGAGAGGGTTGGGTCGAACGCAAATCGACGCCGCAAGACAAACGCGTACGCCGGGTGTTCCTAACCGAGACCGGGCAGGAGCGGCTCGGGCAGCTCGAACAGCTCGTGGCCGAGCACGAGGCCACCATCACCGAGGGGCTATCGGATGCCGAGCGGGAGCAGCTGATTTCCAGCCTCGAACGCGTGGGTGAGAACCTCCGGTCGGTTTCAGCCGGACCAAAGTGAGACCCGGCCCTCACAGATCCAGGGGTATGCCGTAGGGTTGCACCGCCCCCTCCGAAAGACGGGGCCAAGCCTCCGCAATCGCCGCCGCCGTCCAGCCGCCCTTGCGCAGATCCACTCGCAATTCCGCCGGATGTGACCAGAGCGCCAGTCGGTCGCCCCCGATGCCGATACACTGCCCGGTGATGCCCCCGCCCAAGTCCGAGGCCAGAAACACCGCCAGCGGGGCAATATCCTCCGGCGGCCCCATACCGAACTCGGCCCGCAGCCGCTCGGGCAGCGGCTCGCCGCGCTCCATCGCGGCCACATGGGGCGCGAAGGCCGGGATCTCCGCTGTCATCCGCGTCAGCGCCGTGGGGATGATCGCGTTGACTGATATGCCCGCCCGCCCCAACTCCGCCGCCCAGGTTCGCGCCATCGCTGCGATCCCTGCCTTGGCGGCCGAATAGGCCGTCTGGCCGAAGTTGCCGAGTTGCCCGGCGGGGGAGCCGACCAGAATCATACGGCCACCTTCGCCCGCCTCGCGCAGGTGCCGCGCAGCAGCCCGGCCGCATTGGAACGTGCCGCGCAGATGGGTTCGGATCACAAGGTCAAAGGCGTCGTCCTCGGTTTTCCACAGCACGCTGTCGCGGAGCACGCCCGCGTTGGCACAGAGGATATCGAACCGCCCGAAGGCCCCGACCCCGGCCTCGATGCAGGCTTCCGCCGCACCCTCGCGCCCGATCTCCGCGGCAACGGCCACCGCCTGCCCGCCTTCAGCAATGATCTCTCCGACCACCGCCTCGGCAGTCGCGGCATCGAGGTCATTCACCACCACCGCCGCGCCCGCCCGCGCCAGATCCAGCGCAATCGCCCGGCCAATGCCCCGGCCCGCACCGGTCACCAACGCCACTTTTTGTGCCAGTGTCATCTCAGCGCCCCCTGTAGATTGGCGTGCGTTTCTCCATGAAGGCGCGCGGCCCCTCGCGGGCATCTTCGGTCGCCATCACGACGGCCTTGGCCTCGTCTTCCAGCGCATAGCCCTCCGCCAGCGGGCGGCCCTGCGCAGCAAGCACCGTGGCCTTGATCTGCTGCACCGACACCGGCGCATTGGCCGAGACCCTCTCCGCCAATTCCCGCGCCGTAGCCATCAACTCGTCCGGGGCCACGATGCGGTTGATCAGCCCGTGCCTCAACGCGTCCTCTGCCGTCATCGGCACATTCGCCAGCATGATCTCCATCGCCGCTGCGTAGGGGATCTGCCGCGACAGCCGCGCCAGCGCTCCCGCGAAGGGGATCACCCCCCGCGCGGCCTCGGGCAGGGCAAAGCGGGCCTCCGGCACGGCCACCCTCAGATCGGTGCCGAGCAGAATTTCCATACCCGCCGCCATGCAATCGCCGTTGACCGCTGCGATGATCGGCTTGTGCATGGCGATACCGCGCAGCGCCATCCGGTCGTTGATGCCCGGATCACCGAGCAAACGCCTGTCCCACTCGGTCTCCGGCGCCCGCGCGCCCGACATCAGCGGCAGGGTCTGTGCAAGGTCGCCACCAGAGCAAAACGCCTTGTCGCCCGCCCCGGTGAGGATCACCGCGCGGATCTCATCGTCCGCAGCGATCTCGGCGATGGCATCGGCAAACCGGCAGGCGCTTTCCGGGCAGATGGCGTTGCGCTTTTCCGGCCGGTTGAAGCTGAGCAGGGCGACATGGCCCTCCCGCTCAAAGAGGAACGGCACTGTCATTGGCGCACCGGTTTCAGCGAGCCATCCTCGATCCGGCACGTGGCAATGTCGCGCAACACGAACTTCTGCACCTTGCCGTTTGCGGTGAGCGGCAGCGCCTCTATCGGAACGATGTACTTGGGCATCTTATGGCGGGCCATGTGTGTGCGGCAGAAGTCCTGCAATGCCACCGGGTCCGCCTTCTCGCCCGGTCCGGGCACGACGAAAGCGCAGATTTCTTCGCCGAGGTCCGCATCCGGTACCCCGATCACCTGCACTTCCGACACCGCGTCATGATCGAGCAGGCAGTTCTCTATTTCCGCCGGGTACACGTTCTCGCCGCCCCGGATGATCATGTCCTTCAGCCGCCCGACGATGCGGAGGTGCCCGCTCTCGGCAAGCTCCGCGAGATCGCCCGAGTGTAGCCAGCCATCGGCGTCTATGGTCTCGGCGGTCTTCTCCGGCATGTCGAAATACCCGACCATGGTGAGATAGCCCCGGATACAAAGCTCCCCGCTCTCGCCCCAGCCGCAGGTCTCACCGCTCTCGGGATCGACAATGCGGATCTCGGTGTGGGGCAGGGGCGTGCCTGCCGTGCCGAACCGCGCCTCCGTGTCGTCCTCGGGGTTGGTCTGGGTGATGATCGGGCTGCACTCGGTCATGCCCATGATGATCATCGGCTCGCCGCCTGTCCGCTCGCGCATGCTCTGCATCAGGCTCGGCGGAATCGTGGTGCCGCCGGTGAAGACGGTCCGCAGGGTGCGTATGTCATAGTCCCCGGCATCCGGATGCTCGAGCAGCCGGGTCATCATCGTTGGCACGGCATTGATGATCGTGGGCCGGTGCGCTTCCCAGAGCTCCAGCATCCTCCCGGCCTCGAAGGTGTCCATCGTCACCACCCGGCCGCCGCAGGCGAGCATGGCCATCACGTTGCACACGCAGCCGGCGGTGTGAAAGAGCGGCATGGCCGAGAGCAGCGTGTCCTCGGCCCTGAACCCACCTCGGTCGGCCATCAGCCGGGCATTGTTCAGCGTCGAGCGGTGGCTCAGCATCGCGCCCTTCGGCTTGCCGGTGGTGCCGCTTGTGTATTGGATCTGCGCCACATCGGTGCAGGCCACCCCGGCCTGCCGCTCACTCAGGACCTCCGGGGAAACCGCCTTTCCCGCCTCCCGCAACGCATCGAAGGGCAGCGCAAACTCCGCAGGCGTCTCACCAAGGCCGATCAACAGCCGCAGGTCGGGCAGGGGGCCTCCCGCCGCCCGTACGCCTCCGCTGGTGGTGGCCAGTTCGGGCAGGATGCCCAGCAGATGCCCGGTGATATCATTGCTGCGCAGGTGCGGGGCAAAAACCAACGCGGCCACCCGGCCCTGCGTGAGGATATATGCCAGCTCCTCCTGCAAAAGCGCCGGGTTGACCGTCACCAGCACCGCGCCGATCTTGGCAAGCGCATACTCCAGCAGGATCCACTCGGCGCTGTTCGGAGCCATCACCGCCACCCGCTCGCCCGCAAGTATGCCCTGCGCCATCAGGCCCCGTGCGATCAGGTCGGCTTCCTGCCGCAACTCGGCATATGTCCAGGACGTGCCGCGCGCGCCGCGCCATTCATCAACGTGGATCGCCGGGCGCGCGCCATCGCGCTCGGCCTGTTCGTCGAGCAAGGCGCCGAGGGTCATATCCACCAGTGCAGGCCCAGAGGCATCGGGCCTCCACCATGCATCCTCCCCCTGCCGGTTCCGCATTCCGTCTCCTCCCTTGTCGCACGGTGCTCGCGCCGCTCTTTCATGCGCCGCCTGCACAGGCCTGTCAAGTTTGTTGGACATCAAACATATTCGCGAGGAGGACAATCAGCCATGCACCCGCCTTGACATTCCCTCCGCGCTCCACGACGGTCGCGCCATCAACCAGGGGTGCTCCGGACGGGGCTGAGATGCGCAAGCCTGCGTGAACCCTTCAAAGCTGATCTGGGTAATGCCAGCGGAGCGAGGATATCATGTTCATTGGCGCGCAAGTGTCACTCTACCCGATGACGTCCGATTTTGTGGACGTCATCATGACCGGCCTCAAGGCCCTCACCCCCTACGAAAAAGACCTGCGGATCGAGACCGACGACATGTCGACCCTCATGGTCGGCGCACCCGAGCCGCTGCTCGACGCGATCCGCGACCTGTTCTCCGAGGCCGCCCGACGGCCCGAGCATGTGACCATGCACGTGACCCTTTCGCGCGGCTGCCCCGGAGAGCCGGATGACCCGAGCTGCCACTGTGAGGCGCTTGTGACGGCGCAGTCGCTCGGGCTGGAAGAGCGCAAGGCGCTGGCACTGGAGGCCGTGCAATCCGCCCCCGAGAAGGGCGTGCGCATCGACGTGCAGTTCTCGCTCTACGTGCTGGGGCAGGACAGGCACATGGATGAGATCTACGGCTGCATCGACTTTCTCAAGCAGTCCGGCACCTTCCTGAAGTCCAAGAACTTCTGCACCCGGCTCCGGGGCGACGCGGGCGCGGTCTTCGAGACGATCCGGCAGGCCTTCCTGCGGTTCGGCCCGGCGGAGGGGCATGTCACCATCGACCTGACCGCCTCGGCCAACAGCCCCAGCCTGCGCTAAGCTGGTGCCGCCTTCGGGCGGCCTGCCTAGCCCGCTTTCCGGACCGCTACGATGCCGATCACCCGTGCCCTGCCCAGCCTGTGCCTTGCCGCCACCTTCCTCGCGGTCTGGCAACTCTATTGCGCTTGGGCCGATGTCTCGCCCCTGATCCTGCCCGCACCG
The DNA here is from genome assembly GCF_052828525.1 of Vannielia sp. SX4. Next base: position 986,628 of record NZ_CM128247.1, read on the forward strand.
TCCGACGTGGCCCTCGGCCTCTGGGTCAACCGCGCCACACTTGCAGGCCACGCAGCAGCCACCCTCGGCGTGGCGGCGCTCGGCTTTTCACTTTCCGTGAGCTTCGCTTTCATCACCTCGGTCGCGCTCCATTTCATCCCCTTGCTACGGCGGGGCCTTTTTCCGCTGCTGGTCGCCAGCCAGACCGTGCCCATCGTCGCGCTGGCCCCGCTGATGGTGCTCTGGTTCGGCTTCGGCCTGCTGCCCAAGGTGCTGCTGGTGATCCTCGTCACCTTCTTCCCGGTGCTGGTCAGCCTGCTCGCCGGATACGCCCGTGTGCCGCAGGCCTACCGCGATCAGCTCGCCTCCATGGGCGCCGGTCGCGCACAGGTGTTCCGCCGCGCCGCCCTCCCCGTAGCCCGGCCCCACTTCTTCAACGGTCTGCGGATCTCTGCCACCTACGCCATCGTCGCCACGATCTTCGCCGAATACGCGGGCGCGCGGCAGGGCCTCGGCATCTACATCCTCACCGCCAAGAACAACTTCCGCGCCGACCTCGTGCTCGCCGCCGTGGTGCTCTCCGCCACGCTCACCCTCCTTCTGCTGGGCCTCCTTCACCTGATCGACCGGGCCACCGGTCGGCGCTACCGGAGGGCTGTCGATGCTGCAGGTTGAGGGGCTCTCCATCCGCGCAGGCACACGCCTTCTGGTCGAAAACATCGGCCTGGACCTGCCCGAAGGCACGATCACCTGCCTCATCGGCCCCTCGGGCTGCGGCAAGAGCTCGATCATCAAGTGGCTCTCCGGCGTGTTGCCGCCAGAACTTTCTGCAACCGGCACCGCCACGCTTGGAGGCGCACCGCTCTCCGCCCCATCGCCTGCACTCGCCTACCAACCCCAGCAAGACACGCTCTTCCCCTGGCTCACCATCGCCGAAAACGCCGCCCTCGGGCTCGAGATCGCAGGCCTGTCCCGCCGGGCCGCCCGCGCCCGCGTGCTGCCGCTCTTCGCGCCCTTCGGTCTCGCAGGGCATGAGGACAGCTTCCCAGACCAGCTCTCCGGCGGGATGCGCCAGCGTGCCGCCTTCCTGCGCACCATGGTACAGGACAGCCGCTTCCTGCTGCTCGACGAGCCCTTTTCCGCGCTCGACGCGGTGACGCGGCTCAAGATGCAGCACTGGCTCTGCGACCGCCTCACCGAGCGGCCCCGCGGCGTGCTGATGGTCACCCATGATCTCTATGAAGCCACCCAGATGGCCGACCGCTTGCTCGTCATGTCCGCCCGCCCCGGGCGCATCATTTCCGACATCTCGCTCACCACCCCCCGCAGCGCCCGCACCGAGGCCAGCCTGGCCGAGACCCGCGCGCTGCTCAAATCCCTGCTTCTGGAGGACACCCCATGAAACTGCTGCCTATCCTCGCCACCTGGCTCGCGCTGCCCATTGCGGCGCAGGCGCAGGAGAGCGTCACCATCGCGCTCGACTGGACACTGAACACAAACCACATCGGCCTCGTTGTCGCGCAGGAAAAGGGCTTTTACTCCGATGCCGGGCTGGAGGTGGAACTGCTGCCCTACTCTGACAGCGCCTCCACCGCCGTCCTCGCCGCCGGTGCGGCGGACTACGCCTACATGACCTCGCTCGGCTTCATGAGCGCCAAGGCCGCCGGGGCCGATATCGTCGCGCTCTGGGCCACCATGCAGCGCGAGAACGGGAGACTGGTGTTCAACGCCAGCAACGAGGCCATCACTCGCCCCGCCGACCTCGAGGGCAAGATCTATGCAGGCTTCGGCTCGGCTTGGGAGGATGCACTGATTTCCACCATGATCCAGGCCGACGGCGGTACGGCGGAATATGACACCGTGACGATGGGCACTGGCGCCTACGAGGCTCTGGCCAGCGGCGCGGTGGACTTCACGCTGGAGGTCGCCACATGGGAGGGCGTGAACGGCGAGCTTCTCGGCCGCGAACAGAAGCACTTCACCTATGCTGACTACGGTGTTCCCGATCAGCAGAACGGCTACATCGGCACCACCTCGGCAAATCTGACGCAAGACCCGCAGCAAGTGAAAGCCTTCATGACGGCCACCCAGCAGGGCTATCAATGGGCTGCCGAAAACCCCGATCAGGCCGCCGAGTTGCTGATAGGCGCGGGCGAGTTCCAGAACCCCGAACTGGTGCGCGGTTCCATGGCCGCGCTCGCCGAAGGGGACTACATCAAGGCTGGCCCCACGCCAGTCGGCACCATCGACAAGGAGCGCTTTGCCACAATGGCCCGGTTTCTCTTCGATAGCGGCGTGCTGAAAGGTCCGGGCGGTGCGGCGCTCACTTGGCCGGGCGATGTGTCGGGCTGGTTCGACCAAGGCTGGATGGCGGAGTAACATTTAGCCCCGTACCCAGCCTGTGGGAACTCCTCCGCTTTTCCAAAAGCTTGGCTGGCGCCCGCCAATTTCCAACAGAGGCGCCAGCCTACACCAGCGCATTGAAAAATCCGCTCTGCCTGCTCCGAACCCTCACGCCATCTGCCCGCCAAATCTCCGCTGCGTCAGCCCGGCCCGGCGGCATAATTCTACGTGAAGGGACTTGGCACCCGGGCAGGCTCATGTTTCGGTTGTCCATCACCCCCGCGCGAACAGGGGGGAGATTGATAAACAGGGAGATATCCATGACCAAATCGAAAGGCCTGCTGGCCCTCGCTGCGCTATTGTCTTCGACAACGCTCGCCCCGGCGGAAACCCTGCGCTGGGCCCGGGCGGGTGACGCGCTCACCCTCGACCCGCACGCCCAGAACGAAGGGCCGACCCACACGATCCGTCACCAGATCTACGAGCCGCTCATCATCCGCGACATGACCGGCGCCTTCGAGCCGGCCCTCGCCACCGAATGGGCCCCCAAGGAAGACGACCCCAACGTCTGGGTCTTCAAGCTGCGTGAGGGCGTCAAGTTCCATGGCGGCGAAGACTTCACCGCCGAAGATGTGGTCTTTTCCTTCGAACGCGCCAAGCAGGAAAACTCCGACATGAAGGAGCTTGTCAGCTCCGTGGTCGAGGTCCGCGCAGTCGATGACTACACCGTCGAGATCGTCACCGATGGCCCCAACCCGATCCTGCCGTCGAACCTGACCAACCAGTACATCCTCGACAAGGGCTGGGCCGAAGCCAACAACACGGTGAACGTGCAGGACTTCGAGGGCGGCGAGATCACCTTCGCCACCACCAACGCCAATGGCACGGGCCCCTACATCCTGCAATCGCGCGAGCCTGACGTGAAAACCGTCATGGTCCGCAACGAGGAGTATTGGGGCCGCGATAAGTTCCCGATGGAGGTCTCCGAGATCGTTTACACGCCCATCCAGAACGCCGCGACCCGTGTGGCCGCGCTGCTCTCGGGCGAGGTGAACTTCCTTCAGGACATGCCGGTGCAGGATCTGGAGCGCGTGTCCGGGGCCGATGGGCTTGTGGTCAAGAAGGCCCCCCAGAACCGTGTGATCTTCTTCGGCATGAACATGGGCGCCGATGACATCGAAGCTGATAATGTCGAGGGCGCCAACCCGCTCGCCGACAAGCGCGTGCGCAAGGCCATGTCGATGGCGATCAACCGCGACGCCATCCAGCAGGTGGTGATGCGCGGCCAGTCCGAGCCGGCCGGCATGGTGGCCCCGCCCTTCGTCAACGGCTGGACCGCCGAGATGGACGGCGCCAGCGTGACCGATATCGAAGGCGCCAAGGCGCTGATGGCCGAGGCAGGCTATAGCGACGGCTTCTCGATCCGTCTCGATTGCCCGAACGACCGCTACATCAACGATGAGGCGATCTGTCAGGCCGCCGTCGGCATGTTCGGCCAGATCGGCGTCACCGTGAACCTCGATGCCAAGCCTAAGGCCCAGCACTTCCCGCTGATCACCGACGGCAAGAGCGACTTCTACATGCTCGGCTGGGGCGTTCCGACCTACGACTCCGAGTATATCTTCAACTTCCTCGTCCACGGTCGCGAGGCCGATATCGGCACATGGAACGCGACCGGCTACGACAACGACGATCTTGACGCCAAGATCAAGTCGCTGGCTTCCAACGTTGACCTCGACGCGCGGAATGCCGACATCGCCGCGATTTGGGACGTGGTGCAGGATGAAACGCTCTACATCCCGATTCATCACCAAGTCCTGAACTGGGGTATGGGTGAAGGCGTGGGCATCGAGGTTGATCCCGAGGATCAGCCGAAGGTGAAATACTTCACGATGAACTAGGTTCTTCACCATCGGGCCGCCCGCACCCGCGGGCGGCCCACACCCACGTTGCTGCATTGGAGGAGATCACATGCACCGTCTATCCACCGCCCTGGCCTTGGTACTGGCGCTTCCCGCCACCGCCGAAGAGTTCAACTTCGCCGTCACCACCGACCCGCAAACGATGGACCCACACGCCGTCAACTCGACGCCGGTGCTTGGATTTCTGAACAACGTCTACGAAGGCCTCGTGCGGCGCGGCAAGGACATGTCCATCGAGCCATCGCTCGCGGTGAGCTGGGAGCCGATCGGCGAGGGCGAAGGCTGGCGCTTCAAGCTGCGCGAGGGCGTGACCTTTCAGGACGGCGCGGCCTTCAACGCCGATGACGTGGTCTTTTCCTACGAGCGTGCCTCTTCCGAGCAGGCCGATACCTCGAGCTGGTTCGCGCCGGTGAGCGAGGTGATCAAGGTCGATGACTACACCGTCGACATCATGACAACCGCACCCAACCCGATCTTCCCCGACTCCATCGCCAACTGGATGATGATGGATAGCGGCTGGGCCGAGGCTAACGGCGCAGAGCGCCCCGACAAAGAGCAGGGCAACTTCGCCACGCTCAACGCCAACGGCACCGGCCCGTTTCAGGTTGTATCGCGCCAGCCCGACCTCGAAACCGTGCTCGAGCCGCACGCCGGGTGGTGGGGCGAAGTCGAGCACAACCTGACCCGGGTCACGATGACACCCATCCAGAACCCGGCCACAGCCCTCGCGGCGCTGCTCTCCGGCGATGTCGATTTCATCAACCCCGTGCCTATTCAGGATGTCGCCCGGCTTGAGGGCAACCCCGAGGTCCGCGTGATCCAAGGGATCGAAGCACGGGTGATCATGCTCGGCTTCGACCAGCAGGAAGGCGCCGCAGAGAGCGGACAGGGCGGGGCAGACATGTTCCTCGATCCGCGCGCCCGTGAGGCCGTTGCCAAGGCGATCAACGTGCCCGCCATCCTCCAGACGATCATGCGCGGCAACGCCGAAGTGGCCAGCCAGATGGTCAGCCCGGCCATGCGCGGCTTCTCCGAGGCCAATGCCGCGCCCTACGCCTACGATGCAGAGGCTGCCCGCAGCCTCGCCGAAGAGGCGGGCCTTGCCGGGCAGACCATCGCGTTCAAATGCCCCAATGACCGTTACCTGAACGACGAGGCGGTGTGTCAGGCCGTCACCTCCATGCTGGCGCAGGCCGGAATGGATGTGTCGCTCGATGCGATGCCGGTCTCCAACTACTGGCCCGAGTTGCGTGCTGACAACTTCGACATGTACCTCCTCGGCTGGTCGCCCGGCACCTTCGACGCCGAGCATCCGATCCGCTTTCTCGCCGCTACGCAAGACGACGAGGCCAAGCTGGGCAGCTGGAACTTTGGCGGCTACTCCAACGCGCGCGTCGACGAACTCCTGCCGATGATCCAGTCGGAGATCGACGATACAGCCCGTCAGGCCATGCTCGACGAGACCGCCAAGATCCTTCAGGACGAGGTCGCCTATGTGCCGCTCTACGTGCAGCCGCTGGTCTGGGGCGCCCGCTCCGGTGTGGAACTGACACAGCGCCCCGACGATTTCTTCATCCTGCGCTGGGTCACGGTAAACTAGCGCCGCAAGCTCAACCGCTCCGGGGCCCGGCCAAGGGCCCCAGCCACCCGCCAGAGGTGGCACCAGCCCCGGGGCGCGTTTCAAAGGGACAGATCAGTGCTCTCCTTCATCGTAAAACGCGTCGGGCAATCGGTTCTCGTGCTCCTGATCACGGGGCTCGTGGCCTTCTCCATGTTCACCTTCGTCGGTGACCCGATCGACAACATGCTCGGTCAGGAGCGCACCATCGAAGATGTTGAACGGCTCCGCGAACAGCTCGGCCTCGATAAGCCCTTCGTCGTGCAATACTATCGTTTCCTCGAACAGGCGGTGCAGGGCAACTTCGGCGTCTCTTACCGGCAGGGCCGCCCGGTCGCCGAGATCCTGCTGGAGCGCGCGCCCGCCACGCTGGAGCTTGCTGCGGTGTCGGGCATCTTCGCCATCCTCATGGGAATCGCGCTGGGCGTCTTCACGGCAATCCGGCGCAATGGCTTCGCCGCCAACCTGATCATGTCGGCCTCGCTCATCGGCGTCTCGCTGCCGACCTTTCTCATCGGCATCCTCCTGATCTACCTCTTCAGCGTCGAACTGGGCTGGCTGCCAAGCTTCGGACGTGGCGACACGGTGGACGTCGGTGGCTGGACAACCGGCTTTCTCACCGCCTCCGGCCTCAAAGCGCTGATCCTGCCGTCCATCACCCTCGGCCTCTACCAGATGACCCTGATCATGCGGCTCGTCCGCTCCGAGATGCTGGAGGTGCTGCGGCAGGATTACATCCGCTTCGCCAAGGCCCGCGGGCTGAGCGATCGGGTCATCAACTTCCGTCACGCGTTGAAAAACACGATGGTGCCCGTCATCACAGTCATCGGCCTGCAACTGGGCTCCATCATCGCCTTCGCGATCATCACCGAGACCGTGTTCCAGTGGCCCGGCGTGGGGCTGCTCTTCATCAACGCAATCCAATTCGTCGATATCCCCGTCATGGCCGCCTACCTCATGCTGATCTCCGTGATGTTCGTGGCCATCAACCTGCTGGTGGACATTCTCTATGCTTTCATCGACCCGCGCCTGAGGGTGGCCGCATGACCCGGTTCTTCGACAGCGACATCTTCTATGCGTTCCGCACCAGCCCCGTGGCCATCGTCTCGGCGCTGGTCACGGCGATCCTCGTGCTTTCGGCGGTCTTCGCCCCGCTCATCGCGCCCACCAACCCGTTCGATCCGGCCAGCCTGAATCTGATGAACGGCTTCACACGCCCGATGGAGCCAAATGCCTTCACCGGCGAAACGTTCCTTCTGGGGACCGACGATCAAGGCCGCGATGTATTTTCCACAATCCTCTACGGCTTGCGGATATCGCTCTTCGTCGGCGTCTCGGCGGTGCTCTTCGCGATGGTGCTGGGCATCTTCCTCGGCCTGCTCAGCGGCTACGTCGGCGGTTGGACAGAAACCATCATCATGCGTGCCGCCGATGTGCAGCTCACCTTCCCCTCGATCCTCGTGGCCATGCTGATCTTCGGCGTGGCAAAGGGGGTCACCCCGGTCGAATACCGCGACCAGATGGCGATCTGGGTTCTGATCCTCGCCATCGGTCTCTCCGACTGGGTGCAGTTCGCCCGCGTGGTGCGCGGTGCGACGCTGGTGGAAAAGTCCAAGGACTACGTCGCCGCCGCCCGCCTCATCGGGCGCTCGCCGCTGCGGATCATGCTGCGCCACATCCTGCCCAACGTGCTTTCGCCGGTGCTGGTAATTGCCACCATCTCGCTCGCATTGGCCATCATCGCCGAAGCCACCCTCAGCTTTCTCGGCGTCGGCGCACCAGCCACCCAACCGTCGCTCGGCACGCTCATCCGCATTGGGCAGGGCTTCCTCTTCTCTGGCGAATGGTGGATTCTCTTCTTCCCGGCCTGCACCCTCCTTGCCCTCGCTCTCGCAGTGAACCTGCTGGGCGACTGGCTGCGCGACGCACTCAACCCGAGGCTCCGATGACAGACCCCGTCCTCTCCATCCGTAACCTCACCGTCGACATTCCAACCCGGCGCGGCCTCTTCAAGCCGGTCGAGGGCGTGTCCTACGATATCCGCCCCGGTGAAATCCGCGGCGTGGTGGGGGAGTCCGGCGCGGGTAAATCCATGACCGGCAACGCCGTGATCGGCCTGCTCGACCCGCCCGCGCGGATTGCCGAGGGCGAGATCTGGCTGAACGGCCGCCGGATCGACCAAATGAGCGCCGATGAGAAGCGACTGATCCGCGGCAAGGAGATCGGCATGATCTTCCAGGATCCGCTGACCTCGCTGAATCCGCTCTTCACCGTGGGTGAACAACTGGTCGAGACGATCCAGCTTCACCTCGGCCTGAGCGTCAGCGAGGCCCGCAAGCGCGCCATCGCCCTGCTGGACCGCGTGCGCATCCCCAACCCCGAGGAGCGCTTCAACCAATATCCGCACCAGTTCTCCGGCGGCATGCGGCAGCGGGTGGTCATCGCGCTGGCTCTCTGCTCCGAGCCTTCCGTGATCGTCGCCGATGAGCCGACCACCGCGCTGGATGTGAGCGTTCAAGCCCAGGTGCTCGACCTGATCAAGGAACTGGCCGCGGAACGGCAGGTGGGGGTGATCCTCATCACCCACGACATGGGGGTGATCGCCGACACCACTGATCAGGTGACTGTCATGTATTCCGGCAAGGTGGTGGAGCAGGGTGCCACCGCGCAGATCCTCGGCGCGCCCACCCACGAATACACCAAAAGCCTCATCGCCGCCGTACCCCGCCCGCAGGTCAAACTGCAGCGCTTCCCGCAGGTCAGCTACGGCGGGCGCGAGACCAGCTTCAAGATCGAGGATCTTGCCCGCAATTGGGACCGCTCCGCCACCTCGCAATCGGGCACCCTGCTGAAGGTGGAGGGGCTGACAAAGCGCTTTCTCTCCAAGGGCTCCGTGCTGCCGTCCCGGCGCGAGTATTTCACCGCCGTCGACAAGGTCGGCTTCGATATCAAGGATGGTGAAGTTTTCGGGCTGGTAGGGGAGTCCGGCTCGGGCAAATCCACCGTCGCCCGGATGATCGCCACGCTCTACCCGGTGGATGAAGGCACAATCACCTTCGACGGCGAGGAGATGACGGCGATGGACGCGGCAGGTCTTGCCCGCTACCGGCGCCAGATCCAGATGATCTTTCAGGATCCCTTCTCGTCGCTCAACCCGCGCATGTCGGTGGGTGATATCGTGGCGGAGCCGCTGCACCACCACAAGCTGCTGCCCCGTGCCAAGGTCGCGCCCCGCGTCCGCGAGTTGCTCGACCGTGTCGGCCTCGCTGCCGATGCCCACCGCAAGTATCCGCACGAGTTCTCTGGCGGCCAGCGCCAACGCATCTCGATCGCCCGAGCACTTGCCACCCAGCCCCGCTTCCTCATCTGCGATGAGCCCACCTCGGCGCTCGACGTGTCGATCCAGGCCCAGATCCTGAACATCCTGAAAGACCTTCAGGAGTATCTCGGCCTTACCATGCTCTTCATCTCCCACGACCTGCCGGTGGTGCGGCAGATGTGCGACCGGGTCGGGGTGATGCGGCAGGGGCAGCTGGTGGAGGTGCAGGAAACCGGCGCGCTCTTCGAGAGCCCGCAGTCCGACTACACCCGCGAACTGCTGGAGCTCATGCCCCGGCTGGAGCAACTCTCCGAAGATGAAATTGCGGGCCTGCGCGCCGAACCATAGACACACCCGCCTGGCCTACGGCGTGCGTTGGCGGGCTAGCCAAAAGCCATCTCCCATCGCTTTGAGCCAGCACCTGCGCCGTGTGCCGACTCTGCGGCGCCCTCTCGACCGAAGGTGACATCAGGGCAACCTGTGTCTTTGCGTGGCACAATGTGGCGGAATGTGGAAATCCGAAGGCAGAACCGTCAACAATTTCACTCTACAGTTGCGTGAAAAAGTCGGCATTCTCGGGTAGCACCAATTTTACTAGGTTTTAAGGCAAATTCGGCGCAATCGCGAGTTGCGCGGCGCTTAGCGCTTTAAAAACTTTATTAAATGAAAAATTACCACAATCTGGGCGAATATTTAACATGAGAACTCAGCAGGTTGTTGCCATTGCAGCCTACTACTGGAGTGAAACAATGGCCAATATCTCGACTGACATCTCTGAACTCGCGAACATCCAAGGCTTCATCGCCGCCTGCCTCGTGGACGGTGAATCCGGCCTGATGCTCGCCAACGAAACCAGCGCCCACAAATTCGACATCGAAGCCGCCGGCGCTGCGAACACGGAAGTGGTTCGCGCCAAGAACGAAGCCATGAAGGCTCTCGGTCTCGACGACCACATCGAAGACATCCTGATCTCGCTGGGCACCCAGCTGCACCTGATCCGCCCGCTGGCGTCGAACCCGATGGTCTTCGTCTACGTGGCTCTCGACCGCAAGAAGGCCAACCTCGGCCTGGCTCGCCTCGCTGTGAAGAACATCGAAGGCACGCTGAAGATCTGATGATCTGAGGTTCGCGCGCCGCCGAGCGGATCGGCGGCGCGCACCCCGGCCCAAGTATCCCGGACACAGTGGGGCCAATTTACGGGAGCACATTCAGGACGGTGAGGGTTACGATGTCCGTCAAAAGCGGAAAGTTCGATGGGTATCAGGAAGGTTTTCGGGAGCTGAACAGCTTCTGGGGCCGGATTGATGAAGTTGAAAACGCCATCAACGAATATTCGGAAGTCGCCCTGTCCTTCGCGGAGGCGCCTCTTGAGGACGTCCTCGAAAAGATCAAGGCATTCGAGCCTTCGGTCAGCGTGATCGGTCAGATCAAGGCCGGCAAGAGCACGCTGATGAACGCCATCCTCGGCGAAACCAATCTTCTGCCGTCAGACGTCAATCCCTGGACGTCCGTCATCACCGCGCTTCACCTCAACAGCCGTCACCGCCCCCTGAACACCCGAGCCGTATTCCGGTTCTTCGATCAGGGCGAGTGGGATCGCCTCGTCGCGACCGGCGGACGCTTGGGTGAAATGGCCAACCGGTCCGGCTTCGAGCGCGAGGCCGATGAGGTCAAGGCGCAGGTGGCCGAAATGCGCGAGACGACCGAGGCCCGCCTCGGTGACGAGTTCCACGAGCTGCTCGGCAGCAGCCACACCTATCCCGACCTCGATCACGACACGATCGACCGTTACATCTGCTACGGCGACCCCGACGATCTGGAAGACGGCGCGACCGAAGGTGTCTACGCCGACATCACCAAAACCGCCGATCTCTACATCGACCTGCCGCACCTGCCCAAGGGCCTGTGCCTGCGTGACACGCCCGGCGTGAACGACACTTTCATGATGCGCGAGCAGATCACGCTCAACGCCATCAGCGACAGCCGTGTCTGCGTGGTCGTGCTTTCGGCTCACCAAGCGCTGTCCACGATGGACCTCGCGCTGCTGCGGATCATCTGCAGCGTCGATGCCCGCGAAGTGCTGATCTTCGTCAACCGGATCGACGAGCTGGAAGACCCCGAGGCCGAACAGGCCAACATCCGGGCATCCATCCAGAAAACGCTCACCCGCCTCGGCGTCGGCAACAGCATCGATATCCTCTTCGGCTCCGGCTACTGGGCAAACTTCGCCATCTCGAACCAAGACACCATGCTCGAGGCCAGCAAGGCCTCGCTGGCGCGGATCTTCGACGGCGACGACACCGACGACATCGAAACCCTGCGCCAGCGCGCGATGGAGGCTTCCGGCGTACGCGAGTTGCTGAAGGCCATCGCCCAGCGGGTGATCGACGGCCCCGGCGAGGCCTTCCTGAAAGACATCAAGAACGAACTCGATAACATCATCGAGATGAGCGAGACGGTGGAGTCGGTGGCCGACAGCGGCGGCGCCAACATCAACGTCTCCCCGGTCAAGCTGAAGGTGAAGCTGGCCGACCTCCGGGACAAGTGCCTCAATGGCTTCGATGAACGGGCCAAGGAGCTGACCGACAACCTACGTGAGCGGCTAGGTCGCGCACAGGAAAACTTCGTGGAGTCGGCGCTTTCCGCGCTTCAGGCCCAGATCGACACCTTCGGCGAGGCTGGCACCTGGAACCACGATCCCACAAGCCTGCGGATGATGATGAAAACCGCCTTCCTTTCGTCCTGCGCCAAGCTGCGCCGCGAAGGGGAGGGGGCGTTCGATGACATCCTCGACGGCATTCAGGAAATTCTCGAGAACGACATGTTCGTTTTCCGGGAGGGCAGCTCTATCGAATTCCCCGAGCAGGCCCAGCACAAGGCGCCCACGGTGCTGGCGAGAACCCTCTCGCTGGACCTGCAAGGCAGCTGGTGGCGCAAGCACTGGCGGTTCGGGCGCAAGAACGCGGCGGTAAAGCGCTATCGCTCGGCCATCGTGGCCGAAACCGCACCGCTCATAGACGACCTCATCACGGGCTTCTTTGATCCGGCTGTCTCGGCCACCCGTGACATCGTCGAGCGGTTCGCCTTTGACCAAGGCGAGTTCTGCCAGGCCATCCTCGAGCACGCCGCCAAAGGCGTCACCAAAACCGAGCGCGAGGACGACGAGACAGCGAGCATTTTGCAGAGGTTGTCAGCATGAGCTACCGAAAGCGAAGAGCCGCCAAAGCGCGCCCCGCGTCGCCCGTTGTGGACGCCCCCGCGCCCACCCCAGTCGCCGCGCCGCGCAAGCCGCGCGTCATCATCGCGGGCGAGTTCAGCGCGGGGAAAACACGCCTGATCACCGGCCTCCTGGGCGCCGATGTGCTGCCCTCCAACGTGACTGCGACCGCGCTCCCGCCGGTCTGGCTGGTGTCCGGGCATCACCGCATCGCTGCCGTCGACCTTGAGGGCAACGTGCGTGATCTCGACACGCTCAAGGACATCTCAGTCGAAGACACGCACTACTGCGTCGTCTCTCACCCGGCCGAGATCCTCAAGACCTTCGAGATCATCGACACCCCCGGAAGCTCCGATCCCGGCATCGCCGCCGAGAGCTGGGAGCGGATGATGGAGTTCGCCGATATGGCCGTGTGGTGCACCAACGCCACCCAGGCTTGGCGGCAGAGCGAAAAATCCGTCTGGGACGAGCTGCCCGAGCATCTCGTAGGCCCGGCGCTCATGCTCGTCACGCACGCCGACCGCATGCCCGATGAGCGCACCGCCGAGCGGGTCATGCGCCGCGTGCGCCGTGAAGCCAAGAAGTACTTCAGCCATTTCGAGATGGCCTCCCTCATCCGCCCCGATCAGGTGGAGCGGGTATCCGGCACGCTGGGCGGCATCGTCTCGGAGCTGTCCGACCTTGCTGGCAGCAAGAACCCGGTTCTCGAAGAGCTGACACGCCGCTGGGAGAGCGAACCCGCGCCCGCCGCGCCGCAACTGCCTGAGGCCCCCAAGGTCATGCCGAAGCGCTTCGAGCGCAGCGAGACGGCACTCGATCTGGCCGCGCCCGCCTTCGAGATGGGCGGCGAGATCCTGCGGCTGAACGTCGATACCCCCACGCCCCGGACCGCAACGGAGGTTTCGGCCTTCCGCGCCGCCTGGAACGAGATGATCGAGGCAGAAGATGCCTCTGATCCGGCAGCGATCCTGTCCTGCGTCGAGCGCTACATCTCGATGCTCGAAGAGAACGGAAGCACGTTCTCCGGCGACGATCCCTCGTCGCACTCAACAGCCTTCGAACGCGAAACCAAGTCACGAATGAACGGTAGGTAACAATGCAAATCGCACCCAAACTCAAGGCGGAGCTCGAGTTCCTTCATTCGTCGCTGGACAGCTTCGAAAAATGCGTCGACCGCAAAGGCCGGCAGAACGTCCGTGACCTGCGCGAAAAGCTCAATGGCTGGGCCGCCCGCGTCGCCGTGATCGGTCAGGTGAAGGCCGGCAAGTCCACCTTCATGAACGCCCTGCTTCAGCAGGATGATTTTCTGCCGTCCGACGTGAACCCCTGGACCTCGGTGGTCACGAACATCCGCGTCAACATCCCCGGCGACCCGGTGTCCGGTGCCAAGTTCGACTTCTTCGATGAGAAGGACTGGCAGGAAATCATCGACGGTGGCTCGCGCATCCGCAAACTGACCGAGCAGCTTCTGCCCGGCTTCGACACCGACCTGCTCAAGGTGCAGAGCGAGCAGATGAAGCAGCGGGCGCAGCGGCGGCTGGGCCAGCACTACCACACCCTGCTTGGCACCTCGCACGAGTACGACTTCCTCACGCCTGACCTGCTCAAGCGCTATGTCTGCGCCGGCCCCGGCTCCGATGAAGGCCTCGAGCGTGACTCTCTGGGCCGCTACGCCGCGCTGACCAAGGTCGCCAACGCCTACATGCGCCTGCCTGAGTTCCAGGTGCCCACCATCGTGACTGACACCCCCGGTGTGAACGACCCGTTCCTTGTTCGCGACGAGTTCACCTGCCGCAGCCTCGACAAGTCCGATGTGTTCCTCGTGGCCCTCTCGGCCCACCAGCCGCTCACCGATGTCGACATCGCGCTCATCCGCATCCTCGCCAAGCAGGATGAGAAGGACGTGCTGATCTTCGTGAACCGGATCGACGAGCTGGACGATTACAACCTCGAGGTCCCCAAGGTGATGCAGGATGTCGAGCGCCGTCTGCGCAAGGCGATCCCGAACATGGATTTCCGCGTGGTCGCCGGCAGTGCCCACATGGCCAATGTCGCCATGCGCATGGATGACGAGGCCGCCGAGGCCCGCGATGCGCTCGATACTCCCGAGCTGATGGCCTACCTGCAGACCAAGTATGGCAAGGTCCCGATGGATCAGGCCGACCGTCTGCTGCTGGCCTCCGGCCTTGATGACGTGAAGCGCGCCCTCTCCGAGACCATCGACAACGGTGTCGGCCGCGGTCAGCTCGCCCAGCTGCTGGGCGATATCCGCGCCGAGCTGAGCGCTGCGCAATTCGTCGCCAAGAAAGAGCGCGATACCGTCCACAGTCAGGTTGAAAGCGTGCAAGCCGATCTGGCCGAAGAGGCAGCGCAGGAACTGGCCGCCGATATCGACAAGCTGAACTCGGTGAACGACGCCCTCGAGGAATACATCGAGAACGCCGATCGCCAGATCGAGCTGGTGATCTCCAAGTCGTGGTCCAAGTTAGAGAGCAAGCTGGTCGGGCAAATCGACACCTTCGTCGAAGGGCAGCAGCAGGCGCTCGCCGACCGCGTGTTCCGCGACAAGGTCTCGGGTGGTTCCGGCAAGGCACTCGAAATCGACCTCGCGCCGCTTCAGGCCGCCATCGAGCAGGATGTGACCGCGGGCTTCCAGAAATCCCGCGCGGGCACCGACGTTGCCCTGAGCAACTGCCTGCACGCCTGCCGCCAGAAAGTGCAGGAGAACTTCAAGGACGAGGCCGAGAACATCGCGCTCGACAGCCTGCCCTACGACGAGTTTTCCTCCACGCTTCTGCTCGCCAAGAAATCCATGAACGTGGATCTGATCACCGACCGCGGCTGGAAGTTCTGGGCCAAGAAAACCGTCAACGTCGACAAGACAATGGAAGCCCTTCGCGCCATCGCCGCCGAAGAGTTGCGCCCGCCGGTCGAGAAGATCCTCGGCGCCTTCAACGAGGCCCAGGTCGAGCGTGCAACGGCTGGCATGTCGCGCGTGCGGGTGTTCCAGCGCATGATCGAGGTCACCCTCAACGAGCAGACCCACCAGCTGAAGCGTGACAAGATGGCGCTCGAGAAGCTGGCACGGGATCCTGCCGCGCGGGCGGCCATGTCGAACTCGCTCCAGAGCAAGATCGAGGTGCTCCAGCATCGCCTGATCAACCTCGCGGCGCTCGACACCAGCCTCCAACGTCCCAAACTTTCCAGCGCCGCCTAACCCTGTTGCGGCCCCAACCAAGTAGTCCAAATGTCTGATCAAGTTGCGCCTTCCGACCGCCCTGTCATCCGTGTGGCCATCTGCGGCGAGGTCCGTGCCGGCAAGTCGGCGATGCTGAATGCCCTGCTTCGGGAGAACCTGCTCACCGACAACCTCGGCAACGATCTGCGGCCAACCGTCTTTGCCGAGTTCGATGAGGACACCGGCATCCAGTACATGGACGAAGACCTCAACGCGCATGACAGCCCGCCCGAGGTCGATGCCGAGGGGCAGCCGCGGATCGAGAGCATTCAGGTCAGGCATGCCATGCAGGATCTCGCCGCCTACGAGTTCGTCGAACTGCCACTGAGCACCGCCGAAGAGCTCGACGACGGCCACAAGGCACTGGTCCGCTCGGCCGATATCCTGATCTGGGTCACCATCGCCTCGCAGGCCTGGCGCCTGACCGAAAAGACCATCGTCGATGAGCTGGGCGATGCCCGCCCCAAGCGTTGCATCCTCGCCGTCTCCCGCGCCGACAAGTTCCGCCGCAAGGCGGATGCCGAAAAGGTCATGGGCCGGATGGAGCGTGAAACTGCAGACTATTTCGACAGCCGGGTTCTGGTCACCAATTCCCGCGCCCGGATCGAGCAGAGCGCCAAATCGGAGGCAGACTGGCAGAATACCGGCGCCGCCGAGATCCTGCGCCAGCTCGACCGCATGTCGGGCGAGATCTATCTCGAGATCGAAGAGCGCCGGAAGCGCCCGGCGGCCGTCGAAGCTGCCCCCGAAGCGGAAGTTTCCGATGTGGCAGAGGAGCCCGAAGCCGCCATTGAAGTGCAACCCAAGCCTCAGCCGGAGGCCCGCACTGACACTGGCCTCATCGCCGCTGTTGGCCCCCTCGTGGACACCTCTGGAGACGGCACGCTCATCGGCCTGTTCAACCCCTCCACACCGGAGGACTGCATCGTGCTCAAGGGCGATGAAGCTGCCTGTCAGACCGTCGGCACGAGCTTCCGTGCCATCGCCGACAAATGGCTGACGACCTTCGGCGTCGAGGGCGAAGAGGCCCGTGAACTGGCCTTCGTCGTCCACTCGTCGTCGCAGAGCCTGCATTATCGCAGGGTGAACGAGAGTGCCTCGGTCTTCATGATGGCACCCTGCTCCGAGCTGTCCCGAGGCACCGCCCAAGTGAAACATACCCAGATTTGCGCTGCGATCTCAGGCGCCGCCTGACTGTTGCGCCGGGCGAACCAATCTGTTCCCCGCCCCTAGCTTGACCGCCGTCCGAGGCGGCATATCATGGCATTATCGTGACAAAATCTTGTCCGCCATGAGGGGTATGCGCAGCGCCATGACGAAATGGGTGACCGAAAACGGTGAGGAGTGGGGCCCTTGGGTTCTGCACGACGGCAAGGGATGCCCGCTGAAAGCCGGCGTCATCGTGGACGTGGTTGCCCAAGACCGCTTCGGATACAACATGCGCACCGTGACCACTGTTCAGGGCGGCGCCTATTCCTCTTGGGATTGGGAGTATTTCCCCGAGCTCAAGAAGGTCATCCGATACCGCGAGAAAAAGCCCAAGGGCCTCCAGATGCTCGAATCCGAGGTCGACAAGCTGACCGAGCCCAAGGACAAGTTCCAAACCCACCGCCCCAAGGCCCCCGCCGAGCCTGTCTGAGCTCGGCCTCCCCTGATCCGGGCTTTAGCCTTACTTACGTTTCATCGCCGAGAGCAGGGCTTCACCCAGCGCGCCCTGAGAGGCAGGCTTGGCGCCACTCCCTTTGCCGCCGCCCTTGCCACCGGGCCCGCCCTTGCCGGGCTTGTGAGTGCCGCCGCCCTTGGCTGGCCCTCTGCCTGTCCCCTGCTTCTGCCGCTCGGCGGGCCGTTCGCCGCCCTCCTTGCGCATGGTCAGGCCAATGCGCTTGCGGGGGATATCCACCTCGGTCACCCGCACGCGCACCACGTCACCAGCCTTCACCACCTCGTGGGGGTCTTTCACGAAGCGGTCGGCCAACTGGCTCACGTGCACCAGCCCGTCCTGATGGACGCCGATATCTACGAAAGCACCAAAGGCGGCCACGTTCGTCACCGTCCCTTCGAGCGACATGCCGGGTTTCAGGTCCTTGATGTCCTCCACCCCGTCTGCAAAGGCCGCCGTCTTGAACTCGGGGCGCGGGTCGCGGCCCGGCTTGGCCAACTCGTCGAGAATGTCGCGCACCGTCGGCAGGCCGAAGCTGTCACTCACGAAGTCCTCCGCCTGCACGCCCTTTAGCGCTTCCGGACGGCCCATGATATCGCGGATATCGCGCCCGCAGGCCCCCACGATCCGGCGCGCCACGTCATAGGCCTCCGGGTGGACAGAGGAGGCATCGAGCGGCTCGTCGCCGTTGCGGATGCGCAGGAATCCCGCGCATTGCTCAAAGGCCCTCGGCCCGAGCCCCGCCACCTTCAGCAAGGCCGCGCGGGTGGCAAAGGCGCCATGCGTGTCGCGATGGGCCACAACGGCTGCGGCAACCGAGGGGCTGAGGCCAGCGACATGGGCCAGCAGAGGGGCGGAGGCCATGTTGAGGTCCACGCCCACCGCGTTCACCGCATCTTCCACCACGCCCTCCAGCGCCTGCGCAAGGCGGCGCTCGTCCACGTCATGCTGGTATTGGCCCACGCCAATGCTCTCGGGCGGCACCTTGACCAGCTCTGCCAGCGGGTCTTGCAGACGCCGGGCAATGCTGACCGCGCCGCGCAGGCTCACATCGAGCTCGGGGAATTCCTTCGCCGCCAGTTCGGAGGCCGAGTACACGCTCGCGCCCGCCTCCGAGACCACAACCTTCATCGGCTTGCGGCCTTCGACCATCTTCAGCGTGTCGGCCACCATGCGCTCGGTCTCGCGGCTCGCTGTGCCGTTGCCGATGGCGATCAACTCGATCCCGTGGCGCTTTACCGCCGCCGCGATCCACGCCTGCGCGCCGCGCAGATCCATCTTGGGCTGGAACGGGTAGAGCGTGGCGGTCTCCACCAGCTTTCCGGTGGCATCGACCACGGCAGCCTTCACCCCGGTGCGGATGCCCGGATCGAGCCCCAGCGTGGCCTTGGCACCCGCCGGTGCGGCGAGCAGCAGGTCACGCAGGTTGCGTGCAAAGACGGCAATCGCCTCCTCATGCGCTCGCCGCCGCAGGTCGCCCATCAGGTCGATATACATCGAGAGTGAGAGCTTCACCTGCCACGCCCAATCCGCTGCCGCCCGCAGCCAAAGATCGCCCGGTCCCTCACCAGCAATGCCGATCTCGGAACAGATTATCCCCTTAACGCGGTCCGGCCCGGATTCAGGCTCCGGCGCGATGTTGATCGTGACGATCTCTTCCTTCGAGGCCCGCAGGATGGCAAGCGCCCGGTGCGAGGGGATCGTGTCCCAAGACTCAGCATGGTCGAAATAGTCGGAGAACTTGACGCCAGCCTCCTCCTTGCCCGGCACCACCCGCGCCGTCACCTGCGCCTCGGCCTGCATGAAGGCCCGCAAGCGGCCCAGAAGCGTGGCATTCTCTGCCAGTTCCTCGATCAGAATGTCGCGCGCCCCCTCCAGCGCGGCTGCCGGGGTTTCGACGGCCTCATTCACATACCCTTCCGCCAGCACCTTGGGGTCAGCCCCCCGGTCATCAAGGATGGTCCGCAGCAGCGGCTCCAGCCCGTTCTCGCGGGCGATCATCGCCTTGGTGCGCCGCTTGGGCTTGTAGGGCAGGTAGATGTCTTCGAGCGCGGCCTTGGTCTCGGCCTGAGCGATGTCGCGGGCCAATGCGTCGGTCAACTTGCCCTGACCGCTGATCGACTCGAGGATCGCCGCCCGCCGCTTTTCCATCTCGCGCAGGTAAACCAGCCGGTCCCCCAATGTACGCAACTGGGTGTCATCTAGCCCGCCTGTGGCCTCCTTCCGGTAGCGCGCGATGAAGGGCACGGTGGCGCCCTCGTCCAGCAGCGCAACGGCGGCAGCCACCTGCCGCTCGCTGGCGGTGATCTCGGTCGCGATGGTGCGGGCGATGCGGTCGGCGGTCTGATCCAAGGGCGTTCTCCTGCTGCTCGGAGGCCCGGTCTATCCAAGCCACGCGCCGCCGCCAAGAGGCGAGATAGGGCTGGCGCGTGCCGGGGTGCAGCACGGCAAAGAGCCGCTTGGCCTGAAGGTTCAGGTCTCCGAGCGCGGAATGGGTCGCGCAGCCAGCCCCGCCTCTTCCAGATGGTCGAGCAGCGCCGTTTCCACCGGCGTCATGTGCCGCTCTACATCCACCACCGAGAACACATCAATCACCGGCGGCGTGGCCTGGATCGGGATTTGCCAGAGCCGCGCGCCGTAGCGCAGCGCGTGGGTCCGCGCCATGCAGCCAATGGCCGTGCCGCTTTCGATCAGTTCCGAAAGGTCGATGATGCCGGTCGCCGCGGCGATGAACTTGCCGCCAATCCCGTTTCTGACCCGCCAAAGCGCAAGGGCGGAGAGCGCACCGGCCATGCGGTCTTCCTCGTAGCCCACCACATCGCAGGTCGCCAGCGACTCCATATCCACCGCGCTCTGCCGGAATAGCGAATGCTTCGGCCCGCAATAAACACCAAACTCCTGCGGCTGGATCGGATGCGCCCTGAGCCGCTGGATCGCCGGGTCGATCTGGGTGCAAAACCCCACCGACGCGACCCGCTGCTGCAGCGCCTGCGAGACCTCGTGGCAAGAGGAAGAGCGGATCGAAAGCGTCACGCGCGGGTGCCGCTGCCGGAACTCCTCGAGCACCGGGGTGATCTCGTCCATCTCAAGATGCGACGACCGGCAGACAACAACGTTGCCGGAAAGAGACCGCCCCCCTTCTGCCGCCAGATCGTTGAGGCGCACGACGCCGCCGTAAATCTCCAGCGACTCCCGATAAACCGCCTCGCCCTCCCGCGTGATGGTAAAGTTCTGCCCGCTGCCGCGTTCGACCAGCCGCAGTTCCAGCCGTTCCTCCAGCCGCCGCAGGGCAGCCGAAACCGAGGGCTGAGACACGTTCAGCCGCACGGCAGCAGCCGTGATGGAGCGCTCCTGCACGATGACCATGAAGGTCCGCAGAAGGTTCCAATCCAGCTGAAGGGCCAGTCGGTCGAGCGGAAAGCTCATGCGGAAAGCGCGCCTTTCGTCTGATCTGCAAAGTGGCACAGCGCCTGACGCCCGGAGCCGAGTGGCACAGGCTCAGGGGCGCGCGTGTCACAGACCCCGACTTTAGCGATCGGGCAGCGGGTGTGAAAGGCGCAACCTTTCGGCACATTGGCCGGGCTCGGGATGTCACCGGTCAGGCGCAGCCGCTCGGGTCGTTCCACCGCCGAGGGCACCGGCACCGCCGAGAGCAGCGCGCGGGTATAGGGATGGCGCGGGTCGCCAAAGACTTCCGCCACCGGCCCTTCCTCAACGATCTTGCCCAGATACATCACCGCCACCCGGTCGCACAAAAACCGGATCACGGCGAGGTTGTGCGAAATGAACAGCTGGGTGAGCCGCGGTCGGCTGAGCCGCAAGTCCTTCAGCACGCCGAGAATCTGTGCCTGCACTGAAACGTCGAGCGCCGAGGTGGGCTCGTCCAGCACCAGCAAATCCGGCTCCAGCACCAGCGCCCGTGCAATACAAACCCGCTGCTTCTGCCCGCCCGAAAGCTCATGCGGGAAACGGTCGTGAAACTGCGGTGGCAGCCCCATGGCGATGAGCATCTCCGCCACCTTCTCGCGCAGCGCATTGCCGCGCAGGCTTGTGTTCAGGATCAGCCCCTCCGCCACCGCCCGCCGAATGGTCATGCGCGGATTGAGCGAGGAATGCGGGTCCTGAAAGATGATCTGCGCCTTGCGCCGCAGCGCCTTCAGGCCCTTCTGCCCCGCCGCGCGCACATCCAGCCCGTCTATGTCGATCTCGCCGGCGGTCGCCTCCACCAGCCGCAGCACTGTCTTGCCCACGGTGGTCTTGCCCGAGCCGCTCTCGCCCACGAGGCCCACGGTCTCACCGGGTTTGAGTGACAGCGTCACGCCATCGACGGCGCGCACGACCTGCCCGTTGGAAATGGGAAAATGTACATCGAGATTCCGGATGGAGAGCATGTCAGTGCTCATGGGCAAGCTCCTTTGTCTCGGTTGGCTCATAGAGGGTGCAGGCCACCTCGTGGCCCGGCCCCACCGTGCGAAAGTCGACCGGCGCGGCGCAGGCGGCATGGGCCTTGGCGCAGCGGGCGGCAAAGCGACACCCCTCGGGCGGGTTCAGCAAGTCAGGTAGGGAGCCGGGGATGGAGGCCAGCTTGTCCACCGGCTTGAACGGGTGGGGCAGGGCGGCGAGCAGGCCCTGCGTGTAGGGGTGCGACGGCGCGTCAAAAATCTGCCTGATGGGAGCGTCCTCCACGATCTTGCCGGCGTACATGACCGCCACGCGCGAGCAGACCTGCGCAACCACGCCAAGATCATGCGAGATCATGATCATCGTCAGCCCCATGTCGTCGACCAGCTCTGCCATCAGGTCGAGGATCTGGGCCTGAATGGTCACATCCAGCGCGGTGGTCGGCTCGTCGGCAATCAACAGCTTGGGCTTGGCGGCCAGAGCCATCGCAATCAACACCCGCTGGCGCATCCCGCCAGAAAGCTCGTGCGGGTAGGATCTGAACTGCCGTTCCGGGTTAGGAAGATGGACCTTTTCGAGCATCTCCAGCGCCAGCGCACGGGCCTCGGCCTTGCTGGCCTTGCCGCCCGATTGTGCCCGGATCGCATCGACCAACTGCGTGCCGATGCGGAACACCGGGTTGAGGTAGGTCATCGGGTCCTGAAAGATCATCGCCACGTCCTTGCCGCGCACGCCGCGCAGGGCGCGGTCCGAGAGGCCAAGCAACTCGCGCCCTTCCAGCGTCACCGAGCCGGAGGTGATCCGCGCCGGCGGGGTCGGCACGAGGCCAAAGGCGGCGCGGGTCAGCACCGACTTGCCGCAGCCGGTCTCGCCCACCAGCCCCATCGCCTCGCCGGGCCGGAGCGTGAGATTGACCTTGTCGATGGCATGGTAAGTGCCATCGAAGGTGTCGAAGACAAGCGAGAAATCCCTGATCTCGAGGGTGGGGGTGCTGCTGTCGGTCATCGCTGCCTCGGGTCCAGAACGTCACGCAGGCCATCGCCCAACAGGTTGAAACCGAGCACGGTGAAGTAGATCGCCAGCCCGGGGAAGAGCGAACACCACCACCAATCCGGCAGGTAGGCCCGCCCGGTCGAGATCATCGCGCCCCATTCCGGGTAGGGCGGTTGCGCGCCGAGGCCCAGAAAGCCCAGCGACGCGGCACCAAGGATGGCAAGGCCCATGTCCATCGAGGCTTTCACGATGATGGGCGAGAGGCAGTTCGGCAGAACATGCACAAACACCACCCGCAGCGGCCCCGCCCCGAGCGCGCGGGCGGCATCCACATAGGTCTCGTTTCGCTGGCTCAGGGTCTTGGCCTGCACCAGCCGCACGTAGCCCGGCCACCAGACCAGCGAGAGCGCAAGCATCGCGTTGCCGATCCCCGGCCCGAGCGCGCCCACGATGGCGATGGCGAGGATGAGGCCGGGGATGGAGAGGAAGATATCTGTGATCCGCATGATCGTTTCGGCCACCCAGCCGCCCGCCATGCCCGCGATGAGGCCCAGCGGCACCCCGATCAGAATGGCGATGCCGGTCACCGTCAGCCCGATCTGCAGGGTGGTGCGCGCGCCAATCAGCACGCGGGAGAAAATGTCGAGCCCCACCTGGTCGGTGCCGAACCAGTGCTCGGCGGAAGGCGGCAGGAGCTTGGCGCCAAAGTCCACGGCGCCATAGGCATCCTCGGGGTAGGGGGCCAAAAGCGGGCCGAAAGCGGCGATGAACAGGAAGATCAGCACGATCACCAGCCCGACCATCGAAGAGAAGCTGCGCGAATAGGTGCGCACCAACCGGCGGGTTTCACGAAAGCGCATCTGGCGCGGGGCGGCCGTCTCGGCGGCCTGTGCGGTGGCGGTAGACATCACCCCTCCTCAGATTTGGTTGCGGACACGCGGATCGAGCAGCGCATAGGCCAGATCGATCAGCAGGTTGGTGACCATGAAGGCCGCGCCCAAGATGAGCGTCACGGCCATGATCGGCTCGAAGTCGGACGAGACTGCAGCCTTGGCGGCGTAAAGCCCGACACCGGGAAAGTCGAAGACGCCTTCCACCAGCACCGTGCCGCCGAGCATCCAGCCAAAGCGCAGCCCGATCATCGCCAGCGTGGGCAGGATCGCGTTTTTCAAGGCGTAGGCGGCGATGATACGGAAGGGGCCGATGCCCTGCGCGCGCGCGTTCGTCACGTAGTCACGGCCCAGCACCTCCAGCATTTCGGCGCGGTTCACGCGGATGATCGCGGCTAGTGCGGGCAGGCTGAGGGCGAGGGCGGGCAGCACCATATGCCACAGCGCCGTAAAGGCGGTCGCCGGATCGCCGTCCAGCAGCGCGTCGACAGTGATCATGCCGGTGATCTTGGGCGGCACGTCATCGAACACCCCGAGCCGCCCGCCGAGCGGAAAGAGGTCGAGCTCCAGCGCCAGATACCATTGCAGCATCAGGCCAAGCCAGAACATCGGCAGCGCCGCGCCTGAAACGGCCAGCAGCCGGATTCCGTGGTCGCCCGCCTTGTTCTGCCAAACGGCGGCCGGCACACCCAGCGGGATGCCGAAGACGACGGCAATGGTGATGGAGAAGAGAACCAGCTCGAGGGTCGCGGGCAGAAACTGCGCTATATCCCGCGCCACCTCACGCCCGGTATAAACCGAGGTGCCCAGATCGCCCCGGGCCAGTTGCCCGAGGTAGATGAAAAACCGCACCGGCACCGGCTTGTCGAAGCCGCGCTCAGCGCGCACCTGCTCCACCATCTCTTGGGAAGCATCGGGCCCCGCAGCCAGCCGCGCCGGATCGCCGGGGGCGACATTGGCGATGGTAAATGTGATGACCGCGAGGCCAAGCAGCATCACGATCATCAGGCCCAGCCGTTTCAGGATCAGTCTAAGCATCGGGGTCCGGTTTCTTGGTTGGGGTCCGGGCGGCCCGCAATTGGGCCGCCCGGACGTGGTGCCGTGAGTGGATCAGGGCTCGATGTAAAGCGGGTAGAGATCAACTTCTGCCGTCATCCGGATCGGGCTGTCGCCATAGCCTTTCACATAGGTCCGGTAGGCGAACTGACGCTGCCGCAGCATCCCGAAGATCTCGGGCTGGATGTCGGCGATGCGCTGCTGGATCTGTTCGTAGAGCGGCGCACGCTGTTCCCATTCAGAGATCGCGCGGGCCTCTTCGATCATCGCCGCCAGTTCCGGGTCATCCACGAAGTGCGAGCCGTAGTACTTGCCGTGGGACGACGGGTGATACTGGATCGCAACCGCATCGGGGTCGGTCGAGACCGGCGTGGCAAAGATCGCCAGCAGGTCGGGGCTTTCCTCGACCGAGGAGGCACGAGCCACCATGTTGGGCCACGTCAGCGGCACCATCTCGAGCTCGATGTTCAGCTCCTTCAGGCTGTTGAGGAGCGAGAGCCCCATCTGCCGTTGCTGCTCGAGACCTTGCACGTACACGTATTCCAGCGTGATCCCGCCTTCTGGCCACTGCGACTTGGCAAGGAACTCCTTCGCCTTGGTTAGGTCCTGCCGCGGCATGTCGATCTCCACCTTGCCGCGGATCGCATCGGCAAAGGGCGAGGTCTGGAGCTTGGCGTTGCCGTTATAAACCTGCACGAAGGTCTCGTAATCAAACGCATGGGCCACGGCCTTCCGCAGATTGATGTCGCCGGTGTATTCGCCCTGCGTGTTCATCTTCAGGCCAAAGGTCGTGAGCGCCGGGGTGGAGGAGACCTCGATATCGGGCCGTGCGCCCACCACCTCGAACTCTTCCGGCGTCAGATCGGTCACCAGGTCGGCTTCGCCCGACATCAGCGCCGCCCGCTGCGAGGAGCTTTCCTGGATCAGGCGGTAGATGATGCCACCCATGTCCTCGGCCTCGTAGGGGAAGCCCTTCCAGTAATCGGCGTCCCGGCGCAGCCAGTAGGCGGTGCCCTGGTCGAAGCGCTCCAGTTCATAGGGGCCGGAGCCTGCATCGTTCTCGGCCAGCCATGCCTTGCCGAAGTCGCCGTCCACCACGTTGGCCTCAACCTGCGCCGGGTTCACGATGAACCACCACGGCAGGAAGGAGAGGAACGGCGCATAGGGGCGATCGAGGGTGAACTCGACCGTATGCTCGCCGGTGGCCTTGATGTTCTCGGGCTTCAGGATCTCTGAGAGCATCCATGCCACGCCCTCATTCATCTCCAGCACCCGCTGGTAAGAATACACGACAGCTTCAGCCGTCACCGGGTCGCCGTTGTGGAAGGTGGCGTTCTCGGCAAGGTTGAAGGTCCATGTCAGGCCGTCTTCCGAGGTCGTCCAGTCGGTGGCAAGCCACGGCTCGACCTCGGGCGGGTTGCCGGTGTATTTGACCAGCCCGTCATAGAGGGCCTGGGTCATCATGCGGATGGAGTAGTCGTAAGACTGGCCCGGGTCGATATGCGACACCGCCTGCCGTCCGCCGATCACCATCCAGAACTCGCCATCACGTTTCTCGGCGGCCTGAAGGGGCGACACGAGGGTCGCCGCCAAGGCAAGGGCCGAGGTCAACATTCTGAGTTTCATGTTTACTCTCCGTCTGGGAGGCCCGCTTGAGGCCGGTATTTGTTTGTGGGCCGCCCTGAGTGCCGGGCCGCCGGTAAACCCATCAATTCAGATGCGGCCTGTCAGGAAAAACAGCGATTGCGAATGATGCTCATCGCCTGAGCCTATGAAGCATCCGCCTTGCGTCCGCTTTCTGGCGCTTGGGCGGGAGGGTGTGCTCAAAAAAGTGGCAAATCCGGCGCGGAGCGGCCTTCAGGCGGGGTCTGAATAGCCGACGCGAATTTGCACCATAGCGAAAGGCTATTTGCAGAGAGGCGGTTTCGGGGCCGAAGTTCTGCCCAGTAACGGGCCGGATTGCGGCCGGGATCGGGCTTGAGCAGGTGGCTGCGCAAGACCTGACGGTTTGAGAGGAAGTCACATGAACACCCTGGCCCAGAGAACCCCAAGCCAGACTCACCGTGTCTTGTCGGCCGAGGACATCGAGGCCCTGGCAGTCGGCGCGTGGATTCTGGGAACCGGCGGCGGAGGCGACCCCTACCAGAAGCTTCTCAACATGCGCCTGCTCTACGAGGCGGGCAGCGAGGTCACGCTGGTCGACCCGCTGGCGCTCGATGATGATGCCGTTGTCGCCGTGCTGTCCAACATGGGCGCCCCGCTGGTCGGGCAGGAGCGGCTCTCGGACCCTGAGTTCGCGCTGAAGCCTCTGCGGATGATGGAAGAGTATCTCGGCCGCAAGTTCGATGCCGTGATGGCGCTGGAGATCGGCGGCGGCAATGGAGTGCATCCCATGATGGTGGGCGCGCTCACCGGCTATCCGGTGGTCGATGCCGATACGATGGGCCGCGCCTATCCCGAAGCGCAGATGACCTCGGTCGCCGTTGCCGGGCTGCGCTGCTACCCGCTGACCATGGCCGACATCCGCGACAATGAAGTCATCATCCCCCGTGCCGCCTCCTGGCGCTGGATGGAGCGGATCAGCCGCAAGGCCTGCACCGAGATCGGCTCCGTCGCAGCCACCTGCAAGGCGCCCCGCTCGGGCGCCGAGGTCAAACAGCACGGCGTGCTCTACTCGGTCTCCAAGGCCATCGCGCTCGGCGCCAACGTGCTCAAGGCCCGCGCCGCCCACACCGACCCGATCGAGGCTGTGCTCTCTGCCACCGAGGGCAAACGCCTCTTCGCGGGCAAGATCGTCGACATCGAGCGCCGCGCCACCGAGGGCTTCCTCCGCGGCAAGGCCAAGATCGAGGGGCTCGATGATTTCGCCGGCAAGGAAATGGTCGTGCACTTCCAGAACGAGTTTTCCGTCGCCTATCTCGATGGAGAGCCAATCGTGATGACACCCGACCTCATTTGCCTGCTCGACACCGTCTCCGGTGATGGCATCGGCACCGATGTCCTGCGCTTCGGCCAGCGCGTCAGCGTGCTCGCCCTGCCAGCACCCGGCGTCTTTCTCAGCGAGAAGGGCATCGCCGCCGTGGGGCCGCGCGCCTTCGGCTTCGATCTCGATTTCAAATCCGTCTTCAAGGAGCCCAACTGATGAAACGCATTGGCATTGATGTCGGCGGCACCAACACGGATGCGGCCCTGCTCGACGGCGACCAGGTGATCGCGGCGGTCAAGACCTTCACCACCGCAGATGTCACCAGCGGTGTCCGCACTGCCCTGAAAGAGGTGATCGCCAAGGCCGGGGATGAGGCCCAGGGCGTGGTCGCGGTGATGATCGGCACCACGCATTTCACCAACGCCGTGGTCGAACGGCGCAATCTTGGCCGCGCGGCAGCACTGCGCGTGTCGCTCCCCGCCTCCGCCAGCCTCGTGCCCTTCTGCGACTGGCCCAAGGATCTGGCCGCCAAGGTCAACGGCGGTGTCTACCTCGTTGAAGGCGGCCATGAGTATGACGGTCGCCCGCTTGTTCCGATGGATGAGAAGGCCGTGGCCGAGGCCGCCCGCAAGATGGTGCAGGATGGCATCGAGGCGGTCGCCGTCTCCGCAACCTTCTCCCCGCTGACTGCCGAGTGCGAAGACCGGGCCGCCGAGATCCTGCAGAACGAAGCGCCCGACATCCACGTCACCAAGTCTTCCACCCTCGGCCGGATCGGCCTGCTGGAGCGCGAGAACGTGGCGCTGATGAACGCCTCGCTCATCGGTCTGGCGCGCGACACTACCAAAGCCTTCGTCGATGCGGTGGCAGAGAGCGGGCTCGGCGCCCAGCTCTTCATCACACAGAATGATGGCACCGTGGTGCGGGCCGAGGCCGCGCGCGAGTATCCGGTGTTCTCCTTTGCCTCCGGCCCCACCAACTCCATGCGCGGCGCCGCCCTTCTGGCCGGCATCGAGAATGCGATGGTCTGCGATGTGGGCGGCACCACCGCCGACATCGGCTGCCTCGTCAACGGCTTCCCGCGCGAGGCCAACAACGTGGTCGAGGTCGGCGGCGTCCGCACGCTCTTCCGCATGCCCGACCTGCTCTCCATCGCGGTCGGCGGCGGCACCAAGATCGGGCGCGATCCGCTCACCGTGGGCCCCGAGTCGGTGGGCTACCGGCTGAGCGAGCGTGCGCTGGTGTTCGGCGGCGATCAGGTCACGGCAACCGACATTGCGGTTGCTGCTGGTCTGATCACCCTCGGAGATTCCTCCAAGGTGGCCGCTCTGCCCGCCGACTTCGTGCAGGCCGCGCTGGCCAAGATGCATGAAAACATCGCCGAGGGCGTCGACCGGATGAAGACCGACGCCACCGAGGTGCCCCTGCTCGCCGTGGGCGGCGGAGCCATGCTCATCCCCGAGTCGGTTCCCGGCATCTCCGAGGTGATCCACGTCGAGCACAGCGGCGTCGCCAATGCGGTCGGCGCGGCTATGGCGCAGATATCCGGCGAGACAGACCGGATCTACCGCGATATGGACCGCGACGAAGCCATCGCCGAGGCCCGCCGCGCCGCGATTGCCGCTGCGGTCGAGGCCGGGGCGGAAGAGAGCACCATCAAGGTGATCGACGTTGAAGACCTGCCGCTCTCCTACCTGCCCGGCCGTGCCATCCGCACGCGGGTGCGGGTGGTGGGCGAGGCTGCCGCCCTCAACGAACCCGTGCCGGCATGACCCGCCCCAGCATCGGCCTGCTCGTCGTCGGGCAGGCCCCCCGCCCGGCCCTGCTGGCCGAGTTCCGCCACGTGTTGCCGGAGGCGGCAGCGGACATCCGGGTCATGGGCGCGCTCGACCATCTCGATGAAGCGGGCCTCGCCGCC
Organism: Vannielia sp. SX4; assembly: GCF_052828525.1. The sequence goes on from NZ_CM128247.1 coordinate 1,016,108, forward strand.
GCCGCCCCTACCGGCGACGGCGACACACTCTACACCACCCTGCCCAGCGGCCGCTCCATTCTGCTCAGCAAGAAGGCCGTGACCGAGGGCATGGGCAAGCGGCTGGACGATCTCGCAGCCGAAAGCATCGACGTGGCCATCGTGGCCTGCACCGGTCGGTTCCCGTCGCTGGAGCGCGCGGGCGTTCACTTCGCCTCCGATCTGGTCAGCGGCGCGGTCGAAGCCTGCCTGCCCCGCAGCGGCAAGCTCGGGGTGTTCATCCCGACGCCAAGCCAAGCGGAGGCCTGCATCGCCCGCTGGAGCCGCGCGGGCCGTGAGTGCCAAGCCATCCCGCTCCAGCCCGACGCGGATGAAGCCACCATCGCGGCAGCAGCCGAGGCAATGACCGCCGCCGCGCCCGATCTCGTGATCCATGATTGCATCAGCTACACCCGCGCCAGCCGCCAGCTTGCCGCATCGATCCACGGCAAACCGGCCATCCTCGCCGCTGCCATCTGCGCCCGCTTCGCCGCCGAACTCTCGGGCGCCTGACAGGCGCGCAGACGCAAGCCGGGCTGCGCAGCACGTCAGCTGATCAGCACCGCCCGAAAATCGTTCACGTTCGTTAGCGTCGGCCCGGTCACAACAAGGTCTCCCGTCGCGTCGAACACCGCATGGCTGTCGTGCCTGAGCAGGCAGTCCTGCGCATCCAAGCCCCTTTCGGCGGCCTTCGCCAAGAGCCCCGGCCCGATAAGCGCACCTGCGGCCTCCTCGGTGCCATCAATGCCGTCCGTGTCCACGGCAATTGCATGCACGCCGGGGTGCCCGTCGAGCGCAATGGCAAGGCTGAGCGCGAACTCCATGTTGCGCCCGCCGCGCCCCGGTGGCGCATCGCCGATCGAAACCGTGGTCTCGCCGCCAGAGAGCAGAACCGCAGGTGCCTTGGTCGGGTGTCCATGCCGGCCGACCGATTTTGCGATGCCCGCAATCGCTGTGCCAAGCTCGCGCGCCTCGCCCTCCAGCGCATCGCCCAGCACCACCGGCGCGACCCCGGCCAGCCGTGCCACCTCTGCCGCCACTTCCAGTGACATCAGAGGGCTGGCGATCAGGCGATAGTCCGTTTCGAAGGCAGGGCTTGGGCAGGACGGCTCCAGCAATATCTCGCGGGCGGCATCGGGCAGGTCTTGGCCAAGCCGCAGGGCGAGGGCCGAAAGGTCCTCGCCCGCTGTCGGGTCGGGCACGGTCGGGCCGGAGGCTATGCTGGCCGGGTCATCCCCGGGCACATCCGAGATCGCCAGAGTCACCAGCCGGGCAGGGGCGGCGGCAAGCGCTAAGCCTCCACCCTTAAGCATCGAGAGACGGCGGCGAATGCGGTTCATGTCTCCAATCGCCAGCCCTGAGCGGAGCAGCAGGCGGTTGATGGCCTGCTCGTCTTCCAGCGTCAGAGGTGGCACCGGCAGGGGCATCAGTGCCGATCCGCCGCCCGAGATCAGCGCCAGCACCAAGTCACCCTCGCGGGCCGCACGCACGACCCTCAGGATCTCCTTCGCCGCCTCCATCCCTGCCGCATCCGGCACCGGATGGGCGGCCTCGCGCACGGTGATCCGCTCGGTCGGCACCGCGTGGCCGTAGCGGGTGACGACAACGCCGCCGAGGTCCACATCGGGCCACGCCCGTTCCACCGCTCGCGCCATGGCCGCCGCCGCCTTGCCCGCGCCGACCACGATGCAACGCCCCTCCGGGCGGGGCGGCAGATGGTGCGCCAGCACATGCGCCGGGTCGGCTGCCGAGATGGCAGCCGTCATCATCCGGCGCAAAAGCGCCGCCGCATCCTCATCGGTCATGGAGTTGCCTCAGATGTTCTCGCCGCGGATCGCTTCGCAGACCGCGTCGGTCACCTGCTGTGTGGTCGCCTCGCCGCCCACATCGGGCGTCAGCACACCATCGGCGCAAACCTTCTCCACAGCCCGCATCAGGCGCCGCGCCGCATCTGCCTCGCCCAAGTGCTCAAGCATCTGGCTCGCGGTCCAGAAGGTCGCGACCGGGTTGGCGATGCCCTTGCCGGTGATGTCGAATGCCGAGCCGTGGATCGGCTCGAACATCGAGGGGTAGCGCCGCTCCGGGTCGATGTTGCCCGTGGGCGCCACGCCGAGCGATCCGGCCAGCGCTCCTGCAAGGTCGCTCAGAATGTCGGCATGCAGGTTGGTCGCAACGATGGTGTCGAGGCTCTCGGGGCTCTTCACCATCCGCACGGTCATCGCATCCACCAGCATCTTGTCCCACGTCACATCGGGAAAGTCCTTGCTGACCTCGGCGGCAATCTCGTCCCACATCACCAGCCCGTGGCGCTGGGCGTTGGACTTGGTCACCACCGTCAGCAGTTTGCGCGGGCGAGACTGGGCCAGTTTGAACGCATAGCGCATGATCCGCTCCACGCCGACACGGGTGAAAATCGCAACCTCGGTGGCCACCTCCTCCGGCAGGCCCTTGTGAGCCCGTCCCCCGATGCCGGAATACTCCCCTTCGGAGTTCTCCCGCACGATCACCCAGTCCAGATCCTTCGGGCCAACGCCGGCCAGCGGCGAGGTGATGCCGGGCAAGATCTTCGTGGGCCGCACGTTGGCATATTGGTCGAACCCTTGGCAGATCGGCAGGCGCAGGCCCCAGAGGGTCACGTGGTCTGGCACATCGGGCGCGCCGACCGCGCCGAAGAAGATGGCATCAAAGCTCTTGAGCTGCTCGGCCCCGTCCTCCGGCATCAGCGCACCGGTCTTGCGGTAGCGCTCCGAGGACCAGTCGAACTCGGTCACATCCAGCTCGAAGCCGCCGTCACGCCGAGCCAGAGTCTCCAGCGCCTGAAGGCCCGCGGCGATGACTTCTGGGCCAATCCCGTCCGCCGGAATGGAAGCGATCTTGTAGGTTTTCAACGGGGTGCTCCCTTTCGGTTCGGCTTTGGCCCGGGCGCCTTCAGCGGGCGCCAAATCAGTGACGGACATGGGTGTAACTCCTCCAACGCCCTTTGGTGGCGTGGTCCGGACGCTACCCGCATGCATCGCAGCTTCTCAATCGGCAATTGATTATATACAAATCGGCAATAGTCGAAAGGGCGCCTCATGGACATCAAACAACTCAGATGCTTCCTCGCCGTGGCCGAAACCCTGCACTTCGGGCGGGCCGCGCAATCGCTCGATATGCTGCCCGCCTCGCTCGGGCGGCAAATCCGCCTGCTGGAGGACCGGCTCGAGACCCGCCTCTTCCTGCGCACTACCCGCGCCGTTTCGATCACCGAGGCCGGCGCGGCACTGATCGAGGATGCCCGCGCGCTGGTCGCTTCGGCCGATGCCTTCGAGGCCAAGGTTCGCTTCGTGCGCAAGTCGGAGGCACCGGTGCTGAAGGTCGGCGCGATCGACAGCGCGGCAGCAGGGCTGATGCCGCAATTGCTCAAACTGGTGCGAGAGGCCCAGCCGGGGCTGGAGGTGCAACTGGTCGAGCAGAAAACCATCCACATGCTCCCCCGCCTCCTGAGCGGCTCACTCGATATCGCTTTCTGCCGCACCCCCGATGTGCGCGACCCGCGCATCAATTTCCGCACCCTGTTCTTTGAAACCGCCGTTGTGGCGCTGCCCGATGGCCATCGGCTGGCCGGGCAGGACGAAATCAACATCTCCGACCTTGCCGACGAGCCGCTCATTGTCCCCGACCGGCGCTCGCGCCCGCATTCGCACGACCTCACGATCAAGCTCTTCGTCGAGGCCGGGCTCACCGCGCGCATCGCGCAGGTCGCCGAAGAAAAACAAACCATCGTCAATCTCGTCTCTGCCGGCACCGGCCTTGCCATCGTGCCCCGCTGGACCGCGCGCCTGCAGGTGCCAGGCGTCACCTTCGTCGCGCTCTCGGTGCCCTCTGGCACGACCCGCTCCAAACTCATCCTCGCCGCGGCCTGGGCGCGGGGCACGCGCGATCCGTTGCGCGAGGCCTTCATGGGCGTGCTGGAGCGCAACCTCGACGCCATCGAAGCCACCGCCTGATTGTATCGCAGTATAATATAATCTTTGGCGCGTAGCGCGACGCGACCCTTCTCCACACACTCCTCCCATTCGGGCCCGCGTCCAAACGAGGCCCGGGAGGACATCACGGAGGAGACCCCATGAACTACCGCACCCTCAAAGCGGTGGCGGCACTGGCTGCCATCACCACCACCCTTCCGCTCGCCGCGCAGGATCGCGAGGACTGGCCCTCGAGCGTGACCATTGGCACCGGCAGCCAAGGCGGCACCTACTTCACCTACGGCTCTGGTTTCGGCGCGATGCTGAGCGAAGACCTCGATCTCAATGCTGGCGTCGAGATCACCGGCGGCCCGGTGCAGAACGTCACGCTGGTGGAGACCGGCGAGCACCAGCTCGGCTTCGTCACCCTCGGCCCGGCCGACGAGGCCCGCCGCGGCGAGAGCCCGCTAATGCCCGGCACGCCGCATGAAAACGTGCGCGCGCTCTTCCCCATGTATCAAACCCCGCTTCAGGCCGCCGTTCTGGCCAGCTCCGACATCCAGAGCTTTCAGGACATGGCCGGCAAGCGCGTCGGCGTCGGCCCTGCAGGCGGCACCTCGGCCACCTACTGGACCCGCTTCTTCGAGAACGCCGAGGGCTACGATGGCGTGACCATCTCCAACGCGGGCGGCTCCGATACCGCAGGTCAATTGAAGGACGGGCTCATCGACGCCTTCGTCTATGCCGCAGGCCTGCCCACCGGCGCCTATGCCCAACTCGCGGTCGAGAATGACGTGCGCTTCATCTCGATGGATGACGAGACGCTCGCCACGATGAAAGAGATCGTGCCCGCCATGGCCGATTTCAACATCCCGGCCAACACCTACGAAGATCAGCCGGACGATCTGCAAACCGTCTCGCTCTGGAACTTCGCCATCGCCCATCAGGACATGCCGGAGAGCCTCGCCTACGAGATCACCAAGCTCGCCATGGAAAACCCCGAGCGCATGGTCAGCGTTCACGCAGCCGCCAAGGAAACGCTGGCCGAGAACGTGCTGAAGAACCAGGTGATCCCCTTCCATCCGGGCGCGGTCAAATGGTTTGAGGAGAACGGTCACACGATCCCGGATAACCTGAAGTAAGGCTGCTCCCCAGCCTGCTTCCGGGCGCGGACGGCCGAGTTTACCTCCGTCCGCGCCCTCTTTGTATCAACTGCCGACACCGGGTATTCCGCAATGAGCCACCCCTCCGACACCGACCACACATCCGATGACCTCTCGATGATCGAGCAGGAGACCGCGCGGGCCAATGTCGATGCGGAGCCGCTTGCGGGCAACCAGCGCGACTTCTCCGGCACGCGGCACTGGGTGATCGCGGCGGCCTGCGTCGCCTACTCGGTGTTCCACCTGCTGGTGATGAACGTCTATCCATTGGAGACATGGGCCTATCGCCTCAGCCACGTCGGCGGCGGCCTGATCCTCGGCTTTCTGCTGTTCGGCTCCACGGCCATGACCCTCACGCCGCCCGAGGCGCAGCGCCGCAACCCGCTCGGCCTCGCCCTGCTGGCGCTCGCTGGGGCTGGCATCCTCTACGGACTGATCGGCGTCACAGCCGTCTGGATCAACGGCACCGTGATGGGCGAGATGCTGCCCCCCGCATGGGCGATGTCCAGCTTCGGCATCCCGCTCACCCTCGGCACCGCAGCGGCAATCCTGCACAGCTGGGTCTTTCCGCAGGGCGACCGCACCCGCTTCGCCCCCGCCGATGTTTTGCTGGCGCTCGCCGCGCTTACCGCAACGGCCTACCTGATCTTCTTCTCGCGCCAGCTTCAGCTGCGCGCTGGCATGCCCATGGCCCTGCCGGGCGACATGTGGTCGGCGGTAACCGGCGTGTTGCTCATCATAGAGCTGACCCGCCGCCTCGCAGGCATGGCGCTGGTCATCATCGCCTCCATCTTCGTGGCCTATGCCTTTCTCGGGCCGTGGCTGCCGGGCATCTTCGAACATCGCGGCTATGACGCAAAGCGCTTCTTCTCCTACATCTTCACCGACAACGGCATCCTCTCCGCGCCCATCGCCATCAGCTCGACCTACATCATCCTCTTCGTGATCTTCGCGGCCTTCCTTCAGACGACGCGGGTGGGCGAGTATTTCGTCAACCTCGCCTTCGCCGCCGCAGGTCACAGGCGCGGTGGCCCGGCCAAGGTGGCGATTTTCGCCTCTGGCCTCATGGGCATGATCAATGGCACATCTGCAGGCAACGTGGTCGCAACAGGCTCGCTGACCATCCCGATGATGAAGAAGGTCGGCTACCGCCCGCAAACCGCCGCCTCGGTCGAGGCCGCCGCTTCGACCGGCGGGCAGATCATGCCGCCGATCATGGGGGCAGGGGCCTTCATCATGGCCGAGATCACCGGCATCGCCTACATGGACATTGTCGCCGCCGCGATCATCCCCGCCGCGCTCTACTTCATCTCGGTTTACTTCATGGTCGATCTCGCCGCGCTCAAGGCCGACATGAAGGGCCTGCCGCGCGACCAGCTGCCCAAGCTCGGCGTGCTGATCCGCCAGATCTACCTGCTCACGCCCATCGTCGTGCTGATCTACGCGCTCTTCGCCGGGTACTCCGTGATCCGCTGCGGCACCCTGGCAATGATCACCGCCGCTGTCGTCTCTTGGCTCACACCGCACAGAATGGGGCCGAAGCAGCTGTTTCACGCGCTCGACAGCGGGGCGCGGATGGTGCTGCAACTGGTCGCCGTCTGCGCCACGGCGGGCATCATCGTCGGCGTCATCGCCCTCACCGGCATCGGCTCGCGGTTTTCTACCGTGCTGCTGGCGCTGGCCGACCAGAGCCAGATCCTCGCCCTGTTCTTCGCCATGGTCGTCTCGATCGTGCTCGGCATGGGCATGCCGACCACCGCGGCCTACGCCGTCGCGGCCAGCGTGATCGCCCCTGGCGTGGTCAACCTCGGGGTCGAGCCGCTGATCGCCCATCTCTTCATCTTCTACTTCGCGGTCATGTCGGCCATCACCCCGCCCGTGGCGCTCGCCTCCTACGCAGGCTCCGCGCTGGCTGGCTCCGACCCGGTGAAGACCAGCGTGGAGAGCTTCAGGATCGGCCTAGCGGCCTTCGTGGTGCCCTACATGTTCTTTTTCTCTCCCGCGATGCTGCTTCAGGGCAGCTGGTTCGAGATCGGCCATATCGCCGCAACGGCGGTGGTGGGCGTCTACCTGCTGTCCTGCGCGGTGCAGGGTTGGTTCGTCGGCCGAGCAGGCGCAGCCGTGCGGGTCGCGCTGGCCATCGGCGGCCTGAGCATGATCGCGGGCGGCTGGCTCACCGACGGCATCGGCCTCGGCGTCGCGGCGCTGGCTTTCTTCTGGCAGAAGCACGCGGCGGGGCAGGCCGCCTGACGAGTTTCGCGGTGGCGGCGCGCCAGAGCGCGTCGCCGGGCCATCTCGATGAACGGCCTCCCTAATCGCGGCGATTGAAGATCGTGGTGATGAAGTCATAGGCGACCAGCGCCAGTGTCAGCAGTATGACCACGACCAGATCAGGGCTGGGCACTTCAAAGGCCAGGATGCCGGCAAAGGCGGCGAAGACCGCAAAGGCGAGGAAGGCGAGAATTGCATTCATGTTCCGTTGGTCCTTTCACTCACTCATTCGTTCATAGAGCCATCGCGCCGAGCGCAGCAGGCGTCCGTCTTCTCCGCGCCGCCCCACCAGTTGCACGCCCATCGGCAAACCGTTCGAGGCGGTCAGCAGGGGCAAGGTGACGGCGGGCGTGCCGCAGAGCGTCCACAGCCCGTTGAAGATCGCGTCCCCGGTCGAGCTAAGGCCCTCGGGCGCGGGGCCGGGGGCGGCGGGGCAAAGGATCGCGTCGCAGCGGGTGAAGATCTCATCCAACCCGGCGTTCAGGATGCCCGGCCAGTCCAGCGCCGCGAGGTAGTCCCGCGCCGGGGTGGCGGCGCCCTCGCGGATCGCCTCCAGTGTCACAGCGCCCAACGTTTCGGCCCCGTCCCGCTCGTAGCGGTAGTAGTTGCGCGACATCTCGGCAAAGTTGATCCGCGCCCGCTGAGCCGCGGCCTCGTCGAAGATCGGGGGCAACTCCACCGCAAAGGCCTGCTCGCCCAGCTTTTCTTCCAGCGCCAGAAAGGCCTCCTTGAGGTCGTCATGCGCCCCGTCCCAGCCGGGCGGGCGCACCACGGCAAAAACCGGGGGCATCGGCGGGGCCGAAAGGGCGGTGCGTTCCATCGCCGGGTGCGGCGCGGGGTAGGTGGCGCTGTCTGCCGGGTCGTAGCCGCGGAGCACATCGGCCAGCATCGCCGCGCCGGTCGGGTCGATGGCGAACACGCCGAGCGTGTCCAGCGTCTGCGATTGCATCAACACGCCCCGCCGCGAGATCGCGCCGAACGTCGGTTTGAACCCGGTGATCCCGCAGAACGAGGCAGGCCGGATCACCGAGCCACCGGTCTGGGTGCCTACCGCCAGCGGCACCATGCCGTCCGCCACCGCTGCCGCCGAGCCGGAAGACGAACCGCCCGGCGTGTGGGCAAGGTTGTGCGGGTTGCGCGTGCGGCCGGGGTGCATGAAGGCCAACTCGGTCGAAACCGTCTTGCCCATGATGATCGCCCCCGCCGCCTTCAGCTTCTCGACAATCGCGGCGTCCTGCGTCGGCACCCGGCCCGCGTCGAGCGCGCAGCCGTTCTCGGTGGGCATCCGGGCGGTGTCGATCACATCCTTCAGCCCCACCGGCAACCCGTGGAGCGGCCCGATCGGGCGGCCCGAGCGGCGCATCTCGTCCATCACCTTGGCCTGGTGCCGGGCGAAGCCCGCGTCAAAAAAGGCCCAGGCCCCCACCTCCGCCTCGCGCGCCTCGATCCGCGCGATGCAGGCTTCCACCAGCGTCACAGCATCGAGCGCGCCAGAGGCCAGCCGGTCCCTCAGCGCCACTGCGCCAAGGGCCATCAGGCTGGTCGCACTTGCCCCGTCAGCGGCCATAGAACAACTCCGGCAGATAGAAGACGACCTCCGGGAAGACATACATCAGCACCATCGACACGAGGACACAGAACAAGAAGGGCATCACCCCTGAGAAGATCTGCGTCAGCCGAACCTCCGGCGGGGCGATGCCCTTGAGGTAATAGGCAGACATCGCCATTGGCGGCGTCAGGAAGCTGGTCTGCAGGTTCAGCGCCACGAGGATGCCGAAGAACAGCGGATCGACCTCGAAGATCGCCAGCAGCGGCAGGAAGATCGGAACGAAAATGATGATGATCTCCGACCATTCCAGCGGCCAGCCGAGCAGGAAGATGATGAGCTGCGCGAGGATCAGGAACATCAGCGGCGACAGGTTCAGCGACTGCACGAACTCCGAGATCACATGCTCGCCGCCGAGGTAGGAGAACACCGCCGAGAACACATAGGAGCCAACGAAGAGCCAGCACACCATCGCCGTGGTGCGCACCGTCAGGTAGACGCTCTCGCGCAACCGCTGCCACGTCATCGCCCGGTAGACGAAGGCCAGAAGAATGCCGCCGAGCGCGCCGATGGAGGCCGCCTCCGTCGGTGTGGCGAGGCCGAAGAGGATCGAGCCGAGCACCGCGAGGATGAGGAAGGCCAGCGGCAAGAAGGACGTGACGATCATCATCCAGAGCTTGCCCAGCGGCATGTCGGGCACTTCGTCCTTGCTCGGGCGCGGGGCGACCGAGGGTTGCAGGACCGAGCGGCCGATGACGTAGACGAGGTAGAGCCCCACCAGCACCAGCCCCGGCAGCAGCGCCGCCGCGTAGAGCCGCACGATCGAAACGCCCGAGGCCGCCGCATAGACGATCAGCATGATCGACGGTGGGATCAGGATGCCCAGCGTCCCGCCCGCGCAGATGATGCCGCTCGCGAAGGAGGGGTTGTAGCGCGCCTTCAGCATCTGCGGCAGCGCCAGCAGCCCCATAAGGGTAACGACCGCGCCCACGATACCGGTGGCGGTGGCAAAGAGCGCGCAAGTGATCAGCGCCGCCACCCCCATCGAGCCGGGCAAATCCTTCGAGGCGATGTTGAGAGTCGAGAACAGCCGGTCGACGATGTTGGCCCGCTCCACGATGTACCCCATGAACAGAAAGAGCGGGACCGCGGTGAGCACCTCGTTCGACATGACCGTGTAGGTCTGGTTCACGAAGAGGTCGAATATTCGGTTGTCTATGAATCCCTCGAGCCATGTCGACCATGAGTCCCAAGTCGAGGCCGTTTCGTCCAAACGGTCGAAGCTGCGCCACATCCGGCGGGCATCGAAATAGGCGTAGTAGCCAAAGCCGATGCCCATGGCCATCAGGGTGAAGGCGATGGGAAAGCCGAGGAACACGAAGACGATGAATAGCCCCAGCATCATCAGGGCGATTTGCGGATCCGTCATGGATGAGCGTCCTTCTCGGCCTCTGCGGCCTGTTTCATCAGGAGGTCTTCGGTCTCGAAGACATCTTCCTCGGCCTGAAGCCATTCATTGTTGCGGATCGCCAGAAGGCAGCGGCAGACCTGCGCGATGCCTTGGATGAACAGCAGGATACCGGCCGCCACGATCACCGTCTTGAACTGGTAGATCGGCACGCCCGCCGGGCTGTTGATGCTGACCTCGCCGTATTGCCAAGAGCGGGCGGCGTATTTCCAGCCCGAGATGATCAGGGCCAGCACGCCGGGAAAGAAGAACAGGAAGTAGAGCACAAGGTCGAGCTTGGCCTGGGTCTTCGGCTGCCACAGCCGATAAAGGAAGTCGCCGCGCACATGCCCCCCGCGTGAAAGCGTGTAGGCCCCCGCCATCATGAACATGGTGCCATACATGATGAAACTCACGTCCAGCGCCCATGCCGTCGGCGCGTTCAGCACGTAGCGCACGAAAACCTCATAGCCCGTGCCCACGGCCATCAGGATGATGAGCCAGGCAAAGGCCTTGCCGAACCAAGCCGACAGGTTGTCGGCAAACCGAATGAACCCGATCAAGGTTGTCCCCTCCCCACAGTCAATTTCCCCGGCGCGGAGCCGCCGCGCCGGGGAGTTTTGTCAGGCCAATTGGCTCAGAGGGCCAGCTTGCCCGGGAAGTAGTGCTCGAAGGCGAGGGCGTAGTCGGGCGCGTTCATCAGCTCGTAGTAGGCCACCTTCTCAACCCACTCACGCTGGCTGTCGAGGCAGCGCTTCATGAACTCGTCCTGCTCCAGCTCGGGGATCAACTCGTCCCATGCTTTCAGCTGAGCATCTAGGATTTCCTTCGATGTCCGCTTCACGGTCACGCCCGCCTCCTGCAACTCGGCCAGGTCGGTCGAGTACTGGCGCATCGCCTTGGCGGTGTTCGCCGTCGAGGCGGCTTCCACGGCGTATTTCATGATCGCCTGAAGGTCCGGGTCGAGGTCTTCGAGGAAAGTCCGCGAGAACAGGAACTCAAAGCTCTCCGAGGCCTGGTGATAGGACGACAGGTAATAGTTCGTCGCCACGTCCTGCGCACCAAAGCGGCGGTCAGAGGTCGGGTTGTTGAACTCGAAGGCGTCGATCACGCCGCGCTCCATCGCCGGCACGATCTCGCCGCCGGGCAACTGTGCCACCGACATGCCGAGCTTCTGCATCAGGTCGGCGGCAAGGCCCACCGTGCGATACTTGAAGCCTTGAAGGTCGGCCACCGTATTGACCTCGCCTTTGAACCAGCCGAACGGCTGCGCGAACATCGGAAAGCCCATGTAGCCCACGATATCGAGGCCCATGATATCCTGGGTCAGTTCGCGGTACAGCTCCGCGCCACCGCCCTCGTAGAACCAGCTCAGCATCGTTGTGGCCGAGCCGCCAAACACCGGGCCAGTGCCGAAGAGCGAGGCCGCCTTGTTCTTGCCGTACCAGTAGACCGGCACCGAATGCGCGGCGTCGAGCAGCCCGTCGTTCACGGCGTCCAGCACCTGGAACGCGGCCACAACGGCGCCCGCGGGCAGAACATCGACCTTGAGCCGCCCGCCAGACATTTCGTCGACGCGCGTGGCGTAGTCCTTGGCGAACTCGTCCCAGATGTCGGACGCGGGCCAGGATGTCTGCATCTTCACGACGATCGGCGACTGGGCCAGCACGGCCGGGGCCGCCAGCACGGCACCCGTGGCCGCAGTGCCCGCCAAGGCGCTTTTCTTCAAAAACGAGCGACGGTCATACTTTTGTGGTTTCATCTTTTCTCCTCCCTGAGAACACATCTCGAATGTGCAACCTCATGGTTGCAGCAGCCCGATCTGTGCGCTTGTCATGTTAACTCATCGCGACAACGTCTCAAGAAAAAGCTTTTGGACTCATACAAACGTCAGAGCCGCATCTCCTTTGCAGGCGCAGAAAAAGTCCGGGTTGGGATGAGGGTGATCAGGGTTCTTGCCGCCCCGTCCGCATTACAGCAGAGCTTGCCTGAAACCGCTCTTGGCGGTCGCGCGCGACAAACCAAAACCCACACGCCCGCAGCCATTCAGCACGCAGACCGAGGAGGCCGTTTCAGCCCTGTTTCTTCGACGCTGGTTGCAGCATGCGGCTGATGAAATCGTCGCCGCGGCCCTCTTCCACGTGTCGCAGCATCACGGCATGGGCGGCGCGGCCCACCTCGGCCTCGGGGCCGAGGGTTGCCAGCGCATACCGCAGGTCTTTTTCGCCGTTGCGGATGGTAAAGCGCGCGCCATCGAAGTCGCCTTGCAGCGCCGGGCCTACCGCCTTTTCCAGCGTCCCCGAGCGGGCGGCCCCTGTGCACATCACATCGTAAAGCGCCTGCCAGTCTACGCCCAGCCTGCGGGCGGCGGTGTAGGATTCCGCGAGCAGGGTCATGGTGCCTTGCGTCACGAGATTGTTCATCAGCTTGGCGGTATGGCCGGTGCCGACCTCGCCGAACCTGCGCACAACGCGCGAGTAGTGCGAAACAACGGCCTTCACCCGCTCAAACGCATCTTCATTGCACCCCACCAGCGAGGCCAGCTCACCGGCCTCGGCTTGCGCGGGGCTGCCGGTGACAGGCGCGTCGGCAAACGCCACGCCCTGCGCGTCCAACTGTGCTGCAACGCGGTGGGTGACTTCAGGGTCCGATGTGGTGGTGTCGATCCAGAGCGCCCCGGGCGAGAGGGATGAAAGGATCTCCTCGGCGCAGGCTTCCACCGCCGGGCCATCAGGCAGGCAGGTGAGCACCACATCGACCGATGCGGCAAGCTCTGCGGCGGAGCCCGCTTCCGTTGCGCCCTCGGCAATCAGCCGGTCCACGGTGTCGCGTTTTCGATGCGCCAGAACCGTCACAGCGTGGCCGGTACGCAGCAGGCTGGCGGCCATGCCCCCGCCCATCATTCCGACGCCGATCACGCCGATCGAGGGTTTGCTATCGCTCATCGCTTCACGGCCCATACAATGCGTTCACCAGCGAGAGTGACACGGCAGGCACGTAGGTGACCAGAAGCAACACCAGCACCAGCACGCCGATGAACGGCAGGTTGGTCCGAGTCGTGCTCCACACATCTGTCTTGGCAATCGAGCAGGCGGTCACAAGCACGCTGGCCACCGGCGGCGTCTGCTGGCCAAGCGCGATGTTCAGCGTCAGCAGGATGCCGAACTGGATCGGGTCGATCCCCAGTTGATTCACCAGCGGCATGAAGATCGGCACCGTCAGGATGATCGCCGCCGCGCCATGTAGCACCATGCCCACGAAGAGCAGAAAGACGTTGATGATCATCAGCACCGCCAGCGGATTGGTGGTGATCCCGGTGATGCCCTGTGCCAGCCGCTGCGGCAGCTCGGTTTCGGTCAGGTAAAGGCCCAGCACCGCCGAGGAAGCAACGAGCAGCATCACCACAGAGGTCTGGTTCACCCCGTCGACCAGCGCATCGTAGAGCTTGCGAAAGCTCAGCTCGCGGTAGATGAACCCGCCGATCAAGAGCGCCGCCAGCACGGCCAGCCCCGCGCCCTCGGTTGCGGTGACGATGCCGCCGAAGATACCGCCGAGGATGATGACCGGCAGGATCAGCGCCCAGATCGCGTCCTTGGTCGCCTGCCACAGGCGGCAGAGGCTGAAGCTCTCCTCGCGCGGAAGGTCGTAGCGCACGGCAAAGTAGTAGCTGAGCCCCATCAGCAGCGCCGCGCCAAGCAGGCCGGGCACGATGCCCGCGACGAAGAGCTTGACGATCGAGGTGTCCGACAGGGCGCCATATAGGATCATCGGGATCGAGGGCGGAATGATGATCGCCAGCGAGGCGGTGGAGGAGGTCAGCGCCGCGGCGAACCGCGGGGTGTAGCACTTCTTCTTCATCGCTGGGATCAGCACCGAGCCGGTGGCCGCCACGTCCGCCACGGCGGAGCCGGAGATTTCGGCAAAGAACAGCGACACCCCCACGTTGACCATCGCCAACCCGCCGCGCACGAAGCCGATCAGCGCCGAGACAAAGGCGATCAGCCGGGTCGAGATGCCGCCGGTGTTCATCAGTGCCCCGGCGAGGATGAAGAGCGGAATGGCAATCAGCGGAAAGCTGGTCGCACCGTCATAGAGCGAGAGCGCCGCGTTCAGAAAGCCAAGGTGGCCGTTGAGGATGAACACCCCCATCAGGGCGCTGCCGAGGATCGCCACGGCGATGGGCACGCCAAAGCCGATCATCAGGAACATCGACAGAAGGATAAGAGCTTCGGTCATCTGTCTGTCTCCGTAGCGGCGCGGGTGCGGGCAAGCTCAGCCTCGGCGCGGGCAATCTCGTGCTGGATCTCGCGGGTTTCCGGGTCAACGCCCGAGCGGACAAGGGCCAAGCGCTTGGGCACCGTCAGCCCCCGGCCTAGCAGGATCAGCGCCGCACTCACCGGCAGGATGCCCTGCACAACGCTGCGCGGCACAAAGCGCAGGGTGGTCATGGTTTCGTTGCCGAAGATGCCGAGGATGGTCCACCCGGCCCACAGGACGATGGCGAAGATGGCGAAGAAGATCGCCTCCACCAGCCAGAACAGCGCCATGCGGCCCGGCAGCGGCAGGCCGAACATGAGCCCCGAGAACCCGAGGTGCGCATCGCGCAACACCGCAAGGGCCGCACCGCTGAAGGTGATCCAGGCCAAGAGCAGCACCGCGACCTCGTCATACCAGATCAGCGAGTTGCCCGAATAACGAAAGCCGACCGCCAACAGCACGATCACCGCAAGGATGACGATCAGCGTGACGGTGAAGACTTGCAGGAGGATGTCGAGCCAATGAATGACGCGGTCGAGCATTGCACGGTCCGTTTGCGAGAATGAGGGGGAGGAGCGTGGGGCGCATCGCGGCTGCGATGCGCCCCGGTCCGACTGGGTCGGATCAGGTCTGTTCAGGTCAGGAGTCGCCGTCCGCGAGCGACAGGACCTGATCGATCATCGCCTGGCCGCCTTCGACCTCTGCGGCGAATTTCTCGTAGAGCGGCGCGGAGGCTTCGACAAAGGCATCACGGTCGGCCACGTTGACCTCCATGCCGCCCTCTTCAAGTTCCTTGAGCAGCGCACCGTCCTGCTCCGCTCCCTGTTCGCGCGCCCAGAGCGCAACTTCCTGCGCGGTCTCGGTCAGCACCTGCTGAATTTCCGGGTCGAGCTTCTCGAAGGCCGCCACACCCACCGTCGGATAGGCGGGCGAGTAGACGTGGCCCGACATCGACAGGTATTTCTGCACTTCGTTCAGCTTGCCGCCCGCGATGTTGGTCAGCGGGTTTTCCTGCCCGTCGATCACGCCTGTCTGCAAGGCCACGAAGACTTCGGAGAACGACATCGGCGTCGGGTTTGCGCCATATTCGCTGAACATGGCCACGCGCCAAGACGAGTTGGGCGTGCGGATCTTCAGCCCTTCGAGATCGGCGGGAGTGTTGATCGGGCGCTCGTTGTTGGTGATCTGGCGAAAGCCGTTCTCCCAAACGGCCAGCGGGCGATAGCCCTGCGACTCGGCGGCGGGCACCAGCACGTCCTTGAAGAAGGTCTCGTCGATCCGGGCGAGATGATCGCGGTCGGCCACGAGGAACGGCAGGTCGAAGATCGCGTATTCGGCGGCGATCTCGGGCATGATCGAGGAGGGCAGCGTCAGGTGCATGGTGCCCAGCTTGATCTTCTGGAGCATGTCCTTGTCCTTGCCCAGCTGCGAGCTGTCAAAGACCTTGACGACAGCCGTGTCGCCCAGTTTTTCGTTGGCACGGCGGGCAAACTCGCTTGCGCTCTGTTGCTGAAGCGAGCCGGTGGCGGCGCTGATGCCGAAGATGATCTCTTCCTGCGCCACGGCCGTGCCGGCCATCATGGCGAGCGATGCGGCGCCGAAGATTGCGGCCTTGAGTTTCAATGGTCTTCCTCCCTTTGGTTGGTGGCGGTGCTGCCGCCGGTCAGGCCCTTCCGGGCCTGTGTTCAGCTCTGTGTCGCGTCCTCTAGTGCCGGGCCCCTGAACAGGGCGGTCATCTCTTCTGGCGACAGGTCCGCCGGTGCTTCGGCCCGCGCGGCGCGCGCGGCCAGCTTGCGCCCGAGCGCAACGGCGTTGAAGGTTGCCCCGGTATCGGCCACGCCATGACCGGCGATGTCATAGGCGGTGCCATGTGCCGGGGTGACGATCGGAAACGGGTAGCCCGCGATCAGTGTCACGCCGCGGTCGAAGCCGATCAGCTTCATCGCGATCTGGCCCTGATCGTGGAACATGGTCAGCACCGCGTCGAATTCGCCCTTCAACGCCCGCACGAAGACGGTATCCGAAGGGATCGGCCCGGTCACGGCCAACTGGCGCGCCTGCGCCCTTTGCACCGCCGGAAGCAGCATGTCCTCGTCTTCGGTGCCAAAATTGCGCCCGTCGCCCGCGTGTGGGTTGAGCGCCGCCACGCCGATGCGCGGCCGTTCGAACCCGGCGTTCTCCATGGTTTCCACCGTCAGGCAGAGCGCGTCGTAGATCCGGTCGGTGTTGAGCACATCGGCCACTTCGCGCAGCGGAATGTGCGATGTGACCCGCGCGTTCCAGACCTCGTCCAAAACGTTGAACTCGCGCCCGCTCCGCTTGGCGTCGATGGTGGCATTGATGAAGCCGATCTCGTCAACGTAATCGGGCCGCGCCAGTCGCATCCCGTGCTTGTTGAACGGGGTGAAAAAGGCGCAACCGGCAAGTCCGGCATTGGCCAGCCGCAGCGCGGCCGCGAAATTCTGCAACGAGGCGGCCCCGGTTTCGCGGCAGGATTCCCCAAGCTTCAGCGTTTCCGGGTCGCAATTGGCCATGTCCACCAGAACCGTGCCCTCCGGCAGGCCATCGGCCGCCTGCTCCGGCGTCAGCACCGGCAGGTCGATCTCAAGGCCGGCGTGCCGCGCCCCCATGGCGAGCACTCGCGCATCCCCGATCACGACCATATCGCCGCGGTTGGCCTCGGCATCCGCAATCACGCGGGCGCTCAGCTCCGGGCTGATTCCCCCTGCATCGCCTATGGCGAAGGCCACTCGCTGTTGGTGATTCATGTATTTCCTCATTTTGTATACGAAATACACTGCATGGCCTCGCCGCAGTTGGCAAGAGGTTCTATAGTTGCCGAGACGACGTAAGCCGGGAGCACAGTGGAATGGATAATGGTGGTGTCACGACGGGCGGCCCCGTCGCGATCCGAAAGCGGACCCTTCACGATCAGGTGGCCGACGGCATTCGAGATCTGATCATCGAGGGCTATCTCGAACCGGGCAGTCGAATTGACGAAACCCGCCTGATCGAGCAGCTCGAAGTGTCGCGCACGCCCTTCCGCGAGGCTCTGCGCACCCTGGCCGCCGAAGGGCTTGTGATCATCCGTCCCTCACGCGGCGCTGTGGTGCGCAAGCTGACCGCGCAGGACGTGTTTTCCATGCTCGAAGTGCTCGCTCACCTCGAAAAGCTCGCCGGCAACCTCACCTGCGAGCGCGCCAGCGACGAAGAGATCGAGGCCCTCCTGAGCCTCCACCGCGAGATGCTGGCGCTCTATGAAAAGCGCGAGCGGCTGGCCTACTACAAGCTCAACCAGGATTTTCACACCATGCTCTCCGAGCTGTCGGGCAACGAAACCCTGCAGGAAATGCAGCGCAACATTCAGGCTCGGCTGAAACGCATCCGCTTCATGGGCAATCGCAAACCGGAATACTGGGCCGCCGCCGTGGACGAACACGAGAAAATGGCCGAATGCCTCTCCCGCCGCGACGGCCCCGCCCTCGGCGACATCATGGCCGGCCACCTGATGAACACCTGGGACCGCGTGAAGAACAGCGTTTGAGTCGCAGGTTGATGTGATCGATCCCAAGCGCGGCCAGCGAGGCCTCGGTGGCCGCGCGGAAGTCTGTGGCGGCAAAATCTCGTGGCAGGAACTTAATGACGAGAAACATGCGATCGCGCGGCACGTCCGAGGCCGAGGTTCGGAATGCCGGCGGGGCCGATGTTTCGGATGGTCATGGTATGCGTTTCCTTGAGGTTGTGTCCGGGAGCCTTGGCCCCCGGTGTTAGCGATTACTCTGCCGGAACAGGGTCGGTTTTCGGCGCGTCGAGGCGAGCTGCCAGACGGGTCAGCAGGATGCCGAAGGCAACAACGGCGGCCCCCACGAAAGGCGTGGCGGCAAGGCCCATTTCCTCAACCACATGGCCGCCGCCCCACGAGCCGAGCGCGATGCCAAGGTTGAAGGCACCGATATTCAGCCCCGAGGCCACCGCCACCGCTTCAGGCGCAACCTGACGTGCCGTAACGACCGTGTAGGCCTGCAATGGCGGCACGTTGGCAAAGGCGAAGCCACCCCAAAGCGCGACCACCGCAATCGCCCAGACAGGAGAGCTTATCGCCAGCCCGAGCACCGCCAGAAGCACTGCAAGGCCGGTGAAGATCAGCGTCAGTGCGGGGATGGGCCCGGTCCGGTCGGCCAGTCTGCCGCCCAGAATGTTGCCTGCCGCCACGGAGGCTCCGTACAGCAGGATGACAAGGCCAACCGATCCGGCAGACAGGCCGGTCACATCCGTCAGCATCGGGGCCAAGTAGGTGAAGGCAATGAAGTTGCCGCCGTAGCCCACCGCCGTGATCAAGTAGACCAGCAGAAGCCGTGGCGAGTTCAGCACGCGGGCCTGGGCGCTCAGGCTGGCTGGTGCAGGGCGGCTGAGATTTCCGGGCACCAGCAACGCGCTGGCGATAAGGCCGATGAGCCCAAGGGCCACCACGCCGAGGAAGGTCGACTGCCAGCCAAAGGTCTGTCCGATCCATGTACCAAGGGGCACGCCGGTCACAAGCGCGACCGTGAGGCCAAGGAAAACCGTGGCAATGGCCGAGTTCTCCTTCTCCCGGTCAACCAGATCGGTTGCGATGGTCGATGCGATGGCAAAAAAGACGCCATGGGCGAGGCCCGTAGCAAAGCGTGCGGCGATCAGGCTGCCGTAGCCCGGCGCAAAAGCCGCAAAGGCGTTGCCGGCAATGAATAGCGTCAGAAGCGCCAGCAGCAGCGTTTTGCGCGGCATCCGTCCGGCAAGCGCGGTCAACACTGGCGCGCCGATGGTCACGCCAAGCGCATAGAGACTGACAAGCAGCCCTGCACTTGGCAACGAAACGCCAAGGTCGGTGGCAATGGTGGGGATGAGGCCGACGATCACGAATTCGGTGGTTCCGACGGCAAAGGCGCTGATGGTCAGCGCCCACAAAGCAAGTGGCATGGCCCGGTCTCCTGCGGTTGGGCGTTTGGGGTCGACAGCGCAGATGGCAGGTCTTAGCCTTTGCGTGAATGAGCAGTTTCGGAATGGACTTTTGCGCCGCACGCACGAATTACCCCAAACCCGCGATCTCGCCGCCTTCGTGGCCGTGGTCGAGGATGGCGGCTTTGCCGAAGCGGGGCGGCGCCTCGGCATGGCACCGTCGACCCTCAGCCGCACGGTGACGCGGCTGGAAGGCCTGCTTGGTCTGACCCTGCTGCGCCGCACCACCCGGTCGATCGAGCTGACCCCCGAGGGCCGCGATCTTCTGGATGCGGCGCGCGGAATCCTTGCCCGCACCGAGGCGCTGAGCGACCTTGCCGCCAGCAGTCGTCGCCCGCGTGGGCCGCTGCGGGCCAACGCGCCGGTGCCCTTTGTGCTGCACGCCATCGCCCCGCGGCTTTCTGAGTTTCACGCGGCCTATCCCGAGGTTCAGTTGACGCTCGACATGACCGACAGCCTCGTGGACCTGATCGGGTCCCATGCCGATGTTGCGATCCGCTTCGGCCCGCTTCCAGACAGTGACATGCTGCATCGCAAGCTGGGCCGCACCCCGTGGAAACTGGTGGCAGCGCCGGAGTATCTCGACCGCACAGGCTGGCCGTCGTCCCCGCAGGATCTGACTAAGCTCGAGCAAGTGCGCTTTGCGGCGCCCGACCACATCAACAGCTTGCGGTTCAAGGGAGTCACCGGGCCACTGTCCCTCCCCACCTCGGTTGTCGCGGGCAATGGCGAGGCGGCTCGGCGCCTGGTGCTGGGCGGCCTCGGGATCGCCCGCTTTTCGGACTTCATGGTCGCCGAAGACCTCGCGAAGGGGCGTCTCGTCGAGCTGTTCCCAGAGGAGCTGGAGGCCGAACCCCTCGACATCACCGCCCTTTACCTCACCCCAACCGCTGGCCTACGCCGCCTCGCCGTATTCCTCGACTGGGTCGGCGGCCTGCTGTGACGGACGTTCATCTAGGGGGCAGCGCCCTGATGCACTTGGGAAAGGCTCCGACGGTGGGGGTGCGTTTTTCCCCAGACACTCTTGGCCTCGCGACCGCTGTCTGCGCCAAACCTGGTTCTGGTCCGGCTACTGCCCAAGCCCACCACCTCGCAGAGTAACGCCAAGGCGTTCAGCGGCACTGCGAATGTGATGCCGCATGGCATCCTGCGCGCCGGATGGGTCCTGTGCTTCGACATAGCCGAGAATGCTGCGATGTTCGTCGAGCGTGCGCTTGGCCAAATCGTCGGAGGTGTAAACCGCCGCAGTGTCGCGCGTCGTTCCTTTCAGCCGGAAGGATATGTAGGTGGAAAGTCCCATCAGATAGGTGTTGCCGGTCGCACTCGCGAGGGCCCGGTGAAAGCGCGCATCGGCCTCGAGCTTGGCCTCATCGAAAAACGGTGTTTCGGCGAGGTCAGAGAGTGCCGAGTGCAGTTCGGCAAGGTCGGCGTCGGTCCGGCGCATCGCGGCGATCCCGGCGATCTCGATTTCCAGCACCCCACGCAGTTCGAAAAGCTCACCGAGGTTTTCGCTGTCGCCCAGCCCGTTGCCGTCGATCCGAAAGGTCAGGCGCTCGTTTTGCGGGCACACCACCGCGCCGCGTCCCTGCCGGCTATCAAGGATGCCTTCATATCGGAGCCTTGCGATGGCCTCGCGCACCACATTCCGGCTGACACCGAAACTCCGGGCAAGCTCAGTCTCCGTGGGCAATACCTGCCCCTCCGCCAGTGCGCCTGATGCGATCTGCTCCATGAGCTTGTCCGCAATGCGGTCCGGCAGCCCGGTGGGGCGTTCTACGGCAAACTTGGTGCTCAACTCTTCCACGTCCTGCGCTCTTGGTCCGCCCGGCGGGGCGTTTGGGGAGGGATAGCAGACCCGCCCACGGGCAGGATACTGTTTTCCGATAATATGATTGTTGGACAAATAGGGCAAAGCTGATATCAGCGCCTCCGGTGAACTGCGGAGGAGCCCTATGGATAAGCGTGGAATCGTGGCCGGATTGGCGGAGCTGGTGGGCGACCGCCACGTGCTGGTCGAACCGGCGGATACGGCGAGCTACACACGCGATTGGTCGGGTGACAACCTTGCAGACCCGCTCTGTGTGGTGCGCCCAGCATCAACGGCCGAGGTCTCCGCCGTGATCCGTTTTGCCAACGCGCATGGGTTGGCCGTGGTCCCCCAAGGCGGCAACACCGGCCTCGTTGCGGGCACCAGCGCGACTGGCGGGCGCGATATCTTGCTGAACCTCGGCCAGATGCGGGCGATCCGCAGCATCGAGCCGACAGACATGGTTATGCAGGTCGAGGCCGGCCTGACCGTGGAGGAAGCGCGCAGCGCGGCTGAGGAAGTGGGCCGCCTGTTCCCGCTCGCCTTCGGCGCGCAAGGCACGGCGCAGATCGGTGGGGCAATCGCGGCAAACGCGGGCGGGCTGAACGTGCTGCGCTACGGCATGACCCGCAACCTCGTGCTCGGCCTCGAGGTGGTGTTGGCCGACGGCACGGTGGTCGACACGCTCTCTTCCCTCGCCAAGGACAACCGGGGCCTCGCGCTGCATCAGCTCTTCATCGGAACAGAGGGCACGCTCGGCGTGGTGACAGCCGCCAGCCTGCGCCTCTCCCCGCGCAATACCCGGCGCCAGACCGCGCTTCTCGCTTTCGAGGGCCTTCCCGAGATCGTCGCTTTCGCCTGCGATGCGCGGGCCCATTGCTCTGACTTGCTCTCCGCCTTCGAGTTCATGCCCGGTGCCGCCATCGACTTGGCCACCGAGCATGTTGAGGGCCTGCGCGACCCCCTTGAAACCCGGCACCCCTATTACGTCCTGTTGGAGATCGCGGCGTCCGGGCCGATCGACCTTGATGGGCTCCTCATGGGCCTGCTGGAAGAGGCAATGGGTGACGGCCGGGTGCTGGACGGCGTGGTTGCCACAAGCGATAGCCAGCGGCAGGAGTTGTGGTTGCTCCGCGAGGCGATGGTCGAGGCGCAGGCGGCGCAGGGTCGCCACATGCGAACGGATTTCTCGGTGCCGCTGTCGCGCGTGGCCCAGCTGGTAAAGGCGCTGGAACTGGTTGTGGAGCGCGAACTACCCGGCTGGATCTCGCTGGCTTACGGCCACATGGGCGACGGCAACGTGCATTTCAACGTCTTGCCTCCCGAGGGAACAGGGCAGGCCGCCTTCACCACGGCTGTCGGCAAGGCGCGAACGCGCATGTACGAGGTCGTCCGCAGTTTTGACGGGTCGCTTAGCGCCGAACACGGCATCGGACGCGAGCGCCTTTCCGCGCTCTACGCGGATCGCGCGCCCGAGGTGCTGCGGTTGGCCGAAGCTGTAAAAGCGCTGCTCGATCCGGAAGGCCGGCTTAACCCGGGCTGCCTCTTTCCGGTGCGGCGAGATGATGAAGGAGAGCACGCATGACATTTGAACTCGAAGGCGATGGCTGCTGGCTTGGCCGTGTCTGGAACCCAGAGGTTTCCGGCCCATCCGTAGTAACTGCTCGTGAGGGCAGGGTTCTTGATATCACTTCTTGCACCGCGCCCACCGTGCGCGACATCTGTGAAATGGAAGACCCTGCGGAGTATGTCAGCGGTGCATCTGGCACTGACATCGGGGCGCTGGATCAGATCTTTGCCGAAAGCTCGGCCTGGCGACCACTTGCACCCATAGACCTTCAGGCAGTGAAAGCCTGTGGCGTCACGTTCGCGGGCTCGATGGTAGAGCGCGTCATCGAAGAGAAGGCCGCAGGCGACCCGAGCCGCGCCGAGGCCATCCGGCGCCGCGTGGGTGAGACAATCGGAAACTCCTTGCGCAACATCGCGCCCGGCTCCGCCGAAGCGGTCCGGATCAAGGAAGCCCTGATCGCCGAGGGACTCTGGAGCCAATACCTCGAAGTAGGTATCGGGCCGGATGCCGAAGTCTTCTCCAAGGCCCAGGTGCTCTCTTCGGTCGGGCATCTGGCCGAGATCGGCCTGCACCCGGTGTCACGCTGGAACAACCCTGAGCCCGAGGTGGTTCTCGCCGTCGCCTCCACCGGGCGCGTAGTGGGTGCGACCTTGGGCAACGACGTGAACCTGCGCGACGTGGAGGGCCGCTCGGCCCTGCTGCTTTCGAAGGCAAAGGATAACAACTGCTCCTGCGCGATCGGCCCGATGCTGCGGCTGTTTGATGGCGCTTTCGGGATAGAAGACGTACGTAAGGCCGAGGTGGGACTGAGGGTGACCGGAACCGATGGCTTCATCCTTGAGGGCCGCTCCGACATGACCCTCATCAGCCGCGACCCTCTCGATCTGGTGCGCCAAACGGTGGGGCCGCATCACCAGTACCCCGACGGTTTCGTGCTGTTTTTGGGGACACTCTTTGCCCCAACTGAGGACCGTGACGCGCCGGGGCAGGGTTTCACTCACAAGCTCGGAGATGTTGTTGAGATTCGGTCGGAGAGGCTCGGCGTCTTGCGCAACACAGTGAACCTTTCCACCGAGTGCCCACCTTGGACGTTCGGGCCGAGCCACCTGATGCGTAACCTCGCGCGGCGCGCGCTCCTCTAGGTTAGTGTGTCACGTCATTTTGGAATGCCATAATCTGCAACTAAAATCTAAAGATCTGAAAGTATTGTGTTTATTTAGATTGACCTGATCGTTGCTGCAAAAATATGGTATGCAAAACCGACAGAGCCCCTGTTCGGTCTCAAGCAAGGGAGGAAAGCTTGAAACACTTCAAAACGCTCTTCGCGGCATCCGTCGCACTGATGATGGGCACTCAGGCGCACGCGTGGGAGCCTGAGGGCACCGTTGAATTCGTGGTGCCCTACAGCGCCGGTGGCGGGAGCGATGTGAACGCCCGCTTGCTTGTCGAAGCCTGGCGGAAGCATGACATCGTGGATGCCAACGTCGTTGTACTGAACAAGTCCGGCGGCTCCGGCGCTGTGGGTAACACCTACACCTTCAGCAAAGATGGCGACCCAAACACAATCCAGACCTATGTGTCCGGCCAGATGATGAGCTCCATCTCAAACAACGCGGCTGTCAAGCTCGAGCACCTCACGCCACTCGGTACCCTGACCCTCGACACTCTGCTGCTCGTAACTCGCAGCGCAGACGACTACGCCGATTTCGCGGCGCTCGTCGAGGCAGCCGCTAAGGAGCCCAACAGCGTCACCATCGGCGGCGTGTCGCGCGGCAGCGAGGATCATCTCGTCTTCACCATGCTGAACGACAGCGTCGATGCCGAGCTGCAATACGTGCCCTTCGACGGCGGCGGTGATGTTCTGTCGGCGCTTCTCGGCGGTCACGTCGATGCTGCCATCTTCAATCCCAGCGAAATCGGACAGCAGGTCGAGGCCGGTCGAGCGCATCCCCTCGGCGCCTTCTCCGAAGAGCGCCTCGCCGCGCCATTTGAATCCACCGAAACCTTCGGTGAGATGGGCTATGCAGATGTGTCCATCAGCCTGTTCCGTGGCTACGTCGGCCCGCCCAACATGCCTGCAGAAGCCGTCGCCTATTGGGAGAACGCCTTGAAAGAGGCCTATGAAACCGAGACCTGGCAGCAAGAATACATTGCCGACAAGGGCTTGATCGGGCGCTTCATCGGGGCTGCCGACAGCGCTGAGTTCTACGCCCGAGAGGCGGAGAAGTATCAGCGTCTCCTCGAGGCCGTGGGCTTCGTCAACTGATCCCTGAGTCGGGCGGCACAACCATTGCCGCCCGCCAACAAACCGCCCGTCGTCGCAACGGGCGCTGACCATTTTCCAGGAGACAGATCGTGTCGATTTCCGACGAACCGCGCGCACCGCGGCCTCTCTTCGCGTCCGCCGTGGCTCTCGCCTGCCTCTGCTTCGGGGCCCTATTCTTCGGGTTCGGTGTGTTCAAGTACGGCTTCTGGATGGACCGTGGCCCCGGTGCCGGCTTCTTCCCGGCCGTATTCGGCGCGGGTACAATGCTGCTTGCCGCCTTCGAGCTGATGCGCCCCGGCCAGATCAAGGGCCGGGTCCAGCTCAGAAACCACGCGCCGATCATCGCCATGCTCGCCGCAATCCTTTGCATCCCGCTCGTAGGAATGATCCCCGCCATGGCGCTGTTCGTGCTGGGATGGCTGAAGCTGGTCGAGGGCGCGCCATGGCTGCGCTCGCTGCTGGTCGCCGCAGCAACGGCGCTCCTGACCACGCTGATCTTCGACGTGTGGCTGCGGGTGCAATTCCCGCCGAGCCTTCTCGAAAAACTCCTCTGAGGTTCCCGACATGGACACGCTGATTGCACTACAGAACGGCTTCGCCACCTCCCTGTCGCTCGGAAACCTGAGTGCGGCCCTTATTGGGGCTGCCTTGGGCATCATCGTAGGCGCCATTCCGGGGCTCGGCTCGGTGACCGGTATCGCGCTCCTGCTGCCACTTACCTTCGGGATGGACCCGACCACCGCCGTCATCCTGCTGGCGGCGCTCTACTACGGGTGCATGTTCGGCGGCGCCTACAGCGCCATCCTGTTGAACATTCCGGGTGACGCGCCGGCTGTGATGACCGCGCTGGATGGCTACCCGATGGCCAAGCGCGGCGAGGGCGGGCAGGCGCTCTTCGCGGCCAATCTCGCCTCCTTCATCGGCGGCACGGTGGGGATCATCGCGCTCTCTTTCATGGGGCCGCTGCTCGCCGAGATCGGGCTGATGTTCGGCCCGCCCGAAACTGCAGCACTCATCCTGCTGGCCCTCTGCTCGATCGGCTGGATGCTAGGCGACAACGTGGCCAAGGGGCTGATCGCCACAATGCTGGGCATCCTGCTGGCGGTCGTGGGTATCGGCTCTACCTTCGGGCACGCGCGCTTTACCGGTGGCTCCATGCACCTGCTCAACGGGGTGTCCTTCATTCCACTTGTCATAGGCATGTTCGGCTTCAGCCAACTGCTTGAGATGATGACAGATCGCCCGAAGCCGGGTGAGGGGCCCGAGCAGATCCCGCTGCGGGAGTCGATCCCGGGCCGTAAGCAGGTGGCGCGTCTCGTACCGCTAAGCCTGCGCTCCGGCCTGATCGGCACCTTTGTCGGCATCCTGCCGGGGGCAGGGGCCACAACCGGCGCTTTCCTCTCCTACGTCTTCCAGCGCAAGATTGGCCGGAACGGCGACCAGATGGGCAAGGGCGTAGTCGAGGGCGTGGCGGCTTCGGAGGCGGGCAATAACGGTGCCGCCGCCGGCTCCTTCGCGCCGCTCCTGTCGCTCGGCATTCCGGGCTCGGGCACGTCGGCAGTGCTTCTCGGTGGCCTGATGATGTGGGGCCTTCAACCGGGCCCACTGCTCTTTACCACCCGGCCGGATTTTGTCTGGGGGCTGATCTCGTCGATGTATATTGGCACAGTCATGGCAGTGATCGCTGCGATGCTAATCATCCCCTTCCTGATGCAGATCCTGCGCATTCCGATCTCGGTGCTGATCCCGGTCATCGCCACTGTCTGCGTGTTCGGGGCCTATAGCGTTAACGGCAGCATGTTCGATGTCTGGCTCATGCTGACCGTTGGCATCGCCGCCTATTACCTCAAGGTTGCCGAATACCCCATCGCACCCCTTGTGCTCGCATTCGTGCTCACCCCGAGGCTCGAAAGCAGCATCCGCCGTTCGTTCGATATCTCAAACGGCGATCCGTGGATTTTTCTTTCAAGCCCGATTAGCGTAACGCTAATTTCGGTGATCTGCGCCCTGGTTGTGATGGGCGTCGCCGGTGCGGTGGCGAGCCGGGTCAGAGTTCGCACCGCCAGAACGTAAGATTGGCCGGTCGGCTCCCTGCGCGGGGGCGCAGGCCTCAGGGGGTGCCGCGACAGGATGGAAGAGAACGGGACGAGTGAAGCCGCGGAAACCGGGACCATGACCGCGGCGCAACCGGCAGCCACCGAGGAGCACAAGGCCGCCGTGGTGGCGGCCAAGCTCCGGGAGATGATCATCACCAACCGTTTCGCGCCCGGAAGCCCGGTGCGCGAACGCGCGCTGGCCGAGGAGCTACAGGTCTCCCGCACCCCGCTTCGCGAGGCGCTAAAGATTCTCGCCAATGAAGGGCTTCTCGTGCTCAATCCCCGGCGCGGCGCCACCGTCGCAGTGCTGGACGACGACGAAGTGCGCGAGTTGCTCCAACTGCTGGGCGGTCTTGAGGCATTTGCCAGCCGCCTGGCCTGCAAAAACATCACGGATGCGACGCTGCGCGAGTTGCAGGCCCTTCACCACGAGATGATCGCCGCTTATTGGCGCAGTGACCGGATCACCTACTTCCATCTGAACCAGAAAATTCACCTCACGCTGGTGCGCAGCGCCGGCAATTCGGTACTTGAAGAACATTACCGCATGGTGAACGCGCGGCTCTACCGCGTGCGTTACGAGTTGAACCTCAAGACCAACCGCTGGGGAGATGCGA
The DNA here is from genome assembly GCF_052828525.1 of Vannielia sp. SX4. The sequence goes on from NZ_CM128247.1 coordinate 1,044,108, forward strand.
TCCGCGACCATGAGGTCATCATGGAGGCGCTGGAGGCGCGAGATAGTGCGCGCCTTGCTACAGTCCTTGAGGACCACGTGCTCAAGGCCTTCGACCGGTTGCGTCGGGGCGAAGTTGGCCCCGACGCAGAAGAAACCGCCGAGAGCTAGCTGCCGGTCCAGTCAGGTTTGCGCTTCTCTCCGAAGGCCCGGATGCCCTCCCGAAAATCCTTGCTGCCGTAGCAAGAGGAGATGAGGTCGTCGATATCGGGCAGGCTCCCCTGCGTCAGGCGGCCAAGCGCCGCCTTGCTGGCCGCCATCGAGAGCGGCGCGCCGGAGCAGAGCTTCGCCACGAGCTTTTCTGCCGCCTCGTCGATCTCACCTTCCGTCACGATCCGCGCCAAAAAGCCGGTGCCGGCAAGCTCCTCGGCGGTCAGCAACTCCGCCAGTAGCAACATGCGCTTTGCGATGGCATCGCCCAATGCGCCCGACATGCGGGCATAGTTTCGGATCGACAGGCAGTTGCCCAGCGTCCGGGCGATCGGCACACCAAAACGAGCGCCCGCTGTTGCGATCCTAAGGTCGCAGCCTCCTGCAATGTTGAGCCCACCCCCAATCGCCAGCCCGTCGATCACCGCAAGGGTCGGGGCAGGGATAGCGGCGAAGGTGTCGAGGATGCGATCCATCTTGCGCTCGTAGGCAATGCCGTCTTCGCCACTCTCAAACTCGGCAAACTGCGCAATGTCGGACCCGGCCACAAAGGCCCGCCCGCCGACGCCCCGCAGCACGACAGCGCTCAGCCCTTCGGTGTCCGCCAGCTTCTGGCTGATCTCCTCGAACTCGCCATACATCTTCCATGTCATGGCATTCATCGCCTCGGGCCGGTCAAACCAGATGCGGGCAACCGGGCCTTCCAACTCCAGCCGAACTTCTCCCGCGCTCATCCGAAAGCTCCTTCCGCGCGCAGCTTGGCGGCATCGAACCCGAGTTCGTCCGCAAGCTCGTCGGTGTGCTGGCCCAGAAGCGGCGGTGCATAGCGGACCTGCTGCGGCGTGCCGCGCAGCTTTACCGGAAAGCCGAGCGCGTTCATCTCACCTTCGGTCGGGTGCTCGATCTTCATGATCATCTCCCGTGCCTTCGTGTGATCCGCTTCGAAGACCTGGCCGAAATCGTTGATGGGCCCGGCAGGCACGCCTCTTTCGAGAAAAGCGTCGACCCAGTCCGTGGCCGTCCGTTCGATGAAGACAGGGGCGAGCGTATCAACCAATGCATGGCGGTTGGCCACGCGGTCCTTGTTGGTCACGAAGCGTGGGTCTTCGTGGATGTCGGGCCGTTCGATCACTTCGCAGAACAGGTCCCAGAGCTTCTGATTGGCGGCGCCCACCACAAACATCCCGTCGCTCGCGGTGAACGCTTGGTAGGGCGCGCTCATCCGGTTGGCGGTGCCTAGCGGCTTGGGGGATTGCCCCGTGGCCCAGAACTCGGTGGTCTCCCAGATCGAGAGCGACAAGGCCGCCTCAAACAGAGAAGCATCCACATACTGCCCCTTGCCAGTGGCTCCGCGGCCGATGACAGCGCTGAGAATGCCATAAAGGCAGAACAATCCAGCACCCAGGTCGCCAACCGACACGCCAGACTTCACCGGCCCGGTATCAGGATGGCCCATCGCGCTCATCACACCCGACATGGCCTGCGCGATCAGGTCAAACCCCGGTCGTTGAGACCAAGGCCCGGTCTGCCCGAAGCCGGAGATGCTGGCATAGACCAGCTTGGGGTTCAGGGCGGAGAGCGTGTCATAGTCAATTCCCAGACGCTTGGTCACGCCGGGGCGATAATTCTCCACCACCACATCGGCGGTCTTGACCAGTTCGAGCAGCATCTTCCTGCCACCCTCCGTCTTCAGGTCGAGCGTGACTGAGCGCTTGTTGCGGTTCAGCGCCAGAAAGCCCGGGCTGTCGGTGCCCTTCATTCGAAAGCCCATCGAGGCGCGGGTCTGGTCCCCCTTGGGCGGCTCGATCTTGATGACGTCGGCGCCCATGTCTCCCAGCATCATGCAGCAGAAAGGCCCGGCCATGACCTGCGTCAGGTCGATGATTCGAAGCCCCGCGAGCGGAAGGGGGGTGCTTCCGGTCTGGTCTTGTCTTGAGGTGGTCATCTTGCGCGTGCTGCCTCCCTGCCATCACATGTCGCTTCAACTTGGCATTCTTGTATGCAAGATTTGTCTGAGGTCAACCGCTGCGGTATTCCTATCGCCGGAAAGATTGCCGTGGCGGCATGAAATCAGTAGGTCGGTTCAACCTGTGCGGAGGAAAAGGTGTCATGGCCAAGCTACCCGAGAATGCAGAGGCGAACCGCCGCAAAGGCGCGCTGCATGTGGCGACCACGCAGAAGCTGCGCGACATGATCGTGTCGGGCGAGCTGGCGCCGGGCGAACGGCTTCGCGAATCGCACTATTGCCAGCTCTTCGGTGTGTCACGCACACCGTTCCGCGAGGCGGTGAAGGGGCTGGCGGCCGAAGGGCTCATCGAACTCTCCCCTAACAAATCCCCGGTCGTCGCCAAGTTGAGCGCTGAGGATCTGGAGCATATCTACGTGGTCGTCGCCGCGCTCGAAGCCACGGCGGGCGAGATTGCCTGCAACTTGATGACACAAGACGAATTCGCTGAAGTCGTTGATTTACATAGCAAGATGCTCGAGGCTTATGAGCACGGCGACCGCAGCGAGTACCTGGCGATCAACCACTTGATCCATCGTCGTGTCGTGGAGTTTGCCCGCAATCCGGTGCTGCTGGCGAGCTGGGAGGTGCTGGTGCCGCGCGTGGAGCGGGCGCGTGCCGTTGCCAACCTTGACCGCAAGCGTTGGCTTGCCGCGGTGTCTGAACACTCCCGGATGCTGGCGGCGCTTGGCGCGCGCGATGGGGCCAAGCTGGCGCAGATGACGCGCGAGCACTTCATGAACGGCCTGTCCTTTTCTCAGCGCCATGCGCGGGAGCAGATGGCGCAGGAATGAAGGTCTGTTTGGCGGGCTGAGTTACCTGCACTGAAGGCGTTACTTCTCCAAGCAAGCCAGATTTCTTTCGCTTCGCCTATTGACGATCAAAAATCTTGCATACAAGAATGCGCATCAGAGGCGACCACGGGAGGCGTCTCCCTGGCTCGGCCAGACAATCTATTGGGAGGAATACCATGAAGCTCAGTTCCATCCGGCTGGCGTCTGCGGCGCTCGCCGTCACGGCTGCATTCGCCGCGTCCACCGCTGGCGCACAAAGTCTGCGTTACGCTCACGTCGGTTCCGAAGGTGACATCCAGCACTGGTTCGCCGCCGAAACGGCGACCCGCATTCCCGAGGCCACCGGTGGCGATGTCACCGTCACCGTGTTCCCCAACTCGCAACTCGGCGGCGTGCAGGAAACCATCGACGGCGTCCGTTCCGGCTCGATTACTATGGCACACCACGAGTTCGCCTCGCTGGCGCAGCTGGTTGAAGATATCGCCGTGTTCAACGCCCCGTTCATCTACCGCGACGGCGAGCACGCGTTGAAGGCCACCGATCCGCGCACTTCGCCGGTGCTTCAGGCATTCAACGAACAGCTGATCGAGAACGGCAACATGCGTGTCATCGGCCGCCTGTTCCGCGGCGCCCGCCAGATGACCGCCAAGATGCCGGTCTACTCGCCCGCCGATCTTGAGGGGCAGCCGTTCCGCGGCGTGCCGCTCCAGCTCTGGACGACGATGATCAAGGGCTTCGGAGCCATCCCGACGCCAGTCGAGGTGAGTGAGCTGCCAACTGCCCTTATGACCGGCATGGTCGTGGGGCAGGAGAACCCGCTCACCATGATCAATGCCAACAAGCTCTACGAAGTGCAGAGCCATGTCATGCTGACCGGCCACATGCAGAACGTGCTGCCCGTCTTCATCAACGAGGATGCATGGCAGTCGATCTCCGAAGAGAACCGGGAGAAGGTTTTGGATGCGCTCGATGAGCTGGCCTATGAAACTCTCGCGACGGCTCAGCAGGCCGAGCAGGATCTGGTGGGTGAGCTGACCGAAAAGGGCATGACCTTCATCACAGCCGAAGACGGACTCAAACTCGACGAGTTCCGTGCCGGCGTGGTTGCACAAGTGAACGAGGATTTCCCGACCTGGGCGCCCTACATCGAACAGATCGCAGCGATCGAGTGATCCCCAGCGGGGAGGGGGAGCCCGCTCTCCCTCCCCCAAAGTTTCAAACCCAAGTTCGACGGAGAGGCATGCCCTGTGTCGCATGATCCCGAAGCCGGCGCGGAAGCCGCCGCGCTCCCGACCAACGCCCTTCTGGCCGACCGCATCCTGAACCCGGTGCGCAAGATCCTGCGGTTGGCGGGGCTCGTGATCCTAGCCGTCATGATCGCAACGCCAATGGCACAGGTCATCATGCGGCAGTTTTTCAGCATCCCGCTGATCGGGGCTGACGAGCTCTCGCGCTTCATGCTCATCAGTGTCGTGATGTTGACCATTCCCTATACCGTCTCCTCGGGAGCGAGCGTCCGAATGGAGGAAGTCCAGCACGTTTTCCCCGAATGGGTGCAGCGCGCTCTGCGGGTGATGATCGCACTACTGGGCCTCGCCGCCTTCACCTTCGCCTCTTGGTCGGTGCTGACCGCGACGCTGAAAAATCTGAATAACGCGACGCCCACACTCGGCATCCCCTACTACATCTTCTTTTCGGCCACGGCGGTCGGCTTCTTCTGCGCCGCGCTGGAGTTTGCCCTGCTGGCTTGGAAAGCGCTCATGGGGCTGCCGATGTACGTGACATTCGCCGCCGAGCAACCCACCGAGGAGCTCTCGCTGTGAGCCTCTTTTCCCAGACTGCAAATCTTCGAGGTCCGACGTGGGCTACCTGATCCTCGCCGTGTTCGCCGGCATGTTCCTGATGGGCTTTCCCATCGTCCTGTCCATCCTCGTGCCTTCGGCGCTCTACATCGCGCTCAACGGCTTTCCGATCGAGTTGATCGGCCAGCGGATGACCTACGCGCTCGACAGCTTTCCTCTCGTCGCGGTGCCTGTCTTCATCTTCGTCGGCAACCTGATGAACCAGGCCGGCGTCACGGCCCGCATCTTCCGCTTCGCCGATACTTTGGTGGGCCGGGTGCCGGGCGGGCTGGCGCAGGTCAACATCTTCTCCAGCCTTATCTTCTCTGGCATGAGCGGCGCGGCACTCGCCGATGTGGGCGGCCTCGGCAAGATCGAGATCAAGGCGATGGCCGAGCGCGGCTTTTCGCGTGCCTTCGCCGGTGCCGTCACCGCCTCATCCGCCGTTGTCGGCCCGATCTTTCCGCCGTCGATCCCGCTCATCATCTACGGCTCGGTCACCGGCGTCTCTATCGTGCAGCTCCTGCTGGCGGGCATCATCCCGGCGATCGTTTGCGTGCTGATGCTGATGATCGCCACGGTCATCATCGCCTATCGCAAGAACCTGCCCCGCGCCGAGCGCTGGGCGCGCCCCTCCGAGATCCAAGCCGCTCTGTGGCCCGCAATCCCGGCGCTGCTCACGCCCCTGTTGCTGGTCGGTGGCATGCTTCTGGGCTGGTTCACACCCACCGAGGCGGCCTCCGTCACTGTGTTCTACGTGATCTTCATCAGCAGCATCGTTTACCGTGAGCTGACGATCGGCCACATCCTCTATGCCGCCTACGAGACCATCAAGAGCACCGCCGCGATCCTCATCATCGTCTCGGCCGCCGCGCTCTTCGGTTGGATTCTCGCCATCGAGCAGATCCCGCAGAGCTTTGCCGCCACGCTCACCTCGATCTCGCAGGATCCGGTGATGCTGCTGATGATCGTCAACCTGATCTTGCTGATCGCTGGCATGTTCCTCGACAGCACGACGGCCACGTTGCTCATCATCCCCATCATCGCGGGCCCGTTGCACGCGGCAGGTGTCGATCCGGTGCACCTTGGTATCGTGGCGATCTTCAACCTGATGCTGGGGCTGGTGACGCCGCCGATGGGGCTCTCACTCTTCCTCATCACTGATATTGCCCAAGTGTCGATGCGTGCGATCCTGAAGGCGATGATGCCCTTCTACATCCCACTCGTCGCAACACTTCTTCTGCTCACCCTTGTGCCGGAACTGTCGCTGTTCCTGCCCAAGATGATCCGTTAACACCCGAAAAGGAGACTGCCATGAAACTCGTCGTCGGATCCGACCATGCGGGCTTTCCGCTCAAGGCCTCGGTTGTCGAGTACCTTCAAGAACTCGGTCACGAAATCACCGATGTCGGCTCCTACAACCCCGCACCCGTGGATTTTCCGGTAATCTCCGGCAAGGTCTGCGATGCGGTTCTCGATGGTTCGGCCGATCGTGGACTGCTCATCTGCGGCACCGGCGTGGGCGCGGTGATCGCGGCCAACAAACGTGCCGGCATCCGGGCCTCCATCGGGCACGATGTGCACTGCGCCCACCAAGGCGTCGAACATGACGATGTGAACGTGATGTGCATCGGCGCCCAGATCGTCGGCCCTTGGCTGGCGCGTGATCTGGTCAAGGCCTATGTCGAAGCCGAGTTCGACGCGACCGACGACCATGTGCGCCGGGTGGAAATGCTTCACGAGCTTGACCGCAACCGCGGAGCCTGAGGGCAATGCAGATCATCGACGCCCACCACCACATCTGGGACCCGACGCAGAACTACCATCCCTGGCTGTGTGATGACGCGCCGATCCCCTTCCGCTACGGTGATTACTCCGCCCTGAGGCGTCCCTACCTGCCTGCGGATTACCGGGCCGACGCCGGAAAGTATGAGGTTGTCGGGTCGGTCTACGTCGAAACCGAGTATGACCCGGCAGACCCGCTAGGCGAGGTGGAGTGGATCACCGCCATCAGCCGTGACTCGGGCTTGCCGACGGTCGTGGTGGCGCAGGCCTGGCTCGACCGGGCGGGCCGTGAAGAAGTGCTGGCGGCCCACGGCGCACATCCGCTGGTGCGCGGTATCCGCCACAAACCAGCCTCCGCCGCAACGGCGGAGAGGGCCGCGCGCGGAGCGTCCGGTTCGATGGACGATCCGGCCTGGCGCGAGGGCTACGCGCTGCTTGCGCCTAATGGCCTGTCGTTCGACCTGCAAACGCCGTGGTGGCACCTCGATGCCGCCGCCGACCTTGCCCGCGACTTCCCCAAAACCCAGATCATCCTCAACCACACCGGCCTGCCCGCCGACCGGGCGCCAGAGCCGCTCGCGCGCTGGCGCGAGGCTCTGCACGGCATGGCCGAGCACCCCAATGTTACGCTCAAGATTTCCGGCCTCGGGCTGCCTGGTCAGCCCTGGCGAGCGGACGATAACCGCAATGTGGTTCTGACAGCCATCGAGGCCTTCTCGCCCGAGCGCGTCATGTTCGCTTCCAACTTTCCCGTAGACTCCCTCGTCGCCGGCTTCGAGACCATATTCGACGGGTTTGCCGCAATCACCTCGGGCTTTTCCGAGGCCGAGCGCGCGGCCATGTTCCGCGACAACGCCCGCCGCATCTACCGCATGGAGAACTTATGACTGCAAATGCCAACCTTCCCCGGATCGGCTTTGTCGGGCTGGGCATCATGGGCGCGCCGATGGTCCGCCGCCTGCTGTCGCAGGGCTTTCAGGTCACCGTCTGGAACCTCGAGCCCGAGCGTACCTCCGAGGTCGTGCCTCATGGCGCGATCTGGGCCGAGGGCCCCGCAGCTGTGCGCGAGGCTAGCGACATCCTCGCCATGTGCGTGCTTCACGCAGAGGCCGTCCGCAACTGTTGCTTCGGGCCGCAGGGATTTGACAAGGCCAGTGGCGGCGCGGAGTTGATCGTGGATTTCTCCACTGTCGCCCGCGACCTGACCCTGGAGATCGCCGCCCGCATGGCGGAGCATGGCGTCGGTTGGGTCGACGCCCCCGTCTCGGGTGGCCCGGACCCTGCAGAGACCGGCACCCTCACCGCAATGATCGGCGGCGCCCCGGCGGATGTGGAGCGCGCCGCGCCAGTTCTTAGCGCCTTGACGCGCACAGCCACACATCTCGGTCCGCTCGGGGCAGGGCAAGTGGCCAAGACTTTGAATCAGGCCATCGTCGGCACCAACTATGTTCTCATGGCAGAGGTCATCACGCTGGCGCGCCGCGCCGGGATCGACCCCGCCTTGTTGCCCGACGCCCTCGCCGGCGGCTTGGCCGATAGCCAAATCCTTCAACGCACTTACAAGCAGATGGCATCGGATGACTTCGACCCGCCCAAGGCCTATGCCCGCCAGCTCTCCAAAGACATGAAGGCGCTGGCCGATTTCGTGTCGGAGCAGGGCGGGGGTATGCCGCTGATCGACCGCGCGGTCGAAACCTACGTGAACTACGCCGAAGACGGCAACGCCACGTCGGATGCGGCGGCCATCAGCGCCTACTATAGCAAAAAGGCCTGAAGACTGCTCCGGGCGGCGCAGCAGCGCCGCCCGGAGCAGTCTTCAGGCGGCTTCTTCGAGGAGCGCCACATAGTCGGCATGGGTCAGCGGCACCGGGTTCGTGGCCGCCGAGTGATCCTTCAGTGCCGCATCGGCCACGTCCTGCCACTGGCTGCCATCGAAGCCGATCTCGCCGAGGGTCTTCGGCAGGTTCAGCCGGGCGCAGAGCGCCGCGAAATGGGCCGCCACATCGCCACCGGCGATCCCGAGCCGCGCGCTCATCGCTGCAAATTTGTCTGCCGCCGCCGCCGCATTTCGCCGCAGGACCGGCGCCAGAAGAATACCATTCAGCGTGCCGTGGTGCGGGTTGATGTCCTTGTAGGCACCCAGCGGATGCGAGAGCGCATGGATGGCCCCCAGCCCCTTCTGAAAGCACAGACCGCCCTGCAGTGACGCCATCATCATGCCGCTCCGTGCCTCAGCATCCTCCGGGTTGGTGACCGCGCGCTCGATGTGGGTCACGGCGCGCTGCAACCCGTCGAGCGCAATGGCGTCGGCCACCGGGTTGTCGCGCGGGCTGAGATAAGTTTCGACGCAATGGCTGATCGCATCGATGCCGGTGGCGGCGGTCAGTCCGGCGGGCAATCCGTAGGTCAGCTCCGGGTCGCAGAGCGCCAGTCGCGGAATGAGGTGTGGCGAGATGAGGCCCACCTTGCGCCCGTCCGCCAGCGTCATCAGCGAAGCACGGCCTACCTCGCTGCCGGTGCCGGAGGTGGTCGGGATCGCAATGATCGGCACGATCGACTTTATCCGCGCAATACCTCCTTCGATGGCGGCGTAGGTCGCCAGCGCCCCTTCGTGGGTCACAAGCAGGCCGACCGCCTTGGCAAGGTCGATGGGCGAGCCGCCGCCCATCGCGATGATGCTGTCGCAGCCCTCGGCGCGAAACTGCGCAGCTGCCTCGCGCGCGGCCTCCTCCGTCGGGTTGCCGGGTGTGCCGTCGAACACCGGCAGCGGCTCTGAGAGCGCGGCGTTCAGCCGGTCCAGCAAGCCAGCAGCTACAATGCCTTTGTCGGTCACGATCAAAGGCCGCTTTGCCCCAATGCTCGCGCGCAGCTCGTCAATCCGGTCGAGCTCACCCGCGCCGAACTCGATCTGGGTGAGATAGTTGATAGTGGCCAAATCCCGGCCCTCCCTATGTTTTCTTGATTGTCCTTGCAGCCCGTGAGCTTAAGCGAGCTTGTATTTCTCTGCCGCCTCGGGGTTGATCTCCAGCCCGAGGCCCGGCGCCGTGGGCGGCTCGAGATAGACCCCGTCGGCCTCGACACGCTCCGAAATTCTCGGACCGCTAAAGAGCATCGTCTGGATGCCCAGCAGGGCATTGTCCAATTTGAAGTACTCAAGCCACTTCACGCTTTGCAGCCCGCAAGCGAGGTGAATGTGTATCGGCTGAAGGTTCCACGGCGAAACCACGCGCCCATGGGCCACGGCATGATCGTGGATCCGCATCCACTCGGTGATCCCGCCGCAGATGGCCGCGTTGGGCTGAGCGATATCGATGCCGCCGTACTCGATCAAGGCTTGGTATTCGTGGAGCGCGGTATGCTGCTCTCCGCCGGCGATATGCACGTCACCGGCCCGGGCCCGCACTGCGCGGTAGCCCGCAAAGTCCTCTGGCTGCACCGGCTCCTCCAGCCAGTAGATATTGTGCCGTTCCCATTTGCGGAGCTGCTGTAGTGCCGTGTCCACGTCCCAGGTTCCGTTCACATCGACCATCAGCAGAACGTCCTCCCCGATTGCCTCGCGCACGGCGGCGACCCGGGCATCGGCCTCCTGGATGGTCACATGGCTGCGCGCACCCCGGATCTTCAAAGCGCGGTGGCCGTCGGCCACGTAGGAGGCTGCCCGCTCGGCCAGCTCGGCGGGCGGCATGTGGTGGGCACAGTTGATGTAGGTCGGTACTTTGTCGCGCTGTCCCCCTACAAGCTCTGAAAGCGTGCAGTTGGCGGCTTTGGCACGCAGATCCCAGATCGCGAAGTCGAGCGCTGAGATGCAGACCCGCACGATGCCTTCGCCGCCCCGGCGCGGGATCGTCCGGAACATGCGCTCCCAGAGGTCACGGTGCAGCATGGCGTTGGCGCCGATGATCTGAGGGGCAAGCACATTTGCGATCAGATCGCGAAAGATGTGCCCCACCCCACGTGGCGCGCTGGCAAAGCCCGTGCCGACCAGCCCGCTCTCGGTTTCAAGCTCCACCACCACGACCTCGCCAATGTAGGCATCCCCCGACTCGCCCCCATAGGCCGACACTTTGGCGTTCACGATCTTCAGCATTCCATGGAGTCTCCCTTGCGTGGGCAAACTGCCCTGATTTGAATTTGGCATACCATAATTTCCGAATCCTCCAGACTTCAATAGGCAATGTGACGTGATAAATTTCTGAAAAATCGTGGATCCGTCTTGTTCTTGGCATTTTGGAATGCCAAATAACGCGAAATCATGAACCGACGAGGCTCGCAAACGCTCGTCACGCCAGAGCGGTTGCCCGATCCGCCGAAGTGGCTCGCAAGGTGTGAAACAAGGAGGACTATTCACATGCTGACCGGCAAACATCTCATCGCAGGCAACTGGGTTACGGCGAGTGAGGTTTTTTCCTCAGAGCCGGCCCATGGCGTCGCACGCGAGTTCTGCGTCGGCACGCCCGATCTGGTGAACAAGGCCTGCGAGGCGGCGGAAGAAGCCTTCTGGAGCTATGGGTACAGCTCGCGCGAGACCCGGGCGAAGTTTCTCGACACCATCGCCGACGAGATCGAGGCGCGCGGTGACGAGATCACCGAGATCGGCACCTCCGAGACCGGCCTGCCCGAGGCCCGCCTGCAGGGCGAGCGCGGCCGCACCACCGGCCAGCTTCGCCTCTTCGCCAGCCACATCCGCGACGGCGGCTATCTCGATGTGCGCCATGACGAGGCGCTGCCCGACCGGGCGCCTCTGCCCCGGCCCGACCTGAAGATGGTCCAGCGCCCGATCGGCCCCGTCGCCGTCTTCGGTGCCTCCAACTTCCCGCTCGCCTTCTCCACCGCAGGCGGTGACACCGCCGCCGCGCTGGCCGCGGGCTGCCCCGTGGTGGTCAAGGGTCACTCCGCCCACCCCGGCACGGGCGAGATCGTGGCCCAGGCCATCGACGCCGCGATCCAGAAGTGCGGCATCCACCCCGGCGTCTTCTCCCTGATCCAGGGCGGCAAGCGCGATGTGGGCACCACCCTCGTCGAGCACCCGCTGATCAAGGCCGTGGGCTTCACCGGCTCCCTCGGCGGTGGTCGCGCGCTCTTCAACCTCTGCGCCGCCCGCCCCGAGCCGATCCCCTTCTTCGGTGAGCTGGGCTCCGTGAACCCCATGTTCGTGCTCCCCGAGGCCGCCAAGGCGCGCGGTGCGGCGATGGGCGAGGGCTGGGCCGGTTCGCTCACCATGGGCGCAGGCCAGTTCTGCACCAACCCCGGCATCGCCGTGGTCGAGAAGGGCGCCGATGGCGACGCCTTCGTCTCCGCCGCCAAGGAGGCGCTCTCCAAGGCCGCGCCGCAGACCATGCTCACCGATGGCATCGCCAAGGCCTATCAGGACGCCAAGGCCCGCTTCGATGGCCGCAATGCCGTGCAGCCGCTGCTGACCAACGCCGACGAGGGCCGCAATGCCAGCCCCAACCTCTATGAAACCGACGCCGCGGCCTACCTGCAGGACCACGCGCTGGGCGAGGAGGTCTTCGGCCCCCTCGGGCTGGTTGTACGGGTGAATGGTAAAGAAGAGATGGAGACGCTTGCGAAAGGCTTCGAGGGCCAGCTCACCGCGACCATCCACATGGATGAGGGCGACACCGAGCGCGCGAAGGGCCTGATGCCGATCCTCGAGCGCAAAGCGGGCCGCATCCTGGTGAACGGCTTCCCGACCGGCGTGGAAGTGGCCGACACCATGGTCCACGGCGGCCCTTACCCGGCCTCCACCAACTTCGGCGCAACCTCCGTCGGCACCCTCTCGATCCGCCGCTTCCTGCGCCCGGTCTGCTACCAGAACATGCCCGACGCCATCCTCCCCGAGGACCTCGCAGGCGCATGACCAGGCGGTTTCGGATATAGGTCATGTCTTGATCGACACTCCCCTGTAGTGACCCGAGGCGCGCGAGCCCCTCTGTATCTTTGCGCGCCTCGGCAGCCTTTCCCCGCCACACCCAACGCATAACCCCATCCGCCACCCTTCCGCGCTCCCTATGGGTGACATTCCACGCCTCTGGCCTACATCGCCGCCTGACCTGACATCGCAGAAAGGAGGGCCAGCATGGCCACCACCGGAAAACAGCTGTTCACCACGCTCGAGGCCGACGGCAGGCTGACTGTCGCCATTGAAGACGTCTCGTTCGACGACCCGACCGGCAACCAGGTGCTGGTGCGGATGGAAGCCGCGCCGATCAACCCGTCAGACCTCGCCATTCTAGTCGGTGGTGCCGACATGGAAACAGCGGAGTTCACGCCCGGCAAGTTCGTGGCCCGGATGCCCGAGGCCGTCAACGCGGCCTCCAAGGCGCGCCACGGGCTGAAGCTTCCCGCCGGGAACGAGGGGGCCGGCACGGTTGTTGCCGCTGGCGAGAGCGATGCCGCGCAAGCACTGATCGGCCAGCGTGTGTCCTGCGTGCCGGGCAACGCCTACAGCCAGTATTGCCTTGCCGATGCGGCCATGTGCCTGCCGCTGGGCGACCATACCGCCGAGGAGGGCGCCAGCGCCTTCGTAAACCCCATGACCGCGCTCGGCTTCGTCGAGAATGCCAAGGCCGACGGACAGTCCGCCATCCTCCACACCGTTGGTGCCTCGAACCTCGGCCAGATGCTGACCCGCATCTGCCAGGAGGACGGGGTCGGGCTGGTGAACATCGTGCGCAAACCCGACCAGGTGGCCCTGCTCAAGGGGCTCGGCGCCAGCCACGTGGTGAACTCCTCGGACGATGATTTCTTCACCCAACTGACCTCGGCCATCAGCGAGACCGGCGCGTTCTACGGCTACGACCCGGTCGGCGGCGGCAAACTGGTCGATACCGCCTTCCGCGCGATGGAGCAGGTCGCCAAGGAAAAGATGACCGAATACTCGCGCTACGGCTCGAACCAGCCCAAACGCATGTTCATCTACGGCCGGTTGGACACCAGCCCGACCATCCTGACGCCAAGCTACGGCTTCGGCTGGACCCTGTCGGGCTGGCTGCTGTTCCCCTTCCTTCAGTCGGTCGGGGCGGAGGTCATGGGGCGGATGCGCCAACGCGTGCGCGACAACCTCACCACCACCTTCGCCAGCAGCTACAAGGAGAGAGTCACGCTGGAGGAGATGCTGACCAAGGATGCCGTTCTCGACTACCGCGCCATGCGCACGGGCGAGAAGTATCTCGTCACCCCCTGGGGTTGACCGCCGGGGCAGGGGCGCCGCCTGATACGGGGCGGCGCCACAGCGGATCACAGCAGGTCGAGCCCCCGAGCCAGCACCCCTCGCTACCACATCAGCCCGCGCGCTCTGCCGCCTCTGCCTCCAGGCAATGCTGCAATATTCGCGCGTAGTTTTCCTCGCCCTGCGCCCCGGTCACGAGATGCTGCCGCGCGAAGATCATCGCGGGCACACCGGAAATCCCGCGCTCGGTCCAGAACCGTTGCTTCTGCCGCACGGTCCCGGCCATCTCGCCGCTCTCCAGCATTGCCAGCGCCCCGGCACGGTTCAGCCCGACCTCCTCGGCCACGTCGCCCAGCACCGCGCGCGCGTTCACGTCTTCGCGCCGGGTGAAGAAGGCCCGAAAGAGGGCCTGCTTGGTTTCGTGCTGGCGGCCCTGACCTGCGGCCCAGTCGATCAACTGGTGGGCGCGGAAGGTGTTCACCATCCGGCTGTCGTCGGCATAGTTGAACTCGAAGCCGAGCGATGCGCCCAACTCGGTCAGCCGTTGCCGGGCTTCGCACGAGCCTTCCGGCGTGGTGCCGTATTTAGCCGCGAGATGCTCACGCAGGTTCTCGCCCTCCTCCGCCATGCCCGGGTTCAGCTCGAACGGATGCCAATGCACCTCGATGGCGATGCCGCTCTGCTCCGAGGCACGCGCCAGCTGGCGGTAGCCGATCACGCACCACGGGCAGACGACATCGGAGACGATATCCACGCGGATGGGGGTGTTGCTCATGGTGTCACTCCTTGAACCGCGCCGCACTGGCGCTCGCGGCGGCGTCGATGTCACCCTTGCCAAAAGCCGCAGGCCGAGGCTCGGGCAGTTGCAGGGCGTAACGGGCGACAAGAACCGTCAAACGCCCCGGCAACGCCCTGCACTCACGTCACATAGTGCGCGCAGCCCAAAACTTCAGAATTTCCGGAAAGTGCCTGGCTGGGGTGGTAGGATTCGAACCTACGGTACACGGTACCAAAAACCGCTGCCTTACCACTTGGCTACACCCCAACGGCGAGGGGGTTCCTACTGAGTCTCGGGCGTGTGCGCAAGCCCCCCGGCGCGGGAAATGCGCCGAAAAATGCGGGCGTGCCGCCGAGCCGCTATTCCACCTTGGTCGTGTTGTCGAGCAGGTCGTCCTCGTGGCCCTCTTCGGCGCGCTCGGCTTCGACCATCGCTTCCAGTTCCTTCTCCTCGGTCGCGCCCACATCCGCGGTTTCGGTGATCGGGGTCGGGGCCGGGGCGGCGGGCTCGGGGGCGCTTGGCACCGGGGCGGCCTCGGGCGCCTCTTCGGCGGTGGCCGGGGCGGGCAGGGCGCCGAAAGGCGGGTCGAGCCGCAGCCGGTAGGTCGTATCGGGAATCGACAGGCCCGCCGCCTCCAGCGCCGCCTTCACCTGCCGCAACGCCTCGCCCTTGGCCAGCAGCAGCGAAGTCTCGGTCTGGTCGATCCAGCCGGCCACTTTCAGGATGATCCCGGCGTCGCTGATGCTGTCGATCCAGACGCTCGCCGCCGGGGTCTCCAGCGTGAAGGGCAGGGCCTGCACCGTTTCTTGCGCAATGGCGCGGGCGGCCTCCATGTCGACCGGCCCCTCAAAGCCGATATCGAACAGGAACCGCCGCTCCCGGTTGCGCGAAAAGTTCACGATCCGGCTCTTGAACACCGTCGAGTTCGGAATCCGAATATGGTTGCCGTCCCAGCTCAGGATGATCGTCGCGCGGCTGGTCAGGCGGATCACCTTGCCCTCGTCGCCGTTGATCTCGATCGCGTCATTGGGCCGGAACGGCTGGCGGATCGAAAGCATGATCGAGGCGATGAAGTTCTCCACCGTGTCCTTCACCGCAAAGCCGATGGCCAGACCGATGATACCGGCAGCACCCAGAATGGTGCCCAAGAGCGCGGTGGCGTTGAGGATATCCAGCGCCACCACGATGCCCGCAATCACAAAGGCCAGCCGCAGCAGCATCCGGTAGATATCGGCGATGAAGGCATTGGGCGCGAGCCGGTCCCATGGCTGTTTCATCCGCGCCAGCAGCACGCCTAGGAAGGCTACGATCAGAAAGGCGCAGAGCGCGATGATCAGCAGCGGCGCCCATGCGATCATCTGGGTGATCCGCTCCTGAAACCGCTTCACCGCCGGGTTCAGCCGCTCCACCACATCGGTGCTCTCGACCACTTCGTTCTCGATGGCCACCACGCCGTCGACCCGGCTCACAAGGTCGTTCAGCGTCCGCGCCTTGGCGGCATCCAGCGTGGTGCCGCGCAGGGTGACGATGCCGGATTTCACCGCAACGGTGACATCCTCGTAGCCCTCAAGCTCGCTCAGGATGGTGCGGATGCGCTGGGCAATCGCGGCATCCTGCTCGCGGCTCTCCTCCACCCCGATGGTGCCGGTCGGCTGGCTCTCGCCGCTGTCCTGCGCAAGGGCAGGGGCGGCGGGCAGGGTGAGGGTGAGGCAGAGGGCAAGCAGGAAGCAGCGCAGGGCAAAGATCATCAGTCAAATCCGTGGAGCGTCAATTCCGGCCCATCGTAGGCAAGCCGCAGGCCGGGGAAAAGCCCCGATCCGGGGCCTTGCCGCCCTCAGGCCTGCCGCTCGCGCCAGAGCGTGAAGAGCCCCGCGCTCACCACGATGGCCGCGCCGACTACCGTCGCGGGCGGCAGGATATCGCTCCAGAACAGCACCCCGATGATCGACGAAAAGACCAGCTGGAAATAGGCAAAGGGCTGCACCGCGCTCGCCTCGGCCACCTCGTAGGTCTTGATCAGCAACCAATGCCCGGTCACCCCGGTCAGGCACAGGCTCCCCATCCAAAGCCAGTCGGTCCCGGTCATCGGGGTCCATTGCCAAAGCGCGGCGGCGGTCATCACCACCGCCCCCGTGGTGCCGGTGTAAAAGAAACTCGTCGCCGTGGTGTCATAGCGCGAGGCGTAGCGCGTCAGCAGCCCGTAGAGCGCGAACATCAGTGCGCTGGCCAGCGCCATCAGCGAGGCGGGGGTGAATACGCCAAAGCCGGGCCGCAGGATCACGAGAATACCGCAAAACCCCACGCCCACCGCGGTCCACCGCCGCCAGCCCACCTTTTCGCCCAGCACCGGGCCGGAGAGCGCGGCGATGATCAGCGGGTAGCAGGCAAAGATCGCATGGGCCTCCACCAGCCCGAGCCAGACAAAGCTCTGCACCGCCACGCAGATCTCGGCGGCCAGCAAAACGCCCCGGAAGATCTGCAGGAATGGCCGGTTGGAGCGGGCCGCCGCCTTCAGCCCGCCCTTGGCGCGGGCGGCGATGGTCAGCACGAAGAGCGCGAAAAACCAGTAGCGGATCATTACCACCATCATCACCGGATAGGTCTCCGACAGGTGGCGCGAGAGCCCGTCCTGCACGGCGAACACGAATGTGGTCGCGATCATCAGCAGGATACCGAGGGTCTGTTGGGTCATGCCAGTGTCCCGGTGCTCATGTGGCGTTTGCGACCAAAGCCGGGCTGGCGCGTCACAGCAAAGCCTGCCGCCTCCAGCGCCCGGCGCACGTGGCCTGCGGCTGTGTAGGTGGCAAATGTGCCGCCGGGCGCGGTGTGGCGGGCGACCTCGGCCATCAGTTCCGCCTCCCAGAGCTCGGGGTTCTTCGCGGGCGAGAACCCGTCGAGAAACCACGCATCAGCCCGGCCATCCCACGCGGGCAGGCACGTTCGCGCGTCCCCGGCGATCACCTCGGCCTCCAGCCCCTCGCCACTGATCCGTGCGCCCGCCTCGGGCCACTGGTCCACCAGCGCGGCAACCAGATCGGGAAAGGCCCCGGCAAAGGGCGTCAGTGCGCGGCCCGCTTCCTCCGCCGTCATCGGGAAGGCCTCGAACCCGGTGTAGCGCACTGCCACGCCCGCCTCCCGCGCGGCGGCCCAAAGCGCCAGCAGGTTCAGCCCGGTGCCAAACCCCAGCTCCGCCACGTGAAAGCCCGCGCGCAGCCGCTCGGGCAGCCCGTTGCCCGCAAGAAACACATGGCGCGTTTCGGCCAGCCCGTTCTCCAGGGAGAAATAGGGGTCGTCGAACCGCGTCGAAACAGGGGTGCCGTTGTCGCGCCATGCGAGCCGGGCGGGATGGTGATGCATCGGGGGATGGCCTATGTGTTCGGGCGGAAAATGGCGGTGGGGCGAGGGAATGTCCATGGCAGACATCACAGTGCGCGGGGCAGGGGTCTTTGGCCTCTCGGTGGCGTGGGAGTGCCTCCGCCGCGGCGCCAAGGTGCGGGTGATCGACACGCGTGGCGTGGGCGCAGGCTCCTCCGGCGGGGTCGTTGGCGCGTTGGCCCCCCATGTGCCCGAAAACTGGAACCCCAAGAAGGCCTTTCAGCTCGAGAGCCTTCTGGCGGCAGAGGCGTTCTGGGCCGCGGTCAAAACCACGGGCGGGGTCGATCCCGGCTACGCCCGCACCGGGCGGGTGCAGCCCGTGGTGCCGGGCGGAGAGGCGCTGGCCCGCGCGCGTGAGGCCGGAGCTGCCGAGCTCTGGCAGGGCCGTGCTTCGTGGCAGGTGGTCGATCACGCTCCTGCCTTCGCCCCGCTCTCCGAAACCGGCCTCTGGGTGCATGATACCCTCACCGCCCGGCTCCACCCCGCGCGCGCCTGCGCCGCGCTCGCCGCCGCGATCACGGCGGCGGGCGGCGAGGTGCTGACAGGCGAGGCCGAGGCGCAGGGCAGGGTGGTCTGGGCCACCGGGGCCGAGGGCCTCGCCGCCCTTTCCGCCGATCTGGGCAAGACCGTCGGTGCGCCAATCAAGGGCCAGGCCGCGCTGCTGCACTTCTCCGCCCCCGAGGCCGCCCAGCTCTTCGCTGACGGCCTCCACGTGGTGCCCCACGCCGATGGCACCGTCGCCATCGGCTCCACCTCCGAGCGAGAGTTCGACGGGCTGGAGACAGACGCCCAGCTCGACGCCCTGATCGAAAAGGCCGCCAACCTCGTGCCCCTCCTGCATGGCGCGCCGGTGGTCAAACGATGGGCCGGCCTGCGCCCCCGCGCCCGCTCCCGCGCGCCGATGCTGGGGGCATGGCCGGGCCGCGACGGGCACTACATCGCCAATGGCGGCTTCAAGATCGGCTTCGGCATGGCCCCCGGCGTAGCCCGCGTCATGGCTGACCTTGTGCTCGACGACCGCGACAGCATCCCGCAGGGCTTCCGGGTCGAAGACAGCCTGTAGCGCGCGCGAGAAATTCGTTAACAAAAGGTTAACGGCCAGCTAGCCTCCCCCGCAGGAGGCCCGATGTCCGAAACCGCACTCGCCCTGATCTACTGTTCCATGTTCGCCTTCGGCGAAACCGAAGCGCGTGTGCCCTACAACGTCGGCTACGATCTGCATTACGTCCGCGTCGATTGCCGCACCGAGACCGAGGTCATCGAACTCGGCCTCGACAAGCGCAGCTCCATCGACAGCGTCCATCAGGCCCTCTTCGCCGCCAGCCAGACAGGCCTCGCCCCCAAGGTCGTGATGATCGACACCGATGGCCGCGAAGATGCCTACGAGTTTCAGGTCCGCACCGTCGCCGCCCGCGCAGGGGTCCCCTACGAGGTGATCGACGCCAACCGGCTGATCCGCTGGCAGATGACCGAGTATTTCCGCTACTACCCGCGCCCCGGCGCAGAGGGCTTCTGAGCCCACCGCGCCGGTCCGGCAGCTGCCGTCACGCCGCCTGCAACGCATCCCGCCCGTGCGGCTCAATCCAGTCCAGCACCGGGTTCAGCGGGATGATCCGGTTCGGGTTCACCATGTCGTGGCTGTAGTGGTAGTGCCGCACGTAATGCGCAGGCACGCAGGTCGCCGCCACGCCGGGCTGCTGGTAAAGCTCGCGGCTGTAGGCCCAGAGGTTCGGCATCTCCCGCAGGAAGTTTCGGTTGCACTTGAAGTGGGTGTGATACACCTCGTCAAACCGCACCAGCGTGGTAAAGAGCCTCCAGTCGGCCTCGGTGATCTGCCCGCCCACGAGATAGCGCTGGCGCGACAGCCGGTCTTCCAGCCAGTCGAGGCTCTCGAACAGCGGGTGCACCGCGGCGTCATAGGCCTCCTGGCTGGTGGCGAACCCGGCCTTGTAGACCCCGTTGTTCACCGTGTCGTAAATCCGGGCGTTCACCTCTTCGATCTCGCCGCGCAGGTGCTCGGGCCAATAATCATCGCTGTTGCCGGTGATCCCGTCGAAGGCGCTGTTGAGCATACGGATGATCTCCGCGCTCTCGTTGCTCACGATGGTGTCGCGCTTGGTGTCATAGAGCACCGGCACCGTGACGCGCCCGCTCATCTTCGGGTCCACATGAGTATAGACCTGCCACAGGTAATCCTTGCCAAAGAGCCGGTCGCCCGTGGTGCCCGCAAAGTCCTGCCGGAACTCCCAGCCGTTCTCCAGCATGTCAGGGTGCACCACCGAAACGGCGATATGCTCCTCCAGCCCCTTCAGGGCCCGAAAGATCAGTGTGCGATGCGCCCAGGGGCAGGCCAGCGAAACGAACAGGTGATATCGCCCGCTCTCCGCCTCGAACCCGCCTTCACCGCTCGGCCCGGCGGACCCATCGGCGGTAACCCAGTTGCGAAAGCCCGAGGTCGAGCGCACGAACTTCCCGCCGCTCTCCTTCGTATCGTACCATTCGTCCTTCCAGACGCCCTCTACCAAACGGCCCATGTCGCTCTCCTGTGTCTCAAGTCACGGCGGAATATAGGGGATGTGCGCGGTGCAAGATACTGGCGCGCCAGAAGGGGCTTCTGTGCATTTCCGCGCGGAACGAAAGCCGTTGCACCGGAGTTGCACGGATACGGCAGCACATGACCTGTCAAAGGTTAACCTTGACGGAACCCGATTCGGTCACAATGCTCCGGCAACAGGAGTGGAGCTGCCAAATGTCTGATTTCCTGCCACAATCGGTCCGCGAAGGGCTGGAGGCCGCGCGCCGCGATGCGGAGCGCCGCAAAAGCCGCCTGAAGGTGCGCGACGGCGACGAGAGTTACCCGGTGCTGCGGTTCTGGTCCAAGGGCTTTGCCCTCGCCGCCGACCCCGCGCCCAACCTGCGCGGTCTGGTCGACCTCTTCGAAGGCGAGCGCCACCTCTACCAGTGCCTGATCGTGAACAGCCGCGAGGAAGAGGGCGAGCGGATTTTCGAGTTCAAGCGCTCCACCGCCGCGAGCGACAAGGCGCCGCTGGATTTCGAGCGCGCCAGCGACGCGCCCGTGGGTTACCTGCCCAGCAGCTGACGCTTACTGCAAATCGCCGAAGGCCGCCTGCATCCGCTCCACGGCCTCCACCACCCGCGCCCGCGGCGTGGCAATGTTGAACCGCAAGAAGCTCTCGCCGCCCTTGCCGAAGGTCTCACCGTGGTTCACCGCGATCTTCGCGGTCTTTTCCACCCGCCCGGCAAACTCCGCCTTCGCCATCCCGGTCCCGGCAAAATCCACCCAGCTCAGATAGGTCGCTTCCAGCGGCATCGAAGCAAGCCCTGGGATCGCGTTGATCCCCTCGTCAAAGACCTTCCGGTTGCCGTCGAGATAGGCGCAGAGCTCATCGACCCATGCCGCGCCTTCGGGGGAATAGGCCGCCTCCGCCATGAACAGCCCGAAAGAGTTGGGCGAGAGCCCCATCGCCGCCATCCGCTGCGCGAACTTCGCCCGCAGCGCCTCGTCGGCGATGATCACGTTGCCGGTGTGCGAGCCCGCGATGTTGAAGGTCTTGGTGGTCGCCGTCATCATCACCAGCCGGTCCTCGATGCCTTCGATCAGCGCCATCGGCACATGGGGCTGTCCCGGCATCAGCAGGTCATGGTGGATCTCGTCGGAGACCAGCACCAGATCATGCCGCTTGGCAAAGGCGGCCACACCCTCCAGCTCGGCGCGGGACCAAACCCGCCCGCCCGGATTGTGCGGCGAGCAGAGCACTAGCATGGTCTCGCTGCCGGTCATCTGCGCGTCCCAGGCGTCGAAGTCCATCTCGTAGCGGCCGTCCTTCAGCGCCAGCGCGCATTCCACCACCTCGCGGCCCGCCGCTTTGATGACCCGCGCAAAGGCATGGTAAACCGGCGTCATCAGCACCACCCCGTCGCCCGGCGCGGTGAAGGCATCCACGCAAAGCGCCGTGCCATTCACCAGCCCATGGGTGGTAAAGATCGACCCCGCCTCCACCTGCCAGCCGTGGCGCTCGGCCATCCACCAGCGGATCGCATCGGTGTAGCCGCTGTCGTCGCCGTAGTAGCCATAGACCCCATGCGCCGCCATCTTCTCCACCGCGCCCTGCACGCAGGCAGGGGGGCGAAAGTCCATGTCGGCCACCCACATTGGCAAACCGCCCTCGGCGGGCACGCCATAGATCTTCTCCATCATGTCCCATTTCACCGAATGGGTGCCGCGGCGGTCGATGATCTCGTCAAAACTCATGGGGTGGCTCCTTCTTTGCGCAGACCCTAGCGCCACCCGCTCCGGCTGCAACCCCAGTTGCGCCCCGCCCGGCTCTGCCCTAAATCCCTCCCCATGGCGCTCAGAGACATCCTCATCCACCCCGACCCCCGGCTCAAAAAGCCCGCCGACCCGGTGTCCGCGTTCGACCGCGAGCTGCACCGGCTGGCCGACGACATGCTCGAAACCATGTACGAGGCCCCCGGCATCGGCCTGGCCGCGCCCCAGATCGGCGAGATGAGCCGCCTGCTGGTGATGGACTGCGTGAAAGACGATGACGAAGCCCCGCGCCCGATGGTGCTGATCAACCCCGAGGTCGTCTGGACCTCGGACGAGACCAGCACCTACGAAGAGGGCTGCCTCTCGATCCCCGAGCAATACGCCGATGTCACCCGCCCCGCCGAGGTCAAGGTGCGCTGGCAGGGGCTCGATGGCGCGACGGTCGAAGAGCAGTTCTCCGGCCTCTGGGCCACCTGCGTCCAGCACGAGATCGATCACCTGAACGGCAAGCTCTTCATCGACTATCTCGGCCCGATGAAGCGCCAGATGATCACCCGCAAGATGCAGAAGCTGAAGCGCGAGAAGGCCCGCGCTTGAGCATCCTGCCCATCGTCCTCTGGCCCGATGCGCGGCTGAAGGCCCGCTGCACAACGGTCGCGGGCGAGGATATGGGCACGCTTCCCGCAGACATGCTCGAAACCATGTATGCCGCCCCCGGTCGCGGCCTCGCCGGCCCGCAGGTCGGCGCGCTCCGCCGGATCTTCGTGATGGACGCCGGCTGGAAGTCCGGCACACCCACGCCCCGCATCTGCATCGACCCGGTCGTGACACCACTGGGCGATGAGACCAGCACGGTCGAAGAGGGCTGCCTCTCCATCCCGGAACGCCCCGTAAAGGTCACCCGCCCCGCCCGCATCCGCCTCGACTACACCGATGAGACCGGCGCCGCACAAAGCGTCGAGCTTGAGGGCGCCGAGGCCACCATCGCCCAGCACGAGGCCGACCATCTCGATGGCAAGCTCATCATCGACGGGCTGGAGGAGGCGCCTGCATGAGCCCGCGCCCCTTCATCCCATGGCCCGACAAGCGCCTGCAAACCGCCGCCGCGCCCGTGGGCGAGATCACCGACGAGATCCGCGCCATCTGGGATGACATGGTCGACACGATGGAGGCGATGCCCGGCTACGGCCTCGCCGCGCCCCAGATCGGGGTGATGCTCCGCCTCGCCGTGGTCGATTGCTCCAAGTCCCGCGGGCAGGTCGTGCGGCTGGCCGACCCCGAGATCACCATGCTCGGCGAGCAGAGCTTCACCTGGGAGGAGGCCAGCCCCAACCTCCCAGGCGCCTCCGCCAAGATCACCCGCCCCTCCCGCGTCGCCGTCGCCTACACCGACGAGAGCGGCGCACGGGTCGAGAAGAAGTTCGAGGATCTCTGGGCCACCTCCGTACAGCACCAGATCGACCACCTGAATGGCCGCATGTTCTTCGACAATCTCAGCCGGATGAAACGGCAGATGCTGTTGAAGAAGGCGGCCAAGAAGGGCTGACAGACCGGCGGGATACGTCCCGCCCCACGGCAGGAGGCCGCGATGCGCATCATCTTCATGGGAACCCCCGATTTCTCCGTCCCCGCGCTGGAGGCGCTGCACGCGGCGGGCCATGAGATCGCCTGCGTCTACACCCAGCCGCCCCGCCCCGCCGGGCGCGGCAAAAAGGATCGGCCCTCCCCGGTGCAGGCCCGCGCCGAGGCCCTCGGCTTGCCGGTCCGCCACCCCGCGCGGCTGAAAGGCGCCGAGGAGCAAGAGGCCTTCGCCGCGCTTGAGGCCGACCTTGCCGTGGTCGTCGCCTACGGCCTCATCCTGCCCCAGCCGGTGCTGGATGCCCCCCGCTTCGGCTGCATGAACATCCACGCCTCGCTGCTGCCCCGCTGGCGCGGCGCAGCCCCGATCCACCGCGCGGTGATGGCGGGCGATGCCGAGACGGGCGTCTGCATCATGCAGATGGAGGCCGGGCTCGATACCGGCCCCGTCCTGCTGCGCGAAAGCATCGCCATCGGCGCCGAGGAAACCACCGGCGACCTGCACGACCGCCTCTCCGAGATGGGCGCGCGCCTCATCACTACCGCCGCCGAGCGGGCAGGGGCGCTGGAGCCCATGCCCCAGCCCGAGACTGGCGTCACCTATGCCGAGAAGATCGACAAGGCCGAGGCGCGGGTCGACTGGTCCCGCCCGGCCGAAGAGGTCGACCGCCACATCCGCGGCCTCTCCCCCTTCCCCGGCGCATGGACGGAGGTGGCAGGCGAACGCCTCAAACTCCTCCGCTCCCGCACCGCGCCCGGCAGCGGCACGCCGGGAGAGGTGCGTACCGGCCTCACCATCGCCTGCGGCAGCGGTGCCGTCGAGATCACCCAGGCCCAGCGCCCCGGCAAACGCCCGATGCAGGCGGCAGAACTCTTGCGCGGCCTCACGCTTCCGGGCAGGCTCGGGACCTGATGGTCTTCGTCTTTCTCCTCATCGCCGGCGCCGCCGCAGGCTTCGCCATCAACCGCGGCGCCGACCGCCGTTTCGATGACGAGATCGCCGCCGTGCTGGGCGCAGGCGTCGTCGCCCTCTGCTGGATCGGGCTGCGCATACTGCCGCTGATCCTCGGGCTGGTGAAATACGCCCTCATTCTCGCCGTCATCGCTGCCGCCGCCGCCGCGCTCTACTTCATCGTCCGCAAGAAATAGCCCGCTGCCAAATTGCGCGCCTTGCGGCGCACGACTTTGTTTTGGTGAGTATTTGCCGCCAAGATGAAGACAGGGTCCAGGTCCACCCCACCCGCGCGCCATCCAGCGAGAGGCGGGCGGGGCTTCACCTTGGGTGGTCATCGGCTCTCCAGCCTGTACCGCCCCTCGACAATCTCGCGTTAAGGTTAATTTCCCGCTAACGCCCGCCCTTCATCTTGGCAGAAATATCTCCACGGGGGTCTGGGGGTGTGAAACCCCCAGCAATGCTACGGGTCTGGGGGTGTGAAACCCCCAGCGCCTAGCCAAGCGCGCCTACTTGAACGGCTTCATCCCTGCCCGCGCCAGCTCGTCGGCCCGCTCGTTCTCGGGGTGCCCGGCATGGCCCTTGACCCATTTCCACGTCACCCGGTGCCGTGCATTCGCCGCATCCAGCCGCTGCCAGAGCTCCACGTTCTTCACCGGCTTCTTCGAGGCGGTCTTCCAGCCATTGCGCTTCCATCCGTGGATCCAGCCAGTGACGCCGTTCTTCACATAGGCCGAGTCGGTGACCACGGTGATCTCGGTGTCGC
Source organism: Vannielia sp. SX4 (assembly GCF_052828525.1). The sequence continues at coordinate 1,069,632 of NZ_CM128247.1, forward strand.
GGTTGAGCGATTCCAGCGCCGAGATCGCCGCCATCAGCTCCATCCGGTTGTTGGTGGTCGCCGCCTCGCCGCCCATCAGCTCGCGTTCCTTCACGACCGCCTCGCCCTCCTTCGCCTGAAGCAGCACGCCCCAGCCACCGGGGCCGGGATTTCCGGAGCAGGCTCCGTCGGTATAGGCATAAAGGTCTGGCATGGGCGCTACTTGCCCGCCCCGCGCGGCAGAGACAAGCCCCGAACCAGTCGCACCGACCGGCGGATTACGGTGAGCGCGGTGCCAAGGGCCACCGCCCAGAGCGTCACCCGCAGCGCCACCGTCGACCCCCAAAGCGCCGCCTCCACCGCCCCCGCCACGCAGCCCAGCGTCACCGCTGCCATCCGCTGCGGCTTGGCCATCGGCCCGCAGAAGTCGGCTGCCAGCCCTTCGGCCCGGCCCAGCTCTCGGAGATAGGCCGTGCCCACTGCCAGCGCCCCCGCAAGGCAGCCCAGCCAGAGCGGCCCGGCGGCCAGCCCCAGCCCGGCGAGGATCAGCACATCTGCCACCCGGTCGGGTGCCTCGTTCCAGAACGGCCCACTCGGGCTGCCCTTTCCGCCCTCCAGCGCCACCATCCCGTCCAGCAGGTTGGCCACCAGCCGCAATTGGCAGAAAAGCGCGGCGCCGATGAGCAGCGCCGCCGCCACGCCGGGTCCGGCGGGGCGTGTGAGCCAGAAACACCCGAAGGCCGCCGCCGCGAATACCATGGAAGACGCCGAAATCTGGTTCGGCGTCACCCGCGAGGCCGCCAGCCACCGCGCCGCCGCCTGCGCCCAGCCCGCCCCCCGCGCCTTGATCGGCCGCCGTTCAGCCACGGGACCAGAGCCGCCGCGTGTAGGCGCAGGCGTAGAGCGTCGCCACGCTCACCGGCACCGCCAGCGTGGCCAGCACCTCCGGCGTGTCCGCGAGCGAATGGATCGTGTAGAGCAGGCAAAACGAGATCGCCCCGCACACCACCGGCGGCCCCACCAACCCAAGCGTCCCCGGCAGCCGGGGCACCAGCGCCTCCTGCACCCGCTTCAAAACCACCGTGATCCCCGCCGTCATCGCCCCCTGCACCAGCGCCGCCCAGAGCGGCGCGGGCATCGCATGGCCGCTGTTGGCGTAAAACGCCCAGCCGCCCATCAGCGCCGCTCCCGCCGCGCCATGGGCCACAGACGACTCCGCCAGCCCCATCAGACTGCCGACCAGAAGTAGCGCGTGAGGTGAAAGAAGATCGGCGCCGCAAACACCACCGAATCCATCCGGTCGATGAACCCGCCATGCCCGGCGATCAGGTGCCCCCAGTCCTTCACCCCCCGGTCCCGCTTGATGGCCGAAAGGACCAGCCCGCCGAAGAACCCCATCGCCGTGACCGCCAGCGCCATCCCCAGCGCCTGCCACGGGCTGAACGGGGTGATCCAGTAGAGCGCCGTGCCAATCAGCGAGGCCGAGATCACGCCGCCCACCAGCCCTTCCCATGTCTTCGAGGGCGATACGGTGGGCGCCACCTTGGTCCGCCCCAGCAGCTTGCCCCAAGTGTATTGCAGCACGTCCGAGATCTGCACCACGATCACCAGCCATGCGATCAGCAGCACCTCGCGACCCTCGTAGCCCTCGATCCTGAGCGTCAGCAGCGCCGGCACATGGCTCACGCAGTAAACGCAGATCATCAGCGCCCATTGCGTTTCGGCGATCCGCACAAAGGCATCCCGCGTGTCGCCCGAAAGCACCGAAACCACCGGCAGCAGCAAGAAGGCGTAGACCGGCACGAAGATCGAGTAGAAGCCATACCACTCGTCCCAGACCAGCCAGAACTGCACCGGCAGCACCACGAAGAAGGCGCCGAACAGCGCCCAGTGGTCGGCCTCGCGCTTGGTGGTGAGGGTCAGGACCTCGCGCAGCGCGGCAAAGGAGATGAAGCCGAAGAGCACGATCACCCCGGTCTTTCCGGCCAGAAAGGCGAGGCCGAGCAGGGCTGCCATGCCCCACCATGCGTCGATCCGGGCGTTCAGGTTCTCGATGCCTGGGTTGGAGCGGTCGGGCGCGATGTGCTCGCGCAGCACCCGGCCCACCGCCGTGGCCAGCACCAGCACCCCGAGCACGCCGAAGAGCAGCTTGATCAGGTCCACCGCCGCCGCGCTCATCCCTGCACCTCACCGGGGGCCTGCCCCGCCGTCGCCTGCGGCCCGCTCTGCGGGCGCAGCGCAAGCAGTGCCTCCCCCGCGCGGTCCAGAAAGTCTTCGCGCGTCTCCCCCGCCCGTACCGCCATCGGCCGCCCGAAGGTGACCGTGCAGAGCAGCGGCACCGGCACCAGCTTGCCCTTGGGCAGCACCCGGTTCAGGTTCTCGATCCAGACCGGCACCATCTCCACCTCCGGCCGCTTGGCCGAGATGTTGTAGATCCCCGATTTCAGCGGCAGCAGCGGCACCTCCGGGTCCATGTTGCGCTTGCCTTCGGGAAAGATGATCAGGCTGTCGCCGCCGTCCACCGCCTCTAGGATCTTCTCCATCGGGTCCACGTCGCGGCCCTCTTCGCCGCGATAGATCAGCACGGTGTTGAACACATCGCGCCCGATGAAGCTCCGCCAGCCATTGGTCAGCCAGTAGTCGGCGGCGGCTACCGCCCGCGTGCGGCGGCGCAGGCGCGAGGGCAGGGCCGTCCAGATCAGCACGAAATCCCCGTTCGAGGTGTGGTTGGCAAAATAGACCCGCTGCACAGGCACCGGCTCGCTGCCCTCCCAGATGCCGCGCACGGCGGTCACAAGCCACGCGAAGAACACGATCGCATGGCCCATGGTCTTGGCGGCAAAGGCGCGGGCGGCTGTCTTGAGGCGCATCATGCGGCGAGGTTAACCCTTTGCCCCGCCTTCGGGAATGGCCTGTGACAGCAGCACGATGAACTCCGAGCTATCGCCCGAAAGCCCCTTGCCGCGTGACACTCGCTTGGCATTCACGGCAAACCCAGCCGCCACCAGCAGCCCCTCCAGCTCCGCCTCGCTGTAATAGGTGTAGAACCGCCCGATACTGTCCGGCCCCTCGCCCTCGCCCAGCTTCATCCCCAAATGCAGCCAGCCGCCCGGCACCAGCGCCCGGTGCAGCCGCGCCAGATGGCCGGGGAAGGCCTCGCGCGGCGCGTGCAGCAGTGAGAAATTGGCCCAGACGCCCGCATAGCAGGCCTCGCCCTCCACCTCCTCGAACAGCGCCTGCCGCGCCGCCACACCCGGGATCGCGCCTGCCCGCGCGACCATCTCCGCCGAGCCGTCCACCGCTTCCACCACAAAGCCCTGTTCTGCCATCACGGCGGCAGAGGCACCGGGGCCGCAGCCAAGGTCCAGCACCCGCGCGCCTGCGGGCAGATGCGCCATGAAGGCCTGCAAATCGCGCCGTTCCTTCACCGCGGCACTCATCACCACGTAATCCTCCACCCGCGCGTCATAGACGGCGAGGGTGTCTTCCGGCCTCATGCCCGCTCAAAGGCGAGCCGCAGGCCGAGCGCGGCGAAGCTGGCCGCAAAGGCCCGCCGCAGCCATGCCATCGCCCGCTCGCTCGCCAGCACCCGCGCCCGCATCGTGCCCGCCAGCAGCGCATAGCCGGCGAAGACGGCAAAGGTCATCGCCACGAAGGCAAGGCCAAGGCCCACGAGCTGCGCCGTGGCATCCGCGCCGGGGGTGATGAACTGCGGCAGGAACGCCACGAAGAAGATCGGAATCTTCGGGTTCAGGATGTTCAGCGTGATCCCCCGCCGCACGATCCTGAGCGCCGCGCCGGGCGTTTCGGCCTTCACGTCCAGCGTGCCTTTGCCCCGCAGCGTGCCCCAAGCCATCCAGAGCAGGTAGGCCACGCCCGCCCATTTTATCGCCTGAAACAGCAGCGCCGAGGTGTGCAGCACCGCCGCCAGCCCGGCCATCGCGGCGGCAAGGTGCACCACCGTCGCCAGCGTGCAGCCCACCACCGCAAGGCCGCCCGCCCGCCAGCCGCCGCCCAGCGTCATCGACAGCGTGTAAACCACGCCGATCCCCGGCGCGAGGCACACCAGAAAGGTGGTGACGAGAAAGGCAATACTCATGCGGTCAGTTCCTTTTCTTCTTCTCCGCCAGCCGGTCGGCATCGCGGTTCACCCGGCGATACTCCCGGATCGGCACGGCAGCGCGGATGGCATCGTAAACGGGTTTCATCCGGGCGGCATCCGCCGGGCTGACGAAGGGTGGCAGGGTCACGCCCTCCGCATTCACGCCCCAAACCCAGCCGGCCCGCGCCTCGCCGTAACTATCGGGGGGCGGGAGGGCGCGTGGCGGGCGCTGGTCAAACCCGGCCAGAGCCACGGCGGCCTCGATCGCATCCAGCTTGGCCGAGTCGGTCCGGCCCATGCGGGTCACGCAGTCCTCGTCCTCCGCCGCGCCCCGGCAGGCGACCAGCATGGCCGAGCCATCGACGAAGAACTCAACATAAAAGCCCCGGAAGCCCGGGGTGCCGGTCGGTCCGGTCTCGTGGAAATAGCTCGCCACCATGGCGGGCGACTCGGCCCGCGCGGCGGCAGGCGCGAGCATCAGCAGGCAGAGCAGGAGAGCACGAGAGAGGGCCATGCTTAACCCTGCCTCAGCCCGCTGTGTCTGAAAAGAAAATTCCCTACTGCCCGGCCTTCTTGTCGGCCGCGGCGTTCACTGCCTTGCGGGCATCGTCGGGCAATTCGGCATCGAGCACGGCCAGCAACGCCTCGACCCGCGCGGCATCTTCCGGGGCGGGCAGGGCGATGGCATCGTAGGTCGCACCGCCCAGCACCACCTCGCCCCATGCCAGCCCGCCGCCGATGGGCGGCTCCGGGTCCTTCTGGGCAGGCTTCTCCGCCAGCCCCGAGGCACGTGCCGCCGCCGCAATCCGCTCTGCCGCGCCGGGCCGCATCTCCGTCTCAAGGCTCACGCAGCCCTCCTCGCCATATCCCCGACAGGCCGTCAGCCGCACCTGCCCCTCATGGCTGAACGCGGCGCGAAATTCCTCGCGGTAGGGTGGGGGCAGGCTGCCGTTGTCATAGCCGTAGGTGGCAAACACGGCGCCCTGCGGCCCCTCAGGCTCGGCCGATACGCAGGCCGCGGTGGCGCAAAAGGCCAGCAAGAGCGTGACATGTCTCATGCGGCGCAGATTGGCGGCACAATCCGGCGCTGTCACATGAAAATTCGCGCTGGGATTCGGCGCGTGCCGAATTTCTGCCTCAGGCCGGCTCGCGCAGCACCCGTGGCACCTTGAACTCGACCCGCTCCTGCGCGGTCTCGACCAGCTCCACCGTCACGTCGTAGCGGTCGCGGAAGGCATCGATCACCTCTTCGATCAGCACCTCCGGCGCGCTCGCCCCCGCAGTCACGCCCACGGTGCCGATCTGCCCCAGCGCCCGCCAGTCGATATCCGCCGCCCGCTGCACCAGCTGCGCATATGAGCAGCCCGCGCGCGAGGCGACCTCGACCAGCCGCTTGGAGTTCGACGAATTCGGCGCCCCCACCACCAGCAGCGCATCCACGCGCGGGGCAATCGCCTTCACCGCCTCCTGCCGGTTGGTGGTGGCATAGCAGATGTCTTCCTTGTGCGGCCCCACGATGGCCGGAAACCGCGCCTTCAACGCCGCCACGATCTCGGCGGTGTCATCGACCGAAAGCGTCGTCTGGGTCACAAAGGCAAGCTTCTCCGGGTCGCGCACCTCCAGCCCCGCCACATCCTCCGGCACCTCGACCAGCAGCACCTCGCCCTCGGGCAATTGCCCCATCGTGCCCACGGTCTCGGGGTGGCCGGCATGGCCGATCATCACCATCTGCAGCCCGTTCTCCGCGTGCCGCTCGGCCTCGATATGCACTTTGCTGACGAGCGGGCATGTGGCATCCACATAGACCATCTCGCGCTTGGCCGCCTCGGCGGGCACCGCCTTGGGCACCCCGTGGGCCGAAAAGATCACCGGCCGGTCGTCCGGGCATTCCTCCAGCTCCTCCACGAACACCGCGCCCTTCTCGCGCAGCCCGTCCACCACGTATTTGTTGTGCACGATCTCGTGCCGCACGAATACCGGCGCACCCCATTTCTCCAGCGCCATCTCGACGATCTTGATCGCCCGGTCGACACCGGCGCAAAACCCGCGCGGGGCGGCGAGGAGGAGGGTGAGGGGAGGCTTACTCATGGCCTGAGAGGTAGTGCCTCAGGCCGCCCGCGTAAAGCGCGGGGCGTTGACGCAGGCGTGAGCACAAGGGGGCTTGCCTTCCCCCTGCTGGAAGCTGGCAGACCACCCGTCAAAGAGGAGACCCCCGCCATGAAGACCCCGCTCATCGCCCTTGCTGCCGCAGCCGCCGCCACCGGCCTCTGGCTGGCATGGCCCGGCCAGGCCGAAACCGCCGCCGGCCTGCTGCCCTACGAAGACCCGGACGCCCTCGCGCTGGGAGAGACGCTCTACGCCGAGAACTGCGCCGCCTGCCACGGCGCCGCGCTGCAAGGGCAGGTGGCCAACTGGCGCGAGCGCGACGAAGACGGCCTCATGCCCGCCCCGCCCCATGACGAGACCGGCCACACATGGCACCACCCCGATGCCATGCTCTTCGCCATCACCAAATATGGCACCGAGGCCGTGGTGGGGCAGGGCTACCAGAGCAACATGGGCGCCTTCGAGGGGGTGCTGACTGACGCCGAGATCCTCGCCACCCTCGCCTTCATCAAAAGCACATGGCCCGCCGAGATCATCGAGGCGCACAACGGCATGAACGCCCAATACGAGGCCACCCGAAACTGAAAAGGCCCGCCATTCCCGGCGGGCCCTTCACATTCCGTAGGGTGGGCCATCCGCCCACCGCCCCGATCAATCGCGGGCCGAAAGCTCCTCTGCGCCCGCAGGCTCGGGGCGCGGCTCACGCGGCGGGCGGCCGATCACTTCCTTCAACTCGTCCAGCTCGATGAAGTTGTCGGCCTGACGGCGCAGCTCATCGGCAATCATCGGAGGTTGCGAGCGAATGGTCGAAACCACCGAAACCCGCACGCCCTGCCGTTGCAGGCTCTCCACCAACGGGCGGAAGTCGCCATCGCCGGAGAACAGCACGACATGGTCCACATGCGGGGCCAGCTCCATCGCATCGACCGTCAGCTCGATGTCCATGTTGCCCTTCACCTTCCGGCGGCCCTGGCTGTCGACGTATTCCTTCGCGGGCTTGGTGACCATCGAGAAGCCGTTGTAGTGCAGCCAGTCCACCAGCGGGCGGATCGGCGAGTACTCGTCGTTCTCCAGCAGCGCAGTGTAGTAGAAGGCCCGCAGCAGCTTGCCCCGGCGCATGAACTCCTGACGGAGCAGCTTGTAGTCGATATCGAAGCCCAAGGCCTTTGCGGCCGCGTATAAATTCGATCCGTCAATGAACAGAGCGAGGCGCTCATCACGGTAGAACATCAAATACCCTTTCTGTATATGGCTCCGGAGCTCCCCGCGCGGTGGTGGTGGTCGGTAGGGAGTGAGTGGTCTTGCCCCGAGAGCGTGGCGGAAAATAGTGTAAAAAAGTTGGGTCGCAACCCTCCAAACGTCATATCATGGTTACAAAAGCACTCATTGCCGTCGGGTCAAACGCGGTGTCACAAGCCGGTTCCTCAAATGTAACGGTCTTGTCGGCGATTTCCGCCGTAAACACCGATTCGTTAACCATCTTGGCAAAAAGCCGCCTCTTTGAGACCCCTGCGTACCCAAAAGGCGCCGGGCCTGACTTTGTGAACGCGGCGATTGTGGCCGAAACCACACTCTCGCCCGAAGCGGTTCTGGCCCGTCTCCATGAGGTCGAGGCCGCCTTTGGCCGTGCGCGGGCCGAGCGCTGGGGCCCGCGCACGCTGGATCTGGACCTGATCGGTTGGGGCGATGCCGTCCGGCCCGACCGCCCCACATGGCGCCGCTGGGCCCGTCTTTCGCCCGTCAGCGCGGCGCGGGAGACGCCGGGCGAGCTGATCCTGCCCCATCCCCGGCTGGCCGAGCGCGCCTTCGTGCTCGTCCCGCTGGCCGAGGTGGCCCCCGATTGGGCGCATCCCGTCACCGGCCTCACCGTAGCCCAAATGGCCGCCGCCCTGCCCGCATCGGAGCGTGCAGCGGTCAAACCCCTGTCATAGTGCCGCAAGGGCCAGCAAAACCGGGGCCGGACCCCTTGCCAACCTGCCCACCCCCCGTTACATAGCGGCCTTCACCGCCCAACCCTCCCTGCAGGAGACATCCATGGCCCGCGTCACCGTTGAAGATTGCGTCGATAAAGTCCCCAACCGCTTCGAGCTTGTCATGCTCGCCGCGCACCGGGCCCGCGAGATCGCCTCGGGCGGGGCGCTCACCGTCGACCGCGACAATGACAAGAACCCGGTCGTCTCCCTCCGCGAGATCGCCGAGGAGACCCAGCAGGCCGAGGATCTGCGCGAGCGCATGATCGAGAGCTACCAGACCCAGATCGAGGTCGACGAGCCCGAAGATGATGCAATGGCCCTGCTGATGGGCGCCGAGCAGGACAAGCCGGCAGATGACGACATGTCCGAAGAAAAGCTCCTCCGCGCCCTGATGGAAGCCCAGGAACAGAAGTAAACGCGAGCAAAGGGCGGCAGGCATGGACTCCGACGGTCTCGTCGCCCTCGTTTCTTCCTACAACCCCAACTGCAATGCCAAGCGGATCGCCCAGGCCTTTGCCTTCGGCGAGCATATGCACGAGGGGCAGCTTCGCCAGTCCGGCGAGCCCTACTTTACCCACCCCGTCGCCGTGGCCGAGCTTCTGGCCCGCCAGCAACTCGATGATGACACCGTCATCACCGCCCTGCTGCACGACACGGTGGAGGATACCAAGGCCAGCTATACCGATGTCTCCGAGCGCTTCGGGCGCGAGGTGGCCGAGCTGGTCGATGGCGTCACCAAGCTGACCAACCTCCAGCTTTCGTCCTCCGAGACCAAGCAGGCCGAGAACTTCCGCAAGCTGATCATGGCCGTCAGCCGCGACCCCCGCGTGTTGCTGGTCAAGCTGGCCGACCGTCTGCACAACATGCGCACCATCAAGTTCCAGCGCCCCGAGAAGCAGGCCCAGAAGGCCCGCGAAACGATGGATATCTTCGCGCCCCTCGCCGGCCGCATGGGTATGCAGTGGATGCGCGAGGAGCTTGAGGACCTGTCTTTCAAGGTGCTCAACCCCGAGGCCCGCAACTCCATCATCCGCCGCTTCATCCTGCTCCAGCGCGAGAGCGGCGACGTGATCGACAGCATCACCCGCGACATCCAGAAGGTGCTGAAGAAATCCAGCATCAAGGGCGAGGTCTATGGCCGCGCCAAAAAGCCGTTCTCCGTCTGGCGCAAGATGCAGGAAAAGCAAAAGAGCTTCTCCCGCCTGGCCGATATCTACGGCTTCCGCGTGATCGTCGGCTCCGAAGAGGATTGCTACCGCGTGCTCGGCGCCATCCACTCCCGCTGGTCGGCGGTGCCGGGGCGGTTCAAGGACTATATCTCCAACCCCAAGAACAACGGCTACCGCTCGATCCACACCACCGTGGCCGGGCGCGACGGCAAGCAGGTCGAGGTGCAGATCCGCACCCGCCAGATGCACGAGGTCGCCGAGGCCGGGGTGGCCGCGCACTGGAGCTACCGTGACGGCGTACGCGCCGAGAACCCCTTCGCCGTCGACCCCGCTCACTGGATCCGGGCGCTCACCGAGCGGCTCGACGAAGAGGACCACGACGAGTTTCTCGAGCATGTGAAGCTCGAGATGTATCAGGATCAGGTCTTCTGCTTCACCCCCAAGGGCGAGGTCATCAAGCTGCCCCGCGGCGCCACGCCGATCGACTATGCCTACGGCATCCACACCCGCATCGGCGACAGCTGCGTCGGCGCCAAGATCGACGGTCTGCGCGTGCCGCTCTGGACCCGGCTGAAGAACGGCCAGCAGGTCGAGATCATCACCGCCGAGGGTCAGCGCCCCCAGCCCACATGGCTCGATATCGTTGTGACCGGTCGCGCGAAGTCGGCCATCCGCCGCAGCCTGCGCGAGGAAGACCGCGAGCGCTTCATCAAGCTGGGCCGCGAGCTGGCCCGCGTGGCCTTCGAACATGTCGGCAAGCGCGCAACCGAAAAGGCCCTGACCACCGCCGCACGCACCCTTGGCCTTCCGGCGCATGAAGAGCTTCTTGCCCGCCTCGGCTCGGCGGAGCTGACCGCGCGCGACGTGGTGAGCGCGCTCTACCCCGACCTTGCCGAAGCCCATCGCGGCGATGTGGTCGACGAGGCCCGCTCGGTCGTCGGCCTGCCCGAGGGGCAGATCTCGACCCGCGCCCAATGCTGCCAGCCGGTGCCCGGCGAGCGGATCGTCGGCATCACCTATCGCGGCAAGGGCGTGATGGTCCACGCCATCGACTGTCCGGTTCTGGTCGAGTTCGAGGACGAGCCCGATCGCTGGGTCGATCTGCACTGGCACTCCGGCCAGCACGGCGCGGTCAACACCGTGACCGTCGAGATCACCATCTCCAACGACGCGGGCGTGCTCGGTCGCATCTGCACCCTGATCGGCGAGCAGAAGGCCAATATCTCGGATCTGCACTTCATCGACCGGAAACAGGATTTTTATCGTCTCTTGATAGATGTGGACTTGCGCGATGTGGAGCATCTGCACATGGTCCAGACCGCGCTCGAGGCCGACAGCGACGTGGCCGAGATCGCCCGGGTGAAGAACACGGACCGCAAACCATGAACCAGCGGCCCCCGGAGAGGGGCCGCAGAGCAGGGGAAGAGGCTTGGTTTTCAGGCGCAGGGACAGACGAAGCTGGGCACGGATCGTGCTCGAGTTCTTCTACCCGCGCGGCGGTTGGTATCGGGCGGCGCAATACGTCCGCCACCGGCTGCGGCGGCTGCCCGACTCACCCAACCGCATCGCCCGCGGCATCTGGGCGGGGGTCTTCGTCAGCTTCACACCGTTCTACGGGCTGCACTTCCTCACCGCCTTCCTCGTCGCCAAGGTGATGCGCGGCAACATCCTCGCCGCCATCCTCGGCACCTTCTTCGGCAACCCCATCACCTTCCCGATCATCGCCGCGCTCTCGCTGCGCCTCGGCCACGGTATGCTCGGCACCCGCCCCGTTTTCGGGCGCGGCCCCAACCCCGATGACAGCCACGGGTTGATGAAGGCGTTCTCCGGCGCGATGTCGGACCTCTGGCACAACTTCCTGTCGATCTTCACCCCCGACCACGCCCATTGGGGCAAGCTGGCCGGGTTCTTCGACGATGTCTTCCTGCCCTATCTCGTCGGCGGCCTGATCCCCGGCGTGATCGCCGCCACCATCTGCTACTACGTCTCCGTGCCGATCCTCACCGCCTACCAGCAGCGCCGCAAAGGCCAGCTGAAAGCCAAGCTTCAGGAGATCGCCGCCAAGCGGAAAAAGCAGGAAAGCGAGGTCGCGGGCGAGTAACTTGCCGCGCTGGCTCTGAGGAGAAACGTGCTCCCAACGCGAGCCGTGCAGCGCCGTCCCGCGGGGTGGCGCATGCAACGGAAGTTCAGCGCACTTTATAGTGCAGTGGTCATCTGACCTCTAAGGGGAGAGTTTGCCTCACCCAAGCGCCGCCCCGGGGGGCGGGACGGCGCTGCCCGGCGCCTACGGCGCGCATCGGGCAGGGTCACTCCCCAACCGCCCTTCCAACCCGGCCAAACCCGCCCTAAGGTCCGCCGCAACAGAGGGCCCGCTAATGACCGACCAACTCCGCCTCGGCGTCAACATCGACCACGTCGCCACCGTCCGCAACGCGCGCGGCTCGGCCTATCCCGACCCGCTCCGCGCCGCCAAGCTGGCCGAGGAGGCGGGCGCCGATGGCATCACCGCCCACCTGCGCGAAGACCGCCGCCACATCTCCGACGCCGACATCGAGGCGCTGATGGAGGCGCTCACCGTGCCGCTCAACTTCGAGATGGCCGCCACCGCCGAGATGCAGGCCATCGCCCTGCGCCACAAGCCCCACGCCGTCTGCATCGTTCCCGAAAAGCGCGAGGAGCGCACAACCGAGGGCGGGCTCGAGGTCGCGCGCGAAGAGAACAAGATGGCCCATTTCATCGCCCCGCTGGCCGAGGCTGGCTGCCGCGTGTCGATCTTCATCGCCGCCGACCAACGCCAGATCGAGGCCGCCCACCGTATCGGCGCGGCGGTCGTCGAGCTGCACACCGGCGCCTATTGCGACGCCCACGCCGAAGGTCGCTCCGACGAGCGCGACGCCGAGCTGGAGCGCCTGCGCGAGATGTCCACCTTCGCCCACTCCCTCGGGCTCGAGGTCCACGCCGGCCACGGCCTCACCTACGACACCGTCCAGCCTATCGCCGCCTTCCCCGAAGTACGCGAGCTGAACATCGGCCACTTCATCATCGGCGAAGCCATCTTCCGCGGCCTCACCCCGGCGATCCACGAAATGCGCCGCCTGATGGACGAGGCCCGTAGCTAGAAAAATTTTAACGAAAATTTTTCCGGCCCGAAAATTCTTCGCAAAGAATTTTCACCCGCCATTCTCACCCGTCGGCGCCCCCCAGCCCCTCGGCCTTCACCGCCCCCTTCAACCACCGCCGGAACAGCCGCGCGGGGTTTGAAAGGCTCCGCCCCTCCGCATGGAGCAGCCAATAGGCGTGCTCGGTGTCATGCCAGCGCGGCACCGGTGCCACCACCTGCGCGCGCGCCAGCGGGTCATGCGCCAGCACCTCGAAGGCCAAGAACACCCCTTGCCCCGCCATCGCCGCGTCAAAGCACAGCGAGGCTTCCGAAAACTCCGGCCCGCCCCCCAGCGTCACCTCCGCGCCTTCCGGCCCGAGCCACGCCTCCCAGCCGAACATCGCGCTGGTGTCGCGGATGATCGGCAGGCGCGCAAAATCCTCCGGCCCCGCAACCCGCGCCGCCAGGTCCGCCGAGCACACAGGTACGATCCGCTGGCCGAAGAGCCGCTCGCAGCTTACGCCGCTGTAGCCGCCCGGCCCGATCCGCACCGCAAGGTCGATATCGGAGGCGGCAAAGTCGATCAGCCCGGGCGTCGAGTCGATCCGCACCTGAATGTCCGGATGCGCGCGGGTGAAGTCGCTCAGCCGCCAGATCAGGAACCGCGCGGCAAAGATCGGTGCAACCGAGACCGTCAGCACATGCGACCGGTCCCGCCGCGCGGCCTCGGCGGCGCGGCTCAGCCGGGCGAAGCCCTCGCGCAGGTTGGCAAACACCTCCTCCGTCCCCTCCAGCGGCACCATCCCGCCCGGCCGCCGCTCGAACAGCCCGCGCCCCAGCGCCGCCTCCGCCCGCGCCACCTGCTGGCTCACCGCACCGGGGGAAACTCCAAGCTCCGCTCCCGCCCGTGAGAGCGAGCCCAGCCGCGCCACCGCCTCGGCGGCGCGCAGCGCATTGAGCGGAATGTCGTTCAGGTCGGCCATATAGCAAACCTAAATACATATGCAGATCAGGCGCAATATGCAGGAGGCCTGCGCGGGGTTAATTTCATCATAGCTAAAAGGAGCCACCCCATGTTCCGCCTCATCCGCGCTCTCTTCACACTGCACCCCACGCTCAACCCGTCAGACCCGCTCGCCCACCCGGCCCTCCGCCGGATGACCCCGCGCGAGCTGGCCGACCTTCCCCTGCCGCGCCCCGCCCGCTAGTCTGCGCCTCACCAAACGCAGTTGGCCGGAGAGGAAAGCTATGCGGATCAGCTTGTTGCGCTACGCGGGCATATACATCGCCACGGCGCTCGGCCTCGCCCTGCTCACATGGGTGCTCGCCAGCTTCGCCGGGGTGCGCCTGCCCACCGGCCTCTCCACCGCCCTGCCGCCGATGCTGGCGGCGCTGCTCGAAGGGCAGGCCTTCGCGCGTGAAACCCGCGAGCCGCTCCTCAATGACGAGGCCTGGTCTGCCGCCTTTCGGATGACCCTCGTGGTGGCAGTCATCAACGCCGTCATCCTCGGCGGCGTGCTGCTCTTCACGCCCGAGCTGACCGACCCCGAGGTGCTCACCATCGTGGGGGTGGTCTTCCTCGTCCTTCTGGTCGTGGTCCTTCTGGTCAACCGCATCTTCCTCGGCATGGGCGCCAGAAGCCAGCTGAAGGCGCTGGAGTCCCGCAAATGATCCGCGCCGCGCTCGCCCTTCTGGCCCTCACGCTCCCCGCCGCAGCGCAGGAGGTCTCCGACTGCGGCGACTACCGCACCGATGCCCGCAACATTCCCGAGCCGTGGGAGGCCAGCACCCGCAGCTTCGCCAATGGCGACGTGCGCCTCGTGCTGCTCGACACCATCGAACCCGCCGCCGCGCCCTATCACCTGATGATCCTCTCGCCGCCCTACGACGAGGTCGGCGGCCGCCAGTGCAAGGTGCTCTCCCGTGAGAACCAGTCCGGTTGGGCGGGGATGGATTTTGACCAGCTCGAAGCAGGCTACGACCCGGCCCTCGGCCTCACCTTCACCCTGCCCGCCATGATTTGGCTGCCCGAGAAGAATTTCGTCAATTCCACCCTGCTGACGATCACCCTCAACCAGTCCACCGGCGCGATCACCGTCAGCCAGCAGCTCGGCAACGAGTGATCCGCCGATGATTCTGGGCATCGGCACCGATCTCGCCAACATCGAACGCATCGCCGCCACGCTGGAGCGCTTCGGTGACCGCTTCCGCAATCGCGTCTTCACCCCGGTCGAGCAGGCCAAGGCCGAGCGCCGCGCCGACACGCCGGGCACCTACGCCAAGCGCTGGGCCGCCAAGGAGGCCTGCTCCAAGGCGCTGGGCACCGGCCTGCGCATGGGCATCGCCTGGAAGGACATGTCGGTGCGCAACCTGCACACCGGTCAGCCGGTGATGGAGGTCACCGGCTGGGCCGCCGAGCGGCTGGCGTCGATGACCCCGCCGGACCACGAGGCGGTGATCCACGTCACCCTGACCGACGATCACCCCTGGGCGCAGGCCTTCGTGGTGATCGAGGCCCTGCCGCGCCGCGCGGAGGGGTAAGCGCCGTTAACGCCGCGTGGCTATGTCATCCGACATGCGCATGGAATGTGCATCGGATGTGCATCAGTTGTGCATGGCCCTGTGGCAACGGTTAACCCTGCAGTTAACCCCAATGCACGGTGCCGTCAGCCCGCCTTGACTCCCCCCTGCGCGCCCGCCATGTAGCTGCCGAGCGCAGAGACAGGCGAGGGAGCCGCATGGCCGAAAAATCCAAAGCCGGCGAGAGCTTTATGGAAACGATCAAGACCATCTTCTGGGCCCTGATCATCGCCGGCGTCTTCCGCACCCTGTTCTTCCAGCCGTTCTGGATTCCCACCGGCTCGATGAAAGACACGCTGCTGATCGGCGATTTCCTCTTCGTGAACAAAATGGCCTATGGCTATTCCCGCCATTCCTGCCCCTTCTCCGCCTGCCCGGTCTCGGGCCGGATCTGGGGCAGCGAGCCCGAGCGCGGCGATGTGGTGGTGTTCCGCCATCCCGTCACCGGGGCCGATTTCGTCAAGCGTCTGGTGGGTATGCCCGGCGACCGAATTCAGGTCACCAATGGCCAGCTCACCGTCAACGGCACCGCCTACAAACAGGAAGACGGCGGCCTCTTCACCGAGATCAAAGAGCCCCAGGGCAGCCAGGGTACCGAGCCCGCCTGCTCCAACGCACCGGTGGGGCAGGGCGGCACCTGCGAGAAGCAGCGCCTGATCGAGACTGACCTGAACGGCAAGAGCTACGGCACACTGGACGTAAACTACTTCCCGAACCGCCATCAGGATGAAACCAACGTCTATAACGTCCCCGAAGGCCACTATTTCTTCATGGGCGACAACCGCGACAACAGCCAGGACAGCCGCGTGTCGCAGCAGATCGGCGGCGTCGGCTACGTGCCCTACGAAAACCTCATCGGCCGCGTCGACCGGGTGATGTTCTCCTCCGCCGGGCGCTCGCTTTTCTACTTCTGGACATGGCGCAGCGACCGCTTCTTCCACAAGGTCGACTGATCCGGTGCGCCGGGTTTTCTACTGGCTTTTCATTGGGGTAGGCGTTGCCATCGTGCTGGGCCTCCCCGCCTTCGCGCTGGCCCTCCGGTTGATCTGGGCGCCCTTCTACATCCCCGCCGGCTCGATGAAGCCCACCCTGCTTGTGGGCGATTATTTCTTCGTGAACGAGCGCCTGCCGCGCCGCGTCGAGCGCGGCGATGTGGTGGTGTTCCGACACACCGTCACCGGTGCCGATTTCGTCAAACGGGTCATCGCGCTGGAGGGCGATACCATCGCCATGCAGGGCGGCGTGCCGGTGCTCAACGGCGTGCCGCTGGCGCAGGAGCCTGTGGGTGATTTCGAGGAGGTCATGGAAGGGCAGGGCCCGCGCCGCAACCGCCCGCGCTGCGCCAATGAGCCGGTGGGCGAGGGGGCGATCTGCCTAAAATCCCTGCTGCGAGAGACCTTCCCCTCCGGCCGCAGCCACCACGTCCTCAACCTCTCCGATGGCGGCCCGATGGATACCACGCCCGAGGTCACCGTGCCGCCCGGCCATATGTTCGTGATGGGCGACAACCGCGACAACAGCCTCGACAGCCGCGTGCCCCAGCCGCAGGGCGGCCTCGGTTTCGTCCCACTCGAAAGCGTCCGCGGCCATGCCGACAGGGTGATCTTTTCAGCCGCCGGGTCGTGGTTTTATGATTTTCGTAACTGGCGCGGTGATAGATACGGGAAAGTGATCGAATGAAGCTCTCGGCAGATGTTCAGGCTTTCGCCGCCCGGCTCGGCCACGGGTTCACCGATCCGGCGCTGCTGATCCGGGCGCTCACCCATCCCTCCTTCACCACCACGGGGCAGGAGAACAACCAGCGCTTGGAGTTTCTGGGCGACCGCGTGCTCGGCCTCGTGATCGCCGAGGCGCTGATGGAGGCAGACCCGCACGCACCCGAGGGCCAGCTTTCGCCCCGGTTTCACGTGTTGGTCAACAAGGAGACCTGCGCCGAGGTCGCCCGTGAGATCGCGCTGGGCGATGTGCTCAAGCTCGGTCGCTCCGAGATGCAATCGGGCGGGCGCCGCAAGGAGGCCTTGCTGGGCGATGCGATGGAGGCGGTGATCGCCGCTGTCTACCGCGATGCCGGTTTCGATGCCGCTCGCGCGGTGATCCGCAAGCACTGGCTTGGCCGGGTCAAATCGGTCGAGGCGGATGCGAAAGATGCCAAGACGGCTCTGCAGGAGTGGGCGCAGGCGCGCGGGTTGCCGCCGCCCAGCTACGAGCTGCGCAAGCAGGAGGGGGATGGCCACGAGTTCATCTTCCACATGGCCGCCGTGCTGGCCAACGGCAAGGAAGCCGTCGGCAAGGCCCGACGCAAGAAGCTGGCCGAGCATGAGGCCGCCCGGGCGCTGCTGACCCGGCTGGACGGCTGATGCGCCTCACCTGCCTCAACGCCTGGGGCGGGCGCATGCACGCCGAGCTCGCAGACTGGCTCGCGCAGAACGATCCGGATGTCCTTTGTATTCAAGAGGTTGTCCACGTTCCAAACACCCCTGCGCCCTGGCTAGACTACCGCGATGATGGCCGCAACCTGCCCCAGCGGGCCGATATGCTGGCCGATCTGGCCGAGGCCCTGCCGGGGCACGACATCACCTTTTGCCCCGCCGCCCGTGGCCCGCTCTGGCACGAGCAAACTCAAGTCTGGTCGCACTGGGGCCTCGCCACCTGCACCCGCCGGGGCCTGCCCGTCACCCATCAGGCGCAGGGCTTCGTCCACGGAGAGTTCGGCGCCGAGGGCTTCGGCCCCCACCCCCGCTCGCGCACCGGTCACGCCCTGCGCCTCTGGCGGCCAGAGGGCGCCGTCGTCATCGCCCATATGCACGGGCTGCGCGACCCCGAGGCCGGCAAGGCCGATACGCCCGCCCGCGCCGCCCAGGCCGAGCGGCTGGCCGGGCTTGTCGAGAGCATCCGCCAGCCCGGCGACGAGGCGATTATCTGCGGCGATTTCAACGTTCTGCCCGGCAGCGAGACACTGCGCATCCTCTCCCGCCTCGCCCCCCGCGAGCTGGTCACCGAGGGCGGCCACCCCGGCACCCGCAACAGCCTCTACCCCAAGCCCGGGCGCTACGCCGATTACATGATGGTCAGCGAAACCCTCGCCTTCACCAGCTTCGACGTGCTCCACCACCCCGAGGTCTCCGACCACTGCCCGCTGCTGCTGACGCTGCCCTAACCCTCGGCCCGCGCGATCACCCCGAGGCAGGCGGTGAGCAACCGTGACAGGGTGAGCGCCCCCAGCCCGTCCACATCCATCTCCGGCACGTATTCCACGAGGTCCATTGCCACGATCCGCCCCCGCGCGGCCACGCCCTCCACGAGGTCCAGCACCTGGTAGTAGCTGAGGCCCCCGGGCGAGCGCCCGATGACACCCGGCACGATCGACGGGTCCAGCGCATCGGCATCGAGGCAGATCACCACCGCCGCCCCTTCGGGAATGCCCGCCAGCGCCGCCGCCACGCCTTCGGCATGGAACTGCCGCGCCGGGATGATCTGCGCGCCCCAGTCCAGCGCATCAGCAAGGTCGTCCGGGTGCCCTGAGCCCACGCCCCGCGCCCCCACCTGAATGATCCGCTCCACATGGGCCATCTCTGAGGCCCGCCGCATGGTGGAAGAGAGGCCCATCCGCTCACCCATATGCTCCTGCCGCCAGTCGATATGGGCATCGATCTGCAGCACGGTCACCGGCTGCCCCAACGCTTCCAAAGCCTCCAGCATCGGGATCGGAATCGAATCGTCGCCCCCCAGCACCACCGGCACCGCCCCCGTCGCCAGCACCTTGCCCGTCGCGGCGCGGATCGCGTCGCGGTTGGCGGCAAAGTCGCTCTCGCTCCAATCCAGATCGCCGCAATCCACCGCCGCCCCCGTGCCGGACGGAAAGGTCGGGCCGCCGAGGTCAAAGTTCATCCGGTCGATGTTCGCCGCAAGCTGCCCCGAGGCCCGCCGCAGCGCCGCAGGCGCGCCTTGGCAATAGGCCCCGACCGAGCCGTAGGGCGTGGCGCAGGGCGCCCCGAACAGCGCCGCCGAGGCCCCTTGCGGGCTGAAATCGGGGCAGGGTGCGAGGCCCAGAAAGGTTTTGGTGTCCGGCGCGCCGAAGAGGGCGCCAAGATCGGGCGATTGCGGCATGGGGAGGGCTCCGTCTGAGGCTTTGCGCAACCCTGCGGCGGGTCGCCTCTGCCCGCAAGGCCCGCGCAGGCTTTTGCTGGCGAAACCCGCGCAAATCCTCTATTCCCGGCGCGTTCAACCAACAAGGCCAAGCCCCATGACCACACGCGCCGGTTTCGTCGCCCTCATCGGAGAGCCCAACGCGGGCAAATCGACGCTCACCAACCGCATGGTCGGCGCCAAGGTGAGCATCGTCACCCACAAGGTCCAAACCACCCGCGCCCGCATCCGCGGCGTGGCGATCGAGGGCGAGAGCCAGATCGTCTTCGTCGATACCCCCGGTCTCTTCCGCCCCCGCCGCCGGCTCGACCGGGCGATGGTCGCCGCAGCTTGGGGCGGCGCGGCCGATGCCGATATCGTCGTGCTTCTGGTCGAAGCCCATCGCGGGCTGACCGAGGGCGTGCAGGCGATCCTCGACGCGCTGAAGGAGCGCTCGGTCGAGGGGCAAAAGGTGGCGCTGGCGATCAACAAGATCGACCGGGTCAAATCCGAGGTGCTGCTGGAGCTGACCGCCAAGCTGAACGAGGCTCACGCTTTTGCCGAGACCTTCATGATCTCCGCCGAAAAGGGCCATGGCGTGGAGGATCTGCGCAAATGGCTGGCTGGCGAGCTGCCCGAGGGCCCGTGGCTTTACCCCGAAGATCAGATCGCCGATCTGCCCCTGCGCATGATCGCCGCCGAAATGACCCGCGAAAAGCTCACCCTCCGCCTCCACCAGGAGCTGCCCTACCAGCTCACCGTCGAGACGGAAGCCTGGGAAAACCGCAAGGACGGCTCCGCCAAGATCGACCAGATCGTCTATGTCATGCGCGACGGCCACAAGGGAATCGTGCTGGGTAACCGGGGCGAGACGATCAAGGCCATCGGCAAGGCCGCCCGCGAAGAGCTGGAGGAGTTCCTCGGCCACAAGGTCCACCTCTTCCTGCAAGTGAAGGTCCGCCCGAACTGGCTGGAGGAGAGCGAGCGGTATGACGAGATGGGCCTTGATTTCAAGGACGGTAACGCTTGACCCGCCTCACCAGCGGCTTCTGGGTGCAGGCCTACCTCACCCGCCTGCGGCTGGCCGACATCCCCGCCTTCGTCGTCGCCAAGGGCGATGAGACGGCGGGCAACATCCTCATCAAGCAAAGCCCGCTCGACGGCACCGCACGGGCCTTCCAGCGCATTATGGCGATGGACGGCTCCCGCCCGTGGGATGTGCTGGCCGAAGGGCCGGAGGCCGAGGTCGATGCCGCCCTGCGCGACCAGCGCCGCTTCGATCCCGACCTCTGGGTGATCGAGGTCGAAGACCGCGACGGCCGCCATCTGCTGGATGAGGAAGGGCTGGGCTGATGGAGTGGCGCGAGGAGGGCGTGCTGCTCACATCCCGCCCCCACGGCGAGAACGCCGCCATCATCGAGGTCTTCACCGAGGGGCGCGGGCGCCATGCCGGCGTGGTGCGCGGCGGCACCGGGCGGCGCATGGCCCCCATCCTGCAACCCGGCGCCCAGCTTGACCTCTCGTGGCGCGCCCGGCTCGAGGATCACCTCGGCGCCTTCACCGTCGAGCCAATCCGCGCCCGCGCGGCGGGCGTGCTGGGCGACCGCCGGGCACTGGCGGGCCTTGGCTCCGTCACCGCGCTCCTCTCCTTCGTCCTGCCCGAACGCGCCGCCTATCCACGCCTCTACGCCCGCAGCCTCACCGTGCTGGACCTCATCGAGGAAGGCTCCGAGCACTGGCCGCTGGCCTACCTGCGCTGGGAGCTGGCGCTGCTCGATGAAATGGGCTTCGGTCTCGATCTCACCTGCTGCGCCGCCACCGGCGCCACCGAGGGGCTGGTCTATGTTTCGCCCAAAACCGGGCGCGCGGTCAGCGCCGAGGGGGCAGGGGAGTGGGCGCCCAAGCTCCTGCCGCTGCCGCCCTGCCTCATGGGCGAGCCGCCAGAAAGCCCGGGAGAGCTGGCGCAGGGGTTCGAGACCACCGGCTATTTTCTGGATCATCAGCTTCGCGCGTCACTGGGCGAAAAGCCCCTGCCCGCAGCGCGGGGGCGATTGGTTCGGGTGCTGGCAAAGCCTTAGGGCTCGCGCCGAAACACCATCTCCCGCCCGTCTTCGTTGGACAGGATCAGCACCGGCCCGTTGGCCTCGGCCAATGTCATTGCGCCCAAAGCCTCGAAGAACTCCGCCTCGCCGTTCATGTGCAGGCAGGCCATCTTGGTCGCCATGATCGGCCCCGGCTTGAACCACGGGTAGGGCGCGGTCTGCTCTGCCGAATAGCCGTTGCACGGCGCCCGGCCAGAGATCCGGCCTTCCTCGCCCAGTTCCAACGTCGCGCCCCACTGAAAGGCCACGCCGTCGATCTCTTCCAGCTGATAGGTGCCCTCGGCATAGCCTGTCAGGGTCTCATCCGCGCAGGCGGCAACCATCGGGGGGAGGGCGAGCAGGGTGGAGAGCGCGAGTGTTTTCATGGCTCACACATAGGTCGCCCGTCCCGCGCCGCCAAGCTGCCACGTTGCTGCCATGCTGCACCGGCAATCTGTGGCCCATGTTGCAAAGAGCCAGCCTCTTCATGGCCGTCGTCGCCATTGCTGCCCTGTCCTACTCGGGCGTTTCGGGGCTGGCACGGCATGATGGGGGGGTGCCCAGTGCCGTGGTGACAGGCCCAAGCCAGGCCGAGCTGGCGCGGGCGCATCCGCAGGCCTGGGAGATGCATCAAGCCTACGACGAATTCCACAACGGGCCGGATTGGTACGGCGCCTTCGCGGTGGGCGGGCAGGAGGCCTTTGGCGCCGTCTCGGGCTATGCCGATGCCGCGCTGGCCGAGGCCGATGCGCTTGCCCTCTGCGCCGATTGGGCTGCCGATTGCCGGGTGGTCGCCACCATTACCCCCGCCGAGCCGCAGGTGGCCGGGCTCTCCGGGCCGCAGGCGCGCGAGCTTGCCATTCTGCGGAGCGGCAGGGAGGGCGGGCGTGCGCTGGCCGTCGATGAACGGGGGCATTGGGGCAGCGCCTGGGGCTACCCAAACCGCCATGACGCGGGGCAGGCCGCGATGGCCGATTGCATCGCGGCCCAACAGACGCCCAGCGCCGACACCGCCTGCCGCGTCGTCTGGACGCTCCGCTAGGGCGCGCCCTCAGGCGAGCAGCCGCCGCGCGATCACCTGCGCCTGAATCTCGGCGGCCCCCTCGAAGATGTTCAGGATCCGCGCATCGCAGAGCACCCGGCTGATGCTGTATTCCAGCGCAAACCCGTTACCGCCGTGAATCTGCAGCCCGTTGTCGGCCGCCGCCCATGCCACGCGGGCGCCGAGCAGCTTGGCCATCCCGGCCTCGAGGTCACAGCGCACGCCGTGGTCCTTCTCCCAAGCGGAAAAGTAGGTGAGCTGCCGGGCGATCATGATCTCCACCGCCATCATCGCCAGCTTGCTGGCCACGCGCGGAAACTCGATCAGGCTCTTGCCAAACTGCTTGCGGTCCTGCGCGTAGCGCATCGCGATATCCAGCGCCGATTGCGCCACGCCAATCGCACGCGCCGCCGTCTGGATCCGCGCGCTCTCGAAGGTCTCCATCAACTGCTTGAAGCCCTTGCCCTCTTCGCCGCCCAGAAGGTTCTCTTCCTTCACCTCGAAGCCGTCGAAGCCCAGCTCGTATTCCTTCATGCCCCGGTAACCCAGCACCTCGATCTCACCGCCGGTCATGCCGGGAGTGGGGAAGGGCGCCTCATCGGTGCCCGGCGTCTTCTCGGCCAGAAACATCGACAGGCCCTTGTAATCGCTCGTCGAGGGGTCGGTCCGCGCCAGCAGGGTCATCACATGGGTCCGGGCGGCATGGGTGATCCACGTCTTGTTTCCGGTCACCTTGTAGGTATCGCCCTCCTTCACCGCGCGGGTGCGCAGGGCGCCGAGGTCGGAGCCGGTGTTCGGCTCGGTAAAGACGGCGGTGGGCAGAATCTCACCGCTGGCGATCCGGGGCAGCCAGCTTTCCTTCTGCTCATCTGTGCCGCCGCAAAGTATCAGCTCGGCGGCGATCTCGGAGCGGGTGCCAAGGCTGCCCACACCGATGTACCCGCGTGAAAGCTCTTCGGAGACCACCACCATCGAGGCTTTGGACAGGCCAAGGCCGCCGAGGTTTTCGGGGATGGTCAGGCCAAAGACCCCCATCTCCGCCAGCTCCTCGATCACCTCCATCGGGATCAGCTCGTCCTTCAGGTGCCACTCATGGGCGTGGGGCTCGACCCGGTCCACCGAGAACCGGCGGAACTGCTCGCGGATCATCTCCAGTTCGTCATCCAACCCGCTGGCACCCACGGTAATCTCGGCCGAGCGCTCCTGCATCAGCTCCACCAGCCGCATCCGCGCCGCCTGGCTGTTGCCCCGCGCGATCAACTGGCGCACGGCATCGGTCATCAGCGCATCGGTGCTCTCCAACCCAAGGTCTGCGGGCCGTACGATCTCGCCCTGGCTCATCGGGATGCCGCCGGCCAGCTGCGCGAGGTATTCGCCAAAGGCGATCTGGTGCAGCAGCTTCTCCACCTCGCCAAACTTGCCTTCGCCCTCCAGCTTCTCGGCCCAGGCCTGCATCTGCTTGAGCGCCTGCACGTAAGTGGCAAACCATGCCAGCCCGTGGGTGGCGGTCTGGTTGGCGTCCACCGCCCCGCCAGAGACCCGGCCCTCTACCGCCAGATCGGCCTTCAACCCGGCTTTCGCCGCCTCCAACAGCGCCTCCGTAGGGGCCACGGCGGCACCTGTGAGGCTCAGCAGATCGGGGAGAATGATGGCTTGGGCGGTCATGTCCTGTCCGTCATGGGGCATGGATTCGGTCCTCATTGTCGTGCCCGGTTGACATAATCCCTTCGCAGGTGCAGCGCAACTTAATTTCGCGAGAATAGACTTTGGTGCATAAAAATGTCGCGGTCGATTCCTGCTGCGGCAGCAGGAGCGGCGCGATATGAGGCAGTATGAGCTTTCTGCCCGATCTTCTGACCCCCGGCCTCATCGCCTTTGCGCTGGGCGTGACCCTGCTGGCGGGCGTGGTGAAGGGGGCAGTGGGCTTTGCCATGCCGCTGATCATGATCTCCGGCATGGGCATCCTGCTCGATCCAAAGCTGGTCATTGCGGGCATCATCCTGCCCATCGTGCTCACCAACCTGCTGCAGGTCGCCCGCTGCGGTTGGGCCGAGGCCAAGGCTGCGCTGCGCGACTACAAGGTCTATATCCTTATCGTCTGCGTCCTGATCCTGCTGTCTGCCCAACTCGTCACGGTGATCTCGACCGGGGTGATGTATCTGGTGCTCGGCATCCCGGTGACCCTGCTCTGCGCAATCCAGCTCCTCGGGTTGAAGCTGGTGATCCCCGAAGCCCGCCGCCCGGTGGCTTCTGTGGTGGCGGGCATCCTCTCGGGCCTGCTCGGCGGGCTGGCGGGCACTTGGGGGCCAACCACGGTGCTCTATCTCGTGGCGATCGAAACGCCCAAGGCCCGGCAGATCGTGGTGCAGGGGGTGATCTACGGCCTCGGCTCGATCATGCTGTTGGCAGGCCACCTCAAGAGCGGCGTGATGAACAGCGAGACCGTCTGGTTCTCTGCGCTGTTGCTGCTGCCTGCGCTGGCGGGCATGTGGATCGGCTTCCAGATTCAGGACCGGATCGATCAGGCCACCTTCCGCAAGGCCACCCTCGCTGTGCTGCTCATCGCCGGCCTCAACCTGATCCGCCGGGGCCTGATCGGCTGAGGGCCGCAGGCCGTGGGAACCTCCGCTCAGTCGAACTTAGCCGAAGGCGCCAGCACCGTCGCCTCGCCCTTCAGCACAACCTTCCCGTCCACCAGACAGCGGGTATCCAGCTGCACCCGGCGTTTGCGGTGGTCGATTTCCAGCACCTCCACCTCGGCCAGCACCATGTCGCCGGGGCGCACCGGGGCCATGAACTTGAGCGTCTGCCCAAGGTAAACCGTGCCGTGGCCGGGCAGTTGCTCCCCGATCACCGCCGAAATCAGCCCGGCGGTCAGCATCCCGTGGGCAATGCGCCCTTCAAAGATGGTGTCCTGCGCATAGGCGTCATCCAGATGCACCGGGTTCCGGTCGGTGGAGACCTCGGCAAACATCTCGATATCCCGGTCGGTCACCTGCTTGCGCAGGCTGCGGATCATGCCGATCTCGATATCTTCGATGCAGATCGTCCCGCGGGGCATGTTGTCGAGCATCTCGGTCTCCTCCGTCATGGGGCGGGTATAGCGCCACCGCTGCATTGCGGCAATATGCCGGAGAAAGATAATTCCGCAAATGACACTTATGTCGCAACTATCGTGCGAGCATGATTGTTACTCACCCGCCTCGCGGATCTCGTCCGAGCGGTCGCCCATCAGGTAACGCGGCCCCGCGCCCCGCGTCGCCGCCTTGTCTTCTTTGTTGTAGAGTCTGCATTTTTCGAGGCTGAGGCAGCCGCAGCCGATGCAGCCATCGAGATCGTCGCGCATCTTCTTCAGCGTCTGGATGCGCTGGTCGAGCGTGTCGCGGAACTGCTCCGAGATTTCCCGCCAGTCCTTTGCCGTAGGCGTGCGGCCTTCCGGCAGCCCGGCCATCAGCGCCTTGATCTGGGGCAGGGTGTAGCCGAACTGCTGGGCAATGCGGATAAAACTCACCCGCCTGATGTCGGCCCGCCGAAACCGCCTTTGGCCCGAAGGTGCCCGCATCGGCGCAATCAGCCCCTCCGCCTCGTAGTAGCGCAGCGCACTCACCGCCAGCCCGGCCCGCTCGGCGAATTGCCCGATGGAGAGCACGTCATTCGCCCTGAGTTTCGCGCTGCGATCGGCCATGTCAGAAAATCCTTGAGCTAAAGTTAGCTTTAGCAATTACACAGGTGCCATCGCAGCTCAAGGAGATTCGCAGATGTCTGCCCAACTCGAACACGTCAACGTCACCGTTTCAGATCTCGACCGCGCCATTGCGCTGCTCGATGATCTCTTCGATTGGAAGCTCCGCTGGCGCGGCAGTTCGATCTATGGCGGCGAAACCGCCCATGTCGGCGGGGCCGAAAGCTACCTCGCGCTTTACCGCCACCACGATCAGGAGGCGGCCAAGCAATCCACCTACCACGTCACCGGCGGGCTCAACCACGTGGGCGTGGTGGTCGACGATCTCGACGCGGTGGAACAGCGGGTCAAGGACTCCGGCCTCAAGCCCCGCTCGCACGCCGATTACGAGCCGGGCCGCCGGTTCTACTTCGAGGATTGGGACGGGGTGGAATACGAGGTGATCTCTTACGCGTGAACCGAATCTTTACGCTCCGCGCCTAGACAGGCTGCAACGGTTCGCGCCTTTCCCCCGAGGTCCATTCGAGCCGCAGCGGCGCGGGGTTTCCCTCCTCCCGCGCCCCCTCAAGTAGGGTGGGTGAAACCCACCGCCGTGCACACCGCATCACGCGCTCCCCAAGGCACGGGCCCCGAACGGTCGGCAGAACCCACCCTACAAAAGGCCCCCGCGCTGTGGGGCCTGCGTGCACCCGCAGAGCAGGTGCAGCCCACCACCGCGCCCACAAGCCAAGCCCCCCGTTGACGCAGCACGCCTCCCTCCGCCATCCTCTCCTCATGGCCAATGCCACCCAGCCCACCGATGCCGACCCGCACGCCTTCTGCGAGGCCGTGGCCCACCCCGGACGCCGTGAGGATGCCTTGCGCCTGCTCGACCTCTTCGGTCAAACCAGCGGCTACGCCCCGCGCATGTGGGGGCCCACCATCGTGGGCTTTGGCCAGTATCACTACACTTACGCCTCGGGCCGCACCGGCGACTGGCTCGCCACCGGCTTTTCGCCCCGCAAGGCCAACATGGTCGTCTACATCATGCCGGGCTACACTGACTTTTCGCACATCCTCGCCCGCCTCGGGCCGCACAAGATCGGCAAGTCCTGCCTTTACCTCGGCCCCCTCGGCAAGATCGACGAGGCGGTTCTGGCCGAGCTGATCCGCGCCGGGCTGGACGATCTCGCCACCCGCTGGCCCGTCTCTGCCTGACGCCGCGCCGCCGCTGAACTTGCCCCGCGCCCGCGCCCCGTGTAAATCGCGGCCTGACCCGCAAGGACACGCTCATGACCACCACCCGTTTTGCCCCGTCCCCCACAGGCTACCTGCATGTCGGCAACCTGCGCACCGCGCTGTTCAACTGGCTGATCGCCCGCAAGTCCGGCGGCACCTTCATCCTCCGTCTGGATGATACCGACCCGGAGCGCTCCAAGCCTGAGTTCGCCGATGCCATCCAGCAAGATCTCGAGTGGCTGGGCCTCACGTGGGACCGGGTCGAAACCCAATCTTCCCGGCTGGACCGCTACGAAGCCGCCGCCGACAAGCTCCGCGAGATCGGCCGCTTCTACGAGTGCTTCGAGACCCCCACTGAGCTGGACCTCAAGCGCAAGAAGCAGCTGAACATGGGCAAGCCGCCGGTCTATGACCGCGCCGCGCTGGAGCTGACCGAGGCGCAAAAGCAGGCCTACCGTGACGAGGGCCGCACCGGCCACTGGCGCTTCAAGCTCGACCACGCGCGCATCGAGTGGACCGATGGCATCCTTGGCGAAATTTCCATCGACGCCGCTTCGGTGTCCGACCCCGTCCTCATCCGCGGCGACGGGCAGGTGCTCTACACGCTGGCTTCCGTGGTCGACGATACCGAGATGGGCATCACCAACGTGGTGCGCGGTTCCGACCACGTGACCAACACAGCGACCCAGATCCAGATCATCGAGGCGCTCGGCGGCACCGTGCCGAGCTTCGCCCACCACTCGCTGCTCACCGGCCCGCAGGGCGAGGCGCTCTCCAAGCGGCTCGGCACGCTGGCCCTGCGCGACCTGCGCGAGCGTGGTGTCGAGCCGATGGCGCTGCTCTCGCTCATGGCCCGCCTCGGCTCCGCCGACCCGGTCGAGCTGCGCGCCAGCCATGACGAGCTGATCGAAGGCTTCGACCTCACCAAGTTCGGCTCCGCCCCCACCAAGTTCGACGTGGAAGATCTCTTCCCGCTCACCCACCGCCACCTCGCCGCCCAGCCGCTCTCTGCCGTGGCGGGCGAGATCGAGGCACTGGGCGTGCCAGCCGATCAGGCCGAGCGCTTCTGGGCCGTGGCCCGCGAGAACATCACCGTGAAGGCCGATCTTCAGGATTGGTGGAAACTCTTCTCCGAGGGCGCGACCCCGCTCATCGCCGAGGAAGACGCCGATTTCGTGCGCGAGGCCTTCGCCATGCTCGGCGAGCCGCCCTACACCGACGCGACCTGGAGCGAGTGGACCTCCGCCGTGAAAGAGGCCACCGGCCGCAAGGGCAAGGGCCTCTTCATGCCGCTCCGCAAGGCGGTGACAGGCCGCGAGCGCGGGCCGGAGATGGCCGATGTGATGCCGCTGCTGGCGCGCAAGCCGGGCTGATCAAAGAAGCCTGCACGGAATCAAGCCGAAGGCGCCGTGCAGCGCCGACCCGCCCCCCGGGGCGGCGCTTTGGTGAGGTTGGGGCGGACCACGATACTTGAGCTACCACGGCACGATAAAGTGCCATTCACAGCCGTTGCGGGCGCCACCCCGCGGGCCGGCGCTGCAAGGCGCGCCGTTCCTCATGGCAACCTTCACCCCCGTCGCGCGTTCCTCCCTCAACTGGCGCATCCCGCGCCGCGAGGAACGCCGACATGGCCACCAAGACCCTGCCCGAAGTCGCCGAGCTGATGGCGAAATTCGATTTCTGCATGATGGAAACCCTCGCCGAAGACGGTCGCGTCGCCGCCCGTCCGATGAGCTCGAACGGCGATGTCGCCTATCGCGGCGAAAGCTGGTTCTACAGCCTCGACGACACCCGAAAGACCCGCCACATCCGCGCCGATCCCCGCGTCGGCCTCGCCTTTCAGGGCACAGGCGGTGTGCTCGGGCTGGTCGGCAAGCCGGGCGCCATGGTCCACGTTCAGGGCCGCGCCACGCTCACCAATGACCGCGCCGCGCTGCAAGACCACTGGGTGCCCGACCTCGAATACTGGTTCAAACAGGGCATCGACACGCCCGGCCTGCTGCTGATCCGGGTCGACGCCGAGCACATCCACTACTGGGATGGCGAAGAGAACGGCGTCGTCACGCCCTGACCGGGGCCGCGACCTTCTCCACCCCGAGCCGGCGCAGCCCCGCATCCACGAAGTCGCGCTCCTGCGCGCTCACCTCGGTTGCCCGCGGGTAGATCGGCGCGGCCCGGTCATCCACTACCACCGGCGGCCAGCCCGCCGTGGTCTCGAAGAATCGCAGCGCGCCCGCCTCGCCGAACACATCGGCAAAGCCTTGCACCACCGTATCCACGTAACTCAGCAACACCGGGTGGGCCGCATCCGCCGCCATATGCTCGGGCGCAACGGCATAAACCTCCACCCGGACCTCCCCGGCCTCATGCTCGCAATGCGCCGAAACCTCGTGCCGCCCATAGGCCCGCTCGCGCACATCCAGCGCCGCCCAGTCGCCGCCGGGCACATGGGCCACCAGCCCCTCCAGCACCGAGCCGTCCCACGGCTCCGCGCTCAAAAAGGCCACATCCCGCAGCACCGTGCTCTTCCAGACCCGCCGCCAACCCCGCAGCCGTGCGGGGAAAGACGGCGCGTGAATATGCGTGGCGCGGTTCACAAGGCTTCCATAGCCGAAAAAATAGGCGTCGCTCATGCTGCGCAACCTGTCGGTCTCAAGCCATCTTGTCCAGCCGCCCGCGCCGCGCTAACCATGCACCACCCCGTCCGAGGAGAATCCGGCCTCGCGCCGGTGCCGAAGGAGCAACCGCCCCGGTAAACTCTCAGGCCCAAGGACCGGACGGAGAAAAGGACTCTGGAGAGTGGCCGCAAGGCCCGCCGAAGGGATAGCGATCTCAGGCGAAAGGACAGAGGGGGCACCGAAACGCACGGCGGGCGCCGTGCCGGGCTGTGTCTTGAAGGGGGCAACATTGACGGATCTGAAACGCACACCGCTCTACGCGCTGAACGAGGAGTTGGGCGGCAAGATGGTACCCTTCGCTGGCTGGGAGATGCCGGTGCAATTCGCCCCCGGCGTGATGAAGGAGCACCTGCACACCCGCGCCGCCTGCGGGCTCTTCGACGTGAGCCACATGGGGCAGGTCATCCTGCGCGGGGCAGGGGCCGCCGAGGCGCTTGAAGCCCTCGTGCCGGTCGATATCGCCGGCCTCAAGCCCGGCCGCCAGCGCTATGCGCTCTTCACCAACGACGCGGGCGGTATCCTCGATGACCTGATGGTGGCCAACTACGGCGACCGCCTGCTGCTGGTGGTCAACGCCGCCAACGCCGAGGCCGACATCGCCCACATGCGGCGCGCCGGGCTCGAGATCGAGCCGCTGCAAGACCGCGCCCTTCTCGCCGTGCAAGGCCCCGCCGCCGAGGCTGTGCTGGAGGCCGCCACCGGCGCCGTGCCCGCCCGGTTCATGGATGTGGCCGAGGTCGAAACCTCCTATGGCGATCTCTGGATCTCCCGCTCCGGCTACACCGGCGAGGATGGCTTCGAGGTCTCCGTGCCTGCCTCGCAGGCCGAGGCCTTTGCCCGCAAGCTGCTCTCCCACGAGGCCTGCGAGCCCATCGGCCTCGGCGCGCGTGATTCGCTCCGTCTCGAAGCCGGGCTGCCGCTCCACGGCCATGACATCGACGAGGGCACCACCCCCGTCGAGGCCGCGCTCACCTTCGCGCTCTCCAAGGCCCGCCGCCCCGGCGGCGCCCGCGCGGGCGGATATCCGGGGGCCGAGATCATCGCGGCCCAGCTGGAGACCGGCCCCGAGCGCCTGCGCACCGGCCTCTTGCCGGAAGGCCGCGCACCGATGCGCGAGGGCGTTCAGCTCTTCGCCTCCGAAGAGGCCACCGAGCCGGCAGGCGTTATCACCTCCGGCGCCTTCGCCCCCAGCCTCCAGCGCCCCGTCGCGATGGGTTACCTGCCCACCGAGCTGGCAGAACCCGGCACCCAGATCACCGCCGAGCTGCGCGGCAAGCGCATGCCCCTTGCCTGCGCGCCCATGCCCTTCCAACCTTCCACCTACAAACGCTGACCAACAGGACCACGCCCATGAAATTCACTGAAGACCACGAATGGCTCCGCCCCGAAGATGACCTCATCGTCGTCGGTATCACCGAACACGCCTCGACCCAGCTGGGAGACGTGGTGTTCGTCGAACTCCCCGAGCTCGAAACCCAGGTCGCCAAGGGCGACGAGGTGGTGGTGATCGAGAGCGTCAAGGCCGCCTCCGATATCGTCGCCCCGCTCGACGGCGAGATCGTGGCCGTCAATGATGCCCTCACCGACAACCCCGCACTGGTGAACGAAGACCCGATGGGCGAGGCCTGGTTCTTCAAGATCAAGCCCGCCGACATGGCCGAGTATGACGCCTACATGGATGAAGACGCCTATCAGGATCTGATCTCCTGACGCGCCGGACCGGGGGCGGCTCTTCGGCCCTCCCGGTCCGCACCGCAGATGCCAAGCGGGCGCCCGCGCGCGCCATGAGCTGCCCCCTGACCCGAACGCCGAGGCCCACATGCCCTTCACCCCCACCGCCTACGATCCCTACGACTTCGCCAACCGGCGCCACATCGGCCCCTCGCCCGAGGAAATGGCCGAGATGCTGGAGGTGCTGGGCGTGTCTTCCCTCGACGAGCTGATCGACCAGACCGTGCCAAAGCGCCTGCGCCAGTCCGATCCGCTGCCATGGGCGCCGATGACCGAGGGCGACCTGCTGGTGAAGATGCGCAAGATCGCCGCCAAGAACCGGGTCATGACCAACCTCATCGGGCAGGGCTACTACGGCACCATCACGCCCCCGGCGATCCAGCGGAACATCCTCGAAAACCCGGCGTGGTACACCGCCTACACCCCCTACCAGCCCGAAATCGCCCAGGGCCGTCTCGAAGCCCTGCTGAACTTCCAGACCATGGTGACAGACCTCACCGGGCTTGAGGTCGCCAACGCCTCCCTGCTCGATGAAGGCACCGCCGCCGCCGAGGCGATGGTGATGGCCCAGCGGGTCGCCAAGTCCAAGGCCACCACCTTCTTCGTCGACGAGAATTGCCACCCCCAAACCATCGCCGTGGTGCAGACCCGCGCCAAACCGCTCGATATCGAGGTGGTGGTCGGCGCGCCCGATGATCTGAAGCCCGCCGAAGTCTTCGGCGCACTCTTCCAATACCCCGGCACCACCGGCGGCCTGCGCGACTTCTCGCCCGAATGCGCCGCCCTGACCGAGGCCAAGGCCGTCTCCGTCATCGCCACTGATCTGCTCGCCCTGACGCTTCTCAAGGCCCCCGGCGAGATGGGCGCCGACATTGCCGTCGGCTCTGCCCAACGCTTCGGCGTGCCGCTGGGCTACGGCGGCCCCCACGCTGCCTTCATGTCCTGCAAGGACGGCTTCAAGCGCCAGATGCCCGGCCGGATCGTCGGCGTCTCGGTCGACAGCCGCGGCAACAAGGCCTACCGCCTCAGCCTGCAAACCCGCGAGCAGCACATTCGCCGCGAGAAGGCCACCTCCAACGTCTGCACCGCACAGGCCCTGCTCGCCGTCATGGCCAGCTTCTATGCCGTCTTCCACGGCCCCAAAGGTCTGCGCGCCATCGCTGAGCGCGTCCACCTTGGCTGCGCCGAACTCGCCAGCGGCCTCCGCGAGGCTGGCTTTACCGTCAGGCCCGAGAACCCCTTCGACACCATCACCGTCGAGGCAGGCCCGCTCCAAGGCGCCATCCTCCGCGCCGCCGAGACCGAGGGCATCAACCTGCGCAAGCTCCCCGAGGGCCGCATCGGCATCAGCGCCGATGAAACCGTCACCCCCGAGATCATCGAGGGCGTCTGGCGCGCCTTCGGCATCAGCGAAACCGCCAAGGGCGGCACCCCCGCGCTGCCCGAAGAGCTGCTGCGCACCTCCGATTACCTCACCCACCCGATCTTCCAGATGAACCGGGCCGAGGCCGAGATGATGCGCTACATGCGCCGCCTCGCTGACCGTGACCTCGCGCTCGACCGCGCCATGATCCCGCTCGGTTCCTGCACCATGAAGCTCAATGCGGCGGTCGAGATGGATCCGATCAGCTGGCCCGCCTTCGCCGCCATGCATCCCTTCGCTCCCAAGGAACAGGCCGCAGGCTACACCGAGATGCTGGAGTCGCTCTCGGGCCGCCTCTGCCAGATCACCGGCTACGACGCGATGTCACTCCAGCCCAACTCCGGCGCCCAGGGCGAATACGCGGGGCTCCTGACCATCGCCGCCTACCACGAGGCCAATGGCGAAGACCGCGATATCTGCCTCATCCCCACCTCCGCCCACGGCACCAACCCCGCCTCGGCCCAGATGGCCGGAATGAAAGTGGTGGTCGTCAAATCCGCCGAGAACGGCGACATCGACCTCGAAGATTTCACCTCCAAGGCCGAGGCCGCCGGTGACAAGCTCGCCGCGGTGATGATCACCTATCCCTCCACCCACGGCGTCTTCGAGGACACCGTGCGCGAGGTCTGCGACATCACCCACAAGCACGGCGGGCAGGTCTATCTCGACGGCGCCAACCTCAACGCGATGGTCGGCCTCGTGAAGCCCGGTGAGATCGGCTCGGACGTGTCGCACCTGAACCTGCACAAGACCTTCTGCATCCCCCACGGCGGCGGCGGCCCCGGCATGGGCCCCATCGGCGTCAAATCGCACCTCGCGCCCTACCTCCCCGGCCACCCCGAAACCGGCGGTCAGACCGGCCCGGTCTCCGCCGCCCCCTTCGGCTCCGCCTCGATCCTCCCCATCAGCTACGCCTACTGCCTGCTGATGGGCGGCGCGGGGCTGACGCAGGCCACCAAGGTCGCGATCCTCTCGGCCAACTACATCGCCGCCCGCCTCAACGGTGCCTACGATGTGCTCTTCAAAGGCCGCAACAATCGCGTCGCCCATGAGTGCATCCTCGACACCCGCCCCTTCGCCGAAGCTGGCGTCACCGTCGACGACATCGCCAAGCGCCTTATGGATTGCGGCTTCCATGCCCCCACCATGAGCTGGCCCGTCGCGGGCACGCTGATGGTGGAGCCCACCGAGTCCGAAACCAAGGCCGAGCTCGACCGCTTCATCACCGCCATGCTCGCCATCCGTGACGAGATCGCGGCGGTCGAGGCGGGCGACATGCCTGCCGATGACAACCCGCTCAAGCATGCCCCCCACACGGTGAACGACCTCGTCGCCGAGTGGGAGCGCCCCTATCCGCGCGAGCAGGGCTGTTTCCCTCCGGGCAGCTTCCGGGTCGACAAATACTGGCCCCCCGTGGGCCGGGTCGACAACGTGGCCGGCGACCGCAACCTGATCTGCACCTGCCCGCCGGTCGAAAGCTACGCCGAAGCCGCCGAGTAGGGTGGGCTTTCCCGGCTTCCCGTCTGTCCATCAGCATCGTCCTCGGGTCCGCCCGAGGACGACAGCCCGCAAACTGGCCCACCGTACGCTGCATTAGTTAACGCCGCCCCGCCCATACGTGCGTATGCATGGAATGTGCATCGGTTGTGCATCACTTGTGCATCGCCCCTCCGCCACGGTTAACGCCCCTTTCTGACCCCACCGTGCGCCGCTCTTGAACCGCTTCGCGTCGCACATATATTCGACATACAGAATATGTTTTGAGGCCCCTGAGATGCCCGCCACCCACACCCTTGTCTGTCCGTCCTGCACCGCCGGAAACCGCCTTCCGGCCAGCAAGCTTTCTGCCGGTCCCAAATGCGGCACCTGCGGCGCGCGGCTGGCCCCGGCCAAGCCCTTCGCGCTCGACCCGGCGGGCCTGAAAAAGGCCGTGAAAACAGATACATTGCCCCTGCTGGTCGATTTCTGGGCGCCCTGGTGCGGCCCCTGCCGCATGATGGCCCCGGAGTTCGAAAATGCGGCACAGGCACTCGCGGGCAGCGCCCGTCTGGCCAAGGTGAACACGCAGGATTTCCCCGAGGCCTCAGGCGCCTACGCCATCCGCGGCATCCCCGCGCTGATCCTCTTTTCCGGCGGCCGCGAGGTCGCCCGTCTCGCCGGGGCCCGCGCCGCCGCCGACATCATCGCCTTCGCCCGCCAGCACGCCCCGGCTTGACACGCCGGGCGGCATATCCCAAATACCGCGCCAGTGGGGCCGTAGCTCAGTTGGGAGAGTGCGTCGTTCGCAATGACGAGGTCGTCGGTTCGATCCCGATCGGCTCCACCAAAACTCTCCAATACCCTTAAAACCTTAGCGCAGCGGCGCATTGATGCCGCATTCTCGCCCGCTCTTCATCGCGGTTGCGGGCCATACCCAGTGGCAACGCAGAACCAGCCATCGGAGCCGCTTGCATGAAGAGTCCCGCCAAGATCGCAGCCCTCGCCGTTGCCGCCGCTCTCGCCTTCTCCGGCGGCGCCTCGGCCTTCGGCAAGGCCAAGTCCAACCCGCGCCCTCCGGCCGGCTATCAGGGTCAGTGGTACACCACCCCCGCTGGCTGCTCCTATTCCAAGGCGCAGGCCCCCGGCGAGCCGGTCCATTGGTATCTCATCATCAACCCCCATCACATCGGCCAGCCCCGGGCCAAAAAAGGGTGTCCCACCCGCCTTTGAGCGGTGCGAGTTAAGTGCGAGGGGGGGCCGGGCCGATGTGGCAGCACCGTTGCCCGGCCGCTTGTTTTGCGCGCCTTGCCAGCGGGTTGGGCTCAGGTCCAATCCATCCCGTACAGCCGGTGCAGGGCGATCCGCTCGACCTGGTAGCAGGCCTCGGCCATCTCCTCGCCCTTGCTGTTATTCATTCGTTCATGGAATTTGCGGATGATGCCCGCCTTGTCGTGGTCTTTCACCGCGATGATGAACGGAAAGCCGTTCTTCGCCACGTAGCGCTCGTTGAGGTCGGTCAGCTCGCGGCGTTCTTCGTCGGTCAGCGCGGTCAGGCCCGCGCCCTGCTGTTCGGCGTTGGAATGATCGGTCAGCCGGTCAGCCTTGGTGATCGCATCGCCGAGGTCGGGGTGCGCGCGCAGCACGCCGAGGCGCTCGTCCTCGCTGGCGCGGCGGAAAACCCGGGCCATCGCGTTGTGGATACCCTCCGGCGTGTCATGCGCCGGGCCGAGTTCGAGCTTGTGGGCGCGTTCGGCAACCCATTGAGAATGCTCGAAGATCGAGCCGAAGCGGTTGGTGAAGGTGGTCAGGTCCATCTGGCTCGGGCGGGCCGACATCTTTTTGGGCGGGTGGGTCATCGTCCAGTGTCGGGCAATGTCGATCCGGCGGGCAAACCACACGCCCTCCTTGGCCATCGCATGGTCGATGAAGCGCTTCAGCGCCATCAGGCGTCCGGGGCGGCCCGCGAGACGGCAGTGGAGGCCGATGTTCATCATCTTCGGCGCACCCGCCGCACCCTCGGCGTAGAGCACATCGAAGGTGTCTTTCAGATAGCGCTCGAACTGCTCGCCATCACCAAAGCCCGAGGCGGTGGTGAAGCGCATGTCATTGGCCTCCAGCGTGTAGGGGATGATCAGTTGGTCCTTGCCGGAGATATGCACCCAGTAGGGCAGGTCGTCGGCGTAACTATCTGACAAATAAGCAAAGCCGCCCAGTTCGGTCGCAATCTGCACGGTGTTCTCCGAGCAGCGGCCCACGTAGAGCCCACGCGGCCTCGCGCCCACCACCTCGCGGTGCAGGGCAATTGCCTTCTCAAGGTGCTCCTTCTCCTCGGCTTCGTAGAAGTCCTTGTAATCAATCCACTTGTAGCCGTGGCTGGCAATCTCCCACCGGGCCTCCCGCATGGCGGCGACCTGATCGGGGGAGCGGGCCAGCGCGGTGGCCACGCCGTAAACGGTCAGCGGAATCTTCATCGCGGTAAACAGACGGTGCAGCCGCCAGAAGCCCGCGCGAGCGCCGTATTCATACATCGATTCGATGTTCCAGTGCCGCTGGTTCGGCCAGGGTACCGCGCCGATCACGTCGCTCAGAAAGGCCTCGGAGGCCTCATCGCCATGCAGGATATTGTTCTCACCGCCTTCCTCGTAGTTCAGCACGAACTGCACCGCGACCTTGGCGCCGTTCGGCCATGCTGCGTTGGGCGGGCGGGGGCCATAGCCTCGCATGTCGCGGTCGTAACGGTCCATCTGGCTCTCCAATCCTTTTCCGGCCCAATCGCGCGGCCTCTCCGCCAAAGTTTTTACCCCTGCCCGGGAAATGGCAAGCACCTGCCGCTACGGCGGATGCGCGGGGCATTGAGAATTGCGCGTCATGGCATAGAGTTGACCCAAACAGGGGACAGATCATGCTCGACGAAACCGAAAAGCAGCCACTGGTGGATGTCAGCCACCTGCGCGTGGAGTTCGATACCAACGACGGTCTGGTCGTGGGGGTGGAAGACGTGTCCTTCCACATCGATCCCGGCGAGACCCTTTGTGTCGTGGGGGAGAGCGGCTCGGGCAAGTCGATCTCCTCGCTGTCGCTGATGCGGCTGGTGGAGTTCGGCGGCGGGCGCATCGCCAATGGGGCGCTCAAGTTCCGCCGCGAGAACGGCAAGGCACTCGATGTCTCCGAGGCCGAGAACAAGCTGATGCGCGACATTCGCGGCAACGAGATCGCGATGATCTTTCAGGAGCCGATGAGCGCGCTGAACCCGGTATTCACTATCGAGCGGCAACTCTCCGAGGGGCTGCGGGTGCACAAGAACCTCAGCAAGAAGGCCGCCGCCGCCGAGGCGCTGGAGCTGCTGAAGCGCGTGCGCATCCCCGAGCCAGAGCGGCGGCTCAAGCAGTATCCGCACGAGCTTTCCGGCGGCATGCGCCAGCGCGTGGTGATCGCCATGGCGCTGGCCTGCAAACCGCGCCTGCTCATCGCCGACGAGCCCACCACCGCGCTTGACGTGACCATTCAGGCCGAGATCCTTGCCCTGATCGACCGGCTCAAGCGCGAGACCGGCACCGCCGTGCTCTTCATCACCCACGACATGGCCGTGGTGGCGCAGGTTGCCGACCGTGTGGTTGTTATGCTCAAGGGCAACAAGGTCGAGGAAGGGCCGGTCGAGCAGATCTTCGAGGCGCCCCAGCATCCTTACACCCAGGCGCTGCTGTCTGCCGTGCCCAAGCTGGGCGAGATGGAGGGCAAGAGCGAGCCGGAGCCGCTCAAGATCATGGGCCGCGAGATCGAGGCGCACCCGGTCGTGCCCGCCTCCGAGCGCAAGGTTCTGCTCGATGTGCAGCACCTCACCACCCGCTTCCCGGTCAAGGGCGGGCTGCTGCGCCGCACGCAGGCCAATGTGCATGCGGTGGAGGATGTCTCCTTCAGCCTCAAGACCTCCGAAACCCTGTCTCTCGTTGGCGAATCCGGTTGCGGCAAGTCAACCTGCGGGCGCTCGATCCTGCGGCTGGTGGAGCCGCAATCGGGGTCTGTGACCCTTGGCGGCAAGGATGTGCTCGCGATGAACCCGCGCGAGCTGCGCCGGGCGCGGGCCGATATGCAGATGGTCTTTCAGGACCCCTTCGCCTCGCTCAACCCGCAGATGCGGCTGATGGATCAGGTCGCCGAGCCGATCCTCAACTACAACCTCGCCAAAGGCTCCGAGGTGCAGGACCGTGTGGCCGCACTCTTCGACAGGGTCGAACTGCCCCGCAGCTTCCTGCGCCGCTATCCGCACGAGATGTCGGGCGGTCAGCGCCAGCGCGTCGCCATCGCCCGCGCCCTCGCGCTGAACCCCAAGCTCATCATCGCCGACGAGGCTGTCTCGGCACTCGACGTTTCAATCCAAGCGCAGGTGCTGAACCTGCTCATCGAGCTTCAGGCGGAGTTGGGCATCTCGCTCCTGTTCATCAGCCACGATATGGCCGTTGTGGAGCGCGTGAGCCATCAGGTCGGGGTCATGTATCTCGGCCGGATCGTCGAGATCGGCCCGCGTGCGGCGATCTTCGAAGACCCGCAGCACCCCTACACCCGCGACCTGATGAAGGCCGTGCCGGTGGCCGATCCGCGCCAGCGCAAGAGCGAGCGGGACCTCAACTTCAAGCCGATACCCTCGCCGGTCTTTCCGGTCGGGCACGAGCCTGCACCCTCCGTTTACGATGAAGTAGCACCTGGGCATTACGTTCTGAAACCGCTGGACTGAGGCCGATGCCGGGGCGGCTCTTTCTGACCCGTCCGGGGGCCGAAGTGGCCGAGGCCTTCGGCGGTGACTGGCCGGAAGGGCAGGGGCCGAGGGCCAACATCGCGCCGGGGCAGCAGGTGGTGGTCTGGGATGGCGCGGCACTGCGGCTGATGCGCTGGGGGATGATCCCGGTGGGCCGGGTTAACGCGCGCGGCCGCCCGGTGATGGAAACGATTGTTAACGCCCGCTCGGAGACGGTTTTCGCCAAATCTGCCTTCGAGAACACCCGGCGCGGCGTGGTGCCCTGCGACGGCTGGTATGAGTGGACAGGGAAGGCCCGCCGCAAGCAGCCATGGCGGATTGCCCCGAAAGACGGCAGCCTGCTGGGCTTCGCGGCGATCTGGGATGTCTGGACGGCGCCGAACGGGGCCGAACTGGCGCAGGTCGCTACAGTCACCTGCGCGCCCAATGGCGATGTGGCGCCGGTCCATCACCGCATGGGGGTAATCCTTGCGCCCCACGAGTGGCCGCTCTGGTGCGGCGGCAATCTCTCCGAGGCCCAGGCCCTCTGCCATCCCTGGCCCGATGGTCGGCTGGAGGTCGCCCATGCCGAAGGGGTCGACTGGTCCGCTGCATGATCCGGGCTAGGTGCTATCCCTTGAAACAAAAGGGAGAGAGCCATGTCTGTCGCACGTGTCACCGAGATCATTTCGTCGTCCCCCACCTCCTTCGACGACGCCACCGAAAGGGGCATCGCCCGCGCATCGGAGACCCTGAAGAACGTTCAGGGCGCATGGGTGAAAGACATGAAAGTCACCGTCGATGGCGGCAAGATCTCGGAGTACCGAGTCGGCCTGATGGTGACCTTCGTGCTCGACGACTGACAGTTACGAGACCGCCGGAGCCTTCGGGCGCTGGATGAACCGGGGCCGCGCCGGCTTCTTGCCGCGGATCTCGTCGACCGCCTTGAAGCACTCTTCGAGCGCGTGCTCCAGTGTCTGCCAATCCTGCTTCGACTTGTCGAGCTTCACCACCCGCGTGTGGCCGTTGCCGGCGATGATGCAAATCTCGGTCTCGCCGAACTTGGCGAAATGCACCTTGATGTCGATCTTGGGCGGGTTGGCGTCATGGGCGCGGATCTTCTTGGCCAACTCCTGCGAGCCCTTGTCGCCAAATCCGCTCTCACCCAGCTTGGCCTCCGCCTGCCGAAAGCCCTGAACGGCAGCGGAGTGGTCATACATCGTCACCTCATCGCCCCAACGGGCCATGCCATCGGTGATGAACATGCCGAACATGATGCCATCGCCCGAAACGGCGATCGAGAACCCTCCTTGGGTGGTCATTGTGCAATTCCTTGTGCTTCCAAAATGAATGCACGGAGCTTAGCAGCGCGGGCACGGTGACCAA
Organism: Vannielia sp. SX4; assembly: GCF_052828525.1. The sequence goes on from NZ_CM128247.1 coordinate 1,110,218, forward strand.
AGAAAAAAGGGCGCCACGGGGGCGCCCTTCCGGATTTGTCATCTGGCCGGTGGCTCAGATCAGGGTCAGGTTGGTCGCGCTCTGGCGGCCGTCACGGCCGGATTCGAGGTCGAACGAAACCTTCTGATCGTCTTTCAGGCCGGTCAGGCCAGCACGCTCGACGGCGGAGATGTGCACGAACACGTCCTTGCCGCCCTCGTCGGGCGCGATGAAGCCGAAGCCTTTGGTGGGGTTGAACCATTTCACGGTGCCGTTGGGCATCTGTCTTCTCCAATGGGTGCCGCCCACGGTGTTGCGGCGGCCTGGCCAGAGCGTCTAGATCGAGACTGGCCGGTAAGGGAGACAGTGGGTCGAGTAGAAGGTAGCGGGAGTGCGTGTAGCCGCAGACCCGTGAGAACTCAAGAAAATTCGCCGTGATCGCCGGGCTGGGAGTGCGGGTCGCGAGGCGTTAGTCTCGCGCTGTGCAGCAGGGAGAGATCAATGGATATGCTGGTTCGGATCACCACCGATGGCATCGTTCCCGAAGAGGATGCCCCGGCGCCCGACCGGGTGATTTCCGGCGCGCCCCGGTTCCGCACATGGAACGTCGAGGAGCGCGATGGGCTCTATGCCGGGGTCTGGGAGGCAACGCCGGGCAAATGGCGCATTTCCTACGATGAATGGGAGTATTGCCGCATTCTCTCGGGCCGGTCGGTCATCACCGAAGAGGGCGGCGCGGCGGTGGAGGTCGGCCCCGGCGACAGCTTTGTTTTGCGTCCGGGGTTCGTCGGCACATGGGAGGTGATCGAGACCACCCGGAAGGACTACGTGATCCGGCTCTAGGCGGGCAGGGCGACACTGCGCCGCCCCGCCGAGGCACTCAAAACACGTCGATCAGATACAGGATAACGATGATGGGGATCGGGATGCCGATCGCCCAAGCAAGGATGCCTTTCATGGCGGTTCTCCGGGTTGTCGCTGGTTGAGAGGAGAACGCCTGTGGGGCATGGGTGGTTCCGGCGGGCAGCTAACCGCACGTTAACCGGGATGCGGCAGGATTGGGGGCATGTCCGCCTACATCCGCCCCTGCACCCCGAACACCCCCGTGTTCTTCACGGTCTGCCTGGCCGAGCGCGGCTCCACCCTGCTGATCGACGCGCTCGACGTGCTCCGCGCCGCCGTTGCGCACGTGAAGAGCTACCGCCCCTTCGACATCCTCGCCTTCGTCGTCCTGCCCGATCACCTCCACGCGGTGCTGCGCTTCCCCGAAGACGACCCGAACTATTCGCAACGCTGGGGGAGTATCAAAGCCCAGTTCTCGCGAGATGTGCGCCGGGCCGGACTGGTGCCGCCCTGGCCGGTGGCGGACGCCGAAGCGCAGCGAGGACTGTTCCGGAAGGGCGAGGCGGGCCTGTGGCAGAAGCGTTTCCGGGAGCATCACTGCGGGGATGAGGCGGAAGTGGAGGCGCAGGTGCGCTATTGCTGGGCGGACCCGGTGAAGCATGGGCTGGTGCAGAGGGCGACGGATTGGGAGGCGTCGTCGATCCACCGGGAGGTGCGTTTGGGGCGGGTTCAACCAGACTGGAGCGCGGCGTTCTTAAACGGAAATCTCGGAGAGGCGGCGTAGGCCGAGGCTTATCCCAACTCGCAACGGGTCGCGCCGACGATACGGCACCTGAAAACCTGCATGCTCGTGGAGCAGGGTCTATCGACAACGTTCGTCTTCCGGTTCTTCAGAACTCTCCGCGGGAGCGCTTCCCCAGCAGAAAGACACCACCGAAGACAAGACCGACGCAGAATGTGGCAATGAGGGACGACCGAACGGACAGGCTGGTGAACGCCGCGCCAAAAACTCCGAGAAGAATACAAGCGAAGAACACGTAGATCGCCGGTTCCCGCGGATCGATCGGCTTGCCAAACAGGTCGAACGTGCTGCCCGTGAGGAACAACCCACCAAGGCCGGCGAGGGCGATGCCGCCGCCGATCTTACGCTTCAGAGACGCCGTGAGGCGCAAGGATCACCTCACGAACTTTTTGTACTTCACCCGCTTCGGCTCCAGCGCATCTGGCCCGAGCCTGCGCGCCTTGTCTTCCTCGTAGGCTTCGAAGTTGCCCTCGAACCATTCGACATGGGCCTCGCCCTCAAACGCGAGGATGTGGGTGCAGAGGCGGTCGAGGAAGAAGCGGTCGTGGGAGATGATGACGGCGCAGCCGGCGAAGTCTTCCAGCGCGTCTTCAAGGGCGCGCAGGGTTTCCACGTCCAAATCGTTGGTTGGTTCGTCGAGCAGCAGCACGTTGCCGCCGCTTTTCAGCAGCTTGGCCATGTGGACGCGGTTGCGCTCACCGCCCGACAGGAGCCCCACCTTCTTCTGCTGGTCGCCGCCCTTGAAGTTGAAGGCCGAGCAATAGGCGCGGGAGTTCATGCTCGCATCGCCCAGTTCGATTACCTCGGCGCCGCCGGAGATCTCCTCCCAGACGGTCTTGCCCGCGTCCAGTGCATCGCGCGACTGGTCGACGTAGCTCAGCTTCACCGTGTCGCCGTATTCCACGCTGCCCTCATCGGGCTGTTCCTGCCCGGTCAGCATGCGGAACAGGGTGGATTTACCGGCGCCGTTCGGGCCGATCACGCCGACGATGCCGCCGGGGGGCAGGGCAAATTCGAGGTCTTCGATCAGCAGCTTATCGCCATAGGCCTTTTGCAGCCCGTCGACCTCGATCACCTTGCTGCCAAGGCGTGGGCCGTTGGGGATGACGATCTGCGCGCGGCTGATCTTCTCGCGCTCGGATTGCGCGGCGAGGTCTTCGTAGGCGTTGATCCGGGCCTTCTGCTTGGCCTGTCGGGCCTTGGCGCCGGCGCGGATCCATTCCAGCTCGCGCTCCAGCGTCTTCTGGCGCGACTTGTCCTCGCGCGCTTCCTGCTCCAGCCGCTTGGCCTTTTGCTCCAGCCACGCCGAGTAGTTGCCCTCGTAGGGGATGCCCCGGCCCCGGTCGAGTTCGAGGATCCAGCCGGTGATGTCATCAAGAAAATAACGGTCGTGGGTGACGATCAGGATCGTGCCTTTGTAGTCGATCAGGTGCTGCTGGAGCCAGGCGATGGTCTCGGCGTCGAGGTGGTTGGTCGGTTCGTCGAGCAGCAGCATGTCCGGCGCTTCGAGCAGCAGCTTGCACAGCGCCACGCGGCGGCGCTCACCGCCCGAGAGGTTCTCGGGCATGGCCTCGTCGGGCGGGCAGCGCAGGGCCTCCATCGCCACGTCGATCTGGCTGTCGAGATCCCAAAGGTTGTTGCTGTCGATCTCGTCCTGAAGCTTCGCCATCTCGTCGGCGGTCTCATCGGAGTAGTTCATGGCGAGTTCGTTGTAGCGGTCGAGAATGGCCTTCTTCTCGGCCACGCCATCCATCACGTTCTCGCGGACCGTGCGGCTCTCGTCGAGCTGCGGCTCCTGCGGCAGGTAGCCCACCTTGGCGCCCTCGGCGGCCCAGGCCTCGCCGGTGAAATCCTTGTCGATCCCGGCCATGATCCGCATCAGCGTGGATTTACCCGCGCCGTTGACGCCGACAACGCCGATCTTCACGCCCGGCAGGAACGAGAGGCGGATGTTCTCGAAGCATTTCTTGCCGCCCGGATAGGTCTTGGAGACGCCATCCATGTGGTAGACGTATTGATAGCTGGCCATGGAATCCTCCGCGAAACTGGTGTTGCGGCACAGATAGGGGAGGCGGCGGCAAAGGGCAATCGGGCGGAAAGGCGCCACGTGCGGCAAATACATGCGCCGCGCATATTGCTTCGACTCACCCGGCCCGCTACCAAGCGCACCGAAACCTATCGGACCAAGGAGCGACCGATGATGAACCGATCCGCATATCTCGCAGGGGTAGCCCCCTTCTAGCGGTTCGTTCAGTGCATCATCGCATGACCCGAAGGCCGCTTTCCGACGCGGCCTTTTTCATGCGCGCCCATCTTTCGTTCATGTCATCTGCCTGTCTCGGTGAGTGGCTTTCCTGACCAAAGGAGAGCAACGCAATGACCTTGAGCTTTGCAACATTTCTGACCGGGCCAGTGCAGGCTTGGAGCCGCCTGAACCTGAGCCTCTGGCGCGGCGAGCCAAATCTGCCAAGCGCAGATGCCGCCGAGGTGCCGGACTATCTGAGGCGCGATCTGGGGCTGTTGCCACCAGAGGCGCCTCCATATCCGGCATCCGACAGGGTGACTTTTCTCTGAAGCCAAGGCCCCGTCCCGCCGCATGCGGGGCGGGGTGCCGCTCAGGCCGCCGGGTCGAGCGGCTGCGACAGCCAGACCTCCAGCGTGCCGTCTTTCACAAAGGCGCCGAGCCGGGTGAAGTCGCGCACGTAGATCGGGGTGTCTGGGTGCAGACCGTGGATGGTTTGTGCCAGCTCGATGGCCGCCTGACGGTCATCAGCTTTGAAGTAGCGCACCTCGTTGGTGGTTGGCCCCTTGTCGACCAACTCGCCGCCCTTCTCCGCGCCTTGCACGTTCCAGTCGAGGCCGAGGAGGGCCGAGGCAAGGCCGGTCGCCGTGCCGCGGTCGATCGGAGTGGAGAACTGCAAGAACACATGGCCCGCGTGATCGGTGGCCACCGGTGTCACACCATCCTGCGCGTGCCACAGCCGTTCCGGACCAGTGATTGGCGCAAGCACCGGTGCGGCGCTGCCGATGCGGAGGTCATTGTCGGTATTGCGCAGGTTCTCGATGCAGGTCTCCGGCAGCTCGAAGAGAATGCGCAGGTAGCACGGCGTGGGCGGCAGCGAGGGCGGCACCCGAAAGACCGACCCCACCAGCCCCAGCACGAACATGCCGAAGCCCGCAACGAGGATCCACGAGAGCACCGTGGTCATCCGGTTGTTGCGGGCGATAAAGGCCAGCAGCGTGACGACGCAGGCGAAGGCCAGCACATAGGTCGCGGCGAGGCGGAGGTCTTCGAGGTTGCTGCCCCAACTGATGAGAATGGCAGCTGCGGCCATAACGCCGAGCCCGGCTGAGATGAGCTTGGCGGCATTGGGGTTGATCTTGAGGGTCTGCGAGAAGGCGTCAATCGGGTTCATGGTCGTGCTCCCGGGGAGAAATGGCGAGGGGTCAATGCACGCAAGGGTAGCATGAGTCGCCACCTGCTTGCCGTTACGGCAGCGTGATTAGCGCGGGAAATATGGGGGTATCTGGCCCTAGGAGAGCCAGCCAAAGCCCAAAGCTGCGGCGATGAAGGCCAAAAGGCCGAAGACGCCGACTAGCATGAGCCGGTCTACATTGGCCGCTGGCGGCGGCGGTCCGATGCGTTTTGCCGCGATCACCATCCCGCGGGCCTTGTCGGTTTGCGAGGCATAGCCCATCGCCGCGAAGAAGGCCTGCGAGGCCGTGTTATCGTGCCAGATCATCGCCAAGGCCGCCGAAAATCCCTGCCGCTCGGCCTCGGCCTCGGCGGCTTTCACCAGCGCCCGGCCCACCCCGTATCCCCTGTCTCCCGCCCGCACCGAGATATCCGAGATATGCGCCGCCGGGCCGCCAGTGACGTTGGGCATCGGGTGCATCGCGATGTGGCCGGCAAAATGCCCGCCGAGTTCCGCGACCAGCACGGTGAAGGGCGGGGCTTCGGCCTCTGGGTCGGTCAGATGTGCGGTGATCTGCGCGTCCCACGGCTCGTCCGCGTAGCCTAAGATCATCGCGAGGTGTTCGGCGTGGGTAGCCCGGTGCAGCGCGGCGATGGCCGGAGCATCCTCTGCCGTGGCGGGCCGTGTGGTGACGGCGCTCAAAGCACCTTCTCGAAGAAGTGGTCGGGGTAGGGGTCGTCGTTGAACCGATCGATCTCGGCCCAACCGGCGTTGCGATACATCGCGACCGCTTCGGGCAGGGCGGAGTTGGTATCGAGCCGCAGCACCGTCATGTTCAGGCGCCGGGCGTGGTCTTCGAGCGCGTCCATCAGCCGGGTGGCCAGCCGCAGCCCGCGGGCGGCAGGGGCGACCCAGAGGCGTTTCACCTCGCCAAAGGCCTGCCCGCCCTTCAGCCCCACGCAGCCCACCGGCAACCCGTCGGAGCGAGCAACGAGGAAGCTGCCAACCGGCACACGCATGGAAGCCGCATCGGGGTCGCGGGAAAGGTTTACGTCGAACCCGGTGTCAAACCGGCGGCCGAGTTCAGCGTAGTATTCTTCAAGGCAATATCGGCTGTCCTCGGCCTGGGGGTCGTCCACCGTGATCTCGATCCGGTGCTGCCCGAGGGCCGAGGCCACGAGGTCCATCGCGTCGAGCAGGGCGCGGGGGCGGGGGTGGTGCGCCAAAAGCCCCGCGGCGCGGTCGTCAGAGAGCTGCTCGTAGGCCGCGAATTCGGTCTGCCCCTGCACGGTCAACCGGGCCAACCGTTTGCGCCCATCGTCCGGATGCGGCCCGACTTCGATCAGCCCTTCACCCTCGAGCCCGCGTAGCAGCCGCGAGAGCAGCCCGCTGTCGAGCCCCAGAAAGTCGCGAATATCGCCCACCTCCCGTCCGGCCTCGCCAGCCTGCCCGATGGCGTTGAGCACACGTGCGGCACCCAGCGGGCGGCCCCGGCCAAGAAAGCTGTCGTCCAGCGCGCCGGTCTCGGTGGTGACGGCGCGGTTGAAGCGGCGGATGCGGGCGATATCGGTCAACATGATCGCTGACTTAGGTCAGGCAAATTGCCCGGTCAAGCCGGAAAACGCCTGAACTCCATTGACTTGGCCCTGCGGCACCGCGCAACAAGCCACGGATGAGATGGGATATTCCATATGCGGCGCCGGGGCAGGCGGTGGGGCTTCTGGGCGGCAGCTTCGACCCGGCGCATGAGGGCCACGTGCATGTAACCCGCGAGGCGCTGAAGCGTTTCGGGCTGGATGCCGTCTGGTGGCTGGTGAGTCCGGGCAACCCGCTCAAGGCCCGCGGCCCCGCGCCGCTGGCGAGCCGGATCGCCGAGGCGCAGGCGCTGGTGCGGCACCCGCGCGTGACAGTCAGCGGCATCGAGGCCCGCCTCGGCACGCGCTACACCGCCGAAACCCTCGCCGGTTTGCAGCGGCTCTACCCGCGCGTGCGGTTCACTTGGCTGATGGGGGCCGACAATCTGGCGCAGTTTCACCGCTGGGACCGCTGGCAAGACATCATGGCTACCGTCCCCGTGGGGGTCATTGCGCGGCCCGGCCAGCGGCTCTCTGCCCGGATGTCGAAGACGGCGGAGCGCTTTGCTGCCTACCGCCTGCCCGCCGCCGCCTCGCACCTGCTGCCCCATGCCGCGCCGCCCGCATGGTGCTTCATCAACATCCCGATGAGCCATCAGTCCTCCACCGCCATCCGCGCGGCCCGTGCCTCTGCCGGGGCGGCTGCGAAGAAGTGATCACGCCGCAGCGCACGGAGGCTTGAGCCCCGGCGCGGCATTTGCTTTTGTCGCCGCCATGAGTGCTGCCCCCACCCTCTCCCGCCGTTTCGTTCTGGCCGGTCTGCTGACCTCCGCCGCCTCCTGTTCGCTTGCCGAGGCGCCCGAGCGCTCGCTCCGGCCCGTCTCCAAGCCCTCTGGCTCGAACGGGCAAGCGCGGCATTCCACCGCCGCCGAGGCGCTGATCGAGGCCGCCAAGCTGGACGGCAAGGTGGGTTACGTTGTGGCCGATGCCCGCACCGGGCAGGTGCTGGAGGCGCACAACCCGCTACTGCCCCTGCCGCCCGCCTCTACCGCCAAGGCGATCACCGCGCTCTACGCGATGGAGCGGCTCGGCCCCGGCTTTCGCTTTGCAACCGATGTCATTGCCACTGGCCCGGTCTCGGGCGGGGTGGTGCAGGGCGATATCGTGCTGGCCGGTTCCGGCGATCCGACTCTCGACACCAACCGCCTCGCCGACCTCGCCGCGCGGATGCGTCAGGCGGGCGTGACCGGCGCCACCGGGCGGCTGCGCATCTACGACGGCGCGCTGCCCCACCTGCGCACCATCGACCCTGAGCAGCCCGACCACGTGGGCTATTCGCCCGGCATCTCCGGGCTGAACCTCAATTTCAACCGCGTCCACTTCGAGTGGAAGCGCGCAGGCAGCGGCTATTCGGTGGCCATGGATGCCCGCTCCGACAAGTATCGCCCCACGGTGCGCTCTGCCCGGATGGAAGTCGCCAACCGCAGCCTGCCGGTCTACACTTACGAGCAGCGCGGCGGGGTGGACCGCTGGACCGTTGCCAACCGCGCGCTGGGCAAAGGCGGCTCGCGCTGGCTGCCGGTGCGCAACCCGGGTGCCTATGCGGGCGAGGTGTTTCAGGCCCTCGCCGCCGCACAAGGGGTCCGGCTGGAGCTTGGTGACCCGGTCTCCCGCCGTCCGGGCGGCGATGTGCTGGCCCGCGTGCTCTCCGACGAGCTCTCGACCGTGATGCGCGACATGCTGAAGTTCTCCACCAACATCACCGCCGAGGTGGTGGGCATGGCCGCTTCTGCGCGGGGCGGGAACATGCCGCGCAGCCTGCGCGACTCGGCGGGCGACATGAGCCGCTGGCTCTCGGCCCGCACCGGCAGCCGCAAGGCGCGGTTCGTCGACCACTCGGGCCTTGGCGATGCCTCCGAGATCTCCTGCCGTGAGATGGTCGACGCGCTCACGACCCTCGCACCAAAGCTGGCCCTGCGCCCGATGCTCAAGCCGATCCCGATGCGCAATGCCTCCGGAAACGTGCTCGATGGCCACCCGCTGGAGATCGTCGCCAAAACCGGCACGCTCAACTTCGTCTCCGCACTGGCAGGCTTCGTGCGGGCGCCCGATGGCACCGATCTGGCCTTTGCGATGTTTATGGCTGACGAGCCGCGCCGCAATCGCCTGAGCAAGGCCGAACGCGAGAGCCCGCAAGGGGCCAGCGCGTGGAACAAGCGCGCCAAGAACCTGCAATTGCGGCTCATCGAGCGATGGGGAGCGCTTTATTCCGGCTGACCGGCCTGCGGTTAACCTTTCAAAAAGCCTCGTCGCGTAAGGCTGATGCAAAGGGGCGAGTCCGCTCGCCCACGTTGCAGCGGCGGAGGTCCCATGTCCGAACCCGAAGGTCAAAGGCAGCGTCCCAGCAAGGGCGAGGCGCCATTCGAATTTGACGAAATCTTCTTTTCGCGCACCGATGACCGGGGCGTCATCCAGTCTGGCAACTCGATTTTTCAAAGGGTCTCCGAGTACCCGTGGGAAAAGCTGATCGGCGCACCCCACAAGGTGATCCGCCATGCCGACATGCCAAAGGGCTTCTTTCACCTCTTCTGGGAGCGGTTGAAGGCGGAGCGCATGGTCTCCGGCTACGTGAAGAACCGCTCTGCCGACGGGCTGCACTACTGGGTCTACGCGCTGGCCTCGCCGCTGCCGGGGGGAGGGTTCCTTTCTGTCAGGATCAAGCCTTCAGGGGAGACCTTCGACCTTGTGGCGAAGGTTTATGCCGAGGTCCTCAAGCTGGAGGCTGAGCAACAGATCACCCCCGCCGAGAGTGCGGAGCTAATCGTCGCGCGGCTCAAGACACTGGGCTATGCCGATTACGAGCACTTCATGGCATCAAGTCTCGCCGAGGAACTCGCTGCGCGGGATATAAAGCTGGGCCGCAAGGCCAGCGAGCGCGGGCTGCGCTTCTCACAGGTGGCTAAGTCGGTGAATGAGGCTATCGCCCATACCAATGCGCTGTGCGAAACCTTCAATGCCATCGAGGCCGTTCCGCACAACATGCGCATCCTCGCCTCCCGACTCGAGGCCTCGGGCGGGCCGATTGCGGCGATTTCCTCCAATTACGGTTCGATGTCGAAGGAGATTTCCGACTGGGTCGACAAGTTCATCCTCGGGGAGGAGAGCGCCTTTGCCACCCTGCGCGATGCCGTCAGCCGCAGCCGCATGCTCAGCGCCACGGCCCGGGTAATGGAGGAGGCCCGGGTGCAGTTCGACGGCGAGACCGGAGAGATGCCTGATGGCATTGACCGCTCAGCCGAAAAGGCGCTGCTCCATGAGATTTCTCAGATCTACCGCAAGCTGGCCGATGACTATCTGCACACCGTCGAACGCGAGGCGATCGTCTTTGGCCGTGCCGTGGGCGACATGAAGCGCCTGATCGCCGGCCTCTCCACCACCCGGATGATGTGCAAGATCGAGAGCGCCCGCCTGCCGGACCACAACGAGAGCTTGCTTGCGATCATCGACCAGCTGGACAAGTTCCAGTCTGAACTGGAAGAGCGGCTCGACAAAATCGGTTCGATCACAAGCACCGTGCTGACCGCCGCGCGCAGCCTCGAGATCGGCGGCACCGAGGCGGTGCAGCTTCCATCCGGCGCGAAGACTGAGGCGGCCTGATAGCCAGCCAAAAGCCTGCCCGCCGCGGGCCTTGATGATCAGATAGTGAGGTGCCGCGCCCGTGCGCCGCGTTCGATCGCGGCCCCATGCAGCCGGTCGATGTTCAGCTCGTAGCGCATCTCCTGAAGGAAGGCCAACTCGGCCTCCTGCAGCTTGCCATCGGAAGCCGCCACATCGCAGGCCAGCGCATAGGCGGTTTCATAGAGCCGCGAAGGCAACCCGTCCCGGATCAGGCCGAAGAGCGCATCCAGCCCGTCCTCTGCTTCGAAGAGATCGAAGACGGTGGCCGAGACGCCGCGCACCCGGTCAAGGTCATAGTCCGCGAAGACCGGCAGATGATTCACGATCCGCTCGATTGTGAGCAGTTCTGTCGTCCGGATCGCCTCGTCCGAGGCCGAAACCGCGATCATCACCGCCACGAGGCAGTCCTGCGATGTCATCGAGGAGGTATCTTCGCTCACGTCTGGCCTCTTTCGTCTGCTTATCCGCTGCAATGCGCCTGTTTTATTGACCTTGCCGCAACGCCGCAATAGGGAGCGGGCGGCGGGTGGCGCATGGGGCGCAACCCGGACCAGACCTGATACGAGAAAGCACAAACCCATGTCCGACCTGCGGAACATCGCGATGGAAAGCAAAGCCTGGCCCTTTGAGGAGGCACGGGCCGTGCTCAAACGCATCGAGAAGAACCCGCCGGAAAAGGGCTACGTGCTGTTCGAAACCGGCTATGGCCCCTCCGGCCTGCCGCATATCGGCACCTTCGGCGAGGTTCTGCGCACCACCATGATCCGCCGCGCATTTGAGGTGATCTCGGATATGCCGACCAAGCTCATATGCTTCTCCGATGACATGGACGGCATGCGCAAGGTGCCCGGCAACGTGCCCAATCAGGACCGGCTGCGCGAGGATCTGCAGCGCCCGCTGACCTCCGTGTACGACCCCTTCGAAACCCACGAGAGCTTCGGCCACCATAACAACGCCATGCTGCGGCGGTTTCTCGATACCTTCGGCTTCGACTACGAGTTCATCAGCGCGACCGAGTTCTACAAGGAAGGCCGGTTCGACGAGGTGCTGAAACGCGCCTGCGAGCGCTATGACGACGTGATGAAGGTCATGCTCAAGAGCCTCCGCGAGGAGCGCCAGCAGACCTATTCGATCTTCCTGCCGATCCATCCCGAGACCGGCCGGGTGCTCTACGTGCCGATGAAGCACGTGGATGCGCAGAACCACACCATCACCTTCGACGACGAGGATGGCCGCGAGTGGACCTTGCCGGTGACGGGCGGCAACGTGAAGCTGCAGTGGAAGCCCGATTTCGGCGCCCGTTGGGCCGCGCTCGACGTGGACTTCGAGATGTATGGCAAGGATCACAGCACCAACACGCCGATCTACGACCGGATCTGTGAGATCCTCGGCGGCCGCAAGCCCGAGCACTTCACTTACGAGCTGTTCCTTGATGACAAGGGGCAGAAGATCTCCAAGTCGTCCGGCAATGGCATCAGCATCGACGAGTGGCTGACCTACGCCTCCACCGAGAGCCTCAGCTACTTCATGTATCAAAAGCCGAAGACGGCGAAACGCCTGCATTGGGACGTGATCCCCAAGATGGTGGACGAGTACCACCAACAGCTGCGCGCCTTCCCCGATCAGGACGCCAAAGCGCAGTTCGCCAACCCGGTTTGGCACATCCACGAGGGCAAGGTGCCCGCGTCGAACATGGTGGTGCCGTTCTCGATGCTGCTGAACCTCGCCAGCGTTTCGGGCGCGACCGACAAGGAGACCCTCTGGGGCTTCATCCGCCGCTATGCGCCGGGTGCCGAGCCTGAAACCCACCCCGACCTCGATGCCGCTGCAGGCTTCGCGGTGAAGTACTTCAAAGACTTCGTCGCCCCCACCCGCGAATTCCGCGCGCCGACCGAGCCCGAGCGCGCGGCGCTGGAGGAACTGCGCGACAAGCTCAAGGCCTGGGACGGCGGGCAGGATGCCGAAGGTCTGCAAGGCGTGGTCTACGAGGTCGGTCGCGAGCGGTTCGACCCGATGCGCGACTGGTTCAAGGCGCTGTATCAGGTGCTTCTCGGCGCCGATCAGGGCCCGCGTTTCGGCGGTTTCATCGCGCTCTACGGCGTGGACGAAACGGTGACGCTGATCGACAAGGGCCTCGCCGGCGAACTGGCCTGATTTGCCGAACCCACGCGCTGGGCTACCTTCCTTTAAGTCAAGGGAGGTAGCCTCATGCGTTTTATCGGTCTTTCACTCGCCCTTCTGCTGGCCGCCCCGGCGGCGCAGGCGCAAGAGGCCAGCGCCATCCCCGAGGTGATCGGCAGCCAGCTCGAGGCCTTCGAGGCCGATGACTTTGCCCGCGCCTTCACCTTCGCCTCCCCGATGATCCAAGGCATGTTCCGCACGCCCGAGAACTTTGGCGCGATGGTGCGCGAGGGCTACCCGATGGTGCATCGCCCCGGCGCGGTCACCTTCGGCACCCAGCGGACAGAGGGCGGCAGCACCTACCAGACGGTCACCATCCGGGATGCCGAGGGGCGCTATCACGCGCTGGAGTACGAGATGATCCCGGGCGGCGAGGGTGGCTGGCTGATTGATGGCGTCAGCTTCATCCCCGCGCCTGACGTTTCTGCCTGAGCAACGCACGGCAGGGTTACCAACCCTTTAACCTTCCCCCGTAAACACATCTGCGCACCGGCCACGCGCCGGACCATTCCGCCTATCGAAACACAATCGAGACCTGCCTCGCCCGCGCGCGGCGGGTGCCGGGTGGTGGCCGCATGCCGAAGGCGGCCCAGAGCAGACAAAGGGGTTTTGCGATGAACAAGGCAATCACCGACGGGATCGTCTTCATGCCACCGGCCTTCGCGGGCGGGCTGGATGTGTGGTCCAAGGAAGACGGCACGCCGGGCAGCGCCACCTACGAGGGCGACCCGAACGCGGCGCTGGTGCCCTCGGATGCCGACTTCGCCGGATGCCTCGAGCTGATCAAGACCACCGGCACCCAGAAGCTGCGTTACATGGGCGAAACCCCTGTTCTGCCGGGCTGCTACCTGCGGGTCACGGCGCGGGTGAAAGCCGTGGCCGGCAACCTGCCTGCGGTCCGCATCGCGGCATGGGCCGGCGGCGCGGGCAGCGTCCATGTGACCGGGCTCGATGAGGTTGGCCCCTCCGTCAGCCTGACCTCCTACGGCGAGGTGGTCGAAGTCTCCGCCATCATCGGCACCACGGCCCGGACGGGCGTGAACATGCCGTGGACCCCCGAGGTGCTCTACGCCCACGTCGGCCTCGACCTGACCGGCCCCAACGGCGGCACAATCCGGATCGACGACCTGATCGTCGAAGACATCACCTCCGCCTTCCTGCGCGACCTGATGGATTGGGTCGATGTGCGCGACTACGGCGCAATGGGCGATGGCGTGACCGACGATGCCGCCGCCTTCAACGCCGCCGATGATGCCGCGAACGGCCGCTCGGTTCTGGTGCCGGAGGGCACCTACTACCTCGGCAGCACCATCACCATCGACAACCCCATCCGCTTTGTCGGCACCGTCACCATGCCCGACAACAAGCGCCTCTCACTGAAGAAAAACTTCGACCTGCCAACCTATATCTCGGCCTTCGGCGACGAGTTGGTGGCCTTCAAGAAGGCGGTGCAATCGCTGTTCAACTTCAACGATCACGACAGCCTCGACATGGGCGGCCGCAAGATTGATCTCACAGAGCCGATCGACATTCACGCCGCCATCGACAATCAGGATGCCTTCCTGATCCGCCGGGTCATCCGCAACGGCCAGTTTCAGGCCTCCACCTCGACGGCCTGGGATGACACGGTGGTCACCTCTCAGGCGACCTACAGCACGTCCGACAACAAGACCCTGACGGGCGTGGCTAACGTGGCCAATATCGAGGTCGGCAGCCTCGTGACCGGCGCGGGCGTGGGCCGTGAGGTCTATGTGAAGGCCAAGAACGTCGGCGCCCAGACGGTGACGCTCAACAAATCTCTCTACGGCGCGGCGGGCACGCAGAACTTCACCTTCACCCGGTTCAAATACATGCTCGATTTCTCCGGCATGGTGAACATGGACAAGTTCATCTTCTCCGACATCGAGTTTCAGTGCTCCTCCAAGGCCTCCGCGATCATGCTGCCGCAGGACGGGCTGAACTTTGCGATCCGGGATTGCTACATCACCTCGCCCAAAGACCGCGGCATCACCTCCATCGGCGGGGCCTGCCAGGGCATGCAGATCGACCGCTGCCAGTTTCTCTCCAAGGAGGGCAGCGAAGACGTGCAGGACCGCACCACCATCGCGGTCAACATCAACGCCAACGATGCCAAGATCCGCGATTGCCGTGCCGTCCGCTTCCTCCACTTTCTCGTGCTCGGCGGCAGCAACTACATCATCCAGTCCAACCACTGGTTTCAGGGCGACAGCGTGAACCAGGGCCTGCGCTCTGCGGGCATCGTCTTTACCGGCGTCAACGTGTCGTCCACCGTCAACTCAAACTACGTCGACAACAGCTTCATCGAGTGGACCAACGAGCATGACGCCACGCCCGATTACACCTCGGGCTACTCCTTCGGCGCGCTCTCGGTGCAGAACAACATCTTCTTCTGCACCAACGCCGCGCCCTGGTTCAGTTTCTTCGTGATCAAACCCTTCGGGGCCGATCACTTCATCCACGGGCTCACCTGCACCGACAACGTGTTCAAAACCGTGAACGGCTCGATCGACCGGGTGGAAAATGTCGACGAAAGCTATGCGGGCTTCGATTATGGCCGTTTCCGCAACATCCAGTTCCACTCCAACACCTTCAACGGGGTGAACCAGATGACCGTGAGCCCGGTGATGCTGCAATTCGATCAGAACACCGCCGCCAGCACGTGGACGCTGAACTTTGGCGATTATATGCCCTTCGGCGGGCGGGTGCGGAACGTGATGAGCGTCGTGGCCGAAAACTCCATCGACCTCTCTGGTGGCGGCAAGCTCTGGTCCATGCCCTATGTCCGGGTCGAGCGTGGCACGACGCAGCAGGAGGTGGATCTGGAGTGGGAGAGCGCCTGCACCGGACGCGTTCATGTGACCGGGCGGGTCGACAACCCGAACTGACCGGCAGGCCGGAGCCCCGCGATCCCGTGGGGCTCTAGAGGCCCAGATCGGCGGGTATGAGCTTGAACGCCTTGCCGAAGCCGCCGTTCAGAAAAGCCCCCTGCACCTCAAGCGCCACAAAGCCGAAATCGCCGAAGTCGATGTAAAGCTTCGACTTCGGGTGGCTCTCCAGCCAGCGGGTGCGCAGCGCGCCGTGCGCCTCGCTTCCTCGATCCACAAACCGGGCCATGCATTGCAACGACAGGCGCGGGTGGGTCAGCGGGTCGCCTTTCGGCCCCGGCTCGCCCACCATCAGCGAGCAGGCCGGTTCTGCCCTCAGTGCGCTCGTATGGGCTGAGAGCGAAGACACCAGTGTCACCGGCCCGCCGTCTGCATCGGTCCCCACCGCGATCCGGCTCACCACCGGCACGCCGCCCTCCAGCACGCCAAGCGCGCCGAACCGCGCCTCATCCAGCAGCCCCCGTGCCATTGCGCGGGCTTCGTCATCGGTGGGGCGGATCGGGTCTGTCATGATTCAGGTCAAGGTGGCTGCGGCCCGAGCAATCTATCCTGAATCCAGCAGACATGGACAGGAGGACCACCCCATGTATTCCAACATTCTCGTCCCCATCGCCTTCGAGGAAGGGCGCGACAGCAGCGGCGCGCTCGACATTGCCGAGGCCCTGCTCGCGCCCGGCGGCAGCATCACCGCGCTGCACGTGATCGAGGAGGTGCCAAGCTACGCTTCCACCTACGTCGACGAGGCGATGATGACCGAGGCCCGCAAGAGCGTGGTCGAGGCGCTCGCCGTCAAACTGGGCAGCCATTCCACCGTGACCCCGAAGGTCGTTACCGGGCATTCCGGCCGCACGATCCTCGAGGAGGCCGAGAGCATGGGCGCCGACCTCATCGTCATCGCCTCCCACCGCCCGGGCCTTCAGGATTACTTCCTCGGCTCCACCGCCGCCCGCGTCGTGCGCCACGCCAAGTGCTGCGTCCACGTGATCCGCTGAGCTGATCCGGCGCCAAGTTCAACGGCGCCGGGCTTTGTCGCGCCTCCTCCTTGCGCTACCCTCAAACCAGCCAGGGAGGAGGACCCCATGCCAACCATCACCACAGACACCACCCGCCAGACCGTGCTGACCACCTTCGAGGTTACGCCCGGCACCTGCGAAGACGTGCTCGACGCGCTGCGCGATGCCTACGCCAACGTGATCAGCCGCCAGCCCGGCTTCATTGCCGCCGCGCTCCATGTGAACGACGCCCAGACCCGCATCGCCAACTACAGCCAGTGGCAGCGGCGGGAGGACTTTCAGGCCATGCTCCGCACGCCCGAGATGCGCCAGCGCAACCGTGCTATTCATGCCGAGGTTAAGAGCTTCGAGCCGGTGATGATGGAGGTGGCGGCGGTTTTCCCCTGATCGCCCCGCGACCTCTCGCCACGCCTCTTCAAGACCGCGCAGGCGGTGCCTACCTGTCCTGTAACGCATCGCGCTACAAGGATAATTCAATGGACTGCCCGCACTGCAAAACCCCTCTCTCCATGGCCGACCGCTCCGGCATCGAGATCGATTTCTGCCCCACCTGCCGTGGCGTCTGGCTCGACCGGGGTGAACTCGACAAGATCATCGAGCGCAGCTCATTTGAAGCCGCCCCCCGCCGCGAAGACCCCCGCCGCGAGCCCTACGAAGACCGCCGGACCCGCGATTGGGACGACGATGACGACGACGACTACCGCCGCTACGGCAAGGACCGGGACGGCAAGTATCACGGCAAGCGCAAAAAGAAGGGCATGGGCGCGATGCTGGGGGATATCTTTGATTTCTGAGGGCTAGCGGAATGGGGCTCGCCAGTGGGCTTGCCCCAATAGCCCTCTACGCCTGACGCATGAACTGGTCAGGTGACGACTGACAACGGCACAACGGGTAAATCTAAAGGAGTGTGCCGACGTGGCAGGAAACGAAGCGTAATGGCGAGGTTCGCTTCGTTAAGGACGAGGTTTATGATTTCTTTTTGATTAAGGTGGGAGTTTTGCTCATCCAATTGAAAACTACTTTTCGCAGGCTATGCCGTCACCATCTCGATCCAGTCCATAGACGTCCGGACCAACAACATACACGGGCCCCCTTACATATGCAGGCCCATTGCCCCTTCCGCCGGCGCAGTCGACGTCCGACGCTATGGGAACACAAGCTCCCTGATAACTGGTGTGACAGCCTTGCGCGAAGAGATGAGCCGGTGAAAGCAGGGCGATAGCGAAAACTATTTTGCGGAGCATTTGGACCTACATTAACGAATTATTAATATTCGTTAACGTGGTGGCTCACAGGGACGTGATCAAGTGGCTGGAAAG
This sequence comes from Vannielia sp. SX4, assembly GCF_052828525.1. Next base: position 1,127,929 of record NZ_CM128247.1, read on the forward strand.
AACATTTCTGCGCTAGCTACCTCCCACGCCTCTTAACATTCCCCCCACGCTGCCCCGGCCGCCCGGCCGTGCTTCGACCCGAAGCCTTCTTCCCGGCCTCCACCGCAGCCTCCACCGCCGACTGACGTGCCAGCGGGTCTGATGACACCACCAGATCAACCGCCTCCAGCCGTTTCACCTCGTCCCGCAGCCGCGCGGCCTCTTCGAACTCGAGGTTCTCCGCCGCCTTGCGCATCTGCACCCTCAGCGCATCCAGATGCGCCTGAAGGTTCGCGCCGGTCCCGACCGAATCCACCTTCGCCGTCACCCGGTTCATGTCCACGTCGCCCTTGTAGAGCCCGGCCAGAACGTCCTCGACGTTCTTCTTCACCGTCTCCGGGGTGATCCCGTGTTCCTCGTTGTATTCCATCTGCTTGGCCCGCCGCCGGTCGGTCTCGCGGATCGCGCGTTCCATGCTCCCGGTGACCTTGTCGGCATACATGATCACCCGACCCTCGGCGTTTCGCGCGGCGCGGCCCACCGTCTGGATCAGCGAGGTCTCCGAGCGCAGGAAGCCCTCCTTGTCGGCGTCCAGAATGGCCACGAGCCCGCATTCCGGAATGTCGAGCCCCTCGCGCAGCAGGTTGATGCCCACCAGCACATCGAAGGCCCCGAGCCGCAGGTCGCGCAAAATCTCGATGCGTTCGATGGTGTCGATATCCGAGTGCATGTAGCGCACCTTGATGCCCTGCTCGTGCAGATATTCCGTGAGGTCCTCCGCCATCCGCTTGGTCAATGTCGTCACCAGCGTGCGGAAACCCTTGGCCGAGACCTGGCGGATCTCGTCCATCACGTCATCCACCTGCGTATCTACCGGCCGGATCTCGATCACCGGGTCCAGAAGCCCCGTGGGCCGGATCACCTGCTCCACGAACACACCGCCCGACTGCTCGATCTCCCATGCCGCCGGTGTGGCCGAAACAAACACCGACTGGGGCCGCATCGCGTCCCATTCCTCGAACTTGAGGGGTCGGTTATCCATGCAGCTCGGCAGGCGGAAGCCATGCTCGGCCAGCGTGAACTTGCGCCGGTAGTCGCCTTTGTACATCGCCCCGATCTGTGGCACCGACACATGGCTTTCATCCGCGAAAACAATGGCATGGTCGGGAATGAACTCGAAGAGGGTAGGGGGCGGCTCGCCCGGCGCGCGGCCCGTCAGGTAGCGCGAGTAGTTCTCGATCCCGTTGCAGACACCGGTGGCCTCCAGCATCTCGATGTCGAAGTTGGTGCGCTGTTCCAGCCGCTGCGCTTCCAGCAGCTTGCCTTCGCCCACCAGTTGGTCGAGCCGTTGGCGCAGCTCCTTCTTGATGGAGTTCACCGCCTGTTGCATCGTCGGCTTCGGCGTGACGTAGTGGGAGTTCGCGTAAATCCGCACCCGGTCCATGCTGCCCGCCTTCTCGCCGGTCAGCGGGTCGAACTCCACCATCGCCTCCAGCTCCTCGCCGAAGAACGAGAGCCGCCATGCCCGGTCTTCGAGGTGTGCGGGCCAGATCTCCAGCGCATCGCCCCGCACCCGGAAGCTGCCGCGCTGGAAAGCCTGATCGTTGCGGCGGTACTGCTGGGCCACGAGGTCGGCAATCACCTTGCGCTGGTCGTAGTCCTTGCCGACATGCAGGTCCTGCGTCATCGCGCCATAGGTCTCGACCGAGCCGATGCCGTAGATGCAGGAGACCGAGGCCACGATGATCACGTCATCGCGCTCCAGCAGCGCCCGGGTGGCCGAGTGGCGCATCCGGTCGATCTGCTCGTTGATCTGGGATTCCTTCTCGATATAGGTGTCCGAGCGCGGAACGTATGCCTCTGGCTGGTAGTAGTCGTAGTAGCTGACGAAGTACTCCACTGCGTTGTCGGGGAAGAACCCCTTGAACTCGCCATAGAGTTGGGCCGCCAGTGTCTTGTTGGGCGCAAGGATGATGGCCGGGCGCTGGGTCTCTTCGATGACCTTGGCCATGGTGAAGGTCTTGCCCGTGCCGGTGGCGCCCAGCAGCACCTGATCACGCTCGCCGCCCTTCACCCCCTCCGAAAGCTCCACGATCGCCGTAGGCTGGTCGCCCGCCGGGGCGAACTCTGTGTGCATGACAAAGGCCTTCCCGCCCTCCAGCTTCTCCCGCGTTTTCACGTCGGGGGCAGGGGAGTGCAGGATCGGCGGCTGGCTCTCGGAGCCATCGTTATGGGCATAGGGCATAGGGCGGCGCTCCTTTGCTCCCAATGTGCGTGCTCAGGCCAAAGGTTCAACCCCCGCTCCTGACACCTTCATGTCAGGAGCCTGTCAGGGTGGCGCTCCGGGGCATTTTTCCGGCTTTCTCCTTGCACGGCACAGGGATTTTCGCCCATATGTCAGGCGCACAGAGCCAGGAGATCCGCCCATGCGCGCCCGCATCTACCAGCCCGCCAAGACGGCCATGCAATCCGGCACCGCCAAGACCAAGGGTTGGGTGCTCGATTATGCCCCCGCCGAGAGCCGTGAGCTTGACCCGCTCATGGGCTGGACCGGCTCGGGCGATACGCAAGCTCAGGTGCGGCTCCGGTTTTCCTCCAAGGAAGAGGCGCTGGACTATGCCAAGGAGCACGGCATCGAGGTGCAGGTGACCGAGCCGCAAAAGCGCAAGCCCAAGATCCGCCCGGGCGGTTACGGCGAAAACTTCGCCACCGCCCGCCGCGAGCCCTGGTCGCACTAGGCGAAGCGCGCGCGCGTCCGGTTGGCAAACCCCACCAGCGAGAGCATCACCGGCACCTCCACCAGCACACCCACCACCGTGGCCAGTGCCGCGCCAGAGTTCAGCCCGAAGAGTGAGATCGCCACCGCCACCGCCAACTCGAAGAAGTTGGAGGTGCCGATCAGTGCGCAGGGCGCGGCAATCCGGTGCGGCACTTTCAGCGCGAAGGCGGCGGCATAGGCCACCACGAAGATCCCGTAACTCTGGATCACGATAGGCACCGCGATGAGCGCAATCACCTGTGGCCGGTCGAGGATGGTGCTGCCCTGGAGCGCAAAGAGGATCGCCACGGTAGCGATCAGCCCGATCACCGACCACGGTTTCACCCGCGCCTGAAACCCGGCAATCCGCGCTTCTGTGGCCAGCCGCTTGCGAGTGAATACACCGGCCACCAGCGGCAGCAGCACGAAGAGCAGCACCGAGAGCAATAGGGTCTCCCACGGTACCTCGATATCGGTCACACCGAGCAGAAAGGCGACGATGGGGGCAAAGGCGAAGACCATCACCACATCGTTCACGCTGACCTGCAGCAGAGTGTAATTCTCATCGCCTTTGGTCAGCTGCGACCAGACGAAGACCATCGCCGTGCAGGGCGCCGCGCCCAGCAGGATCAGCCCGGCGGTGTATTGCGCCGCGTCCTCCGGCGCGATCCACGCGGCGAAGACATGGTCGAAGAAGAGCACCGCCAGGAGCGCCATCGTGAAGGGCTTGATCAGCCAGTTCACCGCCAGAGTGATCGCCAGCCCCTTGGGCTGCTTCACCGCCGTCTTCAGCGCGGCAGGGTCCACGCCCACCATCATCGGGTAGACCATCGCCCAAATCAGCACGGCCACCACGAGGTTGACCCGCGCCACCTCCGCCGCCGCGACCAATTCCACCAGCCCCGGCAAGGCTGCGCCAAGAGCTATACCGCCGGCCATGGCCAGCGCGACCCAAAGGGTCAGATACCGCTCGAAAACGCTCATGCCGCCACCGCCTCTGAATCCAGCCTGCCAGAGAGCAGGGCGGCCAGCGCCACCATCGCGGCAGCGGTGCCTAGAACGAGCGCCAGCCCGCCGATCTGGTAGGTGAGCCCCGAAAGCACCGTGCCCAAGAGCCGCCCGCCGGCATTGGCCATGTAGTAAAAGCCCACGTCCATCGTCACCCGCTCCGACTTGGTGAAGGCGAGGATCAGGTAGCTATGCAGCGAGGAGTTGACGGCAAAGAGCGCGCCGAACACCAGAAGCCCGGCCACCAGCGTGCCCGTCAGCCACGGCTGCGGCCCGGGCGCGGCCAGCACCGCGGCGGTGAGCGCGGCAGGCACGAGGGTCAGCGCCCCGGCCCAGCTTCGCGCCGCCCGCACCAGATCCGCCTCATCCCGCGAGGCCGCGCGCAGCAGCCTCGGCGCAGCGGCCTGCACCACGCCATAGAGGATCACCCAGACCGCCATGAACGTGCCGATCATGAAAAAGGCCGCCCGGTTGCCTGCCTCCGTCCCGTCCGAGAGCACGGCGTAGAAGTAGATCGGGATGCCGACCACAAACCAAACGTCCCGCGCGCCGAACAGGAACACCCGCGCGGCGGAGAGCCAATTCACGTTTGCCGATTTCGAGAACACCTCCGAGAACTTCGCGCCCTTCCGGCCCGTCGGCAGCCCGCTCGGCATCAGCACCACGATCGCAGCCAAGATCGCCGCCAGAACCACGGCCATCGCCAAAACCGCCCCGGTGAAGCCGACAACCGCCAACAGCGCCGCGCCTAGCAGAAAGCCCACCCCCTTCACCGCGTTCTTGGAGCCTGTCAGCACCGCCACCCAGCGAAACAGTCCACCCTTTTCACTCGGTGCCAGCAGCTTTACCGCGGATTTCGACGACATCTTCGCCAAATCCTTCGCCACCCCGCTCGCCCCCTGCACGCACATCACGAAGGCGACCGAGGCGCCAACCGCCCAGCCCTGATCGAGCAGCGTCAACGCCAGCAGCGCCACCACCTGCAGGCCGAGCCCGGCATAGAGCGTGGAGACCAGCCCGAAGCGCGCCGCGATCCACCCGGCGGAGAGGTTGGTGACCATCCCGGCGATCTCGTAGAGCACGAAGAGATAGGCCAGCTGTACAGGCGAAAACCCCAGCGTGTGAAAGTGCAGCAGCACCAGCATCCGCAGCGCGCCATCCGTCAGCATGAAGGCCCAATAGGCCGCCGTAACGGCGATATAGGCCGAAAGCCCCTCCGGCTTGCTCACAAGGAGGCTCCCACCATCATCGCCACATCCACCAGCCGGTGCGCATAGCCCATCTCGTTGTCGTACCACGCATAAACCTTCACCTGCGTCCCGTTCACCACCATCGTCGAGGGCGCATCGACGATGCTGGACCTCTGGTCATTGGTGTAATCGGTCGAGACCAGCGGGCGCGTCTCATAGCCCAAGATGCCCTTCAAGGCCCCCTCAGAGGCGACCCGGAACATCTCATTCACCTCTTCCGCCGTCGTCTCCCGCTCCACCTCGAACACACAATCGGTCAGCGAGGCATTGAGCAGCGGCACCCGCACCGCATGGCCGTTCAGCCGCCCCTTCAGCTCGGGATAGATGAGCGTGATCGCCGTGGCGCTGCCGGTGGTGGTAGGGATCAGCGAATTGAGCGCCGACCGCGCCCGCCGCAGGTCTTTCGCCGGGCGGTCCACGATGGTTTGCGTGTTGGTGACGTCATGGATCGTGGTGATCGAGCCATGCTTGATGCCCAGCCCCTCGTGGATCACCTTCACCACCGGCGCGAGGCAGTTGGTGGTGCAGGAGGCGGCGGTGACGATGGAATGCGCGGCGGCGTCATAACTCGCGTCGTTCACCCCCATCACGATATTCGCCGTGGGCCCGTCCTTCACCGGAGCTGAGACCACCACCTTCTTTACGCCCGCCTCGAAATAGGGCGCTAACTTGGCTTCGCTCTTGAACACCCCAGTGCAATCGATCACCACGTCGACGCCCTCCAGCGGCAGTTCCGCCAGATCGCGTGTGCCGATGAACGGCAGGCGCACACCATCAATCGTCACGCTCTCTGCGTCGCTTTCAAACCCCGCATCCCAGCGGCCATGCACCGTGTCGAACTCCAGCAGATGCGCATGCATCGCCGCATCGCCCACCGCGTCGTTGATCCATGCAATCTTTGAGCCCTGCGCCAGCAGCGGCTTCAGGGCGAGCTTTCCGATCCGGCCAAGGCCGTTGAGCGCATAGGTGGTCATGCCGGGGCCTCCGATTGGGTGCGACCGATCTCATCAACGGCAGATTGCAGCGCGATCCGGTCCAGCGTTTCGAGCGGCAGGGCGGTGAAAGCGGTGATCCGATGCTTCAGCGCGCCATAGGCCTGCTGGAAGGCGAGGCTCTTCTGCGCATCCGTGCCTTCCACCTTCACCGGGTCTTCCATGCCCCAATGCCCGCTGATCGGCTGACCCTCCCAGGCCGGGCACTCCTCGTTGGCGGCCTGATTGCAGACGGTGAAAACGAAATCGAGATGCGGGGCCTCCGCGCCGGTGAACTCGCTCACGTTCTTGGCCCGCAGATGCGAGATGTCATGCCCCTTGTCCTCCAGCAGCCGCACCGCAAAGGGGTTCAGCTCCGAGCTGGGCCGCGTGCCGGCGGAATAGGCATTGAACCGATCGCCGCCGATAGAACGCAGCAGTGTCTCGGCAAAAATCGAGCGGGCGGAATTTCCGGTGCAGATGAAAAGCACGTTGTAGGTGCGGTCGGTCATGGGAGCATGTCCTTCGGTGAGGAGGTCGGGGAAGGTGGCGCAAAGCTCCGGGCGGCCCCGGCAGCAGTCGAGCAGCAGGTATTCGAAGGTCTGTCGCACGCCTGCCATGTTGATCGCGTAGAGAAGCGACGTGCCCGCACGCGTCTGCGAGATGAGGCCCACATTCTGGAGCGCCGAAAGATAGGCGCTGAGCGTGCTGGCCTTCAGCCCCAGCGCCACCGCGATCTCCCCGGCAGGCAGGCTGTCGGGATAGCGGCGCATCAACAGCCGGAAGAGCGCCAGCCGCTGCGGGTGGCCCAAGGTGGTCAGACGGTCGGGAATCAGTGTTTCCATATTTCACGAATATGCGAAATAATGGCTGAGGCCAAGTTACACTTCCATGACAGCCCACCCGCCCCACGTTGACCGGCCCCCGCCGCCGGGCTACCACATCGCGAGCGGTCCCATAGCTCAACTGGATAGAGCAGCTGACTTCTAATCAGCAGGTTCGGGGTTCGAGTCCTCGTGGGATCGCCAGCCTGCCGATGCAAGCGCTATCGCTGGTGAAGGATCTCCTGACCCCCGCTCCTCCATCTTCACTCCGAAACATGGCAAACCCACACGGTTAACCAAGCGTCAGGGCGGATAAAGAGCCCAAACGGGCCAAGCTTCTGACATAATCATTAAACAACTTCTGCGTTAGCGGACCCGCATAGATTGTGCGGTCGTTGCGTCGGTCATCTGTCGGATGCTTCTGGCAGGGCCAATGGAAACAAAGGAGCCAAAATTGCAGATCCTCGCAGTCGATGACGACAAAACCTTCCTGCAGCTTCTGCAGTCTGTTCTGGCGGCTGCGGGCTATGACGCGCTGGAAACCGCGCTCTCTGCGCCGGAGGCCAAGGAGCGCATCGATGAGGCCGAGAGCGCCTTCGATTGCGTGCTGCTCGACATCGACATGCCGGGCATCGACGGGATCGAGCTCTGCCGCCAGATCCGCGCGGTCGCAGGCTATGAGATCACCCCGATTCTGATGCTGACCGCCAAGCTTGACGACGCTTCCATCGAAGGCGCCTTCGAGGCCGGCGCCACGGATTACGTTACCAAACCCCTTCGGGGGCTGGAGCTTGGCGCCCGTATCCGGACGGCCCGGCTTTTGACGGAGCAGATGCGGATCTCGGTGGGGCTCGAACGGTCGGCAGCCCAGCTTGCCTCCCGCTTGGGCGCTTCCGCCCGCAGGCCGTTGGAAGAGGCCTTCGTGGTGGAGGATGTGCCGGCCTGTCTGTCGGAAAAAGACCTTGAGCGAGTTCTGTCGCTCCTGCCGGGCAACCTCTTTGCGATCGAAACCTTTGCCCTGCGGATCGAGGGCATCGAGAACCTATATGAAGATGCCGACGCTGTGAGCTACGACGCCCTGATAAGGGACGTGGTGCAAAGCGTATCGCGCAAGCTCGCGCCGAGCCAGCACTTCATCGCCCACGCCGGAGACGGCGTTTTTGGCTGTGTGGTGGTGGGGCGTGGCCGGCAGGACCTCAACCGCAACCTCTACGAGCCGTTCTTCTGGAATGTCGAAACACCGGCTCTGGGGGATGGCCCCCGCGTGGTGCAGCTTTCGATGACCCGCGTCGGCCGGCCAAAGGTCGAGAGCGGCAAGACCTGTGTCGATACCCTCAGAACGGCCATCGCCACGGCCAGCGAAGACAGGTTGGTGCTGCGTCTGAAGGCGCTGCCCGATCTGTCAAAGCCCCGCCCCGGCCATATCGTGCCCAAACGCCCTCGGCTGGGAGCGCGTCGGCGCCCGCGGCCCGTGGCCAGCCAAGCCTCATAAGAACAACTTGCCACGCACCCGCTTGGCACCAAGGCGCTAAGGCAGGGGGCAAGCTTGCCCCGTCTCAGGCGCTTCTCTGGCTGTCCTTCCACACATCGACGACCTCATTGGCCAGCGACAGCGGATCGAACGGCTTGGAGATGACCTTTTTCGTGCCAAGCTCCATCAGATGATCCACGTCATCCGAATGGGTCTTCGCCGTCATGAAGACGACCGGCGTGGCCTCCAGGCCTGACAAGAGCCGGAGCTTCGCAAGGGTTTCCTCGCCGCTCATGTCCGGCATCATCACGTCCAGCAACAGCAGGTCCGGCCGGTAACCCTCGGCAACCTCCAGAGCCTCCTCGCCGCTCGCGCATTGCAAAACGTCGAGTCCGCCCACGACCGACAGCGCGATTTGGGTGATCGCCCTGATGTCGTCGTCATCGTCCACGTGCAGAACGCGGGGCTGTTTCAGTTCACCTTCAGTCATTCCGGTTGTCAGTGTGCTGTATCGCACTCCATGTGTTGCGGGCGTGCAACTGAGGGTAGTGGAAAACCGCTATTAACAAAAGCTCGAAAGCTGACTTACCGCGTCAGATTTGCGGCGCTGTGGCATTGCTGACGTTGAACATGGCTGCCTGAGAGCGGTCGCCGTCCAGCTCGAAGCGGGGGCCAACCGGCACCGCATCCATCCCGATTCTCTTCAGCCAGCGTTGAAACACGGCCGGCACGATCCCGATCACGCTGTCCGCGCCCTCTTCGCGCGCGGCGGCGGCCATCTTGAGCATCAGCACGCGCTGAACCTCGGCGCGGCGCTCGGCGGGCACGGTATCGAGCAGGAACAGTCGGGTGGCCTCCCAGATCGTGTCGGAGACAGGCGCTTCGGCAAAGAGCGGGTCGAGCGGCAAGCCCTGCAACAGGCCAAGCTGCGCATCTCTGATCATGTAGGAATGAAGCCCGCAGCGGGCTGTGGTGGGCGCAATCCGGATGCCGGCCAGCACCTCCCCGTCCTGATGAACCGCGATCCACCGGGCCTCGGGCGTGTCGTACTGGTCAAACTCCATGCCCCGCGTTTCCGAGAGGCGCCAGCCTTTCGAAACGATAAACACCTGCCGGCGAGCCTGAAGGTATTTGACCATCAGGTCTCCATACAGGTGCATGGTCTCCAAAGACATGGATGTGGCTTTGAGGCCGGTTTGCGCCGGGGTTTCCACCGGCTTTGCAGGGGGCACGCGGCGCGGCACCTGCTCTTTGTGTGTGAAGTGTCTTACAACGCCCGGTGTTAACAGTTCCGGAAATACTCGTTCGGCCTTCGCGTGTTGAAAACCGTGTATTCGCCCCATGTTGCGCCAACCCTTGGTAGATTCCCTCGCAAACCAGTCATCTAGCTGGTTGCAAGCTTTTGCCACATTCTCGCCACGTAAGCCGCGTACTCGACTTATGAGTGTGTCGCAAAGGCACCGGTCGCGCGGCGATAGCAGTCTCGCGCAACGGACCCGAAGAGGCGAGTAGGACAAGGGTATGAACCGACTGGTTCCCGAGCTTGGCAAACGATGGAACGTCGTGCGGGCCGAGCAGATGAAGGATTATGCTGAGGTCGGGCGAAAGCTCGTCTGGCAGCGTCAGATGATCTTCGCGGCGGCTCTCGGGCTTGCGGGTTACTACTACAGCATCGCTCTCGCAGTTACGACGGGCATCCTGATCGCCCTGTCTGAAATCTACGACTTCATGGTGTTCCGGCGCGTCCTCGCATGGAACGGGCGCGACGCCGTGGTCGCCAAGAGCCTGCTGAGCCAGCTCTACTTCGGCACCGCGCTGAGCGCCTCGGTCATCGTGTTCTACTCGATCGCCATCGCTCAGGCGCAGGGGCCGGGGGCGCACTTCATGTCGCTGTTCTTCCTCTTTGCCGCGGCCCTCTTTGCGGCAATGAACAACCACCATGTGCTGCCCATCCTCATCCTCCGCCTCGGGCTCTACGCCGCCACCTTCATCTTCATTCCGGTCTACGACATCTGGGTCACCTCTGCCCCGGTCACATCGGAGCTTTGGGCGCAGCTCTTCACCAGCCTTTTCGTGCTCTACTTCGTGATCGATTGCTCGCGGGTCTATCTGTCGTTCTACCGCGGCAGCCTCGATCAGGTGGACGCGCTGAAAGTCGAGAACCAGAAGGCGCAGCAGGCCTACAAGGCCAAGAGCGAGTTCATCTCGACCATGAGCCACGAGCTGCGCACGCCGCTCACCTCGATCAAGGGGTCAATCGACCTCGCCCATGCAGGCCATCTCGGCCAGATTGGCGATCAGGCCCAGCAGGTCATGGGGATCGCCAAGCGCAATTGCAGTCGCCTGATCGAACTCATCGATGAGATTCTGGATATCCAGAAGATCGAAGCCGGGCGCATGCCCTTCCGGATGAAGCCCTTCGACCTGCGCGAGCTGGTCGAGCAATCGGTCGATTCCAACGGGCCCTATGCCGCGCGTCTCGGTGTGCGGCTCGATTGTAGCCATGACGACAGGCCTGTGCCGGTCGTTGGCGATGCAGCGCGGATCGAGCAGGTTCTGACCAACATCGTGTCCAACGCCGCCAAGTTCAGCCCCGAGGGCAGCACCGTGCGCGTCGTGGTGGAGACCGAGGGCGATATCGCCCGGGTCTCGGTCACTGATCAGGGGCCGGGCCTCACCGACCAGGACCGCGAGCGCGTCTTCGACAAGTTCAGCCAGGTCGATTCGTCCGACACCCGCAAGATCGGCGGCACCGGGCTGGGCATGAACATCTCCAAGCAGATCATGCAGGCCCATGACGGGCGCATCGATTACCACAACAACCCTGGAAAGGGGGCCACGTTCTACTTTGAGATGAACCTGGACCCGTCCGGCGCAGCCAGCCTCAACGCCGAATCGGACGAGGGCGCAGAGGCGCCGCAGGCCCCTGCATCAGCCATTTCCAACCTCGCCGTTTGAGCGAAAAACCTGTCCCTGAAGGGCCGTGCCAAGCTGACCTAAGGGAAATCGATAAAAACCTCTCACAACCCAAGCGTGAACCCATTTCTGCCGCAATCCGTTTTTAAGAATCCCTTAAGTAGAAGGAGGGACAGAATGAAAGTCCTCGCAGTTGACGACGATCCAATTTTCAGAGCGGCATTCGAGGCCGTTCTCCGCCACCACGATATCGCCGATCTCGATATGGCCGCTTCCGGGCAGGAGGCACTGCGGCTCGTCAGCACGCAGACCGTTCCGTTCGACTGCATCTTCGTCGATATCCAGATGCCCGAGATGAACGGGATCGAGCTCGCGGGCATCCTGCGGGCGATGGACCCTGAGGGGCGCACCCAGATCGTCATGGTCACCGGCCTGTCGGACCGGCAATACATCGACCAGGCCTTCATGGCCGGCGCGGTCGATTACATCACCAAGCCGCTCGACGCGCTCGAGTTCAAGGCGCGGCTGTCGTCGATCCAACGGGTCCACGAGAGCCGCCTGCGCGCGAATGCCGTGCAAGAGCAACTCGCCGCCGCCACCAACCTGCAGCACCAGATCGACTATGAGGATGCCCTCACGCCGCCCGACGTGAAGGGCCTGATCTCCTACATGGCGCTCCGCAACTACCTCAAGGCCATCGGCCGCCCGCGCTACGCCCTGAGCCAGCGCATCGGTATTTGCGTCGAGAACGCCGCCAACATCTTCGTGCGCACCAATGATGAAGACTTTCTCGATATCATGGCCGACGTGGGCGAAGTCATCGTCGAAACCCTGAAATCGCAAAACCTCATGGTCGCCTATGCCGGCAGCGGCGAGTTCATCGCCGTCTCCTCCGCGATCTACCTCGCCTCGCCCGAGCAACTGGAAAGCCAGATCAACACCGCGCTCGAGGCCTATCAGGAGGCCTATCTGATCGACGCCGTGCCGATCGTCCGGGTCGGCAAGGCGATGCGCGGCTCGATCTTCGCCCGCCGTTCGATCGACGAGGGGATCGACGAGGCCTTGCTCTCTGCGCGCGCCCGGCCGACCATGCACGGGTATTCCAGAGCGAGATCTGCCTGATGGACGGTTTCAGCAACAACGCCTCGCAGCGAGATGAGCCAGCAAAAGCCTTTGCCGCCATGCTGGCCCCTGTGCGCTCGGCCTTCCTTGCCTCCCTTCCCGATCACATCGCCGCCTTCGAAGAGTTCTGCGAGCTGGAGTGCGACGAAGACCGGCTTGAGCTGGCAGGCGGCCTCGCGCGCCGGGCGCACCGCATCTTCGGCGTCGCCGAGACCCTCAGCTTCCCGAAGCTTGGCCGCAGCGCCCTCGACCTCGAAATCAAACTCGGCGCCCGCACCGAAATCGGCGCGCTCGATGGGCTTGTGACCAACTTCGTCTCGGAGATGCGCCAAGCCCTCCACGCCTGACCCCCATTCCTCTCCCCTCCGAGGAAGGATAGCCGGACCGAAAGGCACCGGATGGATGCGGCTGCCCTCGTGGTGGCCGCATTCATCGTTCTCCACGTGACACTTCCACAACGTTCCGGCGGCCCCACAACCAACAGGGGAAGCGGCCATTGACAGATACCGCCGCCTCACCCAGCTTTGCGCGCAAAAAAGAGCGATGAGGCGAGGAGTTGCGGTGCTAAAACAAGTCGATAGCGCGCCCGAGGGCGATCTGCCTGCGGACGCGAGGCATGATCATGCCCTCCGCCAGTTGTTCTACCTTTCGCTGGATCCTGACCTCGCCTTTTCCAAGAAGGTGTCGGAGCTGCTCGCGCTCGGGTGCGAGGCCCTGCAGCTGCCGCTCGGCATCGTCAGCCGGATCGAAGATGCCAATTACCGGATCGACCACGTCGAGGGGGAAGATTGGGCGCCCGCCGCTGGCACGGAGTTCGATCTGGCAGAGACCTACTGCACGCACACCCTCGCGGCCGATGCGGTGCGCTACTTTCACCACGCCGGGCAGTCCGAAATCGCCGAGCATCCCTGCTACACCTCCTTCGGTCTCGAAAGCTACATCGGCGTGCCGCTCCGGGTCGGACACGAGCGCGTCGGCACGCTCAACTTCTCCGGACCGGACGCCAGAACGCCCTTCTCCGACAAAGAGAAAGACCTCGTCGACCTCTTCGGTCGCTGGCTCGGGCAGGAATGGCTCAAGGAGAAGCGGACGCAGGAGCTGGCCGAAAAGACGATGGTGCTCAATGCCATCATCGAAACCGTGCCGGACGCGATCATCGCCGTCGACGAAAACCGCCGCCTGACGCTTGTGAACCGCGCAACAGAGGCGACCTTCGGCTTCACCAAGGGCGAAATGATCGGGCAGACCACCTCGATGTTCTTCGCCGATCAGGACTCCTTCGACCGGCAGGGCGAAGACATCTACAAGAAGGTCAGAGAGTCAGGCGACGGCCGGATCGAACTGGAGGTGAAGCGCCGGAATGGCGAGTTGTTCCCCGGTGAGCTGTTCGTGGCCCCGCTTCGTCAGCCCGGCGGTCAGCGACTCGGGCTTCTCGGCGTTTTGAGAGACATCACCCACCGCAAGGCGCTCGACAAAGCCCGCGCAGAGCTGATCTCGACCGTATCGCACGAATTGCGCCAGCCGATCACCGCAGCCCATGCCGCGGTAAAACTGCTCAACGCCGAACGGCAAAGGCTCTCTCCCCCGCTTCAGCCAACGCTCGACATCGCCGACCGCAACCTCGATCAGGTCGCCAGCCTCGTGGGCGATCTGCTCGACTTCGAGCGCCTCTCTGCCGGGCGAGTGCCGTCGGATATGCGGCCCGTCGATCTGGAGCCCTTGCTTGCAAATGCCATCGAAGATCTCGGCCCCTTCGCCCGTCAGCACGGTGTCGAGTTGAAGCTCGACGCAGACGGCCCCGAACCGGGCCAGGTCGTCGGCGACAAAATCCGGCTGCTTCAGGTGCTGACCAACCTCGTCTCCAACGCCGTAAAGGCCTCGGAGGCGGGGGCGTCCGTGGTGCTGGGCACCAGCGCCACGCGGCCCGGTTTCTGGGTCAGGGATCATGGCCGGGGCATCCCCGAGGAGCTTCGTCCAAGGCTCTTCGAGCGGTTCTCCCGCGCGCCCGAGAGTTACTCCAATGGCCATTCGGGCACCGGCCTCGGCCTCGGTATCGCCAAGGCCATCGTCGAGAGCCACGGCGCCAGCCTCGACTTCGAAACAGCCACCGGCAAGGGCACGACCTTCCGGGTTCAGTTCTGAGCGCAGCCCGTGCCGCGCTATCGTGGCGCTACGCTGCGGTTCGCCTTAATCCGCGCCCTGCCCTGATGCCGATCTGCGCCCGCTACAGCCCCTCGCCCTCCACCGGCGGGCAGGCACGCAGGGCGCGCACTCGCACGCGTTGGGCCATCTCGATATGGGCGCGCATGGCGGCCTCGGCCCGGATGCCGTCCCGCGCCTGAAGCGCCTCCAGCACCTCTTCATGCTCCTTCACCGCTTCCGTGGCACGGGCAGGCTCGGTGAGCGTGGTCGGTCCAAGGATCATCAGCGATTTGTGCAGCCCGGCGATGGAGCGGGCCAGAAAGCGGTTCTTCGCGGCATCGAGCAGGGCGGCATGGAACTGGCGGTTCAGCACAAAGGCCTCCGGTCCGGGGCCGAGCTTTTCCAGCGCGCGGTTCATGTCGATGAGTTCTTCGATCTCTATATCCGAGGCCGCGCGGGCCGCCAGCCGCGCCGCCGTGCCCTCCAACACCGTGCGCATCTCGTAAAGCTCCATCACCTCCGCATATCCCAGCGTGCGGATCGCGGCACCCCGGCGCGGCACATGGGTGACGATGCCATCGGCCTCCAACTGCCGAATCGCCTCGCGCACCGGCGTCCGCGAGACTCCCAGCCGCTCGGCAAGCTCGGTCTCGCGCAAGCGGTCGCCGGGGTTCAGGCGTCCGGCGCGAACCTCGTCGAGCAGGCGCTGATAGGTGGTTTCGCCCTGCGAGCCGGGCTGCGGAAGATCGTCGGTTTCGTCCATCTCGGCCCCGGTCACAATCGGATTGCGGATAATGTATCCAAGTGTATACAGTCGCACCCAAGGCAGATCAACTGCCCGAATCCGGAGCCTCCGTGACCTTTGCCGCCTTCTCCTCTCCCCTGCGCCAACGGCTTCTGACCCTCGGCCTCGCCGCCGTCGGTACGGCGGTGTTCTGGCTGGCCGACTTGCCGCTGCCCTTCCTCTTCGGCCCGATGTCGGCCTGCCTCATCGCGGCCCTGCTGGGCGCACCGCTCAAGGGCTTCGGGCAGGTCTCGGTCGGCGCGCGAACGATCCTTGGCGTGGCAGTCGGCGCCTCGATAACGCCCGCGCTCTTTGCACAGCTTCCCGCGATGGCGGCTTCCGTCGCGCTGGTGCCGCTCTACATCGCGCTCATCGGCCTGATCGGAGTGCCCTTCTTCCGCCGGGTCTGGGGCTTCGATGCGCCCACCGCCTACTATTCGGCCATGCCGGGCGGCCTGCAGGACATGGTGATCTTCGGCACCGAGGCAGGCGGCAACCCGCGCGCGCTGGCGCTGATCCACGGCACCCGCATCCTGATCATCGTCACGCTCGCGCCAATCTTCCTCACGCTGGTCTACGGCGCCGGGCTGACCAACCCGATCGGCGCCCCGGCAGCAAGCCTGCCGCTTCAGGAGCTGGGCCTGATGGTGGCGGCAGCCTTCATCGGCTGGAAGGGCGGCGAGCGCATCGGCCTCTTCGGCGCCTCCATCCTCGGCCCCTTGATCGTGACTGCCGCGCTCTCGCTGACCGACCTCATCCACACCCGCCCCCCGCGCGAAGCGATCCTCTTCGCGCAGTTCTTCATTGGCTGCGGCATCGGCGTGCAGTTCACCGGCATCACCTTGGCCGAAATCCGAAAGGTCGTGGCCGCAGGCGTCGCCTATGTGATGCTGCTGGCGGTGCTGGCGGCGCTCTTCACCGTGGTCGTCACCGCACTGGGCCTCGGCCACCCGGTCGAGGCCTTTCTCGCCTTCTCCCCCGGCGGACAGGCAGAGATGACCGTTCTCGCCATCGTCACCGGGGCCGACCTTGGTTTTGTCATCACCCACCACCTCACCCGTATCTTGCTGGTGATCCTTGGCGCGCCCATCGTGGCACGGCTGATTACAAAGCGCCGTCCCGGCGCCTGAACCCTGTCAGAACCGCGAGGCCCAGCGGGGGTGGATATCGTCGATGACGAGCGCGTGGCTGTGTGTCCGGTGGCCCTGCAAATGCGGGTGATCGAGCGGCAGGTTGTCATGGGTGTGCTCCATCGCCTCCGATCCGGTATCACCTGCGGGCCATTGCAGCAGGCAGGCCAGCAGCCCCGCACCCGCCAGCACCGCGAGCACGAGTAACGTGGGCACCGTGCCGAGGGCCGTCATCAGCCAGCCCGCAAGCGGGTAGGTCAGCAGCCAGCAGGCGTGGCTGAGGGCGAATTGCGCGGCAAAAAGGGCAGGGCGGTCCTCGGCATGGGCCGAGCGGCGCAGCAACCGGCCCGAGGGGGTCAGCACGGCGGCATATCCCAGCCCGACCACGGCCCAAGTGGCCAGCAACACACCCCAGTGCAACCCGGCAGCCAGCACCAGCACCGCAAGCCCGATAAGCGCCGCCACCATCGACCCCGCGCCAAAGGCGAACATCGTCCATGCCAGCGCCGTCTCCGTCCGCCCCAGCAGCCCCACCACCAGCACCACGGAGTTGACGAGCACCATCGCCCCCGCCACCGACACCACAAGATTGAGCGCCAGCAGCCCCCGCAGCCGCGGCGTGGCGAGATAGATCCTGATGCCCCTCGTGGTGCGGTCGTATATCCCGCGTGGCGCGGCCGGCTTCGGACTGGGCAGGATCACCGAGCCCACCAGCAGAGCCGAGCCAACAAACCCCAGCGCCGTGCCGACAAACAGCGTGCTCCCCGCCATCACCGCCAGCAGCAGCGCCGCGAGGGTGGGGGAGATGATGTTCTCAAGGTCATAGGCCAGCCGCGAAAGCGAGAGCGCCCGGGTGTATCGCGCCTCCTCCGGCAGCACATCGGGGATGGTGGCCTGAAACGTCGGGGTGAAGGCGGCGGAAGCCGCCTGCAGCACGAAGATCAGCAGGTAGATCTGCCAGACCTCGGTGACAAAGGGCAGCGCCACCGCGCAGGCCGCCCGCACCAGATCGAGCGCCACCAGCAGGCGGCGTCGGTTGACCCGCTCGGCAAAAGCCCCGGCAATGGGCGCGATGCCGACATAGGCCACCATCTTGATCGCAAAAACCGTGCCCAGCACCATCGCCGCGCCCTCTCCGGCGAGGTCGAAGGCCAGCAGACCCAGCGCCACCGTGGCCAGCCCGGTGCCCAGCAGGGCCACTACTTGGGCAAGGAACAGGTGGCGATAGGTCCGGTCGGCAAGAACGCTCAGCATCATGGGCCTCCTGTGGCGTGATCGGGCTTTCAGCATAGCTGACCCGGATCGGCCGCTTTGCACACAATGATTTTCCTCTCCGTTGCCAAGGAATATTCTACTTTCCACTTTCAGCCCCAAACGCCACGTTTTGCGAAAGGAAAACTTTGCCGGTCGGCCGCCATGGCCCCCGGGTGTGAAGAGCCATTTCAAGGACGTGACATGACAGTTGAAACCACCGATACGCTGATCGTGGGCGCCGGACAGTCGGGCATCGCGATGAGCGAGCACCTGCGCGATCTGGGCATTCCGCACCTCGTGCTGGAGCGCAACCGGGTCGCCGAGCGCTGGCGGTCGGAGCGGTGGGACTCTCTGGTAGCCAACGGCCCCGCCTGGCATGACCGCTTCCCGAACATGGAATTCAACGATGTCGAGCCCGACAGCTTCCCTGCGAAAGAGCGGATGGCCCGCTACTTCGAGGATTACGCCTCGATGATCGACGCACCGATCCGCACCGGCGTCGAGGTCAAGCATGTGCGCCGCGCCGAGGGCAAACCGGGCTACCGGGTCGAAACCTCCGAAGGCGTGATCGAGGCGCAGCGCGTGGTCGCCGCCACCGGCCCCTTCCAGGCCCCCGCCATGCCGCAGATCGTGCCCGAGAGCGCCGGTCTGACACAGCTCCACTCCTCCGCCTACAAGAACCCCGGCCAACTGCCCGAGGGCGCCGTGCTGGTAGTCGGCGGCGGTGCATCCGGTTCGCAGATCGCCGAAGAGCTGCAGCGCGCGGGCCGCAAGGTCTACCTCTCCATCGGCGAGCACTACCGCCCCCCGCGCAGCTACCGCGCCCGCGACTACTGCTGGTGGCTCGGCGTGCTCGGCAAATGGGACGAGATCAAGATCGACGCCAAGAAGAAGCACGTCGCCTTCGCGGTCAGCGGTTACGACGGAGGCAAGACCATCGACTTCCGCCGCCTCGGCAATATGGGCATCACCGTGCTGGGCCTGACCCAGACCTACGAGAACGGCAAGCTCACCTTCGCCGACGATCTGGTGCAAAACCTCGCAGAGGGCGACCGCGCCTATCTCGACGTGCTCCGCGAGGCTGATGAGTACGTGGCCCGCAACGGCATCGACCTGCCCGAAGAGCCCGAAGCTTGGGAGATCCAGCCAGACCCGAACTGTGTGACCAACCCGGTGCTGGAGCTTGATGTACAAGAGGCCGGCATCACCTCGATCCTCTGGGCCACCGGCTTCAAGTTCGATTTCACATGGCTCGACGTGCCCGGCGCCTTCCGCGATGGCATGCCCTTCCACAAGCGCGGCATCTCCGCCGAGCCGGGCATCTATTTTCTCGGCCTGCCCGAGCTGACCAACCGGGCCTCCTCCTTCATCTACGGCTGCTGGTATGATGCCAAGTATCTCGCCACCCACGTGATGGTGCAGCGCAACTACACGGCCTATGAAAAGGACATGCCTGTGCCGGGAACCCTCGTAGCCCGCCGCGCCGGGTGAAGCCCCGCACAAACCACCCCTTCATGACCGGCGCCGCCCCGCGCCGGTCAACGCATTTCTGACCCACTCCGAAAGGGACGCCATGCCCAAGATCGTCTTTCTCAACGGCCCCAACGCCAACCTCTACGGCCTCGATCCCAGCGGCACCTACGGGTCAGACAGCTTTCCGGTGATCGAGCAGAAGTGCCATGATAAAGCCAAGGCTCTCGGGCTCGAGCTGGACTTTCTGCAAAGCAACCACGAGGGCCAGCTCATCGACTGGATTCAGGCCGCGCGGCTCGATGCGCAGGGCATCATCATCAACGCCGCCGGGCTGACCTATACCTCCATCGCCATCCTCGACGCGCTCATGGCCTTCGACGGCCCGATCCTCGAATGCCACATGAGCAACATTCACAAGCGCGAGCCCTTCCGGCACCACTCCTACATCTCCAAGGTCGCCACCGGCATCATCGCGGGCCTCGGCGTCCGCGGCTACCTGCTGGCGCTCACCACCATGAGCGAGATGGTGGGGGAGGGGGCATGAGCCGCGATATCCTCGCCTTCTATTCCGCCGTCGATCCCTTCGAGCCGTGGCGCGATGCGCTGGCGCCCCACCTGCCGGATATCGAGATCGCCCGCGCCGAGGATATCACCGAACCCGAGCGCGTCCGCTACACCCTGGTCTGGAAGCCCCCCGTAGGCTTCTTCGCGCGCTTCCCCAACCTTTCGATGGTCATCAACCTCGGCGCCGGGGTCGATCAACTCGTTGCCCGCGATGACCTGCCGAACGTGCCCGTCACCCGCCTCTCCGACCCCGAGATGGGCCGGATGATGGCCGGTTTCGTGCTCTTCTCCGTCCTCCGCCACGCCCGCGAGATCCCGCATTTCGAAGCGGCGCAGCGCGAGAGCCGCTGGTCCTACCGCCACCCCAAACGCGCGGCGGAAACCTGCGTGGCCATCCTCGGCCTCGGCGAACTCGGCCGTCTGGCTGCCGAAGAGGTCGCGCGGCAGGGCTTCGACACCCACGGCTGGGCCACCCGCCCCAAGGATATTCCCGGCGTCGCCGCCCACCATGGTCCCGAGGCCCTTCACCCGCTGCTGGCCCGCGCCGATATCGTGGTCTGCATGCTACCCCTCACCCCCGGCACCCGCGGCATGATCGACGCGGACCTGCTCGGGGCCTTCAAACCGGGCGCCGCTTTCGTCAACGTCTCGCGGGGCGAAATCGTGGATGAACCGGCGCTGGTTTCGGCGCTCCAGAGCGGCCAGATCGGCAGCGCCACGCTCGATGTCTTCGCCGCCGAGCCGTTGCCTGAGACCAGCCCGCTCTGGCAAATGCCCGGCGTCCTCGTCACCCCGCACCTCGCCTCGGTCGCCATCCCCCAAACCGCCGCCGCTCAGATCGCCGCGAACATCCATGCGATGGCCGAAGGCCGGCCGGTCGAGAACCGCGTGGACCCTGCGCGCGGCTACTGATTTTCGCGCACGGTTGACCAAACTTTGGGCGGCCCGATTTTTCGCTCTCGCAACGCGGCCCTGCTAGGGCCGCGTTTTTCGTTGTTTGACAGGGATTTATCGCCGGGAACGGAAAAGCCTAAGCAGCGAAAAGGAATATACAAGTTGTTGGAATTCGCGCCGCTCCGCAGCCTTGAGCCATGACCGGACGCCGGGCCAACCCCTTCCTGTCCAGATGCGCCCTGCGCCCGGTCTCCACCATAACCCGCCCCCAAGGCGGACCACGCGCCCAGAGCGCACCAACGGGAGACCACGATGAAACTTCTTTCCTTTGCCCTCGCCACGGCCCTCGCCGCGCTGCCCATGGGCAACGCGATGGCCGAGACGCCGATCAAGATGGCGGTCGAAACCCCGCCGGGCGATCCGCTCAACCTGATGCTCACCACCTTCCGCGACACGCTCACCGAAAGCGGCGGCTTCACCCCCGACTTCTACGAAAGCGGCGCGCTGGGCGACGAGGCCGCCCTGACCGAGCTGCTCCGCGCAGGCCAGATCGACGTGGTGCCGCTCGGCTCCGACGTGGTCGAGCTCGACAGCAAGTTCGCCGTCTTCGATCTGCCCTTCCTCTTCGATGACAAAGCCACCGCCCGCGCCGCACTCGATGGCGCTCTGGGCGAAAAACTTGCCGCCTCCTTGCGCGAGACCACCGGCCTTCAGGTGCTGGCCTTCGGTGAACTGGGCTTCCGCGCCATCTCCAACTCCGTCCGCCCGATCGAAACGCCCGCCGACCTCGCAGGCCTGAAGCTCCGCACCCCCGGCTCGCAAACCCGCATCATGGCCTTCACCGCGCTCGGCGCCGCGCCCACCCCGATGCCTCTGGGCGAGGTTTACGTCGCTCTGCGCCAGGGCGTGATCGACGGGCAGGAAAACCCGCTCTCGGTCGTGCAGGAGTTCTCCTTCGACGAGGTGCAGGAGTTCGTCTCGCTCACCAACCACGTCTACACCCCCATCACCCTCGCCATGGCCGGTTCGGCATGGGATGCGCTCTCCCCCGAGGAGCAGGCTGCCGTGACCGCCGCCGCCAAGGCCGGCGCCGAGGCCACGCGGGTGAAGTCGGATGAAAGCGACGCCTCGCTCGTCGCCGAGTTCGAAGCCGCGGGCATGAAGGTCAACACCCCCGACCTCGCCGCCTTCAAGGAGGCCGCCGCCCCGCTGCGTGCCGAGTTCGCCGCCATCGTCGGCGAAGAGTTCCTCACCGAAGTGGAAGGCAGCCTGAAGTGACCGGCGCAAAAAACCTCAAGACCGGGGGCCGCAAGGCCCCCGCGTTCGTGTATGACGGCGACGGATACCGCGCCCGCATCGGCCTGATCTTCATGGCCTCCTCAGTGGTTATGGAAAACGAGATGTGGGCGATGGCGCCCGAGGGCGTCTCGGTCCACACCAACCGGATCAAGCTGCCCAAGGTCACGGTCGAGGGCATTCAGGCGATGATGGATGCCCCCGAGCTGGAGCAATCCGCCCGCCTGCTCGCCTCCGCCCCGCTCGATGTGCTCTGCTTCGGCGGCACCTCGGCCTCCTTCCTGCACGGCACCGCCTACGACAAGGCGCTGATCGAGAAGATGAAGGACTGGGCGCCGGGCATCGCCGTCAACACCGCCTCCACCGCCTCGCTCGCGGGGCTTGCCGCAGTGGGCGCCGGGCCGGTCGTTCTCGCCACGCCCTACGTGGATGAAGTCCACGCCCGCGCCATCCGCTTTCTCGAGGAGAACGGCCACAAGGTGCTGGCGAGCGACAACCTGAGGATCAGCGAAGATCAGGCGCTGGCCGAAGTCCCGCTCGAGAAGATCTTCGACATGATCTGCGAGATGGACACGCCCGAGGCCGAGGCCGTCTTCATCAGCTGCACCAACTTCCGCAGCGCGGGCGTGATCGACGCGCTGGAAAAGGAACTGGGCAAGCCGGTGGTGAGTGCGGTGCAATCCTCCTTCTGGCACGCCCTGCGCCTCGCGGGCATTGAAGATGACTGCCCCGGCTACGGCCAGCTCTTCAAACAGCCCCTGCCGGAGCCGCGTGCATGATCGGCGCGGGTCAACAAACCGATGCGCCGCCTCCCGGCGGCGCTGCGGGCCGCTGGGCCACGCGCGGACTGGAGGCGCTGGCCGCCACGCTGATGGGCGGCATCGCCCTTCTGGTGCTGGCCAACGCACTAGGCCGCTACCTCTTCGGCAATCCCCTGCCGTGGAGCGAGGAACTGGTCGTCACCGCCATGATCTGGGTCGCCTCCGTAGGCCTCCTGCTCGGCGCGATCCGCGGCTCCCTCATTACCTGCGACGTGCTCGTCGTCCGCCTCCCGCCGCGTGCATGCCGCCTTCTGGCGGTGGCCTGCGGCGTGATCGGCGCAGGCGCGCTCGGCTTCTTCGCCTGGCAGATCAAGGCCTACCTCGGCCTCTTCGGCGGTGATGTCACGCCGATCCTGCGCATGCCAAAGGGCCTCGGCATCTCGGCCCTGATGCTGGCGATGGCAGGCATGGGCGCGGTGCTCTTCTTCCGCGCGGCGCAGCTTCTGGCACGGGGGGCGCGGCCATGATGGGCCTCGCCGCCGCCACCATCCTCACCCTCTGCGGGCTGGCGATTGCAGGCTTCCCGATCATCGTCGCGCTCGCCGCCTCGGTGGTGGTCTTCCTCACCTTCTCCGGCGGCTGGATGCTGGCCATGCCGCAGCAAACCCTGGCTGGCCTCTCAGACCCCATTCTCGTGACCCTCC
Source organism: Vannielia sp. SX4 (assembly GCF_052828525.1). The sequence continues at coordinate 1,151,230 of NZ_CM128247.1, forward strand.
CGCTCTTCATCCTCGCTGGCGGCATCATGAACGCGGGCGGCATCGCCGACCGTCTCTTTGCCTTCGCCGGTGCCCTGCTGGGCTGGATGCGCGGCGGGCTGGCCCATGTGAACGTCGGCGTCAGCCTGATGTTCGGCGGCATGATCGGCACCTCGGTGGCCGACCTCGCGGGCAGCGGCTCGGTGGTCATCCCCAAGATGAAGCAGGCGGGCTACCCAGGCCCGTTCTCCGCCGCGCTCACCGCCACCTCCTCGGGCATCGGCGTGCTGGTCCCGCCCTCCTCGCCGATGATCCTCTACTCCGCCGTCACCGGCACCTCGCTCGGCGCGATGTTCCTCGCGGGCGCGGTGCCCGGCCTGCTGATGGCGCTGGTGCTCATGCTCACCGTCGGCCTGCTCGCCCGCAAGCACGGCTGGAAACCCGCGCAAAGCTTCGAGTGGACCGAGCTGATGCGCACCGGCCGGGCCGCGATCTTGCCGATGGGCATGCCCGGGCTGATCCTCGGCGGCCTCGTCTTCGGCCTCTTCACCCCCTCCGAGGCAGGCGCCTTCGCCGTGGCCTACGCGCTCTTCCTGTCGATGGGCGTCTACCGCAGCCTCGACCTGCGCGGCCTCTACCGCGTCGCCGTCGATGCCGCCGTGCTCACCGGCGAGGTGCTCATGGTGGTGGGCCTCTCCACCGCGCTCGGCTGGGCGCTCAGCCAGGCCCGCGTGCCGATGGCACTGGCCGAGCTGATGCAGGTGATGTTCCCCTTCGAGAGCGACGTGCTGCAAATCCTCGTGCTGCTGCTGCTCGCCCTCGTCGCAGGCATGGTGCTCGACCCGCTGATCCCCATGATCATGCCGGTCCTGCTGCCCTCACTGCTCACGCTTGATGTCGATCTGGTCCACTTCGGCGTGCTGATGGTAGTGACAGTCGCGATCGGACAGGTAACGCCCCCCGTGGCGCTCGCCCTGCTGGTGGCCGCCCGAATAGGGCAGGAGGAGGTGCTGGCCGTGACCCGCGCCAACATGCCCTTCCTCCTCGCCCTCATCGGCCTGCTGCTGCTGCTGGTGCTGGTCCCGCAACTCTCGCTCTGGTTGCCCGGCTTCCTGATGTAAGGGCCCTGCAGCCACCCATCCGGCCAGAACTCAGGGGCATCCTTCCGGGGGTGCCCCTTCTGCTGTCTGCAAACCGCCATTTCGGGCCGCTCCTGCAGGGCGGAAATCTTGGGCAGAGCGCCCCGGCGACCGCCCAAAAATCCATCACGTGCATTCGGGTGGTTCAGCAGGCAACGTCCCACCTTGCGCCAAACCCCAGTAAATTCAACGCCATGCCCCGCGCCTTCGGAGAAACCTTGCCAGCGCGAAGGATTATTGAAATGTCCCCCGCCGCGCCGGTCTGCAAACTTCTTAGGCATTGGAACAGGCACCACGGAAGGGGGCAGCATGATGGATCGACGAGGGGAGCGGTGCAGGACCGTCGCATCGCTGAGCCGCTCCGAAGCCTCCACCCCCTGACCCAAAGGCGGCCCCGCCGCCGCAGACCGACAACATGGAGACCCACATGAAACATCCTCTCGTCGCCGCCCTGGCGCTCACCGTCCTCGGCACCTCCGCCGGGGCCGAAACCCTCACCGTCAGCACATGGGGCGGCTCGTTCCGCGACCTGATCGACGCCACCATCGCCAAGAAGTTCACCGAAGAGACCGGCGTCGAGGTGGAGTATATCACCGGCGGCACCATCGACCGGCTCAACGCCGCCCGGATGAACGCCGACAGCCCCGAGAGCGACGTGACCTTCACCACTTCGCACATCGGCTGGCTCTACCAGAACGCGGAGCTCTTCGAAGAGCTCGACATGAGCAAGATCCCCAACGCCGCCAACCTCGTGGAGCAGGCCAAGATCAGCCCCGGCCACATCGGCGCATGGGCCTATGTCTACACCATCGGCTACCGCCCCGACATGCTGCCCGAAGGCATCGACTTCGACAGCTGGGAGGATCTGTGGTCGCCCGAGCTTGAGGCCTCCATCGCCGCGCCCGATTTCGACCCCTCCCACATCATCGCCGTCTCCGCCATGCTGGCAGGCGCCGATGCCGAGAACTGGGAAGCCGGGCAGGAAAAGCTGATGGCGCTCAAGCCCAACTTCAAGGCCTTCTACACCAACGATGCCAACTCCCAGCAGCTGATCTCCACCGGCGAGACGCCCGTGCAGATCCTGCTCTCGATGAACGCCTACCACATGCAGAACGAGGGCGTTGATATCCAGCTTGCGATCCCCTCCGAGGGCGCGGTTCTGGGTGTCGATACCATGGGTATCACCGCAGGCACCGAGAAGGCCGAGCTGGCCTATCAGTTCATCAACGCGGCCCTCGACCCCGAGGTGCAGGCCGAGATCGCCAAGATCAAGAAGGGCAGCCCGGTCGTGACTGGCGTCGAGCTTCCCGCCGAGGTCTCCGAGCTTCCGGGCGTCTTCACCACCGCCGAGCAGTGGGACAGCCAGACGCTGATCATCCCCCACGCCCTGCGCGCCGAAAAGACCGCCGAATGGCGCAAGTGGTTCTCCGAGAACATGATCGCCAACTGATATCCCCCGCCGGGCCGGGGCCCTCACCCCCCGGCCCGGCACCTTGAATGACCAGAAGAGCACCATGACCAAACGACCGTTTCTGGGCTGGTTCGTCACCCCCGCCGGGCTCATCGCCATCGGCATCGCCGCGTCGTTTCTGGCGATCCTGCAATACAGCCTGCGCGCCCATGTGCCGGGCATGCTCGATCCCGGCGGCTTCACCTTCGACAACTTCACCACGCTGCTGAAGCCCGCCTACGGCAAGGCCTTCATCACCACCGTCCTGCTCTGCTTCTGGACGGCGCTCTTTACCCTGCTCATCGGCTACCCGCTGGCCTTCGCCATGCTCCGCACGCGCTCCGGATGGCTGCGCGGGGCGATGCTCATCATCACCCTCACGCCGCTCTTTCTGGGCGAGGTGGTGCGCACCTATTCGTGGATCATCGTTCTGGGCAATCAGGGCTTTCTCAACTCGGCCCTCCTGGGGCTGGGACTGATAGACGAGCCGATCTCCTTCATGTTCACCACAATGGGCGTGGTCATCGCGCTGGTCCACTTCACCCTGCCCATCGTCGTCATCATGCTGGCCGCTGCCATCGCCCATATCGACCGCAAACTCGAGCAGGCCGCCTTCAGCCTTGGCGCGGGGCGCATCAGGGTGTTTCTCACCGTCACCCTGCCGCTCTCGGTGCCCGGCATCGTCGCCGCCAGCTCCACCGCCTTCGCATGGACCTTCTCGGCCTTCGCCACGCCCCAGATGATCGGCGGCGGGCAGGTGGTCACGATCTCCACGCTGGTCTATCAGGTCGGCTTCGCCTCCTTCAACTTTCCACTCGCCGCCTCGCTCTCTCTCGCGGGCCTGCTCTTCACCATCGCGGTGCTGAGCATCTTCAACCTCGGCATGCGCCGGATCGAGCGGCAGGGAGCCCACTGACATGAACCGCACACCTCTCGACCACTTGCTCACTTGGTCCGGCCGCATCCTCGTGGTGCTCATCCTCGGCTTCGTGCTTCTGCCCTTCGTGGTGGTGCTCATCGCCTCCTTCAACCACTCCAGCATCCTCACCTTTCCGCCGCAGGACTGGTCGCTGCGCTGGTATGCCCATGCCTTCGAGTATGACGACTTTGCAGATGGGGTAAAAAACTCCCTGATCATCGCCGCCTTCGGCTCGACGCTCGCGCTCGTCGCAGGCACCGGCTTCGCCTACGTCCTCAACCGCTACGAATTCCGCGGCAAGGCCACCCTCCACGCGGTGCTGATGTCGTCGCTGGTGATCCCCAACTTCACAATCGGCCTCGGCCTGTTGATCCTCGCGGCCTCGGTCTCGATCCCGCGCAGCATGGGGCTGCTGGTGTTCCTGCACATCACCATCGTGCTGCCCTTCGTGGTGCGCTCGGTCTACGTCAGCCTGCAGAACTTCGAGCGCCAACTCGAAGCCGCGGCCGAAAGCCTAGGCGCCGCGCCGCGCCGGGTGCTCTTCACCGTCACCCTGCCGCTGCTGCTGCCCGGCCTCGCCGCCGGCTGGCTCTTTGCCGCGATCCTCTCGTTCAACGAGTTCACCGCCTCGCTCTTTCTGGTCAACCAGCGCACGCAAACGCTGCCGGTTGCCATGTACAACTACGTGCGCGAATACGCCGACCCCACGCTCGCCGCCGTCTCGGTGATCTACGTGGTCGCCGTCGCCGCCATGCTGATCCTCGCGCACATCTTCTTCCGGCTCGAAAAGGTCTTGAATGTTGATTGATCCCAAGCTGCACCAGCCCGCCGAGGCCGTGCCCGGGCAGCCTCCCGCCCGCCCCGCCGTCAAGATCGACGGCGTGTCCAAGACCTTCGACGGCACGCTGGCGCTGGAGCCCACATGGCTGAAGATCCGCAAGGGCGAGTTTCTCACGCTCCTCGGCCCCTCCGGCTGCGGAAAGACCACGCTGCTCAACCTCGTCGCGGGCTTTCTGGAGCCCGACAAGGGCGAGCTTTTCATCGACGATGCGCTGGTCACCCAGGTGCCCGTCCACAAGCGCGAGATTGGCATCGTCTTTCAGAACTACGCGCTCTTTCCGCACATGAACGTGCTGAAGAACGTCGAATACGGCCTCCGCACCCGTGGCGTTCCGGCCGCCGAGGCCCGCAACCGGGCGATGGAAACCCTCCGCCTCGTCAAGCTCGACCAATTCGCCGACCGGCGCCCCAAGCAGTTGTCCGGCGGGCAGCAGCAGCGCGTGGCGCTGGCCCGCGCGCTGGTGATCCGCCCCAAGGTGCTCCTGCTCGATGAGCCCTTCTCCGCGCTCGACCGTAACCTGCGCGCCGCGATGCAGATCGAGCTGAAGGAAATCCAGCAAAGCCTCGGTGTAACCACCATCTTCGTCACCCACGATCAGGGCGAGGCCCTGAGCATGTCTGACAGGATCGCCGTGATGTCGAAGGGCCGCGTCCGCCAGATCGGCACGCCCGAAGAGATCTACGCCAGCCCGGCAGACCGTTTCGTCGGCACCTTCGTGGGCGATGCCAACCTGCTCACCGGCGCCGTCACCGCCTGCGAAGCCGGGCAGCTCACCCTCGACCTCGCAGGCACCCCCCTGACCCTCCCCGAAAGCGCCGCCCCCGAGGCCGCTGCGGGCGGGACGGTCGAGCTTTTCGCCCGCCCCGAGGTTTGCCAGCTTGTTGCCCCCGGCACCCCCGGCGCGGTGCCGGCCACGGTCAGCTTCGCCGTTTATCAGGGCGCCCATGTCGAGCTGCACCTTGCCTGCCCTGCCGCTCCGGAAGGGCCGATCATGCTGCGCCTCCCCGTGGCCAACGTCCCCAAGGTCGGCGCCGCCGTTGCCGTGGCCCTGCCCGAAGCGCCAGTCATCTTCACCGGAGAGGCACAATGAAGGCCATCACCGCATCCCAACCCGGCGGCCCCGAGGTGCTTGAAGTCACCGAGCGCCCGCAGCCGCAACCCGGCCCCGGCGAAGTGCTCATCGAAGTCGCCGCCGCAGGAGTGAACCGCCCCGACATCATGCAGCGCTCCGGCGCTCTGCCCGCGCCCCCTGGCGTCACCGACATTCTCGGCCTCGAAGTCTCCGGCACCGTTCTCGCCGTGGGCGAGGGCGTGCAATCCCCCGCCGTGGGTGACAACGTCATGGCCCTGCTGAACGGCGGCGGCTACGCCGAATGCGCGCTCGCCTCCGCCGACCTCTGCCTGCCCGTCCCCGAGGGCCTCAGCCTCACCGAGGCCGCCGTGCTCCCCGAGGGCCTGTTCACCCTCTGGCACAACCTCTTCGAACGCGGCCGCCTCGCGCCGGGCGAAACCGTGCTCATCCACGGCGGCTCCAGCGGCATCGGCACGCTAGGCATCCAACTCGCGCTCGCCACCGGCGCCCAGGTCATCACCACCGCCGGCGGGCCTGAAAAATGCGCCCGGCTCGAGGCGATGGGCGCCCGCGCCATCGACTACCGCAAAGGCCCCCACGCCGAAGCGGTGCTCGACCTCACCCAAGGAGAAGGCGTCAACGTCGTGCTCGATATCGTCGGCGGCGAGGCGCTGGCCCAGAACCTCGATTGCCTTGCCCCCGAGGGCCGCCACGTGAGCCTATCGTTCATGGCCGGGCCGCAGGCGCAGGTCGATCTGTCGAAGGTCATGCGCAAGGGTCTCTGGCTTACCTCCTCCACCCTGCGCCCCAAGCCCGCGCACGAAAAGGCCCGCCTCTCCCGCGCCGTCCGCCAGCACCTGCTGCCGCTCCTCGGCCCCGGCAAGGTCGCCCCCGTGCTCTCCCGCAGCTTCCCGCTGGCCGAGGCCGCGGAAGCTCACCGCTTCCTCGAAAGCGGCCAGAACTTCGGCAAGATCGCCCTCCAGATCGCGCCCACCGACTAACCCAAGCCCGAACGGACCCAAATGGAACACCACCGCATCCGCCCCTTCAACACGGCCGACACCTACCCCGAGCAGAAGCTCGACAACGACCTCGCCCAGGCCGTCGTCACCACCGGCGGCAGGATCGTCTGGCTGCGCGGCCAATGCCCGCAGGAGCTCGATACCGCCGTCAACATCGCCAGCCACGACCCGGCGGAGCAGACCCACAAGGTGATGCAGAACATCAAGCAGCTGATCGAGGAAGCGGGCGGCACCATGGAGCACCTCGTCAAGGTCGTGGTCTATATCACCGACGTGCGCCACCGCGAGGCCGTCTACCGGACGATGGGCGAATACATCAAGGGCGTGCACCCGGTGTCGACCGGCCTCGTGGTGCAGGCGCTCGCCCGCCCCGAGTGGCTGGTCGAGATCGACGGCACCGCCGTCATCCCGGACTGAGGGAGGCGCGCATGACCTTCTCCCTCGTCGCCCACTGCCCGGAGACTGGCCAGTTCGGCATGGTCGTCTCCTCCTCCTCCCCGGCCGTCGCGGCCCGCTGCGCCCATGCCCGCGCCGGCGTCGGCGCGGTCGCCTCGCAGAATGTGACCGACCCCCGGCTCGGCCCGCACGCGCTCGACCTGATGGAGCGCGGGGCGACCGCGCGGGAGGCGGTCTCGATCCTGGAGCGCACGGGATCGCACATGGAGTACCGGCAGGTGCTCGCGGTCGGGCGCTCGGGGCAGAGCGCCGTCTATTCGGGCGGCAACGTGCTGGGCCTCTGGTCCTCGGCGCAAGGCAACGACGTGGCCGCAGCGGGCAACCTGCTCGCCGACACCGGCGTGCCCGAGGCGATGGTGGGCAATTTCCTCCACAGCCGCGGCGACCTCGGCGACCGCCTCATGCAGGCCCTCCGCGCCGGGCTCGACGGTGGCGGCGAGGCCGGTCCGGTCCATTCCGCCGGGCTCCTGCTGGTCGACAAGCAAAGCTGGCCGCTCGCCGAACTGCGCATCGACTGGACGGAGGATTGCCCGATCACCGCGCTGGAAGCCGCATGGGCCACCTACAAGCCGCAGATGGCCGATTACGTCGCCCGCGCGCTCGACCCCTCCGCCGCCCCCTCCTACGGCGTGCCCGGCGACGAGTGACGCCGCGCGCCCGGTGCAAACCGGCCATCGCGCTTTGCGCCCGCCCGCGCTAGGCTGGGCGCACCACTCACACACCGCGCCAGAAAGACCCGCCATGCCCCTGCGTTTCACCCTGCGACAGCTCGAATACTTCGTGGCCGTCGGCGAGGCGGGCAGCATCTCGCTGGCCTCCGAAAAGGTGAATGTCTCCGCCCCTTCCATGTCGTCCGCCATCGCCCAGCTCGAGGCGGGCTTCGGCGTGCAGCTCTTCACCCGACGCCACGCGCAGGGCTCCGTGCTGACCGAACCGGGTCAGGCCTTCATGGAGCAGGCGCTGAAGATCCTCGCCGAGGCCGACAAGCTCAATGACCTCGCCCACATCGTCTCCGACACCGTGCGCGGCTCGCTCCGGGTGGGCTGCCTGCGCACCTTCGCGCAAATCCTCATCCCCCAGCTCCGCCGCCAGTTCGAAGACAAATATGCCGATGTCGACTTCACCCAGCTCGAACTCGACCAGGCCGAGATATTCGAAGGTCTGCGCAGCGCCCGGATCGACATCGCGCTCACCTACGACCTCGCCCTCGTGAGCGACATTGCCTTCGAGCCGCTGGTCAAGCTGCCGCCCTACGTGATGCTCCCGCCAGAGCACCCGCTCGCCAGCCGCAGCACGCTGGAGCTGGCCGACCTCGTCGATCACCCGATGGTCCTGCTCGACCTGCCGCACAGCTCCGACTATTTCCTGTCTCTTTTCCGCAGCCTCGGGCGGCGGCCGCAGGTGATCGAGCGCACCCGCGAAATGGCGGTGCAACGCAGCCTCGTGGCCAACGGCTTCGGCTTCGGGCTGGCCAACATCCGCACGGTTTCCGACACTGCGCCAGACGGCAAGCCGCTGATCTTCCTGCCGCTCTCCGGCAACCCCGAGCCGCTGAACCTCGGCATCGCCACCACCCGCGCGGTGCATGTGTCACGCCGGGTGCAGGCCTTTATCGACCATTGCCACGACCTCGTGGATGCCCGCCGCCTGCCCGGTCTCGTCGTCTGACCTCTGCCGCCGAAGGCCCGCTCAGTCGCCGCGCCGCCCGCCGATGGCAGGCGCGCGGGCGATCAGCACCGAACCGGTGATGGCCGCCACCGAGGAGGCCAGCAGCACAGCGAGCTTCACGCTCTCCAACTGCGCGCCCTCGAAGGCCGCCGAGCTGATGAAAATCGACATGGTGAAGCCCACACCGGCCAGAAACCCCGCCCCGATCATCTGCTGCCAGCCGATCTCGGAGGACAGCCGCGCAAGGCCCAGCTTCGTGGCGATGAAGACGATCCCGACAATGCCCAGCGGCTTGCCGATCAAAAGCCCCAGCATCACCCCCAGCGCCTCGGGCGCCATGGGTGAAAAGCTGGACCCGATAATCAGCAGCCCGGTGTTGAAGAAGGCAAAGAGCGGCAGGATCAGAAAGTTCGACCAGTTCTCCAGCGCGTTCTGCAGATGAAACCCCGGCTCCCGCAGCCGCTCCACTGCGTTCTGCAGCCGGTGCACCGCAGCATCGCCCAGCCCGTCCTCCGCCGTGTCCGCCTCCACGATCGCGGCGGCCTGTGCGGCAATGCCCTCCGGGTCCGCCGGGCGGCGCGAGGGGATCGCGGCGGCGGTCAGCACCCCCGCCAGCGTGGCATGCAGCCCCGACTCGTGAACGAAGTACCACAGCACCAAGCCAAGGATCAGGTAGGGCGCCCGGTTATATACCCGGCCCACCGCCAGCCCGATCATCAGCGCTAGCACAAGCACGGCCACAAGGAACTCCGCCATGTGAAACCCGTGGCCGTAGAACACCGCGATGACGAGGATCGCGCCAAGGTCATCGGCGATCGCCAGCGCCGAGACGAAGACCTTCAGCGAAGTCGGCACCTTGTCGCCCAGCAGCGCCATGATCCCGAGGGTAAAGGCGATGTCCGTCGCCATCGGCACGCCCCAGCCATGCGCCGTGTCCTCGCCCCAGTTGATGCCCGCGTAAATCAGCGCAGGCACCACCATCCCGCCCAACGCGCCGAGGATCGGCAGGATCGCCCGGTCCCGCGTGGACAGCTCGCCAAAAACGATCTCCCGCTTGATCTCGATCCCGACCAGCAAGAAGAACAGCGCCATCAGCCCGTCGTTTATCCACGCTTCCAGCGACAGCCCAAAGCTGGCGCCGCCGAAGCTCAGGGCAAACTCCGTCTCGCGGAACTCTTCGTACCAGTCGTGCCAGCCGATGTTGGCGATGGTCAGTGCGGCGAGCGTGGCGAGGATCAGCACCAGCCCTGCCGAGGCCGCCCAATGAAAGAAATCCTCGCTCGCCAGTGCCAGCCGCAGCCCCAGCGGCTTCTCTACCGCCTCGATCAGCGAGTCCTCGTCCCACGCGCCCTCGTAGAACCGCCCGTCGATGAAGATCAGCGGCATCATGATGTCGTCCACCGCGCCAAGGCTCTCGCGGTCCTCGTCGATCCGGGCGCGGGTCTCGTCGGCGGCAAAATCCGCCCGAAAGCGCGCCATATCGAGGCCCAGCTTCTCGGCCAGCCGCTCCACCTTGGTCGGGCTAAACTTCGGAGGGCTCTCGAACAGCGCCTGATGCATCTCGATGAACCGGCCCTGCCGATGGGCGGCAATGGCGGCGCGGGCGGCATGCTCCGATCCGTCCGTGTCGTTTTCAGGCTCGATGAACCGCACCGCGGTCGAGGCGTTCTGCGCGCCAAACCGCCCCGGCGAGCGCTGCACGATGTCGCGAATGCGGCGAGTGTGCGGGCAGGCGTAATCGACAAACCACACCGTCTTGACCCGCCCGGTGCCCTCGCCCAGCAGAATGTCGCGCTCGGCGTCGAAGGGCTTTGCAAGCGTCGGGGCCATCTGGGTCTCTCCTGCGGTCGCGCGTGTCAGACAGCTTAGGTGGGGCGCGGTGCGGCCATCTCAAGACACCCGCTCAGCTTTGCCGCGCCAGCACCCCCTCGGCCCAGCGGTCGGCGGCGGCGCCGAAGCAGTCATGCACCGAGTCCACCGCGATAACGCTGCCCGAGGCCATCCGCCCCAGCACCGCCAGCCCCTCCGCCGGGCGGCCATCGCGGGCAAGTGCGCTGCCATCTGCGGCCACGGCGGCGCCCAGCCCCTCTGCCACCTCGTGCAGCCAGCCTGCATCGCGCAGACCTGCCAACGCCGGGTCGGTCACCGGGGCGAGGGCAGGGGAGGGCAGCACCGCATCCACCATCGCCGCGGCGGTCAGCTCCGCCGTGTCGCCATCCAGCACCCAGCCCTCCGGCACCAGCCGGATGTCGGGGTCTTCCACCGCCCGCTGGTCCACCACGCCCGCCGCGATCAGTGCCAGCAGTTCCTCGGCAGAGCGCAGCGGTGGCCCGTAGGAGTAGCGCTTCAGTGCATCGTCGAATTTCAGCAGCGCAGCAGCGGTCTCCGGGGCCATCCGTGCGGGGTTGAAGCCCTGCCTGAGCGCGTTCTGCCATTTCCGCCAGAGCTGCCCCAGCGCATAGCCCACGTCCGGTGCTCCGCCCCGTGCCATCTCCACATGAGCCTCCAGCGCCTCCACCGCGCCGCGCGTCTCTTGGCTGCCCGGGGCCTCGCGCTCCTGCGCCAGCCAGTCGCGCACCGCGCGCTCCTCCACGCCCGCCAACCGCGCCACCGGGGCCTCCAGCGTGGCGCAAACCCGCTCCAGCGCTGCCTCCGCCGCCATGCTCACGGCCTCTGCCAGCCCGGCCTCGAACGCCTCGGTCTCCGGCTCCAGCGGCTCAAAACCCGCGTCCACTTCGGCATTGGCTGGCTTCGGCGCGGGCGCCTGCCCATCCAGCGAGAAGGGTACGATCCGCTCCGGTTCGCGCCCCGAGCGAATGTAAGCGTCGCCCTCAAACCGCCCGCCCTGCCCAAGGGTCAGCAGCCGCAGCACATCGAGGGTCGAGAGGCCAAGCCCACGCACCCCCACCACCTTGCCCGCCCAGTCGTGGGCGGCCTCTTCCAGCGCCGTGCCGGGGTAGGCGGGCCGCAGCGGCAAGCCGTGCCGCTCTGCATGATCCTGCCAGTCGGCAAGCTGCGGGTCCGGCGCGCTCTCGGCTTGGCCTTGCGTCAGCAACACCTCGTCAAACGGCCCCTGTGCGCCGCCCGCCTCCAGCCACCAGCCATCGTCTCGCCGCTCGATCCGCGCCACCTTCTCGCGGTGCATCACCGGGCGCAGCCGGGCCTCCAGATCGTCGAACCTGTCTGCAAAGAACCGCCCGAGCGCCGCCCGGGGCGGAAAATCCTCCGGGTCGCCGCCCAGCCACGCGCCAAAGGCCCCGCCGTCGATCCGCACCTCGCGGACAGGCAGGTTCAGAAGGCACAGCGGGCTTTCATCGGGCGAAAAATTCGGCCCCGCACCGCAGGGCCGCACCGGGTCAAACAGCTCCAGCCGTGGGGCATCGGCCCGTTTGGCCAGCGCCTCTGCCGCGCCAAGCCCCCTTGGCCCCATCCCGATGATCGCAATCCGGCTGCCGCCCTTCGTCTCACTCATGGGCGCGACTGTCCGCTATCCCCGCGCCGTGTGGAAGCCCGAAATGAGCTGCCGCAGCCCCAGTGCCGCGCCCGCGTATATCGCGGCAAAGGTCAGCGGGGCCGACCACGCCAGCACCGAGAAGGCGCTGATCCCTTGCCCCACCGAGCAACCCACCGCCAGCACCGCACCCGGCCCCATAAGCGCCGCACCGATCATCTGGCGCTTCAGCTCGCGCGGGTCTTCGCAGGCCTCCCAGCGAAAGTGGCCCTTTATGAGCGATCCGGCAAAGGCGCCGATCAGCACGCCTGCCACCGAGCCGACGCTAAAGCTCAGCGTGTTGCCGCTCGCCGTCATCAGCCAGAAGATCGTGTCCCCCAAAGGCTGCGAAAAGCTATGCGTCGTGATCCGCTCGCCGTCGAACCCGGTGTGCGCCACCCACCACGTCCCGATCCAGCCGGAGAGCACCGCAAGGCCCACCGCGATGCCCCAGAGCACATGGCCCGGCGAGCGCAGCATCTCCCGGCTGGCGAGGCCCAGCAGCAGGATCGCCCCGCCGATGGCCAGCGCCACCGCCACGGGCGAGAGGCCCGTGGCCCCGCCGAGGCTCTCGGCAAACCCCTGCGGCGCGACCGCCATGTCATCCACCGGAAAGAGCCAGACCCGCGCATGGGCCAGCGGGCCGGACAGCACCGCATAGGCCGAAAGGCCCATCACCAACACGATGATGAACCCGCGCAGATCGCCGCCCCCCAACCGCGCCAGCGCGCCGTAACCGCAGTTGCCCGCAATCGCCATGCCATAGCCAAAGAGCAGCCCGCCGATGATGCTGCCCAGCGGAGACCAGACGCGGCTGAGATAGAGCGTTTCGGTGGGGTCAAAGCTGCCGCCCGCGCGGGCCAGCGCCGCGCCGATGACGGCGGTGCCGATGGCCAGCGCCCACATCCGCAGGCGGCGGCTGTCTCCGGCATAGAGCTGGTCTTCGATCGCGCCCAGCGTGCAGAACCGCCCCATCCGGGCCGCAAGGCCCAGCAGCACGCCGCCCGCCAGCCCCACGAGGGCGACGGCGTTGGCATCTCCGATCCGGTCAAGAATGGTGTCGAACACCCGGCTCTCCTCCCAAAGGCCCGGACATCCGCAAAGGGCGCGTCAGCCCTCCTTGCAGAACATCTCGTAGACGACTTCCATCATCTTCTTCGGGCGGTCATCCGCGAGGCTGTAGTAAATCGCCTTGCCGTCCCGGCGTGGGGTCACGAGCCCTTCGAGCCGCAGCCGCGACAGCTGTTGCGACACGGCGGCCTGCCGGGCGCTCAGCAGCTCCTCCAGCTCGGTCACCGTCTTCTCACCGGTGGCGAGGTGGCACAGGATCATCAGGCGGCCCTCATGGCTGATCGCCTTCAGAAAGTTGGCGGCGGCGGTCGCATTGGCCACCATCCGCTCCATGTCTTCGGCGCACATGTTCTTGTCGAACACCGGAAGGTTGGGTTTGTCGTCAAGCATCTCTCGCGTTCCCTCGCCTCTCATCCTTCAGCCCCGGCGCTCGCCGTCAGAGCCACCCCGTTCTGCTCCAGCATTTGCCCCAGCAGCCCCCAGAAAAAGTCCTCGCCCGGATAGCCCTCGATCCGCGCAAGCTCCGCGCCATCGCGGACCAGAACGAAGGTGGGCGTGAAGTGCAAACCACGGGCAAAGTCGATGTCACCGGGCGGCGCGCCAATATCTACACGCTGCAGCGGCGCGGCCTCGCCCTCGGGCGTCTTGCCGTAGATCGGCCCGATCTCCTTGTTCCACCGCGCACACCACGCGCAGCCCGCCTCTTCCACCATGACAAGCACCATCTCGGCCCGTGCCGCAAGGGGCAGGACCGCGAGGGTGAAGGTCAGGAGGAGAGCCGCAAGCCGCAAGGGCGCCGATCCCGATTGACGTTCCATTCAACAAACATAATATGATAATGGGTCCGAAACAAGGCCCGCTGTCAGTGCGCTGCCCGCGCGCCGATAGCCCAAAATGACAGCCCGTAATCAGGAGGAGGCGGCCATGCTGCTCGACGTCGGCATCTGGAGCGCCTTCATCGGCGGGCTCATCGTGTTCTTCTCGCCCTGCGTGCTGCCCATTGTGCCGTTCTACCTCAGCTACATGGCCGGGGTCGGTATGTCCGAGATTTCCGCCGATGGCACCCTCGCGCGCGGCGCCCGCCTGCGCCTGATCGCCTCCGCCATCATGTTTTCGCTCGGCATGATGACCGTCTTCGCGATCCTTGGGGCAGGGGCCTTCGCCATCTCTGAGCTGTTCAAAACCTATATCGACTACTTCCGCTACGCCGCCGGGGCGCTGGTGCTGATCATGGGGCTGCACTTCCTCGGCCTCTACCGCATCGGCTTTCTCGATCGGACGCTCCAGATCGACGCGGGTGACACCTCCAACATGACCATCTGGTCAAGCTACCTCGTCGGACTCGCCTTCATGGCCGGGTGGACGCCCTGCGTCGGCGGCGTGCTCACCGGCGTCTTCATGATGGCCTCCACAGATGAGACCGCATGGCGCGGGCTGCTCATGGTCAACGTCTTCGGCGCCGGCATGGTGCTGCCCTTCATCCTCGCGGCGCTCTTCACCGCGCCCTTCATGCAGTTCGCCGGGGCCTTCCGAAAGCACCTCGGCAAGATGGAGAAGGTCATGGGCGCCTTGCTCATCCTCTTCGCCGTCCTAATTCTCACCGGGACCGTCAACGCCATCGCTTGGTGGCTGATCGAGAAGTTCCCGGCCTTCACCAACTGACCAAGGAGGCACCCATGAAACGCCTGCTCACCTTCCTCGCCGCCACTCTCATGGCCACTGCGAGCCATGCCGCCGAACTGGGCGACGACGGGCTGCACATCGAGCCTTGGTTCCGAGACACCTTCAAGGACATGTCCGACGATCTTGCCGAGGCGGGGGCCGAGGGCAAGCGCTTCATGGTCATCATCGAGCAGCGTGGCTGCATCTACTGCACCAAGATGCACGAAGAGGTGTTCTCCGACCCGGCGGTGAAACAGCTGATCGAAGAGAACTTCTTCGTCGTCCGCCTGAACATGTTCGGCGATATCGAGGTGACCGACTTCGATGGCGAGGCGATGGCCGAGAAAGACATGGTCAAACGCTGGAACGCGCTCTTCACCCCGACGATTCTCTTCTTCCCCGAAGAGGTCGAGGAAGGCAAAACCGGGGCGCAGGCCGCCGTGGTCACCATGCCCGGCGCTTTTGGCAAATGGACCACGATGAACCTGCTCACCTGGGTTCTCGAAAAGGGCTACGAGGGCGATGAACCCTTTCAAAAATACCACGCCCGCAAGTTCGCCGAGCAGCAGGGCTGAGGCCAATGCTGCGGTGCAACATAATCAATAATTCAGGTAACTGAATTTGTTATTGCGGTGGTGCCCGGTTGTGCGCTACCGTATGCCGACAAAGGTAGCGGGTCCGCAGCGGCCCGGCCACCCAAGGGAGGGATCATGAACAAAACGCTTGGAGCGATCGCCGCCGCAACCGTGCTCGGCACGGCAGCCTGGGCCGAAACCGTCGCCCCCACCGCCGTTGCCTATGATGATTACGGCGCAGTCGAAGCCTCGCTCACCGGCGCGCCCGGTGATGTCGAGAATGGCGCGGTGCTGATGAACAAGGGCGCGGGCAACTGCGTCGCCTGCCACCAGATCGGCGCGCTGCCCGAGCTGGCCTTCCAGGGCGAGATTGGCCCGGCGCTCGACGGAGCCGGCAGCCGCTGGACCGAGGCCGAACTGCGCGGGATCGTGGCGAACGCCAAGAAAACCTTCGAGGGCACCATGATGCCGTCGTTCTACAAGACCGAGGGCTTCATCCGGCTTGGCAACGCCTACACCGGCAAGGCCCATGAGGGCGATGTCGCCCCGCTTCTGACCGCTCAGGATGTCGAGGATGTCGTCGCCTTCCTGATGACCCTGAAAGACGAATAACCCATTGCTCACCGGCCCGATCTGCGGGCCGCCAAGGAGGCTTCAATGACCCTTAGCAGACGAGACACCCTCTTCCTCGGTGCCGGCGCCGCTCTGGCCGCCGCCCTGCCGATGCCCGCCATGGCCGACGCCGTGGCCGATGCGATCACCGCCTTCACCGGCGGGGCCGATGTGGCCGAAGGCGGCGTCACCATCAACGCACCCGAGATTGCCGAGAACGGCAACACCGTGCCAGTCGGCGTGTCGGCCGAAGGTGCAGAGAGCATCATGGTGCTGGCCACGGGCAACCCCACGCCCGCTGTCGCCACCTTCACCTTCGGTGCGCTCGCCGCGTCGCAGTCCGGCTCCACCCGCATCCGCCTCGCCAAAACGCAAGACGTGATCGCGGTGGCCAAAATGGCCGACGGCAGCTTCAAGCAGGCGTCCGCAACCGTGAAAGTCACCATCGGCGGCTGCGGCGGCTGAGGCAGAGATAGAGGAGACGAAAACAATGGCATCTGGTGTCAAACCCCGCGTCAAAGTCCCCAAGTCGGCCTCTGCCGGCGAGGCGATCACGATCAAAACCCTGATCTCGCACCCCATGGAGAGCGGCCAGCGCAAGGATGGCGACGGCAACCCCATTCCGCGCTCGATCATCAACCACTTCACTTGCACCTTCAACGGCGAGACCGTGATCGACGTGAAGATGGAGCCGGCGATCTCGACCAACCCGTATTTCGAATTCGAGGCCACCGTGCCCGAGAGCGGGACCTTCGAGTTCACCTGGCAAGATGATGACGGCTCGACCTACACCGAGACCAAGGAAATCACCGTCGGCTGATCCCACGCCGCACACGTTCAGGGAGGGACGCGTGAACAAAGCAAGCAAGAGCGCAAGCTACATCGCACTGGTTGCGGCATCCGCCTTCGCGGTGGCTGCCCACGCCGGGCCGGATGAGGACAGCCTCACCATCAACGGCGAGACCGAGATCGTCACCGAAGCCGCCGCGCCCGATCACCTGTCGGACGCCTTCGATACCATCTACTCCGGCTGGCGTTTCCGCACCGACGAGACCCAGTCGCTGGAGATGGACGATTTCGACAACCCCGGCATGCTGACCGTGGATGCCGCGATGGAGGCCTATGCCACCGCCGAGGGCACCGTGGGTGAAAGCTGTCAGGGCTGCCACGAGGGCGTAGAGACTTTCGCAGGCCTCACCCCCACCATGCCCAAGGTCGATGAAGAGACCGGCAAGCTGGTCACGATGGAAGACGCCATCAACGACTGCCGCACCGAGCGCATGGGCGCTGATGCGTGGAAGTGGTCGGGCAACGAGATGCAGGGCATGGTGGCCCTGATCGGCCTGCAATCGCGCGGCATGCCGATGAACGTGGCCATCGACGGACCCGCCGCCCCCTTCTGGGAGCAGGGCAAGGAGATGTATTACACCCGCTACGGCCAGCTCGAGCTGTCCTGCGCCAACTGCCACGAGGACAACTACGGCAACATGATCCGCGCCGACCACCTCAGCCAGGGGCAGACCAACGGCTTCCCCACCTACCGGCTGAAGCAGGCCAAGCTGATCTCCAAGCACAACCGCTTCCGGGGCTGCATCCGCGACACTCGCGCCGAGACCTTCGCTGAAGGCTCCGATGAGTTCCGCGCGCTGGAGCTTTACGTCGCCTCTCGCGGCAACGGCCTTTCGGTCGAAACCCCGGCAGTTCGCCAGTAAGCTAGGCCCGCGTCGGAGCAATCCGGCGCGGGTTTTCTGTCCCTGACAGATGCACACATGCGCATATAAATACAGGATGAGCTTACAATGATCTCCCGCCGCGATTTCCTTCAGGTCGGCATGGCCGCCTCCGCCCTCTACGGCACCTCCGGTTTCGGCAACTGGGCGCGTCTGGCCGCGCAGCAGGCGCTCACGCAGAATCAGCTGCTGGAGTTCGACACCTTCGGAAACGTCTCGCTCATCCACGTGACCGATATCCACGCCCAGCTGAAGCCCGTTTACTTCCGCGAGCCGTCCGTCAACCTCGGCGTGGGCGAGAACAAGGGCGTCGTGCCCCACATCACCGGCGCCGACTTCCGCGCGCTCTACGGCATCGAAGACGGCTCACCCTCCCATTATGCCCTCTCCTCCGGCGACTTTGCCGCGCTGGCCGCGCAATACGGCCGGGTCGGCGGGCTGGACCGCGTGGCTACCGTCATCAATTCCATCCGCGCCGACCGCCCCGATGCCCTCCTGCTCGATGGCGGCGACACATGGCACGGCTCCTACACCTGCCTGCAAACCCAGGGGCAGGACATGGTGAACGTCATGAACGCGCTCAAGCCTGACGCCATGACCTTCCACTGGGAGTTCACCCTCGGCTCCGACCGGGTGAACGAGATCGTCGAGGGCCTCCCCTTCGCCGCCCTCGGCCAGAACATCTTCGACGCCGAGTGGGACGAACCGGCAGAGCTCTTCCCGCCCTACGAGTTCTTCGAGCGCGGCGGCACCAAGATCGCCGTCATCGGTCAGGCCTTCCCCTACATGCCCATCGCCAACCCCGGCTGGATGTTCCCCGAATACTCCTTCGGCATCCGCGACGAGCACATGGCCGAGATGGTCGAGGAGGTCCGCAGCCAAGGCGCCGAGGTGGTCGTCGTCCTCTCCCACAACGGCTTCGACGTGGACAAGAAGATGGCCTCCGTGGTGCCCGGGATCGACGTGATCCTCTCTGGCCACACCCATGACGCGCTCCCCGAGCCGGTGGTTGTCGGCAACACCATCGTCGTCGCCTCCGGCTCCCACGGCAAGTTCGTCTCCCGCGTGGATCTCGATGTGCGAGACGGCCGGATGATGGGCTACCGCCACAAGCTCATCCCGATCTTCTCCGATGTCATCGCCCCCGACGCCGAGATCGCCGCCCTGATCGACGAACAACGCGCGCCCTACGAGGCCGAAATGTCCGAGGTCATCGGCCAGACCGACACCACCCTCTACCGCCGCGGCAACTTCAACGGGACGTGGGACGATCTGATCTGCGACGCCCTCCTTTCCGAGCGTGACGCCCAGATCGCCATGTCCCCCGGCGTCCGCTGGGGCGCCTCGATGATCCCGGGGCAGGACATCACGCGCGAAGACATCTTCAACGTCACTTCCATGACCTACCCCAACGCCTATCGCACTGAAATGACGGGCGAATTCATCAAGGTCATCCTCGAAGACGTGGCCGACAACATCTTCAACCCCGACCCCTACTACCAGCAGGGCGGCGACATGGTCCGCATCGGCGGCATGGGCTACCAGATCGACATCAGCAAGCCGCAGGGCGAGCGCATCTCGGGCATGACCCTGCTCTCCTCCGGCGAGCCCATCGACCCCGGCAAGAACTACACCGTTGCCGGCTGGGCCTCGGTCAACGAGGGCACCGAAGGCCCGCCCATCTGGGACGTGGTCGAAAGCCATATCAAGAAACTCGGCACGGTCACCGCAGGTGACCATGACAACGTGAAAGTGGTGGTCGACTGACCACCATCCACACCCCCGTGAATGAGGAGCACACCCCCATGAGCGACGATCTCAAGCTCAATCGCCGCGCCGTTCTGGCCGGCTCCGCCGCCGCTGCGGCAGGCACGCTGGCCGCGCAGGCCCGCGCCGAAGGTGATCCGCTGATCACCGAGCCGCAGGATTGGGCCATGAGCCTCGGCGAAGGCGTCGATGCCACCCCCTACGGCATGCCGATCGAGTATGAGGGTGACGTGATCCGCCGCAATGTGCCCTGGCTCACCGCCGATCCGATCTCCTCGATCAACTTCACGCCCATCCACGCGCTCGACGGCACCATCACGCCTCAGGGCTGTGCCTTCGAGCGCCACCACTCCGGCGCCATCGAACTCCGCAAGGAAGACTACCGGCTGATGATCAACGGCCTGGATCTTCAGCCGCTGGTCTTCACCTATGCCGATCTCGAGCGCTTCCCGCGCGAGAACCACGTCTATTTCTGCGAATGCGCGGCCAACACCGGCATGGAATGGGCCGGCGCCCAGCTCAATGGCGCCCAGTTCACCCACGGCATGATCCACAACATGGAATATACCGGCATCCCGCTCCGCACCCTGCTGAACGAGGCCGGATACGAGGGCGCCACCGAGGGCCGCTGGGTCTATGTCGAGGGCGCCGATGCCTCCTCCAATGGCCGCTCGATCCCGATGGAAAAGGCGCTCGACGATGTGCTCGTGGCCTTCAAGGCAAACGGCGAGGCTTTGCGTAAAGAGCACGGGTATCCGGTGCGCCTCGTCGTTCCCGGCTGGGAAGGCAACATGTGGGTCAAATGGCTCCGGCGGATCGAAGTGACCGACGCCGCCGTGGAGAGCCGCGAGGAAACCTCCAAATACACCGACACGCTGGCAGACGGCACCTCCCGCAAGTGGACATGGGTGATGGACGCCAAATCGGTCGTCACCTCACCCAGCCCGCAAGCCCCCATCACCCACGGCCCCGGCCCGCTGGTCATCACCGGCATGGCATGGTCCGGCCACGGGCGGATCACCCGCGTCGACGTGTCCAAGGACGGCGGCAAAACATGGGAGACGGCCCGCCTTGGCCGCACCCAGGGCGACACCAAGGCCCTCACCCGCTTCTACCTCGACACCGAATGGGACGGCTCCGAGATGCTGCTGCAAAGCCGCGCGATGGATGAAACCGGCTACGTCCAGCCGACCAAGGCCCAACTGCGCGAAGTGCGCGGCCTCAACTCGGTCTACCACAACAACTGCATCCAGACCTGGCATGTGAACACAGACGGGAGCGCTGAAAATGTCGAAGTTTCTTAATATCTTCGCCCCCGCCTTGGGTGGCACCGCCACCCTGCTCGGCGCGGCCTACATCGCCGCCGACCAGTTCGTGGTTGATGTGCCCGCGCCTCTGCGCGGTCAGGCGATCCCCGCCGCCGAAGCGCAAACCACGCCCGAGCCCGTGGCTGAAGAGGCCGCCCAACCCACCGATGCGGCGCCCGCCGAGGTGGCACCCGAGGCCGCCGAAAGCCAGCCCGAGGCTCCCGCCGAGGCTGCCCCTGTCGTCCTCGCCAAATTCGGCCTTGGCCGCCCCGCCACGGATGACGAAATCGCCGCGTGGGACGTGAAGGTCATGCCCGACGGTCGCGGCCTCCCCGAAGGCTCCGGCTCCGTCGAAGACGGCGAGGCGCTCTTTTCCGAAAACTGCGCCGTCTGCCACGGTGAATTCGCCGAAGGCTCCGGCAACTGGCCCAAGCTCGCAGGCGGCGACGGCACACTTGCCGACGAAGACCCGCTCAAGACGGTCGGCTCCTACTGGCCCTACCTCTCCACCACCTTCGACTACATCCACCGCTCCATGCCCTTCGGCGCGGCCCAGACCCTCTCGGCAGATGACACCTACGCCATCACGGCCTACATTCTGTATTCGAACTTCATGGTGGATGAGGACTTCGTGCTCACACGGGAGAACTTCCTTGAGGTCGAGATGCCCAACGCCGAGGGCTTCATCGTCGATGACCGCGCCCAAACGGAATATCCGCAATGGCGCGCCGAACCCTGCATGGAGAACTGCAAGGACAGCGTCGAAATCACCATGCGCGCCACCGTGCTCGATGTGACCCCCGAGGAGGAGGGCGCTGCCGAGGAGGTGGCGCAAGTCGCCGAAGCGGCCGCCCCTGCCGACGAGGCGCAAACCGAAGCGGCAACCGTCGAAACGGTCGCCGCCGAGGAGCCTGCCACCCAAGAGGCCGCCACCGAGAAGCCCGCCGCCGAAGAAACCATGGCCACCGCCGACCCCGAGCTGATCGCGGCAGGCGAGAAGGTCTTCAAGAAATGCAAGGCCTGCCATCAGGTCGGCGCGGGCGCCGAAAACAAGACCGGCCCTCAGCTCAACGGCATCATGGGCCGCACCGCCGGCACCGTCGAGGGGTTCAAATACTCCAAGGCCATGAGCGAAGCGGGCGAGGGCGGGCTCGTCTGGAATACTGAAACCCTCGCAGGCTTCCTCGCCAAGCCCAAGGCCTACCTGAAAGGCACCAAGATGTCGTTCAACGGTCTTCGCAAGGAGGATGACATCGCGGCGGTCGAGGCCTACCTCGGATCCTTCGCCGAATGAGGCCGCTTCGCACCGCTCTCCTGCTCACCGCGCTCGGCCTCCTGCCGGGCGCGGGCGCAGCATCGGAGGCGGGCGATGTGGCGCGCGGCGAGAAGGCCTTCGCCAAGTGCAAGGGCTGCCATCAGGTCGGCGCCGAGGCCAAAAACCGTATCGGCCCGGCGCTCAACGGTCTCTTTGGCCGCCGCGCCGGCTCGATCGACGGCTTTCGCTATTCCAAGGCTTTCACCCGCGCGGGCGAAAAGGGGCTGGAGTGGCACGCCGACACGCTCGACGCCTTTCTCGAGACCCCCAAGCAGATCGTGCCGGGCACCCGCATGAGCTATCGCGGCGAGGATGACCCGCAGGTGCGCGCCGATCTCATCGCCTACCTGCGCACCTTCTCCGCCTCGCCCGCCAACATCCCCGAGGCCGACCCCACGGCCCAGGGCACCGATCACGATCTGGACCCGGCCATCCTCGCCCTCGTGGGTGACCCCGAATACGGCGAATATCTCGCCTCCGAATGCACCACCTGCCACCAGGCCACCGGCGGGGATGACGGCATCCCCTCCATCGTGCTCTGGCCCGAGGAGGATTTCGTGGTGGCCATGCACGCCTACAAGCAAAAGAAACGCGAGCACCCGGTGATGAACATGGTTGCCGGGCGCCTCGGCGACGAAGAGATCGCGGCGCTGGCCGCGTATTTTGCGACCTTGGAGGAGTGAACGGGTCGCGCAGAACAGGGAGGACACCAGCATGAAACTGAACCGACGGAAATTCCTCGGCACCGCTGCCGCAGGCACCGCCGCGCTCTCCGCGCCCATGGTCCGGGCGGCCTCGCATGGCATGCCCCGCGTCGTGGTGATCGGCGGCGGGGCAGGGGGCGCCACCGCCGCCCGTTACATCGCGAAAGACAGCGAAGGCGCCATCGATGTGACCCTCATCGAACCGACCCGCACCTATTACACCTGCTTCTTCTCCAACCTCTACATCGGCGGTTTCCGCGACCTCGCCAGCATTGCCCACAGCTACGGCACGCTGGCCTCGGAGTATGGCATCAACGTCGTCCACGACTGGGCCACCGGCGTCGACCGGGATGCTAAAACCGTCGCCCTCGCCGGCGGCGGCTCGGTGCCCTACGACAAGCTGGTGATCTCCCCCGGCATCGATTTCATCGATGGCTCGGTCCCCGGTTGGTCCCTGCTGAGCCAGAACAAGATGCCCCACGCCTACAAGGCTGGTTCCCAGTCGGAGCTGCTGAAGGCCCAGATCGACGCCATGCCCGAGGGCGGCACCTACTGCATGGTCGCCCCGCCCAACCCCTACCGCTGCCCGCCCGGCCCCTACGAGCGCATCTCGATGGTGGCCCACGTGCTGAAGGAGCGGAACCCGACCGCCAAGATCCTCATCGTCGACCCCAAGGAGAAGTTCTCCAAGCAGGGTCTCTTCGAGGAAGGCTGGCAAAACCACTACACCGGCATGGTCGAGCGCATCGGCCCCGATTTCGGCGGCGACAAGGTCGAGGTGAACCCCGACGAGATGACCGTCAGCATCGACGGCTCGGTCGAAAAGGTCGATGTCTGCAACGTCATCCCGGCCCAGAAGGCCGGCCTCATCGCCGAGGCCGCCGGGCTGACCGATGGCAACTGGGCCCCGGTGAACCCCACCGACATGAGCTCGAAGATGGATGCTGACATCCACGTGCTGGGCGATGCCTCCGCGCAGGGCGATATGCCCAAATCCGGCTTCTCCGCCAACAGCCAGGCCAAGGTGGCCGCCAACGCCATCCGCGGCGCGCTCACCGGCAGCCGGGTCTTCCCGGCAAAGTTCTCCAACACCTGCTGGTCGCTCATCGCCACCGACGACGGCGTGAAGGTCGGGGCCAACTACGAGCCCACAGAGGAAAAGATCGCATCCACCGACAGCTTCATTAGCCAGACCGGCGAAGATGCTGCCCTCCGCAAGGCCACATTCGAAGAGAGCATCGGCTGGTACTCCGGCATCACCGCCGACATGTTCGGCTAAGCCACCCCGGCGGGGCGTTTGACACATGTCATGGCGCCCCGCTGCCCTATCTCCATTCTGAAGGCACACCCACGGAGGAGACCCGCCATGAAACACCTCACCCTCGCCGCCGCCCTGATCCTCGCCGCCCCCGCGCTGGCACAGGATGCCGTGCTGCACGACTTCGAGGGCAGCTTCGATGATGCAACCTTCGCGGTCGAATCCGCCATCGTCGGCCAAGGCCTCGTGATCGACTACACCAGCCACGTTGGCGACATGCTCAACCGCACCGGCGAGGATGTCGGCTCCGATGTGAAGATCTTCGACGCCGCCGATATCTTCATCTTCTGCTCCGCCGTCGTCTCCCGTCAGGTGATGGAGGCGGACCCGATGAACATCCAGCACTGCCCCTATGGCATCTTCGTCACCGAGAAAGAGGGCAAGGTGCAGATCGGCCACCGTGACTACCCCGATGGCCCTATGGACGCCGTCGAAGACCTGCTCGAAGGCATCGTCGCCGATGCCATCGGCGGCTGAACTGCGCGCCCGCTTGATCCCGGTCAAAGCCCTCCGCGCGGTGGCCTGATACCCCGGTCAAAACCGGAGGCATTGCCCGATGATCTGGCTCTTCGACACCCTCGGTGAGGCCCCTGCCATCGCCCTGCTCGGGCTGGCCGTAGGCCTCCTCTTCGGCGCGGCGGCGCAGCGCTCGGCCTTCTGCCTGCGCGCCGCCACCATCGAGGTCGCAACCCTGCGCCCCGGCCCAAAGCTGGCCACATGGCTGATCGTCTTCACCACCGCGCTCGCGCTGGTGCAGGGCGGCATCGCGCTCGGCTGGCTCGATTTGTCGGATGCCCGCCAGTTCGCCCAACCCGGCTCGATCTCGGGCGCGCTGATCGGCGGGGCCATGTTCGGCTCCGGCATGATCCTCGCCCGCGGCTGCGCCTCCCGCCTGCTGGTGCTCTCGGCCACCGGCAACCTGCGCGCCCTCATCACCGGCCTCGTGCTCACCCTCGTGGCCCAGGCCTCGCTCACCGGCATCCTCGGCCCGGCACGCCTCTGGCTCTTCTCCCTCTGGCAAGTCCAGCCCGGCCCGGCCCGCGACCTCGGCACCCTCGCGGGCCTCACGCCGGCCGCCACCGCCACCCTCTCGCTTGCCGCTCTCGCTGCTGCGCTGATCTGGGCGCGCGCCGCCGCCCGCAAAAGCCTTAGGCAGATCCTCGCCTCCGCCCTCGTCGGAGTGGCCGTCGCGGGGGGCTGGTTCGTCACGTACCACGCCAGCGAGATCGCCTTCGAGCCGGTGTCCGTCAGTTCCATCAGCTTCACCGGCCCCGCGACCGACACGCTCATGGGCCTCGTCGGCACCCCCTCCCTGCCACTCTCCTTCGGCCTCGGCCTCGTGCCCGGTGTCTTCCTCGGCTCCTTCGCCGCAGCCCTCGCCGCCCGCGAGTTCAAGATCCAGCGATTCCAGCCCGACACCCCGATGGAGCGCTACCTGATCGGCGGGGCTCTCATGGGCTTCGGCGCCATGCTCGCAGGTGGTTGCGCGGTCGGCGCGGGCGTCTCCGGCGGCTCCGCCCTCAGCTCCACCGCATGGCTCGCCCTCACCGCCATGTGGCTCTCCGCCATGGCCACCCACCGCCTACTGAAGCGAGCGCCGTCACCCGCCATCGTCTAAAATTCAGATCAAATCCAATCCGCCCCCAAATGGCACACCCCACCCCCAATTACCTTCTCCAATTCGATTAAAATTGCCCCCACCAACAGCCTAAGCACCCGCCCCGCCCCATTTTCTTGCTCCAAATATCTCCGGGGGGTGTGGGGGGCTGGCCCCCCACCCCTACATCGCCACCCAGCGATACCCCTCGCCATCCTTCTCCACCCGGCCCATCCCGCCCGGCAGATGGAACCCGACGATCCCCAGGCCATCGGCCACGATCCGGTCCATCAGCGCCACCCGCGTCGCCGCGCCCACCTCCGGGTTTTGGTCGGAGTTCACCTCCCACCCGGGCCGCGCAAAGGCCACGTGGTGGTTGCCGATCGCATCGCCCACCACCATCACCGCCTCGCCACCGGACCGCACCTCGAACCCCATGTGCCCCGGCGTGTGCCCCACGCAGGCCACCGCCGCGACGCCGGGCAGCACCTCGTCGCCGTCGTCGAAAAATTCCACCCGGTCCTCGATCGCCTCCATCCGCCGCTTGGCCCCCACCGCAAAGGCCTGCCGCTCCGCGCCGATGGTGTCGACCGTCTCCGGGTTCCACCAATAGTCCCACTCGCCCCGGCCCATCGCGTAGCGGGCATCCGGGAAGAGCGGCTCGTCGAAATCGTCCAGCAGCCCCCAGATGTGATCCGGGTGCGCATGGGTGAAGATCACATCGGTCACGTCCTCCGGTGCCACCCCGGCGGCCTCCAGATTTTCCGCCAGCTCTCCGGCGGACGGCATGAAGTCCGGGCCCGCGCCCACGTCGAACAGCACCACCCGGTCGTCCATCCGCAGCAGCGTCACGTTGCAGGGCGGCTCCAGCGCCTCGGTCGACACGCCGAGCGGTGCCACGATCTCTGCCACCTCCGCCTCCGGCAGCCCCGCGAAGGTGAAGGAGCCGGGCAGCATCAGGTTGCCGTCGCTCACCACCGTCAGCCGGGCCTCGCCGAGTATCATCTCCGCCATGGCGTGCCTTGGCAGCAGGCCACCCGCCGCCACGCCCGCCGCTGCTCCGGCCACAAAACTCCGCCGCGTGATCCGCATCTCATTCTCCCATATCCATTTATCTGAATATGACTCGCCCCCGCCGCCCCGGCAATGAAAGATGGACGCGCCCGCCCCGCAAGCTACCCTCCGCCCATGCGCCGCGCCCTCCGCCTCACCGCCCTCCTCCTGCTGGTCCTGCCGCTTCTGGCTTGCGCCCTCCACGTCGCCCATTCCGGCTCCGTCCCGGTGCCGCCACGCCCCGAGGGCACCCTCCGCGTCGCCAGCTACAACGTCCATTACATCGTGCTGAACCGCGACGAGGGCGATTGGTCCGTGGCCGACTGGAACCGTCGAAAGGCCCCCATGGCCGAGGCCCTGCGCGCCATCGACGCCGACATCATCGCCTTTCAGGAAATGGAGAGCTTCAGCCACGGCGACGATGGCTCAACCAACCTCGCCCACGATTACCTCCTCGCCGAACTCCCCGCCTACCGCGCCGCCGCCGCCGGCCCCTGGCGCACGTTTCCGGCCACCCAACCCATCTTCTACCGCGCCTCCCGCCTGACCCCGGTCGATGAAGGCTGGTTCTTCTTCTCCGACACACCCGACGTGATCTATTCCCGCACCTTCAACGGCTCATGGCCCGCCTTCGCCTCATGGGCCGAATTCGCCACCCCCGAAGGCCAGCGCCTGCGCGTCGTCAATGTCCACTTCGAGTACAAGAGCCGCTCAAATCGCCGCCTCTCCGCCGCCTTGGTCCGAGACCGCCTCGCCCCCGTCATCGCCGCCGGAACGCCCGTCATCCTGCTCGGCGACCTCAACGCCATGCACGGCGCCCACACCCTCCGCACGTTGGAGGAGGCCGGTCTCACCTTCGCCCCCACCCGCGGCGCGACCTACCACCTGAACGCCGGCATCAACCTGCTCGGCGCCATCGACCACATCGCCGCCTCCCGCGGCATTACGGTCAGCAAGCCTCTGGTCCTGCGTGAGAAATTCATGGGCGAATGGCCGTCCGACCATTACCCCGTCTACGCCGACATCAAGTTGAAATAGCGCGCCACTCCAACGGAGGACCCGGCCGCCCACGGCGGCCAGCGCCCGTCCCGCCCCCCCCCACGGGGCGGGCGCTTCAGTGAAGTTTCCCTGAACGGCGCCGGAGCGCGCGACGAAGAGCGCAACGCTTGCGGAGAGGCGCCCTGCGCGGGACGGGCGCTGGCCTCAGCTACCCCCGATACCGCGCCACGAAATTCCGCAAAATCTTCTCCGGCTCGGTCACCTGTGCCGCCCGGCACATCGCGATCAGCCCATCCGCCTCCTCCGGCGCAAAGTAGCCCTTGTTCCGATACACCCTGATCCGGGTCTCGAACCCCGCCGAATCTGCCTCGGGGTGGAATTGCGTAGCATAAACATTCTCGCCGTAGCGCACCATCTGGTTGGGGCAGGGGGCGCTCTCCACCAGCCGCACGCAACCCTCCGGCAGCACCTCCATCGCCTCCTTGTGGCCGACGAAAGCATCGAATGCCCCGGCCACGCCCTCCAGCAAAGGATCGTCCTTCACCACCCGGCAGGCACTCGTCCCCACCGCTTCGCCGTAGCGCCCCTTGGCCACAACGCCCCCCAGCGCCTTGCCCAGAATCCCGATCCCGTAGCAGCAGCCCAAAAACGGAAAGTCCCGCGCCGCCACCTCAGGCATCAACCCCAGCACGGCCGCCTCGATGCGGGCCTCCACCGGGCTCTTTTCTTCCGGCGCATCGCTCACGCAGCCCGGCCCGCCGCCGACGATCACGCCCGCGTAATCCTCCAGCCGCACATCGCCCAACTCTTCACAGTCAAGCCGCACCCGGCGCACCTCGCCCTCCGCCAGCCCACCCTTGGTGAGAATGGCAGCAAACTCGTCGTCGCTGGCCTCGGTCTCGGGCCTCAGTTGCAACACAAGGAACGGCTTCACCGCGGCGCCCCGCCTTCAAATGCATTCGGCGCATCGTAGCGGCACGGGCCGTCCTGCATCTCCAGATGCAAGCCTTCGCCCTCCCACGGATGCGCCCGCGCCAACTCCTCATCCACCTCGATCCCCAGCCCCGGCCCCTCGGGCGGGATCACATGGCCCTCTTCCACCCGGATCGCCCCCTTCACCAAGTCGCGGTGAAACGCCGTCTCGATGCACTCCACCATCAGCAAATTCGGGATCGCCACTCCCAAAGCGATGTTGGCGGCAAACTCCACCGGCCCGGCATAGAGATGCGGCGCCACCGTCACGTTATACACCTCGGCCATCGCCGCGACCTTCCGCGCCTCGGCGATCCCGCCCACGCGCCCCAGGGCCGGTTGCAGAATCTGCGCCGCACCCGCTCGCAGCACCGGGGCAAACTCCGCCTTGGTCGTGAGCCGCTCTCCCGTGGCCACTGGCACCGGCTGGCCGCTGGCCACCTTGGCCATCGCGCCCACGTTGTCCGGCGGCACCGGCTCCTCGAACCAGAGCGGCCCGGTATGCGCAATCGCCCGCCCCATCCTGAGCGCGCCAGACACGCTGAATTGCCCGTGGGTGCCAAAGAGCAGGTCCGCCCGGTCGCACACCGCCGCCCGGATCTGCTCGCAAAACGCCACTGACCGGCTGATATCGCTCATCGAAGGCTCATGCCCGCCGCGCACCGTGTAGGGGCCCGCCGGGTCAAACTTCACCGCCGTCCAGCCTTCCTCGACCCGCTTGAGCGCCACCTCGGCGGCCATCTCCGGGCTGTTCCAGAACTCCGGCAGCGGCATCCCCTCCTCGGGATACAGATAGGTGTAAGCCCTCAGCCGGTCATTTGTCCGCCCGCCGATCATCGCCCAAACCGGCCGCTCGCGGGCCTTGCCGAGGATATCCCAACACGCCATCTCCAGCCCGCTGAACGCGCCCATCACCGTCAGATCGGGCCGCTGGGTAAACCCCGCCGAATAGGCCCGCCGGAACATCAACTCGATGTTCTCCGGGCTCTCCCCCTCCATGTGCCGCGCGAACACATCCGCGATCACGCCGCGCATCGCCTCCGGCCCCACCGAGGCAGCATAGACTTCGCCCCAGCCCACGATCCCGCAGGCCGTGGTGAGCTTCACCAGAATCCAGTAGCGCCCGCCCCAGCCGGGTGCAGGGGGCGAGGTGACGATGATATCGAGGTCGGCGAGTTTCATGGCGCTACCCTATGCGGCAGCCCGAAGAATTTTAACGAAAATTCGTCGACCCCAAAAAATCTTCGTGAAGATTTTTTCACCCATCAGCACGGTCAGAAAACAATCACGTTCCGCCGCGCGCCACCGCCCCGCGTATCCGCAATCGCCTCGTTGATCTGCTCCAGCGTCCACGTGCCGCTGACCAACTCATCCAGCTTCAGCCGCCCCTGCCGGTACAGGTCCACCATCCACGGAATGTCCCGCTTCAGCACCACCTCTCCCAGCAGCGACCCTTCGATCTTCTGGCCCATCGCCGCCACCATCACTGGCTCCCAGGGCGCCGTCTCGCCAAGGTGGGGCATGCCCACCGCAAACACCCGCCCCCGGCTGCCCGCGTAGTTCAGCGCCGTGGCGTAAACCGGCGTCGCCCCCACGGTCACAAACACCGCATCCGCCCCCTTGGGCGCGATCTCTCGCAGCTTGCCCCAGGGCGCGTCTTCGCTGGCCAAGATCCCGTCCGTTGCGCCAAACTCGCGGGCCGCGTCCAGCTTCTCCGCGCTCATGTCCACCGCCACGATCCGCGCCGCCCCGGCGATCCGGGCGCCCTGCACCGCGTTCAGCCCCACGCCGCCCGCGCCGATCACCACCACCGTCTCGCCGGGCCGCACCTTCGCGGTGTTCACCACCGCGCCGACCCCGGTGATCACCCCGCAGGCCAGCAGGCAGGCCGATTTGGCCGGGATGTCCTCGGGCAGGGGGGCCAACTGGCTCTGGTCCACCACCACCCGCTCGGCAAAGGCCCCGGTCGAGAGGCCGTGGTTCACTACCGCCTCCCCCTGCCGGATCGGGCTGCCCGCCTGCCGGTCGTACCCCGTTTCGCAATACACCGGCGCACCGCCCGCGCAGCAGCCGCATTGCCCACAGGCCCGCAGCATTGTCACCAGCACCCGGTCGCCTTCCGCCAGCCCGCGCACGCCCGGCCCGGCCCTGGCCACCCGTCCCACGGCCTCGTGGCCATAAACCGCCGGCAGGCCGCCGCCCCATGCGCCCTCGGCAAAGTGGATGTCCGAATGGCAGATCGCGACCGCCTCCAGCACCACCTCCACCTCGCCCTCGCGCGGAGCGATCAGCTCGACCTCCTCGATCGCCAGCGGCGTGCCGAAGGCCCGCGCCACGGCGGCCCTGACGCGGCTCATGCTGCGGCCCTATTCAAAAACCGGATATGCATGGAATGTGCATCGGATGTGCATAAGATGTGCATTGGGCGTGTTTCCAGTTTTCCTGAAGAAATCTTCGTTTTCCGAAGGCATTCAAACATTATTGAATAGCGTCCCCGCCAAGCCGCAGATGCGCCATGATCTGCCCGTGGTCCGAGGCCAGTTTGTTGTAGGGCGCTTCGGGGTGCGAACCATCGGTCAGGTGGTCGTTGAACACGCTGAAATACTCCATGCTCCCGATGGCCCCGCCGAAGTCGGGATGGAAGTGGCGGGAGAGCAGTATCTGGTCGATGCTCTCATAAACCCCGCCAAAGGCCGCCGTATAGACCATGTCGCGCAAGCTTTTGCGGACAAACAGTTTTTCGGCGGAGTGGAGGCGCATGGAGTCGACGCTTTCGGTGATCTGCGCCGCCTCTTCCACGCTGTAACGGTCGCCCTGATGTTCCGCATCATGCCGCCGCATCCACGCGTAATTCTTGAACGGCGCCTCCCCGGTGATGATCTCGCTGCTGACGGCATGTTCCCCATCGTTGAGATCGCCCATCACGATAACCGGGTTGCCCTTTTTCAGCTCCGCCACCACCTCCCGCCGCAGTACCCAAGCCTCCGCCATCCGCCGCAAGGCAGACCGCAGCGAACCCATTGAGCGCCCCACAGCGTCATAGTCCAACAGGTTGGCTTCCTTGGGAAATTCTGCGCCTGACGGTGTAATGAACTCGCCCAGCTTGCTCTTCAGGTGGCAGTTGAACACCGTCACCACATGCTCCCCCACGGGCACTTTCACCTTCAAAATCGGCCGCGAGGTCCGCTTCAGGGTAAAGCTCCCGGCCCCCTCTCCGCCAAGGTCTCGGAGCGGAATTTCCAGCGGCTTATCAAGCACCTGGATCACCACCGGCGCGCCCACAAACCCGTTGCGCGACAGCACAGCAACCCCCGGCCGCCGCTCCCCCGGGCCGCCGTCCTGCGCATTGGGCGCAAAGGCCAGCGCGGCGTCGCCATAGGGCTCGTAGGCCAGCTTCCGAAAGATCGCCTTGCGGTGATAAGGCTTACCCTTGTCCGGTACCGAAACCGCGTTGGAGGCCTCGCCCATCCGGTCGGCCTGCGCCACCACGGCCCGCAGCGCCTCCTCCTCGAAAATCTCTTGAAATCCAATCAGATCGGCATTCAGTGAGGCGACCTGATCGGCCAGCCAATTGGCCTTCCAGGCGTATTCCTCCGGCGTGTACTTCTCGAAGCGGTAGTACTCTTTCTCCGCCCCGATCAGGTTTTTCACGTTGAAGCTCGCCACCGTCCAATCGGTCATGCCGCATCTCCGTAAGTGCTTATGGCGTCGGCAAAAACGCCCGGGTCCACATTGCCGCCGCTGACCACAACCACAACATCCTCGCCCTCGATGTCACCGCCATGAAACAGCGCCGCCGCCAGCGCCACCGCGCCGCCGGGTTCCACCACGATCTTCAGCCGCATGAAGGCCAGCGCCATGGCCCGCAGGGCCTCTTCGTCAGTCACTGTCATGCCCGGCCCGCAGAGGCGGTGCATGATCGGAAAGGTCAGTTCCCCCGGTTGCGGGGTGACGATCGCATCGCAGATCGAGCCGCTAAGCGTTTCGTTTCGCTGGATAACCCCGGCCGAAAGCGACCGCGCCACATCGTCAAACCGCTCGGGCTCCGCCGTGCGCACCCGAAAGCTCGGTGCGGCCTCTTCCAGCGCCAGCGCGATGCCCGAAGTCAGACCGCCACCGCCGCAACACACGATCACATCGCCGCCGTCCACGCCCACCTCCGCCGTCTGGCGGGCGATTTCTAGCCCTGTGGTCCCTTGCCCGGCAATCACCAGTGGCTCGTCATAGGGCCGGATCAGTGTCAGCCCACGCTCTTCGGCCAGCCTCGCGCCAATCTCCTCGCGGCTCTCGTTGGCGCGGTCGTAATGCACCACTTCTGCGCCGTAAGCCCTTGTATTCGCGACCTTGATCGCGGGCGCATCGGCAGGCATCACGATCACCG
This sequence comes from Vannielia sp. SX4, assembly GCF_052828525.1. Next base: position 1,184,329 of record NZ_CM128247.1, read on the forward strand.
CCTCGCGCCCGTGCGCCTGTGCAGCCGCGGCTATGCCCTGCGCGTGGTTGCCCGAGGAGTAGGCAAGCACGCCGCCCGGGCCCTCCATTGCCGACACCGCCGACCAGCCGCCGCGAAACTTGAAGCTGCCGGTCACCTGAAGGCTCTCCGCCTTCACCCAGACCCGGCGGCCCGCGATCTCGTCAAGGAAGGGGGAGTTCAGCAGCGGGGTGACCCGCGCATGGCCTTCCAGCCGACCGGCGGCGGCCTCTATCATCTCGAAATTCAACGCATTTTCTCCAGCCACCGGTCCAGCGCCTTCAGCGCCTCCGGTTCGTCGAGGAAGGGGATATGTGCCCGACCGGGCACCTCGGCATAGATCATCTCGGGGATCATCTCGCGCATTTTCCGGGCGGCCTCCGGCGTCAGCAGGTCGGAGTTTTCGCCCCGGATCAGCGCCAGCGGCAGGCCTTTCAGCTTTTCGAACAGCGGCCAAGCCTCGCGGATATCACCCTCGAATGCCGCCAGAAACGCCTGGCGAAGGGCCGGGTCGTAATTGATTTTTAACCCTTCTGGGGTCTCATCATAGTGTTTCCGCGCCTCCTCGAGCCAACGCTCGGGCGGCACACCATCAAAACCCGACATCGCGCCGGGCAGGGCGGCCGCAAGGTCGGCGTGGGTCTTGGCCGCCGGGTTGCGGCCTACGTAGTCAAAAATGCGCTCCAGCCCATCCCGGCTGAGCGCCGGGCCCACATCGTTGAGGCAAAGGCCCATCACCTTGTCGCGCTGCATGGCCGCCAGCCCCATGCCGATCAGCCCGCCGCGCGACGTGCCGAGGATGGCAACCTGGCCCAGGCCGAGGTGCTCCAGCAGCTCCAGCTGGTCCCGCGCCTCGACCGGCACCGTATAGGTCTCCGCGCCCGACCAGCCGGAGCCGCCGCGCCCGCGATAGTCGGGGCAGATCATGCGGCAACCGGTGAGATGCGGCGCGACGTAGTCGAAGTCGCTGGCATTGCGGGTCAGGCCGGCAAGGCAAAGCAGCGGAAGGCCTTCGCCCTCGTCGCGGTAGTGAATGCGGGTGCCGTCGGAGGCGGTGAAGCTGGGCATCAGAGCCTCCCTGCGAGGTCGGGGATGGGGGTAAGGTCGGTGAGTTCATGGGCCGGGCGCCACGGCAGGCGATCCATCGGCAGGCCCGCACGGTTGACCCATGCGGTCTGAAAGCCGTAGCCCGCAGCGGCGGCGGCGTCCCAGCCGTTGGAGGAGACGAAGAGCACTTCGGCAGGCTCCACCTTCAGCGTGGTTCCTACCAGATCGTAAACGCGGCGGTCGGGCTTGAAGACCCCCACGTCTTCAACCGAGATCACCGCGTCCAGAACCCCGCCAACCCCGGCAGAGGTGACAGCGCCCACGAGCATCTCGGGCGAGCCGTTGGAAAGGATCGCGGTGGCGAATCCGCCCGCCTTCAATTCGGTAAGCATCTCAGGCACTTCCGCATAGGCCGATAGCTCGAAGTAAAGCGCCATCAACCGCTCGCGCAGCTCCGGATCGGCCAGCTTTTGCTCGGCCAGGGCATAATCCAGCGCCTCACCGGTGACCTGCCAGAAATCGCAATGCGCCCCGGTGATCGCCCGCAACCAGCTATAGCCCAACTGCTTCTGCCGCCATGTCTCCGCCAGTGCCTGCCAGCACCCCGCCAGCGCCTCCCGGCCCGGCTCGGATGCGGCCTCGCGAGCGGCCGCGGAGACATCGAAGAGCGTGCCGTAAGCGTCGAAAACACAGGCCTTGATTGTCATGGAGCCTCCCTTTCCCGCGGCAGACTGGCACAGCCCCGTCCGGGGCGGAAGGCCTTGTGGTAGGCTAGGGAGGGATTCGCGCGGACCACAGAGGAGAGGCAGATGTCACTCAATCACGGAAAGGTCTGGTGGAGTGAGTTGATGACCCATGACGCGGCAGCGGCACGGGCGTTTTACCAGCAAACCTGCGGCTGGCGCTTCGAGACTGTGCGCATGTCGGAGGGCGACTATCACGTCGCCCACGTGCATGGCGCCGCGGTGGCCGGGATCATGGATTTGCCGGGCAGCATGGCAGGGGTCCCACCGCATTGGTTCACCTATCTGGCACTCGATGACGTGGATGCCAGTGTGGCTGCGATCGGCGATCTGGGCGGAGAGGTCGTGCGCCCGCCTTTCGATGTGCCGGAGGCGGGCCGCATTGCCATCGTCAAGGACCCGTCCGGCGCAACGGTGGGGCTGATGACCCCGGTCGAGGCCCGCATCGGCGCGGTGAAGGGCGAGCCGGATGGTGACCCGCCGCTAGAGGACGTACCGCTCTAGCAGCGCCCACCCGCCCCAGAAATGCGCCGCCGTGGTAAAGAGATAGGCCGCAGCGGCCAACCCGCCCTGCGCCTTGGTCATCGGCCGCTGATACCGCGCTTCGTCCTGCCCGGTGAACAGCGATTGGGAGGAGAGCAAGGCGAAGAAAAAGAGCATGGTCGATTGTAGCCAAAGCGCCGTGGCGGCGAAGGCCGCGCTCATCCCCATCGCCACCACCCGGCCCAGCGGGGGCCAGAAGGTTTGCGCGAGAATCTTCACGCAGCGCCCACCGTCCAGCGGCCAGAAGGGCAGCAAGTTGAAGAAGTTCAGCGCGCCGGTGACGATAGCAAAGACCCATGCCGCATGGGCGATTTCGGGTGCCCGCCACGTGAAATACTCCGAGACGGCAAAGCCCAGAACCATCGGCGCGATGCAGATGCCCGGCCCCATCAGCGTGATGAAAAAGCTCTCTGCCTGCGTGTCGGGCAGCCGGTTTGAGATCGCCACACCGCCCATCAGGGGCACGAGTCGGAATCGGGCATCACTGTGGCCCGCCACGCGATAGGCCGCGACATGGCCAAACTCATGGACGACGACCGAGAGCGTCAGCGCGATGCCATAGAGCGGCCCGAGGAACCATGCGGCGAGGCCAAAGGCAGCAAGGCCCAGCATCAGCCCCTGCGTGTCGAGGCTGTGCACCACCAGCCCGCGCGGGGCAACAAGGCCTCCGCGCAGCGAGAACACGGTGAAGGCGCAGAGCGCGAGGGCGAAAAAGAGCAACGTCATGCGGCAGGCATGGCCCTGAAATCAGGCCTCAATTTGGCGCTGCGGGGGAATTGCCTAGAGGTTCTCTGGCTGCGGCATGGAGAGCACATGAAAGCCCCCATCCACCCGCACGATCTCGCCCGTTGTGCAGGCCCCGTAGTCTGAGGCGAGGTAAACGGCGGTGCCGCCCACGGCCTCCAGCGTCGCATTCTCGCGCAGCGGGGCGTTTGCGCCAGTAAAGCGGAAGGTCTTGCGCGCGCCTCCAATCGCCGCCCCGGCGAGGGTCTTCATCGGTCCGGGGGAGATTGCGTTAACCCGGATGCCATCCGGCCCGAGGTCATCGGCGAGGTAGCGCACCGAGCTTTCCAGCGCCGCCTTGGCCACGCCCATCACGTTGTAATAGGGCGTCACGCGGTTGGAGCCTTGGTAGGTCAGGGTCAGCAGAGTACCGCCGTTCTTCATCAGCGGCGCCGCACGGCGGGCCACGTCGATGAAGGAGAAACAGGAAATGCTGAGCGAATTCCGGAAGTTATCACGCGTGGTGTTGATGAACCGCCCGGTCAGCTCGTTCTTGTCGGAGTAGGCGATGGCGTGGACGACAAAGTCCAGCGCGCCCCAGCGGTCGCCGATGAGGCCGAAGGCGGCGTCCATGCTCTCGTCGTTCATCACGTCGACATCGAGCAGGAAGTCGGAGCCAAGGCTCTCGGCCAGAGGCTCAACGCGTTTGCCGAAGGCATCGCCCTGGTAGCTGAAGGCCAGCTCCGCGCCCTCAGCGGCCATCGCCTTTGCGATGCCCCAAGCAATGGACCGGTCATTCGCCACGCCCATGATGAGGCCGCGCTTGCCCCGCATCAAATCAGCCATAGTAACTATCCGTGATACTTGCTCAAAATAAGCGACCCGTTGGTGCCGCCGAAGCCGAAGCTGTTGGAGAGCACGGAGTCCAGATCAACATCCAACCGGGTTTCGGTCACGATCTCGCCGGGGTTCAGGCCCGGGTCGAGCTCGGTGACATTGGCCGAAGCCTGAATAAAGCGGTTCTCCATCATCAGGATGGAGTAGATGATTTCCAGCACGCCGGTCGCGCCCTGGCTGTGGCCGGCCAGCGACTTGGACGATGAGATCGGCGGCGTGTTGCCCTCGCCAAAGACCCGCCGGATCGCCTCGACCTCCACCACGTCGCCCACCGGCGTCGCGGTGCCGTGGGCGTTGATGTAATCCACCTTGCGGTCGCCGATGGTGGAGAGCGCCAGCTTCATCGCCCGCTCGCCGCCTTCGCCGGAGGGGGCGACCATGTCTTCGCCGTCCGAAGTGGCGCCGTAGCCGGTGACCTCGGCGTAGATCTTGGCTCCGCGGGCCTTGGCGTGCTCGAGTTCCTCGACCACCACCACGCCGCCGCCGCCCGAAATCACAAAGCCGTCGCGGGTGGCATCATAGGGGCGGGAGGCCAGTTCGGGTGTGTCATTGTACTTGCTGCTCATCGCGCCCATCGCGTCGAACAGGCAGCTCAGCGTCCAGTCCACCTCTTCGCCGCCGCCAGCAAAGACAACGTCCTGCTTGCCCATCTGGATCTGCTCCACCGCGTTGCCCACGCAGTGCAGCGACGTCGAACAGGCAGAGGTGATCGAGTAGTTGATGCCCTTGATCCCGAAGGGGGTGGCAAGGCAGGCCGAATTGGTCGAGCTCATGCAGCGGGTGACCATGAAGGGGCCCATCCGCTTGGGCGAACCCTTTTCCTTCACGATCGAATGGGCCGTGAAGAAGTTCGAGGTCGAGGGGCCGCCGGAGCCCATGATGAGGCCAGTGCGCACGTTCGACACGTCGGATTGCTCCAGCCCGCTGTCCTTCACCGCCTGTTCCATCGCGATGAAGTTGTAGGCCGCGCCCGCGCCCATGAAGCGCAGGTTGCGCTTGTCGATATGCTCGGCAACGTCGATGTCCGGCTTGCCGTGAATGCAGGAGCGGAAGCCATGCTCCGTGTATTCCGGCGCGGCGGTGATCCCAGACCGCCCGGTTTTAAGGCTCTCAGTCACCTCATCGGCAGTGATCCCGATGGGTGAGACAATTCCGATCCCGGTGATGACGACGCGACGCATGAAACCTCGTGTGTTGCGGGGGCGGTGCCCCGGTTATTCGTCGGAGAACAGCCCGACCTTCATGCCTTCGGCAGTGAAGACGAGCTTTCCATCCGCGAATATCTTGCCGTTGGCGATGCCGAGTTTCAACTTCCGGTCCATGACGCGGGTGAAATCGACGTGATAGACGATCTGGCTGTTCTTGGGGGTGATCATGTCGGTGAACTTCACCTCACCCACGCCAAGCGCACGGCCCCGGCCCAGCATACCGCGCCAGCCCAGGTTGAAGCCGGTCAGCTGCCAGAGGCCATCGAGGCCAAGGCAGCCGGGCATCACGGGGTCGCCGGGGAAGTGGCAGGAGAAGAACCAGAGGTCAGGCGTGATGTCGAATTCCGCCACCACATGGCCCTTGCCGTTCTCGCCGCCATCGGCGGAAATCTCGGTGACCCGGTCCATCATCAGCATGGGCGGCTCGGGGAGCTGCGGATTGCCAGGCCCGAAAAGTTCACCCCGGGCGCATTTCAGCAGGCCTTCCTTGTCGAATGTATTCGGATGCTCCGCCATGCGGCTCTGCTCCCCCTTCTGGTGTGCCCTTGGTCGCGCCCCCTCTAGCACCGGCCCGGACGCGGGCGCAATAGCGCCGCGGCGCGACCAGAGCACGCAGTTGCGAACCATTTTCATTTGAATTCAGTGTGGATGCACGGATATAAGGCAAGTCAGGCAGGACGATGGAACCCAACCGGATGAAAACCCAAGCGCAACAGCGCGGCTCGACATGGCTCGAAACAGGTGGCTTGCGGCCTACGCGCCAGCGCCTTGCCTTGGCGACCCTGCTGGTGGGCGACGGTCACAACCGCCACGTCACCGCCGAGAGCCTCTTCGACGCGGCCCGTGCCTCTGGCGAGAAGGTTTCTCTGGCGACCGTCTACAACACTCTGCGTGCCTTCTGCGATGTTGGGCTCATGCAGGAGATCACGGTCGACGGGTCGAAGAGCTACTTCGATACCCGCACCGACGATCACCCACATTTCTACTGGGAAGACAGCCAGAAGCTGACCGATGCGCCGACCGAGCAGTTGCGTTTGGCCAGCATCCCCGATGCGCCCGAAGGCACTGAGATTGCCAAGGTCGATGTGGTGATCCGCCTCCGCCGGGTTTGATTACCTAGGCGGGTTCGACCCGCCCGTTAAATTCCCATACCCGTCAAAACCACTGCCCCGGCTCCATCAGGCCGAGATCCAGCAATTGCTGCGAGTGCCACTCGAACTTGGTCGAGTTGTGCCATTTGAAGGTATCGATGTCGTAACGGCTGCCGGGGTTGGCCTTGAGCGCCTTGGCGGTGCGGAACGAGCAGATGGTGGCCGTCAGGTTGTGGTGCCAGGGGCAGGCGTAGGTATTGTATTCCTCATCCGAAAAGGTGTGAGTGGGCAGCAATCTCAAACCGGGTTTGGTGCGGAACAGTGCGATCCGGTCGATCCGCCGCCGCTCCCTGTCCACATGCTCCTCGAACCGCCACCGGAGTCCGCCAAAGAAATCAAGCTGCCGCTCCTTGGGGTGGTTGTGGTTGGCCGGATCGGGCCGCGCGAGGGCGTAGTAGCCGGACTTGTCGAGATGCGCCTCCTCGATCGAAACGGCATCGGGGAAACGGTCCAGATCGTCGGCGTAGAGGTCGACGACATAGGTCAGCATCGCATCGCGCCGCTCTTCTAGGTGGAAGGCCAGCATCTCGCCGATGGTGCGGTTTTCACAGAAGGGGAAGAACAGGTATTCGGCGTTGTAGCAGTAATAGAGCCACTGGCCGGGTGCGGTTGCATCGATAACCTGGTTCATCGCGAGTGCGAGGGCATCATCGGCGTGCATGTCGTAGGGAACCCGGTGCACGAGCGCTTCCAGCGTTTCGGTCAATTCCAGCATGTCCGGCGCGAGCAGGATGATCTCACGAAAGCCGATCATCCGGTGATGGCGGATGGTCGTATCGACCTCACGCAGATCTTCGACGCAAATCACTGCAATCGGGCCCTTCGCGAGCGCCGCCTTGCCCTGTTCGAGGAAGTCACTGAGAGAACTGTATTTCATGCCACCGGCTGCCCATGCCCGTTGTTGTGCCATTTGTGAGTTAACAGCGCCTTGAGCGCAACCGTTGCGAGGGCAGGGGGCATGAGGTAGACACCGCCCGATCTTTCCGGGAAACGCGCGATGACCAAGAAGCTCTATATCAAGACCTATGGCTGTCAGATGAACGTCTACGACAGCGAGCGCATGGCCGAGGCGCTGGAGGGATATGAGCAGGTGCAAACCCCGGACGGGGCCGACATGATCCTGCTCAACACCTGCCACATCCGCGAGAAGGCGGCGGAAAAGGTCTATTCCGAACTGGGTCGCTACAAGGATCTGAAGGCGGCCAAGCCCGACCTAAAGATCGGCGTGGCAGGCTGCGTGGCGCAGGCCGAGGGCGAAGAGATCATGCGGCGGCAGCCGATGGTCGACCTCGTGGTCGGTCCGCAAAGCTACCACCGCCTGCCGGAGCTGGAGGCAAAAACACGGAGTGGCGAGAAGGCGCTCGACACCGATTTCCCGGAAGAGGACAAGTTCGAGAAACTCAAGGGGCGCCCCAAGGCGCAGCGCGGGCCGACCGCGTTCTTGACGGTGCAGGAAGGCTGCGACAAGTTTTGCGCCTTCTGCGTTGTGCCCTACACGCGCGGGGCCGAGGTGAGCCGCCCGGTGGCGCGGGTGCTGGCGGAGGCCGAGGAGCTGGTCTCGCGCGGAGTGCGGGAGATCACCCTGCTGGGCCAGAACGTGAATGCCTATCACGGCGAGGATGGCGGCGAGACATGGGGGCTGGCCCGACTCATCCGTCGGCTGGCCGAGATTGACGAGTTGAAGCGCATCCGCTTCACCACTTCGCACCCGAACGACATGGAAGATGACCTGATCGCAGCCCACGGTGATTGCGAAAAACTGATGCCCTACCTGCACTTGCCGGTTCAGTCGGGGTCCGACCGGATCCTCAAGCGGATGAACCGCAAGCATACGGCGGCGAGCTATGTTGAGCTTATCGACCGCATTCGCGCGGCCCGGCCCGACCTGCTGCTCTCGGGCGATTTCATTGTCGGCTTTCCCGAGGAGACCGAGGAGGACTTTCAGGCCACGCTCGACTTGATCGAACGGGTGCGCTACGGCGCGGCCTATTCGTTCAAATACTCCTCCCGCCCCGGCACACCGGCCGCGGAACGGGCAGAGGTGGAGGCCGCCGTGGCGAATGAACGGCTCCAGCGGTTGCAGGCGCTGATCACCCGCCAGCAACGCGCGGCGCAGGATGCGATGGTGGGTCGCGAGGTGCATGTGTTGATTGAGAAACCGGGGCGCCTGCCGGGGCAGATGGTGGGCAAGTCGGACCACCTCCACGCCGTGCACATCACCGGAGAAAACCTCTCGGTCGGCGACCTCGTGAAAGTGCGCATCACCGATTCTGGCCCCAACTCCCTCGCAGGCGCGCTGCTCTGACCCTGCCAGATTTTCGCCGCAATTGATCGGCGATTGCGCAACAATGGGCGAGCGCGGCGATTTCTGTTGCCTAACGCTTTACAATACAACGGGAATAACGCTTTGACGGCCCCGGGAAAATGCTAAATTTGCCAACAATAAGGCAGGAGCTTTTGCCGGACCTCTCACCGTGGCTCCGCATTTCAAGAATGGAAAGGACGGATGCTCGTGACCCAGAGATTTCTGAAGCCGTTCCGAACCCTCGCCTGCGGCGCCGCGGCGCTGATGGTGGCGGTCGGGTTTTTTGCCAGTGAGGCCGCCGCGCAATCGCGGAAGGCCGGTGAAGATTACATTCCCGGCGTTTGGGTAGACCCGGACGGTTGCGAGCACTGGGTGATGGATGATGGGGCGGAAGGCTACATGACCCCCCACGTCACCCGGCAGGGCATTCCGGTGTGCCGGCGGGGCAATGTTTGCGGGGTAATGAACTCCGACCAGCTCTTTGCGACCGACAGTGCCTCGATCTCGGCGTCGGGCAAGAAGCGCCTTGCAGGGTTCTTCCGCTCCTCCAAGGCACGCGCCTACATCATCGCGGGCCACACAGATGCGCGGGCGAGCGACGAGTACAACATGAACCTCAGCTACCGCCGGGCGGCCAGCGTGGCCAAGATCGGCAAGGCGACTGGCGCCAAGATCGTCGACGTGCGCGGCTACGGTGAGCGGATGCCGGTGGCCTCCAACCGCACGGCCGGGGGCATGCAGAAGAACCGCCGCGTCGAAATCATCTGCATCCAGTGACCGGGAGAAGCGCCATGAACATCCTCAAGATCACCGCGCTCCTCGCCGTTGCGGCCGGGCTCAGCGCCTGTAGCGAGAAGATCGACAAGACCGTGGACCGCGGGTTCGACAGCAAGGATCTGACCCAGCTGAAAGCCGGTGTCTGGATCGACCCGAACGGTTGCGACCACTGGATCATCGACGACGGGGTGGAGGGTTACCTCAGCCAGCGGCTCGACAAGTTCGGCAAGCCGGTGTGCTCGGGTGCCGGGCCTTCGAGCACTGCCACCGGCGATTTCAAGCGGGGCTCCGGCTTTCCCGATCCGATCTGAGTCGCGCCGTTTGACGATTGCCGCTTTATGCAGCCCGAGGCCGCGAGACACGCTCACGCGGCCTCTTTTCGTGTCAATTGCGTGAAATCTTTGCACAGGCCGCTTGCGCGATGGCCGCGCTCTTGGCAACCTGACCTTGTGAGACACTATATCTAGCGTGTTGCTAGCCAGCTTATGGAGAAGCGCTTTTTGGGAATCAGTGCCCTGACCGCCCCGCCAAACCCCAAGGATATTCTGGAAACTCCGCTGGAATTCCCCGACAACATGTTGCTCATCGAGCTATGCGGTGAGTTTGATCGCAACCTCGCGCAGATCGAGCACGCAGTGGGTGTGCAGATTTTGCGGCGTGGCAATCAGCTGGCCATCATCGGCGAGGCCGGGCCGCGGAGCGAGGCGGCGGTGATCCTTCAGGAGCTTTACACCAAGCTGGAGGCGGGCCGCCCGATCGAGCCCGGCGATGTGGACGGGGCGATCCGGATGGGTCGCGAGACGGCCGGGGATGCCGCGACCGCGCGCGATGGCGACCAACTCGAGATGTTCCAGGGCGGCCGGGTCGAGATCAAGACCCGCAAGAAGATCGTGGAGCCGCGCACCGAGGCGCAGAAGGCCTATGTGCGCGCGCTGTTCGAAAATGAGCTGGGCTTCGGGATCGGGCCTGCGGGCACCGGCAAGACCTATCTGGCCGTGGCGGTGGGCGTGAACATGTTCCTCGCTGGCCATGTCGACCGGATCATCCTGAGCCGCCCGGCTGTGGAGGCGGGCGAGAAGCTGGGCTACCTGCCGGGCGACATGAAGGACAAGGTCGACCCCTATATGCAGCCGCTCTACGACGCGCTGAACGACTTTCTGCCCGCCAAGCAGGTGCAGAAGCTGATCGAGGAAAAACGCATTGAAATCGCGCCCTTGGCCTTCATGCGGGGGCGGACGCTGGCCAATGCCTTCTGTGTGCTCGACGAGGCGCAGAACGCGACGACCATGCAGATGAAGATGTTCCTGACCCGCCTTGGCGAGGGCAGCCGCATGGTGATTACCGGCGACCGGAGCCAGGTGGACCTGCCGCGTGGCGTGCAGTCGGGCCTGCGCGAGGCGGAGAGCCTGCTGGATGGGGTGAAGGGCATTTCCTTCAACTACTTCACCGCCAAGGACGTGGTGCGGCACCCGCTGGTGGCGCGGATCATCGAGGCCTATGACAAGGCTGAGGCGCAGGGGTAGATTTCAGGTTAACCGCTGGTTAATCGCGCGCCTGCGGCGCACATGATTTATTGGTAATTGGGGGCGCTGCCCCCAAACCCCCGGAGATATTTGAAGCAAGAAAATGGAACTGGACGTCGTTCTGGAAGACGACCGCTGGCAGGGGGCGGGCTTGCAGGCCATTGTAGAGGCTGCCGCGCCCGCTGTGCTGGCCTTTCACAACCTGCCGCCTGACATCGAGCTCTCTGTGCTCGGCGCGGATGACGCGCGCATTGCGATGCTCAACGGCGACTTCCGAGGCAAGCCGCAACCGACCAACGTTTTGAGCTGGCCTGCCGAAGACCTGGCTGCTGACACGCCCGGCGATGACCCTCTTGCCCCTGAGCCCGACCCGGATGGCACCCTGCCGCTTGGCGACATCGCGCTTGCTTATGAGACCTGTGCCCGGGAAGCGGAGGCGGGCGGCATTGCGCTGCGGGACCATCTGACGCACCTCGTCGTTCACGGGATGATGCATCTTCTGGGTTACGATCACATTAATGATGCAGACGCGGAGCTGATGGAGGCCCGTGAAGCGGAAATACTTGCCAAGTTGGGTGTGAAGAACCCATATGACTGACAGCCCCGGCGATGGGGCGTTTGATGGAAAGGACCGATGGGCGAAAGTTCGGACGGGTCTTCTAGCGCCGCGCAGGGCGCGCTGGAAACCGACAGTAGTGAGGGCAAGGGCCTTTGGGGCCGGCTTGCCGAGGCGATTTTTCCGCAGGATGAGACCGGCGCCGAGGAAGGGGCCGAACCACGCAGGAGTGGCGGGCGCGAGTCCGTCGCCATGCTTGGGCTGGGCAACCTGCACCGGATGCGGGTGGAGGATGTGGCGATTCCCAAGGTGGAGATCGTCGCCGTGCCGCTCGATATCGGCAAGGATGACCTTGTGGCGGTGTTCCGTGACAGCGGCATGAGCCGCTTGCCGGTGTTCGAGGGTACGCTCGACAGCCCGGTGGGCATGGTGCACCTCAAGGACCTAGCGCTGAAATACGGGTTCAACGGCAATGGCTCTGACTTCGACCTCAAGCCGATGCTGCGGCCGTTGCTCTATGCGCCGCCGTCGATGCCGATTGGGGTGCTGCTGCAGAAGATGCAGAGCGACCGGATGCACATGGCGCTGGTGATCGACGAATATGGCGGCACCGACGGGCTCGTGACCATCGAGGATCTGATCGAACAGGTGATCGGCGAGATCGAAGACGAGCACGACATCGAGGAGGGCGACCTCTGGACCGAAGAGAAGCCCGGGCAATACCTCGCGATGGCGCGCACGCCGCTCGAGGATTTCGAGGAAGAGACCGGCGTGGCGCTGGCCGATGCCGAGGATCTCGAAGAGGTCGATACCTTGGGTGGGCTCGTGTTCATGCTGACCGGGCGGGTGCCGACCCGGGGCGAGGTGGTGCCGCATCCCGGCGGGGCTGAGTTCGAGGTGCTCGATGCCGATCCGCGCCGCGTGAAGCGGCTGCGGGTAAGGCTGCCCGAGGCCAGTGCACGGCAGGACGCAGGTGCCGAAGCCGATTGACCTGACAGAACGGATGGCCGGGTGGCTGGCTGGGCGGTGGTCGAGCTTTGCGCTCTTCGCGCTGCTCGGGGCCTTGGTGGGCACCGGGCAGGCACCGCTGGGCTTTGTCTGGCTCGCGGTGGCGGCCTTGGCGCTGGCCTTCGCCCTCTTTGCGCTCGTGCCGCAGCCCAAGGCGGCGGCGTGGCGCGGCTGGGCGATGGGCGTGGGCTATGTGGCGGCGACGATGTTCTGGATCGTCGAGCCGTTTTTCGTGGACCCTTTGCGGCACGGCTGGATGGCCCCCTTTGCGCTGGCGGCCCATGCCGGCGGGTTTGCGCTGTTCTGGGGGCTGGCCTATGGCGCGGCTGCGGCACTTGGGCGGGGCCGCTGGCACCGGGCGCTCTGGGCCGCGGTGCTGCTGGCGGCGACAGAGATGCTGCGCGCCCATTTGTGGACGGGTTTCCCTTGGGCGCTGCTCGGCCACATCTGGATCGGGCAGCCGCAGATGCATTTGGCCGCGCTGGGCGGGCCACATGCGCTGACGCTCTTCACCACGCTGGCTGTGGCCCTGCCAACGGTCTTTGGCCTGCGGCGGGCGGCGCTTGGGGTGATCACCGCCATCGCGCTGCTCGCGCTGCCGGTGCCCTACGGCCTCTGGCGGCTTGGGCAGGAGCTGGAGGTGCGCGCGCCTGCCACCGTGCGGCTGGTGCAGCCGAATGCGCCGCAGCATCTGAAATGGCAGCCGGAGATGCGGGAGACCTTCTTCAACCGCGGGCTGGCTTTGTCGGCGGAAGTGCCTGAGGGGCCGCAGCCGGACCTCGTGGTTTGGCCCGAGACCTCGGTGGCCTATTTCCTTGCGCCCGGCAACGGCACGGCGGAGGTGCTGGCCGATGCCGCGCGGGGGGCGATGGTGGTGGTGGGCATCCAGCGGCTGGAAGGGGATGACGCGCGCAATTCGCTGGCCGTTGTGACCCCTGGCGCCGATGTGACCGACATCTACAACAAGTCCCACCTCGTGCCGTTCGGTGAATACATGCCCGGTGCGAGCTGGCTTGGGCGATGGGCGCCGAAGGGGCTGGCCGAAGCAGCGCTTTCGGGGTTTGTGCCGGGCAACGGGCTCCGGCTCATCGACCTCGGCGAGGGCCTTGGCGAGGTGTTGCCGCTGATTTGCTACGAGGCAATCTTTGCCGAAGAGATCATCGCCGCACCGCGGCCGGATTGGGTGCTGCACATCACAAATGATGCATGGTTCGGCACCCTCTCTGGCCCCTATCAGCACCTCGCGCAGGCCCGGCTGAGGGCGGTGGAGCAGGGGGTGCCGGTGCTGCGCTCAGCCAACACCGGGGTGTCGGCAGTGATTGATGCGCAGGGCCGTGTGCTGGACAGCCTTGCGCTTGGGGAAACCGGGTTCATCGACGTGGCGCTGCCGCCGAGGCTCGCTGCCGCGCCGCCCTACCGGATCTGGGGCGATTGGGGCGTGATGGGCCTTCTGATCCTGCTTGGCCTGGTTCTGGCCGCCATCCGCCCGCGTGCGGTGCAGGTTGACCCCAGGGGCGCAACAGACTAGCCAAGAAGATACCTGCTGCCACAACGGCTTCCTGGCGTGGCGGTGAAAACCCAATGGAGCACTATCCCAAAATGTCTCGTAGCGAATATACCTTCACCTCGGAGTCCGTTTCCGAGGGTCACCCCGACAAGGTCTGTGACCGAATTTCCGATGCCGTGCTGGATGCCTTCCTTTCCGAAGATCCGCAGAGCCGCGTGGCCTGTGAAACCTTTGCCACCACAGACCGCGTGGTGATTGGCGGTGAGGTCCGGGGGCCGGGCAGGGTGATCAAGCGGGTCGAGGAGATCGCGCGGGATTGCGTGCAGGATATCGGCTACGAGCAGGAGGGCTTTCACTGGGCCAACATGAAGGTCGACAGCTACCTCCATGCCCAGTCGGCCGACATTGCCCAGGGCGTTGATGCCGCGGGCAACAAGGATGAGGGCGCGGGCGATCAGGGGATCATGTTCGGCTATGCGGTCGACGAGACCGAAGAGCTGATGCCCGCCCCGATCCACTATGCCCATGCGATCCTGAAGAAGCTGGCCGAAGTGCGGAAGAATGGCACCGAGCCCAAGCTTGGCCCCGACATGAAGAGCCAGCTCAGCCTGCGCTATGAGGGTGGCAAGCCGGTGGAGGCGACCTCGCTGGTGCTCTCCACCCAGCACCTCGACCCGAGCCTGTCGTCTGAAGACGTGCGGGGCATCGTGGAGCCCTACATTCGCGGCATCCTGCCTGAGGGCTGGCTGACCGATGCGACCGAGTGGTGGATCAACCCGACCGGCAAGTTCGTGATTGGCGGGCCGGATGGCGACGCGGGCCTGACGGGCCGCAAGATCATCGTGGATACCTACGGCGGTGCGGCGCCCCATGGCGGCGGTGCCTTCTCGGGGAAAGACCCGACCAAGGTGGACCGTTCCGCTGCCTATGCTGCCCGCTATCTGGCCAAGAACGTGGTGGCCGCCGGCATGGCACAGCGCTGCACGCTCCAGCTTTCCTACGCGATCGGGGTCAGCAAGCCGCTCTCGATCTACGTGGATACCCACGGCACCGGCGAGGTGCCGGAGGCGCAGATCGAGAAGGCCGTGGCCAAGGCGATGGACCTCACTCCGCGCGGCATCCGGACCCATCTGGAGATGAACAAGCCGATCTACCAGCGGACCGCGGCTTATGGCCACTTTGGCCGGGCACCGGAGGCGGATGGCGGCTTTTCTTGGGAGAAGACCGATCTGGTGGACGCCCTCAAGGCGGCGGTCTGACTGGTGTGACAGTTGGCGGATCGCGGTGCTCGAGAGGGGGTGCCGCGGCCCGCACACCCGCTGACTCCTGTGCCCGATAGGTCGCATTCGCCGCAATTTGCCGGGGTCAGGTGAAAATTGGCCGCAAATTAGCCGAACTTTCATGTTTTCCTTTTACCCAGAAGGGTATGGAGGGCTTGGCATGGCGATCAAGTCGGTCGAAGTTTTTTACAATGTGAATCGCATCCCGGGTCTCTACCCCGGCGACTGGGATGCCGCCCTCGACTTTCGCAACGCTGCCATGGAACTCATCGAGAACGCGCTGATCGAGGCGCGGGCGGGCGAATGGGCCGGGGCCGAGATTGGCTCCTGCGCGCGGACCGGCGAGCCGGAGGTGAACTTTGGCTTCGATGTGCAGGATTTCGACATGGCCGAGGAGATCATCCGCAATGCGGTGGCGGGCACGCCCTATGAGGGCATCCGTGAGATTACCCGGCAGGAGCTGGACGAGAGCGAATTTCACTAGGGGCAGGTGCGGCGCAGGCAATGGCGCACCTTGCCCTGCGGGCTGCACGGCTCTAAACCGCCGCCCCATGAGCGAGAACCATTCCAGCAAGCACCGCAGCGGCGCCCCGTGGCGCAACTTCTATGGCCGTCTCAAAGGCAAGGGCCTGCGGGCAAGTCAGGAGACCTACCTTGACGAGGATCTGGCCGAGCTGTCGCCGGGCCCGGTGGGTTGGGAGGAGAACCCCGACCGCACGCCGCTGGACCTTGAGGCGCTGTTTCCCGGCAAGGAGGTCTGGCTGGAGGTGGGCTTTGGCGGCGGCGAGCACATGGTGCATCAGGCGGCGCAGAACCCCGGCGTGGGGATCATCGGGGCCGAGCCATACATCAACGGCGTGGCGATGCTGCTGGGCAAGATCCGCAAGGCCTGCGTGGAGAACCTGCGCGTGCATCCGGGTGATGTGCGCGACCTCTTCGATGTGCTGCCAGCAGGCTCGGTGAGCCGGGCCTTTCTGCTCTATCCCGACCCCTGGCCCAAGAAGCGCCATCACCGCCGCCGTTTTGTGACTCCCGACTACCTCGAAGCGCTGGCGGGCGTGTTGAAACCGGGCGCGGTCTTTCGGGTGGCGACGGATATTCCGGACTACGTGCGCCAGACGCTGGAGCAGGTGCCGCGGCATGGCTTCGAATGGCTGGCCGAGGGGCCGGACGACTGGCGCGAGCCGTGGAGTGACTGGATTTCCACCCGCTATGAGCAGAAGGCGCTGCGGGAGGGCCGGGTGCCGCATTATCTGACCTTCCGCAGGGTTTAAGCCGCCCCCGAAAGCGGCTATGCGGTTCCGGCAATTCAGAGGAGCCCGCCCATGTCGTCTCACGGCACGCCCACCCCGATGATCTCCCGCAAGGCTGCGCCGCTGAAGGGCGTGGCGGAGGTGCCGGGAGACAAGTCGATCAGCCATCGCTCGTTGATCCTTGGCGCGATGGCCGTGGGGGAGACGAAGATCACCGGGCTGCTTGAGGGCGAGGACGTGCTCGATACGGCCAAGGCGATGCGGGCGCTGGGGGCCGATGTGGTGCAGCATGGGGCTGGCGAATGGTCGGTGCATGGCGTTGGCGTCGGCGGGTTCGGTGAGCCGGAAGACGTGATCGATTGCGGCAACTCGGGCACCGGGGTTCGGCTGATCATGGGGGCGGTGGCGACCCACCCGTTTGCGGTGACCTTCACCGGCGATGCTTCTCTGCGCTCGCGCCCGATGGGGCGGGTGACGGAGCCGCTTTCGCTCTTCGGAACAGCATCTTACGGTCGCACGGGCGGGCGGTTGCCGCTGACGATGGTGGGGGCCCAAAGCCCGGTGCCGGTGAGCTACACGACGCCCGTTCCTTCGGCGCAGGTAAAATCGGCGGTGCTGCTGGCCGGGCTGAATGCGCCGGGCGTGACGGTCGTGACCGAGAAGGAGGCGACGCGCGACCATACCGAGCGGATGCTGGCCGGTTTTGGCGCCGAGGTGAGCGTGGAGGACACGCCGGAGGGGCGGGTTATCTCTTTGACCGGCCAGCCGGAATTGAAGCCGCAGGTGATCGCCGTGCCGCGCGACCCATCGTCGGCGGCCTTCCCGGTTTGCGCCGCGCTGGTGGTGCCGGGGTCTGACGTGCTGGTGCCGGGGATTGGGCTGAACCCGACGCGGGCGGGGCTCTTTACCACGCTGCGCGAGATGGGTGCGGACCTGACCTATGAGAACGAACGCGAAGAGGGCGGCGAGCCGGTGGCGGACCTGCGGGCGAAATTCTCGCCCGAAATGAAGGGGATAGAAGTGCCGGCGGAGCGGGCGGCCTCGATGATTGACGAATACCCCGTGCTCTCGGTGGTGGCGAGCTTTGCGGAAGGGGTCACCAAATGCCCGGGCGTGAAGGAACTGCGGGTGAAGGAATCCGACCGGATCGACGCCATGGCGGTGGGGCTGCGGGCCTGCGGCGTGGACGTTGACGAGGGCGAGGATTGGTTTGCGGTCAAAGGCTTGGGGCCGGAAGGCGTGCCCGGCGGGGCGCGGGCGGAGGCGCGGCTGGATCACCGGATCGCGATGAGCTTTCTGATCTGCGGCATGGCCGCGCAAAAGCCTGTGGAGGTGGATGACGCGGGGCCGATCGCGACCTCCTTCCCGATCTTCATGGACCTGATGGGCAACCTCGGCGCGAAGCTGGAAAAGGCGAACGCATGAGGCTGACGGGCGGGTGCCTTTGCGGGGCAGTGACCTATGCCTCGGAAGGGCCGTGGCGGCCGGTGATCGCCTGCCATTGCAGCCAGTGCCGCAAGACCACGGGGCACTATGTTTCGGCCACCTCGGTGCCGCGCGAAAGCCTTGAAGTCATGGGCGAACCGAAGTGGTTCACATCGTCGGACGATGCCCGGCGCGGGTTCTGCGGAACCTGCGGGAGCCAGCTGTTCTGGGATGGTGCGGGGGCCAATATCTCGATCATGGCCGGCACGTTGGACGGGCCAACGGGGCTGGAGACCAAGGGCCATATCTTTTGCGCCGACAAGGGCGATTACTACGAGATCCCGGACGGTGCGCGGCGGGCTGAGGGCTATGACCCTGACCTGACGACACGGGTGGATTGAGCCGCCGGGAGCGGGCAGGGTAAGCGAAAGGTTAACCGGGCGACCGGTCTGCATCTGCATGAAAGAGGGCGCGATGAAAATCACGGTGGCCATCGACGGGCCGGCTGCGGCGGGGAAGGGGACGATCTCGAAGGCCGTCGCCAAGGAGTTTGGTCTCGCGCATCTTGATACCGGCCTGCTCTACCGCGCGGTGGGGGCCAAGGTGCTTGCAGGGGCCGACCCGGTGGAGGCGGCCGAGGCGCTCACCCCCGACGACCTGACCCCCGAAGATGCCCTGCGCACGCCCGAGGTGGCCCAGGCCGCGAGCCGTGTGGCCGCCGACCCGGAGGTGCGGGAGAAGCTGCTGGAATTTCAGAGAAATTTCGCCCGCCGCGAGGGCGGCGCGGTGCTGGACGGGCGCGATATTGGCACGGTGATCTGCCCCGAGGCGGAGGTGAAGCTCTTTGTCACCGCCAGCGCCGAGGCCCGTGCGGAACGGCGGTTTCTGGAGCTTCAGGGCAAGGGCCACGCGGTGACGCGGGAGCAGGTTTTGGCCGATGTGAAGGCGCGGGACGAGCGGGATGCGAGCCGGGATGCGGCGCCGATGGTGGCAGCCGCGGATGCGGTGGAGCTGGATACCACGGAGCTGAGCATAGACGAGGCGCTTGACCGGGCGCGTGCGGCTATCCGACTGAAACTAAACTAGAAAATTCAGGGTTAACGCTGGTGTTGCGTAAATCGGCAGGCGGAAATCCGCCATGCACAACTGATGCACATTCCATGCACATCTTATGCATATGTCAAAAGACGCAGCGCGCGCGGGGTTAACCATGCGAGGGAGTGTCAGTTGACATCCTCGCGCAGGGTGACGCGAGAAAGTTAACCAGACCTGAACAAAGAATATTGCCCCTGAGGGCAGAATCCCTTTTCTGTTCTTGGCCCCCAAAGCCGGGGGAGACCGGGAGGAAGAAAGGCAGAAGGACCACACCGGACATGCATCAGTTGCTCTATCGTTCGATCGCAAATGAAGAGGAATTTGGCGATTCCGATCTCGACATTCTCCTCAAGGCGCTGGAGTTCAACGCCGCCAAGGGCATCACGGGCTACCTGTGGCGCGGACGCGGGCAGTTCTTTCAGGCGCTGCATGGGCCGCGTGTCGAGGTGCTGCCGCTGATGGAACGGATCAGCACCGACCCGCGCCATAGCGAGGTGGAGGTGCTGATCTCGGAAGATGGCGATGCGCCCTCGCCCTTTGCCGAGTGGGCGATGGGCTACGACTACGTGGCCGAGGACGTGCTGGGAATCTCCTTAGAGGAAGACAACAGCCGCCCGATGATCAGCCCGGCGAAGGCGCGGGAGATCTGGGGCAAGATGATCGAGCAGTCGCACAGCGAGGCTGAATGGGGCGGGGCCTCACCCTACAGCCGCAAGCCGACGGAGAGCATGGACGCGTGGATCAAGCGGCTTTCGGCGGCGCGGGGCCGGTAGGGCCGCAAGGCTAGGGCGCAGCCTCGACGAACCTCAGCACATGGGCAAAGAGGCTTTTGCGCGTCAGCAGGAGCAGGTGCCCGTCATCCGCAAAGCCGATGAGCCGCCCGCCGCCTGCGCGGCGGCGGAGGCCGTCTGTCTGGCGGGTCGAAAATACCGGGTCTTCGAGGCCGACGAAGAAGCCGATGCGGGCATGGCTCAGGTCGGCCCCTTCGGACAACTCCCAGCGGCGCAGGCTGGCGGAATGGGCGCGCACCAGTGCCGGGCTCGGATCGGAGATTTGCGGGGCGTGCTCGGCGGAGAGGGTTTCGATCTGCTTCGAAAAGCCGGGATCGGCGCGGTTGTTGCGGCCGTAGAGCAGGGTCTTCCAATATTCGTCCCAGATGGCTTTGCGGGTGAAGCGCTCGGCGCGGGTGGCGGCCGAGATCACGTCGCCTGCACCGCGCAGGATGGTCTCCATCCCGCCTGCGTGCTCGGGCGAGGGTGAGATTGCGGCAACGGTGACGGGGCGGGGCGCGAGCAGGGCCGCGGCCTCCAGCGCGATGGCGCCGCCGGCGGAGTAGCCGACGAGAGTGAGATCCTTGCCGGGGTAACGGCGGGCGAAGCGGGCGATTTCCTCTGCTGCGCCGGTGATCGAGAGCTGGTGGTCGAGCGGCAGGCCATCCATCCCCGGAAAGCGGTAGTAGGCGAGGCCGTGGCCGCGCGCGGCCCAATGGTTGGTGGGGGCGAAGATATCGACCGAGGCGAGCGCGCCGGGAATCATCACCGTGAGGCGCGGCGCGGCCTCGATCTGGGCGGATCGGGCCGGGTTGATCGCCAGCGGGCTCTCGCCCTCGGGCAGGGCGGGCGGCGCGGCGCAGGCGGCGAGCAGGAGGAGGGGGGCGAGGAGGGCACGCATGGGCGCGACCTTAGGGCGGCGCGGGGCCGCCGAAAAGCGGTGAAACCCCTTGCCATGCGGCGTTTGAGCGGCTAAACGCCCCTTCGTCAAGCCGCCGTGAGAGCTGCTGGCGGAGAACTCGGGCAGGGTCGGAGCCTTCCGGCCCTGTATTGTTTTTGCCCCTGTTCTTTTCCGGCAGCGCCGAACGGCATCAGACCAACCCCAAGACCGGCGGAGACAACCGCACGGCCAGAAACCACTAGTAAGGATATACACGCCACATGGCTCAGAACGCATCCATGGAGGAATTCGAAGCCCTCCTTTCCGAAAGCTTCGAGATTGACACGCCCGACGAGGGCTCTGTTGTCAAAGGCAAGGTCATCGCCATCGAGGCGGGCCAAGCCATCATCGACGTGGGCTACAAGATGGAAGGCCGCGTTGATCTGAAAGAATTCGCCAACCCCGGTGAAGCCCCCGAGCTGGCCGTTGGTGACGAGGTCGAGGTGTTCCTCGATCGCGTCGAGAACGCCCGCGGCGAGGCTTCGATCTCCCGTGACAAGGCCCGCCGTGAAGAGGCTTGGGACCGTCTGGAGAAGGCTTACGCCGACGAAGAGCGCGTCGAAGGCGCCATCTTTGGCCGCGTGAAGGGTGGCTTTACCGTCGATCTCGGCGGCGCAGTGGCCTTCCTGCCCGGCTCCCAGGTTGATGTGCGCCCCGTGCGCGATGCCGGCCCGCTGATGGGCCTCAAGCAGCCGTTCCAGATTCTGAAGATGGACCGTCGCCGTGGCAACATCGTGGTGTCGCGCCGTGCGATCCTCGAAGAGTCCCGCGCCGAGCAGCGCGCCGAGGTGATCGGCAACCTCTCCGAAGGCCAGACGGTCGACGGCGTGGTGAAGAACATCACCGAATACGGTGCCTTCGTGGACCTCGGCGGTGTCGACGGCCTGCTGCACGTGACCGACATGGCCTGGCGCCGTGTGAACCACCCCTCCGAGATCCTCTCGATCGGCGAGACGATCAAGGTGCAGGTCATCAAGATCAACAAAGAGACTCACCGCATCAGCCTCGGCATGAAGCAGCTGCAGGACGATCCGTGGGATACCGTGGAAGCCAAGTTCCCGCTGGATTCGGTGCACACCGGCCGCGTGACCAACATCACCGACTACGGTGCGTTCGTCGAGCTGGAGCCGGGCGTCGAGGGCCTTGTTCACGTGTCCGAAATGTCCTGGACCAAGAAGAACGTGCACCCCGGCAAGATCGTCTCCACCTCTCAGGAAGTGGAAGTCATGGTGCTGGAGATCGATAGCGCCAAGCGCCGTGTGTCGCTGGGCCTCAAGCAGACCATGCGCAACCCGTGGGAGGTCTTCTCCGAGACCCATCCCGAGGGCACCGAGGTCGAGGGCGAGGTCAAGAACATCACCGAGTTCGGTCTGTTCATCGGCCTGCCCGGCGACATCGACGGCATGGTTCACCTCTCCGACATCAGCTGGGACGAGCGTGGCGAGGATGCGATCCAGTCGTACCGCAAGGGCGATGTGGTCAAGGCCGTTGTCACCGAGACCGACGTGGACAAGGAGCGCATCTCGCTCTCCATCAAGGCGCTGGGCGGTGACAAGTTCGCCGAGGCCGTTGGTGGCGTGAAGCGTGGCGACATCATCACCGTGGAAGTGACCGCGATCGAGGATGGTGGCGTTGAGGTGGAGTACGAGGGCATGAAGTCCTTCATCCGCCGTTCCGACCTCAGCCGCGACCGTGCCGAGCAGCGCCCCGAGCGCTTTGGCGTGGGCGACAAGGTAGATGTGCGCGTGACCAACGTGGATAGCAAGACCCGCCGTCTGGGCCTGTCGATCAAGGCACGCGAGATCGCCGAGGAGAAGGAAGCCGTGGAGCAGTATGGCTCGTCGGACTCCGGTGCCTCGCTGGGCGACATCCTGGGCGCCGCGCTGAACAAGGACGACTGATCCTTCAGCCGGGCGTAAAGCCTGAAAGAATTGGGGCCTCCGCTGCTGGCGGGGGCCCTTTTTTGTTGGGCCGGTCTTGTGTTGGACCGGGTGCGGGGGCGGCGCTCCCACCCGCCCACCCCGCGCAGATTGGCACCGTGATGGCCGACTGTCGGGCGGTGCACGGGTGGCAAGGTCGGGTTGGAGTATTTTCAGCAAGAAAATGCAGGAGGGTGGCGCCCACCCGATGGGCAGGCGCCACTGGGGGCAGTCAGCCCGGGGAGCGCAGGCGGATGACTGGCTGGTCGAAGCGCGGGTCGTGCCGCTCGGATACCTCTGTGAAGCCATAGAGGGCGTAGAAGCGGCGGCCGATCTCGTTGCGGGTGAAGACATCGAGTTCGAGTGTGCCCTTGCGGCGGAGCGCGTCGTCCATCAGCGCCCTGCCGTGGCCCTGACCGCGGTGGCCTGGGTCCATGAAGAAGCCGCCGACCTCGGTGGGCGTGCCGGGGATGAGCGCGATGAAGCCGCGTGGCCCGTCGCCGTCATCCCAGACATGGGTTTCAGCATTGGGCAGGTAGAGGCTGCGCACCTCTTCTGCGGCCTTGAGGATGAACTCTTCGCCCAGAAAGCCATGCGCGAGGCGGCTGGCTTGGGTGAAGATGCGCACGATGGCGTCGTCGTCGACGCCGGGAGAGTAGGGTCGTATCAATGGATTGATCCCGTGATTTTGGGTGTCATGGAGGCACAGGGCCAGCGGCCGCCGGGAGGGCGGGCTGCGCGTGGGCGGGTGCCCGGGGTGGCACCTCAGCGGGGTGCCGACAGAACCATCAGTGCATCAAATCTCCATTGATGGGGGCTGTGTAGCGGCGCGGCGGGTTTGCGGCAAGGCTTGCGGCTCGGGCAGTTTCATGGCTGGCTGGCGCCATGCTTCTGGCCCGCAACCGAAATTTCCGCCTGCTGTTTTCTGCCACCTCGGTTTCGAACCTCGGAGACGGGGTCTCGGCACTGGCGGTGCCGTGGCTGGCGACGCTGCTGACCCGCGACCCGCTGCTGATCGCGCTGGTGCCCTTCGCGGGCTCGCTGCCGTGGATGCTGTTTGCGATCCCGGCGGGGGCGGTGGTGGACCGGTCGGACCGGCGGGCGCTGATGGTGCGGGCCGATGTGCTCCGGGTGCTGCTGACGATGGGAATCGTGGCGCTGGCGCTGAGGATGCCCGAGGGCGGCGGCGCCTTGCCGGTGATGGCGCTGGCGGGGCTGGCGTTTTTGCTCGGCAGCGCGGAGGTGGTGCGGGACAACGCGGCGCAGACCTTTTTACCTGCCGTGGTGGAGCCGGGCGATCTGGAGGCGGCGAACGGGCAACTCTGGAGTGCCGAGCAGGTGGCCGGGCATTTCGTGGGGCCGCCGCTGGCAGGGCTGCTCATTGCCTGGGCGGTGCCTGCGCCATTTTTGCTCGATGCGGTGACATTCGCGCTGGCCGCTTGGCTCGTGTGGGCGATCTCTGTGCCGCGGCGGGTGGCGCCGGTGCGGCGGCGATTCTGGGAGGAGTTGGGGGAGGGCTGGCGCTGGCTGCGCGGGCAGGCGCTGCTCTTCCGGCTGGCGGTGATGCTGGGGCTGATCAATTTTGTCCACATGGCGTCTCTCACGGTGCTGGTGCTCTTCAGCCAAGAGATTCTCGGGCTGTCGGCGGCGGGACATGGGGTGCTGCTGGCGGTGGGCGCGGGCGGGGCTGTGCTGGGCGGAGTGCTCGGGCCGCGAGTCAGCGCGCGCTTCGGGGCGACGGCCACGGTGCGGCTGGCGCTTTGCCTGATGCCGCTACCGTTTTTCATGCTCGGGCTTGGCGCCTCGCCGCTGCTGGCCGGGCTGGCGCTGGTGCTGGAGGCGGTGGCCGCGATGCTGTGGAACATCGTCACGGTGAGCTGGCGGCAGCGGATCATTCCCGATGCGCTGCTGGGCCGGGTGAACGCGCTCTACCGGTTCTTTGGCTGGGGCATGATGCCGCTGGGCGCGCTTGCGGGCGGGGCGCTGGTGGCGCTCGCCGAGCCGGGGCTGGGCCGCGAAATGGCGCTGCGGATGCCCTATGTTCTGGGCGGCGCGGGTATGCTGGCGCTGGCGCTCTACGGCATCGCACGGCTGCGATTTTAGCCGCCTCCGATTCGGGCAATGCTGCATTGCGGCACGTGTGCGCGGGTCATGCTGCGCCGCCAAAGCCTTGGTTTTTCAGGCGGAAAATGGAGCATGGGCGCGGAAAAGACGTGAATTGACGCAATCGCCCCGTTTCGGATGCTGAAATTTGTGCCTATAGTCGGGGCAGAAGCCAGACATGGAATCGTGGCCGAAAAAGCGTCCTTTAGGGGGGAAGCATGATCCGATCGGAATTGATTCAGAAAGTCGCTGACGAGAATCCGCATCTCTATCAGCGTGACGTCGAGCGGATCGTGAACACCATCTTCGAAGAGATCATTGGCGCGATGGCCAGCGGCGACCGTGTGGAGCTTCGGGGCTTCGGGGCGTTCTCGGTCAAGAAACGCGATGCCCGCGTGGGCCGCAATCCGCGCACCGGAGAGGCGGTGGACGTGGAAGAGAAGCATGTGCCCTTCTTCAAGACCGGCAAGCTCTTGCGCGACCGGCTGAACGGCAAGTAATCTGCCCGCATGATCCGTTATCTTCGCTGGGGCTTTCTGGCCCTCCTCGCCATTGTTCTCATCACCCTTGCGCTGGCCAACCGTGAGCCGGTGACGCTGAAGCTGTTGCCCGGCGAATTGGCCGATCTGCTTGGGCTGCCCTATCAGATCACGCTGCCACTCTTCGTCTCGCTCTTTGCGATGATCGCGCTGGGCATCCTGATCGGCTTTGTCTGGGAGTGGTTCCGCGAGCACAAGCACCGGGCCGAGGCGGCGCGGCAGGCGAAGGAAGCGCGGCGGGCCAAGAAGGAGCTCGACGCGGTGAAGCGGGAGACCGGGCAGGAGCAGGACGAGGTTCTGGCGCTGCTGGACGACCGCAAGGCGGGCTGAGATGGCTGACATCCGGGTAAAGATCTGCGGGCTGAAGCGCCCGGAGGACATGGCTGCCGTGGCGGAAGCCGGGGCGGCCTATGTGGGGTTGAACTTTTTCGAGCCGAGTCCGCGCTACGTGAGCCCGACGCAGGCGCGTGATCTGGCGCTGCTGGCGCCCGAGGGGCTGGCGAAGGTCGGCCTCGTGGTGGATGCGGGTGACGCGCTGCTCGACGAGATCGTGGGCGCGGTGCCGCTGGATATCATCCAGCTTCATGGCAAGGAGAGCGCCGAGCGGGTGCAGCAGGTGCGCGACCGCTACGGCTTGCCTGTGATGAAGGCGGTGGGCGTGGCCACGGAGGCCGACTTGCCGCTGCTGGACGATTATGGCCGCGTGGCCGACATGCTGCTTGTGGACGCCAAGCCTGCGCCGGGCGACGAATTGCCGGGCGGGAACGGGTTGCCGTTTGACTGGCGGCTCATTGCCGGGCGGCGCTGGCCGGTGCCGTGGATGCTGGCGGGCGGGCTGCATGCGGGCAACGTGGCCGAGGCGGTGGCCCGAACGGGCGCGCGGCAGGTGGATCTCTCTTCTGGCGTGGAGCGCGAGAAGGGGGTGAAGGATGCGGGCCTGATCCGCGCCTTCATGGAGGCTGTCGCCGGGGTGCCTGCGTGAGCGTGAGCTTCCGCGAGGCGCGGCGCGAGGATGTGCCGGCCGTGGTGGCGATGCTGGCGGATGACATGCTCGGGCAGGGCCGCGAGAAGGCCGATCTTACAGTTTATTATGCCGCGTTCGATGCGATGGCCGCTGAGGGTGGCAACCTCCTGATCGTGGGCGAAGAGAGCGGGGAGGTGGTGGCGACCTACCAGCTCACCGTCATCTCGGGCCTCTCGCTGGCAGCGGCCCGGCGGGCGCAGGTGGAGAGCGTGCGGGTGGCGAGCCGGATGCGCGGGCAGGGCGTGGGGCAACAGATGTTTGCCGATGTCGAGGCGCGCGCGAAGGCGGCGGGGTGCAGCCTTGTGCAGCTGACGATGAACGCGAGCCGGGTGGACAGCCACAGATTTTACGAGGGGCTGGGGTTTGAGGCCAGCCACGTGGGGTTCAAGAAATATCTGTGAGGCGTGTGGTTTGCGGTGTGTCGGGACGAGTCCCGACCTACGCGGGCAGCACTTTCAGCACGGCTTGAGTGGTACGGTCGATGTGGTCCTTCGACAGGCGGATCGCCTCGGGGGCCTGCCGGGCGAGGGCGGCCTCCATGATGGCGGCGTGCTCGGCCTGAAGGTCGCGGGCCGGGTCGGGGTTGGTAAGTGAGATCCGGCGGTAGCGCTCGTGCTGGTAGTAGATCAGGCTGCGCAGGCGCTTGAGCCACGGGCTGTCGCAGGCGGCGACAAGGGCCTCGTGGAAAGTGCGGTTCTTGTCTTCCCAGCTGTCGGAGCCTTCGGAGGGATCGCTCTTGCGGCGGGTGTCGGCCTTGCTCAGGGCGTAATAGGCGGCGACGATCCCGGCCTCCCATGCATCATCCCCGGCCTCGATGGCGCGGTGCAGCGCCTCGCTCTCCAGCTCGCAGCGGACGCGGGAGATGTCGCGCAACTCGTCGGCGGAGACGGGCGCGACGGAGAAGCCGCGCTGGGGCTCGAACAGCACCAGAAACTCGGAGGTCAGCTTGGAGAGCGCCTCGCGTAGCGGGCTGGCACCGATGCCGTATGTCTCGGAGAGCTGGGCGATGCGGAGGCGGGATCCGGGGGCGAGGCGGCCGGAGACGATATCGCCGCGCAGCATGGCATGGGCGCGGTCTGAGAGGGTTTCCTGAGCGATGTTCATCGGGCGGCCTGTGCTTTTGTGCGACGCTAGCAGCGCTGAGTTGAGCGATCAACGATGGAGCCGGGCAACATCGCGCAAAGGCGGATTGTCGATAATTGGCGGCGGCGGGGCCGATCAGGCAAGTCGGGCGCCGGGGGCGATGGTGGGCGGCGCGGCGTTGAGCGCGTCGCGGGCGAAGCCGGCGGCGGATTGGTAGCGGGCCATGAACTCGGCGCGCTCGGCAGGCGGGATAACCGCGTCGATCTCGTCGAAGGTGCCGCCGCAGCGATCGTTCACCATGTTCAGCAGGCCGAAGGGGCCGGCACCGCGGTTGCGCAGGATCACCTCGGAGATCGGGCCGCAGAGCTTGGCGTTGTAGGCGTCGAGGGCCTCTGGCGTGACGCCGTGGGCCAGTATCGCCGCGCTGATCTCGCGGGCATCGACCACCGCCTGGCTCGCGCCGTTGGAGCCGGTGGGATACATCGCGTGGGCGGCATCGCCCATCAGCGCCACCGGGCCATCGACCCATGTGTCGACCGGGTCACGGTCGATCATCGGGTTCTCGAATGCTGTGTCGGCGCCCGAGATCAGGGCGGGCACATCGAGCCAGTCATAGCGCCAGTCTTCGAAGTGGTGGATGAAGTCGGAGATCGGGGCGGGGCGGAACCAGCCGGATTTGCGCGCCTCGGCCTCGTCGAAGGTGACCTCGGCGATCCAGTTTATGAGGGCGAGTCCGGTCTGCGGGTCGGGGTGGGAGATCGGGTAGATCACCATGCGCTGGCGGTGGGTGCCCAGCCCGATGAAAGAGGAGCCGGTGCGGATGGGCTTGGCCAGCGTGGTGCCGCGCCACATCAATGCGCCGCCCCAGTGGATCGGCGGCTGGCCGGGGTGCATTTGCGCGCGCACGGCGGAGTGGATGCCATCGGCGCCGATGAGCAGGGTTCCGTCGGCCTCGGAGGTCGTGTTGTCGGTGTGCTCGACATGGGCGGTCACGCCGCTCGCAGTCTTGCTGTAGCCGGTGATGCGGCTGCCGAGGCGCAGGGCCTCGGGGCCTGCCCGCTCGATCAGCGTGTTGGCCAGCAGCATGTGGAGCTGCCCGCGATGGGCGGCGTATTGCGGCCATTTGTACCCGGCATCCAGCCCGCGCGGCTCGGCGTAGATTTCCTTGCCGTTCAGCCCGACGAGCGCCCATTCACGGGCAGGCAGGCCGACGGTATCGAGCTGCTCCGCGCCGATGCCGAGATCGTAGAGTTCTCGCACCGCATTGGGTTGCAGGTTGATCCCCACGCCGAGCGGCTTCAGCTCGCGGGTGCTCTCGAAGACGGTGCAGGGCACGCCGATCTGGTGCAGCGTCAGCGCCGTGGCCAGCCCGCCGATGCCGCCGCCTGCGATCAGAACGTGGGGATGTGTCATGCGCGTGGTCTCCTCCCGAGGTCGCGCGGTTTTAGCAGGTGGGCCGGGGTGAGCAAGGCGCGGCGGGCCGGGGTGGCCGGTGGCGGACGGCTAGAACAGGCTCGCCACTGCGCCAACAATGAGGGGGATGGGCAGCGAGATGGCCAGCCGCAGCGCCATGGTGCGGCCACCCATGAACGGCAGCTCGTAGGCCAGCAGCTTGGTCAGCGAGAAGAGGCTCCACGAGGTGACATAGGTGAGCGCCGCGGCGGGGGTTGCGCCGAGTTTCAGCGCGGCGGCGGCCAGCGCGAAGCTGACGAAGGCGCCGCCGGGTGTGACCGGGCCGAGCAGGGTGGCCAGCAGCAGTGCGGTGAGGCCCGCTCCCGCGCCGAAGAGAGCGCGGATCTGGTCGGCGGGCATCAGCTCGGCCAGCAGGGCCGCGCCGATCATGGCGGTGAAGAGCCGGGGCAGGGTGAAGGCCGCGAGGTTGGCCGCGCCGGTGAGGGCGGCGCGGCGGCTCGATGGCGTGGCCAGCTTGTGCCAGGTCAGCGCGGCGAGGGCGAAGAGCAGGACGGTGCCGATGACGATGTTCATGGCCCGGCTCTCCTACGCCGCAGGGTCAGCGCGCGCGCGGCCAGACCCACCGCCAACGGTGCGGGCAGGCAGAGCGCGATGCGAAGGGCGACGAGGTGCCAGTCGAGAAAGGAGAGCTCCCAGATCAGGGTACGGTTCAGCGACAGCAGCGACCAGCCGGTGACGAAGGCCAGCGTTGCGCCGATGTCGGCCCCGGCGGCAAAGAGTGCTGCGGCGAGCGGAAAGGTCATGCCCGGCCCGCCGGGCAGAAGCGCACCGGCGGCGGAGGCGAGCAGCAGTCCGCGCCAGCCGCTCTCTTGCCCGATCAGGGCCGAGACCTTCTCACGCGGAAGCAGCAGCGGGATGGCCGCGGCCACGAAGAGGCCCGCACCGACCTTGGGCAGAAGCACGGCGATGAAGCCGAGCGCCCCGAGGGCGGTGGCGAGCGCATGGGCGCCGCCATATTTGGCGGTGACCAGCGCGGCGGCCAGCAGGGTGACGGCGAGCAGCACGATGAACCCGCCGTCGATGATCTTGCGGCGGGGCGGAGGGCTATCGGTGCTGGTGTGAGGCGCGCTGCTCATTGGCCCCGTTGTCGGCCCTGCCGCGCCGCGCTGCAACCGCTAACCGGGTTTCGCCCGCGCCGAGAGCCGCGCGATCAGCGCTAGTGCCTCGGGCGGCGGTGCGGTTTCGGCGCGGCGGTAGTCGCTGCCGTCGGGGTTGCGGGTGAGCAGGCCCATCCCGATCAGCGAGCGCCGCAGGATCGCGGCATCGTCGAATAGGTGGGCCTTGTTCAGCGCCCCGTTCACCTCGCGCTCGTGCAGGGTGATCGCGGCGGGCAGGCGGGCCCAGAGCGCCCAGAGGCAAAGCTCCTGCACCGCGCGGCGGGCGGGCCATTGGCGTAGGCGGGCGGCGTCATCCCATTGGGCAAGGGCACGCTCCACGCGGGCGTGATCGGCGGGCGGCTCGGGCGGGGCGTCGAGCCGGGCGCGGGCGGTGTTGGCGGCGGTCAGGTGCTGGTAGTTCCGGAAGCCCGACGCGCGGGCCAGCATGTTGAGCAGGCTCTGGTGGCCAGGGGGCGGGTCCAGCTGGCGGGAAAGGGCGCGGGCAAAGGCAGAGAGGTCCGGCACGGTGAGCGGAACGGGGGTTTTGGGCATGACATATCCTCGGGCGCGCCGGGTTGCTGTCGGTGGTCGCCGGCTTCCGACGCGGCGCTGGGGATGTCAGGCACGCGAAGATCAGAGGCTGCTTTCAGCTTGCCCCAGAGGGCACGGCGACGCCTGGGCAGCAGCCTGCCCTGCCAGAGGGGTAGCGCGGCGCGGCGGCAAAGGCAATCCGCGCGGATTTTAGGCGCCGGTGAACCCTTCCTTAAGGTGGCGGGTGTTACGGGGGCGGAGAAATCATCCAGCCATGGAGACAGAGATGAGAGCCTTCCGCAGATTCGCCGCGCCGCTGGCTGCCCTCCTCCTCGCCAGCCCGCTCGCAGCCGCCGACGGGGTCGAGGCCGATGCCGTGACCTTTGCTCAGGTGGCCGCGCTCGAGGGCCCCGCCGCCGCACTGGGGCAGGGCATGCGGGCGGGGATCACCGCCGCCTTCGAGGAGGCGAACCGGGCGGGCGGCGTGCATGGCCGCAAGGTTATGCTGGAGGCCTTCGATGATGGCTACGAGCCGGATCGGTCGGTCGCCCATGTGCTCCATGTGATCGAGGGGCGTGCCCACATCGGCTTCATCGGCTCGGTCGGCACCCCAACGGCGCTGGCGACCCAGCCCGAGGCGACGGCGGCGGGCATGCCCTATGTCGGCCCCTTCACGGGCGCGGGATTTTTGCGGGCGCCGGAGCTGACCAACGTGGTGAACGTGCGGGCCACCTATGGCGCCGAGACCGAGGCCTGGATCGCCCATCTGGTGGACGAGCTGGGCATGAAGAACATCGCGATCCTCTATCAGGATGACGGGTTTGGCCGGGTCGGCCTGGATGGCGTGACCGCCGCGCTGGAGAAGCGCGGGATGAGCCTTGCCGCCACCGGCAAATACACGCGCAACACGGTGGCGGTGAAGTCGGCGCTGCTCGACATCCGCAAGGCCAAGCCGGATGCGGTGGTGATGGTGGGGGCCTACAAGCCGATTGCCGAGTTCATCCGACTGTCGAAGACGCTGAAGTTCGAGCCGACCTTCGTGAACATCTCCTTCGTTGGCTCCGAGGCGCTGGCCGGGGAGTTGGGCGATGCGGGCGAGGGGGTGATCATCAGCCAGGTGGTGCCCTTCCCGTGGGATGCCTCGTTGCCCATCGTGGCGGAGTATCAGGCGGCGATAACGGCGATGGACCCGGCGGCGCACCCCGGCTTCGTCACGCTCGAAGGCTACCTGACCGGCCGCGTTGCGCTGCGGGCGCTGGAGGCCGCCGGCCCCGACCTGACCCGCGAGCGCTTTCTGGCGGCCCTGAACGGCCTTGGCACCTTCGATCTCGGCGGCCTCGCCTTCACCTACGGCGCGGGGGACAACCAAGGGCTCGATACGGTGTTCCTGACCCGGATCACGGCGGACGGCGGCTTTGAAACGGTCGTGAGCGGCGGCGGCTCGTAACGCCACCGGCATTCAACTGGGCGGGGTCGTGCGCCTCGCCCGCCCCCCATCCCTTGCCCAGCAGCGGAGACACAGCGTGACCCGTATCAACTCCATCTTCGGCAGCATCGCTGCCAAATTCGCGATCATCCTCGTGGCGCTGGGCGCGATGACGACCGCGGCCATCGTGATCGGCCTGCTGGTCTTCGGCGCGCTCTCGGACGGGCTGGAGGCCTTCATCGAAGAGAACCTGCCGGGCATCGAGGCCAGTGTGGATGTGACCGCGCGGACCGGCGAAGTGCAGGGTGCGCTGACCGACGTACTTCTGGCGCAGGACCCCGAGGCGCTGAAGGCCGCAGGGGTGGATTTGAGTGATGGCGTGGTGGCGCTGAAGACCGCGGCCCGCACCTTGCCGGTCGCCGCGCGGGACGAGATCGAGCCGCTGCTTGCCGAGCTGGATGTGGCCAATGCGGCGATGGTGCGCGCGCTGGAGCGGCGCTTTGCCGAGCAGGCGCGGGTGACCTCGCTGATCACCGCCTTCGTCCGCCTGTCCGATCAGGCCAATGGGGCGCTGGTGAGCATGGCCGACGATGCCTATTTTGAGCTGCAGATCGGCGGCGAGGAGACGGTGGAAACGGTCACCACCACCCTCGGCGGCCTTGTCGAGCGCGAGTTTGCGCAGATGGTGGCGCTTATGGAGGTGCGCGGCGAGATCAACCTGCTGACCGGGCTGACGCTGGTGCTGGCGGACGAGCCGGACATGTTCATCGAGGCGATCCTCGGGGATCTGGCCAGTTCGAGCCTTGGCCAGCTCGACGCGGCGCTTGCCAAACTGCCGCCGGACGCCGTGGATGCAGAGCAGATGGGCCAGATCCGCGAGGTGGTGGCCTTCTTCCGGGAGCGGCAGGATTTGAAGGACTACGCCGCGCCCAACCTGAGGCAGGATGTTCTCGGGCGTCGGCAATCCAGCGCGGCGGCGGTGAACAGCGCCATCGATGACATGAGCTTTGCCCTCGCCATCCGCGCGCAGGAGGCGGCCAACGGCAATGAGGCGGCGATCCGTCATCTGATGGACGTGCAGGTCAACCGCATGCGGCTCTCTGGCGAGATTGGCATCGCGATCAAAGCGGTGCTGGCGCAGGCGCTTCTTGGGGTGGCCTCGCAGGATCCCGGCACGGCTGCGGGCGCGCAGGCCACGGTTGATGGCGCGCTGCAGCATCTGGACGACCTGCTCGAAGGGTTCGACCTGCCCGAACAGCTTGTGCCCATTCTTGACGAGATGCATCGGATCGTCTCGCCCGAAGACGGCGTTGTGCGTGCCCGCCGCAGCATGCTGGAGAGCCAGATCGCCGCCGCGCAGCGCTCGGCGGTGTCCGGCAAGGCGATTGCGCGCATTTCCGAGGCGGCCCGCCTCAATGCGAGCCGCGCGGTGACCGAAGTGGTCGGCGGGAGCGAGGCGATTCTGGGCCGGACGGATCGTG
Source organism: Vannielia sp. SX4 (assembly GCF_052828525.1). The sequence goes on from NZ_CM128247.1 coordinate 1,217,774, forward strand.
CCCGCAGCCAGTTTCAGCAGATCGCGATCGCCGGCCTCGTTCTGCTGCTCATCGCGCCGGTGGTGACATGGGCCCTCATCCTCCGCCCGATGGCGCGGGTGACGGCGGCGACCGAGCGGCTCTCACGCGGCGACCTGTCGCCGGTGGAGGGCTTCGAGCGGACCCGCGGCGAGATCGGCCGGATGGCGGGCGCCTTGAAGGTGTTCCGCGACGGGATGATCGAGCGTGAGGAGATGCAGGCCGCCGAGCGCGAGCGCGAGGCACGCGATTTGGAGCGTCAGCGCAAGGAAGAGGCGGAGAAGCAGGTCCGTGAGGCCGAGGCTCGCGAGGCCGAGCGCCGCCGTGAGGCGGAGGAACGCGCGCGCGAGGCTGCCGAGGCGGAGGAGCGCGAGAAGATACGCGCGGCGGCGGAGGAAGAGCGCCAGGCCCGCGCCGCCGAGCAGCAAGAGGTCGTCGACCGCCTTGCTGCTGCGCTCGACCAGCTTGCCGCCGGCGACCTGACCGTGGCGATCGACACCGAATTCGTAGGCACTTACGAGAGCCTGCGCCAGAACTTCAACGCCGCGGTGGCAACGCTGGAAGACCTCATCACAGCGCTGGCCGGTAGCGCGGGCACGGTCCGGACCACCTCGCAGGATATCAGCGCGGCCGCGAAAGACCTGGCCCGCCGGACCGAGAGCAGTGCCGCGACCCTCGAGCAGACTTCTGCCGCGGTGACGGAACTGAGCGAGAGCGCCGGCTCGACCGCCGAGCGCGCGAAGGAGGCGGACCGGATCATGCAGGTGACCCGCGAGAACGCGGTGACCAGCCAGGGCACGGTGCGCAATGCGGTTGAGACCATGACCGAGGTGGAGGCCTCCTCGGCGGCGATTTCCAAGATCGTCGACCTGATCGACGACATTGCCTTTCAGACCAACCTGCTGGCCCTCAATGCGGGCGTCGAGGCGGCGCGCGCGGGCGAGCAAGGCCGGGGGTTTGCCGTGGTCGCGATGGAAGTTCGCTCACTGGCGCATCGGTCCTCCGATGCCGCCAAGGAGATCAACGATCTCATCAATTCCACCCGCGACCGGATCACCCGGGGGGTGTCGCAGGTGGGCGAGGCGGGCGATGCGCTGGATGGCATCCTCGAACTGGTCAGCTCGGTCTCGGAGCAGATCACGGCGATTGCCGGGGCGGCCAACGAGCAGTCTTCGGGCGTGCGCGAGATCAGCCTCGCCGTGGCCCAGCTTGACCGGGCCACGCAGGATAACGCGGCGATGTTCGAGCAATCCGCTGCCTCCAGCCAATTGCTGACCGAGGAAGCCAGAACGCTGTTCGACCTCTCCGCGCGGTTCCGCACGCGCGACACCGCCGCGCCGGAAGGCGCGGCCAACGAGAGCCGCGCGGCCGCAAGCCGCGCCACGGCGCCGGAGGCGCCTCTGCCCCAAGCCGCCGTAGGCGGCGATGAGGAACTCGGCGAAGCCGAGGCTCAGGCCGTGCCATTCGCGCGGAGCGCCTGAGCAGAGGGCCCTGAAAGGGACCGATGCGGGGTGATACCTTCGCCGACCTACACTTCCCGAAAGGCCTCGGCAGAGGCCGCGTTGTCATGAAAGTTTGACCCAAACGTCACAGATCCTTTGTGGCGCCCCTGCTAGCTGCCCCCGAAAAAACCGGGGGACCGCTCTGCATGCTCGTCATCGACAAGCTGACCAAGCGCTTTGGCGCAAACACGGCCGTAAGTGCCGCCAGCTTCACCGTGGACCAGCCGATGATGATCGGCATCATTGGCCGGTCGGGCGCAGGCAAGTCGACGCTGCTGCGGATGCTCAACCGGCTGACAGATGCCTCCGAAGGCGCGATTCGCTTCGAGGGGCGCGATGTGCTGGGGCTCAGCGGCGCGGCCCGCCGGGGGTGGCAGGCGGATTGCGCGATGATCTTCCAGCAGTTCAACCTTGTGCCGCGGATGGACGTTGTCTCGAACGTGCTGCACGGCACGCTTGGCCGCCGCTCGACGCTGTCCACCTTCTTCAACCTCTACCCACGCGACGACATCCACCGCGCAATCGATATCCTCGACCGGCTCGGCATCTCCGAGCAAGCCCCCAAGCGGGCCGAGGCGCTGAGCGGCGGGCAGCAGCAGCGGGTGGCCATCGCCCGTGCCCTGATGCAGGACCCCAAGATCATCCTCGCCGATGAACCCATCGCCTCGCTCGACCCGATGAATGCGCAGGTGGTGATGCAATCGCTGCGCCGCATCCACGAGGAAGACGGCCGCACCGTGATCGCCAATCTCCACACGCTCGATACCGCGCGGCGCTACTGCGACCGGGTGATTGGGATGCGCGACGGGCGGATCGTGTTCGATGGCACACCCGAGTTGCTGACCACCGGCATGGCGCGCGAGATCTATGGCGCCGACGCCAGCTTCAGCGAAGAGGCGACCTCGACCGAGATCCGTGACCACGACCCGCAAGCCGCGATGCGCGGGGCGATGACGCGCCCGCCCGTGCGCGCCTGAGTTTCCAACCCGCCCCGGCAAACCCAAGGGGCACAAAGACCAAACCGGAAAGAGAGAGACAGATGAAACACCTGATTGCTGCCGCCCTGGCCACGACCGCGCTCGCAGGCGCCGCCACCGCCCAGGACATCACCGAATTCAACATCGGCATCCTCGGCGGAGAAAACGCCCAGGACCGCCTGAACAACCATGAATGCCTGAAGAACTACACCGAAGAGGCGCTCGGCGTGCCGGTGAAGCTGTTTGCCCCGGCCGACTACAACGGCGTGATGCAGGGCCTGCTCGGCGGCACCATCGACATGGCCTGGCTCGGCGCCTCCGCCTATGCCGGCATCCACCTGCAAGACGCAGACGCCGTGACCCCGGTGCTGGTGAAGATCAACCTCGACGGCTCCTACGGCTACCACTCCATCGGTTTTGCCCGCAAAGACAGCGGCATCACCTCGCTGGCCGATATGCAGGGCAAGACCTTTGGCTTTGGCGACCCCAACTCCACCTCGGGCTACCTGATCCCCTCTGTCGAGATCCCCACCGCCGGTGAGGGCATCACCATGGAGAGCGGCGCGTATTTCGGTGAGGTCAAATTCACCGGCGGCCACGAGCAGACCATCGTTGCGGTGAACAACGGGGACATCGACGCCGGCGTGACCTGGGCCGACGGCCAGGGCGAGTGGGAAGACGGCTTCAACTCCGGTGCGCTGCGCAAGGCGGTGGACGCGGGCCTGATCGACATGAACGAGCTGGTCGAGATCTGGCGCTCCAAGCCGATCCCGGAAGGCCCGATCGTGCTGCGCACCGCGCTGCCCGACGAGGTGAAGGTGAAGATGACCGCGCTGGTTGATGGCCTCTACGACGTGGATCAGGAGTGCACCTACAACATCTCCGCTGGCGAGAGCCTCGGCTTCGACCCGATCGACCATGCCGCCTATGAGTCGATCGTCGCCGCCCGTCAGGCGAAGAGCAACTAAGCGGCCCCGCCGCAAAAAGGCCCCGCCCCACGAAAGGGCGGGGCCACCTCTTTTTTCAAGGCAGCTCCATGGCAGATATCTCGCAGCATGGCCCGCAGGGGCTGGAGGCCACCCGCGCGCATTACCTGGCGCTGGTGCAGAAGCGACGCCTCTATGGCGGGATCACGCTGGCGATCTTCGTGCTGTTGCTCGTGTCGGGCTTCATGCTCGCAGATGAGCGCAATGCGGGCGGGTTCTGGAACGGGCTGCCGCAAATCCTCGACTTTCCCGCCGATGTGGTGGCCGACACGATTCCGCGGCTGCACCTGCTGCCCGAGCATATCGCCCGCTATTTTCCGGCGCTGATCGAGACCATCAACATTGCCGCCGTCTCGACCCTGCTGGGCGCGGTTGCGGCAATGGTGTTTTCGCTCCTCGCCACGCGCGGTCTTGCCCGCTGGCCCCGCGCCATTCCGCTGTTTCGCCGCGCCATGGATATCATGCGGGCGGTGCCCGAGATCGTGATTGCGCTGATGCTGATCTTTGTGCTCGGCGGCGGGCCGGTGCCGGCGATGATCGCCATTGCCTTTCACACCGCCGGGGCGCTGGGCAAGCTGTTCTCGGAGGTGGCGGAGAATGCCGACCTCAAGCCGGTGGAGGGCCTTTCCTCTGTCGGGGCCACCTGGACCCAGCGCATGTGGCTGGGGGTGATTCCGCAGGTGGCGCCCAATTGGCTGAGCTACGGCCTGCTGCGCTTCGAGATCAACATCCGCGCCAGCGCTATCCTCGGCTTTGTCGGGGCGGGGGGCATTGGCTACGAGCTGAAGAACGCCATGAGCTGGGGGCAGGGCAAGTTCGATGAAGCGGCGGCGATCTTCATCCTGCTGTTTCTCACCATCGTCCTGTTCGACCAGCTCTCCAGCATGGCCCGCCACAAACTCGCAGGCCCGGGAGCGCACTGATGGACCTTGCCGCACGATACGCCGAGGCCGAGACGGCCATCTCCCGCAAGAAGCTGCTGGCCTTCGCGGTGCCGGGGCTGATCCTGCTTTACTTCATCTACATCTTCTTTGCTTTCGACGTGCCGGGCCTGATCGACCGGGCTCGCCCCGAGAACGCGCAGATCCTTCTGCGGGACACGTGGAGCTACAAGACCCATGTGACCCGCGACAACCGCAATGGCGAGCTGAACTACGCCGTGGAGGGCGAGCGCAAAGGGGCCTACCCGGAGGGCGAGCGGCCCGATTGGGTGAGCGGCAGCGGCGAGACCACGGTGATCGACCTTGGCCGGGGCCGGGTGGCGACATTTCTGCCCGGCAATGCGGTGGAGCTGGTGATCCCGGGCGAGCGGACCATCGAGGCGCGGCTGGACGGGCGGCGGGTGGTGACGAACCTCAGCGAGCCTTACCCCGATTACGTGTCTGCCTCGAACTCTCGGCTTCAGGTGACGCTGCCGGGCGCACGGCTGACCTTTACCCGGTCGCGCAGCGAGACCTACCGCTATTTCACCGGCTGGGAGCTGTTCTTCTTCACGCTGGACAGCCCGTATCATGGGCATGGCCTGGGCAGCATCTTGTTTGGTGCGCAGATCGACCCGGAGCGGGGCAATATTGCCGGGGCGTGGCATGACTTCTGGCAAAACCCGATGTGGATGCATTCGGCAGTGGCTTGGGCGATGTTCGAGACCGTGCTGATGGCGTTCCTCGGCACCTTCGGCGCGGCGATCATCTCGCTGCCCATCGCTTTCATGGCGGCCAAGAACTTTGCGCCCTTTGCCGCCGTCCGCTTTGCCTTCCGCCGGGTGTTCGACTTCTTGCGCGGGGTGGACGGGCTGATCTGGACGATCGTGCTGAGCCGCGCCTTCGGGCCGGGGCCGCTGACCGGCAGCCTCGCCATTTTGCTCACCGACACCGGCAGTTTCGGCAAGATGTTCTCGGAAGCGCTGGAGAACGTGGACAAGAAGCAGATCGAAGGGGTGGCCAGCACCGGTGCGGCGCGGCTGCATCGCTATCGCTTTGGCGTGATCCCGCAGGTGGCGCCGGTTCTGCTGAGCCAGGTGCTTTATTATCTGGAGTCCAATACGCGCAGCGCCACGATCATCGGGGCGATCACCGGCGGCGGGATCGGGCTGCTGCTGACGCAGGCGATGATCACCCAGAAGGACTGGGAAGAGGTCACCTATTACATCGTGCTCGTGGTGCTGATGGTGATGCTGATGGACTGCCTCTCGGGCTGGCTCCGCCGGCGGTTGATCAAGGGCGAATGAGGGCGCTGGGCCTCGCGCAAGGGTTTGCCATGAAACTCTCTGATCATGAGCCGGTCATCGAGGCGGAGTGCGATATCGAGGGCTCCACGTTTGGCCGCTTCTGCGAGGTGAAGCGGGGCAGCCGGGTGGCGTGGTCGGCCTTTGGCGATTACGCCTATTGCGACCGGTATTGCGACATTGCCAATGCGAGCGTGGGCAAGTTCTCCAATATCGCCAGCTTCGTGCGGATCGGCGCGACGGATCACCCGCTGGATCGGGCCTCGTTGCACCACTTCATGTATCGCTCGGCGGCGCTCTGGGAGGATGCGGAAGATGATGCCGCGTGGTTCGCCGCCCGCCGGGCGCGGCGCACGGTGATCGGGCATGACACGTGGATCGGCCACGGCGCGATGGTGAAGCCCGAGGTGACGGTGGGACACGGCGCGGTGGTCGCGGCGGGCGCGATCGTGACGAAGGATGTTGGCCCCTATGAGATCGTCGCAGGCAACCCGGCGCGGCTTTTGCGGCGGCGCCAGCCGGAGGCGGTGGTCGAGCGGCTCATCGCGCTGGCGTGGTGGGACTGGTCGCATGACGCGATCCGGGCGGCGCTGGAGGATTTTCGCGGGCTGAGTGCCGAGGCGTTCCTGGAGAAATACGAGTAGCGCTTGGGGTGCGCCATGAATGCGCACCCTACGGGGCATCCTCATGGTTGACCGTCAGCACGACGCGGTCGCCGGCGAACCATGTTTCACCGTGTTCCACCGGGTTGCCATCGAGATCTCGGTTGAGGCCAGTGGTCTTGAGCAGCGGATCGCCTTCGCGCACGGCGAGGTGCAGGGCCTGTGTGGCGCTGGCGCGCTCGGCGGTGAGGCGGGTTTCGGCGCGGATGTAATCCGACAGGCCTTCGAGCCGGAGCGCCTCGGTGACGGAGCTGGTCTCCTCCAGCCGCGCGGCGAGTCCGGGGAAACGGGCGGCGGGGAAGGTCGAGGTGAAATGGGCGATGGGGCTGCCGGAGGACAGGGAAAGGCCCTCGTAGACCACCACCTGCGCATCGGGCGCGAGGCGGAGCGAGGTGGCCTCGGCCTCGGTCGGCGGGCGGGTTTCGACCCGGAGCACGCGCTTTTCGGGCAAGCGGCCAGAGGCGCGGATGTTCTGGTGAAAGCGCACACGGCGGCCGATGGGATACTCGGTGGGCGGTGCCTCGACGAAGACGCCCGAGCCACGCCGCGAGCGCACCACCCCGGCCTCGGCCAGAGCGGCCAGCGCGTGGCGCACGGTGTGGCGGTTCACCCCGAAACGGGCGGCGAGCGCGGCCTCGGTCGGCAGCTTGTCACCGGCGCGGTAGAGACCTTGGGCGATTTCGCCTTCGAGGGTGGCGGCGATGGATTTCCAGACGGGTGTGCGGGCCATTTGTTACCGAAGTTTCATGAAGGCGCACTGGACGCGGAGGGCGACTCAGGCGTATTATTTGTCTAGTTGTATAGATTCCTAGACAAATCGGCAAGTTGTCTCATGAGCGAAGAGCGCAAGACATGGATGGGCACCCTGGCCACCGCGAAACCGGCGGCGCTGGAGGCGGCTGTAGACACTCTGGGCGCGTTGCCCGGCTTCAGCTGGCTGCGCCGACCGGAGGTGGGCGGGGTGATGGTGCCGGGCCGGATGGGCGGCACGGGCGCGGCCTTCAACCTTGGTGAGATCACTGTCACCCGCTGCGCGCTGAAGCTGGAAAGCGGCGAGGTGGGGCATGCCTATGTGCAAGGCCGCGACAAGGCCCATGCCGAACGGGCGGCGCTCTGCGATGCGCTGATGCAGACGGGGCGGGCGGACGATGTCAGGCGCCTCGTGCTGACCCCGCTGGCTGCGGCCCGGGCGGAGGCGCGGAAGGCCCGCGCGGCCCGGGCGGCGGCCACGAAGGTGGAGTTCTTCACGATGGTCAGGGGAGAGGACGCATGATTGCGCTCGAGGGCGGCTTTGCGGATGTGCCGGTGGAGGCCAGCCGCGCCTTTCGCGCGGTGCTGGAGGCCATGGCCCGGCCCGGACGGATTGAGGCGGTGACCGGCGCGCAGGCACCGGGCCTCTCGGTGGCCGCCTCGGTAGTGGCGCTGACGCTGATCGACGGCACGACCCCGGTGTTTTTGGCCGAGGACGTTGACAGCCCGGCGCTGCGGCAGTGGCTGGCCTTTCATACTGGCGCGCCGGTGGTGGCGCGCGGCGCGGCCATGTTTGCGCTTGGCGGCTGGGCGGCGCTGGGGCCTCTCGGGGCCTTTGCGCAGGGCACGCCGGAGTACCCCGACCGCTCGGCCACGCTGATCGTGGAGGTGGAGCGGCTGGAGAACGCGAGCGCAAGGCTCACCGGGCCGGGGATCGAGCGCGAGGCGTGGTTGAACCTGCCGGAGGTGGAGGCTTTCGCCGCAAATCGGGCGCAGTTTCCGCTTGGGGTGGATTTCATCTTCTGCGCGGGCGACCGGCTGGCCGGCCTGCCGCGCAGCACGCGGGTGGAGGGCTAGGCGATGTATGTTGCGGTGAAGGGCGGCGAGCGGGCGATTGATGCCGCGCATGACTGGCTGGCCGAGGAGCGGCGCGGCGATGTGGCGGTGCCGGAGCTGAGCGTGGCGCAGATCCGCGAGCAGATGGCGCTGGCGGTGAACCGGGTGATGGCGGAGGGCTCGCTTTATGACCCGGACCTTGCGGCGCTGGCGATCAAGCAGGCGCGGGGTGATCTGATCGAGGCGATCTTTCTCATCCGCGCCTATCGCACCACGCTGCCGCGCTTCGGCTCGGCGGAGCCTGTGGAGACGGGCGAGATGGCCTGCGACCGCCGGATCAGCGCGACCTTCAAGGATGCGCCGGGCGGGCAGGTGCTGGGGCCGACCTTCGACTACACCCACCGCCTGATCGACTTTGCCCTCGCCGCCGAGGGCGAGCCGCCTGTGGCCCGCGAGGCGCTGGCCGAGGAGGCGCCGATGCCACGCGTGACCGAGATGCTGGGCCGTGACGGGCTGATCCAGCAGGAGCGGGCCAGCGACGAGACCCCGCCCGACCTCACCCGCGCGCCGCTGGAATTTCCGGCCGGGCGGCCGCTGCGGCTTCAGGCGCTGACGCGGGGGGACGAGGGCTTCGTGCTGTCGATGGCTTATTCGACCCAGCGCGGCTACGGGCGCAACCATCCTTTCGTGGGCGAGCTGCGGATCGGCGCGGTGCCGGTGGAGATGGAGATCCCCGAGTTGGGGTTCTCGGTGGAGATCGGCGAGGTGGTGCTGACCGAGTGTGAAACGGTCAACCAGTTCACCGGCAGCAAGACCGAGCCGCCGCAGTTCACCCGTGGGTACGGGCTGGTCTTTGGCCAGACCGAGCGCAAGGCGATCTCGATGGCGCTGGTCGACAGGGCGCTGCGCTGGGAGGAGCTTGGGGAGGACAACCTCGGCGCGCCCGCGCAGGACGAGGAATTCGTCATCGCGCATTCCGACAATATCCAGGCCACCGGCTTTCTGGAGCACATCAAGCTGCCGCATTACGTGGATTTTCAGGCCGAGCTGGAGCTGGTGCGAAAGCTGCGGGCCGAGGCGATGGCCGGGCAACAGCAGGAGGCGGCGGAATGAGCGCGTACAACTTCGCCTATCTCGACGAAGAGACCAAGCGGATGATCCGCCGCGCGATCCTGAAGGGCATTGCGATCCCCGGCTACCAGGTGCCCTTCGCCAGCCGCGAGATGCCCATGCCTTACGGTTGGGGCACCGGCGGCGTGCAGGTGAGTGCGGCCTGCCTAACCCCCGAAGACAGCTTCAAGGTGATCGACCAAGGCGCGGATGACACGACGAACGCGGTGAGCATCCGCAAGTTCTTCGAGCGGACGGCGGGGGTGGAGACCACCGAGCGCACGGCGGAGGCCACGGTGATCCAGACCCGTCACCGTATCCCCGAGACGCCGCTGACCGAGGGGCAGATCCTCGTGTATCAGGTGCCGATCCCAGAGCCGCTGCGCTTTTTGGAGCCGCGCGAGACCGAGACGCGGCGGATGCATGCGCTGGAGGACTACGGGCTGATGCATGTGAAGCTCTACGAGGACATTGCCCGCCACGGCGAGATCGCCACCGCCTATGCCTACCCGGTGAAGGTGGTGGGCCGTTACGTGATGGACCCGAGCCCAATCCCCAAGTTCGACAACCCGAAGATGGAGATGGCGGCGATTCAGCTTTTTGGCGCGGGCCGCGAGCAGCGGATCTACGCGATCCCGCCCTATACGCAGGTGGTGAGTCTCGACTTCGAGGATCATCCCTTCGTTGCGGGCAAGGCGCCGCACGATTGCGCCCTCTGCGGCGCTTCCGACACCTATCTCGACGAGATCATCACAGATGACGCGGGCAGCCGGATGTATGTCTGCTCCGACACCGACCATTGCGCCACCCGGCAGGAGGCAGCCGCATGACCCCGCTTCTCTCGGTTCAGGGCATCCGCAAGACCTACGGGCCGCGCATCGGCTGCACCGATGTGGGTTTCGATCTCTACCCCGGCGAAGTGATGGGCATTGTGGGCGAGAGCGGCTCTGGCAAATCCACCCTGCTTTCCTGTCTCGCCGGGCATCTGACGCCCGATACCGGCAGCGTCACCTTCGACACCCGCGCCGAGGGGCCGCGCGATACGGTCACCATGAGCGAGCCGGAGCGGCGGATGCTGGGGCGGACCGATTGGGCCTTTGTGCATCAGAACCCGCGCGACGGGCTGCGTATGAGCGTCAGCGCGGGGGGCAATGTGGGCGAGCGGCTGATGGCGGTGGGTGCGCGGCACTACGGGCAGATCCGCGAGACGGCGACTGACTGGCTGGGCCGGGTCGAGATCACCGAAGACCGGATAGATGACCGCCCCCGCGCCTTTTCGGGCGGGATGCAGCAGCGGCTCCAGATCGCCCGCAACCTCGTGACCGGGCCGCGGCTGGTGTTCATGGATGAGCCGACTGGCGGGCTGGATGTGAGCGTTCAGGCGCGACTGCTCGACCTGCTGCGTGGCCTCGTGCGCGAGATGGGACTTTCGGCGCTCATCGTCACCCATGACCTCGCCGTGGTGCGCCTGCTGGCGCACCGGCTGATGGTGATGAAATCCGGCCGCGTGGTCGAGACCGGGCTGACCGATCAGGTGCTCGACGATCCGCAGCATCCCTACACCCAGCTGCTCGTCAGCTCAGTCTTGCAGGTGTGACATGATCGAACTTAGGGACGTTTCAAAGAGCTTTACCCTGCACAATCAGGGGGGTGCGGTGATCGAAGTGATGCGCGGGGCCTCGCTGAAGGTGGCGCCGGGCGAATGCGTGGCGCTGACCGGCGAGAGCGGGGCGGGCAAGAGCACGCTGATGCGGATGATCTGGGGCAACTACCTTGCCGCCTCGGGCAGTATCATGGTTGGCACAACGGATGTGGCCCGCGCCGAGCCGCGCGAGGTGCTGGCGTTGCGGCGGGAAACCCTAGGCTATGTCAGCCAGTTCCTGCGTGTGGTGCCCCGGGTGCCGACCCGCGAGGTGGTGGCCGAGCCACTGTTGGCGCTGGGCCGCAGCAGCGAAGAGGCCCTTGGCAGGGCGGAGGAGTTGCTTGAACGGTTGAACATTCCGCGCACGCTTTGGGGGCTGTCGCCCACCACATTCTCGGGCGGAGAGCAGCAGCGGGTGAACATTGCCCGCGGCTTCGCGCACCCCTTCCCAGCGCTATTGCTCGACGAGCCGACCGCCTCGCTCGATGCGACCAACCGTGAGGTCGTTCTGGCGCTGATCGAGGAGGCCAAGGCGCGGGGCGCGGCGATCGTGGGGATCTTCCACGACGAGGAGGCGCGGGGCCGGGTTTGTGACCGGATGGTCGATGTGACGGGGTTCACCCCGGCGAGGGCGGCATGAGTATTTTTGCCGTCGTCGGCCCCTCGGGCGCCGGGAAGGACACGCTGATGGCGGCGGCCAAGGCGGCGCGGCCGGAGATTCACTTGACGCGCCGGGTCGTGACTCGCGCGGCGGCCACCGGAGAGGACCATCGCCCGGTGACGGAAGACAGCTTTCGCCAGTTGCGGGCGGACGGGGCCTTTGCGCTCAGCTGGTCAGCGCATGGCCTCTCTTACGGCATCCCGCGTGAGGCTGCCGAGCGGGCGGCGCGGGGCGAGACCGTGCTGTTCAACGGATCGCGCGCCATGCTGGACGCTGCCGCTGCGGCCTTTCCCGGCCTCCGGGTGCTGCATGTGACCGCCTCGGAAGAGGTGCTGCGAGCGCGGCTCACCGCTCGGGGCCGCGAGAGCGCTTCGCAGATCGAAGGGCGGTTGGCGCGCGCGAACCTGCCGCTGCCAGAGGGCCTCGACGTGACCACCATCGACAATTCCGGCGCGCTGGAGGAGGCTGTGGCCCAGCTCCTCGCCGCGCTGGACCTCAAGGAGACCACCCCGTGATGGATATGCAAGCCCCTGCGGAGACCGTTCTGACCAATGCCCGGATCGTGCTGGAGGGTGAGGTCGTGCAGGGTGCCGTGCGGATGCAGGGCGGCGAGATCACCGATGTGTCCACCGCGACAGCAATGGGCGAGGATATGGGCGGCGATCTGCTGATCCCTGGCCTGATCGAATTGCATACCGACAACCTCGAGCGCCATATCCAACCGCGCCCGCAAGTGGACTGGCCGCATGATGCGGCGATCCTCGCCCATGACGGCGAGTTGGCCAGCGTGGGCATCACCACGGTGTTCGATGCACTGCGGGTTGGTTCGATTCCGGATGCGAAGACCGGCTACGGCGAATACGCCCGCAGGCTCGCCAGCGAATTGATGCAGCTGCGCGGGGCTGGGGCGTTGCGGATCAGCCATTTTCTGCACCTGCGGGCCGAGGTTTGCTCGGCCACGCTGGCCGAAGAGCTTGACGCTTTTGGCCCGGATGACCGGGTCGGCATTGTCAGCCTGATGGATCACACGCCCGGCCAGCGCCAGTTTGCCGATATCGACCAACTGCGTGCCTATGTGCAGGGCAAGCGGGGGCTGTCAGATGCCGAGTTCGAAGAGCATGTGACCCAGCTCAAGGCGCTGCGCGAGACCTATGGCGAGGCGCATGAGGCGGCCACGGTGGCGGCGGCGGGGCGCTTTGGCGCGGTGCTGGCCAGCCATGACGACACCACCGCGGCCCATGTGGCGACCTCCGCGGGCTATGGCATCCGACTGGCGGAATTTCCGACCACGGAAGAGGCCGCGCGGGCCTGCCATGACCACGGGATCGCGGTCATGATGGGCGCGCCCAACCTGATCCGGGGTGGCTCGCACTCGGGCAACGTGGCGGCGCAGGCGCTGGCCGAGGCCGACCTGCTTGATATCGTCTCGTCGGACTACGTGCCGTCGGCGCTTCTGACCTCCGCGTTCCGCCTTGCCGTGCTGTGGGACGACCTGCCGCGCGCCGTGGCCACGGTCACCTCCACCCCAGCCCGCGCCACGGGCCTCAGCGACCGGGGGCGGATCGCGCCGGGGCTGAAGGCCGATATGGTGCGGGTGTCGCTGCTCGGCGACACGCCGGTGATCCGCGCGGTCTGGAGCCACGGGCGACGCGTGGCCTGAGGCGCAGCCTACGAGGTGATCAGCGGCAGCGAGGTGATCTGGCGGGAGAGGCCGGGCGCGAGCGGGTAGAGCGTGGCCTGAAGCGCGTGGTAGATATCTGGCTTGCCTTTGAACTGGGTCTCCACCGGTTTGCCCTTGGCGTTCAGCGCCGGATACCAGCCGCCGCGCTTGTGGTCGATGAAGTGCTCATGGGCGAAGGTCCAGAGCCTGCGATACCACTCTTCGTAGATCTCCTGCGGGTCGAGCTTGATCAGCGAGGCCAGCACGCCGATGCCCTCGGTCACCGGCCACCAGTAGCGGTCGGTCAGCAGCGGTGCGCCGTCGAAGTCCACCGTATAGATCAATCCGCCGTCTTCGGCCCAGCCGTCGGTGAGGGCCTGCTGCGCGAGGTCGTGGGCGACGGAGGGCGCCTCGTTTTCGGGGCGGCCGGAAAGATCCCAATGCTGCAGCAGGAGGCGGGCGAACTCGAGGCTGTGGCCGGGCGTGGTGCCTGCTGGGCGGAACATCGGGTCGCCGTCGTATCCAAGGTCGACTGACCAGTCGGGGCCATAATGCTCGGGGATGCGCCATCCGTAGGCCGGGGCCATCTGGCCGAGGAAGAAGCCGAGGATGCCGCCGGCGCGGTTGAGGTAATCTTCCCAGCCGGTGGCCTCATAGGCGGCGAGCAGGGCCTCGACCCCGTGCATGTTTGCGTTCATGCCGCGGTAGCTGTCGAGCGGGGTCCAGTCCGGGCCGAAATCGGCGCCGAAAAGGCCCGGTTCTTCCTCCCAGAAATGGTCCATCAACACCTGCGAGGCCTGATCGATCAGTGGCTGGCCGCCGGGGTGGCCGATGAGATGGGCGGAGGAGGCGGCGAGCAGCACGAAGACATGGCCATAGGCCATGCGGCGCCGGTCGGAGGGCGCGGAGCCTTCGGCGCCCCAAGCCCAGCCCTCGCCATCGGCATGGCCCTGGGCGAGGTATTGCATGCCGTGATCGACTATGTCGGCCCCGCCCGCGCCGCAGAGCTCGGCCATCGCATAGGCGTGGATCATCCGGGTAGTGCTGTGCAGCTCCTGCAGCTGGATGCGCAGGGGCTTGCCCTTCCAGTCGAGGGTATGAAAGCCGCCGTCCTTGCGCTTGGACTTGCGGAAAAAGTCGAACTGCTTGAGGGCGTCTGCCGCGAGCCAGTCACGGTGCGCCTCGTTTTCGAGCCAGAAGCCCGGCGCATCGGCGGGGCCAGGGCCGGTGGGGCCGCTTCTTGCGAGGAGCTTGCCGGGGCCTTTCATGACAGCTCGTAGACCGAGATTTCGACCCGGGTGGCACGGCGGCCACCGATGCCGACGAAGAGCTGGCGGTTGACCCATGCGTAGCGCGGATCGCCTGTTTCAAGGCGGCAGTGGGTGCGCATGTAGTACTCCGCCGGGTCAACATCTTCGCCCGCCGCCACGCGGGCCATCACCTCGGGCGGGCCGTGGCGGAGGCCGAAGTTGATGATCTCGATCACCGCGCCATCATGGGTGCGCATTGCGTAGCGCGTGTCGAGCTCGGCAAGGCCGCCATCGAAGATGGTCTGCCAGTCGGCGCCGAGGTTGAGGACTTCGCCGCGGATACGCTCGCCGGTGACGGTGCCGCCGATGATCGGGATGATCCGGCGCTGCCCGGCGCGGCCCGGTCCCATCTCCATGATCGGGTCCAGCTCAACGCGCAGATCAAAGGCGTGGGTCAGCGGGGGCGGGTTGAAATACATGGGTGCTCCTCGGGCGGTCTCCTCGGAGCGCGACCCTAGCGGGGCGGAGCGGGGAGGGGAAGCGGGGGCCTCAGCGGGCGAGCCAGCCGCCGTCGACGTTGATGACCGCGCCGTGCAGGTAGTCCGAGGCGGGCGAGGCGAGGAAGACGGCGGTATCGGCGATATCTTCGGGCTGGCCCCAGCGGCCTGCGGGGATGCGCTCCAGAATGGCCTTGTTGCGCTCCGCGTCGGCCCGCAGGGCCTCGGTGTTTGCGGTTTCGATGTACCCCGGCGCGATGGCGTTCACGTTCACACCGCGCGCCGCCCATTCATTGGCCATGAGCTTGGTCAGCCCGGCCACGCCGTGCTTGGAGGCCGTGTAGCTGGGCACCCGGATGCCGCCCTGAAAGCTCAGCAGCGAGGCGATGTTGATGATCTTGGCGGGGCGCTCCTCGGAGAGTGCGGCCTTGGCGAAGGATTGGCAGGTGAAGAAGAGAGCCTTCAGGTTCACGTCGATCACGTCATCCCAGTCGGCCTCGGTGAAGTCGACGACGTCGGCGCGGCGGATGATGCCGGCGTTGTTCACGAGGATGTCGTAGCCTGCGCCGGTGAAGGTGTCGCGGGCGGCCATCGGGTCGGCGAAGTCGAGCAGGAGTTCGTCGCCGCCGCCGATCATTTCCAGCGTCTCACCGCAGCCCCGCCGGCCCGCGCAGGTGACATGGGCGCCCGCGCGGGCCAGACCCAAGGCGATGGCCTGGCCTATGCCGGCGTTTGCCCCGGTGACGAGCGCCTTGCGGCCTTCAAGTGAAAATCGGTTCATCCTGCCCTCCATTGCGGCGCACCATGGCGGCGCGGGCGCGGGATGGCAACGGTGGTTGACAGCGCGGCGGCGGGCAGAAAGTTTCAGCCGGGGAGGGCCGCCATGAAGATCGACGCGCATCAGCATTTCTGGAAGATCGACCGGGGTGATTACGGCTGGATGGACGAGAGCGTGGCCGCGATCCGGCGCGACTATGGCCCTGAGCATCTGGCGCCCTTCGCCGAAGCCTGCGGCGTGGGCGGCACGGTGCTGGTGCAGGCGGCGCCGACGGTGGCGGAGACCGAGTTTTTGCTCGAAATCGCCGACGAGAGCCCGCTGGTGCAGGGCGTGGTTGGCTGGGTGGATCTGGAGGGCGACGTGCCGGGGCAGCTTGCCCGCACAGCCCACCCGGCGCTGAAGAGCCTGCGCCCGATGTTGCAGGATATCGAAGACACCGAGTGGCTGCTGCGGCCTGCCGTGGTGGAGGGGCTGCGCTATGTGGCGAAGGCGGGGTTGCGGTTCGATGCGCTGGTGACGCCTCGGCACTTGCCGAGTTTGGAGCGTTTCGTGGCCGATATGCCCGAGCTACCGGTGGTGATCGACCATTGCGCCAAGCCGGTGTTCGACGGCACCGATCCGGGCGCGGTGTGGCGCGAGGGGATGGTGGCGCTGGCGGCGCATCCGCAGGTGCATTGCAAACTTTCGGGGCTGGCCAATGAGTACGGGCCGGGCTGGGGTGCCGAGACTTTGCGCGAGGTGGCGGGCCATGTGCTGGATGTCTTCGGCCCCTCCCGCGTGATGTGGGGCAGCGATTGGCCGGTGCTAGAGCTGGCAGGCGATTACGAGGGCTGGTTTGCCGCGGCGCAGGTGCTCACGCGGGGGCTTTCCGAGGCCGAGCGGGCCGAGGTGTTTGGCGGCACGGCGACACGGTTTTACGGGTTGGACGGATAGGGAGGCGCGCATGCAGCGGATGGGATTTGTGATCGGGATCGCGGCGGAGAATATCCCCGAGTACAAGCGGCTCCATGCCGAGATCTGGCCGGAGGTGGCCGAGCGGATCAAGGCGTCGAACATCACCAACTACTCGATCTTCCTGCGCGAGCCAGAGAACCTGATGTTCGGCTATTGGGAATATGTCGGCGAGGATTTCGAGGCCGATATGGAGGCCATTGCCGCCGACCCGAAGACGCGGGAGTGGTGGGCCGTCTGCGGGCCGATGCAGCGCCCGCTGGACAGTCGGGCGGAGGGCGAGTGGTGGGCCGGGATGGAGCAGGTGTTCTACCTGCCCTAGCTCACCCCGGGCGGTACTCGCGGTTGGCTTCCGGGTCTTCGGTGGAATAGCCGAGGTTCTCGAGCTCGTCCCAGACTTCGGGGGGGATGTCCCACTCGGCCCAGCCGACGGTTTGCGCCACCCGCTCGGGGCTGGACACGCCGATGACGGTGGAGGCGATGCGGGGGTCGCGTAGCGAGAATTGCAGCGCCACGGCGCCGGGCGGCACCTGATGGCGGGTGCAGACCTCTTCGATGGCGCGGACGGGGGCGAGCGCGTCGTCATCGGCCTTCTGATAGGTGATCTGCGGCATGACCGCCGAGCCCTTGGCCAGCACACCGCCGGCGTAGGGCGCGGCGTTGAGCACCGTCATGCCGGCCTCATGCGCCCAGCTGAACATCTCGTCGGCCGCGCGGTTGAGCAGGGTGTAGCGGTTGTGGTTGAGGATCACGTCGAAGGGGCGCTCCTTGACCAGCGGAAACATGATATCGAGCCGGCCCATCGCGAGGCCGACCGCACCGGCGATGCCCTCGTCCTTCAGCTTGAAGAGCTCGTCCAGCGCGCCGCCCTTGCCGCGGATTTCATCGAGGTCGCGGGCGTGCTCTGGGTCGTGCAGGTGCAGCAGGTCCACCCGGTCGACGCCCAAGGCTGTGAGGCTCTCTTCAATCGACTCGCGGACGCGGGCGGCGTCGAAGCGGCCTGTCTCCATGTCACGGTCGAGCTTGGTGGCGAGCACGAAGCCTTCGGGCAGGCCGCCGCGCTCGGCGATCGCTGCGCCGATCCGCTCTTCGGAACGGCCGAAGCCGTAGTTGCGGGAACTGTCGATGAAGTTGCAAGGGCCGTCGAAGATGGCGCGGAGGGTTGCGGCGGCGCGATCTTCGCTCACCGCGTAGCCGTAGGTATCGGGCATGTCGCCGAGGGCAGACGTGCCGAAGCAGATGGAGCTGACGGCGGGGCCGCCGGGGCCGAGTGTTCTGGTGGTCATCGCATCCTCCCTTGCGCCCGATGGTTCTAGCGCAGGCCGCCCGGCTCGGACAGGGGGCAGGGGCGCATGGTATACCAAAAACTGAAATTTTCACTTTCCTCCTGCTGGCAGAAAGGCTTCTATGAGCCGGCAACCCGCCGTGCCGGACCGGCTCTTGAGGAGGAGACCACGGCAGCAGAAGGCGGGTGCAACGGGAGGATCGCAATGAGCGAAACGGCGCGCGCGCCCATCGTCGAGTTGACGGGAATCGGCAAGTCCTTTCCGGGCGTGCGGGCGCTCAATGAGGTGAAGCTCGATCTTTACCCCGGCGAGGTCGTGGCGCTGATGGGCGAGAACGGCGCCGGAAAATCTACCCTGATGAAGATCATGACTGGCGTCTACCAGCCCGACGAGGGGGAGATCCGGGTGGACGGCGAGCGCGTGACCCTGCCGGGGCCGACGGCGGCGCAGGACCTCGGCATCAGCATCATCCATCAGGAGTTGTTCCTGATGAACCACCTGACGGCGGCGCAGAACATCTACATCGGGCGCGAGCCGCGCAAGGGGATGGGGATGTTCGTGGACGAGGCGAAGATGAAGGCGGATGCCGCCGAGATCTTTGCCCGGATGAAGGTGGATATCGACCCGGGGCAGGAGGTGGGCGAGTTGACGGTGGCCCGCCAGCAGTTGGTGGAGATTGCCAAGGCGCTGAGTTTCAACGCCCGCGTGCTGGTGATGGACGAGCCGACCTCGGCGTTGAACGAGCGCGAGGTGGAGCACCTGCACACCATCGTCGATGACCTCAAGGCGCAGGGCGTCGGGATCATCTACATCACCCACAAGATGGCCGAGGTGAAACGGATCGCCGACCGGATCATGGTGATGCGCGATGGCGAATATATCGACACGCTGCCCGCCGCAGAGACCTCGCTGGATACCGTGATTCAGATGATGGTGGGCCGCGAACTGGCCAGCCAGCACCGTGCCGGTGGTGAGGCGCAGGCCGAGGAGGTGCTGCGCGTCGAGGGGCTGAACCGGGGCCGGATGGTGGAGAACGTCAGCTTCTCGCTGCGCAAGGGCGAGATCCTCGGCTTCGCAGGCCTCATGGGGGCGGGGCGGACCGAGGTGGCGCGGGTGATCTTTGGCGCCGATCCGCTGGAGAGCGGCACGATCCATGTGCATGGCGCGCCCCGGCAGATCGACAGCCCGAAGGACGCGGTAGAGAACGGCATTGCCTATCTCTCCGAGGACCGAAAGCAGTTTGGCCTCGTGACTGGCATGACCGTGCGGGACAACATCACCATGCCCTCGTGGAAGCGCTTCATCAAAGGGCGGTTCTTCATGCGGGACGGGGCGATGAACAAGGTGGCCCGCGAATACGTGGCTAAGCTGAAGGTCAAGACGCCGACCATCGATCAGGAGACGCGGCTGCTCTCGGGCGGGAACCAGCAGAAGGTGGTCATCGCCAAATGGCTGCTGCGGGATTGCGACATCCTGATCTTCGACGAGCCGACGCGGGGCATCGATGTGGGGGCCAAGGCCGAGATCTACACGCTGCTGGAGGATCTGGCGGCGCAGGGCAAGGCGGTGATCGTGATCTCCTCGGAGCTGGAGGAGGTGCTGCGGCTGTCGCAGCGCATCCTGGTGATGTGCGAGGGGCGGATCACCGGTGAGCTGGATGGCCGGACGGCCACGCAGGAAGACATCATGACACTGGCGACAGTGCGCCATGACGAGGTTGCCTGACAGGGGCGCGATAGGGGACGACGCAGAATGACAGAGGCCGCAACAGCCACACCCTCAGAGCAGGCCCGCAAGGGGCTGATGACCGTGGGCACCCTGCAGAAGGCGGTGGCCTTCGTGGTGCTCGTCCTGCTGCTCGGGTTCTTCTCGATCTTCGCGCCTAACTTCGCGCAGTGGTCGAACATGGTGAACATCATGCAGGCCACGGCGGTGAACGGTGTGCTCGGCGTGGCGGTGACCTTCGTGATCATCACCGGGGGCATCGACCTGTCGGTGGGAACGATGATGACCCTCACGGCGGTTGTTGCGGGCCTGATCCTGACCAACCTCGGCCTGCCGCTGCCGCTGGGCATTGCGGGCGCGGTGTTGTTTGGCGGGTTCATGGGCTCGATCTCGGGGTTCTCCATCGCCAAGCTGAAGATCCCGCCGTTCATCGCCACGTTGGGGATGATGCAGATTGCGCGGGGGCTGGCGCTGGTGTTCTCGGGGGCCAAGCCGATCTACTTCAACGATACGCCGAGCTACTATTACATCGCCTCGGAAAGCTCGATTTCGCTTCTGATCCCGGGGCTGGAAATTCCGAATGGCGTGCTGATCATGTTTGGCGTTGCCATCATCTCGTCCATCGTGCTGACCCGCACCATTCTGGGCCGCTACATCTTTTCGCTCGGCTCCAACGAAGAGGCGGCGCGCCTTTCCGGCGTCAACGTCGATCTGTGGAAGATCGTCACCTATGGCGTCAGCGGCATGATCTGCGGGGTTGCGGGGCTGCTGATTTCGTCGCGGCTCAATTCGGCGCAGCCTGCCCTTGGCCTTGGATACGAACTCGATGCCATTGCTGCCGCGGTGATCGGGGGCACCTCGCTCTCGGGCGGGCGCGGCACCGTTTTGGGCACCATCATCGGCGCCTTCATCATGTCTGTCCTGACCAATGGCCTGCGGGTCATGGGGGTGCAGGAAGAATGGAAGATCGTCATCACCGGCGTCATCATCATTGCCGCCGTCTACGTAGATATCATGCTCCGCAAGAAGGGCTGATCCCGGGAGGAAACGGGGCGTCCGGGCGCCCGCATGTTGAAACGGTTATCTGGGAGGAAACCACCATGAAGAAACTGATTGCGGCCCTCAGCGCGGCCACCGTTCTGGCCGGCCCCGCTGCCGCGCAGGACACCTATTTTCCGATCATCGCGAAGGGCTTCAGCCACCAGTTCTGGCAGGCGGTGAAAGCCGGGGCCGATGCCGCCGCCGAGCGCAATGGCGTGAGCATCACATTCGAGGGGCCGAACACCGAGGCCGAGATCGACAAGCAGACCGATATCCTGAACGCTGCCATCGCCAAGAAGCCGCAGGGCCTTGGCTTTGCCGCGCTCGACAGCCAGGCCCAGGTGCCGGCGCTGCGCAAGGCGGCCGATGCGGGCATTCCGATCGTGGCCTTCGACTCGGGCGTGGAATCCGACCTGCCGCTGACCACCTGCACCACCGACAACCTCGCTGCCGCCGCCGCTGGCGCGGACGGGCTGGCAGAGGCGATTGGCGGTGAGGGCAAGGTGGCCGCGATCATCCACGACCAGACCTCGGCCACCGGCATCGGGCGGCGTGACGGCTTCCTCAACCAGATCGAAGCGGCTTATCCGAACATCGAGATCGTCGACGTGCAGTATGCCAACGACGCGCTGAAGGCGACTGAAACGGCCAAGGCGATGCTGCAGGCCAACCCCGACCTGAAGGGCATCTTTGCCTCCAACGAGGGTGCGGCCATCGGCCTTGCTGTGGCGATCAAGGAGAGCGGCTCCGACATCGTTGGGGTGGGCTTTGACTCCGGCAAGAGCCAGAAGGACGCGATCCTTGACGGCACCCTGCGCGGCTCGATCACCCAGAACCCGGTGGGCATTGGCGAATGCGTTGTCGACTCGCTGGCCAAGGCAATGAAGGGCGAGGAACTGCCCGAGGTGATCGACACCGGCTTCTACTGGTACGACAAGGACAACATGGACGACCCGCAGGTCGCCGCCGTGCTTTACGACTGATCGCCGCTCACGGCATCAACGGCCCTCTCCCGCCGGGTGCGGGGGAGGGCTTTTTGCTGCTTGAGTGGCTCAGGCGGCGTGGAAGATGAAGGACCGCATGGAGACGGAGCCGAGGTCGATGGCGTCGGTCATCCATGTCAGCTGGTCGCCCGCGCCTGCTGCCCCGGCGATGGTGAGCGCGGGCAGGTAATGGTCGTGGCTCGGGTGGGCCATCTTGAGCAGGCTGCCGAGTTTCTCGCGGTCGGCCAGCGTGGCCATGTCGCGGGCCTCCAGCCGGTCTGCGAAGAGCGTGTCGAACTCTTCGGCAAAGTCGAGCGGTGCGCCACCGGGGCGCATGGCCCGCAGGTTGTGGACGACGTTGCCGGAGCCGAGGATCAGCACGCCCCGGTCGCGCAGCTCGGAGAGCAGGGCGCCGATCTCGAGCTGGTCGGAGAGCGGGGCCGTCATGTCGATCGAGACCTGAAACACCGGCACGTCGGCGCCGGGGTAGAGGAATTTCAGCACCGCCCATGAGCCATGGTCAAGACCCCAGCTCTCATCGCTTTCGCCGTGGTGGCTGGCCAGCAGGCTGGTGACCTCTCGCGCCAGCTCGGGCGCACCGGGGGCGGGATACTGCATTTCGTAGAGCGGTTCGGGGAAGCCGTAGAAATCATGGATGGTTTCGGGTTTGGCCTCGGTCGCCACAAGCGTGGTTCCCTTGCTCATCCAATGGGCCGAGACGACGAGGATCGCTTTCGGGCGGGGCAGGGTGCGGCCCAGCTCGCTCCATGCGCGGCTGTAGTCGGTGTCTTCCAGCGCGTTCATCGGGCTGCCGTGGCCGAGAAAGACCACGGGCATCCGGTCGGATCGGGCAAGGCTGTCGCGCAGGCGGCGCAGGTCAGTGACAAAGCTCATGGGACGGCTCCAATGGGTGCAGGCCCAGTATAGGCCCTGTGGATCATTAGGATAATATGTTCGGTGAGGCGCAAAAGAGGCGTTTCAACACAGCATTATCGGCAAATGTGCACATATGAAATTTCTGCGACGGAGTTGCCGCGGTGCAGCGTTTGATATCCAATATACCCGAATACTCCTCCCCTCAGGTGATTACATGTCCGATCCGAAAGCGGCGCCGCGCCGCCCCTCCACCCTTCTGGCCGCCGCCTTGGCGGCGCTCATCCTCGCGCTCGCCGTAGCCGTTGCCAATGCACAGGGCATGCCGCCCGGCGCAGGCGGCCGCGGGCCGACGGAAGTGGGGGTGATGGAGTTGGAGGAGGCCAATGTGCCCTTTTCGGTGACCCTGCCGGGCCGGGCGGTGGCGAGCGCACAAACCGAGATCCGCCCGCGCGTCGGCGGCATGGTGGAAGAGATCCTCTATGAGCCGGGCCGCCGGGTGGAGGCCGGCACGCCGCTGTTCAGCCTTGAGCCCGACAGCTACGAGGCGGCCTTCGCCGCAGCCGAGGCCGAGCAGGCCAGCGCCGAGGCGGCGCTGAGCACGGCGCGGGCCACGGTGGAGCGCTACGAGCGGCTCGAGGGCGTGGGTGCCACGGTGTCGGAGGTGCAGACGGCGCGGGCCAATGTGGCCTCCGCCGAAGCGGCGCTCAAGAGTGCCGAGGCCGCCGTGCAGACTGCCCAGCTCGACCTTGACCGCGCGGTGCTGAAGAGCCCGATTGCGGGCGTGGTGGATGTGGCGGCGGTTTCGGTCGGGGCCATCGTCACCGCCAACCAGACCGATGCGCTCACCACGGTGACCCAACTCGACCCTGTTTACGTGGACGTGGTCGAGAGCGCTGCCCGGATGACCCGCATCCGCGAGCGGATCGACAGCGGGGCGATGCAACCCGGCGACCGGCTGGAGGCCACGCTGACGCTGGAGAGCGGCACCACCTACGAAGGCATCGGGCGGCTGGTGACGCCGGGCACGAGCGTGTCGACCACCACCGGCTCGATCGACGTGCGCTTTGAGTTCGACAATGCCGAGCGGATGATCCTGCCCGGCCAGTTCCTGCGGGTCGAGATCGTCGTCGGCACGCAGCGGGCGGTGCTGGTGCCGCAACGGGCGACGACCCGGCAGGCAGATGGCACGCTCACGGTGTTTATTGCGGTGGACGGCAAGGCCAGCCAGGTGGAGCTTGAGACTTCCGGCACCTATGAGAACGCGTGGGTTGTGACCTCGGGCGTGGAGGCGGGCGATCAGGTGATCCTCGATGGGCTCTCGAACCTTTCAGACGGGGCCGAGATCAGCCCGGTGCCGGTGACCATCAGCGAGACGGGCGTGGTGGAAGATGCGGCGCCTGCCGAAGCGACCGAGGAAGCCCCCGCCGAGCAGGCCGAAGAGGCCGCCTCCGAGGCACAGGCCGAAGGCAACTGATCCATGGCACAATTCTTCATTCACCGCCCGGTCTTTGCCTGGGTGCTCGCCCTCGTCACCATGCTGGCGGGCCTCTTTGCCTTCACCCAACTGCCAGTGTCGCAATACCCCGACATCGCCCCCACCACCGTGCGGGTCTCGGCCAGCTACTCCGGGGCCACGGCCTCGGCGGTTGAAAACTCGGTCACATCGGTGATCGAAGACGCCATGACCGGGCTCGACGGGGTGCTCTATATGGAGAGCACCTCGCGCGAGGGCTCCTCCTCGATCAGCCTTGTCTTCGGCGAGAGCGTGGATCCGGTGGATGCGCAGAACAATGTGCAATCCAAGGTCAGCCAGGTTGAGGGCCAGTTGCCCGATACGGTTCAGAGCTCTGGCGTGAGCGTGACGCGGTCGACCTCGTCGATCCTGATGGTGGGCGCCATCGTTTCGGAAAACGGCTCCTACTCTACCGTCGAACTGGGCGATCTGCTCGATACCCGGGTCTCCGGCCCGGTGCAGCGGACGGAAGGCGTGGGCTCGATCAACATCTTCGGCTCGGGCTACGCACTGCGGGTCTGGCTCGACCCGCTCAGCTTGGCCGAATACCAGCTGACCCCTTCGGACGTGACCACCGCAATCTCGAACCAGAACACCACGGTGTCGGTGGGCTCGCTGGGGGCCGTGCCGGTGGTCGAGGGGCAGCAGTTTACCGCCACGATCACGGCGCAGAGCCAGCTGACCTCGGTCGAGGAGTTCGAAAACATCCTGCTGAAGTCGGAAGAAGGCGGCGGGCAGGTGCGGCTGGGCGACGTGGCGCGCATCGAGATCGGGCAGGAGAGCTACGGCGGTGATGCGCGGTTCAACGGCGAGAACGCCTCGGGCTTCGGTGTGAACCTCGCCACCGGTGCCAATGCGGTGGATACCGCCGAGGCCGTGCGGGAGACCCTTGCGGAGCTGGAGGCCTCGCTGCCCGAGGGCGTGCATTTTGAAACCGCATACGACACCTCGCCCTTTGTCGAGCTTTCGATCGAGAAGGTCTATCACACGCTGGCCGAGGCGATCGGGCTGGTGTTCATCGTGATCCTGCTGTTCCTGCAGAACTGGCGGGCCACGGTGATCCCCATTCTGGCGGTGCCGGTGGTGTTGGCGGGCACCTTTGCGGTGCTGGCGACGCTGGGCTTTTCGATCAACACGCTGACCATGTTTGCCATGGTGCTGGCCATCGGCCTTTTGGTCGATGACGCCATCGTGGTGGTCGAAAACGTCGAGCGGGTTATGGACGAAGACGGGCTGGAGCCGATGCCCGCGACCGAGAAGAGCATGGGCCAGATCACCGGCGCGCTCATCGGGATCGCGTTGGTGCTCTCCGCCGTGTTCCTGCCGATGGCCTTCTTCGGCGGCTCGACAGGGGTGATCTACCGGCAGTTCTCGGTGACGATCATCTCGGCGATGGTGCTCTCGGCGCTCGTGGCGCTGATCCTGACACCGGCGCTGACCGCCTCGCTGCTGCGGCGGGGTCACGGCACCAGCTTTGCGCCGGCGCAGTGGTTCAACCGAGGCTTCGACCGGATGACCAATGGCTATGCGGGCGTGGTGAAACGGCTGGCGAAGGCGCCGCTGATGGCGGTGCTGATCCTCGCAGGTATCATCGCGGCGGCGGGGGCCACCTACTCGCGGCTGCCATCGTCGTTCCTGCCGCAAGAGGATCAGGGGGTGATGATGGTCATGGTCAACCTCTCCGAGGGCACCACCACGGCGCAGACGGCGCAGGTGGTGGATGAGATCGAGACCTACCTGCTGACCGAAGAGGCCGAGGCGGTGGACAGCACCTTTGCCTCGCTCGGCTTTGGCTTTGGCGGCTCGGGCCAGAACGTGGCGATGCTCTTCGTGAAGCTGAAGGACTTCGAGGAGCGGAAGGGCGACGACCTTTCCGCCGCCTCGGTAATCGGGCGGGCCACGGCCAAGTTCGGCAACAACCGCGCGGGCCGCGTGATATTTGTGCAGCCGCCGGCGATTCAGGGGCTGGGCAACACCTCGGGCTTCTCGATGTATCTGGTGGACTATGGCGCCAACGGCACCGAGGCGCTGATGGCCGCCGCCGAGGAACTGGAAGCCGTGGCCGGGCAGGATGCGCGCCTGTCCAACGTGCGGGCCTCAGGCACAGATAGCGAGGCGGTGCTGCGGCTGGTGATCGACCAGCAGAAGGCAGAGAGCTTCGGCGTATCGGTGAGCGGGGTGAACAGCATCCTCTCGACGATCTTCAGCGGGCGCTCCGTGAACGACTTCGACAAGGACGGTTCGCTGCGCCCGGTGATCGTGCAGGCCGATGCGCAGTACCGGATGCAGCCGGAGAACGTGGAAGATTGGTTTGCCGTCAACGCCTCGGGCGAGATGGTGAGCTTTGCCAGTTTCATCACCACCGAATGGGTCTCGACCACGCCTTCTCTCGCGCGGATCGATGGCACCTCGGCGATCTCGATTTCGGGGCAGCCGGGCAGCGGGGTCTCGTCCGGCGAGGCGATGGATGCGATTGCCGAACTGGCCGAGGGGCTGGAGGGCGGATACGGCGTGGCCTGGACCGGGCTCAGCTATCAGGAGCAGCAGTCGGGCAGCCAGGCGCCGTGGCTCTATGCGCTCTCGGCGCTCGTCGTGTTCCTCTCGCTGGCGGCGCTCTATGAGAGCTGGTCGATCCCCTTTGCCGTGATGCTGGCCGTGCCGGTCGGTCTGGCGGGCGCGCTCGCCTTTGCGCTGATTTTCGGGCAGACGAACGATGTGTATTTCAAGGTCGGCATTCTGACGACCATCGGGCTGGCGGCGAAGAACGCGATCCTGATCGTCGAATTCGCCCGCGATCTGGAGGTGGCGGGGCGCACGGCGGTGCAGGCGGCGATCGAGGCGGCGAAGATGCGGCTGCGTCCGATCCTGATGACCTCGCTGGCCTTCATGCTTGGTGTTCTGCCTCTGGCGATTGCCACCGGGGCCGGGGCCAAGGCGCAGAACGCCATCGGCATCGGCGTGCTGGGCGGGATGACGGCGGCGACCTTCATCGGAATTTTCGTTGTGCCGGCCTTCTACGTGCTGGTCCGCAAGGTCTCTGGTGGCAGGCCCGTGGGGTAGGTTTCGAGGGCTGGACATTTCCGACTTTTATAGTCAGGATTTAGCCCGAATGACGCTTTGGGGGGCTTTGCCGGGCGGTGCCGCGTGGTGCCGAAGGTGTGGCTTTCAGCTCAACCCCATGCGCCTGCACGGAAACTCAGGGCAGCTGTCGCGCATGATGCGGCCCGCGCCCGATAAGGAATAAGCCGATGATCCTTGGCGGACAGGCCATGCGCCGAACCCTTCTAGCCGTGGCTTTGGCCGCTCTTTCAACCGGAGCCGGGATCGGGGCGCTGCACGCGCAGGACACGGCGCCGGATGTTGCACAAGATGCGCCCGCTGCACCTGCGGCCCCCGAGGCCGCCGATTCGGCGCCAGCGGTGAGCGGAGGTGCCGACACGGCGCCGCGTGCCGCGAGCGAAACCCCGCCGGCTATTGGTGGCTCCGATGCAGGGGCGGGTGGCGCTGAGGCGGGCGATGCCGGCGAGCAGACCGATGCAGCGGCGCCTGCCGAGGAGGTAACTCCGGCCGCGGCCGAGCCTGCCGCACCCGCAGAGCCGCAGTTGAGCGCTTTGGAGCGTCTGACCGACTTTCTCATTCAAGGCGGGCCGGCGATCTGGGCGATTTCGGCACTTTCGGTGCTGACGCTGGCGCTGATCCTCTGGAAGATCTGGCGCTTCTCTGCCGCCGGTGCGTGGTCTCGCAAGCATTCGTTCCGTGCGGTTCGGATGTGGACGGACGGGCAGCGGGATGACGCGCTCTCCAGCCTTGCGCGGCGGCGCGGTGTGCGCAGCCGGATGACCCGCGCGGCGATGCTGGCGCGGCGCGAGCTGGACGAGGAGAGTGCCCGCGAGGAGGTTTCACGCGTGGCCAAGCGCGAGCTGTCCCGCCTCTCGGGCGGGCTGCGGGCACTGGAGCTGATCGCCACCATCGCACCGTTGCTCGGCCTTCTGGGCACGGTGCTCGGCATGATCGACGCCTTCCAGACCTTGCAGGAATCCGGCAACCGGGCCGACCCGGCGATGCTGGCGGGCGGTATCTGGGAGGCGCTGCTGACCACGGCGGCAGGCATGGCGGTGGCGATCCCGGCTTCCATCGCGCTCACGTGGTTCGAGTCCATCCGCGACGGCGTGCGCGAAGACATGGAAGACCTCGCCGCCCGGCTCTTTGTGGCTGATGCCCCGCCCCAAACCCAACTGGCGCGCGCAGCGGAGTAACGGCGTGACCCTTTTCGACGCGCCCCGAAAGCCCAGACGGCCCAGCCTGACCCCGCTGATCGACGTGGTCTTTCTGCTGCTGGTCTTCTTCATGCTGGCCTCGCGCTTTGGCACCGATGTGATGCTGCCGATGCCCTTGGCGGGCCGCGGCGGGGGCACGGCCTACAGCGGCCCGCCCCGGCTGGTGGACATCACCCCGGAGGCGCTGCGGCTGAACGGGGTGGAGACCGGCGAGGCGGTGCTGGCCGAGGCGCTGGCCGGGCTGGTAGAGCAGAGGGGCGACACGGTCATCCTGCGCGGGCGTGATGGCGCTGATTTGCAACGGGTGATCTCGGTGGCCGAGGCGCTGCGCGCGGCGGGCTACACCGGGCTGGTGCTGGTCGAATGATGGATTTTTCCGATCAGCCCCGCCGCACCTCGGGGGAATCCGTGGTGCCGATGATCAACGTGGTCTTCCTGCTGCTGATCTTTTTCCTGATGACCTCAAGCCTCACCCCGCCCGAGCCGATTGAGGTGGAGCCGCCAGTGGCGCAGGGCGAGGAGGCCGAGACCGGGGTGGCGACGCTCTACATTGGCGCTGACGGGGCTCTGGCGTTTGAAGACCTGCGCGGAGAGGCCGCCGTGGCGGCCTTTGTGGCGGCAGGCGCGGACAAGGCGCAGGTGCGGGCGGATGGCAAGGTTGAGGCCGCCGCGGTGGCCCGGGTGATGGCACAGCTTTCGGCGGCGGGGCTGACCCGTGTCGAGCTTGTGGCGGTGCCGCAATGAGGGCGGATTTTCCGGTTTTTGTAGGCGTGGCCGTGCTCTTGCACATCGCCATTGCCTTTGCGTTGCCAAAGCCCGAGGGCGGCGCGATGACCGGCGGCGAGGGTGGCGAGGATGCTGCCTCGATCACCGCGGCCAGCGCGACCACGGCGGCAATGGTGGAAGAGTGGGAGCGCCCGCCGGAGCTTGAGGAGCCTGTCTCGCAAGCCCAGCCCGAGCCGGTCGAGCCGGAGACCAGTCCGCCCGAGATGGCTGCGTTGTCCGAGGCCCTGCCGCCTACGCAGGCGCCGCAGCAGGTGCAGCCCGATGCAGCGGAGGCTGCGCCGCAGATGGATACGGAGCCTGTGTTGCAAGAAAGCCCTGTCTCGCCCTCTGTCGAGGTGCCGCCCGCAGCTATCGCTCCGGCACAACTGCCCGCGACGCCGGACCTGCCGCAGGTGGCCGCGTTGCCTGAAACGATGCGCCCGACAGTGCCCGATCAGCCGCGTGCCACGCCGCCTGCGCCCGCAGAGGTGCCCGAGATCGACACGGCCAATGCCGAGCCGCAGCAACCCAAGACTGCGCCAGACCGCAGCATCAGGCCCCGGAAGATGCCGCAGCGGCCCGAGCCGCCGGTGGCCGAAGCCCCAAAACCCGAGCCGAAGCGCACGGCCCAGCCAGCGCGGAAGCAGGCCACCCAGCAGGCGAGGCCGGCGCAGGAGACGGCGCCCGCGCGTGCCGGGGCAAAGTCAGCCGGGTCGGGCGGCTCTTCTCAGGCGGGAATTGCGAAGAATGCGGGGGCGCGGCAGCTTTCGGCCAGCCAGAAGCAGAACCTGATGGCGCAATGGGGCGCGCAGATACGCTCGCGGATCGAGCGGCGCAAGCGCTCGCCGGGTGGGCGTGGGCGGGTGGTGATGCGGATCAGCGTTGCCGCCTCGGGGCAGGTGACCGGCGTGGGCATTGTGCGCTCGTCCGGCAATGCGCGGCTCGACAGGGCGGCGGTTCAGGCGGTGCGGAGCGCGGGGCGGATGCCGCGCGCGCCGAAGCAGCTTGGCGGCGGGACCCAGTCGTTCAATCTGCCGATGGATTTCAACTGAGCCCCTGCCGCTTTGGTCGTGTTGGTGATCAGGCGGCCCGCACCAGTGGCGGGGCAACGCCTTCGACCAGGGCGCCATGGAGCGCGGCAATCGCCGGGTCCAGCGCCTCGCGGTCGAGGATGAACTGCACATCCACGTTGCGCGGCCCCTGGCTGGCGCCGATGGCCTCCAGCCCGGCTTCCGCGATGGATTGCAGCCCGCGGGTGAGAACCGAAAGGCCCGAAAGGTCACGACCGATCACCGAGGCCATCGAGATGGCGCGGGTGCTGATCTCGGCGGAAGGGTAGAGCTTGGCGAGGTCATTCTCGACCCGGCGCAGCACCTTCATCGAACTGTCCACATAGTGGGTGATCGTGTTGGCGTTGGAGACCTTGGAGACAATGCGCACGCCGTGACGGGTGAGCGCCTCGAGGATCGCGGCGTCATAGCCCTTCACGCCGACCATGTCCTGCTCGAATACCTCCAGCGCGAAGAGATCGAGACCGGTCACGATTTCCACCGCAGCCGTCTCGGCGGGGCGGTCATCGATCAGCGTGCCGGGATCTTCGGGCTCGAAGGCGTTGGTCACACGCAGGGGCACCTCGGCCTGACGCAGGGTCTTTGCCGCCTTGGGGTGGATCGCCTCCATCCCGAGGTTCGAGAGCTGGTCGGCCACATCATAGTTGGTGCGGCCCAGCTTGCGCGCCGCGCCTTCGCCCACCAGCTTGGGGTCGGCGGAGGAGAGGTGAAACTCCTTGTGGATGATCGCCTCGCGGGCGCCGGTGAGGGCGGCCAGTTGCGAGAAGGTCACCTCGGAGTAGCCCCGGTCGAACTCGTTCATCAGCCCTTCGCGGCATTGCGCGTAGCCGGTGACGATGGGCATCTCGCGGCTCATGTCCACGCCCTTGAGGGCGCTGGTGATCCGGTCGCTCAGGTCGAGGCCGCCTTCATCCCGCCAGCCCGACAGGTCGATGAAGCGGGCGTTCACCCCGGCGCGTTGCAGCAGCAGGGTGGTGACATAGGCCGAATGCGCCTCGCCCAGCCCGGCCAGAAGCTCGCGGGTGTGCGCGAGGTTCTCTGACAGGCGGAAGTGGCCGTGGCGGCAGAGACGGCGCAGGTTTAGCAGGCTGGTGCGGGCACCCTGGATGCGGTCATCGACGAATGCATCGGCCTTCACCCGGTCCTCGCCCTCGTCCAGCACGCGGGCGTTGGCCGCACGCATTGCATCGGCCACTGCCGTCAGCCGGGCCTCCCAGCCCTCGCCCTCGGCATCGTCGCCACGGGCATATGCCGCGTAGACACCGGGCGCGCCGGTTTTCTTGTGTTCGAGCAGCAGGTTGGTGATGCCGCCGAAGGCCGAGACCACGAAGACCCGGCCGTAGAGCGCCTCCGCGCCACGCCCACCGAGGATGAGCGTGTCGCGCAGATCATGAATGCGGTCCATCGAGGTACCGCCGATTTTTTCAACCGTATGGGTCATTTCAGGCCTCCTCGGCCTCCTCCGCGGGGGCATAGGAGCCGTCCTCGCGGTGAACTTCTGTGCCGGTCACGGGCGGGTTGAAACAGCAGGCCATCACCAGCTCTTCATCCGCCTTCAGCGTGTGCCGGTCGTGCTTGTCGAGCGCATACATGACACCGGGCTTGATGTGATGGGTCTCGCCGGTGGCCAGATCGGTGATCGAGCCGGTGCCCTGCATGCAATAGACGCTCTCGAAGTGGTTCTTGTACTCGAAGGTGTGCTCCGAGCCCGCTTCGAGGAAGGTGATATGGAACGAAAAGCCCATCCCGTCCTGCGCCAGCAGCATCCGCACCGAGCTCCATTGCGCGTCGGATACCACGCGGTCGCGCTCGTCTTTGACGATCTCGTTGAAATCTCTGACAATCATCGGGTTACTCCGCTGCGATCTTGGCTTGGCCGTCCAGCACGCCACGGGCGGCGGACAGCAGGATATCGAAGCCTTTCGAGAAGGTCTCGACAGGCGTTGTGAGGGGGGCGAGCACCTTGACCACCTGATCCTCGTTGCCCGAGGTCTCGATGACGAGGCCCAGCTCGTAGGCGCGGGCGCAGATGGCACCGGCCAGTTCGCCGGAGCCCACATCGACGCCCTGCATGAGGCCACGGCCCTTGAGGGTCGCGCCGGGCACCATGGCGGCGAGGTCTGCCAGACGGTCATGGATCAGCTGCTGCTTCTCGGCCAGCTCCTTGGCGAAGGCCTCATCGGCCCAGAACTTCTCGATCGCCACGCGGGCGGTTACGAAGGCATGGGTGTTGCCCCGGAAGGTACCGTTGTGCTCGGCGGGACCGAACACGTCATGCTCGGGGCGCACCAGCACGGCGGCGAAGGGCAGGCCGAAGCCCGAGAGGCTCTTGGCCATGGTCACGATATCGGGGGTCACGCCCATCTCCTCGAAGGAGAAGAAGGTGCCGCAACGACCGCAGCCGGCCTGGATATCGTCGATGATCAGCAGGGCGCCATGCTTGCGGGCAATCGCCTCGATGTGGCGGACCCACTCGGGGCTGGCGGCGTTGAGGCCACCCTCGCCTTGCACGGTCTCAAGGATGATCGCGGCGGGCGCATCGACGCCGCCGGAGGCATCGGAGAGCATCTGCTCGAGTTGCGCGGCGGTGTCCACGTCTTCGCCGAAGTAGCCGTCGAAGGGCATCCGGGTCACGCCGGCGAGGTCCATCGCGGCGCCGCCACGGTGGTAGCCGTTGCCGGTGGCTGCCAGCGCGCCGTTGGTCACGCCGTGGAAGCCGTTGGTGAAGGCGATGATGTTGGTGCGGCCAGTAACCTTGCGGGCGATCTTCATCGCCGCCTCAACGGCATTGGCGCCGGTCGGGCCGGTGAACATGATGCGGTGATCCATGTCGCGCGGGGCGAGGATGTGGCGCTCGAAAGCTTCGATGAAGCCCGCCTTGGCATCGGTGTGCAGGTCGAGCCCGTGGGCGATGCCATCGGCGGTAATGTGCTCGATTAGTGCAGCCTTCATGTCGGGGTCGTTGTGGCCGTAGTTCAACGAGGAGCAGCCAGCGAGAAAGTCGATCCAGCTGTCGCCATCGGCGTCGATCAGCTCGGAGCCGCGGCCCTTGGCAAACATCGCGGGCATGCCACGGCAGTAGGAACGAGCCGCGCTTTCGCGGCGGGTGAAAATGTCATCGGTCAAGGTCATGTCCTTGGGCATGAGGAATCCTTTCAGGATTGAATCCGGTCTGTGAGGGAGAGGTCGATCAGGCTGCGCGCGCCAGCGCACCGGGGGAGGGCAGGCTGATCGTCACCATGTGTTCGGTGTCGTGATGACCGTCGAAATGCGCGTCACGTTCGAAGTGCGGCTCGTCGGTCAGTTCGCCGCCGATGGAACGGGCAAAGCTGCGGAAGAGCGCCCAGGAGGCGGCATTGTCTTTGGTGATGGTGGTCTTGAGGTGGTCGGCCTCGTCGCAGGCGTCGCGCTCCAGCAGCTCGGCCAGCATCTTCTTGCCGAGGCCCAGTCCGCGTGCCTTGGGGCTCACCGCCACCTGCCAGACGAAGAGTTCGTCTTTCGCCGGGACCATGTGGCCGGAAATCCAGCCCACGATATCGCCCTCCAGTTCGGCCACCACGCAGGTATCGCGGAAGTGGTCGGCCTGGATCAGGTTGGCATACATCGAGTTCTCGTCGAGAGGCTTGCAGCTTTTGACAAGCGCCCAGATATCGGCCCCGTCCGTCGCATCGGGTTTGCGCAGGCGGGGCGTCCGAGTTCGGGGTTCGGCGAGATCTCTTGGCATCGGCAGGTGTCCTCATTTGTTTCGTATGGCTAAGTAAGCGGCTTTGAATTGTAATTCAACAAGCGAAGGAAAGTTTCACAGAATCTTCGTGAAACCAGAGAAAAATCCAGATTTATGTGTGAAATATACGCCTATCTAGTGTTCTCTTCGTTTAGCTTGTTGAAGCATCCTGCCGCTAACGCTTTGGGGATTGAAGAGTTTTTTGCTGCCGTGGCACACTTCACCCATGACAGCCTCGCCCGCAGACCGTGTTGACGACAGCCTGATCGCCCTGCGGCGCATCATCCGGGCGATCTGGCTCTATGATCGCGATCTGGCGCAGGCCGCCGGGGTGACACCGGCGCAGCTCAGGGTGCTCCAGATTCTACGGGGCAGGCCCGAGGGCAGCGCCACGCCCAAGGCGCTGGCCGACCAGATGGGCGTGGTGCAGGCCACCGTCACCGCGCTTGTCGACAAGTTGCAGGCGACCGGCCATGTCAGCCGCGAGCGCTCGCAGACCGACAGGCGGCAAACCAACGTGGTGATCACAGAGAGTGGGCGGGAGACGGTGCGCGAGGCGCCCGACGCGCTGCAACAGCGATTCGTGCGGTCCTTCGACGAGATGGCCGACTGGGAGCAGGCGCAGCTTGTGGCCTCGCTAGAGCGGGTGGCGGCGATGTTGGATGCCGAAGAGATCGACGCCTCGCCGGTGCTCACCGCCGGGGCCATCGATAGCCCGCAGAAGGCGCGCTGAGGCCGCCTAGCCGCGGCCCGCAACGCTGGCCTGATAGTCTTCCAGGTCCTTGATCAGCGCCATCCCCTCGGGCCGCTCCATCCGCGCGCAGAACTCCTGCCAGACCGCGCCATAGGGCATGTCTTTCAGCTCTTCGGTCAGCATGAAGCGGGTGGAGAAATCGAGCGCGGTTTCGGCCTGCTTCAGCCGGTCGAGCGGCAACAGCAGCGCCCGGAGCAGGGCCTTTTGCATGTTGCGCGTGCCGATCACCCAGGCCGCCGTGCGGCTGATGGTGGCATCGAAGAAATCCAGCCCGATATGGGTGCGGCCCAGCAGATCGGCGCTGACAAGCTCGTTGGCCATGGCCTGGATATCGTCGTTCAGCAGGATCACGTGGTCACTGTCCCAGCGCATGGGGCGCGAGACGTGCAGCAGGATGTCGCCCAACGAGAGGGCGCAAGCGGAGAGCTTGTCGGCGATGTTCTCGGTGGGGTGGAAGTGGCCCATGTCGAGGCAGAGCAGGGTGCGCTTGCGGATCGCGTAACCGAGGTAGAACTCGTGGCTGCCGACGGTGCAGGCCTCGACCCCGATGCCGAAGAGCTTGCTCTCTACGGCGTCCAGCATGTGGGCGGCGTTCAGCGGCTCGGAGAACATGTCATCCAGCGAGGCTTCGAGCCGGGCTCGGGCGGCCATGCGGTCGATCGGGGTGTCCTTGTAGCCGTCGGGCACCCAGACGTTGTTGACGGCGGGCGAGCCGAGCGCCTTGCCCATCTCGGCGGCGATCTCACGGCTGCGGCAGCCGTGCTCGACCCAGAAATCGCGAATGCCCTTGTCGGGGTGCGAGAGGGTGAGGTTGTCGTCTGCCTTTTCGTGGGCAAAGAAGGTGGGGTTGAAATCCAGCCCGATGCCGGCCTCCCGGGCCCAGTCGACCCAGGGGGTGAAGTGGCGAAACTCGATCTCGTCGCGGCCCGGGGTTTCGTCGGTGTCCATGTAGATCGCGTGGAGGTTCAGCCGGTGGCTGCCGGGGATCATGGAATAGGCAAAGTCGAGGTCGGCGCGCAGCTCGGCAGGCGTGCGGGCGCGGCCGGGGTGGTTGCCGGTGGCCTGAATGCCGCCGCCGGAGGTGCCGGATTTGGGCTCGAAGCCGACCACGTCATCCCCCTGCCAGCAGTGCATCGAGATCGGGATGGTGGCGAGGCGGCTCAGGGCGGCCTCGGTATCGACGCCCCAATCGGCGAATTGGGCCTTGGCGCTTTCGTAACTCATGGTCCCCTCCTCCTCAGCGCGTGAAGGCCTGAACGTTGCCGGCATCCACGTTGAGGATGTTGCCGGTCGACTTGGCCGAGGTCTCGGCGGCGAAGAAATAGGCGGCTTCGGCGATGTCCTCGGGCAGGACCGAGCGTTTGAGCATGGAGCGATTGCGATACATCTCCTCCAGCCCCTCCTTGTCGGTGCCATAGGTCGAGGCGCGCTGGTCGAGCCATTCGCCCTCCCAGATCTTGGAGCCGCGCAGCACCGCATCGGGGTTGACCACGTTCACCCGGATGCCTGCCTCCGCGCCTTCGAGCGCAAGGCAGCGGGCAAGGTGAATTTCGGCGGCCTTGGCGGTGCAATAGGCCGAAGCATTGGGCGAGGCGGCGAGGCCGTTCTTGGAGGCGACGAAGACGATTGCGCCGCCCATCTTTTGCACCCGCATCAGCCGGAAGGCCTCTCGGCTGACGAGGAAGTAGCCGGTGCTGAGGATGTCCATGTTCTTGTTCCACAGCGCCAGCGAGGTCTCCTCGACGGGCGCGGAGGAGGCGATGCCGGCGTTGGATACCAGAATGTCGATGCCGCCGAACTCCACCGCCGCCTCGGCATAGGCGCGGGCCACGGCGGCCTCGTCGGTGACGTTCATCATGACCGAGCGGACCACGTCGCGCCCGTAGCGCTGGGCGAGCTGCTCCTGCGTGGCCTTCAGGCCGTCCTCGGCGATGTCGGCCAGCACAACGCAGGCGCCCTCGGCGAGGTAACGCGCGGCGGTGGCTGCCCCGATGCCGCCCGCGCCGCCGGTGATCAGCGCCACACGGCCCGCGAGGGATTTGGGCTTGGGCATGCGTTGCAGCTTGGCCTCTTCGAGCAGCCAGTACTCGATATCGAAGGCCTCCTGCTCGGGCAGGCCGGTGTATTCGCTCACCGCAGAAGCGCCGCGCATCACGTTGATCGCGTTGACGTAGAACTCACCGGAAATCCGGGCAGTGGCCTTGTCCTTGGCGAAGGTGATCATGCCGACGCCGGGCACGAGGTAGACCACGGCGTTGGGGTCGCGCAGGGCCGGGGAGTTGGCGTGTTTGCAGCGCTCGTAATAGGCGGCGTAATCGTCGCGGTAGGCGGCGACCTGAGCGGGCAGGCCCTCAAGCACCTCGTCGATGTTGCCCTTGGCGGGGTCGAATTCCACTACCAGCGGGCGGATCTTGGTGCGCAGGAAGTGGTCGGGGCAGGAAGTGCCGAGGGCGGCCAGCGGGCGCATGTACTGAGCGTTGACGAATTCCAGCACGGCGGGCTCGTCGTTGAAATGGCCGACCATGTGCTGGTTGCCGGAAACGAAGCCGCGGATCGCGGGCATCAGGCGGGCGGCAACGGCGCGGCGCTCGGCCTCGCCGAGGCTCTCGTGCAGGGGGCCGCCGAAGGCTGGCACATCGGCCGTGCGCCGGGCCAGCCATGCGGTGGCCTCGTTAATGATCTCGATGGTCTTGTCATAGCAGGCGCGGGCGGTATCGCCCCATGTGAAGAGGCCGTGGCTTTCGAGCACGACGCCATCGGCCTCGGGGTTCTCGAGACAGAACTTTTCCAGCCATAGGCCCAGTTCGTAACCCGGGCGCTTCCACGGGAGCCAGCCGATCTTGTCGCCGAAAATCTCCTGCGTCAGCGCCTTGGAGTTCTTCGAGGCGGCGATGGCGATGATCGCGTCGGCGTGGACGTGGTCGACATGTTTGCGCGGCACATAGGCGTGCAGCGGCGTGTCGATGGAGGCGGCGCGGGCGTTGAGATTGAAGGTGCAGTGGGGGAGGTAGCCAACCATCTCGTCTTCATGCTCGGGCCCGCGATAGAGGGCTTTGAGGGCCTCCAGCTTCTCCATGTATAGCGTGGCGAAGCCATCGAGCTTCATCGAGCCGATGTCTCCGCCCGAACCCTTGACCCAGAGCACCTCGACCTCCTTGCCGGTGAGAGGATCGACCTCCATCACCTTGGCGGAGGTGTTGCCGCCGCCGTAGTTGGTGACCCGCTTGTCGGAGCCGAGGATATTGGAGCGGTAGAGCAGCAGCTCCGACTCGCTCATGTCGGCGGCATCGACCTCGTTCCAGCGGTTCTCAAGAAGCTGATTTTCCGAAGTTTTTCCGGCGGTCTTCAACATGGCATCCTCCCGATGGGCGCCCGCAGTCAGCGCCTGTTCCTCGCCGGGAACCTGACGGCGCTGCGGCGGAATGTCAATCTCAAACGATCAAAACCAATCATGCTGCGGCGCAGAATGATTGTTTGTGATCGGTAATGATTGACAAGCCCACCGAATCCGGCAAATCTCGCTGCTCAATGGGAGGTGCCAATGCACGAGAAGGAACGCCACAGGATCATCCTTTCCGCCGTTCAGGACCGGCCGGTCGTGACGGTGGTGGACCTGTGCAACCTGACCGAAGCTTCCGAAGCCACGATCCGCCGCGACATTGCCGCGCTCGATGCGCAAAAGAAGCTGCGCCGGGTGCGGGGCGGGGCGGAGGCGATCACGCCGCCGCAGTTTGTCGGGCTGGCCGGGCGGCCCTTTGCCGTCAGCGAAACCATGCACAGCCACGAGAAGCAGGCGATTGCCCGCGCGGCGGTGGAGCTCTGCGACGATGGCGACTCGATCATCATCAATGGCGGCACGACGACCTTTCAGATGGTGCACCCGCTGGCCTCGCGCCGGTGCCAGGTGTTCACCAACTCCTTTCCCATCGCCGAGCACCTGCTGAAGCATTCCAAGAACACGGTGATGCTCTCGGGCGGGGTGATCTACCGCGAGCAGAACATCATCCTGTCGCCTTTCGACAATGATGTGACCCGCAATTTCTATGCCCGCCGGATGTTCATGGGGGCGCAGGGCCTCGGCCCGCTGGGGCTGATGGAGGCCGACCCGCTGCTGATTCAGGCCGAGCAGAAGCTGATCGGGCAGGCCGATGAGCTGGTGGTGCTGGTCGACAGTTCGAAGTTCGCCAACAGGTCCAGCCTTGTGCTGTGCCCGCTGACCCGGATCGACACGGTGATCACCGACGAGGGGATCCCCGATAAGGCCGCCGCCATGCTTGAGGCGGCAGAGGTGACGCTGATCGTCGCGCAGAGTGGCGCGGCCCAGCAGGAAGAGGCGGGCTGACCCGCCGGAACATGCATCGTGATCTCAGGGAGGAAACCATGATCCGTCGCAACTTTACCAAACTTCTCGCAGGCGCCAGCATCGCTGTCAGCCTCATGGGCACCAGCGCGATGGCGCAGGACAACATGCGCATCGCGCTGGTGGTCAAGGCGCTCGGGATCGGCTTCTTCGAGGCCGCCGCCAAGGGCGCCGAAGAGGCCGCGGGCGAGCTGGGCAACGTGGAGATCATCTACACCGGCCCGACCGACACCACCGCCGAGGGCCAGATCGAGGTGATCAACGCGCTGATCGCGCAGGGCGTGGATGCCATCGCGATCTCCGCCAACGACCCCGACGCACTGGTGCCCGCCCTCAAGAAGGCGCAGCAGCGTGGCATCACCGTAATCTCGTGGGATAGCGGCGTGGCCGAAGAGGGCCGCTCGATGCACCTCAACCCCTCGTCCAATCCGCTGATCGGCAACATGATCATCAAGCTGGCTGCCGATCACCTGCCGGACGGCGGGCAAGTGGCCGTGCTTTCGGCCTCTGCCACGGCGACGAACCAGAACATCTGGATAGAAGAGATGAACAAGGTGCTGCCGGACTATCCGGGCATCGAGGTGGTGGGCACTGTCTATGGCGATGACCTTGCCGACAAGTCCTACCGCGAGGCGCAGGGCCTCATGCAGTCCTACCCGGATCTCGACGCGATCATCGCGCCGACTTCCGTGGGCATCGTGGCGGCCGCGCAGGCGGTGCAGGATGCCGGCAAGGCGGGCGAGATCAACGTGACCGGCCTTGGCCTGCCTTCCGAGATGGCCGGGGCCATCGAGAGCGGCGCCTCCAAGTCCTTCGCGATCTGGAACCCGATCGACCTTGGCTACTCGGCCACGATGATCGCCCATGCCCTCGCCTCGGGCGCGGCCAGCGCCGAGCCGGGCGCCTCCATCCCGATGGGCCGCATGGGCGAGGTGACGCTGGATGAAACGACCTCGGGCGCGATGGCAGACCCCTTCGTCTACGACAGCTCGAACATCGACGAGTTCAAGTCGATCTTCTGATCGGCACTGCTCCGGCGCGGCTTGACCTGCGCCGGAGCACAGTTTCCGGCCAGCGGGGCAAGGCCCTGCACGCCGGACCATTCGCGCAATCGCACACGGATAACACGGGCTCCTGCGCGGGCCCCGATGGAGCGGGCATGCTGATGCAATCCCAGGCCGATCAAGCCTCAGCCGATCAGGCACCTGCCGCCGGCACCCCCGTGCTGGCGCTGGAGGGCATCACCAAGGCCTTTCCGGGCGTGAAGGCGCTCGATGGCGTGTCGCTCCGGCTCTACCCTGGCGAGGTGACGGCGCTGGTGGGCGAGAACGGGGCGGGCAAATCGACCGTGGTGAAGACCCTCACGGGCATCTACCAGCCCGACGGCGGCGCCATTTTGGTGGATGGCGCGCCGATGCAGTTCCCTACAGCGCAGGACGCGGCCCGCGCCGGGGTGACGGCGATCCATCAGGAGACTGTGCTGTTTGACGAGCTTTCGGTCGCCGAGAACATCTTTTTGGGCCACGCCCCGCGCGGGCGGTTCGGCCTGATCGACTGGCGGAGCATGCAGGCGCGGGCGGGCGAGATCCTGCGCGGCATCGGCGCCGAGATTGACCCGGCCACCCGGCTGCGCGACCTCGGTATCGCCAACAAGCACCTTGTCGCCATCGCGCGCGCGCTCTCTGTCGATGCCCGCGTGGTGATCATGGACGAGCCGACCGCCGCGCTTTCGCACAAGGAGATCGAAGAGCTTTACGAGCTGGTCGAGAAGCTGAAGGCACAGGGCAAGGCCATCTTGTTCATCAGCCACAAGTTCGACGAGATTTTCCGCATCGCGGACCGCTACACCGTGTTCCGCGACGGGCAGTTCATCGGGGACGGGCTGATCTCGGAGATCGACGAGGCGGCGCTGGTCAAGAT
This sequence comes from Vannielia sp. SX4, assembly GCF_052828525.1. The sequence goes on from NZ_CM128247.1 coordinate 1,258,792, forward strand.
GATGGTGGGCCGCGATGTGAGCCAGGTCTTCCCCGACCGGCAGAGTGCGCCCCGCGAAGAGGTGCTTCAGGTCGTGGGCTACAGCCACCCGACCGAGTTTGACGAGATCGGCTTTTCACTCAAGCGCGGCGAGATCCTTGGCTTTTACGGGCTGGTCGGTGCCGGGCGTTCGGAGTTCATGCAGGCGCTCTTCGGCATCACCCGTCCCTCCAAGGGGGTGACGAAGATCGAGGGCGAGCTGGCGGTCGTGCGCTCGCCCGCAGAGGCCATCGCGCAGGGCATCGTCTATGTGCCGGAGGACCGCGGCAAGCAGGGCGCGATCACCGCCATGCCGATCTTTCAGAATGTCACGCTGCCCTCTCTGGGCCGCACCTCGCGCCGGGGCTTTCTGAAGCTGGCCGAGGAGTTCCGGCTGGCACGCGAATACACCGAGCGGCTCGACCTGCGGGCGGCCTCGCTGGATACGCCGGTGGGCAGCCTCTCGGGCGGCAACCAGCAGAAGGTGGTGATCGCCAAGTGGCTCGCCACCAAGCCGCGGGTGATCATCCTCGACGAGCCGACCAAGGGCATCGATATCGGCTCCAAGGCGGCGGTGCATGAGTTCATGGCCGAGCTGGCCGCGCAGGGGCTGGCGGTGATCATGGTCAGCTCCGAGATCCCCGAGATCCTCGGCATGTCGGACCGGGTGATCGTGATGCGCGAGGGCCGGATCGCCGCCGAGCTTGAGGGCGAGGCCCTGACCCCTGAAACCCTTGTCCGCCATGCGGCGGGCATTTGAGAGCGAGGTGGGCGCCATGTTGCAACGCCTGATTTCATCGCGCGAGGCGCTCCTGCTTGGGGCCATCGCGGTGCTGCTGGCGCTGATCGCCACGCGCTTTCCGGGCTTCATTGCGCCGGGCAACCTCGCGCATGTGTTCAACGACACCTCGCCGCTCATCCTGCTCGCCATCGGCCAGATGATCGTGATCCTGACCAAGTGCATTGACCTCTCGGTGGCCGCCAACCTCGCGCTGACCGGCATGGTGGTGGCGATGATCAACGTCAGCTTCCCCGGCGTGCCGGTGGCGGTGATCCTCGCCGTTGCGCTGGCGCTGGGCACGCTGATGGGCATGGTCAACGGCCTGCTGGTCTGGAAGCTGCAAATCCCGCCCATCGTGGTGACGCTGGGCACGATGACGATCTTCCGGGGCATCATCTTTTTGATCTCGGACGGCAAATGGGTGAACAGCCACGAGATGAGCGAGGGGTTCAAGGCCTTCCCCCGGGCGGAGCTTCTGGGCCTGCCAATGCTGAGCTGGGTGGCCTTGGTGGCGGTTGCCGTCTTTGCCGTGGTGATGACCCGCACGCGCCTTGGCCGCGCCTTCTACGCGGTGGGCGGCAACCCGCATGCGGCTGTCTATACCGGGCTGGACGTGGGCCGCACCCAGTTCTGGGCCTTCACCATCTCGGGCGCGCTGGCCGGGATCACCGGCTACCTCTGGGTTTCGCGCTATGCGGTGGCCTATGTCGATATCGCCGGGGGCTTCGAGCTTGATGTGGTGGCGGCCTGCGTCATCGGCGGCATCTCCATCGCGGGCGGTGTGGGCACGGTCGGCGGGGCGCTGCTGGGCGCGCTCTTTCTCGGCGTCATCAAGAACGCGCTGCCGGTGGTCGATATCTCGCCGTTCTGGCAGCTCGCCATCTCGGGCGCGGCGATCATCATCGCGGTCGCGGTCAACGCCCGCGCGGCGCGGGTGAAGGGGCGGATCATCCTCAAATCGGCGGAGCAGGCGGCATGAGCGAGATGACAACACGGCACATTCCCGACCGCTTGCGCTCGCCGCTGGAGGCGCGGCTCAAAAGCTGGGAGAGCCTGCTGCTGCTGGTGGCGGTGGCGATCTTCATCGCCAACAGCTTTGCCTCGCCCTACTTTTTGAACGCGTGGAACCTGTCGGACGCGACCTTCAACTTCACCGAAAAGGCGATGATCGCCTTTGCCATGGCGCTGCTCATCATCTCGGGTGAGATCGACCTGAGCGTGGCCGCGATCATCGCGCTGGCCTCAACGGCGATGGGCGCGGCGGTGCAGTTTGGCGTGGGCACGCCGGGGCTCGTGCTGATCGGGCTGGCGACCGGGTTGGCCTGCGGCGCGTTCAACGCCGTGCTCGTTACCCGGCTCGGGCTGCCCTCGATCGTTGTCACGATCGGCACCATGAGCCTGTTTCGCGGGATCAGCTACATCGTGCTGGGCGATCAGGTCTACAAGGGCTACCCGGCGGATTTTGCCTTCTTCGGGCAGGGCTACGTGTTCTGGGTGATCTCCTTCGAGCTGGTGCTCTTTGCCCTGCTCGCGGTGATCTACGGCGTGGTGCTGCACAAGACCAACTTTGGCCGGGCCGCCTATGCCATTGGCAACAACCCTACGGGCGCGCTGTTTTCTGGCATCCGGGTGGCGCGGGTGAAGTTCATTTTGTTCCTGCTCACCGGGCTGATGGCAGGGGTCGCGGCGGTGTGCCTGACCTCGCGGCTCGGCTCCACCCGGCCTTCCATCGCCTTTGGTTGGGAGCTGGAGGTGGTGACAATGGTGGTGCTGGGCGGGGTGAATATTCTGGGCGGATCGGGCAGCATACCCGGTGTGGTGATCGCGGCCTTCGTCATGGGGCTGGTCACCTTCGGGCTGGGCCTGCTGAACGTGCCGGGTATCGTAATGTCGATCATGATCGGCCTGCTGCTGATCGGGGTGATCGCGCTGCCCCGGTTGTGGGAAAAGTGGCGCCGCCGCACCGCGCGGGCCTGAGGGGGGGGGGAGTGACATGGAGAAATATGCCTTCAGGATGAAGCTCAACCCCGGTTGCCGGGAGGAGTACAAGAAGCGGCATGACGAGATTTGGCCCGAGCTCGTGGCGTTGCTGAAAGAGGCCGGGGTCAGTGACTACTCGATCCATCTCGACGATGAGACGGGCCTGCTCTTTGGCGTGCTCTGGCGCACCGACGATCACGGGATGGATGCGCTGCCAAGCCATGCGATCATGCAGAGGTGGTGGGCGCATATGGCGGACATCATGGAAACGAAGCCAGACAACGAGCCGGTGGCGGTGCCGCTGACGCCCGTCTTCCACATGCCATGACCGCCGGGCACATCGCCGTCATCGACATTGGCAAGACCAATGCCAAGCTTGCGCTGGTCGATCTGGAGAGCCTTGCCGAGGTGGCGGTGCTGACCCGCCCCAACAGGGTGCTGCCCGGCCCGCCCTGGCCGCATTTTGACGTGGAGGGGCATTGGGCCTTTCTGCTGGAGGGGCTGGCGCAGTTTCAGGCCGCGCATGGTGTGGATGCGATCTCGGTCACGACCCACGGGGCCTCGGCCGCGCTGATTGGGGAAGGTGGGGAGTTGGCCGCGCCGATCCTCGATTACGAGCATGCCGGGCCGGACGGGCTGGCGGCGGAGTACGACGCGATCCGCCCGGCGTTTGCCGAGACCGGCGCGCCCCGGCTCGGGATCGGGCTGAACCTCGGGGCGCAGTTGTTCTGGCAGTTCAGCGAAGACCCAGGGCTGAAAGCACGGGTCCGCCATGTCGTGACCTACCCGCAATACTGGGGCTATCGGCTCACCAGGGTGGCGGCCAGCGATGTGACCTCGCTGGGTTGCCACACTGACCTGTGGAACCCCTTAACCGGCGCGCCGTCGAGCCTTGTGGAGCGGCTCGGCATCGCCGGGCTGCTGGCGCCGACGCGGCAGCCGGGGGAGGTGCTGGGCACCGTCCTGCCGGAGATCGCGGCGCAGACGGGGCTGGAGGCGGATACACCGGTCTACTGCGGCATCCACGACTCCAACGCTTCGCTCTTGGCGCATCTGCTCGCGCGGGAGGCGCCCTTCAGCGTGGTCTCTACCGGCACATGGGTGATCGCCATGGCCATCGGCGGTGCGCCGGTGGCGCTCGATCCGGCGCGCGACACACTGGTGAACGTGAACGCCTTTGGCGACCCGGTGCCTTCCGCCCGCTTCATGGGAGGGCGGGAGCATGACTTGCTGATGGCGGGGGCGCAGGTGGAACCTTCCGCTGACGAGTGCGCAGCGGTGTTGCGGGAAGCGGTGATGCTGCTGCCTTCGGTGGTGCCGGGCAGCGGGCCGTTTCAGGGGCATGAGGCGCAGTGGCTGGGAGGCGAGCCGCCCGCAGGGTCGGGCGCGCGGAGTGCGGCGGTGGGATTCTATCTCGCGCTCGTCACCGACGCCTGCCTGCGGCTGATCGGGCATCGCGGGCCTATCCATGTGGAGGGGCCTTTTGCCCGAAACGCCTGCTATCTCGACATGCTGGCCGCCGCGAGCGGGGCGGAGGTGCATGCGATGACCAGCGCCACCGGCACCAGCGAGGGCGCGGCCCTGCTGCACCCCGGTGTGGACCGCGGCCTCATTGCGGGGCGGCAGGCAAGCAGCGTTCACCACGGAACGGCGGAGATGGCCCGCTATGCGGAGGTTTGGCGCGCGCGGGTCCGCTGAGGCGTCAGCCCACCCACGCCCATAACTACGCGGTTCCCGCCAGCAGCGGCGCAATCTCCACCGGCTGGCCGGTTTCGGCGCTGCGGGTTGCGGCGACGCCGGTGAGCACCGAGAGCGCCCCGGCGCGGGAGCCGGCCCGCTGGCCCGCGGGATCGTCCTTTTCGGGTGTGAAGAGCGCGCGGTGCAACAGCGGGTCGCCGCCGAAGTGGCCGCCCGGCCCGTGCTCCACCACGATCCGCTCTACGGAACGGTCGGTGCCGAGCACCAGAATTTCATCCTGCCCCGAAGGCGCGTCGAAGGCCTGTTTCTCATACATGCGCACTTCGATCCGGCCATGGGTGCCGTTGAAGGCGAGGTGGTAGCCCTCAATTGGCATAGCGGCGTTGAGCGAGTAGCTCACCTGCACGCCGTTTTCGTATTCGAGAGTGGCCGACATTGTGTCGTAGATGTCGATGTCTTCGCGGTAGACGCAGCCATCGCGCACGTAACCATCCTCTTCCGACGGCCCCTCGTAGAGCGCATCGAGGTCGGGATTGGCGCCCATATCCCAGTAGAACCGGCACTCGGAGGCATGGTCGCAGCCCTTGCAGCGGGTGCCGCGGAACGGGCCGTTGTGGCCGTAGACGTTGAGCGCGCCCTGGGCGAAGACCCGCTTTGGGTCGCTTTCGATCCACCAATTCAGTAAGTCGAAATGGTGGGTGGCCTTGTGGACGAAGAGCGAGCCGGAGTTCTTTTTGTAGGCATGCCAGCGGCGGAAGTAGTCGGCGCCGTGGGAGGTATCGAGATACCAGTGGAAGTCGCAGGAGGTCACCTTGCCGATGCGCCCGGAGGCGAGCAACTCGCGGATTTTGCGCGAGGTCGGGGCGAAGCGGTAGTTGAAGGCCACGTCCACCCGGCGGCCGGTGCGGGCCTCGGCCTCGACGATGGCGCGCACGTCTTCGGCGGTTGTGGCCATAGGCTTCTCGGTGACCACGTCGATCCCCGCCTCCAGCGCCTTCACGATAATCCCGGCGTGGGTGTCGTCGCGGGTGCAGACGAGCAGGGTGTGCGGGTTGGTGGCGGAGAGCATCTCATCGAGATCGGTCGAGACTTGCGGCTCCCCCGCCGTGCGCCCGCGCGCCACGGCGAGGCGGGCGGCGTTGAGGTCGGACAGGCCGACGAGTTCGATCTCGTCGGCGCAGGTTGCGGGGGCATCGGTGCCCCACGTACCGGTGCCGCGATGCCCGGTGCCCACGATGGCGACCCGGCGCTTGTTAGTGGCTGAGGTCATGCTACTCCTCCCAAAAGTAACTCGCTGGTTACTATGTATGGTCAATCCGGGGTGTCAACGGATATGCTGCGGCAGGAGGGTTTGGCCATGGATCAAACGGCAAAGCCGAAAAAGCGGGAGTGGAACCGCGAGAAGACCACGCGCGACATTCTGGACAGCGCCCGGGTTGAGTTTGTCGAATACGGGCTGGAGGCGGCGCGGATGGACCGCGTGGCCAAGCGGGCCGGGGCCAACAAGCGACTGATCTACGAATATGTCGGCTCCAAGACCGAGCTTTATACGGCGGTCCTGCTGGAGGCCTACCAGGATATCCGCGCCGCCGAGCGCAAGCTCGATCTGGGTGCGCTGCCGCCCTATGACGCGATGGCCAAGCTCGTTGGTTTCACCTTCGACCACTTCCATGCCAACCCGTGGTTTCTACGGCTGCTGGCAACCGAGAACATCCAGCGCGCCCGATTCGTGGCCGAGATGCCGGAGCTGAAGGAGATGAACTCTCCGATCATCGGGCAGATCCGGCATGTTCTTGCCGAGGGCGAGGCTGCGGGCGTGTTCCGGGGCGGGGTCGATCCGGTTCAGATGTACATCACCATCGCCGGGCTCAGTTACTTCTTCTTCTCGAATATTCACACACTTTCAGTGGTTTTCGATGCCTCGCTCAACTCAGAGGTCGGCCTCGCCGAGCGCCGTGCCCACGCCGTGGATGTGGCGATGAGCTACCTCAGCTTCAAAACAGTTGCCAGAAAGTAACCAGCGAGTTACCTTTTTTCTGCCGGGGTCTGGGAGGGCCCTCCGGCCGGGCTCGGAGGAGGAGCCTGCTCAAAAGAAATTTGGGAGGAAATCATGACACTGAAGATGGATCGTCGCGGATTCGGCCGCCTTATGGGCGGCGGCGCGTCACTCTGGGCGCTGGCCAGCACCGGTGCTCTGGCACAGGCAAACGGCAGCGTGCGCCTGATCTGGTGGGGCAACCCCGAGCGCGACAAGCGCACCAATGCCGTGGTCGAACTCTACGAGGGCGGCGGCATGGGCGAGGTGGTGCCCGAGACCTATGCATGGGGCGACTACTGGCAGAAGCTGGCTACGCAGGCCGCGGGCAACAGCCTGCCCGACGTGCTCCAGATGGATTATCGCTACATCTTCGAATGGGCACGGCGCGGCCAGCTCGAGCCGCTGGACGGCTACTTCGGCAATGAGATCGACGTGTCGGACTACGACGAAAACCAGCTCAAGGGCGGCATGGTCGACGGCAAGACCTACGGCATTTCGCTTGGCGCCAACTCGATGACCCATGTCTACAACAAGGCCGTGCTCAGCAACATCGGCTACGAGCTGCCCGACAGCACCACGTGGACAACCGAGGACTTTGTGAACATCGGCAAGGAGCTGAAGGATCAGCTGCCCGATGGCATGGCCTTCTCGGAGAACATGGGCAGTCAGGAGCCGCGGCTGCAAACCTGGGTCCGGTCGCGCGGCAAGGATCTTTACACCTCCGAAGGCGAGCTCGGCTTCGATGTGCAGGACGTGATCGACTACTTCGTCTACTGGAAGATGATGCAGGACGAGGGGCTGACCCAGCCCGCCGATGTGCAGGCGCAGGACTCCGGCAAGATGGAAGAGCGGATGCATGTGAACGGCAAGTCGCTGTTCGGCTTCATCCACTCCAACCAGCTTGTCGGCAACCAGCAGCTGATGACCGACGAGGTCGATATAGTGATGATCCCCAACGCGGGCGACAGCCCGGGGCATTACATGAAGCCTTCGATGTTCTTCTCGATGTCGGCCAATGCGGGCGACAAGGCGGCTGCGGCGAAGTTCATCAGCTTCTTCGTCAGCGACGAGGGCGCCAACGACATTCTGCTCATCGAGCGTGGTGTGACCGCCGATGCCTCCATCCGCGAGCGCATCACCCCCGGCCTCACCGAGACCGAGCAGAAGATCATCCGCTTCCTCAACATGGTCGACACCCGCGTGGGTGCGCTGCCGCCCCCGCCGCCGGCCAATGCTGGCGAAATCGACCGCGCCCTGCGGCCGGCCTGGGAGTCGGTGGCGTTCGGCCAGGTCACGCCCGAAGAGGGCGCAACCGCCTGGTATGACGACGCCGCGCGTATCCTGAAGCGGTAAACTCCAGTGACCAGTGTCAGCACCAATCCGGGAGGGCGTTCTGCGCCCTCCACCGAGGGAAGGTTTGCCCGCATCTGGCGCCGCAACGGCGCGGGCTACCTGTTTCTCCTGCCATGGCTCGTGGGTTTCCTCGGGCTGACGCTGGGGCCAACGCTGGCCTCGCTCTACCTGTCGTTCACCGATTACGATCTGCTGACCTCGCCGCGCTGGTCAGGGCTGAAAAACTACGAATACGCCGCCTTCTATGACCGCCGCCTCGGCAAGGCGATCGAGGTGACGTTTACCTACGTGCTGTGGTCCGTGCCGCTCAAGCTCACGGTCGCGCTCCTGCTGGCCATGGTGCTCGACCGCTCTGTGCGGGGCGTGGCCTTCTACCGCGCCACCTTCTACCTGCCCTCGCTGCTCGGCGCCTCGGTGGCCATCGCCGTGCTCTGGCGCCAGCTCTTTGGCGCGGACGGGCTAATCAACCAGCTGCTGTTCTTCGTCACCGGCATTCAGGGCCCGGCCTGGATCACCCACCCCGACTACGCGCTCTCCACGCTGATCGTGCTGGCGATCTGGCAGTTTGGCTCGCCGATGATCATCTTCCTCGCCGGGCTTCGCCAGGTGCCGCAGGATCTTTACGAGGCCGCCTCTATGGACGGCGCCTCCGGCTGGCGGCAGTTCTGGAAGATCACCCTGCCGCTGCTCGCGCCGGTGATCTTCTTCAACCTCGTGCTCCAGACCATCGAAGCCTTCAAGGCCTTCACCCAGGCCTACATCGTCTCTGGCGGTCTCGGCGGGCCGGTGGACAGCACGATGTTCTACTCGCTCTACCTCTATCTCGAGGCCTTCGCCAACTTCCGCATGGGCTATGCCTCTGCGCTGGCGTGGATCCTGCTGGTGATCATCGCGATCTTCACCGCCATCGCCTTTGGCACCTCGAAATACTGGGTCTATTACGAGGATGAGCAGCGATGAAAGCCCTCAACGAGAGCCGCGCCACCAAGGTCCGCCGCCAAGTGCTCCGGCACTTCGTGCTCGGGTTCGCCTCGATCCTCATGATCTACCCGCTGCTGTGGATGGTCATGTCGAGCTTCAAGCCCGACGAGCTGATCTTTTCCGACCCGACGGCCCTGCCCACCAGCTTTGACCTGACGAGTTACTTTCAGGGCTGGTTCACCTTTCGGGAGAGCTTCACCACCTTCTACATGAACTCCTTCATCATCGCCTTCTTCGCGGTGGTGGGGAACCTGATGGCCTGCTCGATGACGGCCTATGCCTTCGCGCGGCTGGAGTTCCGGGGCCGGAAGATCTGGTTTGTGCTGATGCTGGGCACATTGATGCTGCCCTATCACGTGACCCTGGTGCCGCAGTATGTGCTGTTCCTCAAGCTGGGCTGGGTCAATACCTTCCTGCCGCTGATCGTGCCGAAGTTCCTCGCGGTGGATGCCTTTTTCATCTTCCTGATGGTGCAGTTCTTCCGCGGCATCCCGCGCGAGATCGACGAGGCGGCGATCATGGATGGCTGCGGGCCCTGGCGGATCTACTGGAAGATCATGCTGCCGCTCTCCACGCCGGTCATGGCCACCGCCGCGATCTTCTCCTTCATCTGGACCTATGACGATTTCCTCGGCCCGCTCATCTACCTGAACGACATGAGCCAATATACCGTGCCGCTCGCGCTCCGGGCCTTTGTCGACAGTTCCGGCGGCGAGAGCCTCTATGGCGAGCTCTTCGCCATGTCCACGCTCTCGCTCGTGCCAGTGTTCATCGTCTTCCTCGCCTTCCAGAGGCTCATCATCCGCGGCGTCGCCCTCGGCGCGCTCAAGAGGTAAACCAATGTCTTCAGAGCCCTTCGACTTTGCCGTTGTCGGCATCAACCACAACCACATCTACGGCCAGGTGGACGCGATGCTGGGCGCCGGCTGCCGATTGACCAAGTTCTTCGCAGTGGAAGACGACCTCGCCGCGATCTTCTCGGGTAAGTATCCGCAGGCCGAGCGGGTGGCCGATGAGCAGCAGATCATGGAGGATGACTCCGTTCTGCTGGTGGTCGGCGCGGGCATCCCGGTGGACCGGGCGCCGATGGCGTTGCGGGCGATGCAGGCGGGCAAGGACGTGATGATCGACAAGCCCGGCTGCACCACCTTCGAGCAGCTCGACGATCTGCGCCGGGTGCAGGCCGAGACCGGGCGTATCTGCTCGATCCTCTATTCCGAGCACTACCGGCAGAAATCCACCGCCCGGGCGCTGGAGCTTGTGCGGGCCGGGGCGATTGGCCGGGTGATCTCCACCACCGGGCTGGGGCCGCATCAGTTGGGCAACAACCCCCGGCCCGACTGGTTTTGGGACCCGTCCCGAAACGGCTCGATCCTGACCGATATCGCCAGCCATCAGTTCGAGCAGTTCCTCTCGATCACCGGGGCCACCGAGGCGCGGATATTGCATGCCGTTGAGGACAATTTCGACAACCCGGATCACCCCGACTTTCTCGACTACGGCCATGCCGTGGTGGCCGCCGAGGGGGCGACGGGCTTTATCCGGGTCGACTGGTTCACGCCGAATGGCTCGCCCGTCTGGGGTGACGGGCGGCTCTTCATCATGGGCACCGAGGGTGTGATTGAGTTGCGCAAGTACATGGATGTTGAGGGCCGCGCGGGGGACAACCACCTGTTCCTGACCGACGCGAAGGGCACGCATTACATCGACGCATCGGACACCGAGCTGACCTATGGCGCGAAGCTGCGGGATGACGTGCGCAATCGAACCGATACCACCATGACGCAAAAGCACTGCTTCCTCGCGATGGAGCTTGCCTTGCAGGCTCATGCGATGGCCGAGCGGGTTGGTGGCTCGCGCCCTGCTGGAGGTGCGGCATGAGCAAGCGGCTTCGCGTCGGCATTGTCGGCTCTGGTATCGGCCGCAGCCATGCAGAGGGTTATTGCGAGTTCCCCGACCTCTACGAGGTGGTGGCGCTTGCCGATATCTCGCCGGAGCGGCAGAACAAGGTGGCCGACATGTTCGGCATCCCTGAGCGCCCTGATAACATGGAAGCGCTTTACGATCTCGACCTCGACCTGATCGACATCTGCACGCCTTCGGGCCTGCACTTCGACCAAGCCACGGCGGCGATGGAAGCGGGCTTTGACGTGGTGATCGAAAAGCCCGTCGCCCGCTCGCTGGCCGAATGCGACGCGCTCATCGCGACGGCGGAGAGAACCGGCAAGCGCGCCTGTCCGATTTTCCAGTATCGCTTCGGCCACGGGCTGCAAAAGCTGCATCATCTGGTGGGCAAGGGGCTGGCTGGCCGCCCCTCCGTGGCCACCGCCGAAACCCATTGGTATCGCGGTGAAACCTACTACTCCCGCGCCTCGTGGCGCGGCACGTGGGATGGCGAGACGGGCGGCTGTTTCACCACCCATGCGATCCACATTCACGACATCCTCTGCGAGGTGCTCGGCCCGATCAAATCGGTCAACGCCCGCACCTCGCGCCGGGTGAACGGCAACGAGACCGAGGACATGGGACTGCTGAGTCTCGAGTTCGAGAGCGGGGCCATGGCCTCCTCCTCGGTGACGCTCGGCTCGCGCGAGGAAATGTCGCGCCTGCGGTTCTGCTTTGACGATCTCGCTGCCGAAAGCGGGCGCCGCCCCTATCACCCCGATCACGACCCTTGGACCTTTCCGCATGACGACCCGGAGGCCACGGCGAAGATCGAGGCCGCGCTGGCGGATTTCGAGCCTCTGCCGGAGCGGTTTGAGGGCCAGTTCTACCGGATGCACGCGGCGCTCACACAGGGCACCGAACTGCCCGTCACCCTCGCTGATGCCCGCCGCTCCATCGAATTGCTCACGGCGGCCTATTGGTCCGCCCGCAGCGGCGAGAGCGTTTCCCTGCCCATCGGGGCAGATCACCCCTTCTACAACGGCTGGCTCGACACGATGAAGAAAGACACCGCACATGGCTGAACTGGAGCTTCAGAACGTCATCAAGGAATTCGGCGGCCTCCGGGTGATCCACGGGATCGACCTGAAGGTGGAAGACGGCGAGTTCGTGGTTTTCGTCGGCCCATCGGGCTGCGGCAAGTCCACATTGCTGCGGATGATCGCCGGGCTGGAGGAGATTTCGGGCGGCGATGTGCTGATCGATGGGGCCGTGGTCAACGAGATGCCGGCGGCCAAGCGCGAGTTGGCGATGGTGTTCCAGTCCTACGCGCTCTACCCGCATATGTCGGTGCGCAAGAACCTCGCCTTCGGGCTGGAAACCATGAAGGTGCCGAAGGCCGAAATCGAGCAGAAGGTGCAGGAGGCCGCCGACATTCTGCAAATCAACGAACTGCTCGAGCGCAAGCCCGGCCAGCTCTCGGGCGGGCAGCGCCAGCGGGTCGCCATCGGCCGGGCCATCGTGCGCGAGCCGCAGATCTTCCTCTTCGACGAGCCGCTCTCGAACCTCGATGCCGAGCTGCGAATGCAGATGCGGGTCGAGATCAACCGCCTGCACCGCCGCCTCGGGGCCACGATGATCTTCGTGACCCACGATCAGGTCGAGGCGATGACGCTGGCCGACAAGATCGTGGTGCTCCGCAAGGGGCTGATCGAGCAGGTCGGCACGCCGCTGGAGCTCTACAACACACCCGCCAACGTGTTCGTCGCGGGGTTCCTCGGCAGCCCGCGGATGAACTTTCTGCCCGGCACGATCACCTCGGTCAGCGGCACCAGTGCCACGATCGAGCTGGAAGGCGGGCATAGCCTTACGACCGAAATCCCCAACCCGCCTGCGCAAGGCGAGGTGGTGACGCTCGGCATCCGCCCTGAGAGCCTCGTGCCCGTGCCCGAGGCTGAGGCGGTGCTATCGGGCGAAGTGCAGATCGCCGAGCAGCTCGGCGGTGAAACCTATGTCTACGTGGCCCTCCCCCACGGCGGCACCGTTACGGTCGAGATCAAGGGCCAAGCCCGCGTCGAGGCCGGGAACAAGCTCTTCCTCGGGTTCGAGGGCGGCAAGTTCCACATCTTCGGTGCCGATGAAAAAGTCATCCGTCACGCCTGAGGGCGGGCGGCAAGAGAGGTTTGAAATGACTGAAAAACGTATCGGCATCATCATGCATGGTGTCACCGGGCGCATGGGCTACAACCAGCACCTCGTCCGCTCCGTGAAGGCGATCATGGAAGATGGCGGCGTGGTGCTGAAAGACGGCACCCGCCTCATGCCCGACCCGATCATCGTGGGCCGCAACGCTGCCAAGATCGAACGGCTGGCGAAGGAGGAGGGCATCGAGCGCTGGTCGGATGATCTGGATGCCTGCCTTGCCAACCCCGATGACACGCTGTTTTTCGACGCGGGCACCACGCAGATGCGGGGCGGGCTGCTGCGCAAGGCGATCGAGGCGGGCAAGGCGGTGTACTGCGAAAAGCCCACCTCGGACGATCTGGATGAGGCGCTCGCTGTGGCCAAACTGGCCCGCGAGAAAGGCATCAAGAATGGCGTCGTGCAAGACAAGCTCTTCCTGCCCGGCATCATGAAGCTGAAGGGCCTGATCGATAGTGGCTTCTTCGGGCGCATCCTCTCGGTGCGCGGCGAGTTCGGCTATTGGGTGTTCGAAGGCGATTGGCGCGAGGCACAGCGGCCCTCGTGGAACTATCGCAAAGACGACGGCGGCGGGATCATCCTCGATATGCTGTGCCACTGGCGTTACGTGCTCGACCATACCTTCGGCGCGGTGAAGAGCGTGAGCTGCCTCGGGGCAACCCACATCCCCGACCGCTGGGATGAGAACGGCGACCACTACACAGCGGATGCCGATGATGCCGCTTATGCCACCTTCGAGTTGGAGGGCGGGATCATCGCGCAGGTCAACTCCTCGTGGTGCACCCGCGTGCAGCGTGACGATCTGGTGACCTTTCATGTCGATGGCACCCACGGCTCAGCCGTGGCGGGCCTCACGAGTTGCGTGTCGCAGCACCGGGTCAACACGCCCAAGCCGGTCTGGAACCCCGATGTTCCCAACCCACTGGATTTCTACAAGAACTGGGACGAGGTGCCGACCACGCAGATCTTCACCAACGGTTTCCGCGCGCAGTGGGAGATGTTCCTGCGGCACATAGCCGAGGATGCGCCGTGGGAGTTTGACCTGATGGCAGGGGCGCGCGGCGTGCAACTGGCGCAACTGGGCCTGCAGAGCTGGGCCGACCGGCGCTGGCTCGACGTGCCGGATCTGGTGGCCTGAGATGGCGGGCCTCATCCTCCCCGGCCCGGAGGGGCTTGCCCCCTACACCCCCGGCGCGGCGTCCGACTTCGCCGCGCCGGAGGTGCCGATGACCCGCATTGCCTTCGCCGCCGCCCATGTTGTTGCCGACCCGCTGGCCGATGTGGACCCGTGGCTCACCCCGGCCATCGACTGGGAGGCGACGTTGGCCTATCGCCACCACCTTTGGGAGCACGGCTTTGCCGTGGCGGAGGCGATGGACACCGCGCAGCGCGGCATGGGGCTGGGATGGGCGGAGGCGCTGGAGCTGATCCGCCGCTCGGTGACCGAGGCCAAGGGCGTGCCGGGGGCGTCTGTGTTTTCCGGCGTGGGCACTGATCATTTGGCCCCGTCGCCCGAGCTTGGCATCGACGCGATCATCGCCGCCTACCTTGAGCAGCTTGCGGCGGTTCAGGGGGCCGGGGGGCGGGTGATCCTCATGGCCAGCCGGGCGTTGGCAGCGGCGGCGAAATCCGCCGAGGATTACGCCCGCGTCTATTCTGCCGTGTTGGCCGAGGCGGACGAACCCGTCATCATCCACTGGCTGGGGGATATGTTCGACCCGGCGCTCGCAGGCTACTGGGGCTCAGATGACATTCCGACCGCGATGAACACCTGCCTCGCGATCCTTTCCGAGAACGCGGGCAAGATCGATGGCATCAAGATCAGCCTGCTTTCCAAGGAGGCCGAGATCGACATGCGCCGCCGCCTGCCCGACGGGGTGCGCATGTATACCGGCGATGATTTCAACTATGCCGAACTGATCGAGGGCGACGAGCAGGGCTATTCCGATGCGCTCCTTGGCATTTTTGACGCCATCGCCCCAGCGGCCTCTGCGGCGCTCAAGCACCTCGCGGCGGGCAATACCGACCGTTTCAACGAGATCCTCGCGCCCACCGTCCCGCTTTCGCGCCATATCTTCAAGGCGCCCACGCGGTTTTACAAAACAGGCGTGGTCTTTCTGGCTTGGCTCAACGACCACCAGAGCCATTTCACCATGGTTGGCGGACAGGAGAGCACCCGCTCCACGCTGCATCTGGCAGAGCTGTTCCGGCTGGCCGACAAGGCCGGGCTGCTCACCGACCCGGACCGCGCCAGCGCCCGCATGGCGGACCTGATGCGCACGCGCGGGGTGGCCTGATGCCCGATATCTCGCAACTCTCGATCAATACCGCCACGGTGCGGGCGCGCTACAGCCTGCCGGAGATACTGGAGGCGGTGGCCCGCAACGGCATCCCCGCCGCCTCACCGTGGCGTGACCAGATTGCCGAGACCGGGCTGGCCGAGACCTCTCGGCAGATCCGCGACCTCGGGTTGAAGGTCTCGGGCGTCTGTCGGGGCGGGATGTTTCCGGCAAACACACAAGAGGGTCTTGCCGCCGCGCTTGATGACAACCGCCGCGCGGTGGATGAGGCCGCCGAGCTGAACGCCGACTGCCTCGTGCTGGTTTGCGGCGGGTTGCCCGAAGGCTCGCGAGACCTTGCCGCCGCCAGGGCGCAGGTGCGCGACGGTATCGCGGCACTGAACGACTATGCCCGCCCCGCCGGGGTGAAACTCGCCATCGAGCCATTGCACCCGATGTATTGCGGCGACCGCTCGGTTGTCAGCACGCTCGGGCAGGCGCTCGACCTCTGCGACGAGATCGGCGGCGGCGTTGGCGTGGCGGCGGATATCTATCACATCTGGTGGGACCCGGAGCTGGAAGCCCAGATCGCGCGGGCCGGGAAGGACCGCATCCACGCATGGCACATCTGCGATTTCAAGCGGGAGACCAAAGACTTGCTGCTTGATCGCGGGATGATGGGAGATGGGGTGGCCGATATTGCAATGGTTCGCGGCTGGGTTGAGGCGCAGGGCTACACAGGCTTCCACGAGGTCGAGATCTTCTCGAAAGACGATTGGTGGACGCGCGACATCGACGAGGTTCTGCAAACCTGCATCGCAAGGCACCGGGAGGTCAGTTGAACCTCTCGCGCCCGCTGTCAGGCCCGGCGTGAGCTATTGGGTTTTCCTATAGCAAGGATCAGCCCAAAGTATTTGCGCTATAGGCAAAACCTGTCACAACACCGGCACTCCCGCATGACGAGCAGAGGCCAGCCGCGATGAATCTTCTCGAAGACGACTACCAGGACATCCGCGAAGGCGTGCAGGCGCTCTGTGCGCAGTTCTCGCCCGAGTATCACCGCAAGGTGGACGAGCAGAAGGCCTACCCAGAGGACTTTGTCGAGGCGCTCACCCGCGAGGGCTGGATGGCCGCGCTGATCCCCGAAGAATACGGCGGCTCCGGCCTCGGGCTGACGGAAGCCTCCGTGATCATGGAAGAAATCAACCGCGCGGGGGGCAACTCGGGCGCCTGCCACGGCCAGATGTACAACATGAACACGCTTGTGCGGCATGGCTCCGAAGAGCAGCGCCAGCGTATCCTGCCCAAGCTGGCCTCGGGCGAGTTGCGGCTGCAAAGCATGGGCGTGACCGAGCCGACCACCGGCACCGACACGACCCAGCTCAAGACCACGGCCGTGAAAAAGGGCGACCGCTACGTGATCAACGGCCAGAAGGTCTGGATCAGCCGCGTTCAGCACTCCGACCTGATGATCCTGCTCGCGCGCACCACGCCGCTGGCCGAGGTGAGCAAGAAGTCGGAGGGCATGTCGATCTTCTTGGTCGATATCAAGGAGGCGATGAAGGGCGGCATGGAGGTGAAGCCCATCGCCAACATGGTCAACCACGAGACTAACGAGCTCTTCTTCGACAACCTTGAAATCCCAGAGGAAAACCTGATCGGGGAGGAGGGCAAGGGCTTCAAGTACATCCTCACCGGCCTCAATGCCGAGCGCACCCTGATCGCGGCCGAGTGCATCGGAGACGGCTACTGGTTCACCGACAAGGTGACGGCCTATGTGAACGAGCGAAAGGTCTTTGGCCGCCCCATCGGCCAGAACCAAGGCGTGCAGTTTCCCATCGCGGAGGCCTTCATCGAGGTCGAGGCGGCCAACCTGATGCGCTGGAAGGCCTGCGCGCTTTATGATGCCGGCAAGCCCTGCGGCGCCGAGGCCAACATGTCCAAGTATCTCGCCGCCAAGGCAAGCTGGGAGGCCGCCAACGCCTGCATTCAGTTTCACGGCGGTTTCGGCTTTGCCAACGAGTATGATGTCGAGCGCAAGTTCCGCGAGACCCGGCTCTACCAAGTGGCACCGATCTCGACCAACCTGATTCTCAGCTACGTGGCCGAGCACATCCTCGGCATGCCACGCTCGTTCTGACCCTGCCGGGAGCGCCCATGGATATTCGCAACCTGCGTTACTTTCTGGCCATTGCCGAGGCGCCCTCGCTCTCGGTGGCCTCGCAGGTGCTGGGCGTGGCGCAGCCCTCGCTCTCGCAGAACGTGCAGAAGATGGAGGAGGAGCTGGGCGTCAGGCTGCTCGACCGCTCCCCGCGCGGCATCCGGCTGACCGAGGAGGGGCGGGTGCTGCACGCCCACGCCAAGCGCATCTGCGCTGATATGGACCGCTGCGTGCAGGACTTGCGCGACCTGAGCGAAACGGTGAGCGGCACGGTCTCCTTCGGCATGCCGCCCTCGGCCTCCATGGTGCTCTCCGTTCCGCTGGCCGAGACCATCCGGCTCGAATATCCCGACATCCGCCTGAAGGTGGTGGAGGCGATCAGCGGCTATCTGACCCCGTGGCTCGATGACGGCACGGTGGATATGGCGCTGATCTACGACATGAAGGACATCGAGAAATACGAGGGCACCCATGTCATCGACGAGGAACTCTATTTCTACTCCGCGCCCGATGCATGGCCTTTCGAGCAGCCGCCCGACCAGCCGATCCCCTTCAGCGCCCTGAGCGGGGTCGACATGATCCTGCCCACCAGCGGACTGCGCAACACCATCCGGCGCTACGAGGAGGCCCATGGCGTGGCGCTGAACGTGGTGATCGAGATGGACGCGATGCAGCAGATCATCGAGCTGGTGGCGCGCGGCTCCGGCTATGCCATCTTCGCCCCCGCCGCCACGCAGAAGCAGGTAGAGCGGGGCGAGCTATTGCAGGTGCCAATCTGCCAGCCGGTGATGACCCGCCCGGTGCAGCTGGTGCACCACCCCGAAAGGGTCTCCACCCGTGCCGGGCGCACGGTGGAGGAAGTGACCCTGCGGATCATCCGCGAGCTGGTGGCGCGGGGGCTGTGGCAGGGCAGGGTGGTCTGACCGCGCCCAACCGGCCACCGGGCCAGCGGATTAGCTGAACCGCGCCTCGGCCTTCATCGCAAGGTGCCCCTCGGGCGTGCAGGCCCAGGCCTCTGTCAAGCCGCCGCTGCGGCTCAGATAGATGCCGAAATCAGCGGTATCGAACAGCGGGCTCACGGCCCGAAAGCTGAAGCTCTCCATCCGCCCTTCCGATTTGCGGCGGGCAAAATCGGCGAGGAAGGTGGCGGTCAGCGGGCCGTGGAACACGAGGTCGGGGTAGCCCTCCACCTCGCGACAATAGGGGCGGTCGTAGTGAATGCGGTGTCCGTTGAAGGTGAGCGCCGAGTAGCGGAAGAGCATGACGATGGAGGGCTGCACCACCTCATGCTCGGTGAACACCTCGGGCGCAGGGGCGGGGGCGGGCTTGGGCTGACCGGGCGCGGGATCTTCGCGGTAGACGATGTCATGCTCCTCGCGCCAGAGGGTCTTGCCGCCCTGAAGGTAGCGGTGCTCGACGGTGACAAAGCAGAGCCTGCCGCTGCGGCCTTCCTTCTGCGCGACCTTCAGGATTTCGGAGCGCTTCTGCACCGCCTCGCCAATCCGCAGATCACCCGGAAACTCGAAGCGCCCGCCCGCCCACATGCGGCGCGGCAGGTCCACCGGGGGCAGGAAGCCGCCCTTCTTGGGGTGGCCGTCGCGCCCGAGCTGGTCCAGCGGGGCGGGCTGGTGAAAGTAGAGCCAGTTCCACAGCGGCGGCAGCACATCGCCGGTCTGGAGCGGCGCGCCGTGGGGCAGGATGCTCTGCATCAGCCGGGCCGGGCGCAGATCGAGCGTATCTTTCGCCGTCTCGGTGCGGCCAACCCAGCTTTCGAGTGCGGGGGCGGTGTTTGTCATGTCGGGGCGCCTTCCGGTCAGGTTGCGGCTGCGTGTTGCCTAGCTGCTCATGCCAGAGCGTCATAGTCAAAACCACGAGTGGGCCATGTTGCGATAGGCCCGGCCAATGCCGGCAATCCCGCGCAGCTATCCCCCGGCCCCCAAGCCTGCCGCAAAGATTGCCCGCGCACGGTGCTTCGGGCAGAACACGGGCCAGTTTGCCCGTGCCGGGCATGCGGATGGTGCCACTAGGGAGACTGACATGACAAAAGATCTCGAGGGCCTGCTGGTCGTCTCCATCGAGCAGGCGGTGGCCGCACCCTACCTCACGGGCCGCTTGGCCGAGGCAGGGGCGCGTGTGATCAAGATCGAGCGCGAGGAGGGCGATTTTGCCCGCGCCTACGATCATCTGGTGCATGGCGAGAGCGCCTATTTCGTCTGGCTGAACCGGGGCAAGGAATCCATCTGCCTCGATCTGCGCGCCGAGGGTGACCGCGCGTTGCTGGAGGCGATGATCGCCAAGGCGGATGTGTTCGTTCAAAACCTCGCCCCCGGCGCCATCGACCGGCTGGGCTATGCGCCAGAGGCCCTGCGTGAGGCCAACCCCCGGCTGATCACCGTGTCGATCTCGGGCTATGGCGACGAGGGGCCTTATGCGAAGTTGAAAGCCTATGACCTGCTGGTGCAGGCTGAGAGCGGGCTTTCGGCCATTACCGGCAACGAGGCGGGATCGGCCCGTGTGGGCGTGTCTGTCTGCGACATCGCCTGCGGGATGACGGCGCATCAGGCGGTGCTTCAGGCACTGATCGGACGCGGCATCACCGGCAAGGGGCGGCACATCGCGGTGAGCCTCTTCCATTCCCTGACCGACTGGATGAACGTGCCTTACCTGCAATACGCCTATGGCGGAAAGGAACCCGCGCGGAACGGCCTCAGCCACCCGACGATCGCGCCCTACGGCGCTTTTGCCGGGGCCGATGGCAAGCTGGTACTGCTCTCGATCCAGAACGAGCGCGAATGGGTGAAATTCTGCGAGGGCGTGCTGGACCGGCCAGAGATCGCCACGGACCCGAAGTTCTCCAGCAATTCCGCCCGCGTGGCCAACCGGGCAGAGCTGGATGCGCTCATTCGCGAGATCTTTGCCGAGCAGCCGCGCGACGTCCTGTCAGACAGGCTGCACGCGGCGGGCATCGCCAACGGGCGGGTGAGCACGATGGAGGATCTCGCCCGCCATCCCCAAAACCGCTACGTCGAGGTCGAAACCCCCACTGGCCCCGTGCGGCTGCTGTCGCCGGGCGCACTGGCGGACGGGCAGGTGCCGGAGTTCGGCCCGGTGCCCGCGCTGGGCGAGCACACGGCGGCGCTGCGGGCGGAGTTTGGCGCGGGCGCCTAGCGCAGCCCGTCGCGGGCAAGGGCCACCACGAGGCGGCCAACGGCGGCGGTGCGGGCGGCCGCCACGGTGGAGGCGGTCAGCTCACCCTGAATCGGCGCCTCCACGGCAAAGCCACGGGCAACCTCGCGGCCCTGATCCTCTGGCGCCACGTAATACTGCCCGGCCACGCGGAAGGTGCCGCGCCGGGTGGCATGAAAATCTTCCACCCGCACGTCGATCCGCGCATCCGCCGGGTCGCGGAAGGGCCAAGGCTCCGGCGCAACGACACGGCCGGTGACAACGCCCAGCTCGCGCGCGAGTTGGAGCGTCATGGCGCGGGCCGGTTCATCGGACCAGAGCGCGCCCAACGGCACCAGCGTGCCGCCCTCTGCGGCGACCATGATCTCTTCGGTGGTCGCATAGGTGGGCATGGTGACCAGCACCACCTCGACGCTGCCATAGCGGATGCCAACGCGCTCGCTGGGCGGTGCGGGGGCGACCTGCCCGCCGGGGGCCACGCGGATATCGTCTCCGGAGCAGGCGGTGAGGGCGAGGGCGGCCAGCAGGGCGAGCAAACGGGGCATGGGTCAGCGTCCGATCAGAAGGGAGTTGGGGTTTCGGGCGATCTGGCGGGCCAGCCGTTCGAGCGCCGCCGCGGCGGCCTCGATCTGGCGCAGCGCCGAGGAGAGCTCGCGCCCGGCCTGGCCATCGCGCCCGTAGTTATCAACCGCCGCCCCGGCCTGCCCGGCAAGCCGGTTCAGCCGCGCCGAAAGCTCGGGAAGCGACTCGCTGGCCTTGGAGACGGACTCGGCCGCGCCCCGGGCGGAGGCCAGCGTGGCATTGGCGTTCTCCACCAGCCCGCCTTCGCGCAGGGTGGCGAGCGTGCTGCGCAGCTCGGTGAGCGTGGCGTTAAGCTCCTCGGGCAGCGCCCGCGTGCTGTCTTGGTCGAGCACTTTCTCGGCGGAGGTGAGCAGCGCCTCGGCGCGGTCGGCGAGGTCTTGCAACGAGAGCTTCTCGGCCTCGCTCAGCACCGCGCTGGCCTGCTTGGCGAGGCCGGGCAGGGTATCGGCGGCGGCGCCCACGGCGGCGATGGTCTCGGTCAGCTGCGCGACCACGGCCTTTTCCTCGACATCGACCACGATCGCATTGATGCGGTTCGCGGTATCCTGGAGGCTGGCCGACAGCGCGGCGATCTCACCCGGAAGCGCGGCAATCTCCTCGGACTCCACCAGCGCGCGGGTGCTTGAGATGGTCTCGCGCAGCTCGGCCAGCGTGGCGGCGATCTCGGTCGGAATGGCTTGGGTGTCTTCGCTGGCGACGATCTTGGTGGAGGCATCGAGGAAGGCGATGGCGCTCGACATCACGTCCTCGACCGGCAGATTGTCGATCCGTTTCAGCAGGTCCTGCACCGTCGTCGTCACATCGGTCACATTGGGCGCGACGGTCGGGATTTGCGGAAAGGGGTCTGCCGAACGGTCCAGAATGGCCGAGGTCGCCCCGGGCGCGATGAAAAGTTCGACCTGTAGCTCATTGGTCAGCAGCGCCACATTGGCCAGCCGCGCCCGCAGCCCCTCGTTCACCCGGCGCTCGAGAAAGTCGACAAAAGCGGCCTCGTCGTTGCCGTCATCATTTCCGGTAAAGCCGATCCGCTTGGGCACGAGCCGGAGGGTGGTTAGCAGCCGCACCCGGCCATCGCCGAAGCGGGCCTCGTCGGTCACGCCGGTGATGGTCGTCACCTCACCGATCTGCACGCCGCCCAACTGCACCGCCGAACCGATGCGCAGACCCGGCAGGTTCTGGTCGAAGATCGCCAGAAACTCGATTCCGCCAACCTCGTTGTCGATCAGGAAGCTCTGCCGCGCCTCCTGCTCGTCGGCATAAAGCGAAAACTCCCGCCCCTCCTCGATCTGCGCCCCGCCGGAGCCGAGGGTCTCGAAGGTCACACCGCCGGAGATGAGCGAGGCCAGCGAGGAGAAGTCCACCTTCGCCCCGGCGGCCCCGAGCGAAAAGCTGATGCCGGAGACATCCCAAAACCGCGTGGTGGTAGAGACGAGCTGGTCGTGAGGCCCAAAGATCACCGCGTCGGCCACAATGGTCTGGCCGTCATCGGCAATGGTCGACTCGCCAAGCTCGCCGACCTTGACCCCCCTGTAGAGGATCGGCGTGGCCGTGGGCGGCAGGCCTGCGGTGGAACTCAGGGAGATGAGCGTGCCGGTCTGCCCGCCCGTCAGCAGCGGCGCCTTCTCCAGCGCATCGAAGCGGGCGGCGGGCGTGCCTGCCTCGCCATCCCAATCGCCCTCGATGTAAACGCCCGAGAGCACTGTATCGAGGCCCGAGACCCCTTGGGTGGTCACCACGGGGCGCACCAGCCAGAACTGGGAGTCTGCATCCACGAAGGGCGCGATCTCCTGATCCACCCGGATGCTGACGATGACCTGATCGAGCGCATCGGTGAACCGCACCTCCTCGACCTGGCCGACGGCAATGTCGCGGTAGCGCAGCTCGGTTTCGTCGGGGTGCACGCCAGTCGCATTGGGGAAGGCCACCTCGATCAGCGCGCCCTGATTGGCGTAGTTCTGCCACGCCACGCCGACCGCGATCACCAGCGCCAGCACCGGCACGACCCAGACAAGGGAGATACCCCTGCGCCCGCCGCCGGGCTGCACCTTCAACTCGTCGATCTCCTCACTCATGGCGCACGGCTCCCGGCCCGGGTGGGCAGGTAGTCCCAGATCAGGCGGGGATCGAAGGATTTGGCGGAGAACATGGTAAAGATCACAGACAGCGCAAAGGCGAGGGCAGCTGGCCCCGGTTGGATGGAGGCCACCACCGAGAGCTGCACCAGCGCACTCAGAATGGCAACCACGAAAACGTCGATCATAGACCAACGCCCAATGAACTCAATGACTTCAAACAGGTGCATCCGGCCCACCGGCGTTTGCTGCGAGCGCAGCTTCACCGACAGGCCGAGGTAGGCGATGGCGATGAATTTCACCACCGGAATGAAGACCGAGGCGATCAGCACGATGAGCGCGATGCCAAGGTCGCCGTGTTTGGCAATGTCGATAGCGCCGCCGATGATCGTGCTTTCGGAGCGGCTGGTGAGCGTTTCGGTCACCAGCATCGGGTAGAGGTTGGCGGGGATGTAGCAGGCCACTCCGGCGATCCACCACGCCCAGACCCGCTGCAGGCTCAGAGCATCGCGGGAGGAGAGCCTTGCTCCGCAGCGCCCGCAGGCCTCTGTCGTGCCCGGCCAGACCCGCGCGCAGGTCCGGCAGGTCACCAGCCCCTCTTCGCGTGCCGTGGTCATTGCCGCACCCGCCTTGCCGGCTGCCTGCGCGGCTTCTTCTCGGCCTCGTCCAGCGCCGACCAGATCGACCATGTGCAAAGCGAGCGGTCGACGAGGATCACGAAGGCCGAAAGCGCGATGAACATCCAGAACGCCGGGCCGAAGTTGAGCCGCGCAAGCCCTGCCACCTTCACCAGCGCCACGGCGCAGCCGATCACGAAGATTTCGGTCATCGCCCAGGGCTTCAGCTCCTGCGCCACCCGAAAGGCCCAGCGGGCCCCCGCATAGGCCCGGTGCTGGAGCGCGAGCGGCGTGAGCGCGTAGGCCAGCAGGAGCGCCCGCAGGAGCGGCACAAGCAGGATCATCGCCACGGAGGTCACGGTCACCACAACCAGCGCCCCGGTGCCGAAGCTGGTGGCCACATCCAGCAGCGACACGCGGTTCACGATCCCGGCGGCGTGGATCTCGAGAAACGGGTGAAAGACGGCAGCCGTGACGAGAATGAGGTTGGCCACGGAGAGCGCCAGTGCCCGGCTGTAGGCCGCCGCCCGCGGCGCGATCAGCACCGTATGGCACCGCTGGCACACAGCGCGCTCGCCCTCGGCGATAGGCTTCGCGCGGTGCAGCAGGTCGCAATTGGGGCAGCCGATCAGATCGGCCCTAGGAGCATCACTCGTAACCGTCATGCCGGTGCGGGGCTTTCGTGAGGGTGAAGGCGAGCCTAGCCTCGCCCCGGAGGGGTCACAAGCAATAACCCGGCCCGATCACGCAGGGGTGCATGCGGCGGAAAACACCGCCCGCCGCATCCGATGCCACGCCAAGCCTCGCCTTGACGCTGCCCGCCGCTTCAACTAGACCGCACACCTGCTGAGCGGGCGTTGTGTAGTGGTAAGACCTTAGCCTTCCAAGCTAATGACGCGGGTTCGATTCCCGCCGCCCGCTCCAGCCCTTTCTCCTGCCATCACCGCCTCTACTGACGCCGCGCGAGCAGCCAGCTTTGCCAGCCTTCGAAGCTGCCGCCAAAGGCGTTGAGGTCGACCTTTCCTGCGACGCCGGGCACGATGCCGGTGCCGGAGTACTGCCAGAAGCTCCAGCGCTCGTCGGGGTAGCCTTCCGACGGGTGCTTGGTGACCGCTCGCAGCCAGAACTCCTGCCCGCGCATCTGGCCGAGGTCATTGTCCTTATAGAAATCGGGTGTGGTGTAGATCACCGGGCGGGTGCCGTAGTGGCGGCTGACGATGGCGGTGAAACGCTCGATCTGGTCGCGCACATCGGCGGCGCCGGGGCGGGCCGAGCAGGTTCGGGACTGGTGGTTCCACTCCATGTCGAGCACTGGCGGCAGGTCTCCCGCCACGCGGCCCACGTTCTGGATGAACCATGCCGCCTGCTCCTCGGGCGTGCGGCAGAAATAGTAGAAGTGATAGGCCCCCACCGGCACACCGGCGGCGCGGGCGCGGGGCGCGTTGATCGCATAGCCCGGATCAAGGTGGTCGCCGCCCTCGGTGGCCTTCAGCCAAGCAAAGCGGATGCCCGATTGGCGGGCCGCGAAAAAGTCGATCTCGCCCTGATAACGCGAGGCGTCGATGCCGTGCACCTGGTAGTTGGCCGGGCTGATCGCGCCCCACTCATGGGGTTTTACATCGCCGAAGCCGCGCGGGATGCCCGGCGCCGCACTGGCGCTGACATGGAGTTGGGTGGCCTTCTCGCCCTCTGCCATCCGCGGCATCGAGGGCGCGGCAGGCCCGTCGAGCTGGGGGTTGCCGCAGCCTGCCAATATCAACGCAAACAGCACCGCCAGCCCCGGGGCGCTCAATTTCACTGTCCGCACGATCAGTCTCCTGCTGTTTTCATGCTTTATGCCTCGCTGGGCTTATACCAACCCTCGCCCTGCAATGCACATCACGTTTGGGGCCTCGCGCGTCACAATGCCCCTCTTGGCAGGGGTCCGCCTGCCGGGTAAGCCCCTCGGGCGAAGAGGAGACGGCATGGCACGCGCCCCACAGACCAGCACCGACGATCGCCCCGGCTCGCGCCGCGTGGGCGCACTCCGGGCGCTGGGCCCGTTCTTTGCGCCCTACAAGCTGATGGTCGTGGCCGCGCTCTGCGCCCTCGTGCTCACCGCAGGCGTCTCGCTGGTGCTGCCGATGGCGGCCCGCCGCGTGGTCGACAATTTCGGCACCTCCGACGTGGCCCTGCTCGACCGCTACTTCTTTGCCGCCATCGGCATCGCGCTGATCTTCGCGCTGGGCACGGCGCTGCGCTACTGGCTGGTGACCCGGCTGGGCGAGCGGGTGGTGGCCGATATCCGCAAGGCGGTGTTCGATCGGATGATCGGCATGTCGCCCGCCTATTACGAAAAGCTTATGACCGGCGAGGTGCTGAGCCGGATCACCACCGACACCACGCTGATCCTCTCGGTGATCGGCTCCTCGGCCAGCTGGTTCCTGCGGAACATCCTGCTCTTCGTCGGCGGGCTGATCCTGATGTTCTTCACCACGCCAAAGCTCTCGCTGATGGTGCTGGGGATCATCCCTGTGGTGATCGTGCCGATCCTGGTGCTGGGCCGCCGCCTGCGCACGCTCTCCCGCGAAAATCAGGATTGGATCGCGGCCTCTTCCGGCAACGCCTCCGAGGCGCTGTTGGCGGTGCAGACGGTGCAGGCTTTCACCCATGAGGCGCCCTCCAAGGCGCAGTTTTCCGGCGTCACCGAAAGGAGCTTCGACAGCGCGAAATCCCGCATCACCGTGCGAGCGGCGATGACCGCGATCATCATCTTCGTCGTCTTCTGCGGTATCCTCGGCGTGCTCTGGATCGGCGCGCGCGATGTGCGCGACGGGGTGATGAGCGCGGGCGAGCTGGTGCAGTTCGTCATCTACGCTGGCATCATGGCCGGGGCCGTGGCCGCGCTTTCTGAAATCTGGGGCGAGCTGCAACGCGCCGCCGGGGCGACCGAGCGGCTGATCGAGCTGCTGGTGGCCGAGGATACGGTGCGCGATCCGGCTGAGCCACTGGCGCTGGATGGCCGGGCCAAGGGCGCCATTGGCTTTCAGGACGTGGTGTTCCACTATCCCACCCGCCCCGGCGAGGCCGCGCTCTCGGGCGTCAGCTTCGATGTTCAGCCGGGCGAGACCGTGGCCCTCGTCGGCCCTTCCGGCGCGGGCAAGTCCACAATCTTCCAACTGCTCCTGCGCTTCTACGATCCGGCCTCGGGCGAGATCACGCTGGATGGCACCCGGCTCGATGCCACCAACCGTGAGGCCCTGCGCGCCCAGCTTGCGCTGGTGCCGCAAGACCCGGTGATCTTTGCCGCCACTGTGACCGAGAACATCCGTTTCGGCCGCCCTGAAGCGACGCAGGCCGAGGTCGAGGACGCCGCCCGCGCCGCCGCCGCCCATGAGTTCATCACCGAGCTGCCCGAAGGCTACGAGACCTATGTGGGCGAGCGCGGGGCGATGCTCTCTGGCGGGCAAAAGCAGCGCATCGCCATCGCCCGCGCCATCCTGCGCGACGCCCCGGTGCTGCTGCTCGACGAGGCCACCTCGGCGCTTGATGCCGAGAGCGAGCAACTGGTGCAGCAGGCGGTCGAGGCGCTCTCTGCCGAGCGCACTACGCTCATCGTCGCCCACCGGCTGGCCACGGTGAAAAAGGCCGACCGCATCCTCGTGTTCGAGAAGGGCCAGATCGTCGCGACCGGCACGCATGACAGCCTCGTGGCGCAGGGCGGTCTCTACGCCCGGCTGGCCCGGCTCCAGTTCACCGAAGGGCTGGCGGCGGAGTAGGGCGCAACTCATTCCTCCACCCTGCAACCCCCGCACGATTCCGCTAGACACAGCGCGCCACATCCCGCATCTTCCGCCCCGATGGTGTCCGGCCCCGAAAGGCCGGCTGAAAAGGGAACGCGGTGCGGGCGAAAAGCCCTAATCCGCGACTGCCCCCGCAACTGTGAGCGGCGAGCGACCCCCGAAATGACCACTGGGCCAACGGCCCGGGAAGGTCGGGGGAAGTGACGACCCGCAAGTCAGGAGACCTGCCATCTCCAGCGCGTGGTCCACGCGTTGCAGTCACCTTGAGACCCGGGCGGGGTGCCCTGGGGTGGAGAGACGGGATGAAGCCTACAAGGCCTTTCACATCGCCAGCCGCCACCAGCCCCCGCCTTCTTGCGCGGAGGGCGCGATGCTTCTGGAACGGACGATCATTCAACTCGATATAGGCCCGCTGCCGCCTGATGAGGCGCGGCAGCTTGGCCAACTTGGCTTCATGCAATGGCTGGCAGGGCTGCCGGGCGCGGCGGATTACCCAAGCGCAGCGCGCGCGGCCCATGCCCGGGCGGCGCCCCTCGCCGCTGGCTCGCCGGCGCTGGCGGAGTTCTGCACCCTGCTGACGGCCTCGCTCTGCGGGCCGATTGCCCCGCTGCCACTGGCGATGCCGGCACAGCGGCGGCGCGGCGGGGCTGCGGCCAAACGCAGCTTGCGAATGCCTCTCTGACATCTTGCGAACCCGGCCGCGCGGCATCCGCGCGGTCAGGCCGAGGACCATTGCAGCGGGCCGCCCAGGCGGACCCGCGAGGCTCGGCGTTCCCAACGATGGTCACGGACGGATCGACAGGAAAGGACTGATCCATGAGTGAGAACCAACTGACAAAACGGCTCGACGAAGGGCCGGTAATCTGCGCCGAGGGCTTCCTCTTCGAGCTTGAGCGGCGGGGCTATCTCAGCGCCGGCGAGTTCGTGCCCGAGGTGGCGCTCGAACATCCCGATGCCCTGCGGGCGCTGCACGTGGATTTCCAGCGCGCAGGCAGTGATATCGTCGAGGCCTTCACCTACAACGGCCACCGCGAAAAAATGCGCGTGATCGGCAAGGAGCATCTGCTTGAGCCGCTGAACAGGGCTGCGCTCCGGATCGCCCGCGAGGTGGCCAACGAGCGGCCCGGCAACCTGATGGCGGGCAATATCTCCAACACCAACATCTGGGCACCGGACGATCCGGCGCGGCAGGCCGAGGTCAGGGCGATGTTCGAGGAGATGGTCGGCTGGGCCGTCGAGGAGGGCGCCGACATGATCATCGGCGAGACATTCTACTACGCCGGGGAGGCGCTCTGCGCGCTGGAGGTCGCCAAGGCCTCCGGCCTGCCGGTGGTCCTGACGCTGGCCCCGATGGCGGGCGAAGAGATGCGCGACGGTCGCGGCATCGTCGAAACCTGTCAGGCGCTGGAGCAGGGCGGGGCCGATGTGGTCGGTCTCAACTGCTTCCGCGGCCCGGAAACGATGATGCCCTGGCTGCGGGCCGTGCGGGCGGCGGTGTCGTGCCATGTAGGCGCGCTGCCGATTCCCTATCGGACCACCGAGGCGGAGCCGACCTTCTTCAATCTCAGCGATGACAGCGGCTGCACCTGCCCGGCGCCGCATGGGCGGGCCTTCCCGACCGCGCTCGATCCGATGTTCTGCAACCGCTACGAGGTCGGCGCCTTCGCGCGGCAGGCGCTGGAACTCGGGGTGAATTACCTCGGCGTCTGCTGCGGCGCGAACCCCATGCTGATCCGCGAGGTGGCCGAGGCGGTGGGCCGTGTGACCGAAGCCAGCCGCTTCTCGGAGCGGATGGAAAACCACTTCATGTACGGCAGCAACGCGCGGCTGCCGGAGCACATCAAGGCGCTGGGCGAAACCGCCTGAGCCCCGGCGCCCGGCGGGCAATCTCGCCGGGCGCCTTCATCGCATCGGGCCGGTGGTGCCGTTCAACGCGCCCGGTTCTCGGGCTTGCGCGCGGCACTACGGCTCCCCCACCGCTTCGCAACCCCACGTCACAGCCCCATGCCGCTTGATCCCCGCGCGGCTCTCGCTCACTATCTCCCAACACGTCGCGGAGCCGCCATGAGAGCGGCCCGTGGCCAAGGGGAGGAATGACCATGAGCTTTCAGAGCACTGCGGACCTGCGCGCGATCGAGAACCAGATGACCTGGGAAGAGCGCGGCATGCCGACCACGATCTATGACTTCATCTCGAAGACCAAGGCCAACCACGGCGCCCGTCCTGCCCTGAGCTACCAGATTTTCTCCGATCCCGGCGCCCATGCCGAGACCCTCACCTGGAACGAGCTGCACGCCAAAACGACCCAGGCCGCCAACCTCTTCCGCTCCCTCGGCGTTGGCCCGACCGACACGGTTGCCTACCTGCTGCCCAACGCAAACGAGACCGTCGTGACCCTCCTCGGCGGCGCGGTCGCGGGCATCGTGAACCCGATCAACCCGCTGCTCGAGCCCGACCATATCTCCGCCATCCTGCGCCAGACCGGCGCCAAGGTGCTGGTGACGATGAAGAGCTTCCCCAAGTCCGATGTGGCCCAGAAGGCCGCCGAGGCGGTGAAGCACGCGCCGAATGTCACCCACGTGCTCGAGATCGACCTGCTGCGCTACGTCACCGGCCTGAAGAAATTCATCATCCCCTTCATCCGCCCCAAGACCGAGACCGTCCATCACGCCAGGGTGCTCGACTTCAACGCCGAGCTGGCCAAGCATCCTTCGGATGCCCTCACCTTCGACGACCCCAAGGAAGACCGGGTGGCGGCTTACTTCCACACTGGCGGCACCACCGGCATGCCCAAGGTGGCACAGCACAAGGTCTCCGGCATGGTCTATAACGGCTGGATCGGCCATGAGCTGCTCTTCACCGAGCAGGACAACGTGATCTGCCCGCTCCCGCTCTTCCACGTGTTCGCCTGCCACGTGATCTTCATGGCGGCCATCGCCAGCGGCATGCATGTGATCTTCCCCACGCCCGCCGGTTACCGCGGCGACGGGGTGTTCGACAATTTCTGGAAGCTGATCGAACGCTGGAAGGTCAGCTTCATCATCACCGTGCCCACCGCGCTCTCGGCGCTGATGCAGCGCCCGGTGAATGCCGATGTGAGCAGCGTCAAAACCGCCTTCTCCGGCTCCTCCCCGCTGCCCGTTGAGCTGTTCAACCGCTTCGAGAAGGCAACCGGCGTCGAGGTTGTCGAGGGTTACGGCCTCACCGAATGCACCTGCCTCGTCGCCTGCAACCCGCCCTCGGGCGAAAAGAAGATCGGCTCCGTCGGCCTGCCCTTCCCCTATACCGAGGTGAAGATCCTGCGTGATGGCCCGGATGGCCCGACCGAATGCAGCACTGACGAGGTGGGCGAGATCTGCGTGTCGTCGCCCGGTGTCTTCCCCGGTTCGACCTACACGGAGGAGGACAAGAACCACAAACTCTTCCACCATGATGTCTATCTCCGCACCGGCGACCTTGGCCGGATCGACGCCGATGGCTACCTCTGGATCACTGGTCGCGCGAAAGACCTGATCATCCGCGGCGGCCACAACATCGACCCCGCCGAGATCGAGGATGCGCTTGCGGGCCACGAGGCGGTAGCCTTCGCCGGGGCGATCGGCCAGCCCGATGCCCACGCGGGCGAGCTGCCCTGCGCCTATGTCGAGCTGGTGGCCGGGGCGACCGTGACCGAGCAGGAGCTGATTGACTTCGCCAACGCCCGCATCCACGAGCGCGCGGCCTATCCGAAGTATCTCGAGGTGCTGCCGGAACTGCCCAAGACCGCCGTGGGCAAGGTCTTCAAGCCCGACCTGCGCAAGATGGCGATCACCCGCATCTACAACGAAGCGCTTGAAGGGTGCGGCGCAGAGGTGGCCGAGGTGGTCGAAGACAAGAAGCGCGGCCTCGTCGCCAAGCTGAAGAAGACCTCCGGCACCGATGAGGCCAAGGTGGCCGAGGTGCTCGGCAGCTTCACCCGCCCCTGGGACTGGGCGTGAGCCTGACCTTCGACGAAGCCACATTCGGCGCGCTGAACGCCGAGGGATACGACGAAGGCACACTCCCCGACACGCTGGACGACAGCGTTGCCATGATCTCCGCCGTCGCAGGTCAGGGCAGGGTGCTCGAATTCGCCATCGGCACGGGCCGAGTGGCCCTGCCGCTCGCGGCGCGCGGCCATGAGGTTTCGGGCATCGAAGGGTCGCCCGCGATGGTGGAGAAGCTGCGCGCCAAGCCCGGCGGCGCGGCGCTCGAGGTGGTGGTGGGCGATATGGCCGAGACGCAGGTGCCGGGGCACTTCTCGCACGCCTTCCTCGTCTTCAACACGCTCTTCAACCTGACAACGCAAGAGGCACAGGTTCGCCTCTTCGCCAATGCCGCGCGACACCTTGAGCCGGGCGGCAGCTTTCTGGTCGAGGCCTTCGTGCCGGACCTTGCCGGGTTTACGGGCGGCCAGAGGGTGTCGACCAAGGCGCTGGGCATGGAGAGCGCGGTCATCGAGGCCGCCAAGTGGAACGCGCTGGAGCAACGGCTCGACATGCAGCGCATCCATATCTCCGACTCCGGCACTCGCCTTGTGCCTCTGGTGATGCGCGTCGCGGCCCCGCCGGAAATCGACCTGATGGCCCGCCTCGCCGGGCTGGAGTTGGAGCACCGCTGGGGCGGCTGGCGGCGTGAGTCCTTCACCGAGGCCAGCCAGATGCACGTCTCCCTCTACCGCAAGCCCGGCTAAGAGCCCGCGTGATCCAATTGCACGCCTTGCGGCACATTCCATTCATGATTTGGCGTCCGATGCCTGCTGATGCGCTGGCTCTGGCAGGGTCAGATCAAGCTCGATGGCGCCCGGAACGCCCTCCAGCTTGAAACCGGGGGAGAGGGAAAGCCGGGCGCTGGACTTTCCTGTAAGGTCAAACTGGTGGCCCCAAAGCGGGCGCAGCGCCATCTCAGCTTCGTTTAGCTGCATGCTCCGGTCGGTCTGGCGCTCCAGCCAGTCGCGGATGTGGGTCTCGAACGCCGCATCGCGCGGGCCGGGCCAGTCGGCGGCGAGGCGCAGGATGTGCTGGGCGTAACGGGTGGCGACCATCAGGTAGGGCAGCTGCGTGCTGACCCGCCAGTTTCCCGCGGCTTCCCCCGCAAGGTCATCTCGCCGCGACAGCGAGGTGAGCGAGAAGAACCCCGCCCACGCCCGGTGCTTGGCGTCCAGCGCCGCGATCAGCCCGGCGCGGGCGAGGTGGCTCTCCTGCCGCTCGTCGATGGCCGCCTCCGTTGGCCCCAGCCCTGCCACCCCGCCGCCTTCCACGCCCCGGCAATCCTGCGGCCAGCCCCATTTGGCAACCGACCGGGCGATGTTGGCGGCGATGGCATATTGGCCCGGCACGGGGCAGCGCGGGCGGGGCAGGGCGCCGGGCGGCGTAAGGGCAAAGCGCGTGACGCAGAGCCCAAGGTAACGAGCCTCCGGGGCGCGGAGCAGAGCCGCGAAACCCTCGTGTGAGGGCGTAGCAAGCGCGGCATCCGGGTCGCGCAGGGCACTGAGGTCTTGCGGAGCAGCAAGGCCCAAAAGCGCGGGCGCGGCCCCGGCGATCACCGGCATCTGCGCAAGCGCGCCAAGGCGGGCGAGGTCGGTCAGGGCCTGCGTGTCAGCATGCTCGAAAGCGGCATCCACCAGCAGCACGGCGATGGGCGGCGCCTGCCGCTGGGCATAGACCCTCGCCCAAGCCGCGTGGCGCACTTCCGTCTCGGCGCCCGCCACCTCCGCCTTGGCCACATTCATAACCGCCAGCGAGATATCCTCGCGCGGCGGCATCTCCCGCACCAACCAATGCAGCCCGCGCCATGCGCCCTCAATGCGCTGCATCACCGGATGGCCGTAAATCTCACCAAGCTGCGCCGCGATCCCGGCATCACACCGCGCGATCATCGCCTCCACCGTCACCGCCAGCTTCCGGCTGCGCAACTCGGGCCAGCGGGCGGCCAGCCTGCCAACCAGCAGCACCGCGCGCTCCACCTCCTCCGGTAACTCCGGCAGCCCGCTCGCGCCTCTCAACCTCCGCCACAGCCCGCGCATCCGCACCCTCCACACCCGCCCGCAAAGCCTGCGCCAAGCCCCGCCATGCATCAACCCCGCCGCCCAATCGCCGCCTTTCCGGCCCGCGCCCTCCAGTCCGGGTTGACTTTGCCCAGCCAAGGCGGTGTATCGGCCCGAACCGAATTGTCCGACCGGAAGGGACCGAACCATGCATGCCTACCGCAGCCACACCTGCGCCCAGCTGACCAAGGAGAACGTGGGGGAGACCGTGCGTCTCGCCGGGTGGGTGCATCGGGTGCGAGATCACGGCGGCGTCCTCTTTATCGACCTGCGCGACCACTACGGTGTGACGCAGGTGCTCTGCGACCCCGACAGCCCGGTGTTTTCTGAGGTCGAAAAGGTCCGCTCCGAGTGGTGCATCCGGATCGACGGCACGGTGAAGGCGCGCGACGAGAGCCTCGTGAACACCAAGCTGCCGACCGGTGAGATCGAAGTGTATATCCGCGACATGGAGGTGCTGGGCTCGGCGGGCGAACTGCCGCTGATGGTCTTCGGCGATCAGGAATACCCCGAGGAAACCCGCCTCAAATACCGCTACCTCGACCTGCGCCGCGAGGCGATGCAGCAGAACATGACGCTGCGCTCCGACGTGGTCGCCTCCGTCCGCCGCCGGATGTGGGACAAGGGCTTCCGCGAGTACCAGACCCCGATCATCACAGCCTCCTCGCCCGAGGGCGCGCGCGACTTCCTCGTGCCCTCCCGTCTGCACCCCGGCAAGTTCTACGCCCTGCCGCAGGCGCCCCAGCTCTTCAAGCAGCTGATCATGGTGTCGGGCTTCGACAAGTACTTCCAGATCGCGCCCTGCTTCCGCGATGAAGACCCGCGCGCCGACCGCTCGCCAACCGACTTCTACCAGCTCGACCTTGAGATGAGCTTTGTCGAGCAGCAAGACGTGTTCGACACCGTCTCCCCGGTGATCGCGGGCGTGTTCGAGGAGTTCGGCGGCGGCCGGAAGGTCGATGCGCCCGAGAGCTGGCCGCAGATCCCCTATGC
This sequence comes from Vannielia sp. SX4, assembly GCF_052828525.1. The sequence goes on from NZ_CM128247.1 coordinate 1,293,463, forward strand.
CGAGGCGGCGCTGAAATACGGCACCGACAAGCCCGACCTGCGCAACCCGATCGAGATGCAGGTTGTCTCCGAGCACTTCGCCGGCTCCGGCTTTGCGATCTTCGCCAAGCTGCTCGAGCAGGAGGGCACCGAGATCCGCGCCATCCCCGCGCCAACCGGCGGCTCCCGCAAGTTCTGCGACCGGATGAACGCCTTCGCGCAAAAGGAAGGGCTGCCCGGGATGGGCTATATCTTCTGGCGCGATCAGGGCAACGGCATGGAGGCGGCAGGCCCGCTTGCCAAGAACATCGGCCCCGAGCGCACCGAGGCAATCCGCCAGCAACTCGGCCTCGACGTGGGCGATGCCGCCTTCTTCCTCGGTGGCAAGCCCAAGACCTTCGAGGCCGTCGCGGGCCGTGCCCGCACCGTCATCGGTGACGAGCTGGGCCTGACCGACAAGGACCGCTTCGCCTTTGCATGGATCGTCGACTTCCCGATCTACGAGAAGGATGACGAGACCGGCGAGATCGACTTCGAGCACAACCCCTTCTCCATGCCGCAAGGCGGGGCCGAGGCGCTGGCGGGCGACCCGCTGGCGGTGAAGGGCTACCAGTACGACCTCGCCTGCAACGGCTACGAGCTGGTCTCCGGCGCGATCCGCAACCACAAGCCCGAGGTGATGCTGAAGGCCTTCGAAATCGCCGGTTACGGCGAGGATGAGGTGAAGGCGCGCTTCGGCGGCCTCTACACCGCCTTCCAATACGGCGCCCCGCCCCACGGCGGCTGCGCGGCAGGCATCGACCGGATCGTGATGCTGCTGGCCGACGAGGAGAACCTCCGCGAGGTGGTCATGTTCCCGATGAACCAGCGCGCCGAAGATCTGATGATGGGCGCCCCTTCGCTGCCGACCAACGAGCAGCTCCGCGAGCTCTCGCTGCGGGTGGTGAAAGAGGACTGACCGTGCAGGCGCCGGGGCGGGTCATCCTGATCCACGGTGCCTCCAGCGCGGGCAAATCCACTCTGGCGCGGGCGGTGCAGGCGGCACTGCCCGAGCCCTTCACCCACCTCACCTTCGACCATCTGATCGACACCGGCGCACTGCCTCGCGGCCCCGAATGGGCGGCGGTCCGCGCAAAGGTGTTCAACGGCTGGCACCGCGCCGTGGCCGCCTTCGGCTCAGCCGGGGCCGATGTGATCTGGGACCACATCATCGAAAGCTCGGCGTGGCACAGCGATCTGCGCACACTCTTTTCCGGGCGCGATCTCTTCTTCATCGGGCTTCATTGCGACCTTGCCGAGTTGGAGCGGCGCGAGGCGGCCCGCGGAGACCGAAAGCCGGGCGATGCGGCGCGGGATGCAGCCCATATCCATGTAGGCAAGCGCTACGATCTCGAACTGCGGAGCGAAGACGGGGCCGAAGCCAATGCCTCCCGCGTCATTGCAGCTTGGCAGGCGCGGCAGGGCGTCTCGGGCTTCTTTGCCTGACGGTCGGTGAGGCCACAGCCCCGACCGTCATAAAACTGTTACGCAGTCCTGCATCCCCGTGCTACGATTCTCCCATGACGCGGGCCATGCTCACCATCGCACTCACCCTCGCGCCCCTCACCGCAACGGCGGGCGGGCCATTGGGCGATGTGTTCTGCGATGACCGCGCCCGCATTGTCGAAAAACTCCAAAGCCGTTTTGGCGCCACCCTTGCGGGGCGCGGTCTGCGCGGCCCCGATGCCTTCATCGAGTTCTGGGTCACGCAAGCCTCGGGCGATTGGACGATGGTGCAGAACTACACCGACGGGCGCGCCTGCATCGTCGCGATGGGCGAGAACTGGGAGAGCTTCGGCCCCGTTGATCCGGCCTGACGAACGGCCAATAGGCCCCGCCCGCGATCCTGCCTACTGCGGCTGACGCAGCCGCAGCACCTCCTCCGCAATGTCATCGGCAAGAGACGCCAGTTCCTCTGGGTCCGAGCCGCGCAGGGTCTCGACCGCGAGGGCGAACATATTGGCCTGAAATCGGCGGGCGAGGCGTCGGCAATCAGCGCTCGCTGGCAACTCGCCCGCGGCGCGGGCTTTCTCGAAGAGCGACTGGAAGAGGCTCCGCACCTCGGCGAGGTAATGGCGGGCATCCTCTCCGGCCTCCGACTCTGAATCGGCCAGTTCGAGCACGGTCTTGACCAGAATGCAGCCGAGCGGGCGGCCCTGCTCCGGTCGGCCGCTGCGTCGGGCGTGCTCGGCCAGCGCCTCGAGCGGCGAGGCGGACTCCCTCGCAAGTGTCGCCACCTTGGCTCCCGTGCGATCGCGGTAGCGTCGCAGCGTCTCCCGAAACAGCGCCTCCTTGCTGGTGAAGGCGGCATAGATCGAGCCGGGCTTCATCGAGAGCGCGGCCTCCAGATCCTTCAGCGAGGTCGCGTGAAAGCCCCTTCGCCAGAATAGCGTCAGCGCGGCATCGAGGGCGGTCTCGCGGTCATAGGGAGCGGCACGGGTCATGCGGTGAATATAGGCGCCTTCGCGGCCGGTGTCTCCCTCACGTTTGAGTGATTGCTCAAATTGCGACTTGAGTGATCACTCAAATACGCCATCTTGCCCCCCACGGGCCACCCCGGCCCGCCATGCTAACCAACGGAGCGCCCATGACCACCTTCACCCTGCACGATGAAACCACCGCCCCCGCCGAGAGCCTGCCGCTGATCGAAAAGTCCAAACAGGCCTTTGGACGCCTGCCGGGCCTGCACAAGGTCATGGCCGAAGCCCCGGCGCTGATGGAGGGCTACCAGGTGCTCCACGGGCTGTTCCAGAACGCCACCAGCTTCGACAAGGATGAGATCACCGTCGTCTGGCAGAGCATCAACGTCGAGCACGCCTGCCACTACTGCGTGCCCGCCCACACCGGGATCGCCAAGATGATGAAGGTCGATGACGCGATCACCGAGGCCCTGCGCAATGAGACCCCACTCCCCTCCGAGCACCTCGAAGCCCTCCGCACCTTCACCCTCGCCATGGTCCGCCAGCGCGGCGAGGTGAGCGACGACCAACTGCAGACTTTCCTCGACGCAGGCTACACCAAGCGCCACGTGCTCGAGATCGTGCTGGGCATCGCGCAGAAGGTCATGTCGAACTACACCAACCACCTCGCCGACACCCCGGTCGACGAAGTGATGCAGAAGTTCGCTTGGGAAAAGAAGGGCGCCAAGGCGGCCTGAGCCTGCCCGCCCGCGCGGAACCGCGCGGGCCCTGACGGGTTGTTCCTGCAAATGGAGGACCGACCCATGAAGAAGCTCTTCAAGTACTGGGCCGTCTGGAAGCTGGCGCAAAAACTCCTGCGCAAGCGCCGCCGCGCCTGAACCACCACGCGCCCCGTGACCGCAAGGTCCGGGGCGTTTTGGCGCAGGCAAACTTCCTCATTCATGCGTGATCTTGAATGTGTTTGCGGCTATGCTCCCGGCAACACTCCGGAGGTCTCCCATGCTGCGCATCACCCTTGTCCTCGTCACCGCCCTTTGCGCCTTCACCCCGGCGACGGCCCAGATGCACGGGGGCAGCGGGATGCACGGGCATGGGGCGGATGGCACTGGCCACGACATGGCCACCATGCCCGGACTGCGCGGCGAAGACGCCACCGAGGAGGAGAGCGCCGAACTGGCCACGCTCTTCCGCAACTTCGCCACCCTCTCCCGCGAGGTCGAGCTTCTGCCAGACGGCATCCGCACTGTCACCCGCTCCTCCGACCCGGAGGTGATGGACGCACTGGTGAGCCATGTCGTCGGCATGATCGACCGGGTAGGGCAGGGGCGCGACCCGAAGATCTTCATCCAGTCCCCCACGCTCGATATCTTCTTCGCCCGCCCCGGCGCGATCGCCTCCGATGTCGAGATCACCGACGCCGGCATCGTGGTCACGCAAACCTCCACCGACCCGGAGGTGGTGGAGGCGCTGCACACCCATGCCGGCGAGGTCAGTCGGATGGCGGACAGCGGCATGCAGGCGGTGCACGAGATGATGATGAGGCGGGCCGGCAACTGAGCCCTCAGCCGCCCTCCGCCTCTGCCAGCCCCTCGACCGAGCGCTTCCGCCCCGGCGAGATCGCCAGCGCGGCGCGGTAGGCTTCTGCAGCGCCGGCCCGGTCGCCCGACAGCAGCAGCATCTCACCAAGCAGCTCCCGCGCCGGCAGCACCGCGCCGGGCGTGACAGGGGCCTTGCCCACCGAGTCCTCGGTGTCCGCGGCCGCCCGCATAGCCGCCAGCGCCGCCTCGGCCTCGCCCGCCTCCCAGGCCAGCCAGGCCTGAATGGTGCCGCTCTGCGCCTCGGCCAGAGTGACCCAATAGCCCATGCCGCGCTCGTTCAGCGTGGCCGTCCGCGCAGCGATTTCCTCCAGTGCAGCCCGTGCGCCCTCGGCATCGCCCGACCGCGCTGCGCCCAGCCCCTTGGCGAACCAGTGGATGGTGACGGCCTGCGGAAACTTCTCCCAGCCGATCAGCGCTGGCAACTCGGCGGGCAGGGCAGCCGCCCCGGCCCAATCTCCCTGCTCAAGTGGCACCCGGGCCGGGCTGGCCGCCAGCGCATAGGCGGTGCCAAAGCTGTCTTCGAGCGCGTCCACCGCCTGAAGCTCGGCCAGCAGCGCCTCCGCCTCGGCCACCCGATCCAATTGCAACAGCGCATACAGGCCGTAGTCCACAGCGTGGGCGTAATGATTTGAAACCACACCGCCCTCCAGCGGCTGGGACAGCGCCGCCGCACCGGAACGGGCATTCCACGCCACCGAGGCCTCCCAATCCCCGAGCCGGGTGAAGATGTGGCTGGGCATATGCAGCGCATGGGGCACTTCAGGCGCGATCCGGTCATAGCCCTTGGCAAAGGCACGGGCCTTTGTGGCTAAGGCGGGATGATCATAGGCGTGAATCACGTAATGAAAGATCGCCGGATGCAGCGGCGCCTCGGGCAGCCGCGCGGCGAGCCTGTCTCCGGCCTCGGCAAGGCTCTCAGCCGCGCCGGGTCCGGGCGGGGTGAGGGCAATCTGCGCCAGCGCGTCGAAGGCGGCCGCATCGATATCATCGGGAAAACCCTCGTCGATCTGCCGCTGGGCACCCGCCCATGCGGCCAGCCGGGCGGGGTAGGGGGTGTCGGCCCCCTCCCAGAAGGCCAGTGCCGCCGCCACATAGGCAGCTTCCCGCGCGTTGCCCGGCGTGAGGGTGGCCAGCCGCGCCGCCGAGGCTGCGCCGCCCTCCATCTCCGCCGGGGTCGGGCCACCGGGCCAGACCGGGTGAAAGTAGCTCATCACCTTGCCCCACTCGGCCATGGCGCAGGCCGGGTCGGCCTCCGCGGCCTCGGAAAATCGTTGCCGGGCCTGCACATACATCATGTGATGCAGCAGTTTCAGGCCTTCGATGAAGGGCCCCGCCGCTGCCTCGGTGCAGGAGAGGTCAAAGCGCACCTCCCCCAGCGTGGTGTCATGCGCGCCGAGCGGCGCGGGGGCAGCAAGAACAGCGCAGCAGGCGAGCGCAAGGGCACGTGTCATCGGTCATCTCCATGTCGGGAATCATGCCGGTTCAGCCCGGCGTTGACCCTAGGCTAGCGCCGCGCGGGCCCCGCGATATATGCTCCGAATGGCAGAACATTCCTGCGGAAAGCTGAGGGCTGATGGACAAGTTGGCGGCCATGCGGGTCTTCGTCGCCATAGTCGACGGTGGCACGCTGACCGAGGCCGCCCGGCGGCTCGGCAAATCGCTGCCCAGTGTCGTGCGGACCCTCGCGCGGCTGGAGGAGGCGCTGGGGCTGCGGCTGCTGGAGCGCTCGACGCGGCAGTCCTACCTGACGCCGGAGGGGCGTTCCTACTACGAGACCTGTTGCCACGTGCTTTCCGAGATCGACACCGCCGAGCAGGACCTTGCCGCGCAGCAGGGCGAACCGGCGGGGGAGGTGCGGATCACCGCGCCGGTGGAGTTTGGCAACCGCTTCGTCTGGCCCTGCCTGCGCGACATCCGCGAGCGGTTTCCGGGCCTCGTGCCGCACGTGACGCTGACCGACGTGCCGCTCGACCTGGTGGAGGGCGGCTACGACCTCGCGGTCCGGATCGGGCCGCAGCCCGACAGCGAGATGCGGGCCACCGTGATCGGGGAGATGCCCACGCGGCACTGCGCCACCCCTGCCTTTCTCGAAAGGGTCGGCCGGCCAGAACGACCGGAGGACATGGCCGGGATGCCCGCTGTCTGCGTCGACATCGCCGGGCGGCGGACCGGGCAGTTGTGGCCCTACCTCGACGCGGACGGCAAACGGCGCACGTTCCGGTGCAAGGCGGTGCTCTACGTCAACGAGGTGCGGATGGCGCGGGCGGCCTGCGAGGCGGGCGTGGGGCTTGGCTTTTTCTACCTCTACCAGGTGCATGATGCGATCGCCGACGGGCGGCTGGTGTCGCTCTTCGAGGACCGGCGACCGCCGCCGCAGCCGGTGCGGCTGATCCGCCACGCAGCGCGGGATCGGCCGAAGCGGGTGTCTGCAGCGATTGATGCGCTGGAAGGCGCGCTGCGGCAGGCGCTGAAGGGCCTCGGGGCCTAGCTCCGCGCCCGCCTCCCCGCACGGCGGGACACGTCCCGCCCTATGGGCTCACTCCTCCAGAGCGTCCGCCTTCTTCTTCTCGGTCAACCCGGCTTCCTTTTCTTTCCGGGCGAGGAACTTCTTGCCGAACCCGCTGATCTCGCGCTCCGAAATCACCTCACGAGCGCGCTCGAAGATCTCCTGTTCCTCTTCCTCGATGTGGTGCTCGTAGTCGTGCTTCAGCGTCTTGAACCGTGTCAGCCAACCAGGCGAGCTCATTTCCATCTCGTTCAGCTCTTCCATGATGTCATCCAGCTCCTGATGCTCATGCACCGAGTGCCGGGCATGCTCCTGTCCCCATGTCTTGCCGAGCAGCACCGAGTAGAATGTCTCTTCCTCTGCGGCGGCATGGGCCTTCACGTCGTGATAGAACTCCTCCCAAGCGCTGCGGCGGGCCTCGCTGTCACCCGATGTGTCTTCGAGCGTGGCAAGCAACTCGCGGTGGCGGTCGTGGTCAGTCTTGATGGCTGCGTAGATGTCGGTCATCGGCGTGGCTCCGGGCTGGGTTGGAAGGGTTTGCCAGAAAACGCCCGGCGCGGGGCGAAGGTTCCCGCCCGCCCGGCGCCCCTCCGCCGCCGCGCAAAAGCGTGACCGCAGAGGGCCTCGCAAGGTGGCCCGCGATCCCCTATCTTTGAAGAAAGGCCCCCGCACCGCCGACCGTCCTGCGCCGCCCACTGACCCGGAGCACTCCCACGTGAGTTTCACCCCCGAGATCGCCGCCATCCGCTTTGGCTACGGGCTCTCGCCGCGCCACCCGGCCCCGGCCAGCCCGGAGGCGATGATGGAGGCGCTGCAGGCCGATGACAGCATGGCGCGCGCCTTCCGGATTGGCTCGATGGCAGAGACCTACGCCGATTTCCAATACCTGAGCGATCTCAAGAAGGCCGAGCTGGACGGCGACAAAACCGCCAAGCGAAAGTACCGCAACTGGCGCGGCCAGAACCGCCGCGATCACGCCCGGATGCTGCGCCACACCATCGCTCGCGCGCTCGATGCGCCCGACCCGCTGCGCGAGCGCCTCACCCGCTTCTGGGCTGATCATTTCACGGTGCGCGGCAAGGGCGTGTCACAACGGATGGTGCAGCGCTTCGTCGAAGATGCGATCCGCCCGAACATCACGGCGCCGTTCTCCGAGATGCTGAAGGCGGCGGTGACCCATCCGATGATGCTGATCTACCTCGATCAGGACAAAAGCATCGGCCCCGGCTCTCCCGTGGCCGAACGCAACGCCAAAAAGGGCCGCAGGCGTGGGCTGAACGAGAACCTCGCCCGCGAAGTGCTCGAGCTCCACACCCTCGGCGTTGGCGGGGCCTACAGCCAGGCTGATGTCCGGCAACTGGCCGAGCTCATGGCCGGGATGACCCTGAACCTGCGTGAAGGCGTCCGCTTCGAGCCCAAGCGCGGCGAGCCGGGGGCGGAGGAAGTGTTGGGCCAAAGCTACGGCGGCCGCAAACCCAAGCTGGAAGATATCCACGCCGCGCTCGATGCCATCGCGCTGCACCCCGATACCGCGGCCCACCTTGCCCGCAAGCTGGCCGTCCACTTCGTGTCCGATACGCCGCCGCCTGCCCTCGTGGAGGCCCTGCGCCTGCGCTACACCGAGACCGGCGGCAACCTCGGCGCGGTGACCGAAACCCTGCTCTCGCACCCCGAGGCATGGGGGCCGCTCGCCAAGATCAAGCAGCCCTTCGATTTCGTCACCTCGGCCCTCCGCGCACTCGGGGTGACGGGGTCTCAACTCGCCGCGCTGGACCGCAAGGCCACCCTCCGCATCATCATCCGCCCGATGGGCCTGATGGGTCAGGAGTGGGAGCGCCCCAATGGCCCCGATGGCTGGCCCGAGGATGGCGAGCACTGGCTCACCCCGCAGGGCCTCGCCGTTCGGATCAACTGGGCCATGTCGGCGGGCCGGGTCGACGGGCTCGATCTGCCAGATCCCCGCGAACTTGTCGAAACCGCGCTCGGCAGCCAAGCCGGTGAGCGGCTGCTCTTTGCCGCCAAGGCCGCCGAAAGCCGCGCCGAAGGGGTGGGGATCGTCCTCGCCTCTCCCGCCTTCCAACGGAGATGACCCGATGAGCAAGCTCCTGATGACCCGGCGCCGGTTTCTTGCCTCCACGGGCTGCTCCGTGGCTGCCGCACCGCTGATGACCCCGATGGCCTTCGCCCAGGCCCCGTGGGACACCCGCCTGATCGTGCTCATCCTGCGCGGCGCGATGGACGGGCTCGATGTGGTCCGCCCGGTGGGCGATCCGCATTTCGCCGCTGCCCGGCCCACATTGGCCGCAGGCGATGGCCTGCCGCTCGACGGGTTCTTCACCCTCCACCCCGCGCTCGCCCCGCTGCACCCGCTCTGGGCCAAGGGCGAGCTGGGTTTTGCCCATGCCACCTCCACCCCCTACCGCGACAAGCGCAGCCATTTCGACGGGCAGGATCTGCTCGAGGCCGGCACCGGCTTCGATGTGAAAACCGGCGCCCTGCGCGACGGCTGGCTCAACCGCATGCTTCAGGCCGTGCCGGACATCGAGGCCGACACCGCCTATGCCATCGGGCGTGAAGACCTGCTGATGCTCGCCGGGGGCGCCCCCGTGGCCAACTGGTCCCCCGGCACCCGGCTTGAGCTTTCTCCGCAGGCCCGGCGGTTGATCGAAATGGTCTACGAAGAGCACCCGATCTATCAGGCCGCCGTGCTCGAAGCGCTCGATCTCACCGAGCAGATCGCCGCCTCCGAGGCCGTCGCCACCGGGTCGGATGAAGATGAAGACATGGCCGCGATGATGGAGGCCAGTTCCGGCAATGCCGCGCACCTGCAAATGGCCGAGTTCGCCGCCCAGCGGCTGCGCGGCGATACCCGTATCGCCGCCTTCTCGCTCTCGGGCTGGGATACCCACGGCAATCAGGCCAGCGGGCTGCCCAAGGCGCTGAAGCAATTGGCAGAAACCATCGAACTGCTCCGCGTCGGCCTCGGCCCGCTCTGGGGCAAAACCGGCATCCTGGCGATGACGGAATTTGGCCGCACTGTGCGCGAGAACGGCTCTCGCGGCACCGATCACGGCACCGGGGGGCTGATGCTCATGGCAGGCGGGGCGCTACGCGGCGGCAAGGTTTACGGCCGCTGGCCGGGCCTTGAAGAGGCCGCGCTCTACGACAGGCGTGACCTGATGCCCACCGAAGACGTGCGCGCCTATGCGGCCCGCGCGATGGAGGGGCTCTTTGGCCTCTCGGGGACTGTGCTGTCAGAAAGCGTGTTTCCGGGGCTCGACATGTCGCAGGCGCCCCGGCTGGTGCTCTGAAGGGAGGGGGCCGGGGCTCAGGCCCCGCTCGCCACCTCGATATCGTCGATCTGTTCCACCATGTCGGCGGTCACGTCCTTGGCCCCGGTGGCCACGGTGGCCGCCACGGCGAAGCCGAGCGAGACGATGCCCGCCATCAGCACCACCCAGTCGATGGTGACATTGCCCTCGTCTTCCGACCAAAAGGCGTTTGCGATCCGTTTCATGTGCCGCTCCCAGGCTTTTTTCTCTGCTCAGGGCCCACTCTCTCGGGCAAATGCGGCGCTCGCGTGGAAGGGTCGCGCCATTTTGCGGGTTTTCCTCCTTCCTGCGGAGGGCTAGGAAATTGGCAGAGATGCAAAGGGGTTAATCGATGAGCGATGCGCGAATGCTGGGCGAAGAGCTGACAGGCTGGACCCCGCCGCCCCGGCCCGCCTTCGACGCGCTCGAGGGCCAGTGGACACGGCTCGAGAGGCTCTCCGCCGATACCCACGCCGCCTCGCTCTTCCGCGCCTACTCCGGCCATGACGCGCTCTGGGATTACATGCCCAACGGCCCGTTCTCCTCTGCCACGCAGTACCACCGCTGGGCGCGCGAGGCCGAGGCCAGTGCCGACCCGTTGCACTTCGCGATCCAGAACCGCGAGACCGGTCGCTGGGGTGGCACCTGTGCCCTGCTGCGCATCGCGCCCGAGGCCGGATCGGTCGAACTGGGCTACATCGCGCTGGCGCCCGAGCTGCAACGCACCCGCACCTCCACCGAAGCCTTCTTGTTGTTGATCGAATGGGCCTTCGAGGCTGGCTATCGCCGCTTCGAGTGGAAGTGCAACGCCCTCAACATGCCCTCCCGCCGCGCCGCCCAGCGCCTCGGCCTGTCCTACGAAGGCACCTTCCGGCAGGCTCAGGTGGTAAAGGGGCGCAACCGCGACACTACTTGGTTCGCCGCAATCGACAGCGAATGGCCCGCCCTGCGCGAGGCCTACCGCGCCTGGCTCCGGCCCGAGAACTTCGATGAAGAAGGCCGCCAGAAGGAACGCTTGGGCGACCTAACTTCCCTCGTCCGCGCTGCCTCCGACCCGGCCCTCTGAGCCGGAGAGAATGCTGCAAGAAACATAAACCTGTGGGCGGCGCGCTGAGGGCACGGCTCGCCCAACGCCGGACGAGGCCACAGCTTGCCTCGCTGGGGCCGGAAGCACCCCGCCTAGGCCGTGGGCACACCGCAGCTCAACCCGCCTATAGCGCGATGTTGCCCTCCAGCCGGTTCGCCACCAGCTTCGAGATCACTGCCGCCTCCGGAAAACCGCGCTGGCCCGCTGCTCGGGCCGTAGCCAGCCCGCGCGCGGCGGCGGCGAGTGGCGCGTCCGAGGCGCATTGCGCCACCGAACCGAGAAACTGGGCGACGTAATCCAGCATGTCCGGGTCCTCTTCGCCGGTCGATAGCACGTCGGCCACATGGGCGAGGTCGTCGCGCAGCGCCAGCGGATCGGGGGCCACCACGTCAGATGACATCGCACGTGGCCCGACCGGATGCGCCGCCTCCGGCAGGCGGGTGAGAATCGCCTGCTGAAACTCCGCCAGAGAGGTGATCGGCTTCTGGATGAACCCGTCCGCCCCGGCCTCCAGCGCCTCATCCTCGCTCGCCGGGTCGCCGCTGGTGCCAAGCAGCACCGGCACGCGCGTGTCGGAATGGTCCAGCTCCGCGATCAGCTCCAGCCCCGAGCCGTCCGGCAGGCCCAGATCCACGATCACAGCCGTTGGTCTATACACCTGCAAGTGCCGGTGCGCCGAGGCCAGCGTATCGGCCCTTCGGATGCGTGCGCCGGAGCGCAGGCACAGCAGCCGCACCGCCTCCGAGGCAAAGCGGCTGTCCTCCACCACCAGAACGGTTGCGCCCAGCAGGGGCCGGTCGCGCGTGGGTTTCTGCGCGGGGATTGCGAACTGCGGAAGATCGTCTGTCATGGAGGCCTCCCTCAAGGCGTTACCCCCCGAGAAGACACCACCTTCCCTAAAACTTCGTAAACGCGGCTGTCGGAATGCGACAAAGGCGCGGCTTGTGCCGCGCTTGGCCCGGCGTCATAAACCGCCCGACACCTGCCTATGAAGGGGAATGACATGATCGGACGGCTCAACCACGTGGCCATCGCAGTGCCCGACCTCGAGGCCGCCTCGGCCCAGTATCGCGGCACGCTCGGCGCAGATGTCGGCGCGCCGCAGGACGAGCCCGATCACGGCGTCACGGTGGTCTTCATCACCCTCCCCAACACCAAGATCGAGTTGCTCTATCCCTTGGGCGAGAACAGCCCCATCGCGGGCTTTCTCGAGAAGAACCCCTCCGGCGGCATCCACCACATCTGCTATGAGGTCGATGATATCCTCGCCGCCCGCGACAAGCTGAAGGCCGAAGGCGCCCGCGTGCTCGGCACCGGCGAGCCCAAGATCGGTGCCCACGGCAAGCCGGTGCTCTTCCTGCACCCCAAGGATTTCAACGGCTGCCTCGTGGAGCTGGAGCAGGTCTGATGAGCATTTCCGCCGCCCTCGTCGTGCTCGCCGTGACATGGTTCATGGTGCTCTTCATCGTCCTGCCGGTGCGGCTCGAGACTCAAGGCGACAGGGGCGAAGTGGTGCCCGGCACCCACGCCGGTGCCCCGGCCGACTTCAAGCTCGGCAAGCGGCTGAAGATCACCACCCTCATTGCCCTGCCCGTGGCAGGGGTGATCTGCGCGATCATCATCTCCGGCGTCATCGGGGTCTCCGACTTCGACCTGCTGGAGCGGTTCGGCCCCAAGGGGCCGATCACCGAAGGTCAGTAGCCGTCCGTCGTCAGGCGCCCGGTTCAAGCCGGTGGAACAGGTGGGTAAAGGTCGCCACGCCGAGCAGCGGGATGAACAGGTTGATGAGCGGAAAGCTCAGCGGAATCGCCATCAGCGTGCCCGCAAACCAGATCTTGCCAAAATGCCTGCGCCGCGACTCATTGGCGGCCTGCCGCCCGATCCGCCGCATCGCCACCATCTGGTAATACTCGCGCCCCAGCAGCAGCCCGTTGATGCCCCAGAACAGCAGCGGCACCAGCGGCCCGGCAAAGAGATAGAGCACCAGCATCAGCACGTTCACCACGATGAGGATGCCGAAAAACCCGAGCGAATCCCGCAGCGCCTCCGAAAACGGAAACCGCGGCACATCAGGCAGCTGCGGGTAGTGCTTGTCTTCCACCGCCGCCGCTACGTCTTCGAGGAAGAGCCCGGTGAAGGCCGAGGCCACCGGGACCATCAGGAAGATCGACATCAGCGCCATCAGCGCGATCGAGGCCCATGAGAGCAGGTCGTCGATCCATGTGACCTCCCGCCCGAAGATGGTGAAGCTGTCGGGCGTCACCCAGTCCAGAAACCACAGGAACACGCCGTAGACGCCGAAGAGCAGCAAGATCGTCAGCCCCAGCCCCATCGCCAGAACCCGCAGGAACCGGCCGTCGAACATCTGGTTCACGGCCTTGCCGAAGTCGGAGAAGATCATTCCGAGACCCAGGCGGTGATCTTGGTCAGGTCAGGGCGCGGGCGCTCGGGCGCGGGCACCGTCTCGGTGCCGATGTGGATGAAGCCCGCCACCGTCTCGTGCAGGGCGAGGCCCAGCCCCTTGGCCACGAACTCCCGGTCATGGCTGCCCCAGCCGCTGAGCCAATTGGCCCCCCAGCCGGAGGCCAGCGCGGCGTTCAGCATCGCAAGGCAGACCGCCCCGGCCGAATAGAGCTGTTCGACAAACGGCACCTTCTCGCTTTCCACCGGAGACGAAACTACCGCCACCGCCAGCCCCGGCTGCTTCAGCTGGTTCTGGAACTTCTCCACCTTCTCCGGCTCCATCTCGAGCGCCGCGCCGCGCTCACCGGCCAGCTCCGCCAACCGCTCCAGCGCCGCGCCCTCCAGCACGATAAACCGCCACGGCTCCAGCTTTCCGTGGTCCGGCGTGCGGGCGGCCGCCTGCAGGATCGGCCCCAGCTCCTCGCGAGTGGGCACCGGTGCGGTCAGCGTCTTTGCCGGGCGCGACCGGCGGGTCAGAAGGAATTCGAGGGCGGCGGGGCTTTTCTGCGTCATGGGGCCTCCTTGGCAGTTGGCCCTTATGTCGGGTGTTTTGCGCGCAGGTTCAATGGGGTGGTGGCTTTGGGCAATGGCCACGGCGTGATATGCTGGGGCCATTGCAGCGGGAGATATTTGAATGACCGGAGTCGCCAGGACCTCGATGGCCGTATTCGCCCTTCTTCTCGTCTTCTGCCTCGTCTCTGCGCCGGCAGCAGCGCAGCGCTACCCCAGAGGGATGACAGAGGGGCGCAACAGCGCCCGCGCACCGCAGGTTCTGGGCGATGGGGTGATCCGCTTCAGCCTCCTGCCCGGCGACTGCCAGGCACGAAGCTACGGCGACGGGCGCGGCGAGAGCGACTGCGGCAACCGCAACGCCAAATCCTACCTCGCGGCGGGCGACGTCAGAACAGGCAGCTCCATGCTCTATGCCTTCGATGTGCGCGTGGCAGGCGGGCTCACCCATGCCGCCTTCCACAACCCGCGTGCCGTGCCCTTCACCGGCGGGCCCGACAGCCGCCTCGCCGTGGCGATCTGGCAGGGCGAGCTGATCAAGAACCACCTCGTCTGGCTCGATCTGGACCGTACCCGCGGCCTCACCTTCATGGGCCGCCGCTGCGCCGCGCCGGGGCAGCTTGGCAACTGGACCCGTTTCGAACTGCTCGTCAAATGGTCGGCCAAGGGCGACGGGGTGATGCAGGCCCGCTGCAACGGGCGTACCATCTATGCGGTCAAGGGAGCGCCGACCGACCAGAACCCGCATTGCCACGTCGCCAGCCATTGCGAACCGGGCAAGGTCAAGCACCCCAAGCGGATCAATGCGGGCTTCGGGCTGTTCTTCGATGCCGAATTCATCAACGGCAGATCAATCCGCCCGCGACTGCCAGCATCGGGCTTGCACGTCGAAATGCGCAACTTCAAGGTGGCGAAAGCGCGGATCAGGTAACGGCGACAGGTGCCCTAGCAGCCGCGCACCCGCCGCGCTGCGGGCCGGCTTCCGCTCGCGTCAAGCTCGGCGTAGCTGGAGCGGATCAGCCAGCGAGTTAGGCTCCGGGCCATCAGCTCGTGGCCGGTCAGCTGGATACGGTCCGCCAGAATCTCGGCCTCGAAGCTCGAATGGCCCATCCATGCGGCGGTCAGGTCGCGCAGGGAGGCGGAGAGATATAGGTCGACATCATGCTTGGGGTCGGTCAGGCACAGGTCCGTCTCCTCGCCGGGCCGTGTCACCAACCAGTAGTTGGCAACACCCTCGGGCGTGTCCTTGAGAATAAACTGGATCACGCTGCGGCGGCGCGGCAGTTGCAGCGTGTCGACCTTGCGGCGGATGTTCCACATCAGCATCCGGGCATCGAGCCCTTTCAGCTACACCTCGCAATCGACGTGCCGGTGGGCCCACTCGCCCAAGCCCCGCACCAGCGGCTGCAACTCATCGGCCATGGGCGTGGTGAGGTACTCGCCGTGGGCGCCGCTGCCCGCATGGCGCATCACCAGCCCGTTCGCCTCCATCTCCTTGAGCCGCTTTGAGAGCAGGCCGGGTGACATGCCGGGCACCCCGCGCTGGATCTCCGAAAAGCGGGTGGAGCCGTTCCACATCTCGCAGAGCACCAGCATCGTCCATCGCGGCTCCAGCAGGCTCGCGGCCATGGCGACGGGGCAAAAACGGGGATAGGTCTGATCGGTCATCGGCAGCACCTCCTGATGGGCAAGTGTCTCACCCCCGCCCCCGGCGCGTCCACTTCAGATTCTGTAGCGGGTTTGCTTCACGCCGCGAAGTGGAGCGGCGCAGCAGCCCCGTGGCACATCTCCCTCACCGAAACGGCTGAACCGAAAAGGAGAGAGACATGCCGCTGGTTGATATCGAACTGATCGAAGGTGTCTTCGACAATGAACAGAAGGCAGAGATGATCGAGAAGGTCACCGACGCGATGGTGGCGATCGAGGGCGAGGCCATGCGCGGCGTCACCTGGGTCCGGGTGAAGGAGGTGGAGAGCGGGCACTGGGGCATCGGTGGCAACCGTCCGAGCGCGGCCGACATCAAGGCGATGGCGCTCGCCGCGGAGTAGCCGCTACGGGCGAGACCGGGGCAGGGGCCGTCGGAGGTGATCCGGCGGCCCTTGCCTTTTGCGGCTCACTCCCACCACGGGTCGATCTCGGAAATGTCGTAATCCGACCAGCCGAAGTGATGGGCAAATTCATGCACCGTGACATGGGCAATCAGTTCGTCGAGGTCCTGCCCGGGCCGGTCGCGCCATTCGGCAAGGATCGGCTGGCGGAAGAGCCAGACGGTATCGGGATAGGGCGAGGGGAAGCTGGCGGATTTTTCGGGCAGCGGCGTGCCCTCGTAAAGCCCGGTCAGTTCGCGCGGGTCGGTCATGCCAAACTCCGCCATCATCTCCGGCGTAGGCCACTCTGCCACCTGCACCACCACCTCCCGCGCCGCCGCACGCAGCGGCGGCGGAAAGGCCTCTATCGCCTCCCCTGCGACGCGCAGAAAATGAGCGTCATCGCGGCTCACCGCCGCCTCAGGCGCCCGTGACCCGCCAGATCACATCGCCCACGTCATCGGCCATAAGCAGCGATTTGCCGTCCGGCCCGATGCACACACCCACGGGGCGTCCATAGGCCAGCTTCTCGTCTTCCGAGAGGAACCCGGAGAGAATGTCGCGCGGTGCCTCGGTCTCGCTGGGCTTGCCGTTCTCGAAAGGCACGAAGAGCAGCTTGTAGCCCGAGAGCTTGGAGCGGTTCCACGAGCCATGCTGGCCGATCACCATGCCGTCGCCAAAGCCGGGCAGGGTGCCTTCCGGCATCCAGCAGAGGCCCAGCGAGGCGGTATGGCCGCCGAGCGCATAGTCGGGCTTGATCGAGGCGGCGACTTTGGCGGCGTCCTGCGGCACCCGGTCATCCACAATGCGATCCCAATAGGAGTAGGGCCAGCCGTAGAACCCGCCATCGACCACCGTGGTCAGGTAATCCGGCGGCGTCTCGTCACCCAGCCCGTCACGCTCGTTGACGACCGTCCAGAGCGCCCCTGTGCTGGGCTCGAAGGCGGTGCCCACGGCGTTGCGCAACCCGGTGGCAAAGATCCGCGCCTCCTCGCTGGCCACGTCCAGCTCCCAGATCGCCGCGCGGCCTTCCTCGGTCTCCATCCCCTCGTCAGCAATGTTGGTGAGCGAACCCACGCCAGCATAGATCTTGCTGCCATCAGGCGACACGATCAGGCTGCGCGTCCAATGCCCGCCGGGCTTGAACTCTACCAGCCTGCGCGCAGCGGCCTCGTCCAGCCGTGTGGTGCCCGGCGGAAAAGGGAAGGCCACGATCCCGTCGGTGTTGCCGAGGTAGAAGGTCTCGCCTACCACCGCCATGCCGAAAGGCTGGCGCTGGTTCTCAACGAAAATCTCGCGATGCTCTGCCACCCCGTCGCCATCGGCATCGCGCCAGAGGGTCACACGGTTGGCGCTCTGGCCCATCGCCTTCACCGCCTTCATCGTGGCATGAGCCGCCGCATCCATGAAGTTCTTCGGCGGGGTCTCGATTTGGCTAGACTCGGCCACCAGCACGTCACCGGTAGGCAGCACCTCGATCCAGCGCGGATGGTCCAACCCCTCGGCAAATGCGTTGACCTTCAGGCCGGGCGCGCAGGTCGGCAGCCGCCCGTTTTTCCAGCCCTCAGCGGTGGGCAGCTTCAGGGTCATGATCCCCTGCTTCTTCGCCTCCGGAATCTCCGGTGCCCCGCCCATCGCCTGTGTCGTCGGCGCGCCGAAGCGGCGCAGCAGGGCCACCGAGCCCCCGACGATCGACACGAATTTCGCAAGCATGTTCATCCCGGTCTCCTTCGCACGGTCCGGGCCGAGGGATAACGCCCTTCGCCGCCGGGCAACAGCCCCCGCCGTCTTTCCCGCCCCGCACGCTTGCCTTCCCTCCCTTGCGATTGGTAAACAAACCTGACCACGCCGGGAGCCAGCACCATGACCGTCATCACCTGCATCGACGACCTCAAGCGCATTCACAAGCGCCGCGCGCCGAAGATGTTCTACGACTATTGCGAAAGCGGCAGCTGGACCGAGCAGACCTTCCGCGAGAACACCTCCGACTTCGACAAGATCCGCCTGCGCCAGCGCGTGGCCGTCGATATGTCGGGCCGCTCGACCGAGAGCACCATGATCGGCCGCAAGGTTGCCCTGCCCACCGCGCTCGCGCCCGTGGGCATCTGCGGCATGCAGCACGCCGACGGCGAGATTCTTGCGGCCAAGGCAGCCGAAAAGTTCGGCGTACCCTTCACCCTCTCCACCATGTCGATCTGCTCGATCGAGGATGTGGCCGAGAACACCTCCGCGCCCTTCTGGTTTCAGCTCTACACCCAGAAAGACACCGACTTCACCGACAACCTCGTGCGCCGCGCCAAGGAGGCCAAGTGCGAGGCGCTGGTAATCACGCTCGACCTCCAGATCCTCGGCCAGCGCCACAAGGATCTGAAGAACGGCCTCACCGCCCCGCCCAAGCTCTCGGTCCCGGTCATGCTGGACCTCGCCACCAAGTGGCGCTGGGGCCTGCAGATGCTGCAAACCCAGCGCCGAGAGTTCCGCAACATCGTCGGCCACGCCAAGGGCGTCGAGAACACCCGGAGCCTGCACGACTGGACCGCCGCGAACTTCGACCAGACACTGGATTGGGACAAGGTGAAGCGCCTGATGGACCAATGGGGCGGCAAGGTGATCCTCAAGGGCATTCTCGACGGCGACGATGCCGAAGAGGCCGCCAAGCTCGGCGCCGATGCCATCGTGGTTTCCAACCACGGCGGGCGGCAGCTCGACGGCGCGCTGTCCTCCATCCGGATGCTGCCCGAGATCGTCGAGCGTGTCGGCTCCAAAACCGAGGTCTGGCTCGATAGCGGCATCCGCTCCGGGCAGGACATTCTCAAGGCCCTCGCACTTGGCGCCAAAGGCACGATGATCGGGCGGTCCTACGTATACGGTCTCGGCGCGATGGGGCAGGCGGGTGTCGAGAAGGCTCTGGAAGTGCTGCAAAAGGAGATGGATATCTCCATGGCCCTTTGCGGCAAGCAGAACCCCTCGCAGTTCGGGCGCGACATGCTGCTCGTGCCCGAGGATTTCGGCGGCCGCTGGCAGGCCTGATCCGCGCTCAGTTTGCCTCTGCCTCGGTGCCCCGCGCCGAGGCGCGCAGCGGGATCAGCAGCAGCGGCGCCACCGCCACCAGCAGCCCCACCGCCACAAAGGCCATCCGCAGCCCCGCCGCCTCCGAGATCGCGCCCAGCAGGGGCGGCCCGATGAAGAAGCCGCTGTAGCCGATCACCGCCGCCCGGCTGATCACCGCCGGCCGCAGCTCCGCCGGAGAGAGGCGGCCAGCAAGGGCAAAGACCATCGGCGCGATGACCGACACGCCAAGCCCCAGAATACCGAAGCCCGCGTAGGCCACCAGCGGCGTGGGAGCCATCGCCGCCAGCACCGCGCCCGCCGCCGTCACCAGTGCAGCCAGCGTGGTGATCCGCGCCTCCGACACCCGTGCCGTGGCGAATTGCCCGGCCAGCCGGCCTGCGCACATGGTGAAGCCCAGCATCGCAGGGCCGATCGCCCCCTCCGCCGCGCCGCCGCCCAGGGTGCGCTCGATGTGCAGCGCCGACCATGCCTCGGTCGCCTGTTCCGCGAGGAATGCCAGCAAAATGATCATCCCGCCCCAAAGCGCCACCGGCGGCAGGGTCATGCGTGCGGGCCGTGCCTCGCCCTTCACCGGCGGCGGCAACTCCCGTTGCAGGGCAATTGCGCCAAACCCGGCCGAAAGCAGCCCCAGTCCGGCAAAGGTGAGCGCGGGGGCTGTGCCGCCATCGCGCAGCAGCCCGGCCACGAGGGCCGAGGTGCCATAGGCCAGCGAGAAGGTCGCGTGGTTGAGGTTCATCAGCGAGGCGCCCGTCCGGGCCTCTATGGCCGAGAGGCGCGCGTTCATCACAACGTCCAGCAGCCCCGCCGAGCCGCCCGCCAGCACCATCGCGGCGGTGAAGGCCAGCACATCGCCCGCCCACATCGGTGCCTGAAACAGCACCCCGATGATCACGCAGCCCAGCGCCATCGCCGCCCGTCCGAAGCGCGCATCGAATCGCGGCGCCAGCCACATCGCCGAGATCGACCCAACCGCCGCGCCCAGAAGCACGAGGCCCCACGTGCCGTCATCTGCGCCGATTCCGGCCTTCAACTGCGGCGTATAGGCAGCAAAAGCGCCCCAGAAGATGCCCACCGCGGCGAAGGGCGGCAGGGTCCGGCGGGAGAGGCGGATGGCATGGGTCAGGCTCATGACGGGATGGGGAGCACGCGCCGCCGCCCAAAGCAATCTCCAAAGTCGTTTGAAAGCCGCTTCAAACCGTCCGGCTAACGGTGCCTCCGCGCGGTGCCGGAGCGGCGCAGGAGCCAGAGGAGAAGCCCCGAGAGCGGCAGGGCAATGAGCGCGGCGGCCAGTTCCGGCGCGGGCAGGCGAAAGGCGGTGTAAAAGATGGCGGCGCAATCCAGCGACGCAAGAAACAGCCCAAAGCAGGCAAGCGCCGCGGCAATGCCCCATAGCGCCAGCTCCGCCCGCCCCGGCCGCGAGAACCACATGGCGATGACCCGCACCGCGAAGGGCAGGGCAAAGACCACGAAGATGGCCACCATCAGGTCATCCTCTCCGCCCGAGCTCATCAGCTGGTTGCAGTAGAACGGCTCGCCCTCTGACGGGCCGGACACGAATCCAACCGCCCGGCCGGGCCACCAGTAGCCGGTGAAGGTGATCCAGCCGCAGCAGACGAGATAGGCAAGGTTCAGCAGCACACGCATGGCGCGAGGCTAACCAAGCTGAAACTGGCTTGAAACCCCTTGCCAAACGGCCGATCCCCCTCTAAGGGAGCGCCTTCACGCGGGCATACAGCCTTGGAGGATGTCCGCACCAACTTAGGAGAACTCAAAATGGCTGGACAGATCCCTGATCTTCACGCCGAGGCCCGGACGGGGACAGGCAAGGGCGCCGCTCGTCAAGCACGCCGTGATGGCATGGTGCCCGGTATCGTTTATGGCGGCGGTGCCGACCCGCTGGCGATCAACCTTCCCTTCAACAAGCTGCTCACCCAGCTGCGCGCCGGCCGCTTCATGTCGACGCTCTTCAACATGAAGGTCGAAGGCCAGGAAGACGTGCGCGTGATCTGCCGTTCGGTGCAGCGCGACGTTGTCAAAGACCTGCCGACCCACGTGGACTTCATGCGCCTCAAGCGCACCTCGCGCGTCAACCTCTTCATTCCCGTCGAGTTCGAGAACGAAGACGCCGCTCCCGGCCTCAAGAAGGGTGGCGTGCTGAACGCCGTGCGCCCCGAGGTCGAGCTGGTCGTGACCGCCGGTGACATCCCCGAAAAGCTGGTCGTGGACCTCAGCGGTCTGGACATCGGCGACACGGTGACGATCTCGTCGATCACCCTGCCCGAAGGCGCTAAGCCGACCATCGACCGCGACTTCGTGATCGCCAACATCTCCGCCCCCTCCGGCCTGCGTGCCGCTGACGACGAGGACGAAGGTGAAGACGTGGCTGCCGACGAGGTGCCCACTGCTGGTGAAGAGGCCGCCGCAGAGGAGTGAACCTCCCGCGATGACGGAATACGAAAGGGCGCTCCTCGGAGCGCCCTTTTTGCTTGGGATATCAGGCTTCCTTAGCTCGCGGTCCGCACAAGCGGGACAGCGGAGCGGCCCCGCTTGTGCGCCTTACCCCGGCAGCGTCACCACCACCGGCTTGCCGCGCGTCGCCACCACCGTGTGCTCATATTGCACCGTCTCCGCGCGGGGGTGGCTCAGCAGGGTCCAGCCGTCCCCGCCGTCCTCCGCCCAGAGTGCCCCGCGTGAGAGGAACGGCTCCACCGTCATCACCAGCCCATCGGTGATCCTCCGCCTGTCTCGGCTGGGCCATGTGGCAATCTCCTCGGGGTATTCATGCAGCGCCCGCCCGGTGCCGTGGCTGGCGAGGTTCTGCACCAGCGTGTAGCCTCCCGCCTCGGCAAACCGCCCCACCGCCTTGCCGATGCCTGCCAATGGCCGCCCGGCCTTCACCTGCGCCACCCCGATCCGGCAGGCCTTCCGGCCATCCCGGCAGAGCCGCTCCAGCGAAGGCCGCACGGGCGGAACGGTAAAGCTCGCGCCGGTATCGGCGAAAAACCCGCCCTTCGAGGCCGACACGTCGATATTCACCAGATCGCCCGCACCGATCACCCGGCTGCCGGGGATACCGTGGGCAATTTCCGCGCCCACGCTGATGCAGGTTTCGCCCGGAAAGCCGTAAACCGCCTTCGGGGCCGAGACGGCGCCCTCCCGCTCCAGCTGCGCCGCGCCGATCGCGTCCAGCTCGGCGGTGGTCATGCCCGGCTCCAGCGCGCGGCCCATGTCGCGCAACACCTCGGCCACGATCCTCCCGATCTCGCGCAGCCCGTCCAGCTCGTCTTCATGGGTGATCGTCATCTCTCTGGCTCCTTCCGCCGGGGCTGGCGCGGCGGTCCCGCGCGGCGTTAGGGTAGGGCAAAACGGAGCGTTGCCAATGGCCGATGACCTCACCCTGCATGGCTACCACTTCAGCGTCTACATGCGCGCCGCCCGGATGGCGCTGGCGCTGAAGGGCGCGGAATGGGCCGAGGTCGAGGTGAACCCCTTCGACGAAGCGGGCCGCGCGGGGCTGATGGCGCTCAACCCCTTCGGCCGCGTGCCGGTGCTGGCGCACGGCAGCTTCACCCTCTACGAGACCGCGGCAATCACCGGCTACGTCGACCGCGCCTTCGACGGCCCGCCGCTGATGCCCGAGGGCGCGCGCGGCGCGGCGCGGGCCACGCAGGTCATCGGCATCGTCGACGCCTACGCCTATGTGCCGCTGGTCCGTCAGGTGTTTTCTCACGTCGTGTTCCGCCCCGTCGAGGGCCACCAAGGCAGCGCCGAGGTGGTGGCCGAAGGGCTGCGCGTGGCACCCCGCCCGCTGGCTGCGCTGGAGGCCATCGCCGCCGAGGGTATGGTGCTCACCGGCCCGCTCAGCCGGGCGGACTGCCACCTCGTCCCGATGATCGACGCCTTCACCCGCGCCGAGGCCGGGGCGGAGATGCTGGGTCGCTTCCCGGCGCTCTCGGACTGGTGGGCGCGGATGCGCGAGCATCCCGTGGTCACGGCCTCCGACCCGGGCCTGGCGAGCTGACCGGCGGCACTCCGGCCTCGCGAAGGGTGGATTTTCCCCGCCGCACAGGGCATTGAACGCCGCAAAGGGAGCACAGCATGCAACTCTGGGTCGGCCTCGGCAATCCGGGCGAAAAATACGCAGGCAACCGGCACAACATCGGCTTCATGGCGCTGGACCGGATCGCCTCGGATCACGGCTTCGGCCCCTGGCGGGCGAAGTTTCAGGCCGAGATGAGCGAGGGACGCTTCGGCTCCGAGAAGATCGTTCTGCTGAAGCCGATGACCTTCATGAACCTTTCCGGCCAGTCGGTGGGCGAGGCCATGCGCTTCTTCAAGCTTGAGCCGCCCGATGTGACTGTGTTCCACGACGAGATCGATCTCGCCCCCGGCAAGCTCCGCTGCAAGGCAGGCGGCGGCCACGCGGGCCACAACGGGCTGCGCTCGATCCACGAGCACATCGGCCCGCATTATGACCGCGTGCGCATGGGCGTGGGCCACCCCGGCCGCAAGGAGGCGGTGCCGGGCTGGGTGCTGAAAGACTTCGCCAAGCACGACGCGGACTGGCTCGAGGACATGCTGCGCGGCATCTCCGACGGCGCGGGCGAGCTGGCGGCAGGCGATTCCGGGCGTTTCATGAACGCCGTGGCCCGGCGGATGCAGCCCACCAAGGCGGAGAAGAAGCCGGTGGTGGAGAAGGCCCCCGAGGCGGCCCCCGAGCCGGAGCCCGATGCGCGCTCGCCCCTCCAGAGGCTGGTGGACAAGTTCCGCTAGACCGTGAGGACCAGCCCCCCACACCGCGCCTTTCAGTGGGGGGCCAGCCCCCCACACCCCCCGGGAATATTTTCAGCAAGAAAATGAACAGGCTGGCGCTTGTGGGCTCAGTCCAGCCTGAACGTCTTTTCGCGACTTATGGCGCCTGCGCTGAGGGTCAGGCGGCTTGGGGCGACGCCGAGCGCATGGGCGAGCAGCTTGCGCACCACCGCATTGGCCCTTCTGCCCTCGGGCGCAGCGGTGGTAGTGATCTTCAGTTCCTCGCCCTCTTCAATCACCGCATCGGCCCGCGCATTGGGTGTCACCCGCACCGCGAAGGTGGCGCCGGGGGTGGCGCGCCGGGCGAGCATGCCCTTTTGCATTTGCGGTTTGGCCATGGCACTCAGTGCCACGGGCCGCGACGGAGGGCGATATGGCAACGGGATTTTTCTGGGATGAGCGGTGTTTCTGGCACCACGGCGGCGACTATGCCCTCACGCTGCCGGTCGGCGGCTTCGTGCAGCCCGGCGCGGGCGGCCTGCCGGACGGTCCGGAGACCAAGCGGCGGCTGAAGAACCTGATGAGCGTCTCGGGCCTTGCCGCCGATCTTGAACTGCGCGGCGCGGCGGAGGCCACGCGTGAGGAACTCTTGCGAGTCCACCCCGCCGCCTACCTCGATGCCTTCAAGACGATGTCCGATGCAGGCGGCGGCGAGCTTGGCCTGCGCACCCCCTTCGGGCGCGGCGGCTACGAGGTGGCGGCGCTCTCCGCCGGGCTGGCCACCGAAGCGGTGCGCGCCGTCTGCAAGGGCGAGCTCGACAACGCCTACAGCCTCTCCCGCCCGCCCGGCCACCACTGCAAACCCGACTGGCCCAATGGCTTTTGCCTCATGGCCAACATCGCCATCGCCATCGAGGCCGCGCAGGCCGAGGGGCGGGCGCAGCGCGTGGCGGTGCTCGACTGGGATGTGCACCACGGCAACGGCACCGAGGCCTGCTTCTGGGACCGGGGCGATGTGCTCACCGTCTCGATCCATCAGGAGCGCAACTATCCGCTCGATACCGGCAGCGCCGCCGACCGCGGCGAGGGGGCAGGGCAGGGGGCCAATCTGAACATCCCTCTGCCGCCCGGCGTGGGCCACGCGGGCTATCTCGCCGCGATCGACAGGCTGGCCCTCCGCGCGATCCGCGCCCATGCCCCCGATCTGATCGTCGTCGCCTGCGGCTATGACGCCGGCGCGATGGACCCGCTGGGCCGCATGTTCTGCACCTCCGAGACCTTCCGCGAGATGACCCTGCGGGTGAAGGCGCTGGCGGGCGAGATCTGTGGCGGCAAGCTCGTGCTGGTCCATGAGGGCGGGTACTCGGAGGCCCACGTGCCATTCCTCGGCCACGCCACGCTGGAGGCGCTCTCCGGTTCGGCCATCCGCGTGCCCGACCCACTGGCCGACACGCTGGCAAAGCGGCAGCCGGGGCCGGAGTTCGATGCCTTCGTCGAGAGCCTTATCACCGCGCAGGCGGAGGCCGCCGGGCTGTGAGCCGCTGGGCCTTCGCGCCACTCCACCTCTTTGCCGCCGTCGTACTCACCGCGCTCACCTTCACCGGCGGCGCAGCATGGCTCGGCGCGCTCCTCTTCCGCCGCCGCTGGCTGGCCTTCGCTGCGCTCTACCTCGCGCTCTCCGCTGCCCTCTGGCTTGCTGCGCCGCTCTGGGGCCGCCAACCCGTGCCCTGCTGGGGCGAGCCGTTGAGGGCGAAAGGCCTCTACTGCGCGATGAACCGCACCTATGTCACCCCCGAGCTGGCCGACGTGCTGGAGCGTTTCGCCGCCGACATGGCCCGCGCCCACCCCGGCACCGTCATCGTGATGCTAGATGCGGGTTTCCCCGCCACGGGCCTGCCGCTCCTGCCGCACCTCTCCCATGACGATGGCGAAAAGGCCGACCTCGCCTTCTGGTATCGCAACGCGCAGGGCTACGCCCCGGCCCGCACTCGCTCACCACTCGGCTACTTCGCCTTCGAAGACGGCCCGACCAGCTGCACCCCCAGCTTCCTCACCCTGCGCTGGAACCTCTCCCTCCTCCAGCCGCTCTGGCGCGACATGGCGCTCGACAGCCCGCGCCTCACCACCGCCCTCGCCCTGCTCGAGGCCGATCCGCGCGTCGGCAAGGTCTTTGTCGAGCCGCACCTCGCCGCGCGCCACGGCGCAGGCCCGAAGGTGCGCTTTCAGGGCTGCCGCGCCGCCCGGCATGACGATCACATCCACCTCCAGCTCTGAATTCTCTTGCCAGACACCCGCGGCAGGCAAAGAGTGGTGCCATGCTCAAGGCCCAGCCCCCCTTTGCCAGTGAAGATGTCGCCGCCGTCTACGAAGGCTTCCCCGAGGCCCTGCGCGAGGCGCTCCTCAGCTTGCGGGCGCTGGTCTTCGAGGTGGCCGAGGCCACGCCGGGGGTGGGAGCGCTGGAGGAATGCCTAAAATGGGGCCAGCCCGCCTATGTTACGGCTGAAACCAAGGCTGGCTCACCGCTGCGGCTTGCCGTCTCCAAGCAGGGCAGTCTCGGGGTCTTCGTGCATTGCGCGACCCGGATCATCCCCGATTTCCGCGCGCTCTTCCCCGAGGGCTTCCGGTTTGACGGCAATCGCGGTGTGCTCTTCGAGGCGGGCGAAGCGCTACCGACCGACGCGCTGCGGATGCTCATGGCCAGCGCGCTGACCTACCACGCCCGCAAAAAGTTCCAGCCCGCCTGACCGCCGCTCCAACATGCAAAAAGCCCGCGCCTTCCGGCACGGGCCATAAATCCGCAGCTACGCGCTCAGGCCTCAGGCCGAATGCGCGCCCTCTGCAAGGCTCTTCACAAAGGCGGTGACCTCCGCCGCAGGCTTGCCCTCGGCAATCTGCGCCACAATCGCCGAGCCGACTACGGCGCCATCGGCCACCGAGGCGATGCCACGAGCGGTTTCCGGCGTCTTGATCCCAAAGCCCACGATCACCGGCAGATCGGTCTGCGCCTTGATCCGCGCCACCTCGGGGGCCACATCGCCCGCCTGCGCCTCGGCCGAGCCGGTGATCCCGGTGATCGACACGTAGTAAACAAAGCCGGAGGTGTTCTGCAGCACCTTCGGCAGGCGCTTGTCGTCGGTCGTGGGGGTGGCCAGCCGGATGAAGTTGAGCCCCGCCGCCTGCGCCGGGATGCACAGCTCGTCATCTTCCTCCGGCGGCAGGTCCACCACGATCAGCCCGTCCACGCCTGCCTCCTTGGCCTCGGCGAGGAAGGTGTCCACGCCCCGGCTGTAGATCGGGTTGTAATAGCCCATCAGCACGATCGGGGTGGTCGTGTTCTCGGCCCGGAAGGCGCGGACCATCTCCAGCGTCCGGTCCATCGTCATCCCGGCCTCCAGCGCGCGCTGACCGGCCAGCTGGATGGTCGGTCCATCGGCCATCGGGTCGGTGAAGGGCGCGCCGAGCTCGATGATGTCCACGCCCGCGCCCGGCAGGCTCTTCACGATCTCCAGCGATGTGTCAAAATCCGGATCTCCGGCCATGACATAGGCGACAAAGGCCTTTTTGCCCTCGGACTTGAGGCGGGCGAAGGTGTCGTCGATACGGGTCATTGCTGGGCTCCACTTCGTGCTCGGGGTGGTTTGCCGCAAGGCCGCGCGGGTGGCAAGGGCCGATGGCTCATTCGGCCTTCGGCAGCACCGGCGCGGTGCGCTCCAGCGCCAGCTCCGCGTCCGAAAACTTCCACGGCCCGCGCAGCCCTGGCACCCCCTCTGGCGCGATCTGCATGCCGCGCGCCATCACCTGCGGGTCGGCCAGCGCCTCGCCCACATCGTTGATCGGCCCGGCCGGCACCGTGGCCCCCTCGAAGGCCGCCAGCAGCGCCGCCTTTTCCCAACCCGCCGTGACCGCCTCGATCAGCGGCGTCAGCGCCTCGCGGTTGGTCACCCGGCCCGGGTTGGTCGAGAACCTCGGGTCATCGGCCAAACCGTCCAGCCCCAGCACATCGCAAAACCGGCGGAACTGCCCGTCATTGCCCACCGCGATGATGATATGTCCGTCCTTCACCGGCACCACCTGATAGGGGCCGAGGTTGCGGTGCCACGATCCGGTCCGCTGTGGCGGCACCCCGGTGGCAAGGTAGTTCATCCCCTGGTTCGCCAGCATGGCAACGGCGCAGTCCAGCAGGGACATATCAATGTGCTGCCCCCGCCCGGTCCGGTGCCGCTGCTCCACCGCGGCGAGGATGCCGATGGTGGAGTAGAGCCCGGTCACGATATCGGTCACCGCCACGCCAAACCGCGTCGGCTCGCCCTCCGGGTCGCCGGTGATATCCATCAACCCGCTCATGCCCTGCAAAAGGTAGTCGTAGCCTGCCCGTTTGGCATAAGGGCCGTCCTGCCCGAAGCCGGTGACAGAGCAGTAAATCAGCGCCGGGTTCACCTCCGCGAGGCTGGCGTAATCCAGCCCGTATTTCGCCAGCCCGCCGACCTTGAAGTTCTCGATCAGAATATCCGCGCCGCCGACCAACTCGCGCACCCGCGCTTGCCCCTCGGGCGTGCGAAAATCCACGACCTCGCTCACCTTGCCCCGGTTCGCCGAGTAGAAATAGGCCGCGCTCACGTCGCCGTTCCGCTCCACGAAAGGCGGGCCCCAGCGCCGGGTGTCATCCCCTTCCGGGCTCTCCAGCTTGATCACCTCCGCGCCCAGATCGGCCAGCGCCTGCCCAATCCACGGCCCGGCGAGGATTCGCGCCATTTCGACAACCTTCAGCCCTTCCAGCGGTTTCATCCTGCCTCCCTTGCATGTTCGCGCCACCCTAGCGCCGCCTCGCTGTTGCGGAAACACTGCGTTTCACACTCAGCTTTTACCTTTCCTCTTTCTGACACGCCGGGGTTGCACGTATTGAGGGCAAAAGCTCTCCAACACGGTCTGACACGATGAAATCCGCCCTCCGAGTGATCGCTCTCCTCGCTTTCCTTTCCGGTCTCGCCGCACCGGCCCAGGCTGCCGACCGGGCGCTGCTGGGCTGGGGCCGACTCTTCACCAACGACGTGCTGGGCGATGGCTACGACCGCTGGCGCACCGGCGCCTACACCCTGAGCATCGCCTACGGCCCCGATTGGGAGGGCGCGGCGCCCGACCGTTTCGGCCAGTTGCTGGAGTTCCGCCTGCGCTCCGAGCTGATCGCACCGCAGAGCCTCACCGCGCCCGCCGCCGACGACCGCCGCTTTGCCGGGGCGCTCACATTCGGCGTGCACAGCTACTCCAAGATGGGCGCGGCCGACTTCCGCGCCGGGGTCGATCTTACCCTCACCGGCCCCCAGACCGGGCTGGGCGAGCTTCAGAACTCGATCCACAAGACCTTCGGCCTTGAGGAAACCACCGTGCTGGGCGACCAGATCCCAAACAACAGCTATGCCACCGTCTCCGCCGAACTCTCGCGCGAGTTGGCCTTCGGCAACGCCCGCCTGCGCCCCTTCGTCGAGCTGCAGCACGGCGTCGAGAGCTTTGCCCGCGTCGGTGCCGACGTCACCTTCGGCAGCTACGGCCAAGTCGCGCTGATGGCGCGCGACAGCACCACCGGCCACCGCTATCAGGTGATCCGCTCCAACGCCGATTCCGGCTTCTCCTTCCTGCTGGGCGGCGACTTCGCCAAGGTCTTCTCCTCGGCCTACCTGCCCGAGGAAGACGGCATCGAGCTGACAGACACCCGCACCCGCATCCGCGCCGGGATGAACTGGCAGGGCGAGAACCGCGGGCTGTTCTACGGCCTGACCTACCTGTCCGAAGAGTTCGAGACCCAGCCCGAAGGCCAGCTGGTCGGCGCGCTGCAATTGCGGCTGTTCTTCTGAGCGCTGCACCCCGGCCCCTCACCGCAGCCGCAAAGAGGGGCCAACTCGCGCCGATGCGCCACCTTCCTTGCACGTGACCCCCGCGCCACGCCTTTGACTCCCCTGCACTTTTTTCTTGGTGACGCGCGAGATCGCGTGTTAACGAATCTGCAATAAAAAAGAAAATCGGCAGGCATACAGGCATGAAAACGGGCTTTCTCGGCACGTTTGTCATCCCTTGGTCGCACACGGAAACAGATGGGCACCCCGGCGCAGCCGTGGAAAGCCTGCATCCGGGGGCGACCTGGCGCTGGAGCGGGGCGCTCACCCGGGTCGACGGACCCGGCGATGTGCTATCGCTCGGCAGTGCCGAGGGCGTGGCAGACCTTCACAAACGTGCGGCACGCAAGGTGCGGCGGATGATCACCGGCAATGGCGAGGCGCTTGCGGTGCTTGCGCGCGGCTCTGATGCCCGCAAGGCGCTGGCGCGCGCCGAGGCCATCGCGCAGGTGGCAGAGGGCGAGGCGCTTCTGGCCCATGCCAGCTTCACCGTGACCGACGGCCAGCAGGCCTGGATGGCCAGCTGGATCGAAACCGTGCCGGGCGCCTCCGGCCTGCTGATGTTCGCAGGCGGCGTGCCGCCCGAGGGCGCAGACCTTTGGGTCAGCCATGTGGCCAGCGCCTCCGAAACGCCCCCGAGGCCGGGTGAAACCCCGCAGGGTGGCGTGATCTGCTTCACCGCGGGCACCCGCATCGCCACACCCGAGGGCTACAAGCTGGTCGAGGAACTGGGCGAGGGCGACATGGTGCAAACCGCCGATGACGGTGCCCAGCCGGTCATGTGGGCCGGTCAGCGCCGGATGACCGGCGCGCGCCTCTTCGCCATGCCCCACCTCCGCCCCATGCGGATTCGCGCCGGCGTGCTCGGGCCCGACATTCCCGATGGCGACCTGCTGGTCTCGCCCAACCACCGCCTCCTGCTGCGCGGCCCGGCCGCACAGGCGCTTTACAACACCCCCGAGGTGCTGGTCCGCGCCCGCGACCTCTCCGGCCTGCGCGGCATCTCCACCGACCACCGGCTGACCGAAGCCACCTACGTTCATATCCTGATGGACCGGCATCAGGTGCTCTTCGCAAACGGGGTCGAGACCGAGAGCTTCCATCCCGCCGAGGCCGATTTCGGCACGCTCGACGCGGGTGACCGGGATCGCCTGCTGGGCGGCCTCCCGTGGCTGAAGAAGCGCCCCGACGACTATGGCGCCCCCGCCCGCCGCACCCTCTCCGGGGCCGAGGCGGCAATCCTACGTCACGACGCGGGTCTGGCGGCCTGAGCCCCTGTTGACTCGGGCCTCCGGGCCTGTATAAGCCCGCCATCCACCGGGGTTCGCGCCCCGGTGTTTCAATTGGTGTTGGTGGCCCCCGCAAGGGGATGCCCTGTCGCTCGCAAGAGAGAGGACAACGCCCTTCATAGTTCCCGCCGCAGGGAACGCCTTACAGAAGGAGATCAGACGGTGACCAAACGCACCTCTGCCAAGTACAAGATCGACCGCCGCATGGGCGAAAACATCTGGGGCCGCCCGAAGTCCCCGGTCAACCGCCGCGAATACGGCCCCGGCCAGCACGGCCAGCGCCGCAAAGGCAAGCTGTCCGACTTCGGCCTGCAGCTCCGCGCCAAGCAGAAGCTCAAAGGCTACTACGGCGACCTGACGGAAAAGCAGTTCAAGCGCATCTTCGCCGAAGCCGCCCGTGTGAAAGGCGACACCGGTGAAAACCTCATCGGCCTGCTCGAGCGCCGCCTCGACGCCGTCGTGTATCGCGCCAAATTCGTGCCGACCATCTTCGCTGCCCGCCAGTTCGTGAACCACGGCCACGTCAAGGTGAACGGCCAGCGCGTCAACATCCCCTCCTACCGCGTGAAAGAGGGTGACGTGATCGAAGTCCGCGACAAGTCCAAGCAGCTCGCCGTTGTGCTCGAGGCCGTCGGCCTCGCCGAGCGTGACGTGCCCGAGTACATCGAGGCCGACCACTCCAAGATGACCGCCACCTTCGTGCGCACCCCCGGCCTGTCGGACGTGCCCTACGCGGTGCAGATGGAACCGAACCTCGTTATCGAATTCTACGCTCAGAACTAAGCCGCAAAGGCACGTTCTTCGAGGGACAGGAAGGGCCGCACCCCAAGGTGCGGCCCTTTTGCTTTTCGACAACCGATGGCCTTTGGCGAAATGAGGCCGCAGTCCGGCCCAAGTGTTGTTTCGCGGAGCCCTCGTGGTGTTCGACCAACGCCGCCTTCAAGAAGTGGGACACAAATGGTCGTTCTTGACCGCGACTTTGAGAACGGCTTAAGGTGGATTTTGGGTCAAGATTGCTGCTGCAACTTTCGAGCCGCAACAATCTCAGACGTCGCCTTCTTTACTGCTGCTGTGGCGTCTTGATAAACATCTCGCCAAGCCACTTCCATCAACTTTTGAATTTCATTTTGAAGTTCTTTAGCTGCACATGCATACTGAGCCATAAGCATGCTTCCCGATTTCGCATTTTCGTTAAGGATTCGGAAGTTCTGCTCGATCAACGGCGTCTGCGCAGTAATAACAGCTGGGATTGCGGCTTGATATATTCCCACAAGCGCGTTGAAGGATTCGTAAAGCGGTAGGCGATGTAGGGTGGTGTACTAGTCACTGTCTTCTTGGGAAGTATCCCTGTGGGCAAAATATGACAACGAGATAATTCTAATTATCTCGATCAAGTCCTCAATAATCTCAGCAGGTACCGCCCCGTCCTCCAACGAAGTAAGCTTTGTTTCGATGGTCTCGAGCCGCGTTCGGATATCAGGAGAGAGACCGGAACCCGATCCTCCGCTCCGTGGTATGGGTGGATTTGGTGAGGGTGGCGGAGAGTTGGGGTCGCCACGTCTATCAACAAGCTTCTTCAAAAATGATTCTAAGTTGTGAACACGAGCCAAAGAGTTCTTCAATTCGCGGCGGTTCAGGGTCGCTCATATTTGCCTGGTCCAAATTGGTCAAGTCCGTGTCTTCTCAAGCACATCAACGCAATCATTCAGCATTTGCAAAGCATTCGTACTGGCGTCGTTTGGAGTTAGAGTTTCGCCGATTTGTAGGACACTTTTGGACTAAGGGATCCCTGAACTTGCCAACGAAATATCCCGCTACTAGGTATCTCACTTGGAGTTTAGCATCGTTCCGCGAGGGGTCTAGAGAGCCGTTACATTTCTAGTGTCATGTAGCCCCCGCCGCCTCTGCGCCGTCGCTGGACCGCAAGCATCTTAACAGCATCAATTAGGTCTTCAACGATATCCTTGGTGACAAACTGACCTTCTAAATCTCGAAGCTTGTTCTCAATCTCCTTGATTTTCTTGTCAAAAATTGTCGGCTGTCCCGGTGGGCCGGGAGGCCAAATTGCGTCTTCGATGTCCTTAATTCTACGGCGAATGTCTTCGAGGGGATCGGCAGACATGGAAGTCCCTTTCATTCTTTGGGAAGGCGCGCTTCAAGCTCAGAAACCTGTTTCTCTAGGGAAGACACGCTAGCTTTAAGAGTCAACACGTCTTTGGGGTCAAGATCGACTGTGGAGAAGCCGATCGCAATCAGCCACGCTGAAAGGGCTGTAGTCGCGGCGAACGCTATTTGGTTAGCCCGTGAATCACGCTTTCTACTTCTTCTAAGCGATTTGACCTTCTCTTTGAGCTTATCAACGCCCAATTCTACCTGCTCTTCATCTCGCTTTTGGAGCTTCTCACTTAAGAAAAAATCCCAGCCGGCTTTGCCGATGCCGACGACCAGTATTCCTGCTGCGAGCCATTCGCTTGTGGAAATTGTCATTGTGACGCCTTGGATTTCTTGCAGTTGATGTGAGTTTTTACATTGACATCTCAACGTCCATTCAGCAATAGTCACGTTCCTGAGCATAGGTGTGCCAAAGAATGGTCGTTTCTGTCCTCGCTGGCAGCTGACCCGAACTTCATCGTGAAAGCCCGAACAAAACCCCGGGGCAAAGCTCCCCGGTTTCGTCGGATTTCTGTCCATCTTGCGAACCAAGCATACCAGCAACGTGACGACCTGCCGGGGTTGCTTCGAGCCAGTGGTACCGGGCGCATAGATCCAAACCGAACCACCCCACCAAAAAGGGCCGCCCTTTCAGGCGGCCCTCCCTGCTCGATCTGTCAGAGCAATCACATGCCGGGGCTGACGGCGAAGCCGGAGAAGCCGCCCATGCCGAGATCGGCAATCATCGTGGCCGCACCGCTCGTCAGGTCGATGGAGTAGAGCCCGGCGCTCTCCGCGCCTTCCATCTGCAACACGGCATAGGCCATGTCGGTGCCCTCTTCGGGGGAGATGATGTCAAACCCGCCCCAGGCGCTCAGGTCTACGGCCTCGCCGTCGACCATCACCTTGCCCACGGTGCCCAGCGTGCCGTCGTTGTTGGCCAACGTCACCAGCGAGTCGGTCGCGGCATCCAGCGCGAACTGAGCGGTCGATTCCGCCGTCTCGCCCGAGATCGCGTTGGTGTATGCGTTGGCAAAGATCATCGGCGTGGTGCCGGCGTTGGCATCGCCCTCGCCATAGGCCGCATCGGTGAAGCGCTTCACCGTGTTCGCCTTCGGGTCATTGTCGCCAAAGCCCTCGGGGAAGTACACGAGGTTCGCCCCGTCCGAGCCCACGGCCCGCACAGCGTCGATCGCGTTGTTGAAGTCGAAGGCCACGTAGCCATCGGCGCCGATCATGGCGTTCTCGTCAAAGGCAGCGCCCAGGTCGGTCACTTCGCCGCTCGCCGGGTTCACGGTCACGATCATGCCGTCGGCGAAACCGAGCAGGTCACCGGTGACCGGGCGGTAGGCAATGGCCCGCAGCGGCTGCGCAAGGTCAAAGGTCTGCACATCGCCCGGAGAAGCAATGTCAGCCATGACAACAAGCGTGCCGCCATCATTGGCAAGGGCGTAACCCATTTTGCCAGCGTGGCCATCGGCGAAAGCAGGAGCAGCACCAAGGGCAAGGAGGGCTGCGGCGGAGGTCAGAAGGGATTTGGTCATGAAGTCCTCTGTCACTATGAAGCAGGGCGACATTGCCCCGCGTTTGCATCAGAAGACACGAAAGCAGGGCACCCGAAGTTTCAGCCCATCTGCCCGGATCACGCAGCTGTGATCCCGCACGCGTCTTAGATGAAACTTCCCCCAGCACCTTGGCCTCGCGCCCCGCATTTGCGATGCAGGGGCAGCCAAGAGAAGGAGCCTGCCCATGTCCCACCCCGTTTACGGCCGTATCGACGGCCCCATCGTCATGATCGGCTTCGGCTCCATCGGCAAAGGCACATGGCCCCTGATCGAGCGCCACTTCGAGTATGATGCCGACCAGTTCCTCGTGATCGAGCCCGACGAGCGGCAGCACAACTTCCTGCGCCAGCACAAGCTCAACTTCATCGACACGGCCCTGACGCCCGAGAATTACAAGGAGGTGCTCTCCGGCCTCTTCCCCGATGGCAAAGGCTTCTGCGTCAACCTCTCGGTCGACACCTCGTCGCTCGACATCCTCAAGCACTGCCGCGAGTTGGGCGTCCTCTACATCGACACCGTGGCCGAGCCTTGGGCGGGCTTCTACTTCGACACGCAGGACAATGCCTCCCGCACCAACTACGCGCTCCGTCAGGCAGTGCGTGACGAGAAAGCCGCCAACCCCGGCGGCCCCACCGCCGTCAACTGCTGCGGCGCCAACCCCGGCATGGTCAGCTGGTTCGTCAAGGAGGCCCTGCTCACGCTGGCCAAGGATACGGGCGCCGATGCTACCCCGCCGACCACCCGCGAAGGCTGGGCCAAGCTGATGCAGTCCCTCGGCGTTCAAGGCGTCCACATCGCCGAGCGAGATACCCAAGCCCGCCGCGTGCCGCGTCCCCGCAACGTCTTCGTCAACACGTGGTCCGTCGAGGGCTTCATCGCCGAGGGTTTCCAACCCGCCGAGCTGGGATGGGGCACCCATGAGCCGTGGTTCCCCGAAAACGGCCACCGGCAGGAGACCGGCTGCCAGGCCGCCATCTGGCTCGACCGTCCCGGTGCCATCACCCGCGTGCACACCTGGTGCCCCACGCCCGGCCCGCAGTTCGGCTTCCTCGTCACCCACAACGAGGCGATCTCGATCTCCGACTATTACACCGTGGGGCAGGGGGCCGATCCCGAGTATCGCCCGACCTGCCACTACGCCTACCACCCGGCGGATGACGCGGTGCTCTCGCTTCACGAAATGTTCGGCTCCGGCAAGCAGCAGACCAAGCACCACATCCTCACCGAGGATGAGATCGTTGAAGGCATCGACGAATTGGGCGTGCTGCTCTACGGCCACGAGAAAAACGCCCTCTGGTTCGGCTCCCGTCTTTCCAACGAAGAAACCCGCGATCTCGCCCCTTACCAGAACGCCACCGGCCTTCAGGTCACCTCCGCCGTGCTCGCCGGCATGGTCTGGGCGTTGGAAAACCCGGAGGCGGGCATCGTCGAGGCCGACGAGATGGACCACGCCCGCTGCCTCGAGGTGCAACGCCCCTACCTCGGCCCGGTCGAGGCACATTACACCGATTGGACCCCGCTGCAGGACCGCTGGGAGCACTTCCCCGAGGACATTGACGAAAGCGTGCCTTGGGCCTTCCGCAACGTGCTCGCGACCTGAAGCCTGACCGTGCCGCGGCGTGCAGCGCCGACCTGCGGGGTGGCGCTCGCAACGGTGATGTGTGGCACTTTATTGTGCCGTGGTAGCGCGACCTTCTTGGTCAGTCTCAACCTGGCCAAAGCGCCGCCCCGGGGGGCGGGTCGGCGCTGCACGGCGCCTGCGGCTTGATTCCGTGCGGGTGGCCAGCCCCCGCACGATGCGACTGCGACACCCCGCATCTTCCTCCCGCCCGCGCGCGCCGCTACAACCCTTCCGAATTCAAAGCCACGCGAGCCGCCGCCCATGCCCGAGCCGACCCAAGACGAAACCCAACCCATCGAACGCCGCTTCGAGGGCGCGCTTTTCGCCGCCCGCTGGCTGATGGCCCCGATGTATCTTGGCCTCGCCATCTGCCTCGCCATGCTCACCTTCATCTTCGCGCGGGAGCTCATCTATTACCTGCCCAAGGTGATGACGATGAGCGCCGACAAGTCGATCCTCGTGGTCCTCTCCCTGATCGACCTCAGCCTCGCCGGAAACCTCCTGCTGATCGTCCTCTTCTCCGGCTACGAAAACTTCGTCTCCAAGCTCGACATCGGCGACCCGGCAGACCGCCCGGCATGGATGGGCACCGTCGATTTCTCCGGCCTGAAGATGAAGCTGATCGGCTCCATCGTCGCCATCTCGGCCATCCATCTGCTGAAGCGCTTCATGGAGATCGGCAATGACGAGGCCGATGCGATCTACGGTGAGCACGAGCTGTTCTGGCTGGTGGTGATCCACCTCACCTTCGTCACCTCCGGCGTGCTCATGGCGCTGATGGATTATCTCACCGCCCGCTCGAAGAAGTCGTAAGTCGGGCTCGTCGCGGCTCGCCTTGCGCCACTTCGAGCGCCGGTCCACCCGCCGCCATCACGCCACGCCTCAAGCGAGGATCTGCACCCAGGTCCCCAACGCCAGCGCCGTCAGCGACACGAACCAGCCGTTCCATTTGAAGGCCACGGTCTGCGGGCTCACCCCGGCCAACCGCGAGATGATCATCACCGAGGCGGTGAAGGGCGAGGTCGGCGCGGTCAGCGTCCAGCCGCTGATGAGCGACATGACCAGCGAGATGGTCGATACCCCCAACTCCTCCGGCGTCGGCAAAAGCTGCGCAAAGAGCGAGACGAAGAGGATCGGGTTCAGCCCCAGCTGCCCGGCGAGCGGAATCAGCAGGATCGGCAGCACCAGAACCAGCCGCGCAGGCACGCCGCCAAGGTCGAAGCCCGAGCTGGCCAGCACCTCCGCCAAGAGCGCCCCTGCGGCCGTGCCGATAAAGCCCGCGGTGCTGAGCAGCACCAACTCGCTGCGGTAGGAGGGCAGGTCACCAAAGGCAAAATCCCGGCCCCGCGCTGCCAACTCCTTCAGCTTGCCGCCCCGCAAGGTCTCGATCAGCACCCATGCGATGGCGATCAGCGGCACCAGCCCCAGCACCGTGCGCGACGGCGGGATATGCCAGATCGCATCCACCGCCAGCGCAGGCACCGCCACCGCCGCCAAGAGCCACCCCAGCGGCCAGAGCGAGCGGGTATCATGCGCCGCCACTTCGTCGCGCTTCGGCACCACCGTCCCCGCCGGCAGGCTGCCCTTCAACCGCCGGTCCACCAGCCAGCCCACCGTCACGATGATCAAGGACGAGCCGATCCCGGTGAGCACCACCGTCCCCAGCTTCACGCCCGGCACCAGCGCTGTGGTGATCACCGTGGCAAAGGCCAGAGGCGACCAGCAGAGCGACGCCGAGAAGCCGCATTGCGCGCCCTGCAACATCCGCCTTGCCCGCAGCGTCCGGATCGCCGGGTCCGTCTCCCGCTCCGCCGAGCGCATCGCCATCGTGCCCAGCAGCGAGAGCGCGCCGTAGTTCAGCATCAGGGCAAACACCTGCGTGCCCGAGGCCAGCGCAAGGTAGCGCCGCCCCGGCGGCTGGTTGGCCAGAAAGGCTGCCGCCCGTGCGATCATCGGCGACCGGCCCGCCACATGCTGCAGGCTTGCGAGGGCGCAGAAGAAGGCGATGATGAAACTGCCGCGTTCCAGCGCGGGCCAGAGCAGCTCGCCCGGTGCATCCTCCATCAAGAGGCACCATGCGGTGAGGCCCAGCGAGATTGCGAGAAACACCAGCCGCGAGCCGCGCAGCCCGCGCGCCAGCAGGGCTATCGCGATCACGGCAAGCGCGGCGGCCATCGGCACCGTTCCCGCCTCTACGCCCAAGCCGTGGATGAAGTTCAGCGCGACCACCGCAAGCAGCAGCACGCCGGTGACAAGCGCCAGCATGGCCCAGCGGCGCGGCGGTTCAGTGGGGGCGGTCTTCATGGCGTGGGGTGTCGTCTCAATGCGGCCTGTCCTCCCGCGCGCCCACTCCTAGAGCCTGCGCGGCGAGGAGGGAAGAGGGGCGGCGCACTATGGGGTAACGGTTTGGCCTATAACGAGCTATGCATTTTTTGCATATGTATGGAATGTGCATCGGTTGTGCATCGGTTGTGCATGGCCGGACTCGCATGGTTAACGGCCTCAGCCCTTCCGATCTTGCATGTTTCCCCCGGATTGCTATGACGCTGCGACCGGAGGAAGTGATGTCTGCACCCATTCCCCAGCCCGGCATTTCAGAGATCGCCCTCTACCAGAGCGGCAAGAGCACCTTTCAAGGCGTTGAAAATCCTCTGAAATTGTCCGCCAACGAAAACCCGTTCGGCTGCTCGCCGCGCGTGGCCGAGGCTATTGCCGCCGAGCTTGGCACCCTGCACCGCTACCCCGGCACCGACCACCAGATGTTGCGGGATGCGATTGCCGAGGCGCATGATCTGCCCGCGGATCAATTGATCTGTGGGGTCGGCTCCGATGAAATCCTCCACCTCGTCGCTCAGGCCTATGCCGGGCCGGGAGATGAGGTCGTCTACACCGAGCACGGCTTTTCCGTGTACCCGATCGTCGCCCGCGCCGCCGGTGCCGAGCCTGTCGTGACCCCCGAGCGGGACCGCGTGGCCGACGTTGATGCCATCCTAAGCGCCTGCAACGAAAAGACAAAAATCGTCTACCTCGCCAACCCCAATAACCCCACCGGCACCATGATCGGCGGCAACGAGGTGGTGCGCCTGGCCGATGGCCTGCCCGAGGGCTGCCTGCTGGTCCTCGATGGCGCCTATGCCGAGTTCGTCGAGGGGTTCGACGGCGGGGCCTCGCTTGCCGCCTCCCGCGATAACGTCCTGATGACGCGGACCTTTTCCAAGATCTACGGCCTCGGCGGGCTGCGCGTCGGCTGGGGTTTCGGCTCCCGCGAGATCATCGACACGCTCACCCGCATCCGCGGCCCCTTCAACCTGAGCGCTATGCAGATCGCCGGGGCCGTGGCTGCCCTGCAAGATGCCGAATTTACAGAGAAATCCCGCACCCAGAACACCCGCAACCGCGCCCTTCTGGCCCGTGGTCTTGCGGCCCTCGGCATCCCGGCCGATCCCTCCCAAGCCAACTTCATCCTCGCCCGCTTCTCAAGCGCCGAGGAGGCGGATGCCGCCTTCAATCACCTTGGAAATCAGGGGCTTATCGTTCGTCAGGTCGGCGGCTACGGGCTGCCGGAGTGCCTGCGCATCACTGTAGGCACCGAAGACAACTGCCGCGCCGTCCTCGCCGCGCTCCAAACCTTCAAGGCCGCCCGATGATCTACAAACGCGTCGCCCTCATCGGCCTTGGCCTCATCGCCTCTTCCATGGCCCACGCCATCCGCAGGGGCGGTCTCGCAGGTGAGATCATCGGCACCGCCCGCTCCGCCGAAACCCGCGAAATCGCTCGCGAAATCGGCCTTTGTGATTGTGTGGTCGATACCGCCACCGAGGCTGTGCAGGGGGCCGACCTCGTCGTGCTCTGCGTGCCCGTCGGGGCGATGGGCGGCGTCGCAGAAGAGATCGCGCCGCACCTCGCCGAGGGCTGCACCATCACCGATGTCGGCTCGGTAAAGAAGGCGGTGATCGATGCGGTAGCCCCGCATCTGCCTGAAAACGTTCACTTCATCCCCGGCCACCCGCTCGCGGGCACCGAACATTCCGGTCCGCGCTCCGGCTTTGCCGAGCTTTTCGACAACCGCTGGAACATCCTCGTGCCCACGCCGGGCACGCCGCCGGAAGCGACTGAAAAGCTTCGCAAACTCTGGGAGGGCATGGGGGCCAACGTCGAGGAGATGGACCCCGAGCACCATGACCTTGTGCTCGCCGTTACCTCTCACTGCCCCCACCTCATCGCATACACGATGGTCGGCGTGGCCGACGATCTGCGCCGCGTGACCGACAGCGAGGTGATCAAGTATTCCGCCGCCGGTTTCCGCGATTTCACCCGCATCGCCGCCTCCGACCCGACGATGTGGCGCGATGTGTTCCTGAACAACAAGGAAGCCACGCTGGAGATTCTGGGTCGCTTCACCGAGGAGCTTTTTGCCCTCCAGCGCGCCATCCGCACCGGCGACGGCGAGCAGTTGTTCGATTACTTCACCCATACCCGCGCCATCCGTCGCGGCATCATCGAGGCCGGGCAGGATACCGATGCGCCGGATTTCGGGCGCGGGGCGAAGCGTTGATCCGGCTCGCCGCAGCCCTTGCCCTGCTGGCCGCTCCGGCCTTGGCAGAGGCCCCGGCGCAAAGCCTCATGCCGTTGCCGCGCCCCTCGGAAGCCACTGAAGAAGCAGCGCAAACCGTCGTTTCAACGCGCGGTGTCATGCCCGCAGGTCCGCTCCGCCCCAAGGCGCGCCCCGAGGCGGAGGCCAACGCCGAGCCCATTGCCGCAGCGCCCAAGCCCGCACGTCTGCGCCCGGCCACACGCCCCCCGGCGGAGACTGAGCAGCTGACGATCGTCCGCGTCATTCGCGGCCCGCTGGCCCATGCCCAGCTTCAGGCGCAGCC
This sequence comes from Vannielia sp. SX4, assembly GCF_052828525.1. The sequence goes on from NZ_CM128247.1 coordinate 1,334,678, forward strand.
CCGCCCGCCGCACATTGACCGGCTCGTTAAGGAACAGGCAACGCTCAGTGAGGTAAAGTTCGGGCGTAAAGGCTCGGTCTGCGGGATCAACTCAATCAAGGGCCAGTCCGTCAGCAGCTTCGGGCGGCCGGGCAAGGGGTGCGGCATTGCCAACCCGGTGCAGGTCACCTCGGTGCAGGGCATTTCGCTCTCCAGCACCGCCACGATGGATTGCGGCACAGCCAAGGCGCTGGATCGCTGGGTTAAGAAAGGGCTGAAGCCCGCCATCGGCCGCAAAGGCGGCGGGGTCAAGCAGATCAAGGTCGTGGCGCATTATGCCTGCCGCAACCGTAACAACGCCAAGTCCGGGCGGCTGTCTGAGCACGCCAAGGGACGGGCGGTGGATATCGCGGGCGTCACCCTGCGTGACGGCACCTATGTATCTGTGCTCAAGGGCTGGGGCTCAAAGGCTTGGGCTGCGGCGCTAAAAGAGATGCACAAGGCCGCCTGTGGGCCGTTCGGCACGGTGCTCGGACCGAATGCAAACGCCTATCACCGAGACCATTTCCACTTCGATACCGCGCGGTATCGCTCGGGGTCATACTGCCGCTAAGGCAAAGCGATCACTCGAGAATTTCCTCCCGCTTCACGCCCCAGAGCGCAGCCTTCCGGACCCAGCCGCGCTCGCCTCCGGCAATGACCCAGCACCAGTCGAGGTTGCACTCGCTGACCCGCGCCACCACGCCCGCCTCGGCCCGTGCGTTCACCGGCGCCTCGTCATCTGGCTTCATCCGAAGCGCTACCATGTCTTCTTCAACAAGCGCTGTCCGCACGCCTGACAGCAGCGAGTAATGCACCCAGCCGCCCGCGCCTTCGCGGTCGCGCACCCGGCGCCAGTGGCCGTATTCAGCGGTAACTTCCAAGGGCATGTTCCGGCGGGTGAAAACCCAGTCGACCCGGTGGCTGAGGGATGGCCCGCGCCGCACGTTGCCCTCATCGGCCTTCAGCGAGACGAAGCGGGGCAGGGGCAGGTTGGTCACCGGCCCGCGCTCTTCCGCCGCATGTACGGCGCTGGCCAATACCGCGCCAGCCAAGCATCCGATAACGCTGTGAAAAATCGCCCGACTGCCTCGGGAAGCGCCTGCCAGCCGCCCCATGGGGTTCACCACTCGTTGCCTCATCCGGCGCTTGTATCCCGCGCCTTTTCTTGCGCACACTCTATCGCAAGGATGGTCCTTGAGAAGCGGGAGGATGAGAGCCATGGGCGCAGAGCGGCTGAGTGTTGTCGTAACGCGACGGTTGCCCGAGGTGGTCGAAACGCGGATGAGCGAACTCTTCGACGTGCGCCTGCGCGAGGGCGACGCGCCGATGACCCGCGAGGAGCTGGTGGCCGCCATGCAAGACACCGACGTGCTCGTGCCAACCATCACTGACACCATCGACGGCGGTCTCATTGGCCAGGCGGGCGACAGGCTGAAGCTGATCGCCAACTACGGCGCGGGCTTCGACCATATCGATGTGGCCACCGCCCGCCAGCGCGGTATTCTCGTCAGCAACACGCCCGGCGTGGTGACCGATGACACTGCCGATATGACGATGGCGCTGATCATTGGAGTCACACGAAAAATTCCGCAGGGCGCCGCTGTGATGACGGCCGGAAAATGGGAGGGCTGGTCGCCCACCGGCTACCTCGGCGGGCGCATCGCCGGGCGGCGGCTGGGCATCCTCGGCATGGGCCGGATCGGGCAGGCCGTGGCCCGCCGGGCCACAGCTTTCGGCATGCAGGTGCATTACCATAACCGTCGCAGGCTGCGCCCTGAGGTGGAGGACGAGTTGCAGGCGACCTATTGGGAGAGCCTCGACCAGATGCTCACCCGGATGGATGTGATCTCGGTCAATTGCCCGCACACGCCATCGACGTTTCACCTGCTCTCGGCCCGCCGACTGAAGCTGCTGAAGCCCTCCGCGGTGATCGTGAACACCTCCCGCGGTGAGGTGATCGACGAGAATGCTCTGACCCGGATGCTGCGAGCCGGAGAGATCGCGGGGGCGGGCCTCGACGTGTTCGACAAGACCCAGAAGCTCAACCCACGCCTTTACGAGCTGCCCAATGTGCTGCTGACCCCGCACATGGGCTCCGCCACCGAGGAGGGGCGCGTGGAGATGGGGGAGAAGGTGCTCATCAACATCAAGACTTTCGCCGATGGTCACCGACCGCCCGATCAGGTCGTACCGGCGATGCTCTGAGACTTTAGCGGTAGATGTGATCTTCGCCGGGGAAGGCGCGGGACTTCACCTCTTCGGCATACTCTCCCACGGCCTTCTCGATGGCCTCGTGCAAGGCGCCGTATTTCTTCACGAATTTCGGCACCCAAGGGTTCAGGCCCAGCATGTCTTCGAGCACGAGGATTTGCCCGTCGCACTCCGCCGAAGCGCCGATGCCGATGGTTGGGATCTCAACCGCCTGCGTGATCTCCCGCGCCAGCGGCTCCACCACGCCTTCGACCACCAGCGCAAAAGCCCCGGCCTCTGACACAGCCTTGGCATCCTCGATATGCAGCGGCCATGTGTCTTCATCGCGACCTTGGGTCTTGAACCCGCCCATCACATGCGAGCTTTGCGGGGTCAGGCCGATATGGGCCATCACCGGGATGCCGCGCTCGGTCAAGAACCGAATCGTCTCGGCCATGCGCTTGCCGCCCTCCAGCTTCACCGCGCCGCAGCCGGTTTCCTTCATGATCCGGGCGGCATTGCGGAAGGCCACCGAAGGGCTCTCCTCGTAGCTGCCAAACGGCATATCCACCACTACCAGCGCCCGCTTGGTGCCTCGCACCACGGCGCGCCCATGCATGATCATCAGGTCGAGCGGCACGCCCACCGTGCTCTCCATTCCATGCATCACCATGCCAAGGCTGTCGCCCACGAGGATGAAGTCCGCATGGTTGTCGACAATGGCCGCTGTATGGGCGTGGTAGCTGGTGAGCGACACGATCGGCTCACCCCCCTTACGGGCGGCGATTTGCGGAACGGTCATGCGGCGGATCGGGGCCTGGGTGCTCATGGGCGTGCTCCTTGGGGCGTAATTTCTCTCTGGTCGATCAACAGGATGCCGCCGAATTCGGCGGAGATCATCACGGCGATCGGGCCTGTCGGCTGTCCGGTAACGGGCGCGAGGCTGCGGGCTTCGGTGATGTCGAGCCCGCGCAGGTCGGCGCGGGGTTCGGTGGCAATGACCTTCCGGATCGCCTCGGCCATATCCTCGACCGTTCCACCCCCAGCCTCAGCGGCATCCAGCGCCCGGCTCAGCACAACGGCGGCGGCGCGATCTGCGGGCGTGAGGCGTGCGTTGCGGGACGACATCGCAAGCCCGTCCGGCTCGCGCACGGTCGGCACGGCGACGATCTCCAAAGAAAAGTGCAAGTCGCGCACCATCGTCCGGATGATCTGGAGTTGCTGATAATCCTTCTCGCCAAAACAGGCGAAATCGGGTTGAACGATGTTGAAGAGCTTGGCGACCACGGTGCAGACGCCCTTGAAATGCCCGGGCCGCACCGCGCCGTGCAGCATGCCTGCGAGCCGCTCCGTCTCCACGATGGTCTCTGCGCCTTCAGGGTAGATGTCGGCCACCTGTGGCATCAACACCGCCTGCACACCGGCCTCGCGCAGCATCTCCAGATCGCGCTCGGTGTTGCGTGGATAGGTCTCAAGGTCTTTCGGGTCGCCGAACTGGGTGGGGTTCACGAAGATCGAAACCACAACCGCCTCGGCCCGCGCCTGTGCCTCTTCGACAAGCCGCATATGGCCCGCGTGCAGGTATCCCATGGTCGGCACGAGGCCCACCTTGCTCCCCCCTGCGCGCAAGCCCCTGACAACCCGGCGCAGGTCCGGAATGGTGGTGCACACGTCCATGCGGGGCTGGGTAGAGGATGCGGGGGCAAAAGGCAAAAGCACAAAGGTCGCAAGGGGCGGCGAATGTCGCTTTTGGCTGCAAGGTGTCGAAACCCCGTGGCACGGCGCGCGGGATTTGGTGACAGTGGCGCCAAGCAACCTGAGCCCGGAGCGCGTGCCCTCAATGAAGACCCATGTGAAAGCCCTAGTCGTCGGTGGTGGCGCCGTCGGAACCTCCATCGCCTATCACCTTGCCAAGGCGGGCTGGGACGATGTCATGCTCATCGAGCGGGATGAGCTGACCTCGGGTTCAACCTGGCATGCGGCCGGGCTCTTGCCGCTGTTCAACATGTCCTATGCCACCACCCACATCCACCAGTACTCGGTCGATTTTTACAAGACGCTGGAAGAAGAGACCGGGCTGAATGCGGGGTTCGCCGTGGTCGGCAACCTGCGGATGGCGCAGACGCAGGAGCGCATGGACGAGTACATGCTCTATGCCTCGACGGCCGAGACCTGCGGCGTGAAGTACGAGTGGCTGACGCCCGAGCAGATCAAGGAACGCTGGCCGCTAATCGAGACCGGCGACCTGAAAGGCGCGATCTACCACACCGAAGATGGCTACATTAACCCTGCCGATGTGACCCAGGCCATGGCCAAGGGCGCCCGTCAACGCGGCGTCGAGATCGTCCGCAAGATCCAGGCCGATGCCTTCGACTGGACCGGCACCCACTGGGAGGTCACCTGCACCAAGATGGTGGAAAAGGGCGGCAACCTTGTCGAGAGCGACGAGAAGGTGGTCATCACCGCCGAGCATGTGGTGACCGCCTCGGGCAACCACGCGCAACGCACCGCGAAGATGCTGGGCATCAAGATGCCCGCCATTCCGGTCGAGCACACGTTCATCGTGATGGACAAGGACCCGGAACTGGTCAAATGGCGCGAGGCGGGCAACCCCGAGCACCCAGTTGTGCGGGATGCCGACAATGAGTCCTACGCCCGCGAGGAGCGTGGCGGCTGGATTCTCGGGATCTACGAACATGGCGCACCTGCGCGGTTTGAATATGGCGTGCCCAACAGCTTCCGCGCCGATCTGTTCCCCCTCGATCTCGACCGGATCGCCGACCAATACATGGCCATGGCAGAGCGCGTGCCCTCCTGCGCCGAGTCCGGCTTGAAAGACGATTTCAACGGCCCGATCTGCTACACGCCTGATGGCAACCCGCTGGTCGGCCCCGCGCCGGGGCTGCGCAACATATGGCTGGCCGAGGGCTTTTCTTTCGGCATCACCGCGGCGGGCGGCACCGGCTACTACCTTGCCCAGATGATGGTGGAGGGCGAGGCCGAGATCGACATGGCGAGCCTCGATCCCAAGCGCTACGGCAATTGGATGACCACCGAGTATGCGGCGCGCAAGAACGAGGAATGCTACGAGCACGTCTACATCCTCCATCACCCGGACGAAGAGCGCGAAGCCTGCCGCCCGCTGCGCACCGCCCCGGCCTACGACAGGCAGAAGGCGGCTGGGGCACAATTCGGCTGCGTCAACGGCTTCGAGCGGCCCAACTACTTTGGCCCGCTGGACGCGCCGGACAGCTTCGATCAGGATGCACGGTCTTTCCGCCGTGGCGGTTGGTGGGAGTATGCCAAGGGTGAGGCCGAGGCGATCCGCAAGTGCGTGGGCCTGATCGACGCTACCGCCTTCACCAAGCACCTGCTGCGCGGGCCGGGCGCGACTGCCTTCCTCGACCACTTCACCTGCAACAAGCTGCCCAAGGTGGGCCGGATCAACCTGACCTATGCGCTCACCAGCGCCGGCACCACCCGGACCGAATACACCATCGTCCGGCTTGCCGAGAACGAGTATTATCTGGTCTCCGCAGGCGCATGGACGGCCTATGACGCTGACTTCCTGATGAAATCGGCGGAGGATTTCATGGCTGCGGGCGGCGGGTATGTCGATATCCACGATGTCACCACCCAGTGGGGCGTCTTTGCCATCGCTGGGCCTAAGAGCCGCGATGTGCTGAACGAGCTGGTGAAAGATGGCGATCCGTCCACGGTGCTCTCCAACAAGCGCTTCCCGTGGTTGTCGATGCGTAACATTGAGTTGGGCATGTGTCCTGTTCGTGCGATCCGCGTGGCCTATACCGGCGAGCTGGGCTGGGAACTGCATCATCCGATCGAGATGCAGACCTACCTCTACGATCAGCTCATGGCGGCAGGCGAGAAGCACGGAATGAAGCTTGTTGGTGCACGGGCGCAAAACTGGTTGCGGCAGGAAAAGAGCTACCGCGCCTTCGGCACCGAGCTTGGCCGCGATGCCACGCCGCTGGAGGCCGGGCTCGACCGCTTCGTGGACCTCACCAAGGACTTCCACGGCAAGGCGGCGATGGAGGCCAAGGGCATTCGCTCGATGTGCGTGACTGTGCTCGTGGACGGCCCGGATGATGCCGACCCGTGGGGCCGCGAGGCGCTCTATGACGGTGACACGAAGGTGGGCCGTCTCACCTCGGGCGGCTACTCGGTCGCCTTCGGCAAGAGCATCGGCATGGGCTATGTCTCACCCGATCTCGCCAAGCCGGGTACCAAGCTGAAGGTGAAGATGCAGGACAAGCTGTGGGATGTCGAAGTGACCGAAGACAGCCCCTACGACCCGACCAACGCGGTGATCCGGATCGACGGGTAACGCACTGGCATCTGTGAAGTTGCACCCACCCTTCGGTCAGGCCGTAGGGTGGGCGCCAATCGGTCCGCCGTTCAATAATCTCGCTCGAAGAAAATCCCGATCCCGGAGTTGCCGTCCGACGAAGTGGAGCCCTTGACGTTCACGTTGGGGCCGATCTGCAGGTTCAGGTTCAGCTCCGTTGTGCCGTCGCTCTCCACCACCACATCCGAGTAGACGTTGTCGCTGATGTACTTGCCCGCGCGGACGGCGGTGTTGCCCTCCTCGCTCTGGCTCACGTCAAGGTCGTCCAGCCCGAATTGATCTCGCAGCCGCCCCATGATGCCATCGCCCCCACGCCCGGCCAGCGTGGCGACGGCGCTCGCCAACTCGAGTGCCTGAAGCGGCGAAAGAGTGGTGAGGTCGCGCCCAAAGATCAGCTGCGCGAGGATCTCATCCTGCGGCAGGTCGGGCGCGGCGGTGAAGGTGATCTGCGGATCGGAGGGCGAGCCTTCGAGGATGACCGAAATCGTGTAGCCGTTCTTCTCGGTGGTCGCCACGAGGCGCAGGTTGGCGTCGAAGCTGCCGGTGAGGCGTGCGGCGCCTTCGGTGAGTTGGAACCGCTGGCTCAAAATGTCGAGTCGGCCGCGCACAAGTTCGAATGCGCCGATGGGCACAATGTTGCTCGTGGTACCGGTGATCCGCAGCGATCCGCCGAGCTCGGCATCCAGGCCGCGGCCCCGGACAAACACCTGATTGGGCGCGGCGAGGGTGATATCCAAAGCGAGCCCGCCGCCGCCGGAGCCGTTGCCGCCTTCGTTCAGCCCCGCACGATCCTGCGTGTTGCGCACGGCCGGGGAGGCCCCGACGTGGGTGATGTCGGGAATGTCATGGATGCCGGTCATGCCGCTGGACGGAATGCGGATTTCGGTGCGGCCAAGCTCCAGCCTCCCGGTGATGCCTGCGCCGCCCGAGAGCGGCCCGGCGAGGGTGATCGCGCCGCTGACGGAGGTATCATAGAGTTGGGGATCACGGAGAGCGAAATTGCGGAAGGTGACTGTGAGATCAGCGCTTTGCGGCGCGGAGAGGCCGATGGTGCCCAGCACCGCCACGCCGCCGCCTTGGCCGCCGGTTGCGGCGACCTCCACCCGTGCTGAACCGCCGGAGAGGATGACGTTGGCGTTGATGCCTTCCAACGACACCCCGAGTTCGGGTGCCACGGCCCGGGCACCCGAGGCGCGGATGCTGCCTGTGAGGCTCTCCAGCGCGAGCGGGCCATCGAGCCGCAGGTCGATGGTGGCCGGTCCGTTCAGGCGCTGCGGGGCGATGAAGGCGTTGGCGAGGCCGAGCGGCGCCTGCCCGGTGATCGCGAGGTTGCCCTGATTGCCGGTGATCGTGCCGTTCACCTGAGCCGTGGTGCCGCCCGGCCCGGTAGCGGAAATATCAAGCCCGGTGGTGCCGCCTTCGCTGGTGATGGTGCCGCTTGCCGTTGCCGGGCCCGCAAAGTCCGGCGCGAGGAGGCCGAGGTTGGCAAGGCGCGCATCCAGTGTGATCCGGCTGGGCGTGCCACTTGCCGTCACATCAAGGTTGGGGCCGTCGAAGCGGCCGTTCTCAATGGTGATCTCGCTTTCAGCATTGGCGCGGCTGATCTGGGCTCCATAGCTCGAGTTGCCCGTGGTGAGCTTGTCGACCGTGGCGTTGCCGATGCCGAGGCCCTGCGCGGTGCCATCGAGCGCAAGGTCGAGCGCACCGGTCGCCGGGCCGAAGAGCCCGGTCGCCGTGGCTTGGGTTGCCCCGGTGAGGGGAAGGCCCGCGAGTGAGGAGAAACGCGAAAGTGCAGGCGCGTTGATGGTGAGATCATAGGTGATCGGTGCCTTGCCGAGCGGGTCGGAAAGCGTGGTGCGTCCGGTCACCTCGGTTTCATCAAGCGCCACGATCAGGTTGGTCAGTGTGAGACTATCGCCCGTCGCGTAGGTCACATCGGCCCCGAGCCTGCCCGCGCCGCCAAGCACCGGGTCGAGGCGCGCGTTGCCGATGCCGAGCCCCTGCGTGGTGCCATCGACCCGGACTTGGGCGCTGCCCGCGTCTGGCTGGTAGGTGCCCTTGGCGGTCACATTTGCCGCGCCTGTCAACGGGATCCCCGCCAGCCCGGCAAAGCGGGTGAGAGCGGGCGTGGTGAGCGAAGTATCAAAGCTGATCGGGCCTTGGCCAACGGGTGCAGCAAGGGTCGCATTGCCGATGAGCGTTGTATCGGCAGAGGTGAAGCGGATGTCGGTCAGCTCGAGTGGCCCGTTTGCGGTAAAGTCGAAGGTGGTCTCGAGCTGCGCCGCCTCGCCAATGGCGCGGGCCATATCGGTATCGGCCGCCGTTATGCCTTCGCCGGAAAGCACCAGTTGCCCGTCGGCGCGGGCCAGCCCGCCAGCCTCTGTTTGCGCCAAGGTCCCCGACCCTTGGAGGGTAAATGCCTCGGCGCCGTAGCCCTCTGTAGAGAAATCGCGGAAAACCGTGTTCAGCCGCCAGCGGCCCTCTTCGGCGCCGTAGCCTAGGTCGAGCGTGCCGCCGGAGAGTTGCAGGCCGCCACCAACAGGCAAAAGAACAGTTCCGCTGTCATCCGAGAGCTGCGCCGCGATGGAGGCGGTTTGCAGCTCGGTCCCGATGAGTGCGACCCGCCCGCTCAAGCGTGCCGCGCCACTAGCCTGCTCTTCGGGGAAAAGCGGCGCGAGGCTGGGCAGGTCGGCGGTGAAATTGAGGGCGGAGGCATTGGTGGCCACAGTCCCATCAGCCGTGATCGCCGCCACTTCCGTACGCGCCTCGGCGCGGCGCAGGTTGATGCCCTCTTCATTGCGCAGCACGCTGACGTTGATGCGGCCATCGCCGGCCAGCAGGTTGTCGACAGTATCTTGGCCAATGGCGAGGTCGGTCGTGGTGCCTTCCAGTCCGAGGTCGAAGGCGCCGGACAGCAGGGCCACGGTGCCCTTGATCCCGAGCGCAGCAGCGCCTTGCAGATCGACCCCGGCGAGCGGGCCGAAGCGGGTGAGATCTTCTGCGGCAAGGCGCAGGTCGAGACCGGTCAGCAGGTTCGTGTCGACGCCATCGAGGGTGGCTTCACCGGTGAGGCCAAAGTCTGCCCCTGCGATGTTCAGGCCCGAGAGCCGGAGCGGCTGGCCCTCGTCGTAGGCGAGCGTGAGCTGCCCGCTGATGGCCTCGCCCATTGCACGGGCCAGTGCCTCGTCTTCGGGCGTGAGGCCGCGCGCTTCGAGGGTAACATTGGCCGCAACCGCGCCGATCTCTTCGGCCTCACCGGAGGTGATGTTGCCCTGCGCGCCCAAGGTAATGGCCTCGGCGACAAAGCCGGTGGTGCGCAGACCCGCCGCCTCGGCGGTGGCGGTAAACCCACGGCCATTGGCTTCATCGTAGTCCAGTTCGAGCGTGGCGCGGGAGACGGAGGTATCGCCGCCGCCGAACGGCAGCACGACGGGCGCGCCCGCCGGGTCCGCCAAGGCGAGGGCAAGGTCCATCCGGCGGGGCCAGCCTGTGGCGCTGAAGAGAAAATCACCTTCAACCGTCGCCGTCCGCGCGCCGAGCGACAGGCCGGAGAGCGAAAGCTCGCCCTCGGCGTCGCGCGCTACGGTGGCGGCGAGGCTGATGTCTTGCCCGAAGAAATCACGCAGGTCGGGGGCGAAGAGGGGGGTCACGTCGCCCGACAGATCGACGGAGACTGTAAAGGGCGCGTCCGCTTCCTCACTGGCCGAGAGTGCGATGGTGCCGCCGAGCCGCTCCTCCTCATCGGAGGCCACTGCAAGTCGGAGGATGAGGTCGCTCACCGGGCCTTCGCCCTGCAGCGTCACGTCGAGGGCGGGTGCGCCGGGTATGTTGAGTTTGCCCGCGGCAATGCCCGCCGGGCCTTCGCGCATGGAAAGGTTCACGGCGGCTTCTTCTGTTGCCGGGTCGTAGCGTGCGATGAGGGTGATGTCGCCCTCCTTCCCATCCAGCCGGTCAAGCTGAAGGTCCACGTCGACCCCGCCACCGTCCAGATGCGCGTCACCCGCGAGCCGCATCACCGCATCTTGTCCCAGAAGCGCCGCGCCGATCTCGGCCCTGTCCACCGCCAACTTGGCGATATCGACAGAGACCGGGAGGTCGGGGATAGCGAAGGGCGTGGCCTCCGGGGAAGGCGTGCCTTCAGTGATCGGGCCACGGGGCATGACGATGCGCTCGGCGGAGAATTCCGAGACTTCGAGTCGTCCGCGCAGCAGGGCCGCACGGTTCCAGTCCAGCACCACGCCTTCGACGGTGAGCCAGGTGCCCTCGCCATCAGCGATGGTGATGCGATCGATTGTGGCGCGGGACGAAAGGGCGCCCTGAAATCCGTAGATCACAACGGCGCGGCCCGCGTCTGAGAGAACGTCTTGCAGAAGGTTCGTCAGGTAGCCTTTGTCGGCTTCTTCCGAGGCGGTTTCCTGCGCAAGGGCCGCGAAGGGGGCGAGGAGCAGGAGGAGGATGAGGGCGAAGCGGCGCATATCAGAATGCCTGCCCGATGCCGATGTAGAGCTCGACGCCACCGCCGGTGTCGCCGCCGACGGGTGTGGCCACGTCAAGACGGATCGGGCCAAGGCCGGTTTGATAGCGAATGCCGAGGCCCGCGCCCGCATGGCTCTCGCCCTCCTGACCGGGCCAGCTTTCGGCGCTGACGAGGCCGAAGTCGTAGAAGCCGACAACCTGGATCTTCTCGCTCACCTGCCCGCGCAGCTCGACCGAGGCCCCAAGGAAACTGCGACCGCCGATTTCTTCGCCGCCCGGCAGCGTTACTCCGAGCGATTGGTAAGGCTGCCCGCGCACGGTGCCGCCGCCGCCAGAGTAGAAGAGGAAATCGGGAACGGTTTCCGTCACATCGGTGCCGACTACCGAGCCAAGCTGGAGCCGCCCGGCCAACGTGATGTTTTCGCTCGCGCCGAAGCTGCGGTATCCACGCGCGTCGGCATAGATGCGGGCTCCGTTGCCAGAGCCGGAGATGCCAACGAACGGCGTGAAATCGACGTTCAGGAAATAGCCGTTCTTCGCGTCCAGCTCATTGTCGCGCCGATCGAGTGTGCCGCTGAAGGGGAGTGTCAGGAGGGTGAAATCACGGATGCCGATATCGTCTTCGGTGTGCGAATAGAGCAGACCGAGCCCGGCCTGAAACTCGTATTCTTCGTTTACAATCCGGGTCACGCCGCCTTCGATCTCGAAGCTTTGTGAGAGGTAGAGCGGCTCGTCCTCGTGCTCGATCGCAGCGCGGATGTAAAGATCGGTATCGGCGTTGAAGGTGCCGGGGCGTCCGTAAAGGACGCTGAGGCTGTAATCGACGCCATTCTCGTCGCCGAGACCGATGTTTTTGATCTCGCCGTCAAAGCGCAGCCGCTCGGCGCCGCCAAAGAGGTTGCGGTGGAGCCAAAAGGCCGAAAGCGTGGCGCCCTCAAGCGTGGTCAGTTCGGCCCCCACGCCGAGCCGCCGCCGCTGTGCTTCAACCAGTTCGGCATTGATATCCAGCGTGCCGTCCGGGTTGGCCACCAGCTTCTCGCTCAGGGTCACCGAGCGAAATGCCCCGGTGCGTTGGAGCCGGGTCGAGGCCTTGTCGACTTCATCGGGGTGGAAGGTTTCGCCAGTGGGCAGGCCTGCGATTTCGATGATCCGGTCGCTGCGTACACGGGCATTTCCGGTGGGGATGAGCCTGCCGAAGCGCAGCTTGCGACCCGGGTTCAAGCCGACCGAAACATCGAGCCTGCGCGCCGGATGGCTTGCAGTGATCCGCTGGCTGGTGGCCTCAGTCTTGGCGAAGCCCAGTTCGCGCCAGCGGTCGACCGCGGCTGTGCCAGCCTCCTCGATTACAGGCACCTTGGCGGGTTCGCCTGAGCGAAAGCCCGGCGGCAGTTCGGTGCGGGGCGCAAGCGGTGCGATCTCGGCGCGGCCAAAGCGGAAAAGCGGGCCGGGGTCGACCAGCACGTTGATCCGGCCAACCTGTGCCGGCACCGCGAAGGGCGACATTTCGGAGGCTTCGCGGCCATCGAGCCGGATCGAGACGACCGGGCCGTAGTATCCCTCGCCATAAAGCGCCGCGACGATGCGGCGATAATCCGCCTGTGCAGCGGCAACGAGGCCCTGAGGGTCTGTCTCGCCTTCAACAAGCAGTGATCGGGTGGAGAGAACGGCGATGATCTCTTCGCGAAGATCGTCGTTGCCACCTTTGACGGACAGGCCGATCTTGGTTTGCGCGGCGCCGGGTAGGCTGCTGAAAAGAAGGGCAAAAGCGCTTGCGAACAGGCAAATAGACTGACGAATTTTCACGGTGTTGCTGCGCTCCCTCGACTTCGCCGAACCATAGGCAAAAGCCGCGTCGCTGCAACCAAACTCATCGCGATTTGATGCCTGTCCCGCAGATTGCGCCCCACCTCGGATGACAACGGCCCGCCGCCGCCGACGGTTCCCTACCTCTGGGCGGTTTCCCAAGCGGGGTGCATCCAAGGCTGGACGTTCTGCGGGGGCAGCGGCGTGCGCCCGAGGATATGGTCGGCGGCCTTCTCGCCGACCATGATCGAGGGCGCATTGAGGTTGCCGTTGGTGATGCGCGGAAAGATCGAGCTGTCGGCCAGCCGCAGCCCCTCCACGCCGATCACCCGGCATTCCGGGTCGACCACCGATCGCGGGTCGTCCACCCGGCCCATCCGCGCGGTGCCGCAGGGGTGATAGGCGCTCTCGGCGTGCTCGCGGATCACCTCGTCGAGCGCCTCGTCGCTCTGCGCTGCATCGCCCGGCTGGATCTCGTGCTTCACGAAGGGCTTGAACGCCTCCTGACGGAACAGCTCGCGGGTGAGGCGGATGCAGCGGCGGAAATCGACCCAATCTTGCTCTTCGCTCATGTAATTGAAGAATATCCGGGGCGCGTCTGCCGGGTTTGCGGACTTCAGGGTGATCTCGCCGCGTGAAGGGGAGCGCATTGGGCCCACATGGGCCTGAAACCCGTGGCCCTCGGGGCTGGCTTGGCCGTCGTAGCGAACGGCGATGGGGAGGAAGTGAAACTGGATATCGGGATAGTCCACCCCGGCGTCCGAACGGATGAACCCTGCGCTCTCGAACTGGTTGCTCGCGCCTGGACCGCTGCGGGTAAAGAGCCAGCGCGCGCCGACATAGGCTTTGCCGAGCAGGTTCCAGTAGCGATAGAGGCTGACCGGCTGGGCCGAGGCATATTGCACGTAGAGCTCGAGATGATCCTGAAGGTTCTGGCCCACGCCCGCACGGTCGGCCACCACCTCGATCCCGTGCTCGGCCAGATGCGCTGCCGGTCCGATGCCGGAGAGCATCAGCAGCTTGGGCGAGTTGATCGAGCTGGCTGCCAGAATGACCTCCGCCTCCGCACGGATCACCTCGACTTTGCCACCGCGCTCCACCTCGACACCTACGGCGCGGCTATTCTCGATGACCACACGCCGGGCGAAGGCCCGCACAAGCTCGCAGTTCGGCCCCCTGAGCGCGGGCTTGAGATAGGCCTTGGCCGCCGACCAGCGCTCGCCGCGCCAGACGGTCATGTCATATGGGCCGAAGCCCTCCTGCTGTTCGCCGTTGTAGTCGCCAGTGCGCGGATAGCCTGCTTGCACGCCCGCCTCGACAAAGGCCTGCACCAGCGGGTTCATCCGCGCGCCGCGGGTCACGTGCAACGGTCCATCGATCCCGCGCCATGCCGGGTCGCCGCCGTGGCCGCCATCATGCCAGTGCTCCATGCGCTTGAAGTAGGGCAGCACATCAGCATAGCCCCAGCCCTCGGCGCCTTCATCGCGCCAGTGGTCGAAGTCGCGGGCATGGCCGCGGACGTAGATCATGCCGTTGATGGAGGAGGAGCCGCCGATCACCTTGCCGCGCGGCGTTGCCATCCGGCGCCCGCCCAAGTGGGGCTCTGGCTCGGACTGAAAGCCCCAGTCGTAGCGCGACATGTTCATCGGGTAGCTGAGCGCGCCGGGCATGTTGATGAACGGCCCCCAGTCGGAGCCGCCGTGCTCGATTACCAGCACTTTACGGCCAGCCTCCGAGAGCCGTGCCGCCATGGCGCAGCCCGCGCTGCCTGCGCCGACAATGACGTATTCGGCCTGCATCAGAACGCGGCCTCGACATCGCCCATGCGGACGTAGACGGATTTTAGCTGGCTGTAGTGCTCGATCGCCGCCTTGGAGTTCTCCCGCCCGACGCCGGAGGCCTTGACGCCGCCGAAGGGCGCCTCCACCGGGGCATCGTTGTAGGAGTTGATGAAGCAGCTTCCGGCCTTCAGCTGCCCAATGACCCGGTGGGCGCGGCTGATGTCGCGGGTGAAGACACCGGCAGAGAGGCCGAAGGCCGTGTCGTTTGCGCGGGTGATCACCTCGGCCTCGTTCTTGAAGTCCAGCACGGCCATGACGGGGCCAAAGATCTCCTCTCGCGCGATGGTCATCTCGTCTTTCACATCGGCAAAGACGGTAGGGGCGAGGAAGAAACCGTCGCGGTCCAGCCGTTTGCCGCCTGCAACGAGCCGCGCGCCCTCTGCCACACCCTTCTCGATGTAGCCTTCCACGATTTCCATCTGCCGGGCGCTGACCATCGGGCCGAAGTTGGTGACCTCGTCCATCGGGTCGCCAATGACCGCGTCTTTCAGCCGTTCGGCGAGACGGGCGAGGAAGGCGCCTTTGATGCCGCGCTGTACAAAGACTCGCGTGCCGTTGGAGCAGACCTGACCGGAGGAATAGAAGTTGCCGTTGATCGCGCCGCTGACCGCATTGTCGAGATCGGCGTCGTCGAAGACGATGAGGGGGGATTTGCCGCCCAGTTCCATCGTAACGTGCTTCATCTCGCCTGCTGCCGCGGCATAGACCTTGCGGCCGGTGGGCACGGAGCCGGTGAGCGAGACCTTGGCGACGCGCGGGTCCGTCACGAGCCGTGAACCCACTTCGCCCATGCCCTGAACAACGTTGAAAAGGCCCGGAGGTGCGCCGGCCTCGGTGAGGATCTCGGCAACCTTGAGGGCGCAGAGCGGCGTCGTTTCAGACGATTTGAACACCATCGCGTTGCCGCAAGCGAGCGCGGGTGCGCTCTTCCAGCAGGCGATCTGGGTGGGGTAATTCCATGCGCCGATGCCGACGCAAACGCCGAGCGGCTCGCGGATGGTATAAACCCAGTCCTCGCCCAACTGGATGTGCTCGCCCGTCAGGCTTCCGGCGATGCCACCGAAGTACTCCAGAGCATCGGCGCCCGAGGTCGCGTCGGCCACGAGAGTTTCCTGCAGGGGTTTGCCTGTGTCGTAGGTTTCCAGTTCGGACAGTTCACGGTTGCGTTCGCGCATGAGCCGCGCTGCATCGGTCAGAATGCGGCCCCGCTCGCGGCCCGTCATCGCGGCCCAGACCTTCTGCGCCTTGCCTGCCGCCTCCAGCGCGGCGTCGATGACGGCGGGCGTGGCGGCGTGGACCTTAGCAATCACCTCACCGGTGGCGGGGTATATCACCTTGATCACCTCGCCCTTCTTGTCTTCGAGATAGGCGCCGTTCACGTAGTGGCTGGCTTTGGGCTGTGTTTCGTAAGTCATTGATATCTCACTCGCCGCGCGGAAAGCGGGCGTCTTCTTCAACGGTGTTCAGATCCATGTGGTTGCGCATGAAGCGCTCGGAGGCCTTTTGGAGCGGCTGGTAATCCCACGGGTAGTATTCGCCGTTGCGGAGCGCCTCGTAGACAACCCAGCGACGGGCTTGAGAGCGGCGAACTTCGTCGTCGAACCGTTTGAGATCCCAGCGCGCGGCGGCCTCCGATTTGAGAGCCTCGTAAGCCTCGGCGTGCGCAGGGTCACCTGCGAGGTTGGTCAACTCGTGCGGGTCGGCCTCAAGGTCGAACAGCTGATCGGGGTCGAGGGCGCAGAGGTTTAGCTTGTAGCGACCCTTGCGAAGTGAGACGAGCGGCGCGTAGCTGGCCTCGGCGGCGTATTCCATCGCCACCGCGCTTTGCCGCTCGGCGCCTTGGCCCAAGGGCTTGAGGCTTTCGCCCGCCGTCCAGGGCATGACCTCTTCCATGCTCACGCCCGCGAGGTCGCAGAGGGTGGGGCATATGTCGATGTTGCTGACGGGGGCCTCAATCAGCCCCGGCGCCATCTCGGGCGAGGCGATCATGACCGGGACCCGTGCGGAGCCCTCGTAGAAGTTCATCTTGAACCAGAGGCCGCGCTCTCCGAGCATGTCACCGTGGTCGGAGACGAAGAGGATCGTCGCCTCCTGCCGGGTTGCTTCCAGCACGTCCATAAGCTCCCCCACTTTCTCGTCGAGGTAGGAGATATTGGCGAAATAGGCGCGGCGGGAGCGACGAACATTCTCCTCGGTGATGTCGAAATTCCGCCAGTCATTCGCATCGAAGATCCGCTTCGAATGGGCGTCCTGCTCATCGTACGGAATGGCCCCGACTTCGGGCAGCAGGTGCTCGCAATCCTCGTAGAGATCCCAGAACCGCTTTCGGGCCACATAGGGATCATGCGGATGGGTAAAGCTGACCGTCAGGCACCACGGGCGCTCATCATGCCCACGGGCCAGATCGTAGAGCTTGCGGTTCGCGTGATAGGCGACTTCGTCGTCATACTCCATCTGGTTGGAAATCTCGGCCACGCCCGCGCCGGTCACCGAGCCCATGTTGTGATACCACCAGTCGATGCGCTCGCCGGGTTTGCGGTAGTCTGGGGTCCAGCCAAAATCGGCTGGGTAAATGTCGGTCGTCAGCCGCTCCTCGAAGCCGTGCATCTGGTCGGGCCCGACAAAGTGCATCTTGCCCGAGAGGCAGGTCTGATAGCCCGCGCGGCGCAGGTGGTGGGCATAGGTCGGCAGGTCGGAGGGGAACTCTGCGGCGTTGTCATAGACGCCGGTCACCGAAGGCAGTTGGCCCGACATGAAGCTCGCTCGCCCGGGGGCGCAGAGCGGGGAGGCAGTGTAGCCGTTCCTGAACCGTGTCGACCGCGCCGCCAAGCGCTTGAGATTGGGGGCATGAAGCCAGTCCGCCGGCCCGTCGGGAAAGAGCGTGCCATTCAGCTGGTCGACCATGATGATGAGAAAGTTGGGGCGGCTCATGCCAGGGCTCCGAGTTCATTGGCCAAAGTGGCGAGGGCATGGTCGGTCGCGGTCTGGCCGGTCATGTCATCGGGGTTGGAGGCGTAGCGAAGGTAGAGGCCATCGACGACCGCGCCGATGCGCTCGGCGATCTCGGTGGCCTCCTGTTCTGCCAGCGGTCGCAGGTCATGCACGAGGTTCGAGCGGAGGCGCCGGTGATAGACCGAAAGCAGGCGGCGTGCCTCTTCGTTACGGCGGGCCAGAACGTAGAAGTTGAGCCATGCCGAGATTACCTCGGCGCGAAAATTGCAGCTTGAGAAGCTGGCCCGCAGAATGCCTTCGAGCCGTTCGCGTGGCCCGTCCGACACCAGCAGGGCACCACGCACCTCGGCGGCGTAGACGCTGAGCACATGACGCATGGCCGCGAGAAAGAGCTGGTCCTTGTCACCGAAGTAATGAAAGGCCAGCGCTGCCGAGACGCCTGCGCGCTTGGCGATCTTGCCAACCGTCACATCGAGCGAGCCATTCGCGCCGATCTCATGTATCGTCGCCTCCACCAACTGGGCTCTGCGTTTGGGTTCCACGCTCATCGCCGACTCCAAAAGTGCTTGCAATATGGGGATAAACGGTCATTGTTTGATTGGTCAATCAACAAAATGAACCTACCACTCCGACGAACAGGGAGACCAACATGAAAACCACCGCAGCCGTTTCCGCGCTTGCCATCTGCGCCGCCTCCGCGGCTTGGGCCCAGTGCGATACCGTCGTCATGTCTGACGTGGGCTGGACCGATATCACCACCACCACGGCCACTGCCAAGCATGTGCTCGAGGGGCTGGGCTACGACGTGGATGTAAAGATCCTCTCGGTGCCCGTGACCTTCGCCTCGCTTGAGAGCGACGACGTGGATGTGTTCCTGGGCAACTGGATGCCGGCGCAGTCCGGCGCCATCGGCCCCTACATCGAGTCGGGCGAGATCGAGGCGATCAACGTGAACCTCGAAGGCACGAAGTACACGCTCGCCGTGCCGACCTACACCTTCGAGAAGGGTCTGCAGAGCTACGCCGATATCGCCAAGTTCGCCGAATCGCTCGACAACAAGATCTACGGCATCGAGCCGGGCAACGAGGGCAACGGCTACCTCGTGTCGCTCATCGAAGAGAACAAGATGGGCCTCGGCGATGCCGAGATGGAAGTGATCGAAAGCTCCGAGCAGGGCATGCTGGCGCAGGTCGATCGCGCCTACAAGGATGAGCAGGATATTGTCTTCCTCGGCTGGGAGCCCCACCCGATGAATGCCAACTTCTCGCTCAAGTACCTGCCCGGCGGAGAAGATTTCTTTGGCGGTGAGGGTGTGGTCCACACCGTGACTCGCAAGGGTTACTCCGAAGAGTGCCCGAACCTCGGCAAGCTCTTCGCCAACATGGATTTCACGCTCGAGATGGAAAACGGCATCATGGGCCAGATCCTTGATGACGGTGCCGATCCGGCGGATGCCACCGAAGAGTGGCTGAAGGCGAATGCCGATGTGCTCGACACTTGGCTCGCGGGTGTGACCGCCAAGGATGGCGGCGATGCCAAGGCCGCCGTCAGCGCCGCGCTGGGGCTCTGATCGAAATCGCAAGACCGAACCGCCCGCCATGCCGCGGGCGGTTCTTTTTTGGCCCGAGGAAAAGGCGCCGCGCGAGCGCCGGCCAAGCAGGGACAATGGGGAGAACTGAGCCGTGGAAGACTGGCTGGAAGATTACAAGATACCCGTGGGCAAGGGCGCCAAGGTCGTGTTCGACTGGATCCGCGACCACGGTGAGGTGCTGCTGGACGGTTTCGCGTCGATCATGGAGACGATGATCGACGCCATCTTGTGGATCATGCAGGAGCCTCCTGCGATTCTCGTCATCGCCGCTTTCGTTGCGGCCACGTGGTTCCTTCAGAAGAGCTGGAAGATCTGCCTCTTCGTTTTTGTCGGCTTTCTCTTCATTCTCAATCAAGGCTACTGGGACGAGACCACCGAAAGCCTGACGCTGGTGCTCTCCGCCTGTCTCGTCTGCATGGCTATCGGCGTGCCCATCGGCATTGCCTGCGCGCACCGGCCCAAGCTCTACACCTATCTCCGCCCGGTGTTGGACCTGATGCAGACCTTGCCGACCTTCGTTTACCTGATCCCGGCCATCGTGTTCTTCGGCATCGGCATGGTGCCGGGTCTGATCGCCACAGTGATCTTCGTGCTGCCCGCGCCGATCCGGCTGACCTACCTTGGCGTCGCCTCCACCCCGCAGGCGCTGCTGGAGGCCGCTCGTGCCTTCGGTGCCACGCCGCGGCAAACGCTGTGGAAGGTCGAACTCCCCTACGCCTTTCCGCAGATCATGGCGGGCCTGAACCAGACCATCATGCTCTCGCTCTCCATGGTCGTCATCGCCGCCCTCGTGGGGGCCAACGGCCTTGGTGTTCCGGTTATGCGGGCGCTGGGGCAGGTGAACACGGCGCTGGGCTTCGAGAGCGGCTTCGTGATCGTTGTTGTTGCCATCATGCTTGATCGGATGCTGAACGTGGGGGCGCGCAAATGACCACCGCTGTGAAAATCGACAACGTCTCCATCGTATTCGGCGAACATCCCGAGCGTGCTCTGCCGCTTATGGATGCTGGTCAGGAACGAGGTGAAATTCAGCAGGAGACCGGCCAGGTTCTCGGCGTTCACAATTGCTCGCTGGATGTGAAAGAGGGCGAGATCCTCGTGCTAATGGGCCTTTCCGGCTCAGGCAAATCCACACTGCTGCGGGCGGTCAACGGGCTCAATCCCGTGGTGCGCGGCGCGGTTCACGTGAATGACGGGCAAGAAATGGTCGACGTGACCAACGCCGACAAACCCACGCTCCGGCGTATTCGCATGCACCACGTCGCGATGGTGTTCCAGCAGTTTGGGCTGCTGCCATGGCGGACGGTGCGCGAAAACGTTGGCCTGGGGTTGGAACTGGCAGGGATGCCCCGTACCGAGGCAAACGCGCGGATCGACACTCAGCTCGACCTCGTCGGGCTGACCGACTGGGCCGAACGCAAGGTGGGCGAGCTCTCGGGCGGAATGCAGCAGCGCGTTGGCCTTGCCCGCGCATTTGCCACCGAAGCGCCGATCCTACTGATGGACGAACCCTTCTCGGCGCTCGACCCGCTCATTCGGACCAAGCTGCAAGACGAACTGCTGGAGCTTCAACAGAGGCTGAAGCGCACCATCATCTTCGTCAGCCACGACCTCGACGAGGCCTTCAAACTCGGCAACCAGATCTCGATCATGGAAGGCGGGCGGATCGTACAGACGGGCGCGCCTCAGGACATTTTCCGCGACCCGAAAAATGACTACGTGGCCGAGTTCGTCCAGCATATGAATCCTCTCGGGGTGCTCCGGGCTCGTGATCTGATGCAGCCGGCCACCGGCACGCCAGCCGTTACCATCGACGCCGACAGCCTCGTGCGTGACGGGTTGGAGACGGTGACGGCACAGGCTGAGCCGGTGGGGGTCGTGGAGAATGGCACGCTGGTCGGGCAACTCTCGAAGGACGATATCCTGATGGGGCTGGCCGCGCGTGAGGTCACCCCGGTGAGCTGAACGGCGCGTCAGACTCGCTGGACCTTGTGGCAAAGGTGAGTATTTTCGCCGCGAATGCGGCCCGCTTTCGGGCCGCTACAGTGCCATTCTTCGGGGAAGCCACCATGACCGCCAGCAAACGTATCGTCCTGTCCAGTGACCACGCCGCCATCGAGCTGCGTCAGGCCGTGGCCGCCCATGTGACCGAGAAGGGCTGGGAGGTGGAGGATATCGGGCCGGTGACGACCGAGAGCACCCACTATCCGCTGCATGGCAAATCTGCGGCGGAAAAGGTTGCCTCGGGTGACTGCGCGCTTGGCATCATTCTCTGTGGCACGGGGCAGGGGATCATGATGGCGGCCAACAAGGTGCCCGGTATCCGCTGCGGCGTGTGCTCCGACACTTTCTCCGCCCGCATGATCCGCCAGCACAACGATGCCAACATCCTCTCGATCGGCGCGCGCGTGGTTGGTGAGGGGCTGGCGCTGGATATCGTCGATGCCTTCCTCGATGCCGAGTTCGAGGGCGGGCGGCATGCGGCCCGGGTGGAAATGATCGAGGGCTGAAGCCCGAAAGGCCAGTCCACGCCAACCTACAAAGCACCTGACGGCCTTGATCCATGTCATGGGACGTGGAGCGGAAATTTCTATAGGCTCCTGAAAACGACAGGAGCCCGAGCCGTCAATGCGTCTGACGACACGAACCAATCTTGCCATGCGGGTGCTGATGTTCTGCGCCTGCCACCCCGGAAAACTGCATCGGTCCGCCGATATCGCGCTGGCCTGCAACGTTTCGGTCAACCACCTGATGCAGGTCGTACCGGTGCTGAACCGGCTGGGATACATCCGCGCAACCCGCGGGCGATCCGGCGGTGTCAGGCTCGCGACCTTGCCTGAGCGTGTCAGCGTGGGCGAAGTGTTCCGCCACTTCGAAGCGGCTCTGCCCTTTGCCGAGTGTTTCGAAGGAGCAGAAAACACCTGCCCGCTGACGGCCTCATGCCGCCTTCGGCCAGCGCTGTTCAAGGCGTTGGACGCCTTCTATGCGGCGCTGGACACGGTGAACCTGGCAGACCTCATCGACGGCAACACCGGGTTGGAAGAGCTCTTCAGCCATACGGCACTGACTGCGCCTACGCCGCGTTGCGTACAAGCGCCGCAAGTGGACAGATAGCCTCGAACTTCGGCCTCAACGTAGCCATTAAACACATGGCAACCCTTTACAACCGGTGCTAGAAATTCGGCACAGAGCATCCGCATTGAGTTATGGAATTTGCCGGGGGATATATGGCCGAAGCCACAGCAGAAACGCCCATAGTTGTTGGCATTGCGGCCTCTGCGGGCGGGCTCGAAGCGATGTCTCTATTCTTGCAGAACCTCCCCAAAGGGTTGAGTTGCACCTTCGTTTTGGCACAGCACATGTCGCCCAGCCATGAGAGCATGCTGGTCAAGCTGCTTGGGCGCGAGACCTCACTGGACGTGAAGGAAATCCGGGAGCCAACGGTGCCGCAACCGGATACGATCTACATTCCGCCGCCGGGCAGTGATGTGGGCTTTCATGACGGCATGCTGGAAGTTCTAAAGCCCACGGGTCACCCGGCCACGCCCAAGCCCTCCGCCGACCGGCTTTTCAAAGCTTTGGCCGAAGGGCTGGGGTCGCGTTGCATGGGGCTGGTGCTTTCCGGCACCGGAAGTGATGGCAGCTATGGGGTGCAGGCGATCCGCGAGGTGGGGGGTATCACGCTCGCGCAGGAGCCGACTTCAGCGAAATACGACTCCATGCCGGTCTATGCCATCCGTACCGGCTGCGTCGATCTCGTGCTGACACCGCAACAGATCGGCAAGCATCTCGAAGAAATCCTCAGCAAGCCCCGTGATCTCGAAGAGCTGAAACGGATGGGCGAGGAGGCAACTAAAAACGCCGACCTCTTTCAGATCCTGCTGGCCCACACGATGGTCGATTTTCGCCAATACAAGGAGAGTACGATCAACCGCAGGGTCCACCGGCGGATGGTGGCCAAGGGCATTGCCACCCGCGCCGAATACATCGACTTCTGCCGCCGCAGTCAGGAGGAGGTCGAGGCGCTCTACAAGGATCTGCTCATCTCGGTGACCCGGTTTTTCAGGGACCGCGAGCAGTTTTCGGTGCTGGGCGACGTGATACGCGATCGGGTCAAGGCCAAACCGGGGGCCAAGATGCGGATATGGGTGGCCGGCTGTGCCACCGGGGAGGAGGCCTATTCAATTGCTGCACTCTATGCCGAGGCGGCTGGTGGGCCGGAGGCGCTTGGCAAGGAAAGGCTCCAAATCTTTGCGACTGACATCGACGAGCACGCGCTCGCGATCGGCCGAAAGGGCACCTATCCGCGCAGCGCGGCCGATGACATTCCGTCCGATCTTCTGGCGAAATACTTCGATATCTCCGGCGACCGGCTGACGGTCAACAAGGCGCTGCGCAATTGCGTCATGTTCACCCGGCACAACATCTTTCAGGATGCGCCGTTCATGTCGATTGACCTGGTGAGCATCCGGAACGTCCTGATCTACTTCGACAGCAACCTTCAGGATCGGGTGCTCTCCCGCATTCAATACGCGCTTGCCCCCGATGGCCTGCTCTTTCTGGGCACGTCGGAAACCACCGGCGCGATGGACGGCCATTTCGTGCAGTACGAAGGCTCGGCCAAGATTTACGCCAAGCGCACCTCACCGCCGCTGGATGCAGCGAGCATCGGGTCGACCCATGCCATTCGTGCCAGCCGCCGGATCCTTGATCAGCAAAAGCAGCATCCGTCGGATCACCCGGACGATTGGGAGCATTTCCATGCGCTGGTAAAGGCCGTGGCGGAGAATGCGGTGCTGGTGAACCATGAGGGCACAGTGCTCAAGGTTTACGGCGACCTCGCGCCGTTCAGCCAGATCACCGATGCAGTGTTCAAGGGTTTCTCTCTTCGACTGCTGAAAGCCCCGCTCGCAAATGAGAGCACCACCCTCACGTTGGTGGCCCTCAAGAACATGAAAACCCGAACGGGGCAGTGGCATGAGATGGAGGGCCGTGGCTTCAACTACGCGCGTCTCGTGGCCTATCCGCTGCGCACCAGTGACCACGAAGACCCGCACGTCCTAGTCACGATCGAAACCGAAATGCGGAGCGCGCCGGAGCCGAATGAGGAAGAGCGCAGCGATTACCTGACCTATGTGGAAAATGAGCTGAGCCGAACGCGCGAAGCGCTGAACGTGACCATGGAGCAGCTCCAGACTTCGAATGAGGAGCTGCAATCCCTGAACGAGGAATTGCAGAGCTCCAATGAGGAGTTGCAGAGCACGAACGAAGAGCTCGAAACCTCGAATGAGGAGCTTCAATCCACCAATGAAGAGCTGATCACCGTCAATGAGGAACTTATCGTCAATTCGACGGAGCTTCAGCGCACGACGGCCGAGCTGAATGGCATTGTCGACGGGCTGCCGACGACTATGCTCATGCTCGATCAGGGTCTGCTCATTCGCCACGCCTCCCGCCGCGCGATAGAGGAGTTCGGGCTGCGGACGCGCGGTCAGTCGATGGGGCATATCTCTCAGGCCCACCTCCCAGATGGGTTTCCTTCACTGGTGGATCTTTGCTCTCAGACCCTTCTCAGCCGCAAGTTCACCTCGCGCCAGTTCGGGCGGGATAACCGGCGGTTTCTGCTCACGATTGCACCGCTGTTCAGCTCAAGCGACGATCTGATCGGCCTCGTCCTGATGGTGACGTCGCTCGAGTCTTCGATCGAGACTACGCTCAACCACACCCTGCGCCGTTTTGGCCAAATCGGGACCTGGCAGGTGGCCCTTCCGGAGAAGGAGGTCACCTGGTCGGATGAAACCTTTGCGATACACGGCATGGCACCCGAGGCGGCGACCTTTCCGCTCGAGCGTGCGCTGGAGTTCTACCACCCCGATGACCGTGCCGCCGTGAAGGCGAAGCTCGACAAGGCGGTGGAGGCACAGGGGAGCTTCGACTTCAAAGCGCGGATCATCCGCGCGGATGGTCAGGTGATCGTGGTCGAAAGCGGGGGGACGGTCATCACCGACCGGCTGAACAATGCGGTCATGGTCGTCGGTGTTTTTAGGGACTACTCCCGCGTCCAGACTGAAGCCGTGCTGCTACGCCATTACGATGAGATTGCCACCGAAAAAGGGGTCGGAGTGCTCTCATATGATGTGCAGAATGGCGTCTGTTCTTGGAACACGGAGCTATTCAAGCTTTTGAGCTTGGACCCGTCAGATCAGTCAGACATCGAACGGGTTCTGGAAGCGTTCGACGCAGATTGCCGCGATACTTTCCGTAAGCATCTAAATGCGGCCGCTTCCAACAGCCAGCCATTTGATTTCGAGGCAAAGATGCCAGGCGGCGATGGTTCCGAGACAATGTGTCAAATCTCGGGCCGGGCGTATCGGGACGAGGCAGGAGAAGTCAGCCACGTCGTCCTGACATTTACGAAGCTCGGTTGACTGCCGCATCCTTACCCGCGTCCACCGCCCGTTAACCATAAGGTAACGATTTCCAGCCGATAATGCCGTGTTTCCGAAAAGGCTGCGACGAGGGCTGCAAGATGTGGATTGGTGCGGATACGGAAGGTGCTGAAAATTCGAGTCAAATTGCGTTGTCGATCTTCCGCGACACAACCACCAACCAGTGGTTTGTGGACCGGGTCGAGTTCGATCTCGGCGCAACCCGCACGAAGACCAGTTTCGCCGTGCCGCAGCCGGTGGAGCAGGCCTTCACCCCCGCTTTTCTGGAACAGCTGAAACTGCACCTGCCCACCTCGCATGACCGGGGGCTGATGGCGGATGCCGATGTTCATGTGCCAATCGCCCATCTCTCCCTTGTGGGGATCCGGGTCGCTGCGCAAACTGCCATCGACGGGATTCAAAAGGTCTGGGTTAGGTTCATGCGGGCCTTCGGTTCTGTGCAGGCGCTGCTTCTGCCGCGCCATCGAACGGAGCATGCTGCCGAGAATGCGCTCCACTCGGTGGCGGCGATGGCCCTGCTCGATCTGCTCTTGCCCTGTCTGGACATGCTGCGTTTCGAGCTTCCCAAATCCTATGACGATGCCGGGCCGGTTGAACGGGTGCAGGCGCGGCTGGAGACCTTGCAGGAAAAGAGGCACGATCTGGAGTTCTACGTGGGCCTTTTCACCCGATACCTCGCCCACCGGCCGGGCGTGGGTGAGTACACCGCAGCACAACAGCTGCCCCGCGATACCCCGGAAGCCTTGAGGGGCCTCGGGCTGCCCTTGGCCGCGCCGATACGCTAGTTTTTCAGCCTGCGCTTTCTGGGGGGTGACATCCGCCAGCGCCTGTGGATGCTGGGCCGCGAAATCCTACGGAAAGGCCCTGCCATGAATCGCCACTCGCCCAACTCGCCTGAAGCCCGCGACATCGCTTACCACCTGCACAGCTACACCAACGCCGAGCTGCATCAGGAGGTCGGCCCAACGGTGATCGAACGGGGCGAGGGCGTTCATGTTTTTGACAACCAAGGCAAGCGCTACGTCGAGGCGCTGGCCGGCCTGTGGTCGGTGGCTGTAGGTTTTGGCGAAGAGCGGCTGGTGAAAGCTGCTACCGAGCAGATGCAGAAACTGCCCTACTACCAGACCTTCGCCCACCGCTCGCATGGCCCCGCGATTGACCTCGCGGAAAAGTTGGTGAGCCTCGCGCCAGTGCCGATGAGCAAGGCCTATTTCACCAACTCCGGCTCCGAGGCCAACGATACTGTGGTCAAGTTCCTCTGGTATCGCTCCAATGCACTGGGCAAGCCAGAGAAGAAAAAGATCATCTCTCGTCTGCGGGGCTACCACGGCGTTACCGTGGCCTCGGCTTCGATGACGGGCCTGCCCTATAACCACAAGAGCTTCGACCTTCCGCTGCCGCAGATACTGCACACCACTTGCCCGCACTACTGGAAAGAGGGGCAGGACGGCGAGAGCGAAGAGGAGTTCGCCACTCGCTGCGCCGCAGATCTCGACGCGATGATCCAAGCCGAAGGCCCCGATACCATCGCAGCCTTCATCGGGGAGCCGGTGATGGGGGCAGGTGGCGTGGTGGTGCCGCCCAAAGGCTACTGGCAGAAGATCCAGGAGGTGCTGGCCAAGTACGACATTCTGCTGGTCGCCGACGAGGTTATCTGCGGTTTTGGCCGGACGGGCAACCTCTGGGGCAGTCAGACCTTTGATATCAAGCCTGATATCCTCGTGACATCCAAGCAGATCACCTCCTCCTACTTCCCGCTCTCCGCCGTGCTGCTGAACGAACGCGCCTATGCGCCCATTCAGGACGAGTCGGGGCGGATCGGCACTCTGGGCCACGGCGTCACTGGCGCTGGCCATCCGGTCGGGGCCGCCGTAGCGCTCGAGAACATCGCGATTATCGAAGAGCGCGGGCTGGTCGCCAATGCCGCGAAACAGGGCGAGCCGTTGCGGGCCGGGCTGAAGAAACTGGCTGACGAGTTCGGCCTTGTGGGCGAAATGCGGGGCATTGGCCTGATCGCAGCGCTGGAGATGGATCCGGCCAAAGCGAAGGAAGAAAAGCCGGTTGGCGCGCTCGGGACAGCGATGAACGTGGCGCTGATGAACCACGGCGTCATTGCCCGAAACCTTGGCGACACAATCGCCTTCTGCCCGCCGATGATCATCGACGAAGAGGGGGTGGCCGAGATCCTGAAGGGCGTTGAAGCTGCGTTGAAAGATGTGAGCGCCGAGCACGGTTAAGGCCTTAAAGGGCGGTCAGGCGAGCATTGCTTTGGCCGCCCTCAGATCTTTGGTAAATTGCACCTCGGCGGCAATCCGCGCCTGCCGGTCGGGCAGCCGTAGCAGATAGCTGGGATGGGTCGTCAGGAGCACCGGAGTCCCGTCCTTCGTGGCTTCTACCGTCCCCTGTCTGGCGGTGATGTTCTTTGCCGACCCGGTCAGGGCCAGCGCGGCGGTAGCGCCCATTGCGAGAACCAACCGCGGCTTCACCCATTGCCGCTCGAGATCGAGCCACCATGAGCAAATTTCGACCTCCCCGGCGTCAGGGCGCTGGTGTATGCGGCGTTTGCCGCGTGGGGTGAACTTGAAGTGCTTCACCGCATTGGTGACGTACACCTTCTCTCGCGCCAGACCGGCCTTTGCCGCGCAGCTATCGAAAAGCTGGCCAGCCGGCCCGACGAAGGGCTTGCCCGAGAGGTCCTCGGCGTCGCCCGGTTGCTCACCAACCACCATCAGCGGCGCAGTCCACGGGCCTTCGCCCGCGACAGCCTGAGTGGCGCGGCATCCTATCGGGCAGCGGGTGCAGGCATCGAGATGTTGCTTGAAGGTCTCGTGCGTCACACCCTCCGGCATCGGCGCACGGGTCGCGACGGCCTTGGCGGCGAAGGCGGGCGGGATGGAAGGCATCTTGGCCTGCATCTCCGCCGCGCGGGCGGGGGCCGTGCGGATCAACTCGGGGATAAGCCGAGCCTCAGGCAGGTGCTTCCAGTATTTTTTGGGCATTTCCGAGCGCATCGCCTCGGGCATCAGGCGCGCGGGGTTGAAGATGTTGGCGTAATAGGTCCGCCAAAGCTCGTGGCTGGCATCCTCGGGCGGCCGAACATTCGCCCGGGTGTCTTCGAACGTCAGCTGGCCAGCGATGAAGCGGGCGGTCAGGTCAGGCGTCGCGATCACCCAGTCCATATCGCCGAACCGCTTGGCAAAGAAGGGCGCGGCAGCCTCGGTGATAGGGTTGCCGGGCTCGAACCAAGCGGCAAAGGCGCGGCGGTTGGCACCCGGTTCGGTCACCTCGTTGAATCGGACGAATGCGTGCATCTTGTGAATGTCGCGGCCCACCTCCTTGCGTTGATGCAGGAGCTTGCGCAGCGCGTCGTCGGCTCGGCCGCCCCAGCGGATCTCGCCGCGACCGAGGCGGAGAACGAGGGCGTAGGCGCGGGCAAATCGCTCGGGGTCGCGATGGTAGAGGCTGCTTTCGATATCGAAGAGCGCCTGCTTGGAGAGCCGGATTTCTACCGGGGCGCCGCGCGGGGCGTCGTCGGATGCAAACAGATCCTGCTCGCTGTCTTGTGTCCAGCGCACATGCTCGGCGCCTATCCCCTCGGCAGCAAGCTTGCGCGCCTCGCTGCGCCATGCGGCAACCGACCCGATTTTTGGCAGGCGGACCGTGAGCATCAGAAAAGTGAGAGCTGCTCGGGCGGCGGAGCAAAGCGGGCGCGCAGGTTGGCTTCATCGGTCAGCCCACGGGGGGACCAGCCGGGGCAGGTGATGAAGGGCTTCGCGTTCTTCAGGTTGCAGCCGATCTTGAGGAGGTCGTCATAGCGCAGGGTGCGGTGCTTCCGGGCGGCGAGGATATGTTTTACGCTGGTCGTGCCGAGGCCGGGTGTTCGGAGCAGGGCCTCGCGGGAAGCGCGATTGATATCGACAGGAAAGGCCTCGCGGTGTTGCAACGCCCAAGCGAGTTTGGGGTCGATCTCGAGGTCGAGCATGCCGGAGGCGGGGGCGATCTCGCCCGCGTCGAAGCCGTAGAACCGCATCAGCCAGTCGGCCTGATAGAGCCGGTGCTCGCGTTGCAGCGGCGGGCGGATGAGCGGGAGAGCCTTCGAAGCATCGGGGATGGGGGAGAAGGCGGAGTAGTACACGCGGGACAGCTTGTAGCTGGCATAGAGCGTGGATGAGTTGGCGAGGATGTCACTGTCTTTCGCCGCATCGGCGCCGACGATCATCTGGGTGCTTTGCCCGGCGGGCGCAAAGCGGCCGCGGCGGCCTTTCCAGCTTGGCTCCTTCGCGGCCTCTCGGCGGGCGCGGACGCCGGCCATGGCGGTGCGGATCTGCTGGGCGGATTTCTCGGGTGCGAGCGAGGTCAGGGCCTGCTCGGTGGGCAGTTCAACGTTGATCGAGAGCCGGTCGGCCCATTTGCCTGCCTCGTCGAGCAGTTCGGGCGATGCATCGGGGATGGTCTTGAGGTGGATGTAACCGCGAAAGTTCTCAAGCTCCCGCAGGGTTCGGGCGATGCGGACCATGTCGGCCATCGTGTCATCGGGTGATTTGATGATGCCGGACGACAGGAACAGCCCCTCGATGTAGTTGCGGCGGTAGAACTCGACGGTGAGATGCACGACCTCCTCCACCGAGAACCGCGCTCGCTCTACCCGGCTCGACACGCGATTCACGCAGTAGGCGCAATCGTAGATGCAAAAGTTCGTCATCAGGATTTTCAGCAGCGAGATGCAGCGGCCGTCGGGCGTATAGGCATGACAGATGCCCGCGCCGCCGGAGGAACCGAGGCCGTTGCCATCTTTGCTGTTGCGCTTCTCCCCACCAGAGGAGGCGCATGAGGCGTCGTATTTGGCGGCGTCTGCGAGGATCGCCAGCTTGTCTTGCAGCGTGCGTTTGACCATGATGTTCTGTATATGTTCCTGTCGCAGAACATGCCAGTCACAGGGTCGGGAGGGCAATGCATAAAGACATAGCCGGGGCAGGTGGGTGACCCGCCACGGCAGGAAAGATCAGCCTTGTTCGCCCTCGGCCATGACCATCCAGCGGATGCCGAAGCGGTCAGTCAGGGTGCCGAAGAGCGGGGTCCAGAACATGGGCATTAGCGGCATGCGCACCTCACCGCCTTCGGCGAGGGCCTCGAAAGCCGCGCGGGTTGCGGCCTCGTCGGGGAGGGTTGCGGCCATGGAGCAGCCGGCCATGGGGATGAATTCGCCCATCATGTCGTCGGACCCGTAAATCAGGCTTTCGCCGATTTTCATGCTGCCGTGCATGACCGCGTCGGCGGGAATGTCGGGCATCTGGGCCTTGTCCGCCTCGGGCAGGTTTGCGTAGGTCATCAGGTCCGGTTCGGGCGAGCCGAAGACTTTTGCATAGGTTTCAAAGGCTTCGCGGCAGGTGCCTTTGAAGAAGAGATAGGGGGTGGCTTCCATGTCGGGTCTCCTTTGTAAGTTGATATCAACATAATTGCGCGAATGACTGTGGGTCAACCCTGATACGATCCCGCGTCAGCCCGTGGGCTGCTCCGCGCCTACAGGGGTGCACCGTCCGGCGAAATTGGCCAGCTCAACCCCGATGCGCGTGTCGCCGCTCTGAGTGCGCAGATGCGCGAAGAAGGGCGCGTAGGCCTGCGCGTCGCGGCGGGCATGTTCGCAAAAGTAGCGGTCGATGATGGCGGTGTCACAGAGGCCGGCGCTCTCGCAGAAGCTGACCTGGCTGTAGAAACTGTCGAGCACCAGAAGCGGCTCGCGGATCGGCTCGGCCGCGCCGGTGCGGAACACCGAGGCTTGCAACATGGCGGCATAGTTGCGCGGGGTCATCTGCTGGCCGCGCATCATGGCAACGAGCTCGGGCTGACCGGCCCAGAAATCATAGAGCGCCTGCCGGGTGCCGAGCAGCGGGTCTTCGGTGTAGGCGTTGATATAGGTGATCGCCCGTTCGCGGTTCTCGGCCTTGGTGGCCTGATCCTGATCGTAGAAGAACTTCGCCATACCGGCCACGGCCACCACGAGGGTGAAGATATGGGCCAGCGTGTCGATATCCATCTCGGGCTTGAAGAACCGGCGGATGCGCGAGCGGGGCGGGGCCGCCTCTTCAGCGGGGTTCGACATCGCAGCGCTCCGGGTAGAAGGCGAGCAGCCCGGACTCTTGCGGGATCTCCAGCTTGGCGAGGCAGGCAAAATCCTGCGCCGAGAGCGCGACCACCGCATCGGGCGCTTCCGTGCCGTCGAAGAGTGAAATGTCGGGCGTGGAGAACTGCGCGGCATCCGGCGCCGGGCTGGGGCTGCCTTGGCCACAGTCGGCCAACGTGACAAAGGCGGTCTGGCCCTCGGCTGGCGCGTAGGTCTCTGCATTGTCGCGCAGGCAGGTCAGCTGCGGCGCGGTGAGCAGGAAGAAGAAGGTTTCGTCCTGTTGCGCGGTTGCGGGCGCGGCGGCCAGCAGGGCGAGGGCGAGGGCGAGGATCGGGCGAAGCATGGGGACGGTCTTGGCCTTGCTTGGGCTTGGGGGCGGCTTCACCCGTTCTAAGCCGCAGGGCCGCGGGTGCAAGCGGCAAGCGGGCATTGCCCTTGCCCCCGGCCCGCCGTAGAAGGCGGCTCGGACAATCGGAGGCAAGGCAATGGGCTTCAAGACCGGCATCGTGGGGCTGCCCAACGTGGGCAAATCGACGCTCTTCAACGCGCTTACCCGCACGGCGGCGGCGCAGGCGGCGAACTTTCCGTTCTGCACCATCGAGCCCAACGTGGGCGAAGTGGCGGTGCCGGATGACCGGCTGGACAAGCTCGCCGCGATTGCGAGCTCCAAGCAGATCATCCCGACGCGGATGACCTTTGTGGATATTGCCGGGCTGGTGAAGGGCGCGAGCAAGGGCGAAGGGCTGGGCAACCAGTTTCTGGCCAACATCCGCGAGTGCGATGCGGTGGCCCATGTGCTGCGCTGCTTCGAAGATGGCGATGTGACCCACGTGGAGGGCCGGGTTGACCCGGTGGCCGACGCCGAGACCATCGAGACCGAGCTGATGCTGGCCGACCTCGAGAGCATCGAGAAGCGCCGCGCGGGCCTGGTGCGCAAGCTCAAAGGCAACGACAAGGAAGCGGCCCAGCAGGATCGCCTGCTCGCCGAAGCCCAGGCGGCACTGGAAGATGGCAAACCGGCGCGTTCGGTTGAGGTTTCCGACGAGGACGCACGGGCGTGGCGGCAGCTTCAGCTGCTCACCACCAAGCCGATCCTCTATGTGTGCAACGTGGCCGAGGATGAGGCGGCCACCGGCAACGCGCATTCCGAGGCCGTAGCCAAGATGGCCGCCGAACAGGGCGCTGCTGCCGTGGTGATCTCTGCAAAGATCGAGGAAGAGATCAGCCAGCTCGATGCCGAAGAGGCAGAGATGTTCCTCGAGGAACTGGGCCTGAAGGAAGCCGGGCTTTCGCGGCTGATCAAGGCGGGTTACGAGCTGCTGCACCTGCAAACCTATTTTACCGTCGGTCCCAAGGAGGCCCGCGCCTGGACGATCCCGGAGGGCACCTCGGCCCCGCGTGCGGCGGGCGTGATCCATGGCGATTTCGAAAAAGGGTTCATCCGGGCCGAGACGATCGCCTACGCTGACTACATAGCCGGAAATGGTGAACAGGGCGCTAAGGAGGCGGGCAAGATGCGCGCCGAGGGCAAAGCCTATGTTGTGCAGGACGGCGACGTGCTGCATTTTCTCCATTCCGGCTGACCGGAGCTGCCTTGGGGCATCACCGCCTCGGGCAGTCACGTGACTGAACCGAAGGACCCTTGTTGATGACCCGTTTCCTCTCGCTGCTCACCGCCGCCGCGCTGCTTTCGGCCTGTTCGACCGATGCCGTCGTAAACACCGCTTTCCCGGACCGCGAGCGCTTTGCCTTTCAGAACAGCGAGGGTGAGCGGAGCGTGTATCTCTGTGCCCCGGGCGCGGATGCAAAGGCGCGGGCGGCAAAGGCGCATGGCTACACGGAGGCG